>CAVVYT010000001.1:0-144374 GCA_963752535.1 uncultured Chloroflexia bacterium
ATGGTGCAGTTGTTAGACTGTGGTTCACTGGGCTTACCAGTTGGGTGCGCAAAAAGTGATGGCCGTGGATGTTCAGTTGGATCCGCGCACCGACACGCCCTGGCAGAAAAATGAGAACAATCAGCGTTGGCCCCTTCCGGTTCCTGAGTATTTTATGGATTTGCTCTGGTCGGAGGTGATCATGGCAGCCCGGATCACCGAGATCAATCTATCCGCGTATCCGCCCGATCTGTACTTGCGGATGCCCCTCGGTAAAGAGATCAATATGTTGTTGAGCTTTCCGCGAGCACAGGAGATCATTGATGTCGGGGAAGAAACGGCAGAGAGATATTTACCCAAAATTCGGGAACTGGCGGGATTGGAACCTGAAGAGGACAGTCAGCACCTTGCACCTGAAAAACCGGTTAAAGATCATATAAATCTGTGATTCGTTGCGATTGGAGGTAATCATTTATGCTGGATTCACTCAAACACTGGCTGGGATTGGATGGCGAATCCATCTCGCTCACCCGAGAGCAAAAAAGGGAAGCGGACGGATTGATCAAGGAATTGGTCCAGATTGGAATTCGGGAAGATTATCTTTCAGAGCGGGCAGGTGGCGCTTTTGATAACCAATACCGCCATCGCCGCTGCCGGGAGATCGGCAGCCGCCTGGATCATCTGGGGGGATACTGGTTAATGTGGAAAGCATATCGAGTGGTTCAGGCAAAAGCAGGAAAAGTTCTGGCGTCTCATCTGGAATACGCCTGGGTGGGTGTGGGCCGTTGGATGTCTTAAAATCTAAATTCATTGCGGAGACAATTATGGAAAAAAGCATTGTGTATTTTGGCTCAGCCAGACAGGCGCGCCTTGAAGCCAGTGAAACCCTCCCGGCCAAGCTGGATCTTGTCCTGGAGAAATTGAATATCCGAGAGCGGGTCAAAGGGGAACAGGTGCTGATCAAGATGCACACCGGGACCAATATCGGTTATTCCACCATCCACCCGGTCTTTGTCCGCAAAGTGGTGAAGGCGGTCAAGGAGGGCGGCGGAAAGCCCTTTATCGCGGATGTGACCTGGGATGTGGAAGGTGCGGAAACCCGTGGGTATACCCAGGAAGTCCTGGGCTGCCCGATCTATCCGGCCGCATCCATCAAAGACAATTATTTTTACGAGTTTGAGCATCCGTTCAAGAATATAAAAACCTGGAAACTATCCGGGTTGGTGCATGACGCGACCTTCTTGATTGATTTCGCCCACATAAAGGTCATCCAAGTTGTGGGTTCGGTGGAGCGATCAAAAACATTGCTCTGGGTTGCATGGTGGGAGAGACGCGATCTGCGATGCACGACACCTGTCATTACGACCCCTATTTCTTCAAGGAGCTGATCCCGGACGGAACGGACTTGAAGGCGATCGTCGAATCCTGCCCGCAGGAAGCCCTTGTGGAAGACAAGAAGAAACCCGGCGAGCTGCATCTGCATATTGAGCAGTGCAACCAGTGTGAGAGATGCTTGAAGGTCGCGCCTCCGGGCAGCCTGAAGATCGACCCTGTGAACTTCCTGGCTTTTCAGGAAGCCTGCGCCATCTCCGCATCCATTGCGCTATCCACCTTCAAGCCGGGGAAAGTGGCTTACTTCAGCCTTGCCACCTTCATGACCCCGCTGTGTGATTGCTTCGGCTTCACCAGTATGCCGATCCTACCCGATCTGGGTATCTTCGGCTCGGATGATATTCTCGCCATCGAACAGGCGGTGCTGGACATGACGGCCAATCTGCCCCTGTATGAAGAGAACTTACCCACCGTGATGGAAGTCGTCAACCGCGAAGGGCATCCTTTCAGCCGGTTCCATGGCAAGCACAAAAATCCATATCACGTCCTTGATTATGCTGAAAAGTTGGGGATGGGGAACCGAGAATATGAATTGGTGGACATCCTGCCGTTGGAGCGGTCAAACGCGCGTCGATGGGTTACATTTCCGCCCAATAAATACACTCCTTAAATGCAGGTCACCAGGTATGGGGGGGATACCTGGTGACCTCTATAGGGAGAGTACTCACCTGATTTTCCTATCTACTCGGGGGGGACGAGCAGATAAAAAATACTGCTCAGGTGATAGACACCAATACCGTTAATACTTTGCAGTGTCTTAAATCCATTATATAAAACGCTTTTTAAGAAAAGTAATTATCGTATAAGCTTCAATCCGGTTTGTTTTTCTTCCCATGATTGAACAGGCTCATCCACTCTTCCACCTCGTTCGTGGTGATATTGGGTTCTTGTTTTTCGGTGACGGATTTCTTTTGGGATGCTGCGATCACCTTCTGGACAAATTCTGGCGAGGAGATGATCGCGGCATGAAGCGCCCGCGCGTTGCGTTGCACTTGTTGATCCGAACTGACAACCGTTGCGTTCCTGGCGGATTTGCCTTCCCGCTGCACCCTTTCACCGATCGCCTGATCCGCGGTTTTCCCGATGCGAACAAAGTGCGCCGTCACGCGTCCAAATTTCTTCACGGCAGGTTGGCCCACGGGAGCTTGATCAAAATATACCGCGATGGTATCCTGTTCTACCCGGGCAAAATCGAGCAACCACTGAATGAGTTTGCTCTCATCGTCCAAATCGCGTAAGCTTATACCGGGAACGTGGGGAATCAGATTATGGCCATCTATGATCCAGAACATTAAATTTGTCCTCCCCACAGACAACAATATACCACAGGATGGATTAAAATAGACTTGGATCCAACGGCAGCCCGTTTAGATCGCCAACCAATCGGAGTGACTGATGAAACAATCGAAACGCATCGTCCTGTTCTTGCTCTTGAATGTGATCGTTTCCGCCTGCACCATCCTGGCTGTGCTTTGGATTTGGGATCCAGGCAACCGTCCGGCATTCATCAAACCGGCAGAACCCACCCCGGTAGTTATTCCTGGCGCGAATACGCTCGATCCATCCATCACAGCAGCTCCGGCCACTCCCATGCCAACCGAGGTGAAGGAATTTCCAAAAGGCCTGATCACGATTGAGAATGTCATTGGCTCCGGAAGCGTCGCCAGCGAAGTGGTCATCCTCAAGCGCAAAGGCTCCGGTGAAGTAAAATTGACCAACTGGAAATTGCAAGATGAGAATGGCAACACCTATCCATTCCCCGATTTGACCCTGTATCAAGATGGTG
This sequence comes from uncultured Chloroflexia bacterium, assembly GCA_963752535.1. Classification (GTDB taxonomy): domain Bacteria; phylum Chloroflexota; class Anaerolineae; order Anaerolineales; family Anaerolineaceae; genus DAIOEK01. The sequence goes on from CAVVYT010000001.1 coordinate 3,158, forward strand.
GCGTATTTATTCACACCATGGCAGGCGTGAATACGGTGATCGACCTGTTCTGGAATAAAAGTGAATCCGTCTGGCAGCAAGGCGAAACCGTAACTCTGATCGATTCGCTGGGAAGCATCCAGGCGACCTATACAATACCCTGATAGGAAGAATTATGTCTCAAGCGCTCTATCGCAAGTGGCGGCCAAAAACCTGGGGCGAAGTCGTCGGCCAGGATCATATCGTCCAGACCCTTAAGAACGCCCTCGCCACCAACCGGGTCGGACATGCCTATCTTTTCTCAGGTCCACGCGGCACGGGCAAAACCACAACCGCCCGTCTTCTGGCAAAAGCGGTCAATTGCCTTGGACCGGATGACCAGGAGAAACCTTGTGATGCCTGTGAGCACTGTCTCGCAGTGGATAATGGCAATTATCTCGACCTGATTGAAATTGATGCAGCCTCCAACACCAGCGTGGAAGATGTCCGCGACCTGCGGGACAAGATCAATTTCTCCCCGAACAGTGGAAAATACAAAGTCTATATCATCGATGAAGTCCATATGCTTTCCACGGCTGCTTTCAATGCATTGCTAAAGACCCTGGAAGAACCACCCGCGCATGCGATATTTATTTTGGCCACCACCGAGATCCACAAGATCCCGGCCACAGTGCTATCGCGCTGCCAGCGTCATGAATTCCGCCGATTATCGGTGCCTGTGATTGTCGGATTTGCTGAAGAAAAAAGCCAAAGAGGAAGGGTTTGCGATTGAGCCTGAAGTCTACACACTGGTGGCTCGCCAGGCGACCGGCAGCCTGCGGGATGGCATTTCCCTGTTGGATCAGCTCGCATCCACCAATCAGAAAGTGACCCTTGGCATGGCGGAAAGCGTCCTCGGGACTGCCGCCGACACCAATGTGGTTCTCCTGACACAGCATTTGATCGCCACATAATCTGGCTGAAGGATTAACCAGATCCAGAAAGTCACTCGATACTGGTTCCGACGCCCGTCAATTGGCACGACAGATGGTGGATTACCTGCGGAATATCCTCCTGGTAAAATCAGGAAACAGCAGCCTGGTGGATACGACCCAGGAGGTCCGTGATACCATGCTCAAACAGGCGGATCTGGTCTCCCTGCGAGACCTGCTGAACTCGATCAACCAGTTCAACCTGGCGGCTGGAGACAGCCGATCCAGTTCCTGGCAGCCTGGACTCGCGTTGGAATTGGCGTTTACCCGTTCGCATCCAGGCTGATACGCAAGCAAGCCTTGAGCCTGTCCAGAACCAGTCGCCCAGGCAGGCAGAGAAATCTGTCATCGAGCAAAAGAAGAAAGCGGCGCCAACCGAGACGCCTGAAAAAGCAGCCCCGGAAGAACCGCTAAAGAAAGCAAGCCCGCCCGTGGCAGAACCTGTGGCGGAGGAGAAAAAAGACTCTCACTCTGAATCAGGTTCGCCGGCCGGAGGATCGGAACACCAATTGATCCAGCAGAACTGGCGCAAGATCATCGAGACGGTCCGCAAGCTTTCCCCGGGGACACAAGCCCTGGTCAACTCGTGCCATTTCAATGGGATCAAAGACGGTTGTATCCGGTTGGCGTTCGCCTCCGATTTGATCAAAACGAAGATGGAATTGAACGATCACCTTGAAATCACCCGCAAGGCAGTCGAACAGGTGACTGGTCTATCTATGCCCATCCGCTGCGAGGTGACCGATACTCGTCCGGTGGATACCGCCAATGATAGCCAGGTAAATCAGGAATCGCTGGTTGGATCAGCCCTTCGGGAGTTGGGTGGTCAGGTTGTGGATGTTAAAGAAGTGAATGAAGACAATAAAAAAGAGATAAATTAGGTTTTTATTGGAGGAAAATCTCATGGCAAAAGGATTCAATCGTCCCGCCGGTGGAGGAATGGGCGGGGGCGGAATGATGCAGCAGATCAAGAAATTGCAGGATCAGATGGCGCTTGCCCAGGACGCCCTGGCTCTGAGACGGTCACCTCATCCGTAGGTGGCGGCGCGATCAAGATCACGATGACCGGCGATCAGCACTGCAAAGCGGTCGAAATTGACCCCGAGATGTTGAAGGATTCTGACGCGGAGATGCTGCAAGACCTGATGCTCAGCGCCATCAACGCATCCCTGGACCAATCCCGTGAGCTCGCTTCGACAAAAGCTGGGTCCTCTGGCTGGCGGACTCGGCGGGCTTGGGCTTTAAGCGATGTCGGAAACTCCCCAGCCCATCCAGGATGTGATCGACGCATTCTCGCGCCTACCGGGTATCGGTCCCAAAACCGCTTCCCGGCTGGCCTTTTACCTGTTGAACGCGTCTGAAGACATCTCCACCACGTTGGCGGATGCGCTCGCCCACCTTAAAACCGGGATCGCTTTCTGCAAGACTTGCTACAATATCACTCTCTCCGGGCAGGATTCCTGTGAGATCTGTGCCAGCGATCAACGGGATGCGGGTTTAATTTGCGTGGTGGAAAAACCAATGGATGTGCTGGTACTGGAAAAGGCGCATGTGTTCTTTGGGAAATATCATGTACTACACGGTGTCCTCTCTCCCATCGAGGGGATCGGTCCGGAAGACTTGATGATCCGCCCATTAATGGATCGGATCAGCGGCGGGGCGATTCGCGAGGTGATCCTGGCGACCAACCCCAGTATGGAAGGCGACGCGACCGCCCAATACTTGCAAAAGCAACTGCTCCCGTACGGAGTCCAGGTGACCCGGCTCGCCCGTGGATTACCCGTCGGTGGCGAGTTGGAATATGCCGATCAGAACACCATCCTGCGAGCCTTGGCGGGTCGTCAGGAAATGAAATAAATCCCAAACAGCGGTGTAATTTATACGGGGAAGATCATCAGGTTGGGCGAAGGATCCATCTGATTGATTCACCAGCCTGATACGGTTTGACTTCGACGGTACCAGACCGTCGGGGAGGATTTTCCTGATACCGATAGGCTTTATCCCCCACCTGGATCACATCCCCATGCTGGAGCAATACGGGTTCGGTGGGAATAGCGGTGAAATTCACCCAGGTACCCAGAACACTATGATGATCGGTGATGGCAAAGGAGCCATCCTCACGTTTGGTGATGGTGCAGTGCAATCCTTCCAGCGTATCATCCTCGATCCAGATGGTAGCCTTCTGGCGATCGGATCCAAAATGGATCTGTGTCATATCCAACAGGATGGGTGGGTCACCGACCGGTTTCATGTTTTTCCCCAACAATTGCAAGGAAGCCTGAAAAGCAGGTTCCGGTCTCTCTGTGGCGATCAGTGGATCGTCCGGGTTTTCCCCATCATCAGTCCGGAAGGATCCCGAAATCTTGCCGGTTTTAGGTTTGCCTTTTGTTCGCGGGAAGACGGTCCCCGTCTCGCGCAGATTGGTGATTCCAATGGCCGCCAGCACACCCAGAACGAACACCACTGCGAGTAAGAGATACACACCACCACCCGCCAGAAATTCCACCCACGCGGTTTGGTTGGGCAGATCGACCCTTATATCAACAGGCAGGACGGCGCTGGTTTGGGTGAATCCAAGCTCATCGGTGATCTCTGCCTGGAGTGAATGTTTTTCACTGGTTATATATGATGTCAAATCCCAGGTAAACCGATTGAATGGTTCCTGACTGTTTTCAGATGCAACTGCCCCATCCACCAGCAACTTTGAAGCCTTGATATTCCGCGGGTATCCATCCGGATATTCGATCAGGATCTCCAAAATTTGATGGACTGGCGCCAACTCATGGATAGGATCCTTGCTTTTCTCCGGGGCACTGCGCAGAATGGTGGAAGGAACACCCACGAAAATTGGGTTCGGCGGACTCAGGCTGATAGGAAATGGTATGGGCGCTGACGAAACGATAGAGTCGGGCAGGTCCACCCGCACCGCGATCTGATGATTTCCGGCCTCGCGGATACCGGATCGATACTGGAGGTGGTAGATAAAACGCAGCGGCTCGATGAGCGTCTGGGCTTCTGAAAAAGGTTCAACACCCGAAAAAGCGAAAAATTGTCCGCCGGTTTCTTCAGCGAGTGACCGCAGACCGGCTGCCTCGGGATCATCAAATTGATGTTGTGAGGCGACCATCCAGATGAACATCCGCGCCCCGGCCTGTTTCGCGCGGGTGATCAGATCCAACCGCACGGTTTCAGACATCTCCTCTCCAGGGAGGGGTGTGAAGTAGAAGATCGCCTTCTCGATGGGGGGATCTTGTTGGCTTTCCAATGCGATTTGAATAGCAGTGGAAAGTGGATCAAGGCTGGGGACGGATTGCTTCAAATCCGGTTGAAACGTGGCGAAAGCAGATTGAAATGCGAGGCTGTCTTTCAGGTGGGTCTGATTGATGACGCCGTTAGTGAGTAGATTCAAATCGTCGATCGTATTGGCGCGTTGACTCCGAGCCCAGGTCTCGATGTACTCTTTTACATACTCATAACGGGGAACACCCATGCCATTTCGTAATGCGAAGGCAGGAGAAGTATTGATAACCATGGAGATCTGCACAGCCAGGCGCAACTCACTCAGATCGGTAACGGGGATCGATTGCCCGTCCTCGATGATCCGCACCTGGGATGAATCCAGGCCGTGCAGGAAGGCCCCATCCGGCGCGTGTGCATCGACATTCACCGACACCATCGGGAATGTAGACAGATCAGGATTAAATATTACAGCCTGGTACTCTCCCTGTGCGAAAGCATTCCAGGGCAATACCAGGCTGATCAGAATGGCTATGAAAGCCAGTTTTCTCATGTACTGATTATACTGTCTCCAATGGAACCTGTGGTTCCACCTCAACCAGAGCCGCAGCGGGACGGGTGACTCTCAAGTAAGTGAGAGTCCAGGCGGATAAGACATAGCCCGTCAGAATACCATTGAGTACCAGCACGAATGGATAGATCACGCAGCACAGAATACCAGAGATCAGGAGCGTGTTGGTGAAACCTTCTGCGATGGCGAAACCGTTCGAGACGATGCCGACGATGACCGGTATGAAGACGATCAGGAGCGGCAGGGAGATGATCACGCCGATAACCGCGGATCCAACACCCAGGATCAAAGCCATCAACACCATATTCCAGAAGTTCTTCTTAAGGACGTCCCAACCCCGTTTCAGTCCTTCAATGACTCCCACATCATCCACAACGATCGCGATAGCGCCCTGTTGCAATACCACACCGACCAAAGCCATGACGGGGATGAGCAGGCAGAAGAACGGCACCATGCAAAGCAACCCGATACCCATTGTTAACACGCCGCCCAGGATGAGCGGGATCATGAGGATGATGATCACCAGGAAGAGCGCGAACCCGGTCAGAAGATCAAAGAGGAAGACACGCCAGAAATAGCGCATTGATTGTGACAACAGGCTGCCAAAGCGCATCAATTCGGCGCCTTCGTCCGCCTGTTTGGTGCCATGGATGAGCCCGATCTTGCCAATGGTGGAGAGAACCACCACCACCGCGATCAATAGCAAAAAGCCGAGACCGATCAATACCCAGACATACCAGGAGATATTGGCCATATCTTGGCCCAATTGGTTGAATCGATGTTGCATCTCGGGTGGGAGATTGAATTGGAAATCCTTGAAGAAATCGCTTTGATTTCCGTTAGTGGAATAATTGCTGCTTCCACCACCACCACCACCACCTCCACCGCCGCCACCGAGGCTGGCCAGGATGCCGAAGATCCACAGGACTTTATTGCGCCATATAATTTTCCACGCCTTTGATAATATTTCCCCGAAATTCATAGGAACCTCCATTTTATTCCCACTCAATCGTTGCCGGTGGTTTGGTTGTGATGTCATAGACCACCCGGTTGATCCCGCGGACTTCATTTACAATTCTGCTGGATACTTTAGCCAGGATTGTGTAGGGCAATTTTGCCCAACTCGCGGTCATAAAATCTTCTGTTGCCACAGCCCGGAGCGCTATGGCTTCCTGATAGGTACGCTGGTCGCCCATGACGCCGACCGATTTGACCGGCAACAGCACAGCGAAAGCCTGCGATGTTCCCTCTCCGCTGTCTTCATTCAAATTCAGTAGGTTGGCGTTTGCCAACTCAGCGGTGAAAATGGCGTCCGCCTGTCTGAGCTTTTCCACCCGCTCGGGGGTGATCTCACCCAGGCAACGAACTGCCAGGCCAGGGCCTGGGAATGGCTGCCTCCAGACAAGTTCTTTCGGCAAACCGAGGGCTTCTCCCACCCGCCTTACCTCATCCTTGAAGAGGTAACGCAAGGGCTCCACCAATTTAAACTGCAGGTCTTCAGGCAACCCGCCCACATTGTGATGGGTTTTGATCTTGTCGCCTTTGTTACGATCTGGGGCGCTGGACTCGACCACATCCGGATAGATAGTACCCTGCACCAGGAACGGCGGTTTGCCCAACTGTTGGGCTTCCGTTTCAAAAAGACGGATAAACAACTCGCCGATGATCTTTCGCTTTTGCTCCGGTTCCGTGACGCCTTTCAGCGCCTCCATATATTGAATACGCGCGTCCACTGTATGAAGTTGCATCACCTGATTTTGGGCAAAGGCTTTCTCGACCTGTTCGCGTTCACCGAGGCGCAGCAAGCCGGTATCAATGAATACCGCCGAGAGTTGATCCCCGACTGCTTTGTGAACCAGGGCGGTGGCCACGCTTGAATCTACCCCGCCGCTGACAGCCGACATGACCCTGGCGGAACCAACCTTTTCACGGATCAGATCCACCTGGGTGGAGATGATCAATTCGGGCGTCCAGGTCTGGGCGGCTCCGCAAATTTCCACCACGAAGCGGCACAGCATCTCCTTGCCGGCAGGTGTGTGACGAACTTCCGGATGAAATTGGACGCCGAAAATTTTACGGGATTCATCTGCGATGGCCGCATACGGGCTGTTTGGCGAGGTCGCCAGGACGCGGAATCCGGGCGGGGCGGCTTCCAGCCGGTCGCCATGCGACATCCAGACCGGATACTTACCACCCGGGAGGAAGGCGGAAGTTTGTTGGACATCGATCTCCGCAAACCCAAATTCCTTCTCGCCGGAAGGAGCCACTTTGCCGCCCAGGTTGTGCGCCAGGGTTTGCATGCCGTAACAGATTCCCAGAATCGGCAATCCTGAATCCAGCACATAGGCGGGCACCTGCGGCGCACCCGGTTCATAGACAGAATTGGGACCACCCGAGAGGATAAATCCGCCCGGCTTAATGGCATTGACCTGATCGGCTGGAGAATCCCACGGGAAAAGCTCGCAGTAAACCGCGCACTCCCGAACCCTGCGGGCGATCAATTGCGAATATTGTGATCCAAAATCGAGGATGGCTATGGAGTTGGCTGGCATAAGATCTGAATTAGCTCTTTCGACGGGAAGGATTATTCGTTGAAATAGATGCCGGTCTCATCCATCCGGCTGATGGATACAAGCGATACGACCGGCACACCCAAATACGCCAGGGCTTCACGCCCGCCTTCAAACGATTTCTCGATCAGCGCGCCGATCCCAACCAGGACGGCTCCGGCCGCTTCCGCCAGCCGAACCAGTCCGAGAATCGTCGCACCCGACGCCAGAAAGTCGTCGATGATCAAAACACGTTCGCCCCCCGAAAGATATTCCGGCGAGACGATCAATTCGGTCATATTTCCCTTGGTATGGGATGGCGCGACCGTCAGATAGACCGTATCGGGCATGGTAATTGGCTTGGTTTTCCGGGCATACACAACCGGAACGTTGAGGTGTTTTCCGGCCATCAACGCAGGCGCGATCCCTGAGATCTCCGCCGTTAATACCCGGGTTGGTTTGACGTCCTTGAATATACGCGCGAACTCCCGTCCGCATTCGTCCATCAATCCAGGTTCCACCTGATGATTGATAAAGCTATCGACCTTAAGAATTCCCCTCCCCAGATACTTACCACTCTCTTGTATACGATCTTGCAGCGCTTTCATTGACGGCCTCCTGGAAAGATGTAAGGTCATTTTACAACACCCGCAGGTCAAATAATAGGGGAAGTCTGTGTTAGAATCAAAAATCGATTATGCATTCGATCATACTTGCGTCAAATTCTCCGCGCCGGAGAGACTTGCTGGCTTTGAGCGGAATACCCTTTGTTGTTTTACCGGTCAACGTAGACGAAACATCCATGCCGAACGAAGAACCGGCTGTTTGTGTTCGCCGTCTGGCAGAGACCAAAGCTAAAGCGGCGGTGAAACTGGCGGAATCCATGGGTTTTCCGAAAAACCAGCTTGTACTCGCGTCTGATACGATCGTGGTTTTAGACGGAATGATTCTGGGTAAACCTCGGGATGAGCATAATGCAAAGGAAATGCTCACCCTCTTGAGAGGGAAAACTCACCAGGTGCTCACGGCCATCAGCCTGGCCTGGGTCAAGGGTGGAGAGCTGACCACGGATCTCTGTTCAACCAATGTGCCTATGCGGGCATATTCAGACGATGAAATCAACACCTATGTCGCGACCGGCGATCCAATGGATAAAGCCGGCGCGTACGCGATCCAACATGCAGGTTTTCACCCGGTTGAACGGATGGCGGGTTGTTACGCCAGCGTCATGGGTTTGCCCTTGTGCCACCTGGTAAAAAGACTCGCCCAATTCGGGTTTAAAATGGAAGAAGATGTTCCGGCAGCCTGCCAGCACCATTTGGAATATGACTGCCCTGTCTATCAAACGATCTTAGGAGATTATGGATCGACGTAGGAGATTCTCATGAAATTTTGGCGAATGATCCTCATCCTGGCATTCCTTGTAACAGGATGTTCACCCAAAGCTGGAACCGAACCAACCCCAAATGGCGCCGCGCCGGTCGATACCCTGCCAACCCCGGAAGTGGTGACGACCCGCGTGCCCGACCCGGAATCCGCCGCGAAGTATTTCCTGGATGCCTGGAAAACGGAAGACTATTCCAAGATGTATAGCGTTTTAACTCAACTCAGTAAAGACGCCATCAACCAGGATGATTTCACCGCAAAATACAAAGATATCGCGATCAATATGACGATGCAGAGTCTGGATTACACCATTCTATCCAGCCTGACGAATCCAACCCGCTCACAGGTGGCCTATCGAATCACCTACAAAACCGTTTTGCTGGGTGAGATTCAAAGGGACATCACGATGTACCTTGATCAGGAAAAAGGATACTGGCTGGTGGAATGGGAAGATGGCTTGATCCTGCCCGAACTCAAAGGCGGAAACAGGCTTTCTTTGGATGTGAAAATTCCCGCGCGCGGAAACATCTACGACCTGAATGGAGCCGCCATCGCAGCCCAAACCGACGCGGTGGCGCTCGGCTTGGTACCGACCAATATCCTGCCGGACTCTGAGGGAAATCTGCTGCTCTGGCTTTCCAGAATGACCGGCATCCCCGCGCCCTGGATCCGATCACGGTATTTCGGAACTGAAAATTACTACATCATGGTGGGCGAAACCACGAATGACCGGTACCTGGATTACGCAGGCGCATTGGCCAATACCAGCGGGGCTTTGATCACCCCATACAATACCCGCTTCTATTATGAAGGCGGTGTTGCTCCGCAGACCACAGGTTATGTCCAATTGGTTCCTGCAGAAGAATTGGACGAGTATCGCCGTAAAGGGTATCTCGGTGATGAGAAAGTGGGCGTTTCAGGGATTGAAGGCTGGGGTGAAGATAAACTGGCCGGGACCCATGGCGGAAATCTGTACGTGATCGATCCGCAGGGTCAGATCGTAACCAGGCTGGCATCCGTTGAACCGGTCAAATCGCAATCGATCTATACGACCTTAAACAAGGATCTGCAGGTTGGGATGCAGCAAGCCCTGGCTGGATTCGCAGGCTCGGCGGTGGTTCTCGAAAGGAATACCGGCAGAGTTCTCGCCATGGCGTCTGTGCCTGATTTCGATCCAAATTTGTTCGATCCAAACAATGTCAATTTCCAATTTCTGGGTCAAGCTTTATCGGATCCACGTCAACCACTGGTGAACCGGGCGACTCAAGGACAATATCCCCTCGGGTCGGTATTCAAGATCATCACCATGGCCACGGCTCTTGAAAGTAAGCTGTATACCAAAGAAAGCACCCTCAACTGCACATCCGATTTCACCGAATTGCCGGATGTGGTCTTGTATGACTGGACGTACAAAAAAGAGCTTCCGGCATCAGGTATGCTCAACTTGCAGGAAGGCTTGATGCGGTCCTGTAATCCCTGGTTCTGGCACATCGGGCTGGACTTGTTCCGCAAGGGTCTTGGCACCGCCATCCCGGATATGGCGCGCGGATTTGGTTTAGGCTCCGCCACCGGTATTGATGCTGTGGCTGAGGATGTTGGGAATATCCCCAATGTGGAAACAGAAGGCGATGCGACCAACATTGCCATCGGTCAGGGGACCCTGCTGGTCACGCCCCTCCAGGTGGCTAATTTTGTTGCCGCGGTTGGAAATGGCGGCACGCTCTACACCCCGCAGATCATCGAGAAGATCGCACCTCCGGATGGCGATCCCACCTTCGAATTCAAGCCGGAGGTACGAGGAAAATTACCGGTATCACCCGAAAACTTGAAGGTGATCCAGGAAGCCATGCGGATGGTGGTCGCTGCCCCCCGCGGCACCGCCCACCGGACATTTACCGGAATGCAGATCCCGATCTACGGGAAGACCGGAACCGCCGAGACATCGGTCGGAGATCAGTCACATGCATGGTTTGCCGGATACACCGACGCGAATAACCCCGCCAAACCCGATATCGCCGTTGTGGTGATGTTGGAATTCCAGGGAGAAGGCAGCGAGTGGTCTGCGCCCATCTTCCGCCGTATCGTGGAACTGTACTTCAATGGGCAGATCAGCCGGGTCTACCCGTGGGAAACAACCTACTATGTCACTGAGACCCCCACCCTGCCCGGCGGCACAGCCACACCAGAACCATCAGCCACACCCAAGAAGCGGAAATAGGATCCATGGGGGAAACCACGATCTATGAAGGAGTGGTAACCCGGACCCAATCCGGATTCGTCACGGTGAATTCGGGCGGCAATATCGTCACCTGCCAGTTGCGCGGAAAACTGAAGCGGACTTATGAACACAGCGATCTCATTTCGGTGGGTGACCATGTGGAGTTCACCGTGCATGAAGCTCACAAGGGAATGGTGGAGCGGATCCTGCCCAGGCACAGCATGATGGTCCGCCTCGATCCAACTCCGCGTGGAATTCACCGCCAGATACTATTGGCCAATGTGGATCAATTGGTGTTGATCTTCGCCTGTGCCGATCCATTACCCCATCTGCGGATGCTCGATCGGTTTTTGGTTATCGCCGAAAAACAGGAGATCCCGGCTCTGATCGTGTTCAACAAAGTGGATTTGATCGGTCTGGAAAAAGCCAGATCACAGTTTGGTTTTTACGAGCAGGTTGGTTACCCGGTCCTATTCAGTTCCACCAAAACCGGGATGGGAATTGACCGGCTCCGGGAACACCTGGTTAACAAACTGACCGCTTTCTCAGGGCCTTCGGGCGTTGGAAAATCGAGTCTCTTGAATGCGGTTGAATCCGGTCTTGGATTGGCCGCCCGTGAGGTCAGCGACCTGACTGGCAAGGGCAAACATACCACCGTGGTGCGCGAAATGTTCACCCTCAAGGATGGCGGATTTGTGGTGGATACACCCGGATTGAAATCCCTGGCACTCTGGGATACCGAACCCGAGGAATTGGACGGCTATTTCCCCGAGATCCGCCCGCTGGTTGAACATTGCGCCTTTTCAGACTGTACGCATGAGCATGAACCCAACTGCGCGGTGAAGGAAGCGGTGGAGAATGGCAAGATCCATCCGGCGCGCTATGATTCGTATCTGCGGCTTCGTTTCGGAGAATAGGATTGGGCGTGCGAACCTGCTTTTTGTATCGGCTCACACCCTCCCGACCGGAGATGCTCTCCCGTTCGACTGCAGCGGAAGACGCCATCATCGCGGATCACTTTGCATACCTGGAAAAACTGGAAGAAGAAAAGATCCTGATCTTAGCCGGAAGAACGGAAACCCGGGAGAACAGCAGCCTTGGTCTTGTGATCTACACCGCGGAAAATGAAACTCAAGCCAGGGAGATCATGCTCAATGACCCGGCGGTTAAAAGCGGGGTAATGTTGGCTGAATTTCACCCTTTCCGCCTGGCATTCCTGAATTCGAAACATCCATTCAATCTCAGGTAATACTTGTAGAGATGTCTTTCGAAAAAATAACAAACCTGGCAATCCAATGCGGATGCCAGGTTCTTTTGATTTGAACATTGTTATACAAGGGTATGGGAATCGCCCGGCGCGAGGATGATCACACGGCAGGTGGTCTCGGTCTCAACCCGATTTTTCCAGGCTGACACATCCTGCTTTAATAGCGGAAAGGTGTTGAAGTGGATCGGAATCACCACCTTTGGTTGGATCAGTTTGACTGCCCGCAGAGCGTCATCGGGCCCCATGGTGTAATTATCCCCGATCGGCAGAATGGCCACATCCACGCCCTCTTCACCGATCAGCCGCATATCCCCAAACAGACCGGTATCTCCCGCATGATAAATTTTCTCTGCCACCCAACGTGGTTAACAACATTCCGGCGGGATTGCCGCCATACGCTCCCCCGGCAGCGTCTATTCCAGACCCATGCAAAGCGAAGGTCAGTTTCAGATAACCGAACGGATGATGATATCCGCCGCCCAGATGTTGGGCGTGAGTTTTTACCTCCTGGCTATCCAGCCAATCACAGATCTCCGCATTGCTGATGACGGTAGCGCCCGTTCTTTTCGCGATGGCGATGGTATCGCCCATGTGATCCCCATGTCCGTGGGTGACGACAATGAAATCTGCTTTCACCTCCTCGGGTTTGACCGGCGATACAGGGTTCCCTTTGAGGTATGGATCGATCAGAATATTGAAGCCGGCTGTGAAAAGATGAAAGGCGGCGTGCCCATAAAAGGTGAGGGTTGTGTCCATAGATTCCTTTCCTGATCGATCCTGATGCGGGTGATCACCCCAGTTCATTTTATCGCAAGGACCTTTTTTATTCAAAACTGGTCTGGATGTACGCTATACTTTAACCATGAACGAACAGGCAACCTATCAGAAAATTGTTGACCAGATCCGGGAAGAGATCTACACCGGCGTCCTTAAACCTGGGGAAGGGCTGCCGGGTGTGCGCGAGATGAGCGTTCGCTGGCATTGTACACCAGGCACGGTCCAGCGCGCATACAGCATTCTGGCTAAAAGCGGATTGATCGCCAGTCAGCCCGGCAAGGGGACCGTGGTCATCGATGGCAGCGTCCGTGTTCCCGGTGCGAAATCCGGTCTCCGAAAAGCGGGATTGGTGATCCGGACGGAACAATTCCTGCTGGAATGCGCGACTGCCGGATATTCCCTTGATGAAATCACTGAAGCGTTGACCATGGCCACGGAGCATTGGCGGATACTGGATACCACCTCCGAGAAATCCGCGGGAAATATCATCCGGATGGTGGGCAGCAGTGATACGGTTGTGAATGCATTAGCCGGGGGCGGTCATCCCGGTCTGGGGGACTTCGGGTTGCTATTCCAGGTGGTGGGGAGCATGTCCGGTTTGATGGCGCTCGCACAGGGCAATGCCGACCTGGCAGGCTGCCATTTATGGGATGCCGAGACGGACAGCTACAACCTGCCCTTCATCAAAAAGCTGATGCCCTCCAAACCTGTTCGCGTCGTCACCTTCGCGCATCGACGGTTGGGATTGATCACACAGGCGGGCAATCCCAAGCAGATTCGCTCACTGGCGGACCTGAACCGCACCGGTGTTCGGATGATCAATCGACAGAACGGGTCCGGAACCCGGGTGTGGTTGGACGGGCAGCTGCAGAAGCTGGCCATTCAATCCAGCCAGATCCAAGGCTATGACCAGGAAAGGGCAACCCACCTGGATGTCGCCCGGGAGATCGCGGAAGGGAACGCGGATGTTGGCATCGGTTTGGAATCGGCCGCGGCAGCCTTCGGGTTGGACTTTCAACTATTAACCCGGGAACGATATGACCTGGTGATGGATTTGGAAAAATCCAATCAACAGCCGCTGAAGGGATTGATCACCTGGCTGCAATCAACCCAGGCGCGCGAGTACATCGAAAGCTTCCCCGGATATGAGACCGGGGAAACGGGCAGGGTCATCGTCTGACCTGCGAAAAACCGGGCTGGATAGTTACAATGCCGGTTTGCTCTGGATGAGATGGATCGCGCTGGATTTAAAAACAGCTGTCACTTCCAACCCTGGTGCTAAACCCATTTCATGAGCAGAAGAGCGGGTGATGAGGACCGAGATGGGGAAACCAGCCTCGATCTGAACCCGCATCAGTGGTCCTTGGTTCACCAGGCGGGTGATCACGCCCACCAGGCGGTTGCGTGCGCTCGATGATCCGGGCGCATTTTCCATCCGGTAAATGGTGATATCTTCCGGGCGCAGGCAGGCAAAGACATGCGCTCCGATCGGGATATTCCCAATCGCTTCGATGACAATCCCATCCGCTTTGACCTGCACCAATTCCTCTTTATGAGAAATCACCACGCCGGGGATGGTCGTTTCCACGCCCACAAAAGCGGCCAGTTGTTGGTTGGCGGGTCTTGCGAAGACCCGTTCGGGTGTGTCAATTTGATGCAGATGCCCGTTGAACAAAACGGCGACGCGATCGCCCAGCGCCAGGGCTTCATCCAGATCGTGGGTGACATAGATACAAGTTTGATTCGTTTCTGCCAGGAGCCCGCGTAATTCGTCCAACAGTTCCAGGCGGGTCGGGGCGTCCAACGCGCCGAACGGCTCATCGAGCAGGATCAGATCTGTATCTAGGCAAAATGCCCGGGCCAGGCTGACCCGTTGCGCTTCCCCGCCGGATAGTGTTCGCGCCCGGCGTTTTTCCATGTGCCGGATATGAAGCCGGTCCAGCCAGCGGGTGACTTTCTCGTGCTGAATGTCTTTGGGTACTCCCCTGAAATGCAACCCGGCAGCAACATTCTGATAGACCGTTTCATCCAACAATAGGGGCGCCTGGAAAACAGTCGCCACCCTCCGGCGGAATGCCAGATCGGACAGGTCAGGTAAATCGACCAGTGTGACGGATCCCCTGGCCGATTGGATCAGACGGGCGGTTGCCAGCAGCAGGGTGCTCTTGCCAGCGCCGTTGGGTCCGAGGACCACCAGCACTTCGCCGCGCAGGATATCCAATTCGGGCAGGTCGAGGATGGTCTCGCCCCCCGCCTCCACTTTCAAGTTTCGGATCTGCAGTAAGGGATGGGGAGCTGTCATTTTCGCCTCTGCTGGATGGTGGTGAGTGCCAGGTTGACGGCGAACGCGATCAACAACAAAATCAGACTCAACGCAATCGCGGAGGCGAATAACCCCTTGCTGGTTTCGAGGACGATGGCAGTGGTCAATACCCGGGTCGAGTTAAGCAAATTTCCGCCTACCATCATGGATGCGCCCACCTCAGAGATCACGCTTCCGAATGCGGCGATCAACGCGGCAATCAAAGGCAAGCGGGCTTCCTTCCATAATTGGAAGATCATCTGAAGACGGGAAGCGCCCAATCCGAGCAGTTGAGTTCTGAAGGCGTGGATCCAATTGCTGCAAGGCAGTCAGAGTTAGCCCGGCGCAAACCGGGAAGGCGATCAGCACCTGGGCCACCACCATCGCGCCGGGAGTGTAGATCATCCTCAGAAAACCGAGCGGACCGTTGCGCCAGAGGAAGATCGATACCACCAGGCCGACCACCACAGGGGGCAACGCCATCCCGGTGTTGACCAGGCTGATCCAAAATCGGCGGGTGGGGAATCGCGCCAGCGCCAGGAAGGTGCCCAGCGGAAGACCAAGCACCAGGCTGATAGCCGTAGCCAAACCGGACACCTGCAACGAAAGCAGGGTGATCCGCATCACCTGTGGATCACCCTGGATCAGTAGCTCAAACGCCTTCAGTACACCATCGAAAATATTCTGCATGAAGGTCTATTTTACAGCATCCTCAGACTTACCCGCGTCGGCGATAAACAGGGGCTCACCGAATTTATCCAACCCAAATTCTGCAATTTTTGCCTGAGTATCAGGCATGGTCATGAATTTTGCGAAAGCGATGGCGCCATCATAATTGACCAGCATCCATTTTCCGGGATTAACGGTAATGACATGGTAGATATTCAACAATACTTTGTCGCCCTCCACAAGGACATCCAACTCGAGGGTATCCTTGGTGGCCAAATAGGTGGCGCGGTCGGTATAGGTGTAAGCGCCCTTTTCTGAAGCAATTCGCAGGGTGTCGCCCATTCCCTGACCGGTCTGCAGATACCAGTCACCTTCAGGGGTGATCTCGGCGGACTTCCACAGCGCCAGTTCAGCTTTGTGCGTACCGGAATCGTCTGCCCGTGAAGCGAACATGGATTTGGTTTCGCTGATCTTCTGATACGCTTCCACCGCGGAAGCCATTCCTTTGATCCCGGCCGGGTCGGCGGAAGGTCCCACGATCACGAAATCATTGTGCATGACCAGGAACCGGTCTTTTCCAAATCCTTTTTCCATAAAGTCCAATTCAGATTTGGGCGCGTGAACCAGCAGCACATCCGCGTTCCCTTCTTCGCCCATCTTGAGCGCCTGGCCGGTGCCGACTGCGACCATCTTGACCTGGTAACCTGTGAGAGCTTCAAATTCCGGCAGAAGGACATCCAGCAAACCCGAGTCGCGGGTACTGGTTGTGGTCGCCAGGATCAATTCCGGATTGGCGGGTGCTGGTTTGGCCGTGGGTTCTGCGGTGGGCGGAACTGCGGTCGCCGGGATCTCGGTTGGGATGGGTGGCTGGGTGGGGATTGGGGTGGCTGCCGGCGCACAGGCAGTCAGTAGGAATACGGAGATGATCAACAGCGAGAGAAACGATGCGAGCTTGCGGGTCATTGTACTTCTCCTTAAAGAATGAATGTATTGTAACAATTATACAATAAGGTGAAGATTTAAAGAAGGACGCCCGTCCAGAATGATGGAGGGGCGTATGTTATAATACTGGTGCCGAAGGTGGGAATTGAACCCACATACCCGAAGGTACACGATTTTGAGTCGTGCGCGTCTGCCTGTTCCGCCACTTCGGCAAAATCTCAATGCGAAGTATATCCAATTCACACAGCGCGGTCAAGCCCCGCCTTTCTTTCAGGATGTGAACATGAAGCTCGGTATCATCGGATTACCCCAATCTGGAAAGACAACTCTCTTCAACGCGCTGACTCGTGGCAGCATACCCACCGGTGCGGTGAGCGGCAAGCTGGAAATGCACACCGCTGTGGTGGATGTTCCCGATCCACGGGTGGATAAGCTCTCGGCCATGTTTAAACCGAAAAAGACCATCTACGCCAAGGTGACCTACGTGGACATCGGCGGTCTGGATGGTTCAGCCGGCAAGACCGGAATCGGCGGAGCCTTATTGAATCAGCTTACCCAGATGGATGGGTTCATACATGTGGTTCGCTGCTTCGAATCCGATGAAGTACCTCATCCCGCCGGCTCTGTCGACCCACAGCGGGATATCCTCGCCATGGACAGCGAACTGATCCTTAACGACTTGATCGCGGTGGAGCGCAAGTTGGAACGCCTGGTGGAAGAACGCAAAAAAGGCGCGGGACGGGACAAAACGCTGATCGAGCGTGAGCATGAACTGTTCACCCGTTTCCAGTCCGGTCTGCAGGAAGAAATTCCACTGCGGGATATGGACATCAGCCTTGAAGAAGACAAGATCCTTTCCGGCTTTGGTTTCCTTTCGCGTAAACCTCTGCTGATCGTCCTGAATCTGTCCGAAGGCCAGGCCGCTCCCGCCATTGATTACTCTCATAAACATTCCCAGATCGTCGCATTGCAGGGCAAGCTGGAGATGGATATCGCTCAACTGCCGCCCGATGAAATGCTGCTGTTCCTCCAGGAATACGGCATCGAGGAACCCAGCTTGAATCGTATGATCCGGCTCTCGTATGATCTGCTGGGTCTGCAATCCTTCTTCACCGCAGGTGAGGATGAGTGCCGGGCCTGGACCGTCCATCGCGGTGCGACCGCGCCAGAAGCGGCGGGCGAGATCCACACCGATCTGCAGAAAGGCTTCATCCGCGCGGAGGTGGTCGCTTACGATGAGCTGATGACGCTTGGCGGGTTGGTGGAAGCCAAAGGGAAAGGCAAGCTGCGCCTGGAAGGCAAAGAGTACATCGTCAAGGATGGCGATGTGTTGAATATCCGGTTTAATCTGTGAGATCAGAGATCAGAGATCAGAGATCAGAGATCAGAAACTAGTAACTGGAAACTAGTAATTGGAAACTAGAAATCAGAAATCAGAAATCAGAATTAGAAACTGGAGATCAGAGAATAGAACGTGGAGATCAGATATCCGATATCTGATCTCCGATCTCCATACCAAACCCGAAAGGATCACCCATGACCACAATGTCCATGCAATGGAACAAAGCACCCGATTACACCATCGACGCCAAGAAGAAATACAGCGCGGTCTTCAAGACGGAAAAAGGCGATATCACCGTTCAAC
The DNA here is from genome assembly GCA_963752535.1 of uncultured Chloroflexia bacterium. Taxonomy (GTDB): domain Bacteria; phylum Chloroflexota; class Anaerolineae; order Anaerolineales; family Anaerolineaceae; genus DAIOEK01. The sequence continues at coordinate 21,671 of CAVVYT010000001.1, forward strand.
TGTTCGCAGATAAAGTCCCCACCACCGTCAATAATTTTGTCTTCCTGGCACGGGAAGGCTTTTATAACGACACCATTTTCCACCGGGTCATTCCTGATTTTATGGCGCAGGGCGGCGATCCGACCGGCACCGGCATGGGTGGACCAGGCTACAAATTCCGCGATGAATTTCACCCGTCCCTGAAGCATGACCAGCCGGGGATCCTCTCGATGGCCAACGCCGGCCCCAACACTAACGGAAGCCAGTTCTTCCTGACCCATATTCCCACACCCTGGCTGGACAACAAACACACTGTGTTCGGCAAAGTGGTCGAAGGTCTGGATGTGTTGATGTCGATCCCGGTTCGCGATCCGCAGCGTCCCACCCATCCCGGCGCGAAACTCCACAGCATCGAGATCATCGAAGCTGAATAATCGTACTAGTTCAAAATAGATCGATCATAAATCCTCTTCAAACTGAAGGGGATTTATTCATTTCAGGGACATACAACTTATCACGACCAGGCGCGTACATAGCATAGATAAAAATAAAATGATGAAAGAGAAAACGCAATGAAAAAGTCTTCAATAGAAATAATACTGGTTATTGGTACGCTGATCCTGTCTTCTCTGGCCTGTACCATGGGCGGGTTAGCTATCAACGGTGATAAAGCCACTGTGGGCATTACGCTTTCAGAGACCGAGCTTAACGATATGATCGCGACCTCGACATCCAATCGGGTTAAGGATGACGATGAAATGTTGAAATCCGTGTCCAAAGTGGAATTCAACGATGGTTTCGTCCGTGTTTATGGGACCATGGAAAATTCTACCGGTGAGGAAGTAAAAGGCAATATGGATCTTGCTTTTAGAGCGTCGGAAGATGTGCTGTTGGTGGAGATCACTGCCGTGGATTTCCCCGGTGTCTCAATGGATGATCCCCGGGTGGTGAAAGCCAATCGTGAGATGGCAAAATCATTGACCGATTCGGTGACCAGATCGAATGGCGAAGTGAAGTTCCTCGAAGCGGATGTCAGTGAAGATGGTCTGAGCCTCAAGCTGGAAGTTCAAACCGGAAAATAATGTACCTCAATCAGCCTGCCACGCGCAGGCTGATTTTTTATTTAAAGTCATGAGCATCCAAATAGCCGTCTTCTCGTTTCCGTTTATAATGGGGGGGTATCCTGATTTCGGAGGTTCTGTCCATGTCCGGTCCCCGCACTGTCCGCGCCCCGCGCGGCACACAACTCACCTGTAAATCCTGGCAGACCGAAGCGGTCTACCGCATGATCCAGAATAATCTGGACCCGGAAGTGGCAGAAAAACCGCTCGAATTGGTGGTCTATGGCGGGCGGGGAAAAGCAGCCCGCTCCTGGGACGCATTCGACGCCATCCTTGAATCATTAATTAATTTGGAAAATGACGAGACCCTGCTGGTGCAATCCGGGAAACCGGTGGCCATCTTCAAGAGCCATTCCGACGCGCCACGGGTCCTGATCGCCAACTCCAACCTGGTGCCGCACTGGGCCACCCAGGAACATTTTGATGAGCTATCCGCCCGCGGGCTGATGATGTACGGCCAGATGACGGCCGGATCGTGGATCTACATCGGCACACAGGGCATTCTGCAGGGCACTTACGAGACCCTGGCTGCGCTGGCAAAACAAAAAGGCTGGCCATCCCTCAAGGGTAAATTTGTCCTCACCGCCGGTCTGGGCGGGATGGGCGGCGCGCAGCCACTGGCCATCACCATGAATGAAGGGGTCGGGCTGGTCGTGGAAGTGGACCCCGAACACGCCCGCCGCCGGCAAGAGATCGGGTATATCGATACAGTGGTGGATACGCTCGAAGAAGCTATGACCCTGGTGCAGGAATGCACAGAAAAAGGCGAGCCGCGTTCGATCGGATTGATCGGCAACGCGGCCGAGATCTACCCCGAACTGGTTTTGCGGGGAGTGGTTCCCGATGTGGTGACCGATCAGACGCCTGCTCATGATGTGCAGATGTACGTTCCAGCCGGGCTTGATGTGCAGCAAGCAGACGAATTGCGCAAATCAGATCCGCGTGAATACGAAAAACGGTCGTATCAATCCATGGCTGCCCATGTGCGAGCCATGCTGGACTTCAAACGGCTGGGCGCAGAAGTGTTTGATTATGGCAACAACCTGCGTCAACGCGCCTATGATCATGGGGTTACCGATGCTTTTGAATTTCCCGGGTTTGTCCCAGCTTACATTCGGCCTTTATTTTGTGAAGGAAATGGCCCCTTCCGCTGGGTGGCGCTATCAGGCGATCCGGAAGATATTTACCGCACCGATGAAACGGTGGCCGCACTGTTCCCGGAAGATGAACATCTCCAGCGCTGGCTGAAAATGGCGCGTGAAAAGGTGCCTTTCCAGGGGCTGCCGGCTCGGATCTGCTGGCTGGGTTACGGAGATCGGGCGAAAGCCGGTCTGGCATTCAACGACCTGGTGGCGAAGGGAATTGTCAAAGCGCCGATCGTGATCGGCAGAGACCATCTTGACGCAGGGTCGGTTGCTTCACCCAACCGGGAGACGGAAGCGATGCTGGATGGCACCGACGCGGTCAGCGACTGGCCGATCTTGAATGCATTGATCAACGCCGTTAACGGGGCCACCTGGGTGAGCTTCCATCACGGCGGTGGGGTTGGGATCGGGTACAGCCAGCACGCCGGGCAGGTGATCGTGGCGGATGGCACCCCCGAAGCAGCCCGCCGATTACAGCGCGTGCTCACGTCCGACCCCGGAATGGGTGTGGCCCGTCATGTCGACGCCGGTTATCCGGAAGCGATCAAAGCTGCCCGCGAGCGCGGCGTGCGAATTCCAATGTTAAAATGAGCGTTAAGTAATCCATGGGCCGAAAACTGCTCTTCTTCATCATGATCCTTGTGGGCGCCGGGCTCGGCTCTGTATTTTGGCTGGGGTCTGAAGCCTATCTCTGGAATCAACCAATCCGCTCCGGTCATTGAGACAGGATTTCAAAGCGGATTATGTGTTGATGGTGGCGGAAGTGTACGACCGTGATGGGGATCATCAAATTGGCTGCGGACCGGCTCGAGCAATTGGAAAGCGGCTCCCCGCTCGATGTGTCCACCTCGATGATCACCTATGCCCGTTCTGCGGGATATTCCATCCACGACCTTGAATTGATCAGCAACCTCATCCAGGACCTGCAGGGTCCCGCACCGCTGGTAATTGATACCCCCCCGCGGGAGTCACGCCATGAGAGAGCGCGGCGGCTGCCTGTTTATTGTCACGGGATTGATCCTCGGCCTGGCCGCGGGATTATTGGTATCCCTGGTCCTCAGCCCGGTGGAATACGTGAATATCAATCCATCCATGCTCGGGACAAAACAAAAGGACATCTACCGGGGATTGATCGCCGCCTCTTATCAGGCTCGGGGAGATATGGGACGGGCAAAAGCCAGGCTGGAATTGCTCAAGGACGCCGACCCGGTACAGGTGCTGGCAGCTCAGGCGCAGCAGACCATCGCGCAGGGCGGACTGGCGCAGGAAGCGCGCGGGTTGGCCTTGCTGGCAGCGGCCATGAACGAGAATCCCATCCAATTGACGGTCGCGCCGACAGCAGATGCGGCTGAGATCAACGCTCACACCGGTCATAACGGAGCTCCCCACACTGTCCACGACGTTGGATACAACGGTCACCGCTGAAGTGGAGTCCACAGAGGAAGTGATTTTCCCAACCCTCAAACCGCTTGACCAGTTGCCCGGTGACCCGTATGTGTTGAAAGACCGCAAGGGTCCCTGCGACCTGGAGATCATGAATCTGCTGCAGGTCTATGTGATCGATAAGGCCGGTAAGCCTGTGCCCGGTGTGGAAGTGATCGTGACCTGGCAGGGTGGCGAGGACCATTTTTACACGGGTCTCAAACCTTCGATTGATCCCGGGTACGCGGATTACCTGATGGATCCGGACCAGGTCTACAATTTGCGGCTTTCGAATGGGGGCGAGACTGCGACCAAGTTGACTCCGCCCAACTGCAAGTTGGATTCAGGGATGGAGTACAAGGGCGGGATCAAGCTCATCTTCGGCCAGCCATAGGATTTGGTTTTCATGGAATAAACTCATAGGGGCGACCGACTGGTCGCCCCTATTGCATCATTTGGGTGATGGCGCCCGGGCATAATCGTTTTCTGCTCAAACAGAAGGAATAGCCCGGGCTTTTTCATTTCTGGGAGTAGGAGGCATAGCCTCCTACTCCCAGATGCCCACGTCTCTCAATACGTATTTCGTGCCCATCTTATGTCGAACCATGTAGGGGCGACCGGCCGGTCGCCCCTACTGCATCTGGTTAATTCCCGGCCATTTATTGTTCTGGGATGTTGGCATCTGGAAGAAGGGCGTCAAAGACGCCCTTCTTCCAGAAAAGTAATTCTCCCCTTCCAGCGAAAGGATTAATTTTTAAATCTTCGTCGCTGGAAGGGGTCGGGGGATGGACAAAATTCTTTGCGCCCGGGCACGATCATTTTCTGCTCAAACAGAAGGAGTAGCCCGGGCTTTTTCATTTCTGGGAGTAGGAGGCTATGCCTCCTACTCCCAGATGCCCACGTCTCATCATAACCGTAGTGGCGACCGGCCGGTCGCCCCTACATACATCTCCAAATCAGATCGAGGAAATAAAAAAAGCGAGCACAGCGCTCGCTTTTGATTTGATCATATAACATTACATCGGCAGGACGACTTTGCCCGTCATCAGCAGGCACAGACTGCCCAGAACACAGGTCATAATGAAGATCAGCAGCATGATAATGAACCGTTGAACGGGTGTCAAACCGAACAACCCCGCTCGTTCTGGCTGCTCCTCACTCATCGCAGAGGTGAAGACAGGTTGATCCATGGAAAAGAATGGAGATGATTTTTGCGTTTCTTCTGGCAGTTCTTCCGGCGGTTGATTGTACATCACGATCCTCCCATGCTTTGCTCATATCAATATACCACAAGTTATTATGGACGCAACCGCAAATGGACATCCCCCACCCTGATCTGAATACGTTGTTGATCCGATCGGATGAGCAGATCCCCATTCTCCGCAACACCCTCCAAAATACCAGTTACATTCTTCTCAAGGTTGCCCTGGATTTCCACTTCCTCTCCGAGGTACGCCAGATGAGAACGCCAGAAATCAAAAAAATCGCGCATTGCCCAATTGGCTTCGCCAATGGATCATCTGCGCCAGGTACTCCCGCAGGACGAGCCAGCGATCCACCGGACGGCCGGCTTCCGCCTCGACGCAGGTGGCGGGCAGGTTCATCGTCTCTCCGGGCGGGATGGCATCCGGCGTGATATTGATGCCGGTCCCGATGACCACGCCCTTCAACTCAGATCCGATCCAGGCGGTTTCGGAGAGGATTCCACACACCTTTTTTCCAGACAGAAGAATATCGTTCGGCCATTTGATCTGCGGATGAAGTCCGAAGAGCTTTTCCAGGGTCGCAGCCACCGCTATTCCGGTCATGGGGGAAAACAGGTGGATCAGCGGACGTTCCTGTTCGGTGGGTAGCAGGATCAGGCTGCTGGCCAGGGCTGCGCCTGCCCGTGTGTGCCATTTGCGCTCGAAACGCCCACGGCCTTTGGTCTGCTCATCAGCCACCACGATCGACAGGTCTGCCGCACCTTCATCCAGCCAGATTCGGGCATCATCATTGGTGGATCCTGTGCTGGGGAGGTATCGATATGCCAATCCCAGATCCTGCATTATGTCAGACAGGATCAATTCATTGTTCAATCGAATCACCCATCAATAAATTCTCCATCGTCAGGCGGACGGCGCAATAGCCGTCGATCCGGCGTAAGGCTGTGTCACAGGCAGAGATCCATGCCTCGGCTTCCGCAGGGGAGATCTTATTCGAGAGGCTTTCCACAATGCTGGCGAAGTCGATGTTCATCAGGGGAGAGGTGGATCCGGACGAATGCAATAGCACATCCCGGAAGAGGCTCTGCCAGTTTAATACCGTCTCTTTTGCCCGCTGGCGCAAGATGGCCAATTCGAGCCGTTTGGGAAAATGTTGATCCACGTATTGGAATTGATCCTTGAGGCTGGCATTCATCACACGCACCAGGTCCTGGATATCTTCCTCGCGGCGAGTCAGTCGCGATTCATCTCTGACAAGCCGAATGGCATAACCATATCGTCCACCTGTCAGATGATCCAGCAGGACGGATTTTTCCGCATCCAGGTTCAGACGGGTTTGCAGCGCTTCAGCCACCACGCCCAAAGACAGCGGGCGAAGCCGGATCAGTTCACAGCGTGAGACGATGGTTGGCAGCAGATTTTCAGCGCTGTCTGCGGTCAGGATCAGGCGGGCGCGTTCAGGCGCCTCCTCGAGTATCTTCAATAACGCGTTCTGGGCTTGAATGGTGGCGCGTTGGAATCCGACCAACAACCCCACCTTGAAGGGGCTTTCGTAAGGAGCTAGCATCAGAAACGCTTGAAGTTCGCGCACCGAATCGATCGATATCTCCGTCTTCCCTTCCGGTGGAGTGATCACTTTCAGGTCAGTATGCTGCATCGCATCGATCTGGCGGCAAGACCGGCAATCGGCTTTCAGACAGGGTATGCCGGAACCCGCGGATTCGGGACAGTTCATGGCCTGGATAAACCGCAAAGCCAGAGAGCGGCGTCCGACACCTTCCGGTCCGGTGATTAGATACGCATGCCGGGCCTGTCCGCTTCGCAGATGTTCCTGCAGCATCTGGACCGCCCAGGAATGACCCAGGATCGCCCAATTTTCATTCTCTGATCTGGTGGCAGCGGGAATAGGTTGGTTCGGTTGATTCATATCCATGGAGATATTTTAATCGACATCCTATAAACCGCCCACGCTGATCGAAAAGTCAGTCGTATAATCAAGGCATGTCTGAGATACGCTCAATACTGGATCAGATGACGATCGACGGCGCCCTGTCTGAGTCGTTGGGCGAGGGAAACCTGCGCTGCACTGCCTGCGCGCACCGCTGCCTGCTCCACCCCGGGAAAAGGGGAATTTGCGGCGTCCGTTTCAATCAACAGGGGACATTACGCGTTCCGTGGGGGTACACCGCGGGGATTGCCGTCGATCCGATCGAGAAGAAGCCGTTCAGCCATTTTCTTCCCGGCGAGGAAGCCCTGACCTTCGGCATGCTCGGATGCAATTTCCATTGCGATTTCTGCCAGAACTGGCATACCAGCCAGGTATTGCGTGATCCGAATCTGGACACGACCACCGGGATGTTCCACAAGGTCTCTCCCGAAGAGCTTGTCAGGCTGGCCATCCAATCCGGGGCGAAGATCATTGCCAGTTCTTACAATGAACCGATCATCACGGCGGAATGGGCACGGGATATTTTTTCGGTGGCGAAGTTAAACGGACTGCATACCGTGATGATCTCCAACGGCTACGCCACACCTGAAGCACTCGATTACCTGCATCCGGTGTTGGATGGATACAAGATCGACCTCAAATCAATGCGTGACCCTAATTACCGGGCGATGGGCGGCGTCCTCTCGCATGTGCTCGACTCGATTGCGCATGCGCATGAATTGGGATTGTGGGTGGAAGTGGTGACGCTGGTGATCCCCGAATACAACAATTCCCCCGAAGAGTTATGGGATGCGGCTCGCGCCATCCGCTCGGTATCGGATGATATTCCCTGGCATGTGACTGGCTTCCATCCTGATTATAAAATGTTCGGCAGCAAGGCTACCATGGCGCATGAACTGCAGGTCGCCGCAGACATCGGCCAGGAAGCCGGATTGCATTATGTGTATGCTGGAAATCTACCGGGGAAGGTGGGTTCGATGGAAAACACCTACTGCCCATCCTGTTCCCGATTACTGGTCGGACGGTCCGGCTACAGCGTAAATGAATACCATATCACAGGTGAGGGTACCTGCCCGGATTGCCATAACAGGATTGCCGGGGTTTGGGCAGAGGACCCAGCCGGTGTGCATCTCGGTAAATCGGATCTCCCCTGGATGGTGCGCTGAGTTCATCCGGCCAGATCAACGATGAGCTGATCAATGAGCACGCTCAAATCCCCGCTGCCGGCTTTCTCTGCGGCGCCCTTGCTCTCTTCTTCGATCTCCATCAGTTTGCGATAAGCCCGTTTTAGCTGCGATAATTTGAATCGCTGAACCTGGGGGAATAGCTTTTTCGCCTGGAATTCTGCGATTTTAAGGTCCTGCATCAAGTCGGCGAGACCGCCACCGTTGCTGACCACTTCGCATCCCAAGGAGAAGCTGGCGGAATTGCCAGATGATCATCGGGTAGATCTCCTGTCTCAGATCGAGCGTCTCAAGTAATTGGTGGAAAATCTGAAGCGCTTTGCGCGAATCCCGTTCACCGATGGCATCCGTAAGATCCCAAATTCTCCCGGACATGACGGAGGTGGAGAGCGACATCACATCATCCGGGCTCACTTCACGGCCGTTGGCATAGGTGATCAGCTTGTCCAATTCGAGAACGGCCAGGCGGGTATCCGAACCGACATATTCCGCCAATTCCACCGCGCCAGGCAGAGATATCTGCCCGCCGAGCTCTTTCGCTTTTTTCTGGATCCAGGTTGGCATCTCCCGACCGGAAGGCAGCGAGAAACCATGGATGGCCACTCGCTCTTTTTGTGTGGCAGCCCATTTCATCAAGAAATGCCGATCCGTCAACGACTCCCATTGGAATCCGCCTGCCCGCCATTTTTGATGATCTTCGATAACGAGGATCAAAAGGGTAGTCTCCGGCAGGGTTTCAAGAAGCTGTAAAAATCGTTGACGTGCTTCCTTGGTTTTCCCAGATTCGACCCCGGAAGTGGCTTCGTCGCCAGCTTTTTTACTTTCCAGCCGGTGAAGCGGATTGGTCACGATGGTCAGGCGTTTGGCGCTGAAGAAAGGAGTGGCCATCACCGTGTTGTACAGCTCATCCTCTGAACTGGTTTTCCCATCCAGCCGGGAAGTGTTGACATCTGCCATGGCGGAATCGCCCAGCGATTGAATCTGTTGAGCGACGAACTGATTCATGGCCACTTCATCATCGCCGTGGAGTATGTGTATGTTCGCTTTGACATCAGACATCTTTACAACCTATTCCTGGCGCATGATGACCACAGTCCCGGCGATGAGGTCATGCAGTGCCTGTCTTTTCGCCGTGAATGCTGCCATCAGGTAGCCGATCAGAAGAATCGCGGTTGACAGAATTTTTCCCAGAAACCGGCCGGTTGCCATACCGAAACTGATCGGGTCCCCATCGAGGTCGGTCACTTTCAGCCCGAGTAACCGTTTACCGGGCGTCGCCTGCATCCCTGAGCTTTCAAACGAGGCGAAGTACAACCAGGACAGCACGAGATTAACGACCAATGTGACGAAGAACAGATCGACCATACTGCCGATCAGCTCGGGTGGGATACCCGAACTCCCGGGATTGAAGCCGCTGAGTTGCATGATCCCCGAGATGCGGGCGCCCATGAACAGTCCAATTACTTGCGAAACGATCCAGAAGAAGACGCCGAACAGGATGCTGTCGACCAGGAACGCGCCAAAGCGAATAAAAAAGCCGGCGTATACGATGGCCCTCGGCAGCTTCTGGGGCGGGACAGTTTTAGGGTAAAACTCCGCTCTCGGTTGATCCATGATTTCCTTCGCTACCTGGACGTGGTAATGATTCGGTAAGCCTGGATGGAGCCGCGGGAAACATCCTCTATTCTAAGCAGATGATATTCTCCCAGGTCGGATGCGGTTGTGCCATGGATCTGCACCCGGGCAGCCAGCGGTTGGGCGGCGATGACGGCCAGGGTGGAGAAGATGAACACGGTCGGAAGCCGATCCAGTTTATCTGACATTTTTCTACCCGAACCCAACATGGCGAGCCAGGCGGCCAGCCCGGCCATCACCCCGGTGGTGACAAAATTCGTTCCGCAATTGGGATGATATGCCAGGCGGGATTCTCCACCCTGCAACCGCTTGATCGCTTCATCCACAGCCAGGCGGATATCCTCCCCGGGAATCGATCCAATGATCCAAAATCCATGCATATCCGAGTAGCCCGATATGGCGCGGGTGGGATGTTGCTGGCTCAGGATATGGATGGTGGCGTGTTCCACAGCGTGGTTACGCCGGACGTTTAAATTGGTCGTTGACGTAAGAATACCTGAATGGGATTCATACTTTACTCCTGCTTAGCGATTTACTTCAAAGTAACTAAGTATAAATGGATTACTTCTTCAATCATCTTCTTTCCACGCTTCGTGACCCTTGCTTTACCGTTAGGTTGGGTCTGATTCATCGGGTGGATTTGACTTTGATGTCTTCTTCTTTTCTGTTGGCATAGCCCAATCCTGCACAAGCGCATGGTTGAGCGCTTCGCGGACAGACCGGGCTTCGATGACCTGAATCCCATCCGGGTAAGGCTCTGACACTTTCATCCGGCGTGGGACGACGGCGGTCTTGAAGCCCAGTTTGGCGGCTTCCCGCAGGCGGGCAGACATCTGGCTGGCCTGGCGGAGCTCCCCAGATAGACCGATTTCCCCGATCAGGACGGTATCCGCTTTGACCGGGATATCTCGAAACGAGGACGCGATGGCGGCGGCCATGGCCAGATCCGCGGCGGGTTCATCGATCTGTAAACCGCCGATCACATTGGCGAACACATCCTGTTCCATCAGGTTCATCCCGGCCCGGCGGGTGAGGACGGCGATCACCAGCAGCAATCGGTTGAAGTCGATCCCATTGGGCGTACGGCGGGGATTGCCGAAGTTGGTATGGTTGGTCAGCGCCTGCACTTCCACCAACAGGGGCCGGGTGCCTTCCATGGTGACCACGATGGCCGATCCCGGTGAATTGATCATCCGCTCGACCAGAAATGCCTCGGAAGGATTGGCCACTTCGACCATGCCCCGTTCGACCATCTCAAACACACCCACTTCAGACGTCGCACCGAAACGATTTTTCACACAACGCAGCAGACGGTAGCTCTGGAAGCGATCGCCCTCGAGGTAGAGGACGGTATCCACGATGTGTTCCAGGACACGCGGACCGGCGATCAGGCCTTCCTTGGTGACATGCCCGATCACAAACACCGTGATGCCGCTCATCTTGGCCAGCTCCCGCAGCCTGGACGCGCATTCCCGCACCTGCGAGACGGACCCTGCGGAAGAGCGCATGTCCGGCAGATAGACCGTTTGGATTGAATCGATGATCAGGATGGATGGTTTTACCTGCCCAACATGTTCCAGGATGGCCTGCAAATTCGTTTCTGTCACCAGGAGCAGGTCTTTAAGGCTTTTGCTCTTTTCCGGTTCATCCTTCATCAGGCGCATCGCACGCATATGGATCTGTTTTTCTGATTCTTCCCCGGAGACATACAAGGTTTTGGCTTTGGCAGCCATGACCACGGCCAATTGCAGCAGGAGTGTGGATTTGCCAATGCCGGGATCCCCGCCGACCAGGACGATCGAGCCCGGGACGATCCCCCCGCCCAGAACCCGCGAAAATTCCCCGATGGGAAGATGCCAGCGCGGTTCTGCGTCGGTATCAATTTCGGATAAACGGCGAGGTTTGGATTGCGATGACAGGCCTCCGAGGGAACGAACTGAGATATCTGGTTCAGGCTCCACCAGTTCTTCGACCATCGTGTTCCACGCCCCGCACTGCGGACAGCGTCCCATGGGTTGGGCGGTAACCCGTCCACATTCCTGACAGACATAGCGATGTTGTACTTTGGGCATGGTGTAATTATACAGGTTGTTGGAGTTGGTGAATCATTTACACCAGAAATATTGGATGTAATGGCCTGATGAAATTTTGATGGATGAGACCAGTATGCAAAATGAGAGGAGCTTTTTAGGGCTCCTCTCATTGTCTTTCAGCTTTTGGATGGTTCCAATTCCGGTTCGATCAAATCCTGGCCTTCCTTCTTCAGGACGATCTCATCGCCTTCAGCCAGGTCCACCAGGACCACGTCGCCATCTTCAAAGTCACCGGAGAGCAGTGCATCTGAGAGCGGATCTTCGACACTATTGTTGGATGATCCGGCGCAGCGGACGGGCGCCCATATCCGGGTCGTAACCCATATCGCCCATCTTCTACAAGGCTGCCGGACTGGCATGCAAGACGATCTCATGTTCCTGCAACCGTTCGGCTACTTTGTCCAATTCCAGCGTAACGATCTGTTGAATGTTTTCCTTGTTCAATGCCCGGAAGACGATCACTCCATCCAAACGGTTCATAAATTCAGGCCGGAAAACACGCTTGAGCGAATCGAGCAGCTTCTTACGCATTTCTTCGTATTCCTCTTTTTCTTCCATTGCCTCATCTTTTTGAACTGTAAATCCGAAGGAGGTTTGTCGTTTGATCAGATCCGCGCCAATATTGGATGTCATCACAATGATCGCATTTCGGAAATCCACTTTGTGCCCGCGCGCGTCGGAGAGATGACCTTCTTCCATGATCTGCAGGAGCATGTTGTGCGCTTCAGGATGGGCTTTCTCGATCTCATCAAACACAACAATCGAATATGGTCTGCGGCGTAATGCTTCGGTCAAGTTGGCCGGCATCTTCATACCCCACATATCCTGGAGGAGCGCCCACCAACCGGCTGACAGTATGCCGTTCCATGAACTCGGACATATCCAATTGAACCAATGCTTCTTCACTGCCAAACAGGAAGTGTGCCAAGGTCTTGGTAAGTTCGGTCTTTCCCACACCGGTTGGGCCGAGGAAGATAAAGGAACCGATCGGACGGCGCGGATCTTTCAATCCGGCCCGCGCTCGCCTCACCGCTTTCGAGATGGCAGCGATGGCTTCATCCTGACCGATGATATGTTTCTTCAGTTCTTCTTCCATCTGCAAGAGGCGGGCGGATTCTTCCTGGGCGATCTGCATGACCGGCACGCCGGTCCACATGGAGATCACCTCGGCGATATCGTCCACCGTCACGATGGGAGACGTCTCCGGGTCCCAGGTGGTTTTCATTTTTTCCACCTGCTGCTCGAGCGCGGATTCCCGTTCAGCCAATTCGATGACATCGTCCGTTCAGGCGTTTTCTTCTGCGGCAGTCCGCTGTTTGCGGAATCTCTTTAATCTGGGTGATCAGCTCTTTGAATGTCAGGGCGGATTTGCTTTTGTACATGCGAACCCGCGATGACGATTCATCCACCAGGTCGATGGCTTTATCAGGCAGGAAACGTTCGGTCACATAGCGCGCAGATAATTTCGCGGCGGCTTCCAGAGCATCATCGCTGATGCGGAGTTTGTGATGTTCTTCATATTTTTCGCGGATGCCGCGCAAAATCTGGATGGTCTCTTCCACGGACGGTTCGTTGACCACAATAGGTTGGAATCGTCGTTCAAGTGCAGCATCGCTTTCGATATGTTTGCGGTACTCTTCCAGAGTGGTGGCGCCAATGACCTGCAATTCGCCACGAGACAGGGCGGGTTTGAGGATGTTCGCCGCATCCACTGATGAACCAGCCGCACCAGCACCAACCAGCATATGCACTTCATCAATGAAGAGAATCGCTCCGGAATGGCTTTGAGTTCATCGATGACCCGTTTAAGTCTTTCTTCAAATTGTCCACGATACATCGTGCCAGCCACCAGCGAGCCGACATCCAGTTGCAGAACCCGCTTGTCCAACAGCAGAGCGGGTACATCACCGGAGACGATCCGTTGGGCGAGACCTTCGACGATGGCTGTTTTGCCCACGCCCGGTTCTCCGATCAGCGCGGGATTGTTTTTATTGCGGCGGGCAAGGATCTGAATGACCCGTTCGATTTCCATCTGACGGCCAATGACCGGATCGAGTTTGTCTTCTTCAGCCTTGGAGGTCAGGTCAACCGCCAGTTGATCCACCAACGGGGTTTTTGATTTGGAGGATTTCTCCTCCTCTTTCTTCGAGGAACTGGGACGGGCAGACGCGCCTGCGCCAACCGCGGCAGATGAGCTTTCCTGCAGTACCCGGCGGGTCTGACGCCGAATTTGTTCGGCCGTCACTCCCAAGCGTTTGAGGATCTCAATGGCTAGTCCCGTGTTCGCGTTCGCCAGGCCCAATAAAAGGTGTTCCGTACCGATATAATGGTGCCCCATCCGGCGGGCTTCTTCGATGGCAGACTTCCAAAACAGCCTGGGTGTCATCGCCCAGCTCAATCTGTCCGCTGAACGAAGGATGCTGCTCAGAAATCTTGGTCATCACTTCCCGGACGCGATCTTCTTCCAAACCCAGATCGCGCAAAACGCGGCTGGCTACACCGCCATCTTCCAGCATGAGGCCTAACAATAAATGTTCAGTGCCGATCCGCTCGAAATTAGTTTGTTCCGCTTCCTGATGAGCGAGGGTCAACACTCTGCGCGCCCTTGCTGTAAAACGCTCCATACCTGCCATTAGTTACCTCCATATCCCGGATATTTCCCGCTTGGGAAACCAGGTCAATCATAACGATATCTTATTTAGATTAATACAGCAGGAGAACTCTTCTGCAAGCCCCCCTGCTGATACCCTATTCTGCCTTCATTCTACCGCAAAATCAGGTCGAATAGAGACAATCGTTCTTGCATGTATAATACAAGGCAAAGGCTGGAAAGGCGATATGCGAACAGACCGCAGAGCAATCTGGATTGGCGTTTTCGCTTTCCTCTGGATCGTCGGAATCCTCGGGGGATATTACCTGTACCACAAACCGTTTGATTCCGCCTTTGCGCTGGCGTTGGTCCGTTGGGGGTGGAATCTCTTCACGGCGCTTTGGATCATCTCCATTGCCGGTGGAATTGGCCGGCGGATCATCCGTTTGCCGGGGCAACCAGAACTGGAGCGGTCATTCTTCCAACTATGCCTGGGGCTGGGTATCGCATCCCTGTTCATCCTGCTGGCCGGGTTATTCACCCCGTTTCTCCGGATCATCATCTGGGCAGGCAGCCTGGTGGCTTCCGTGATCTTCTGGCGGTCGATTCGGGATTGGTGGAAGGATGCTCTCACATTTCGTCTCCTCGTTTCGGAGACGACGGCTTCCATGCGATGGATCATCGGCCTGGTGATTGGCCTCATCCTGATGGCCGGTCTGACCGCTTCCGCACCTCCCATTCAATACGATGCCCTCACCTACCACCTGGCTTTGCCCCGCCTGTACCTGGAGCAGAATCATATCCCGGCCTTATCCGATTGGGTTCGCAGCGGCATGCCGCAAACCGGTGAGATGATCCATACCTGGGCGATGACGCTCGCGAGTGGAAGCGCTGCCGCACTGACCGGTTGGTTGACCGGCGGGTTAGCTCTGTTGGCTCTGGTGAGTTTTATGAAGCGGGTCATCTCCCCGGCAGCCGGATGGATCGGAGCAGCCGCCCTGCTGGCGGGCAGTTCGGTAGCAGCCGCGCTGGGGTGGGCGTATATCGATTGGTTCTGCCTGGCGTTTGGGCTGGCGGCATTGCTTGGTTGGGCTCATTACCGGGAAAGCGGGAATCCCAGAGAGTTGTTCCTGACTGGAATCTTTTGCGGACTGGCTTTCGCCACCAAATACACCGGCGGGATCATCCTGGCGGGATTGGGTATCTTGATTTTGATCCGAACAGGTCAAAAGCTCAAGAACCTGGGCTGGCTTTTATTGGGGTTTATCATCCCGGTCATTCCCTGGCTGGTGAAAAATACCGTCTTCACCGGCAATCCCCTCGCGCCATTTTCATTTTCACCCGGGAGCGGCGGCCAATCCTTCATCCAAAACCTGGCTCCGTTTGGTAACCTGCTGGACGTATTTCTATTACCGGTTCGCGCGACGCTGATCGGTATCGAAGGCGGGGTGGGTTACAGCCACAGCATCGGTCCGCTATTGCTGCTGTTTGGCGTTTTCTTCTGGTTGTTCAGGGGTGCGGACGGGAAGACTCCTTCTCTGGTGAAGGATGTTGCCATCATCGGCGCAGGGTCGATCCTGATCTGGATCATTGGCAACCAGGTCAACGGGTTGCTGGTCCAATCCCGGATGTATTATGCGGTCTTTCCGGTCTTCGCCCTCCTGGCCAGCGCGGGATATGAAGGCCTGGCTCGCCTGGAAGTGCCAGGCATCCGGGTCAGGCGGATTTTGGATATGGTCGTGATCCTGGTGCTGGGTTTGACATTCATCCAATCGGCCCGAACAATGCGATTCAGCAGGATGTGCTTAAATCCGTTCTGGGCGCGCAGGATGAAGAAGCTTATCTGGATCACAACCTGGGCTGGTATGCACCGGCGATGCGGACGGTCCGCGAGGTGGGATATCCCACCCTGTTGATCTATGAGCCGCGCGGATATTACTGCTCACCAGATTGCATGCCGGATGAGGTATTGGGTCGCTGGAGTTCGGATTATCACCGGCTGGGGAGCTGTGAAGCGGTGGTGAATTCGTGGCGCGCGGAAGGATACGGCAGGTTCTGGTGAATATCGAGAGGGGTGGAATTCTTCCTGGACGGGAACGATCCCAATCACACGCCATCCGACTTGTCTGCCTTACAGGACATGTATGGCAACCCTGCCCGTGAAGCAGGATTATGGGGGAATATATTCGCTGTTTGGTCTAATGAGATAAAACGAAACACGGAAGTCATGAGACTTCCGGTGTTTTTTTGCCAGATCACATTAAACGCTTTGCCCAGTTGGAGGCTCGTTCCAGTTCACCCTCAACCAGCGGTCCTTCGGATTCGGAGACAAAGAATCCCTCTGGCGCCAACGCCAATGTGCCGCCTTTTTGGGTGAGCTTCTTGCCGATGAATTCGGCAGCATAGCCGAATATGCTCACAAAAAGCCGAAGGATGCCTGGTGACCTTTTCAGTGCTTCACTGGTTATTCGGGTATCGAACGCGGCGACTTTCATCCCCCGCAGCTTGCCGGTGGGGATGCGATCCAGGAATCCGGTGACGGCTGGCATGGGACGGAATTTTTGGGTCGGCGACCCGACGACCAGCAATTCCAGCCCGTCGAGCTGCTCCAATCGGGCGTCGCCGATCTTATGGATGTCTGCTCCCAATGAGGCGGCAATCGCCTGTGCGATTTTTTCCGTGTTCCCGTACACCGAATCGTAAATCACCAATGATTTCATTAAGATCCCTCCGATAATTGTCAAAATGATGATCGTACGAGTATAGCATTTTTGGGAATGATTTATTCAACAATCATCACCGCATTCACGCCATGTGGATGGATTGTTGCGGATATACCATTGGATCCGTTCGTAATCCTCTAAATCGCGAATGATATGTTCATAATAATTTCGTTGCCACACCGGCGTCCCGGGGGTGTTACGGATGGCATTGATGCGTTTGGCGGAAAATGTTTTTAATTGGCGCACGATTTCCGATAAACCATGATGGATTCCGATTGGTTGTTTAGGGGCGGGATGGGTAGGGGCGGGTTCCGTAGGGGCGGGTTCAGAACCCGCCCCTACGTTGACGGATCCGCCCGTACCATGGATTCGGGATCACAAATTGTAATGATTCCATGTACATGATCGGGCATGATGACAAAATCACCCAATTCGATGGAATCATTGTGGTTGATGAGATCATTCCATGTGAATTGAACGATCCTGCCGTATTCATTCAATACCATTACCCCATTCCCGATCGAACCGAACAACCGTTCCCGTTGATGGGCGCAGATGGTCACATAATACGAACCGGGTTGGGAATAATCGAACCCGGGAATGCGGATGGATTGCCGATTGTGCGGATATTGTTGTAATTCGAGACGCATAATTCGAAAATCAATCCATCAGATACGCCATCACCAGGCGGATGGTCGCGTGCAGCGCATCGAGATGGGTGCGCTCATAATTGTGCGACGCATCCACGCCGGGACCGATCAACGCCACCGCCGCATCCCCGCCGGCCGATAAGAAGGCCGACCCGTCAGAACCGTAATGCGGATAGATATCCGTCAGATAAGGGATCTTGTTCGTTTCGGCAAGTTCGCGCAGATGATTGGACAACCCAAAGTGATAGGGACCGCTTAAATCCATGGTGCAGATGGTGGCATGGTATTCATCGGAATTCTGCCCGTCGCCGACCGCCGCCATATCCACCGAAACCACTTCGCTCACATCCGTTGGGATGCCCGCCGCCGCACCGTGGCCGACCTCTTCAAAATTGCTGATGAAAAAATGACTTGTCTGGGATGGGCTTAGCCCGGCGTCTGACATGGCTTTGATGGCGGCCACCAGACAGGCCACACCGGCTTTGTCATCCAAATGGCGGGAACGGATGAATCCATTGATCCATTCCGCACGTGAAGCGAATGCGACATAATCGCCCACCTGAATGCCCAGAGCCTGTGTATCTTCGGAGGAGCGCACCCGCTCATCCAACCGGACTTCCATATTCTCCGCGTCTCGCTTGGTCTCTTCCACATCCTTGCCATAGACATGCACCGAGGCTTTGTGCAGGAGAAAGGTCCCATGGACCCGTTTAGCTGAACTGGTGAGGACCGAGCAGGTCTCCCCTTCCACAGTGTTCCAGGCATAACCGCCGATCTTGGTCAACCGCAGCCTTCCGCTGGGCAGGATCTCTTTCACCATCGCTCCCAGTGTATCCACATGCGCCAGCAGGGCTTTTGACCGACCGGATTCGGATCCCTTCCAAATGGCGATCAAAGCGCCTTTGCGGTTTTGGGTGATCTTCAAACCAGGAAAAGTCTCCAGAGCGGCGCGGGTGAATTCCCTCGCCTCATCGGCACGGCCCGATGGGCTGGCTATGTTTAACAGGTCGAGCAGGAATTTCTGTAGATACGTGGTATCGATCTCGGGAAGTTTCATGGCGCCTGCTTTTTTTCACCGAATTCTGGGATCCCCTCGAAAGCCGCAATGGTTTTCCGCCAGTGATCTGGAATCGGTGTCGAGGTGGATGAATGATAATCATAACTGACCATGGGCGTAGAGCCGCGGGCCAGTATCTGCCCGGTATCCACATCCTGGATCTCATACTCGAAATCCAGGCTTTTGGTTCCCAGGCGGGATACGCGTGCGCCGACCTGGATATGCTGTTCCAGCTTGATGGGCGCCAGGTAATCCAGGTGGACACTGGCGACGATCAAACCCAGCCGGAAGAAGTCCTTCCCGTCCCACAAGCCCAGGTGGAGCAGATACTCCATCCGGGCGGTTTCGAGGAAGGACAGGAACTTGGCATTGTTGACATGCCACTGCGGATCCAGATCCATGTACCGGATCTGGAGGGGGATGTGGAAATTAAAGGTTGTCATGGATTAATTATACGATGCTGGAAAAGCACGACCGGATCCTGGATTTTGTTTTCCGGTCTCAGGTTCCCATCATAATCCAATCGATTTGCTCAAATCTTCGATTGTCATCTTTTTTGAATCTTTCCTACCGAGGACTTCCTGCCAGAAGGTGTCATCATATCGCCTGGATCGGACCGGGATCGGCATCGGCACGCCCCAACCCAGCAGCAAGACTTCCTCTTTCGGCTGCAGATGGGAAAGCATCCCGCGCAGGGTCTCCTTTCCGGCCACCCCGGCCAGGACCGCCGACAGGTCGGAGTCGTCTTCCAGCTTGCCGGTGATGCGTGTGCCGAGCTGCGACATCACCTCATCATAGATCTGGGAGGGCCGTTGATCCACGATCAGCAGGGTCACATAATACTTGCGCATCTCGCGCGCGATGGTGCTAAAGCTGGTCTGGGAGGCCATCTCGCGATTGAGCAGTTTGTGCGCTTCTTCGACCACCACCACCAGCGGACGCGGTTCCTGCCCGCCGTGGCTGCGGTAATGATTGGTCGTTTCCGCCCAGCGTTCCCGGATCTTGCGGGTGATCAGGTTGGTGACCAGCAGGTAATCCAGGTCGCGTTCGAACTCGCCGAAGGAAAGCACGACATGCTGCCCGGCTTCCAGCGCTTTGATGATCTGATCCAGTCCATTTTGAGCCGGTTTCGGGACGATGTAGGGCAGGTTGAAAACCCGCTGCATTTTGGAGCGCAATCCGGCTGCCGCGGCAGTGTTCACTCCGGCTGCATTCGCCCAACCTTCCGTGCTGTCAGGCGATGGGTAGCGCTTGCCATTCTCATCGGCTTCCGTCTTGCCATTTTCCAGGTTGCGGAATTCCCTGAACCAATCCAACCCAAAACTTTGTTGGAGCGCTTCGAGTGTGGTCGGAGTGGTTTCTTTTAAATTCAGTTCCCTGGAAAGCAATTCAATGTCTTCAGGTTTGATATCCTTCTCGTCGATCTCCAGGTTGAAATCGGGATTTTGGCCGCGGATGTCTGTCCCTCCGCCCAGGCCTACCAGACGCACTTTCGTCGGGAATTTGCTCTTGAGTCCTGGCACGCGCTGGTGGGTGTCGGAGGCAATATCCTCCACACCGTATTCATTATGCATATCGAACACCAGCATCGAGGAGTGGTCATAATGGATCAACCCCGCCAGGATGATGCGGGTGAGAAAGCTCTTGCCCGAGCCCGTTGAACCAAAGATGCCAGCCGAGCGCTGCACAAATTTATCCAGGTTGACACAGACCGGTAATCCCTGCTCGCGGGTCGAGCCGATCCGGAAGTAGCCGGGATCGTCTTCCGAGCCAAATATCTCGGCAATATCACCCGCCGAAGCCATCCGCACCGCGGTGTGATGGGGTGGGATGGTCTTGACCGGGATCGGCGCGACACTACCCATCGGATGGGCGGCTGCCCAGGCAGGATATGCCGGGTTGCCGGGGTCTGGTCCGCGTTCGAGCATCAGGGTCGGCAGGATCTCCAGGTTGGTGTACAGGGTCAGGCCGTGCAGTTGGCGCGCAAGATATTCAGGGTAGCGTTTCTCGCTCTGCTCATCCGCGAAACGGGGATCGGTGGAGCCGAGCACCAGGTTGGTGACCAACCCGTAATAAAGCCAATCCCCGCTTTCCATGGCAACGAAAGCGCCTTCCAGTACTTGCTGTGAAGGAACCAACAGCCGGGCTGACAGCTTGTCATTGAGAGAGCCGCCGACGATGTACCCGATTGGCGTCTGGTCGATATGATCCATCGCATTCTCCTCCCCGCTCATAGCGTCACATCCATGTCCGCCAGGGCTCCCAGGACGGTCATCAGGGTGGGGTAGTCATCCCGCATCAGGGTGATCAATTCCCGGCTTGCAGCTTCCAGCCAGGACGAGTTCCCGCTGTAAACCTGGACAGCCTGGACCTGTTTGAGGTGAGCGGCGATCACTTCCGCAACGGAAATGTCCTGCGCTTGCAGGATGTGCCTGAAGTAACCAAACCGGTTACCGGCGGTGAATTCGAGCACTTCCTGATCGTTGCAGAGATAGATCGTATCTAGTGAGAGTGCAGGTCGCGGAGGCAATAAATGTGAGATCTTCCCGCCCTGCCGGTACCCGATGGCCAGCACGCCAATCTCCACCGGCACATTGCGGTTCTCCCGATTGTCAGCGATGACTTCCGCTGACACCGAGTCGCTGGTGGCTAACTGGCGGACCAGCCCGTCATCTTCGATGCGGATCTCTGTGATCAATCCATAGATCTGATAATCGGGTTCCAGCTTAACCCGAACCAATGCGCCCAGGGAAGGCGTCTCGATCTGCGAAAGCCGGCATCCGACCACAAATCCGCGGATGGACGCTCGTAAAAGTTTGCCAATTTCAATCGGTTTCATCCTCGTTCCCTCTTCTTTCCGGCCAGATCTTTCATGGATTGTTTGGGCGATTTCTCGCCGGGCGAAATTTGGTATTGGAGCAACCTCGCGGCCAGCATCTCTTCCAATCGGGCGCTATCTTCAAACCGGATGACTGCTTCTTCATGCGCCCGATGCAACAGGTATGGATAAGCGGAACCGCCGATCTGGCATTGATGGATCAGCGTGGCGTGCAGCGTATCCACCGCGGCGGGATCATCCGCCACCCAGCCCGGAATTTCCACCCGGGCGATCTTGGGTGATTTCATTGTTCCCACATTCAGGTAAAAAAAGTTCACAGCCAGTTTGCCATGGAATTTTTGGGATTGAGGCGATTGGATTCCAAAGGTAACGGAACGCGAGCCAGGTTCACGCAGGACTTCGGAGAAGAGTGTCCGGTCTACCAAACCGGCTAAATGGATGGAAGGGTCTGTCTGCCTGGCGATCAATTCCAGCAGGACGACGACAAGATTACTGCCGGGTTTATCCACGTAACCGGCGGGAATGATCCCGCTGGTTGACATCTTCTCCAACACAATCAGGTATTCGGATAGCATGGCATCATATTGTGCGCTGGCTTTGGGCTCGCGGTACAGCTCCAACCCTCCATCGGTAAGCGACACGGCGGGAGGATCGAATTTGGCGGCTGTTTCGAGAAGCAATTTCCGTTCAGCCACATCCCGCAACAGGGCGATATACCCTTCTGTCATGGCATCGCTGTCATCCGCCAGATCAGAATTATCCAATAATTTGCTGTGAACGGTCGATACGGGGCGCCTGTTTGCTGCCGGGCAGCATGGATAACGCGGCGATATTGATCGCCCCAAATTCCACCTGGCGGTGCCTGGATGGAATGATCTGTGAGCCATCGGCGGCCAACACAGCCGCACCCGGCTCCACCACAGGCAAGGAAATGACCCGGTCGAAACGGCATCCTGGTCGGTATGGCGCAACGAAGGAAAGTGTTTGTCCGGGCTTCCGCGGCAATAATTTCCCGGGCGCGGACAAGGTCCACACCCGGCTCGCTCAGGAGCGATTTCGCCCGGCTGCGGAGCACTCCCAGCGCTTCCAGGCGCAGGCGGGCATTCTCACAAAAGGCACTGATCTGATTCTGAATTTCCAGATAATTGACTGGCATCACTCACCCATTTATCGAACATACGGTCTAAAGAAAATTATACAGGAACATTCCCCAAGTTGGAACTTTTATTGCATAAATTCGTCTCATATGCAAGAATGAAATAATGGAGGATCCAATGAAAGGTAAATATTTAATACTATTAGCAGCGGCGTTGTTGAGTGTCTTCGCATTGACAGCGTCTGTACATCCCGGCGGCGGAACTACGGACATACCAAGAACGATATCCGTAAGCGGAACCGGGAAAGTCTACCTGACTCCGGATATCGCCACCATCAATGTTGGCGTGCATACCGAGGACGTGGATGTGGCGAAAGCCCTCTCGGATAACACCGCAGCCGCGCAAAACGTGGGCGACGCCCTGAAAGGCTTTGGTGTGGATCAGAAGGATATCCAGACGACCAATTTCAGCATCTATCCCAACCAAACCTATGGCCCGGCCGGAGAGATGCTTGGGATCAAATACATGGTGGACAATACCGTGATGATCACCGTCCGCGACCTCACGAAACTGGGGGAGATCCTCAGCACAGTGGTTGGCGAGGGTGCCAATAACATCTACGGTATCACGTTCGATGTCTCTGACCGCAGTAAAGCGTTGGACGATGCCCGCAAAGCCGCGATCGCGGATGCGCGGATGCAAGCTGATGAGCTGGCTGCAGCAGCCGGCGTGACAGTTGGACAGGTCATGTCCATCAGCGTGAGCAATACGACCCAACCGCAGCCGTACTACAACATGGGTTACGGTGGCGGCGGAGGAATGGCTGCAAGCGCTCCAGCTCCAGTCTCCAGTGGACAACTAATTGTGACCGCCGACGCCTATATTACCTACGAGATGAAATAATCGGCATTTTGCCAGAGAAAAAGAGGAAGCCATGAAGAAAACAATCGTAATGATCATCAGTATTCTTGTCGTAGCCGGTTTACTGGCAGGGTGCGGAGCGATCCCATCCATCTCATCCAGCGGGAAAAGTACAGACAACGTTCCTCAGCGATTGATCACTGTTACCGGAACCGGTAATGTGACCCTCATCCCTGACATCGCCTACGTGACGATCGGTGTGCACACCGAAGGGACGAATGTATCAGAGGCGTTGGCCAGCAACACCTCGCAGGCCCAGAAAGTAGCGGATGCCCTCAAAGCGTTGGGCGTGGAACAAAAAGATATCCAAACCACTGCTTTCAATGTGTACCCGCAGCAGCAATACGGCCCGATGGGCGAGATGCTGGATGTGAAATATATGGTTGACAACTCGGTTTATGTCACCGTTCGCGATCTGACGAAGGTGGGTCAGGTTTTGGATACCGTGGTCAAATCGGGCGCGAACAACATCAATGGCATTAGCTTTGATGTGGCGGATCGCACCAAGGCATTATCCGAAGCCCGCAAGAAGGCCGTGGAGAACGCCAATGCCCAGGCAACCGAGATGGCGTCTGCCGCGGGAGCAACTCTGGGAGCAATCCAGACCCTCAGCATCAACAGCTACTCGGTGCCTTACCAACCGATGGGCTTGAAGGCTGATGCGATGGGCGTGGGCGGCACCGTCCCCGTCTCCGCCGGACAGATGCAACTGACCGTGGATGTGTACGCTTCGTACCTTCTGAAATAACAATTAACCAATATAACTATGAGCTCCCGGGTATAACCGGGAGCTTTTGTATCTGGATCCTTTTGAAGGGAAAAGTCTATCCCTCTGTGATGGCCTGTCGGATTTGATGGGCCAGCTCGCCAAAGTGACTTGAATAACGCATCTCTTCCATGCGCGGGCGGGGCAGGTCGATGACTCTTATCCAGGCAGATGGTTCCGGGCCGGGGAGTCAACACCATCGTCCGGTCAGCCAGAAACACCGCTTCGCTGATCGAGTGAGTCACCATCAAGACGGTCTTCTTTCGTTTCTGCCAGATCCGAAGCAATTCCATCCCCATCCGATCCCGGGTGAGGGCATCCAGTGCGCCAAATGGTTCATCCAACAGCAGGATATCCGGGTCGTGGATGAGCGCGCGGGCGATGGCCACCCGTTGGGCCATCCCACCGGAAAGGTCTCCCGGCCAGGTATCCTCAAAACCTGCGAGCCCGACCAGATCGATCAATTCCTCGGCGCGCTTCAGGGCGTCTGGCGCCGGATGTTCCCCCAATTCCAGCGGCAGCGTAATATTCTGAATGACCGTTCGCCAGGGCATCAGGTTCGCCTGCTGGAAGACGATCCCGATCCGGGGAATGCTGCCGTCCTGATGGCGGAAATGGATCTCTCCGCTGGTCGGATGCACAAGTCCCGACAGGACCCGCAGCAGGGTACTCTTGCCGCTCCCGGACGGGCCGAGCAGGCACAGAAATTCGCCCGGGGATAAGTCAAAACTCACCCGGTCAAGGGCATGCAGACCGCCATTTTCATTCGGGAAGGTCACCGACAGGTCGCGGACGGTCAATAAGACCGGCTCATGGGTCGATCCACCATCCGATTCCAAATGGCTCATACGGCTCATCTTACGGAATAAACTCATTGGTATATGCCTTGCTCAGGTCCTGCGGCTTTGTGATCAGCTTCATATCCAGTAGTACATCCTGCATGTTCGACCAGGCCTCATCCTGCGAGAAGCCCAATTGGTCCGCCTGCCAGAGCTGGATAAACTCAGCCAGAATCTCTTTTTGGACCTTCTCGTCGGCGTTGGCCAGATTCTCGACATATTTTTTGCAGATCTCGTAGGCCTCGTCCGGATTGGCGATGGTATCTTCGATCCCTTTCAACATCGCGGCAACCATCTTCCGAACCAATTCTGGATTTTCCTTGATCGTCTTTTCATTGGTGATCAAACCGTTGGATACCAGGGAGAGATAATCGGAAACAGGGATCGTGTTGATGGAATATCCCAGGGCGCGCAATTGGACGGGCTCATTCGCGATGTAGACCACGACCGCATCCTCACGCCCTGACACCAGGCTTTCAACCTGATTGAATCCGATCGTATCGATTTGAACATCCGCATCCTTCAGGCCGCCGGCGGAGAGTAATGCCTCCAAGTCCGACATAACTTGCGCCGAAGAGGACGGGTGAGCCAATCTTTTTTCCACGCAGGTCTTCCGGTTTGGTGATCTTCGCGTCGGACATGGAAACGATACCCACCGGATACTTCTGGTACCACGCCAGCACATTTACAACCGGAAGCTGTTGGGCTCTGCCCAGTAATACCTGTTCCCCCGAAACCAGAGAGAATTGAAGTTTGTCCGCTCCGACCAGGGCCAGTGCATCTGTTTCAAAGCTGTAATCAATGGTGAGGTTGATTCCCGCATCGCGGAAATAACCTTTTTCCATAGCCACATACAAAGGAGCGAATTGGACATTCGGGATATAACCGACCGGCAGGGAAATATCCACTACCGGATTGGCGGTGGGCGCGGTTCCCAATCCTCCTGCGCAGGAAGACAGGAACACACTCATGACAATGAAGAGCAGCACTGATTTGATTTGAATATTTTTCTTTTGGTACATGTGAACAATCTCCAACAAAAAATGGGTTGTGAACCTAAGCGTGATTGGTCGAATGGTGTTGCCAGTGTAACAGGCGGCGCTCGGCCAGAACGACCGCGCCGTACAACAGGAGCGCCATCAAAATTAGAGTCAATATGGCAGCAAAGACCAGGGCGGTATCATACTGTCCCCGGCCGACGTTGATCAAGAATCCAAGTCCCCGGTCTGAGCCGACGAACTCGCCCACCACCGCCCCGATGACAGACAGGGTTGCCCCGACCCGTAATCCGCCCAGAAAAACGGGCAGCGCCGCCGGAACCTCGAGCATTCGAAGCATTTCTCCCCGCGTCGCCCGTAGGGAGCGCATCAGATCACGCAGGTTTTCAGGAACTGCGCGCAAGCCAACGATGGTGTTCACCAGCACTGGAAAGAATACGATCAGGGAACAGATGAGGATCTTCGAGATCAGACCGGGTCCGAACCAGATGATGAGCAGGGGTGCGATGGCCACCAGCGGAACCGCCTGGCTGGCGACCAGATAGGGTGAGAGAAAGCGTTCCGCCGCCGGTGATTTTGCCAGCAGATAGCCGGTCAGCATCGCCATCACCGATCCGATCAACAGGCCGATCAATACTTCCACGAGGGTAATGGCGGTATGACGGAGCAGGGAGCCATCCAGTACTGCCCGGCCGAAACGAGCCAGTACCAGACCGGGTCCGGGCAGGATAAATGCCGGCAATTGCCAGATCCAGATGATGCTTTCCCAGATCAGGATGGCAACCACGACGGAGAGGACCAGGAAAAATATGCGATGTTGATTTAGCTGTTTAAACATAATACCCCGCGTGCAAGCGCACTTCGGGGCAAACTTGTAAACGGAATACACCCAATGGCAGTCATTTCCGTTACACCTTCTTTCATCCGGACTGTTACCGTCGGCTCCGGAATCTCACCGGATCATGTCCATAAATGGACTCGTGGGCTGTACCACCGATCGGGAATTGGATGGAAACCATCCGCACCCTGCCCCGAAGGTTATGCTCATTGTATCACTGATGAGCAGAATTCATCAAGAAATCAGGACGAAAGAAGATCATCAATCTGGGATGATATTCTTCGTTTCCTATTTGATGTAATGTGGATTCCTTATTTCTTCTCTTTCGCCAGCTTCAGTAATTCTTTGGCGGCAGTTTCCGGGCCGAGGTGCTCCATCCCTGCGATACCCAATTGGGTGAATAACTCCCCAACCCGGACGCCACTCTTGAAGAATGCCGCAAAAAACTTTTTGGCCAGTACATCGTGTTCTTTGACATACTGGGCGGGACCGAACACATTGGCAAAATAGGTTTGGGTCAAACCGGTCGTGGTGGTGGTGCCCTTGCTCATCACCTTGCCAGCGCGGAATACTTCCAGCGCGGATTTCGCGTCATCAAACCAGTGGACTTTGGATAGATCACAATCGACCGGGGTGTAGTTATTGGCATACAAGACCAGGTCGATCGGATAGCCGCGGGTGATGGTGTCATAAGTGGTGACCGGCAAAACGACCCTGGCATTCGTCTGATCGGGATTCATGATGATGGTGCGGTCGATCTGTCCGAAGGCGTACCCGGTCTGGAGATCATCCAGGCGGATGAAGGCCCCGGTCTCTGTACCAAAGCCGGTGACGCTGCCATCGGGGTTCAAGCGCAGGGAGCCCATATCGTCGGCAATGATGGTGATCTCCTGAACTTCGTCCCCGCCAATTTGACGAAAGGCTTCCAGCGATTCGGATTTTCCGGCGCCGGTATCTCCCATGGTCAGGATGGTCATGGGTTTTCCACCGCGCACCCTGAGCTGAACCATGGCGCCATGAAATGGCAGGTAACCGCGCTTCATCATGATGATGTTGTGGAGGGTCAGGATCATCTTCTTGACATAACCAAAATAGCCGAAGAAATCGCCATCCGGGATTGCGCCAATCAACATCTCATTCTCTACATCATCGAAGAAAACCGTCTTGCCGTTCCCGTTGGATGGAAATTGCTCGTCCGGGACTCCGAACAGAAAAGCGGCGTCTGGTTTGCGTTCCATATCCTCTTCATCCGCCAGTTCGAACAGGTTGCACAGCGAAAAACCCAACTCGGAGAACTTGAGCGAAAAATAGACCATGATCAAGAGCGGGCCAACTTTGGCGGGATAACACAACCAGTTATCCTTCTCCAACTCGATCAAGTTCAGGGGATTTTGATGAACCCGCTCAAATTGACCGGACCGTTTGTTCATTGGAGGGTTGAAGATCAGGGGCGGATAGATCAGGATCTGGCGGATGACGGAAATTAAATTCAGTTTCTGGTACGTGGCAGTGGGGTAGGCGACATTGCGTGGAAGCGCGATGGCGGCTATCTCTGCGCCGGCAGGTACCTGGCGGTAGATACGCGGGTGGGCGCCGCTGATGTTTTCCTGCAAGTCGCGGTAGGTGCTGCGGATCAGGTTGGTGAGTGTCTCCACGGTTCGGTTGAAGGTGTGATAAGGGCGTTTGTCGAACCGGTTGCCTTCCAGAATCACAGATCATCACCCGCTGGAAATGTCGCCAGTAGTTGTACAGGTGTTCCACAAAATCATAAAGCAGATTGCGATCGCGCAGAAATTGTTCCGCGCCGGGAACGAGCCGGGGGATCAGCTCGATATCAATTTTGAGGATGTATCGCAGGGTCTCCGCCAACTTATCCACCTCTTCCTCCCGAACCATATGGTCTTCAAAGATGCGAATGAGGTTGGAGTTGCGGTGGTGCAGGTCGGTTACGCAGCGGCGCAGGATCTTCAGGAACAGCTTGCTGGACAATAGTTCGTCCGGATTTTCGCATACGCGGTCCTTGGTGCGGATGATGATCTTATCTCCAATGATCCGATGGGGCCACCGCTGTTCCATATTTGCCTGCCTTATTCCTTAGATGTATGACAATCGATTTGGATGATTATACCTCTTAACACCATCCAGACTACGCAGCCTGTCCGCCTTGGCGGGACAGGCAATCAATCAGTGGGACGATTAAAAGTCCACACTGAAATCTTCCCCATTCCGA
The DNA here is from genome assembly GCA_963752535.1 of uncultured Chloroflexia bacterium. Lineage (GTDB taxonomy): Bacteria > Chloroflexota > Anaerolineae > Anaerolineales > Anaerolineaceae > DAIOEK01. The sequence continues at coordinate 50,951 of CAVVYT010000001.1, forward strand.
TATAGAACATCAAATCGACTTTACATCCTATTTCCTGCTCTTGAAGATTGACTCCAATCCCCTGCTGAAGAGTGATCGAAAGTTTATCTTTAACGCGAAGAATGCCCTCTTAAGAGGGCGTTCTTCGATGGTTTAAGGAAGGATTATCCGATCTCTGATATCTTGACCGGACGGTTCTCCAACATGGACTTCCGGGCTGCCATGGCGATCACGACTGGAACACGTCCGTCGTAGATCGTGACCGGCGTTTCTTTGTTCTGCTGGATGGCTTCCATAAAATCCTTCATTTCAGAGGCGAAGGACTCCATATACCGCTCAAGGAAGAAAAACAGTGGTTTGGCTGAATAAACGCCATCCGCATTGCTGTAGACATGGGCGTCTGGAGTGTTATTCGAGACGGCCACCATCCCGCCTGAACCAAACGCTTCCACGCGCTGGTCATATCCGTAGACCGCCTTTCGGCTGTTGTCGATGGTTCCGATGGCGCCATTTTTGAAGCGCAGCGTGATGACAGCGGTGTCGATATCGCCGGCTTTTCCGATCTCAGGATCAACCAGCACGGCCGACGCAGCATACACTTCTTCAACCGCGCTGTCTGACTGGAACACTGCCATATCGAAATCATGGATGGTCATATCCAGGAACATTCCGCCAGAGAGCCGGGCGTATTCGGGCGGCGGGGGTGCCGGGTCGCGGCTGGTGATGCGCAGGATATGCAGGTCGCCGATCTTCCCCGATGCGATCATTTCATGCACCTTGCGGAAATTGGCGTCAAACCGGCGATTGAACCCGATCTGGCATTTCACGCCGGCTTTTTTCACGGCTGCGATGGCAGCATCGATCTTTTTCAGATCGTGATCCACCGGCTTCTCGCAAAAGATATGCTTGCCTGCGTTCGCGGCTTCGATGATCAACATGGAATGCGTGTCAGTGGATGAGCAGATGGCAACCACTTCAATCGATTTGTCTTCCATGATCATGTGATAATCCTGGCCGTATTTCGTTACTCCCAGCTTTTCGGCCAATTCTTTCGCGGCTGCCAGATTGGCATCCACGATGCAGACGACTTCAGCGCCGGGGACGCGACGAGCCAGATTCTCGGCATGGATCTTTCCAATACGCCCGGCTCCAATGACACCCACCTTGATGGTTTTTGTGACGGTCATCTTGCTCTCCTTCTATTTATATCCGATGGATTTGAGGTATTCACGATTGCGTTTCGCTGAATCTTTGGGCTTTCCCATCCCGGGTAGAACATCCTGCTCGACCACGATCCAGCCTTCAAAGCTTTGATTCTCGAGTTCTTTCTTGATCGACGGAAAATCCACCGCACCTTTTCCAAGTTCGCAAAAGACGCCCTTCCCCACCGATGTGATGTAATCCCATTGCTCCTTGCGGGATTGTTCCGCGATGCCGGGATCGCAATCCTTGTAATGCATGTGCCAGACCCGTTTACCCTGTTTCTTCAGGAAGTTCAACGGGTTACCGCCTGCGAATTGATAATGCCCTGTGTCGAGGCATAATCCCACCAGGGATGGATCGGTGAGCTGCAGGAGGAGGTCAACTTCGTACGGCGTTTCCACGTATCCGCCGCAGTGGTGGTGAAAGACCAGGCGCAATCCAGTTTCTGCTTTTACCGCGCGTGCGATCTTCTCCACACCCTGGGCGAAGGTTTTCCATTCAGTTGCAGATAGACCCATATCCGGTTTGACCCGGCCGGCATTCTTGGTCCGCTCGGGGATCTTTCCATTATCATCAGCCAAAACAATGAAGGGAGATGTCCCTTCCACGGCGGCGAGGAGTTCGCGCCACCTTCAGTGCATCCTTGACTCCGGCTTGGTGGGTGCTTGCGTCCTTCAAAGCCACTGGGACGAAAGCACCGAGCAATGTCAGGTTTCTTTTTTGCAATTCCTTTTTTAATTCAACAGGATCGGTTGGCATAAAACCCCAGTCGCCTAATTCTGTGCCGGCATAACCGGTTTCCTGCATCTCGTCCAGAACCAGGTTAAAGGTGGCTGCTTTGCCGTCCAGGTCGAATTCTAGAGCTCCCCAGGAGCATGGTGCATTCGCAATACGGATCATAGATACTCTCCCAATATAGAAATGGATGGTCAATAACAAAGTACCCTCACAGGGAGGGTACAAGCATTTGGTTTAGAAGAAATATCGTTCCTTTTTTAGCTTTTCTTCGTATTCTTTTCGGGCGGCCTGTACCGATTCCATCTGGCTGGTTTCGGCTATCGCGACATCCCACCATGTTTCATATCCGGGCACCTTTTCGTCCCGGTCTGTGCGGACAACGATCACGCAGGTCTGTTTAGCCTGGCGGGATTTCTGCAGGGATTCTTTAAATCCGAGAATGGTATCTGCTTCGAAGACTTGTGCACCCAGGCTGGCGGCATTTTGTGCAAAATTGATAGATAATTGTGGACCTGCGAGAGAGTCTGTCTTAGGATCACGTTCCCGTAAGTAGGTTCCAAACCCCGCGCTGCCAATGGAATGGCTCAGCGCCCCGATGGAACCAAAGCCGAGGTTGTTCACCACCACGATGATAAGTTTGATTCCTTCCTGAACGGCAGTGACGATCTCGGTTGGATTCATCAGGTAGGTGCCATCACCCACCCAGACGTATACCTCGCGGGATGGGTCGGCCATTTTTACCCCGATCCCGGCCGGGATCTCGTAGGCCATGCAGGAATACCCATATTCCATGTGGTAGGAATTGGGGGTATGCGCCCGCCAGAGTTTGTGCAGATCGCCCGGTTGGCTGCCCGCCGCGGATAACAGCACATCTTTCGGTTTGGCTAATTCCCAGATCGCACCGATCACTTCACTCTGAGCAGGAACCGGCTGATGATCGAGGTGGAACAAACGGTCGGTCTCCTTCTCCCATTCCTCTTTGAGATCCGCAATTTCACGGCTGAATTCTGCCGACACGTGAAAATCTTTTAGCAGAGCGGTGAGCTCATCCAGGGTTTCCCTGGCGTCCGCGGTGAGGGGGACTGCATAATGCTTGAAGGCATCCATCTCAAATAGATTGATATTAATGAAACGCACCTTTGGATTTTGGAAAGCGGTTTTGGAGGCGGTGGTGAAATCGGAATACCTGGTACCGATCCCGATCACGAGGTCCGCGTCATGCGCGATCCGGTTTGCGGACAATGTTCCCGTGGCGCCCATCGCCCCCAGGTTGCATGGATGATTATATGGAAGGGAACCTTTGCCGGCTTGCGTCTCACAGACCGGAATCCCGGTCTGCCGGCTGAAACGGTCCAGGGAATCACTGGCCAGGCTGAAGAGAACGCCGCCGCCTGAAACGATCAACGGTTTACGGGCGGAGCGGATCAATTTCTGCGCTTCTTCCAGACGGGATCGATCTGCCAGCGGACGGTGAATACGCCAGACACGTTTCTTGAAGAATTCCTCGGGATAATCAAACGCTTCCGCCTGTACATCCTGCGGCAGAGCCAGCGTGACGGCTCCGGTATCCACGGGCGATGACAGGACGCGCATAGCTTCGGGCAATGAGGTGAGCAATTGATCCGGCCGGGAGATGCGGTCCCAATAGCGGGATACCGGCTTGAAACAATCATTCACGCTGATATCCTGGGTGCCGGGAGATTCCAATTGCTGCAAGACCGGGGCGACATTTCGCCGCGCGAAAATATCTCCGGGGAGTAGAAGGACCGGTAAACGGTTGATGGTCGCCAGTGCCGCGCCGGTCACCATGTTGGTGGCGCCCGGTCCAATGGAGGAAGTGCAGGCGAAGATCTGCCGGCGATTCTTCATTTTGGTAAAACCGCTGGCGATGTGCACGGCCGCCTGTTCATTGCGAACCATGATGTATTTGAAGTCCGGATTCTCCTGGAGGGCCTGACCGATCCCGGCCACGTTTCCATGCCCGAAAATTCCCAGTACGCCCGCGAACATTGGATTTTGTTCACCGTCCAATTCAATGTATTGATTCTTCAAGAATCGGATCAGCGCTTGCGCCATGGTAAGACGAATGGTTGCCATATTGTTCTCCTGGGACAGATTACTTTACATCGGGATTGGGCAGCATGTACTCGCGCATTACACCCTGAAGCTCGTGGTAAGATGCAATAAACCCGCGCAGGGTGCGGACGGTTGCGCCGTAGGTATCGAACTGGTCTACGGTCATGCCATCCTCTTCGTATGCCATCCGAAAATCGGGGATCTTCTTCAACATTTCCGACACAAATTTGGGGTCAACCGGATCGTTCATCCGTTCTTTGACCTCAATGGTGCTTTCATTGATCTTCAATTGCCATTCATATGGGATCGTGAGGACGATGTCACCGCCGATGAACTCAGACCAATGTCCGAGTTGGCGGTAGGCTGCTGCCAGGAGGCGGGTCCGATATCCCCGTTGCTGATAGATCTTGTAGGCGTTCTTGAAACAGGCAATTCCCGCCCAATCCGCAATGGCTGGATCCAGGTCAATTCCGTCCCGTTTGACCACGGCTTTCATCCAATCGTCTGTCCGACCAACCATGATGGTGCACACCGGGGACATCTCTTCGATGGGCAGACCTTCTGCTGACCGGCAATTCAAGCCGCGTTCCACAGCTTCCGCCACTGCAATAGCCTGCGGGACGGTGAACGAAACGGTGGCATTGATGGAGACGCCGTGGTAGGTGGCTTCCTCCACCGCCCAGATGCCGGCCTTGGTCGCAGGGACCTTGACCTGCATATTGGGCGCAAGGGTTCCGAAATGGACCGCGTGTTCCGCGACCGCGTGTGGATTACGATATAAAGCGGGATTGGTTTGGATCGAAAGGCGGCCCTTTTTTCCTTTTTCCCGGTCGAAGACAGGCTTAAGCAGCTCCGCGCCGCGAACTGCCATCTCTTCAATGAGCTGCCAGGTGATCTCGACTTCGGATCGGGTGGGGATATCCGAGATGATATGCGGGATGCGGTCCTTCCAGAGGTCCAACTCTTTTTTGAGGACATTCACCACGATGGTGGGATTGGATGTCGCGCCGACCGCACCGTGTTCGAGGGCATAGGTTAGCTCCTGGATTGAACAGGAGTCATTCCAGTAATCGGTTTTCGTCGTGGAAACCGTTTGGTGAAGATTACTTTTATAAACTGCCATTCGTACTCCTTGGGATTCAGTAGGGAGAGTAAGTAATTATGGATAAAGTTATGCACACGTTCGCACGCGCAAGTACCCACATCGTATCAAAAATGGGGGATAAAGTCAAGCAGAAATGAAAGACATCTTGCATAAATATAAAATATGTCGTATCATCTTCAAATGAAAGAATAATTACATAAAACTGGATTATTGCAAGTACGTATACAACGATGGATTTGGCGGCATTTGCTGGCGCGGAGGGCGTTATGGTGGTCAATGGCGAAAACCAATCTCACGATTTTATCCAGTTGGTCTCTCTTCGTTTTCCGGAACTAACCAAAAGTGAAAAAAGGATCGCAACCTATCTTCGCAAGAACCTGGATGATTGCGCGTTCCTTTCAGCCGCTGAAGTGGCGGATCGCCTGGCTGTGAGTGAGGCCACCGTCGTCCGATTCGCGCGCAACATGGGTTTCACTTCCTACCCGGCTCTACGCGAGGAACTTCAAAATAACTTCCGAAAACGCATCACCCATTCCTCCCGCTTACGCTCCAAATTGGATGATCTTCGCCAGGCCGGGGATATCTTTGAACGTCTGACCGTGAGCGAGATCGACTATCTCACCCAGGCGCTCGAAACCGTAGACCGCCAACAGCTCCGCCGCGCCGTGGAATTGCTCACTGAACGGGAACATATTTATGTCTTCGGTCTCGGACCTTCCATCACACTGGTTGATCTATTGGAACTCCGGTTGAAACGCTCCGGGAAGGTCGTCACTACCCTTACAAATCCGGCCGGGAGGTATTGGAAAACCTGCTCATCATGGGCCCGGATGACCTCCTGCTCATGATTGGTTTTTTCGATGTCAATCCCACCCTGACATTGGTGATGGAATATGCCCGGGAAGTTGGCTGCAAGATCATTTTATTAACCGATACGCTCGGTTCGATCATCGGTGACAGGGCGGATGTGGTCCTTGCGGCTGACCGCGGACCGGTCTCCAAATTCCATTCTCTGGTCGTGCCCATGACGATCATCAATACCCTGCTGCTATCTGTTGCCAGTCAGGAACCGGAAAAAATCATGCCCACACTGGACAAAATGGACATGCTTCGTGGAAAACTCAAAAACTTTCAGCGGAAAGATGTCTAGCCCGGGCAATCAATCTGGAGGAGGAATTTATTTTTATGAAGTTTGTGAATTAAGTCTTGCTCGACCGTGCGAAGAATTCACTTTCCCCTTGCAGAAGTTGATTCTCAGGTATTCATCGAGCAGGCATCTGTTGAGATGAGGAGAAAATAAATGACTTTTACCACAAAAGCCCAACCGAAAAAATCAGAATTATTGTTTGCCGCATTAAACCGGTTTTTCCGTTGGCTGACCACTGCCCAGAGTCGTCTTGTCACTCATAATGCTGGCAGTCATGTTCGTGATGGTGGTGATTCCTCTGTATAAATTGGTCGTGACCACCCTGACCTGGGGTCCAACCGATATTCCCCGCTATCCGGGTTCAGTGGAAGGAGAATTTACCTTCTTTCATTACGTCAGAATGTTGACGGGCAGGCTGAGTCAAATATATACTTACGCTCCTCTCCGGCATTCCCTGACCGTGGCAACCGGGGCTACCTTGCTTGCGTTATTGATCGGTGGGTCGCTGGCATGGCTGGTCATCCGCACGGATATGCCGGGCAGGAAGATCATCAACCAACTGGCCGTTATTCCTTATATCATGCCCTCTTGGACTCTGGCTCAGGCCTGGGTCGTTCTTTTCAAGAACCGCCTATCCGGAGGTACTCCGGGAGTCTTTGAATTTGTGATCGGTCAGCCTCCGCCAGATTGGCTGGCATACGGACCGGTTCCGATCATTGTCTGCAGTGCCCTTCATTACTACACCTTCTTTTTCCTGTTTGTCTCCGCCGCGCTGATGTCGATCAATTCCAACCTGGAAGAAGCTGGTGGCTTGATGGGTGCGAACCGCTGGCGGATCTTGCGGAAAATCACATTTCCCCTCGTGCTGCCGGCCGTACTCTCAGGCTTCATCATGACCTTCTCCAAGGTATTGGGAACATTTGGTGGGCCGAATATTCTGGGTACGCCGGTCAATTATTATGTTCTGGCAACGATGCTGAGGGGAAGCCTGGGTATCGGAGATAAAGCGGATGCTTTTGTACTGGCCATCGTATTGATCTTGTTTGCCATTATCACCATTGCTATCAATCAAAAGCTGGTTGGTACCCGCCGCAGTTATGAAACCATTGGCGGGCGGGGATTTGTGGCGCAATTGAGCAAGCTTGGTAATGCAAAACGGTTGATGTTTACCCTCGCAATTATTTTCCAGGTCCTGGTCATTGTCGCTCCCACTAGGACTTTTGATCTATTCAACGGTCATGTTGACCGATGGGAATTACAGCCTGAACAACCTCACATTGCAGCATTGGAATGGTTTGGCCAATACCATCTATAACCACGGCGAGCCGGGAGTCCTGCGTAACCCCAAGATTTATGCAACCGCCTGGAACTCGATCCGGTTATCTCTATTTACCGCTTTCTTTACAGCTTTGTTGGGTGTCATCCTTGGGTACGCCATCGTCAAAGGCCGGGGCACCAGGCTCTCCAAATTGGTTGAACAACTGGCCTATATTCCGTATGTCATTCCGGGCATCGCTTTTGGCGCGGTGTACATCGCCATGTTCGCCCAAAAGCTGGGACCTTTCCCGCCGCTATACGGCACATTCGCATTGTTGGTGATTGTTTCGGTGGCCAAACATCTGCCTTACTCATCCCGATCGGGAGTCTCGGCGATGATGCAGGTCGGCCGCGAATTGGAGGAGGCTGGCCAGGTGGCCGGCGCCAATTCCTGGGAACGTTTCAGGCGGATCATCTTCCCTCTGACCACCAGCGGTTTTACCTCCGGATTTCTGCTGACGTTTATCACCACCATGCGTGAGTTATCTTTGATCATTCTGCTGGTTACGCCTGCCACACAATTGCTGGCCAGCCAGACCATGTTCTATACCGAAAATGGTAGTGATCAGATGGCGAACGCGGTCATCTTAATTCTGATAGCCATCGTGGCGCTTGGGAACTTCTTAATCGGTCGGTTTACCAGGGGCGGCAGTCTTAAAAAAGGTCTTGGAATGTAAGGAGAGGAATTCATGGCGACAACAATCACGATCAAAAATCTTACCAAACACTTTGGGAAAATTGCTGCGGTCAACAATGTCAGCCTGGATATCGAAGCCGGATCATTTTTGACCCTCCTTGGTCCTTCGGGTTGTGGAAAGACCACCTTATTGCGGTGTGTCGCCGGGTCTGGAAGATCCCGACGGCGGAGAGATCTATATCGGGGATAAACTGGTTTTTTCATACGAAAAGGGCATTTCGCTGCCATCGGGAAAACGAGACCTGGGTTTGGTTTTCCAGAACTATGCCTTGTGGCCGCATATGAAAGTGGATAAGAACATCACATTTGCCCTGGAGATCCAAAAAATGGGCAAAGAAGAGATGGATAAACGCGTCAAAGAATCGTTGGCCGAAGTGAAAATGGAAGGATATGAAGACCGCTATCCCCGTGAGATGAGTGGTGGTCAGCAGCAACGCATTGCCCTGGCGCGTATGCTGGCGTACCGTCCAAAAGTATTCCTGATGGATGAACCGCTCTCCAACCTGGATGCCCGCCTTCGGATGGACATGCGCTCCGAGATCAAACGTCTGCACCATGTCTCTGGCGCCACTACCATCTATGTCACCCATGACCAGGTGGAAGCGTTGACCATGTCCACCAAGATCGCGGTCATGCGGGAAGGCGTAGTGCAACAACTGGATATCCCGGATCGCGTCTATCACTACCCCGCCAACCTGTTTGTGGCGGACTTCATCGGCAACCCCAAGGTGAACTTATTGGATGGGTTGGTGAGTAGACAAAAATACAGTGGATTTGGGCAATTTCAAACTCACTGTTAATACGAACAGCAACCGTGGGAAGGTCGTGGTTGGTGTGCGGCCTGAAGACATCGCCATCTCAACCAAACCCGCTCCAGACTCAGTGGAATTCAAAGCCTATTCTGTTTTACCCTCCGGTGCAGAAACAACCATCGTCGCTATCCATCATGAACTGGAAATCACAATCAAGGTGATGGGAATCAGCGATATCAAAATGGATGACAAACTCTGGCTAAAATTCGAGCCAAAAACATTAAACCTGTATGACAAAGAGAGCGGAAACTTGATTGGGTCCTAGCTTGAGAAATCACAGACCAGCATTCCGCAATTAAACCTGGAAATTTCCCGGTATGGCAAATTGGCACCAGAAGGAGGAAGATGGATTAGATTATGTTTGAGCATGGTTGTTATTTATCCAATTTCTGTTTCCTAACCATTTTCAGGAGGAAGAAATGAAAGCGATCTTTAGAGTAGTAACCATTGTCATCCTGTTGAGCTTCCTGGCAGCCTGTGCTCAGCCACCCGCCGCCCCCGAAGTCCCAGCAGCGCCTGCTGCCCCTGCCGCCCCTGCCGCGCCCGCAGCCCCTGCTGCCCCCGCTGCACCAGCCGAAACCCCGCTCAATGAAGCGGAGCAATGGGCGAAAGACAATGGTTTCGGACCTTATCAACCCGAAACGGAAGATTGGGCTGCGGTCGAAGCAGCTGCGATCAAAGAAGGATCAGTTTGCGTATACTCCAACTCATCCAAAGTTGCGAAATTGATTGAACCCTGGGCTGCCTTGTATCCTGACATCAAACTGGACTGCGGCGATACCGATGGTATCTCCACCAAGATGCAAGCTGAACAGCAGGCTGGCAATGTGGTTGGAGATGTCTGGTTCAACAGCGATGGACACATCTTATATGGTCAATTCATGCCCAATCAATGGATCTGGTCATACATGCCCCCGGGTGTAGTGGAACCAGAAGTTACACCAGAAAGGCCATTCGCCATATCCCGCCACTCCATCGATGTATGGGGTTACAACCAGGAAGTACATCCTGAAGGATGCCCGCTCACCAACTGGTGGCAATTGACGGAGCCGGCGCTGACGGGAAAGGTCTTCATCGAGAATCCGCTGTCTGATCCAAGCACAACCGCCAAGTTCACCCTCATCGTGGAACATGCCGACGAAATGGCTGCGGCTTATCAGGAACTGTACGGCAAGGATTGGACCACGGATCCTGCGGCTGCTCCAGATTCCTTTGGTGTCTCCCCTGAGAACGCCGGTTACTTGTTCATCAGAAAATTGGCGCAGAATAAACCAATCCTGGAACCGGGCGGCGATGAAGTCGATGAGGCTTATGCGTCCCTTGGTATGGATAAAACAGTAGAACCCGGTTATGGCTTCACCGGATGGGATAGCTATGAGACCACCATGGATGGCGAATTAGCCATGGCGCCCTGCCTGGATATCAAACCGGCAGCCGGAATCATGAAATCCGGCTATTTGGCAGTTGCCAATAAAGCCCCGCATCCCAATGCCTCCAAACTGTTCATCAAGTTCATGCTTTCTCCTGAAGGCATCGATCCCTGGACAGCGATCGGTATCTATCCTGCGGCAGAAGGACTTCCCATCGCGGAAGGCATGCCCCCGCTTGGCACCTACAATCTGTGGCCGAGTGATGACGCTTTCGCCTGGGCGAATAACAGTATCGTCCGCGACTTCTTCGCGGTCGAATTACTGGCTCCACCCGCGGAAGACTAACAACGTAGATCCATTATGATTATCCTCTGGACATGGGGACTTGATCTCCATGTCCAGAGGAATGGCTTATGATCCTACTTTTTTTGTGAAAGATTCAGACCCAAGTCTGAATTTATGGTTCGAATTGAAATTATTGGTGCAGAAATCCAGCTTTATTGGAGAGAATTGATTTGACAATCCAGGTAGTTTTTTTTGATATGGGCGGAACGATCCAAAGTTTCCGATATACTCGCGAGTTGCGTATCATGAACGCTCCGCTTATTCAAGACTGCCTTCGTAAAGGTAAGATTAATTTATCCCTTAATGATGAGACGCTCGCTGACATTATCACCCGCGGAATGGACGCCTACCATAAGTGGAACCGGGTATCGTTGATCGAACTCAATCCTACCGAGGTGTGGAAAAATTGGGTTTTTAAAGATCTTCAGGTCACAGAAGAAGCCATCTCTCCCATCGCTGAAGAATTGTCTTATCTATATGAAACCAAATTTTATGTCCGCGAGATGCGTCCGGAGATACCGGATGTGTTGGAAAAAATCGAAGCGATGGGACTCCGAATCGGGCTCATCAGCAATACTCAAAGCCGGAATCAGGTACCCGGCAATCTCAAGGAATATGGCATTGATCGTTATTTTGATCCAATCGTACTTTCATCCGAATATGGCCGCCGAAAACCGGATCCTTCCATTTTTTACTACGCAGCGCGAATGGCGAATGTTCCCACTGGATCATGCGTGTATATCGGCGATAAAGTGAACCGGGATATTCTGGGCTCGAAACGTGCAGGTTACAACCTGGCTATCCAGATCATCCATCCGTATGACAATGGTGAGCCCGATGAGGGCGCCACCCCGGATGCGGTGATCCGGTCCATGTCTGAACTTATCCCGATTCTGGAGAGGGCTTTACAGACAGGGAACGAAAAATCACATCGAGAAGCCGCTACCGACTATAAAGCGCTGTTCTTCGACGCGGGTGATATTCTGTACCACCGCCCAAATTCGGGAAAAAACCTTCGTAAGTTCCTCAAAGACAAACCGCTTCGTCCTCATCCTGATCTGGAGAAGGAGCGAGCCCGGTTGAAATCCATGGCATTTGAAGATCAGATCTGCCGGCACGACTATTACCAGAAAATAATCGGTTTGTATGGCATCGTGGATCCCGAACTGCTCCGAGAAGGCGTCCACGCGATGGAACAGGATGACCTCACGATTGAAATCGTGGATGGTGTTAGAGATACATTGTTAAGTTTGAAGGAACGGGGATATATCCTTGGGATCATTACCGATACCGCTTTACCGATCCATATCAAATTGGGTTGGTTCGAAAAACACGGATTCGGTCATATCTGGGACACCGTGGTCAGCTCGAGGGAAATTCGCGTTCGTAAACCTTCTCCACGAATTTACCGGGAAGCGGTCCAACAAATTGGGCTTCAACCGGAAGAAACGGTATTTGTGGGGCACAAAACAGCCGAATTGATGGGCGCCCGCAAGTATGGCATGAAGACGGTCGCTTTTAATTATGATAAGGACGCTCCTGCGGATATCTATATCCAGCGGTTCAGCGATTTATTAACTCTGTACCCCGGTCCAGCGGGTAATCATGATGGCCGTCAGGTCCCTGCTGCACCAGTCTTGTACGATGCTGCTCTTTCCACCATGTGGAATATTAAGCAAGAAATCCCCTTCTCTGAGACATTTGATGTAGCCCGGAGGATCGGGTTCGCCCGGTTCGAATTGAACCATCAACTGCCTCCCGAACTGATTGGACAGATCGACTTCAGCCAGAATTCGATTGGAAGTTTGCACGATCCCTGTCCGGCGACGATCTCCATGGATGAACAAAAAGAACGGGATTGGATGATCTCATCACTCGATGAGGCTTGCAGAGGGCAAGGCGTGGCCATCGTCAAAAAGACCATTGACCAGGCTGTGTCTCTGCATGCCCGACTGGTGGTCATACACCCCGGCTCCATCGTGGCAGACACCCATCTGGACCGCAAATTACGGAACCTATTTAAAAAAGGGTTGACCGCCACAACAGAATACCTTGATACAAGGGCAGCATTGATGGCTGATAGGAAGAGGCGGGCGCAACCACACCTGGACGCCGTAGTACGTAGCCTCAAGGAGATCATCGCCTATGTCCGACCAACCGGGATCTCCATCGGATTGGAGAATCGCTACCGCTATTATGATATCCCTGTGTTGGATGAGCTGGAAACATTACTGGATATCACGGATGAAGAATGGTTCGGTTTTCAATACGATGTGGGTCACGCTCAAACACTCGATAGGCTGGGATTATGCAACCATGAATTCTGGCTCAAGCGCTATGCAAGCCGGATGGTCGGAGTGCATCTGCATGATGTGATCGGGATCATGGATCACCAGAAACCCGGATCGGGTGAGGTTGATTTTAAAATGGTAGCCAGCTATCTGTCGGAAAAAGTGTACCGAACTGTGGAAGTCAGCCCGCAGCTTTCAGTGGAAGATATTTCCGCCGGTTTGAAAACACTAGCCCAATTTGGATGTGTTAACCGGCTTTAGCATATTATTCAGGAGGAACCGCCGTGTTCAGAATATTTAAGAAACGAAAGAATGTCTTTTTGAAATTGATTCAGGAGCAGGCTGATCTAACACTTGCCGGAATGGAGATACTGGTTGCCTATATTGAAAACCCAACCGATCACCTGGCTGATGAGATCCGTCTACGCGAAAAGGAAGCCGATGAAGCTCGTCGGATCCTAATTTTTGAATTGAACAAGACCTTCATCACTCCCTTTGATCGGGAGGATATCTTTGCCCTTTCGCGGGCAATCGATGACATCCTGGATTACGCGTACTCTACTGTCACAGAGATCGTCATCCTCAAAGTGCAACCAACTTCATACATGCTTCGGATGGCAAAACTCCTCAAAGACGCCGCATATGAAATTCAAATTGGCGTTAACCGGTTGGAAGATCACACCGGTGTGGCTGGCGAACATGCCCAGCGGGCGAAGGCGTTGGAAAACAAGGTGGAAGATATCTACCGTGAAGCGCTGGCGGATATGTTCAATGATACCGAAGATACCAAGCAGGTGATCAACATCCTCAAGATGCGCGAGGTCTATCGCCACCTGAGCAATGCCGCGGATCGCGGTGATGAAGCGGCGAACGTCATTGCCGATATCGTCGTCAAGACTGCCTGATTAAAATCGCATGCCCCCTTTACTCATACTCCTCATCATCTTAGGGTTAGCCTTTGATTTCCTGAACGGCGTTCATGATTCCAGTAATATTGTCGCCACAATGATCTCATCGCGGGCAATTCGCCCCCAGGTTGCGCTGCTAATGACCGCCGTCGCTGAATTCTGTGGCCCATTTCTTTTCGGGGTGGCTGTTGCTACTACCATTGGGAATGAGATCGTCGATTCAAATCATGTCAACATGTACGTGATCATCGCTGCCCTGCTCAGCGCGATCCTCTGGAATGTACTGACGTGGATCCTGGGCATACCCAGTAGTTCCTCGCATGCGTTGATCGGTGGCATCCTCGGTGCAGTCATTACCAATGCAGGTTTCTCCGCCATTAAACTGGCCGGGATGGAAAAGATCCTTATTACCTTGTTCGTTTCCCCGCTGATCGGTTTCGCAGTCGGATTCCTCATCGCGAACATCATCTTCATGCTCTCCTGGAAAGCCTCTCCGCGCATCAATGGCTTATTTAAGAAGCTTCAGATCATCACATCTTTGGGGCTTGCGCTGAGTCATGGAACCAATGATTCGCAAAAGACGATGGGTGTGATCACCATGGGCCTCGTCATCAGCGGGATGCAAACCACTTTTCATGTCCCACTGTGGGTGGTCTTCATTTGCGCCTTTAACGATTGCGATTGGTACTTCGATCGGAGGGTGGCAGCTAATTAAGACTTTGGGATCCAAATTCTTTAAGGTGCGTCCAGTCCATGGTTTTGCAGCTCAGGCGACTTCTGCCGCAGTGATCTTAACGGCTTCGCTGGTCGGCGGTCCGGTCAGCACGACCCAGGTGGTCAGCACGGCGATCATGGGGGTTGGAGCGGCTGAACGGGTGAACAAGGTGCGCTGGGGGGTGGCAGGGGAGATCGCTTCTGCCTGGCTATTGACGATTCCGGCAACCGCGCTGGTGAGTTCCGGAATCTACTGGTTGATCACAAAGGGCGTTCCGCAACTTATTCAACTATTCTAAAAGGACATTATGGAAAATCTGACTTCGAAGCAGTACGACGTGATCTATGTGGGTAACTACACCAAAGACACTATCATTACTCCCGATGGCACTTGTTATGTGGATGGCGGCGCGGTGAATTACGCCGCTCACGCCGCCGCCAGGCTTGGATACAAGACTGCTGTCGTCACCCGCCTGGCCAGGGAAGACAAACGGATGATCGAGGCTTTGGAATCGGCCGGCGTGGATTGCTTCCCGGTTTACACGCCCTCCTCCACCCTGATGAAACTGGTGTACAAGACCCATGATGTCGACCAGCGTACCCTGCATGTCACCGGAACTGCCGGGACGATCACCTACAATCAGATCGCCTGTCTGTCCGGGAAAGCCATCGTAGCAGGAACCAGTCTGCGGGGAGAACTGGAGCCGGAGTTCTTCGATGAGGTCCGTCAACGCAAGGGAACGGTCATCGCATTGGATGTTCAGGGATTTGTACGGGTATTGCGGGGCGAAAATTTGGTTTACGAACCCTGGGAGGATATGGCCCGAGTCTTGAAGAATGTCGATATTTTGAAGTCGGATATGGTCGAAGCGGAATATCTGACCGGAGAGACGGATATCGAGAAGGCAGCGCTGGTTTATATTGGATTAGGGGTAAAAGAAGTCGTTCTAACCCATAGCAAGGGTGTGCTCATCCATGCCGATGGGAAAAATCATCATTTTACCTTCCACTCCAAATCCATGGATGGACGCAGCGGCCGGGGAGATACCTGCCTGGGTACATATGTGGTCAAACGTTTGGCGAATTCTCCTGCCGAGTCTGGAAAGTGGGCGGCTGCCGTCACCAGCATGAAAGTCGAACGATTGGGTCCCTTCAATCGACCTGTTCCGGAAGTGGAAGCATTCATTCATTCCCATTATGAACTGGCCTGAACTATCAGTTAATCGCAAAGATGGTATCGAATTATTACGGAAGACTGCCAGGGATGAATATCCTATTCTCTGGCAGTCTGTCATTTCTGAATGGAGGAGTTGGGATGGTCCCGATTCCCTCTGGTTAACTTATTCAGCCAATTACTTGCTCCATACGGCAGGGTTGAAATGGGCAATCGACCCATTCCATCTCTCTGCCAGATTGGATGGAATGGATCATCCCGATTATGCCGTTGATCTGGACGGCATTTCGTCTGATCGTATTCACCCATCTCCACGCAGATCATGTCGATTGGCAGATGATTCGATCATTATCCAAACGAAAGATCATGTGGGTCATACCCGATCCCATGTTGGATCTGATTCTCTCTGAGATAAAGAACTTCCTCGTATAAACATCATTGTTCCAAAAAAGAATTGTCCGATCCGGGTTGGACCGTTATCGCTGCTTCCGTTTGACGGGCTACATTTTCGTGGCCAGAACGGGGTAGCAGAGACAGGTTATCTGGCTGAATTTAACGGGCAGAAATGGTTGTTTCCGGGTGATACCCGGAAATATGATGCCCGGAGGATACCGGAAATACCTGGCTTGAATGGGATGATTGCCCATCTCTGGTTGGGGAAGAGGGCGGCGGCGATGCCATCCCCACCTTTACTGACTGAATTTTGTGATTTTTGCCGGGACATACACCCTGCGAATTTGTTGATCACCCATCTCTATGAATTGGGCCGGGATGAGTACGACCTGTGGGACGATCGTCATTATCAATTGGTTGTCGATCAATTGGCAGGTGACATCAACCCAATGCAAATTCGTTCCGCCCGGATGGGTGACCGGATTTCCTTCGATTGTTAACCCATGCAGGCTTGCTATCCAAATCCATGACAATCGTCCACAAAAGTCGTGGCATGGTTAAGCTTGTTTTCCATTGACGATTGTCTGACAATCTGTTTATAATTCACTCTCACGTCTCGCTGCTCTCAATTTCCCTTTTCATTTCCATCACTTATTTCTGATGGACGACAGAGCAGCTTTCACATCATCTGAAAGGAATAATTGGATCATGGAGAGCAAAACGAATACTGGTAACAAAGGTTGGTTGGTAACTATAGCGGGGACATGTGCATTGCTGGCTCTGGGTGTACTTTATGCCTGGAGTGTTTTTAAAGCGAATATTCCGGCGGAGTGGGGATGGGCGGATGCTCAGAAGTCGCTTCCTTATTCTGTAGCCTGTGTTGTTTTTCCCTCATGACTCTGGTCGGCGCCCGCTTATTGGGTAAACTCGGCCCACGGGTCATTGTGACTCTGGGTGGTATCCTGGCCGGGACCGGTGTTATCATCTCAAGCCTCTCAACTTCACCCTGGGTATTCACCTTCGCTTTCGGTGTGCTGCTTGGTTCCGGCATCGGTTTTGTGTATGCCTCCGCCAGCCCCGCCGCGCTGAAGTGGTTTCCCGCATCCAAAACCGGCCTGATCTCAGGTATTGTCGTTGCCGGGTTTGGAATGGGCAGCGCCTGGGTGGCACCGCTCGCCCGCACACTCATCGCATCCATTGGGTTACAAACCACCATGCTCTACCTGGGAATCGGCATGTTGGTAGTGGTGGTGGGTTTCGCCCAGTTCCTTCAATTTCCTCCCGAGGGATTTGTCCCGCCCGTATCCGGCCCGGTCAAAGCGGCTCGCTGGTCAAGAAGGTGGATTATTCCTCCCGTGAACTGGTCAAAACCTGGCAATTCTATTTACTCTGGATCACGTTTGCCTTTGGATCCGGCGCGGGATTGATGGTGATCGGAAACCTGGCTTCCATTGTCAAGGATCAGATCGGTCTGGCCGCTGTAAGCGCGTTGGCGGTATCTGCTCTGGCGATCGGTAATGGCGGCGGACGGGTCATGTATGGCGTCCTCTCTGATAAATTTGGACGGAAGAATGTCCTGCTGACCGCATTCCTCTTGCAAGCCGCATTGATCATGGTCCTGTCCTTTACCGTTCAGGGCAGCTCGCTGGCGTCCGTTCCCCTCCTGATGGTACTGGTGGTGCTCATCGGCGCCAATTATGGGGCCAACCTGGCGGTCTTCCCGGCGATGACCAAAGACTACTTCGGTTTGAAGAACTTCGCCATCAACTACGGCATCGTGTACACAGCCTGGGGTTTGGGCGGTTTCATGCTCTCCCAATTCGCCGGCGCGATCAAGGATGCAACCGGCACCTTCACCAATGCTTATATCCTGGCAGCCGGTATGCTGGTCCTCGCCGCGATATTGATGGGCGTGTTAAAATCCCCCCAACCGCAGGAAGAGCCGGTTGAAAAACTGACCCTTGCGGTTCCCGCGGAAGACTAAGTCCTCCACTCTTATTAAAAGTAAACTCCTCCCTTCTTGCAGACAGGGAGGAGTTTTTGATTCTTTGTGATTATTCCTCGGTGATGGTGATCGTACTGATCCGATCCCCTTCAAAATTCGGATTCGATTCCGGATTGCGCCGGGTGATCCCATCCACCACATCCATCCCACTGACGACCTGCCCGAAGATGGTATATCCCCCGTTCAATTGCGGCGTTGGATTGAAAGTGATAAAGAACTGGCTGCCATTCGTATCGAGACCAGCATTGGCCATGGCGACCACCCCGGCTTTATCGAATGTGAGATCACTGTATTCATTGACAAAGGAATACCCGGGATCGCCCCCTCCGGTACCGGTCGGATCACCGCCTTGAGCCATAAATCCATCCAAGACCCGGTGGAAGGTGACCCCATCGTAGAAACCTTCCCTGGCAAGGAAGACAAAACTGTTCACCGTAATGGGTGCTTTATCCGCATACAGGTCTATGACGAACTCGCCGCCCTTTTCCATTTTTATGGTGGCGGTGTATTTTTTCCCGGTGTCAATGGTCATCGGCGGCGCGGCAGAATACACCTTCGGTGCTACTGTTTCCGGCTCAGATGCGGGTGTTTGGGCTGGTTTCCGGGTTACCAAAAACAATGCCGCGATGACAACCACCGCGAGGACGGCCACTACACCAGCCAATTTCAGGATTCGATCTGGTTCGGTTCGATTTGGTTGCTTGGTTTGATTGGACATTACCCATCCTTTAATTCCGTTTGATGATTGATTCTAGACTGTTCTTTCCGGTATGTAAAACGAAATGCCATCTCCCCGGTCGTTGACGAGACATCCGGCTGGTTGGCGGAACAATGTGTACAGGATCCATAGATCGCCGATCGACCCCGCGGTATTCATGGCAATCGCGGCGACCAGGTAGAGCAGCATGAATTCTGGCGCAACCAATAACCATAGAATTCCGAGGATCCCCAGGAGCAGGAACGGGGCGATGCCGATCCACCAGTAGAAACGGGCGGGGATGTACCAGTCCGGAGCGGCCGCATACGCATAGCTGAGCTGAAATCCAAATTTGGGGCGGGTGCGGGTGGCAGTCCAGAAGAATATTCCATGCACGAACTCATGCACGATCAAAACCAGGGATATGGCTGCGATCACTCCCACAATGTGCAGAATGGTGGAACCGGATAATACAAACCTGCCGCTATCGGTTATAGAACCGGGATGGCTGGTGCGGACCAATTGGAGCAAAAATAAGACCGTCGGAATGAGCAATAAAAATCCGGCAATATTCAATTTGACGGCGAGGCGGGTGTCTTTCTTTAGGTCGATACTTCTCGAAATGCGATATCCATCCGGTAATACCCTTGTTGGCTGCATAGTTTTCTCTTATCCTTTCGTACCGGCTTGTAGCGCTTGATCGAGGTCTGCGATGATGTCTCCGGCGTATTCTATCCCAACCGAGAGGCGAACCAGACCATCGCTGATTCCCTGCCTCAACCGGTCTTCGGGCGTCACTTTGGAGTAAGTCATGCTGGCAGGGTGTTGGATGAGCGTATCGACCGTCCCCAGGGAGACAGCCAGGGTTGCCAACTTAACCTTGTCCATCATCCCGACCCCGGCTTCATACCCGCCCTTGAGTTCAAAGGACATCATTGCGCCGAAATAACTCATCTGCCCGCGAGCCGTTGCAAAATCCGGATGGGTACTGAGGCCGGGATAATTTACCCTGGATACCGCTGGATGCTCCTCGAGGAATTGAGCCACCTTGAGCGCGTTGAAGCAATGCCTTTGCATCCGAACGTCGAGGGTTTTCAGCCCATTTCCGACCAGCCAGGCATCGAACGGACTGGGATTCCCACCCAGGTGAATGGCCATTTTTGCCAGATCCTCCGTGACCCAATCCACATGCTTGCTGACCAGCGCGCCGCCAACCACAAGTCCGTGCCCGCTCAGGTATTTGGTCGTGGAGTGGAGGACGACATCCGCCCCCAGGGTGAGCGGACGCTGGCAATAGGGTGTGGCAAACGTGTTGTCTACCATGAGCCAGGCGCCATTCAGATGTGCGATCTCAGCCGCCGGGTGCAA
The DNA here is from genome assembly GCA_963752535.1 of uncultured Chloroflexia bacterium. GTDB lineage: Bacteria > Chloroflexota > Anaerolineae > Anaerolineales > Anaerolineaceae > DAIOEK01. The sequence goes on from CAVVYT010000001.1 coordinate 71,290, forward strand.
TTCGGTGATCGTCATACTCGGATTGGCAGGAGTCTCCGCGTACGCCAGTTTCGCAGCGGGATGATCCTTGAACGCCTTTTCCCAATCTTCGGGTTTGGGATTTTGCAACCAGACCGTTTCAATTCCATATTGCGGGGCGACATTCTTGAGAAAGGTGTAGGTCGCGCCGTATAAGGCTTCCTGGGCGATGATCGTGTCTCCGCTCTTGAGCAGGGTCAAGAGGGCGGTGGTGATGGCGGCCATTCCCGAGGCGAACAGGTAACCTCGCACCAGCGTTTCGGGGTCTGCGTCTGGGTTCTGTTGTAACAGATCCATACCTTCCAGAACCGCGATTCGGGTTGCGACCTCGTCAAAATTGGGATTGCTCAAACGGGTGTAGATGTGTCCATCCTGTTCACCGCGCCAGATCGCCTGTCCGGTGGCGACATCCGGGAAAGCGAAGGTGGATAACTCGTAGATGGGGGTTGCGTGGGCATTCTCCGAGTTGGGTTTGTGCCCGGCGTGGATGGTCAGCGTACCCAGATGGTGTTTGGAGTTAATTTTGTTCATTCTATCTCCATATCTTGCTGTAAAAGTATTATACCGATAAATCTATCTGTGAATTTTAAAAATCTCACAATTGATAGCGTTGATTTGCATGTTGATCATATCTTTTTGCCCTTGTAAGGGCATCGCCATGCAGAGTTCAACAAAACATAATGGTGAATAATCTGGCGACAAATGCATAAACCACTAACCAGCCTTATAGACGATTGCGAAATTTACTACTTTACAAGAATGTGCAATTATGTAAATTAGTACTTTACAAAATATGTATATTTCTGTAAAATAGAAAAATGACAATTATTCAACGTTCCTTATTTTCCCAATTAAAAATGGCTCTAGCCGATCAGCAAATCATCGTAATTACTGGAATGCGCCGTGTCGGTAAAACAACAACCCTCCGTTGGTTATTAGACCAGGTCCCTTCTCCGAATAAAATCTTCCTGGATCTTGAACGGCTTGATCTTCGGAACCTGTTTCAAGAAAGTAATTATGAAATTGTCTTGGATTATTTTCGCAATCTTGGGTTGGATTCAACCCAGCCAATGACTGTTGCGCTTGATGAAATCCAATATGCGCCGAACCTTCCGAGTGTTGTGAAATATCTATATGACCACCATCAAATCAAGTTTTTGCTTACAGGATCCAGTTCTTATTACTTAAAGCGTTTCTTTAGCAAATCTATGGCTGGTCGGAAGATCGTCTATGAGATGTTCCCATTGGGATTTGGAGAATTCCTGGACTTCCACGGAATTCCTTATCGACGTCGGAGTTCGTTTGAAGAGATGCGTTTTGACGAGTATGAGTTCAATCGATTAAAAACCCATTACGATGAATATGTCATGTTTGGGGGAATTCCCAATGTGGTTCTTGAACCGAAGGTCGATGTCAAACGTGAAATATTGAACGATATATTTTCCTCTTATATCAACCTTGATGTCCAAACGATGGCTGACTTTCGGAAGATTGGAGAGCTACAACAACTTCTGAAAGCGTTGGCGATCAGGATTGGAAACAAGCTCGATTACACAAAGCTATCCCAGATCGTTGGAATCTCCCGTCCCACCTTGAATGAATATCTCGAATTTCTGGAAAAAACCTATATCATTCGCCGCCTTCCTGCTTATGCGGGACCAGACAAAGCGGTTGCCTTAAGTAAAAAGTTATATTTCTGTGACAATGGGATAGCCAGCATCCTTGCACATCCTGGCGATGGTGCGCTCTTTGAAAATGCGATCAATAATCAACTTAGAGATTATGGGGATCTGGCATATTTTTCAAAAAGAAATGAATATGAGATCGATTTCGTTCTAACCTCACAAAATTCACAGCCAATTGGGCTGGAAGTTAAATATCATCCAATTGCAATGGATGATCAAAAATTGATCAGGATTTCAAAGATAAATGGATTGTCGCAATTCAGGGTAATAGGCCGAGTCCCCACCCCAGGTTTCAGAGATTTTATATGGGGTGGATTGATCTTCTAGGGACATATGGGCTTTTAATTTGTTGACAAGCCATCATCCATAAGGTATCCTTCTTCCCGAGTGTCAGGCGGGTCCGGCGCGGCGGAAGCCTGCGAACTCCGCCAGGTCTGAGAGGAAGCAACGGTAAGAAGGTTATTTCGGGTGCCGCCGGGAAGCCTGTCTGACACTCACTTTTTCACCTATGACCAATTCAACTCCCCCCGTTTGCAGTTATGAAGGATCTGATTACCAGGCCAGTTTTTGGGATCAGGGCGGACGCGCTTATGAAGACGCCGCAGAGGCAGTCGCTCTCCGGCGGATGCTGCCTCCATCCGGCAAGCTGATGCTCGAATTGGGCGCCGGCGCCGGGCGCAACACTCCCCGCTATGCAGCCTACGAAAAAATCGTGCTGCTCGATTACTCGCGCACCCAACTGGAACAAGCCCAAAACCGGCTGGGGAAAAGTGATCGATACATCTATGTGGCAGCCGATATTTATCACCTGCCGTTCGTGGACGGGTTATTCGATGGCGCGACCATGATCCGGGCGCTGCATCACATGCAGGATGCCCCCCTGGCGTTGAAGCAGGTGGAGCGCGTGATGCAGACCAACGGTACCTTTATTCTCGAATTCGCCAGCAAACTGAACCTTAAAGCCATCGCCCGCTGGATGCTCGGCAGACAAAAATGGAGCCCGTTCTCGCCGGAGCCGGTCGAATTTGTAGCATTGAATTTCGATTTCCATCCCGGAACGGTTCAGCGCTGGCTGAAAGACCTGGGCTTTTCCATCGAACGCATTCTGACCGTCTCCCATCTGCGAGCGGGGTTGTTTAAGAAACTGATCCCGCTCAAGCTGCTGGTGGCGTTGGATTCGCTATTCAGCCTGACCGGGAATCTGTGGCAGCTCACGCCAAGCGTGTTTATGAAGAACATCACTACTCGTGAAAAGCCCGCCCCGGCTGGCTTCTTCCAATGCCCGGCGTGCGGATCACCCGATCTGACCGAAGCCGGCGAGGCGATCATCTGCGATCAGTGCCACCATACTTATTCGTTTGTGGATGGGATATACGATTTCAGGGTTGGGTAGAATGAACCACGAACCACACGAAATACTCGAAAAAAAAGAATCGATTGGAAAGATAATCTATCCGAAGAAAGAATTATGCGATTCAAGGAGCTTTGTTTGAAGTCTATCGGATAATGGGTTGTGGATTTCTGGAAGCTGTATATCAAGAATGTATAGGTCATGAATTTAGTAAACGCAAGATCTTGATAGGGCGCAGGCTGAATTATCTTTGATGCTATAAAGAGATACCTTTGATCCAAAAGTACAAACCCGATTTTATTTGCTTCGATAAGGTAATCGTGGAAATCAAAGCGGTAAAAGACTTGGGCGATGAACACAGAGCACAAGTATTCAACTATCTGAAAGCAACAGGATATCGTCTAGGTATATTGTGAATTTTGGGCATTTTCCGAAGGCCACAGTGTAACGGATAGTCCTGTGAGTATCTTATCTCAATTCCGGACTAGTAAAAAAATCCGTTTATTGCACGTCATTTAATATTTTTCGTGTATTTCGTGTTTTTCGTGACCTAAAAGAAATATCCCCCATCCCTCGATAATACTCTTCCAACGTCCCCCTGGCCTGCCGGATCATCCATTCCTTCCAGCGATTCGATGACCGCGGTGATCACTTCCACGTCCTCATCATCCAGACCTTTCACCAGGGTGCGGAAAGCCAGCGGGTGATCCAAAAAGCTGAGCGCAATATAGGCTGCCTGGCGTTCTTCCCAGGTGGACGATTGAGTCTGTTCCACCCATTCGCTGACGTTCACGCCCTTTAAATCCAGTTCACTCATCAGATCGGCCAGATTCGTTCTGGCCTCACCCAGAGACGGATCGTATAAAAAGGCCTTGCGGTAATCATTCAGCGCCAGGTAAGGTTGTTTCAATTCCTCGTGGAGGATCCCCCGCAGATTGAGCGCATCCGCCCAGGTCGGATCCACCGCCAGCACATTATCACAGGCGGACAGGGCTTTCTGAGTCCTTCCTTCTTCCTGGTAAGAATTGGCGAGCACGAATTCTTCCCGGGCAGCCGTCTGGCGTTCTGTGGATTGAGCGCTCTTCGCTCGCCGGGCAGCCGGTTGGAACCCATAATGGGATCGTAAGCAAAGGTCTGCACTTCCACATCGGCATTCAACTCAGTCCGATCCGCTTCCCATTCAGCCAGGGCGCGTTGGGCTTCCACCGTATCAATATCCACTAATGCCTGGCGGGCGGCTTCCTTCACCGTCTCGGATGGATCATCCATCGTCACAGCCAGCGCATCCACGGCTCGGGCTTCCCGCAATTCTCCAAACATCTCCGCGGCAGCCGCCCGGACGGGTTCTCTCCCGGTCCCGAGCATTTCGATCAGGTGCTCAAATCCGCGCTGAACACCCAACCGGATGAGCATCCCGGAGGCGGTGATCTGATCGGCATCACTGCCATCCGTCAGCACCCGGAACAAACCCTGAATATCCGCGCGGGCAAACAGCTCATCCAAATCGGGTTTTCCAAACCAGCCCATCCGCTTAGTCTCCGATCTTTTCGACCACCCAGAAGTGGCTCAGGCCGAACCAGCGCAGGGGTGTGTGCTCCAGCGATTGCAACACCGCGCGGATGATCTTGCCCACTCCACCCAGCCGGGCGATCCAATTATCATATCCGCCAAAAATGACAGTGCGTTTGACAAAATGAACGGGAAGACAGTCGAATAATTGCTGCAGATCCTTCGCTGAATACACTCTGACATGGGGAGCCAGCCTGTCGCGCCAGATCTTTGGCAGGTAATTCACGAATAATTTGTTCCCAAACTCGTACTTGCCTTTCCAATAAATGCCGTGCGTTTCGAACGGATAGCCCCTGTTCGGGCAGAATAATACCAATCGTCCACCCGGTTTCAACACCCGGACCATCTCGGCCACAGCCATGTGGTCATGCCATCACGTGTTCGATTACTTCATTGCTGATGACCAGATCAAAGGAATCGGTGGATAGGGGAGGAACTCTCCGGCGGCATTGACCGCATCCAATCCGAGGGCGTGCGGTATCTTTGACCCGCTCGAAATCAAAGTCGAGACCCGTGACCTTCCCCGCGAGGGGTGCCAGGTGATGCATATACTGCCCGACACCGCAGCCATCTTCCAGTACCATCCCATGAATGCGTTCGCCGGCTGCGCTGACGATCATCTCCAACCGGCGCTGCTGTCCATCACGCCAGATATAGGAAGGCTCACCGCGCAGGGCGGCTTTTTCAAGATCATGCGGATAGGTCATGAATTGCCTTCCCGTTTGCCGGGCAGATCCGAACAACCTGACCGGTTGTGATCCGCTCCAATTCTTTCGGATCGATGGGAAACACCGCGTGGGGGGTCCCGGCGGCCGCCCAGACCACATCATATTGAAGTAGATCCTCATCGATCAAGGTGGTCAGCGGATTCGCAATGTCCCGATGGGCGGGATGCCTCCGATGGCAAAACCCGGTCTGTTCACGCACGAAATCCGGGTCGGCCCGTTCGATGGGCTCTGCCAGAACGGTCGCAACCAATTTTTCATCCACCCGATTGCTGCCGCTCGCCAGGATCAAGATCGCCTTGCGGGTGTGCTTCGTCCGGAAGACCAATGATTTAACGATCTGCCCGACGGTGCAACCGACCGCCTGGGCTGCTTCAATGGCGGTCCGGGTGGAACCAGGCAGCTCGATCACTTTGCAGGATAATCCCTGCCGGGCCAGGGCATCCTGGACCCGCTGCGCGCTGGAACTCAGTTGGTCGTCAGTCATTGTTTGTTTTCGCTTTCTCCGCCCAATGAATGGCGGCCGTTCCCAACATCAACCGTTGAAATCCGGCCGATGCGAATCCGGCTTGCAGTAATTCACTTGTCAGGGTTTCGGCGGGCGTGAAGCCCTCTGACGAACGGATGAGGTACTGGTACGCCCCGACCTGTCCGGTCACCAGCGATCCGATGATGGGAATGGCGACCCGCATATACAAGCGGATGAATGGTCGCAGCAGCTTGTTGGACGGCGGGGTGGTATCCAGACTGACAAAACGTCCGCCCGGTTTCAGCACACGCAGGATCTCCTGCAATGCCGGCTGGTAATCTTCAAGATTGCGCAGCAGGAAGGCGCAGATGATCCGGTCCACCGATTCGGAGGGATAGGGCAGCGCCAGGGCGTCGACCGCCGTAAAGTTCAGGCCGGTTGCCTGGCCTTCGCGCATCATGCCAAGGGTGAAATCGGATGGGTAGACATGGCTGTCCGGGTGTGCCTCCCGGACCAACTCGGTGAGTTGTCCGCCGCCGGCTCCCAGATCAAGCACGATTTGTCCCGGCTAAAATCTGAAGTTTTGTGATGGCCAATTTCCGCCAGCCGTTCACCAACCCGAAGGTCATGATCTGGTTCATCAGTTCATATCGGCGGGCGATCTTGGAAAATTCGCGCTGCACGAATTCGGCGCGTCGGTTCGGAGGTGATGGTCGTCTTCATGGATCAATGCGCTTCAACGAATGGCACCCAGGCCAGGATGGTCGTGCCTTCGCCAGGTTCGGAACTGATCTCCACCTCGCCGCCTACATTTCGGGCGCGGGTATTCATATTGGCCAGGCCATGTCCCAGGGTGAGCGAGGTGCGATTCTGGTCAAATCCTGCGCCATTATCATGCACCTCCAGGAGCAGCCGGTCCACCGATCTCCACAGGGAGACTTTTACCTCGCTGGCGCGGGCGTGTTTGGCAATATTGGCCAGCGCTTCCTGGCAGATATGAAAGAGAGCCAGGGCATGCGTTTGAGGCAGCGCCCGGTAGCCATCTTCCGGTCCCACCAGGGTGGTATCGATCATGGTATTGGTCTTGAACTCGCTGACCAGTCTTTTGATTCCATCCAGCAGATTCTCTTCATTCATCTGCCGTGGACGCAAATCGAGGATGTACGCCCGGATATCGCGGATGGTGTGATTGAGATTATCGATGGCCTGGTTGATGCGCTGTTCCGCGCCGGGTCGATCTTCCGGCATCAACAGCCGGGCATGCTCGAGTGTGAGTCCCACCGCATAGATGGATTGGATGACGCCATCATGCAGGTCCATGCCGATCCGTTCCCGCTCTTCGAGGATGGCCACCCGGCGTCCCTGCGTAAAGAGTTGGACGTTCTCGATCACCGTTCCAACCCAGGCGGCGATGGCGGTGAAGAGTTGCAATTCGTGCTCATCCAGGGTCTTATAGGGGACGGTCGCCAGGCAGAGCACGCCGAGCGAACCGCTCCGACCGGTGAGGGGGAAACAGGCAATCTGGCCGAGGTCTGCGGATTTGGCGTCTGGTTTCAGATACCGGCCGTACTCCCCGGGAATCTCGCTCACGATGGATTGGCCGGTCGCAGCGACCTGTCCGACAGGGCCTTCGCCGATCTCGAATACATCCCGGATCCAAAGATTACCTTCCAGGTCGCCGAGATGATGCCGTAATGTCAATTGGTGGGTGTTCTCGTCGCTGATGAAGATCTCCGCGGTCGCGATCTGCGGATTTTCCATCACCCGGTTTAATGCGGTCTTTAATATCTCTTCGGTTCCAAGCGAAGAGGCCAGGGTGGACGCGAGATCATTGAGGAGCGCCAGGTCCTGATTTCGGCGGGTGAGCGCTTTATCGCGGTTGTTCAATTCCTGGTACAGGCGGGCGTTTGCGATCGCGACGGCCGCATAGGCTGCCATCGCGGTGATCATCTGCTCATCCTCCGGGGTGAATTCGGGCGCGGAGGTTTTGTCGGTCAGGTAGATCTGCCCGAGCGGCGTGTCTCCCAGGCGGATGGGAACGCCCATGAAAGATTTCATTTGCGGGTGGAACGGAGGAAACCCGATGGAATTGGGATAGGATTGGATATCTGCCAGGCGAAGCGGTGAGGAGGCATGCATCAATTGGCCGATCAATCCCAGCCCAACCGGCGGATGCTCCATCAGAGCGATCTCCTCCGGTGGTCATTCCCACCGGAATGAAGCGTTCCAATCCGCCCTGCGAATCGATCACCCCGACCGCCGCGTATCGGGCGTCGACCTGCTCACACGCCAGTTCGGCTATCCGCCGCAGGAGTCTGTCGAGCGAAGTCTCACGGACGAGCTCCAGGCTGGCCTGGTGCAGGGCAACAAGGCGGGCTTCCAGTTGTTCGCGAGTTTAATTTTTTCATACCGTGTGAGAGTAATTTTACCCTTTTCTTGGATTATTAGGGCAGGAGCACCCACATCGATCTCCATTCGATGTGCATATGAAATTCACAAATCCTACATACCCATCCTTTATCCTTGGTATATAGAAAGTTACCAACGAAAGGGTAGAAAAAATGAAAACAATGATTGCAGGTTTAATTTTAGCGGTTGTACTGGCAGCGTCTTTTGGCACGGCTCTGGTAAGCGCGCAAGGGAACATGCCACCTGGAAACCAGGTTGATGGACAAGGGTTCGGCCGCGGACGCGGTCCTCGAGCCGGAACCGGTATGTTCGGGGATGGATTGATCCATGACGAGATGATCACCATTCTGGCGGACAAACTTGGACTGACGGTGGATGAGTTGAACACCCGTTTGGATGCCGGCGAGACCATCGCGGAGATCGCCAGCGAAAAAGGCATGTCGGTGGTGGAGTTCCGCCAGTTGATGCTGGATGCTCATACCGAAGCGGTGGCTCTGGCTGTGAAGAACGGCACCATTACCCAGGAGCAGGCGGATTGGTTCAAATCCCGCCCCGGTACCGAACGCGGATTTGGCATGGGTATGGGGCAGGGCAACGGACTTTTTGGCGAAGGTCCCATCCACGATGAGATGGTGACAGCGCTGGCCGGTGAACTTGGATTAACCGAAGCCGAATTGGAAGCGAAACTGGAGGCAGGAACGACCATCGCTCAGCTTGCCAGCGATAAAGGTTTGACCGTGGTGGAGTTCCGCCAGTTGATGACCGATGCGCGGAACGCAGCCGTCGACCTGGCCGTCAAAAATGGCACGATCACCCAGGCGCAAGCCGATAGGATGAAGTCCCGTGGAACGATGGGCAATGGCCGTATGGGCGGCGTGGGGTGCTTCGGAAATTAGGGGTCAGAGACCAGAGACCGGAGACGTGAGATCAGAAATCAGAAACTGGAAATCAGAGATCAGTAACTATGCTTCGGGCAGGGTCGGGATTAATCCCGACCCTGCCCTTTTCTGGTCTCTGTTCACTGGTTGCTGTTCTTCTGTAGGGAGGGTCAGGAACCTGATAGCTTTTGCCAGCAACGCGGGGATATAGTAGCATCGACCCCTGAGTTACGCTCGGGGGTATTGGAAATCCATGGGTGATTGTACGAGCGATGAGCGAAAAAAAACCGTTCTATGAAATGTCCATCCCCGACCGACTGGCGGAAATTCAATCTTCCTCCGGTCTTTCGGCTGATCAGATGCAGGCATTGGCAGGCACGCATGGATTATCCCTCGAGCAGGCTGACGCCATGATCGAGAACGTAATCGGTCTCTACAGCCTGCCGATCGGAATCGCCCAGGCATTTTATTGTCAACGGGCGCGAGGTGCTCATCCCCATGGTGGTGGAAGAGCCTTCCGTGGTGGCGGGCGCCTCCTTTATGGCGAAACTCGCCCGCACAAGTGGTGGATTCTCGGCTCACGCGGATGATCCCATCATGATCGGGCAGATGCAGGTCCTGGATATTCCAGACTTGGCTCAAGCCCGCCGCAATCTTGAACAGAACGCAACCCGCCTGCTGCAGAGTGCGGCTGCCCACGATCCCATCTTAACCAAACTGGGCGGTGGTCCTCGTGATCTACAGATCCGGGAGATACACGAATCACCCATTGGCGCCTTCCTGGTTCTGCACTGGCTTGTGGATGTGCGGGACGCGATGGGCGCCAACGCGGTCAACACGATCGTGGAACGAATGACGCCCGAAGTGGAAAAGTTGACCGGCGGACGGGTGCATTTGCGCATCCTCACCAACCTGGCAGACCAGCGTCTGGCCAGGGCTTCCTGCACGATTTCGCTCCAGTCGTTGGCTTTTGGAGATTTCAGCGGCGAACAGGTACGAGATGGTATTCTGGAAGCCTGGGCTTTCGCCGCAGCCGATCCATACCGGGCAGCCACCCATAACAAGGGCATCATGAACGGCATTGACGCAGTGGTGATGGCCACGGCCAATGACTGGCGGGCAGTGGAAGCCGGTGCGCATGCCTACGCCGCCCGATCCGGGCGGTACACCAGCCTGAGCGTCTGGGCTAAGGATAGCGCTGGTAACCTGACCGGCAACCTGGAATTACCCATGGCCGTCGGGATGGTCGGCGGTGCAACCAGAGTCCACCCCGGAGCGCAGGCCGCCCTGGCGTTGATGGGCGTCACATCCGCCCGTGAATTGGCCGAGATCATCGTCTCGGTCGGGTTGGCCCAGAATCTGGCGGCGCTGCGGGCGCTCTCCACCGAAGGCATCCAGCACGGGCACATGGAACTGCATGCCCGTCAGGTGGCCATGTCAGCCGGGGCAAATGGAGAAAACATCGACCGACTCTCCCGGCAACTAATTACAGAAAAGACGATCCGAATCGATCGCGCACAGGAAATTCTCAAGGAATGGGGTATCTAACCATGACAGATCATGAACATCCTCGAATTCTTCAACCCGCCCGTCCGGTGGGAATTATTGGCTATGGCGCTTACGTCCCGCGTTATCGCATCCTGGATGCTGAAATATCGCGAATCTGGGTGGGCACAGCCCGCGGCGGACCGGTAAAAGAGAAAGCGGTCCCCGGCCTGGATGAGGACGTGGTGACCATGTCCATCGAAGCGGCCCGCAATGCGCTCAGCCGGGCGCAGATCGATCCGCAGCAGCTTCGAGCCGTCTGGGTGGGGTCGGAATCGCATCCCTACTCGGTCAAGCCCACCTCCACCATCGTGGCGGAAGCCATCGGCGCGGTACCGTCCGTCCAGGCGGCGGATTGGGAATTTGCCTGCAAGGCAGGCACCGAAGCAATGGTCGCCGCTGTGGCAATGGTCGGATCGAACATGGCGGATTACACCCTGGCTATTGGTATGGATACCGCCCAGGGTAGACCCGGCGATGAACTGGAATACACCGCCGCAGCCGGAGGCGCCGCTTATATCCTGGGTCCCGCGGAAGAGTCGTTGGCCATAATGGAAGGCATCCTACTCATTCGTGACCGATACGCCGGATTTCTGGCGCCGGGCGGATCAGCGCTATCCCGAACATGGGCAACGGTTTACAGGCGAACCGGCTTATTTCAAACATATCACCTCCGCAGCCAGCTATCTGATGGAGGCTCTCGGGCGCACCCCCAAGGATTACCAGTATTGCGTCTTCCACCAGCCCAATACCAAATTCCCGCAGCGGGCAGCCAGTCTGCTGGGGTTCACGCCCGAGCAAAACAAGGCGGGCCTGCTCTCCCCGGTGATCGGCAACACTTATGCCGGAGCGGCGATGATCGGCCTGACCGCGATCCTGGATGAAGCCCAACCGGGTGACAAGATCCTGATGACATCCTTCGGTTCAGGCGCGGGTTCGGATGCGTTCTCCTTCCTTGTGACCGATCAAATTCTCGAGCGGCGCGACCGGGCGACCAAAACCCAGGAATACATCGCCCGCCGTACACAGATTGATTACGGACTCTACGTCCGATACCGCCATAAACTGGCAGACTAAGGGGATGCAGCCATGTCGGATGTGGTGATTGCAGGGATCGGACAGATACCGGTTGGCGAGCATTGGGAGGTTTCCATGCGCTCGATGGCCGTCCAGGCGATTCTGGCCGCGCGCAAAGAAGTTCCTGATCTCGAACCGGAATCCATTTTCGTCGGCAACAGCATGGGTTCGGTGATCTCCCACCAGGCCAATATGGGTTCGCTGATCGCGGATTGGGCAAACCTGGTCGGCGTTGAAGGCACCACGGTGGAAGCCAGCGGAGCGAGTGGCGGCGCGGCGTTACGGCTGGGATTTAATGCGGTCGCGTCCGGTTATGTGAATGTAGCCCTGGTGGTGGGCGTGGAGAAGGTGACCGACTCGGTCACCAGCGATCTGGACCCCGCCCTGACCCAGACCATGGAAGGCGACTATGAAGCCATTCCCGGTCTGACTCCGTCCGGGCAGGCGGGTTTGATCATGCAGCGCTATCTGCACCGGTATGATATTCCCGCCCACGGGCTGGCAGGCTTTTCCATCAATGCCCATGCCAACGCGGTGAAGAATCCCAACGCCATGTACAGAAAGGCGATCACGCGCGAAGCCTACGACCGTGCGGAAATGGTGAGTGAGCCTGTCAATATGCTGGATGTCGCCCCCACCGTGGATGGCGCGGCGGCGGTGGTGTTGACCCGGCGCGATCTCCTACCCGCCAATTATCCGTATCCAATTATTCGCATAGCCGGATCGAGCATTGTCACCGATACACTCGCTTTGCACGACCGCCAGGACCCGGATCTCTTTCAAGCGGTCGCGCTATCCGCCCAGCGTGCGCTGGTCAAATCTGGCCGCAAGCTGGAAGAGATCGACCTGTTCGAATTGGACGACGCCTACAGCATTTACGCGGCCATCGCGCTTGAATCGGTGGGATTTACTGAACCGGGCAAGAGCTGGCAGCTTGCCCGCGATGGCGAGATCATTCCCTGCGGACGGATTCCCATCTGCACATTGGGCGGCAGCAAAGCCCGTGGCAACCCGATCGGTGCGACGGGCATTTATCAGGTGGTCGAAGCCGTCCTGCAGTTGCGGGGAACCGCCGGTGCCAGCCAGGTGAAGAATGCCACAGTCGCCATGACCCAGAGTTGGGGCGGTCCCGCCTCCACCGTGGTGACGCATGTGTTGGAAAGAGTCGAGAACTGAGATCAGAGATCGGAGATCAGTGACCTGAGACCAGTGACCTGATATCTGGTTTCCGGTTTCTGGTCTCTTCCTTTCTTGAACTTGATAGCAAATGAGAGTCTCCGGCGGATAGACTCAGACTGCGAGAACTAAAGGAGCAGCATTATGGAAGTACCACGTTATTGGAGAATGAAAAATCAACGATATTCGCTGGTGGGCGAGGTTTGCCCTCATTGCGATGGAAAAATTTTCCCACCGCGGGATGTCTGCCCGCATTGCGGTCAGGACGCCAAGACCAAATTCACATTTAGCGGTAAAGGCGAAGTGTTTTCTTTCACCACCATTTCCGATGCCCCATCCGGCTATGAAGAGAATGCCCCCTACACGGTGGCGCTGGTTAAACTGCAGGAAGGTCCGGTGGTGACCGCCCAGCTCACCGACCTCGGGGAAGAGCCAGTCAAGATCGGCATGCCGGTGGAGATGGTCACCCGCAAGATCCGCACCGACGACGGCGCGCGCGGTATCATCGTCTACGGGTACAAGTTCCGACCAGTGATGCAGTAAATTAGGTGCGGCCTGCCGCACCGGATATGTTGAATATTGAAGCGTCCTCCGCACATGATGTATGGAGGATGTTTTTTGTTCGGTCATATGTTTAAGAGAAACGCGGAAAAAGATGCTTCCCAATTACAATAACGGTGCGTTCAAACCAAATGCCAAGGAAATGAATGGGAACCTAATCAACCGTCGGTTTGTTGAAGGGGTTTGAATTACAGGTATTACTCACAAATGGAGGTCAGTATGGCTCACTTGATCTATACGGCGAACTTATCACTTGACGGCTACACCGAGGACAAGGATGGCAAATTTGACTGGACAGCGCCGACCGATGAGTATTTCGAATTTATCAGCAACCTCGTGCGCGATGCTGGCACTTATCTCTACGGGCGTCGAATGTATGAGACCATGATGGTTTGGGAAACCGACCCCACTCTCGCCGCAGAGTCTCCACTCAGCCGTGACTTCGCAGAGATATGGCAAGCAGCCAATAAAATCGTGTACTCCAAGACATTGGAGACTGTATCCACTCGCAAAACGCAGCTTGAGCGAAGCCTCGATCCAGAAGCAATTCGACAATTAAAAGAGGCTGTTGAAAAGGATATCCTTATCGGTGGTGCTGAGCTTGCTGCCCAGGCTTTTCGCTCAGGATTGGTCGATGAGTGTCATTTGTTCCTCTTACCGATTATCGTGGGAGGTGGCAAACCATCACTCCCAGCCAATGTTCGATTGGAGCTCGAGCTTTTGGAGGAACGGCGCTTTGGCAGTGGCGTGGTTTTCCTCCGTTATCGAGTCAGGCAAGGAAAAGCCAGCTAACACAGCAAGAAGGCGTAGGATGGGTTGCTCGAAGAGCACACTTCGTGCGAGTCCCAGCGAAACCCATCACTCAACAAACATCAAATCCCGCAAGAGCCGCACGGATGATGGGGCGCGTGGCATTATCGCCTACGGGTACAGGTTCAGCCCGGTGATGCAATAAGTAGGGTGCGATCTGCCGCGCCGGATATGTTGTATGATGGAAGCGCCTTCCTTATGGAAGGCGCTTTTTGATTGCGGGTAGAAAGGAAGATCAATAATTAATGATAACGAGAATTGGGATGATAGAAAACGACGCATTCAAAAGCGAATGCACCCACCTACAAAAGAAATTGGGTCAGAGCTGTATTTTGAAACAGATTTTGAGTCTAGCGAAAGCGAAAAAATTATCGGATTTATCTCAACCTGCCGAGCGATTATTACATTGTAGTCAAATGTCCACTATCAAATAGTTCATTACAGATATTTGGCATTGGCAAGTCGGAATTTTTCATTTACCGATATTGCGGCATTTTATATACAATATATGGCATAGTCAACTTTTTCATAGGGAGAATGCTTCAAGGCCAAGTAGTGCCATCCAACATTACGCGCAGCGGACAAGGACAGATGCGTCGCCCATTAGGGGATTTTGCACAGAACCCGGGGTTTACATTTGGCTATTTCCTGCCAGCTCCCGCCCGTCCCGCTAACACTCGCTGATGGGCGCTAGTCTAGCAAAACATGGGTAATTACATACCAACGAAAAGGAGATCGTTATGAATCTAAAAGCTATTGATCTGGATCAGAAGTTTTCCTTATTTACAAAACAATGGTCGCCAAAAGTAATTGGCAAGATTAACAATTACCTTGTAAAAATAGGAAAGCTGCAGGGCGATTTTGTGTGGCATAAACATGATGATACCGACGAATTATTTCTGGTGAACAAAGGTATTCTCCGCGTAGATTTAAGAAATGGATCTGTGCTTGTTAAAAAAGGACAATGTTTATAGTGCCTAAAGGGGTAGAACATCTAACTCATGCTGATGAAGAATGTGAATTGATTATGTTCGAGCCAGAAACCACCTTGAACACTGGAGATGTCAGAGGCGAGATGACTGTCGAAGAATTGGAATGGATATAACCTATTAGTCGTAGCATGGGTTGCTCGAAAAGCACACTTTGTGTGAGCCGCAGCGAAACCCATCACTCAACAAACATCAATACCCGCAAGATCCGCACGGATGATGGCGCGCGCGGCAATATCGTTTACGGGCGCAAGTTCCGCCCGGTGATGCAGTAAGTAGGGTGCGATCTACCGCGCCGGATATGTTGAGTATTGAAGCGCCCTCCATGTGGAGGGCACTTTTCATTCACATTTCGGGTAAAATTAATCAAATAGCCTGGTGGAATAATTAATTTGCGCATAGAAAGATTGTAAACATATGAGTGCTTTATTCCCCGATACTCACCCAAAAATGGAAGCGCTGCAAATTGAACTCTGGCGGGCAGCAAGCCCTACTCGGAAAATGCAAATGCTTGCGCAACTCAACCAATCCGCTCGTTTGTTGGCAATGACTGGTTTGCGCTCGCAATTTCCCCAGGCTAGTGATTCTGAAATAAACCGCAGGTTGGCTGGCTTGCTTCTTGGCGAAGAGATCGCATGCAAAGTCTACGGAGAACTACCCGATGCAAAATGAACCGATCGAGGTCACAATCCGGGTAACTCAGGTTCTCGAAGAGCTGAATATCCCATATCTCATAAGCGGTTCACTTGCCAGTACCCTCTATGGTATGGTACGCACCACGCAGGATTCAGATATCGTGGCCGAAATACGGCTGGAGCATCTTCCGGCATTTGTTCTAGCCTTGCAGGATGATTTCTTTATGGATGATGTGATGATCGCGGAATCCATTCGGCGCTACTCCAGCTTTAACATCATCCATCGAGAGAGCATGTTTAAGGTGGATGTATTTATCCCTCGCCCACGCCCCTTTTACAATTCTCAACTTGCCCGCGCCCAAATGCAAACCTTTCTCCTGGAATCTGAAGTCAGCGCAAAATTTAGTAGTCCCGAAGACGTTATCCTGGCCAAACTCGAATGGTATCGGCTGGGCGGTGAGGTTTCTGAGCGCCAATGGCGGGATATCCTGGGAGTTATAAAACTCGCGCCAGTGCACTTGACGAGGTTTATTTGAGAAAATGGGCGAAGGACCTCAAGATCGGCGACTTATTGGAGCATGCCCTAAAAGCAATGGAATAGGTTAATAATCTTTCCCGCTCCAATACGTTCGGACTATGTAGCGCGCATCATCATCGTCTACGGGTACACGCTTGTACGCCCGGTGATGCAATAAGTAGGGCGCTATCTACCGCGCCGGATATGTTGAGTATTGAAGCGCCCTCCATGTGGAGGGCGCTTTTTGTTTCGGCTTGAAAGGAACGACGATAATTAATTGTACCGAGAGATTTACTGGCAGAATACGGTGCATTCAAAAGCGAATACACCCTACTGGGTTAATTAATTCCGCTCAGAAAATCCAATAACAATTTGACAAACGTATCGGGTTGTTCGTAACTGGGAACATGCCCGGTGGATTCGATCATGGTTTTTCGGGCATCGGGAATTCGTTTGGCCATTTCATCGGCAGCGCGCAAGACCTCGGAATGATCGAGCGCTCCGGCTACAATCCATGTGGGACATTTTACCGATTCCAACCGGGTAATGGCGGGTGGGTCAAGCGGGTTAGCTGGTTGCATGTCGGAGATAAAGAACGTATTTTGCGCTACAGGAATACGATTCATCTCCAAAGCATTTTTACGTAAAGTCGAGTCAACCTGGCCTGCTTCCCGATGTTCGCCGTCCAGCCAGATGCGGATTTGAAGTTCGTTGGCGTGGTCAAAATTACCGCTTTGCAAGGCGGCGAACATCTCCAATATATGGCGAGGAGGTTCTCCTTGTAGTTGAAAGCCGCTCGGGGTTGAGCCCACCAGGGTTAAAGATTTGAAACGATGCGGTTGTTCGAGAGCCAGATCGAGACCGATCTCTCCGCTGAGGGAACATCCAACCAGATGCGCCTGAGTCACGTCCAGGTGAGTCAACAGACGATCCAGATCGTTGCGACGGGAAAGCGGACCCGTTACTGGGCTGGACTTCCCGAAGCCGCGCATGTCGTATCGAATCACGCGGAAATGTTTTGCCAACCGCTCCCAGATGGCATCGAACATTCTGCTGTCAAGGAAGGCGGCGTGCGCCAAAATAAGGGGCATTCCCTCGCCCGCAGTCTCGTAATACAATTGCCCATCCCCCAAATTAAAATAACTTTTTGTTGTTTTTATCATTTCGTTTTTCCTTTTGTTTTCTGATATATTTTGATGATACATGCCATTGGGTGACATCTTGTGTCACCCAAAAATGAGGAAAACAGCCATGCGAGCAGACCGATTATTGTCTATCATTCTATTGTTGCAAACGCGCGGCAAGATGACCGCCAGGGCATTGGCGGAAGAATTAGAGGTTTCGCGCCGAACGATCCTGCGCGATATCAACGCTTTATCATTTTCGGGTGTGCCTGTTTACAGCGAAGGCGGGCATGGAGGCGGGATTGCGCTCGCCGAGGAGTATCGCACCACCCTGACGGGTTTAAATACCCTGGAAGTGCAAAGCCTGTTCGTCGCCCACAATAATGAAGCCTTGCGCGATGTGGGTTTGGGTGATGCTGGAGAACGCCTCTTGCTTAAGCTATTGGCGGCTCTACCCAATAACCCATCATTCCACCGCCGATCATATTCGCCAACGCCTGATGATAGACCCAACGTGGTGGTGGCACGAGGCTTCGATCTCGCCTTTTTGGGAGGAGATTCAGCGGGCTGTGTATGAAGACAGAATGATCAAAGCGCAGTATGAGAATTTTGACGGTGAAATTGCGGAGCGTACGCTAGCCCCGTATAGCCTGATCTGCAAGTCGAGCGTGTGGTATTTACTCGCAGAACGCGATGGAGAGCTGCGTACATATCGCGTCAATCGTTTTCATTCAGTGCAACTGCTCGATGGATCATTTACACGCCGTCCCGATTTTGACCTGCCGACTTACTGGCGCACGCACACTCAGAACCTGGAAAAATTTTCATCAGGTTACCATTGCATCTTGCGGGTTCACCCTGACCGGATATCGTTTATCAAAACGCTAATGCCCGGGCGTTGGGAAATGGTTGCCGATGCAGAAGATAAGGGATGGAAGACAATATCCCTATCCATGGATTCTGACTTGCAGGCGAAAATGCTCGTCTTTGGCTTGTCTGGTTTTGTAGAGATTTTGGAGCCTGGCGAGTTGAAAAAGGCGGTTGCAGCACAAGCGCGTGAAATACTGGAACAACTCGTTTTATAGAGCATTCGTTCACGTTTGAAGATAGTTGTTGCATAAGTGTAGGAAAAATACATCAGACAAACGGTTGCAAGGCATAGACGGCTGCCACTTATCACTGTGATACGACCTGCCCCCAAGCAGAGCCCACTCGCGT
Organism: uncultured Chloroflexia bacterium; assembly: GCA_963752535.1. GTDB lineage: Bacteria > Chloroflexota > Anaerolineae > Anaerolineales > Anaerolineaceae > DAIOEK01. The sequence goes on from CAVVYT010000001.1 coordinate 90,046, forward strand.
GACACGCTCACCGCTAAATCGATACTCTCACCGCTGTTGTCCGGACCGAGTCGGATATACGGGTACACTTTTATGCGCCTGTGGCGCAAGTTCCGCCCGGTGATGCAGTAATTGTAGGGCACGGTCTACCGCGTCGGATATGTGGTATTTTGGAGCGCCTTCCTGCTTAGGAAAGCGCTTTTAATTTGCATGCAATGGAAGTACTTATACAATTATCTATAGAGGATTTTGGGGGATTTTCCGGACATTACGTCGACTTCGGTTTTTTCCTTCTCCCGAACAGAATCCACACACGCCCACGCGTAGGTATCGCAAGTCGTATGGTCACAATATTCACACGTCAAAAAGTATAGGAGACCGTAAATGACATTACGAACGCATGATGATGCGCATTTAAAAACACAAATCTCGAAAGAACTAGAAGATACTAAAACTATTGCGAAAGCATTCAACTTCGAAGAAGTTAAGAGTGGCGAATGGTTTATCAAATTACTACAGCAAGTCATTAGGGCATATGATCGTAATGCAAGGGCTAAATATTTCCAAAGAAAATACCCCGGCCTGTCCCCGGATGAAATCGCAGATATTCTTACTTCAGCAACCGGTAAGTTCGCTGCTATCGCTGGTGCAATTGCAGAATTGCCGCAACAGCGAACGAATTCGCCACCATAAGTTCGGCTGGTCTAACTGCTGCGTTATTTGTTGGGAGTATAGGCGCAGAAATGCTGTACCTTTCCAGGATTCAAATGCGGCTTGTGTTGGATATGTCAGTGTTATACGACTTGCAGCTAGACACGGAAGACCCCGAAGATATGCTTTTGATTTTCGGGTATGCACTAGGCGTCGCACCAGCCGACCTGTTTGGCAAAGGTTTACAAGTTGCAGCGCGTGGAGGCACAACAAGCGCAATCAAGAGAGTGGTAAGCAAAGGAACCCTGGAAGCTCTGCAAAAATTCGCAAAACGACTTGGCTATAAAATTTTGCAAAGGACAATCATCAAATATGCAGTACCTATCGTTTCTGCCGGTGTGGGTAGTGGCTACAACTATATTTCCACGAACTCCGTTGGAAAAATCGCCAAAATCCATTTCAAGAACAGGGGTAAAGCCACTGACGAATTACGGGCAATCATTTCTAAGCAAAACATCTACGATTTAGCTATACCTGCTGCCGCAATGTTTATGGCGCAGGTTGACGGCAATGTATCGTCAAAAGAAAAGGAACTTTATCGTGCCATGCTATCTCGGATGTCTTTTGAAGAGCATTTACCTGCTGATTTCAACAGGCTCGCCAGCAATGAACAAAGTATTCTTGACGGAGTATCGAAATTAGAAGATCCCGAATTACGAAAAGCTTTGATTGAATTGCTAACGCTGATGGCCGTCTATGACGGTATATTGGCAAACGAGGAGCGCGAATTTCTTGCAAGTGCTGCAGAAAGATTGGGTGTGTCCCTGGATTTAGAGCAGGCGGAGAAGCGAGCAAAAGAGTATCATGTCATAGTTGAAAAAAACTTGCTTGAGCGAACGGCAGGAGCAATGGGTGGTGCAGCGGTAACAGCTATTGGTCTATCTGGACAAGCTGCCAATAAACTTAAAGATGCACTTGGAAAAGCAGTGCATCGGAAAGATCATGGCAAATCTTCCACCTCCCTGGCTTCCACGCAGGATAATCCCGTAGAACTCAAGAATTGCATTCCTCAGAGGTGTAGTCTTCGTAAAACCAAATTCAAAATAGTCAGTCGTAGGATGGGTTGGGTGTTAGCGAAACCCATCACTCAACAAACATCAATTCCCGGAAGATCCGCACCGATAGACGGGGATCCGGGTATCATTGTGTGCCTTTGGCGCAAATTCCGCCCTGTGATGCAAAGTTAAAATAAAACGTTGCTTGATCAACCACCTTCCAATTGGAGGGTGGTTTTGTATATCTCAAAATCCCTTGACAGATTCACCAATCCCAAATAATATGAATGAACGTTCATTCATATAAAATATAGGATTCAAAAATGACGCCACGTTACAGGAACGAAAATCGAGCGAAATTAATGGGTGAAACCCGGCAGCGTTTGATCAGAGCTGCCATAGATGAATTTGCGAACGAGGGTTTTGAAGGTGCAAGTATCAACCGTATTACCCGGGCAGCCGGGGTTGCCGTCGGAACAATCTACAACTACTTCCCCGGCAAAAACGAACTCATGCTCACCCTCCTGGGCGAGATCGGGGTGGAGCATTGTTCGTATATCGCGGAACAGATCCGGCAGGAAAGCGATTATGTCCTGCGCCTCAAACGTCTCCTGGCTGTAGCCTTTGATTATGTAAAAGCAAACCCCAACCAGGCGAGAGTGCTTTTTGCATCAATGCAAGGCGTTAACAGGCAGTTCAAAACGCAGCTGAGCCAGATCTATGAACCAATGATGCGGCTGATCTGCGAAGAAATTCTGATCCCGGGTATGCAGCAGGGGGTTTTCCAACCGGCGGATCCGGTTAGTACTGCCATCATGATCATGACCTTCTACCTCGGGGTGGGGTCAACCGCAGATGAGAATGGGGTGACGCCCCTCGATATGGATTCGGTCTCGGATTTTGTCTTACGCGCACTGGGAGTCAACCTCACCTCTGTTTAGAAATTGGCAGCACCAGATTCCAGAATGTACTTCTTCATACATTTCGGGGTTATTCCTCATTATTAAGTAAAAGGAGTAAAGATGAGCAGCAAGGTTTTAGTGGCATTTGCTTCAAAGTATGGCAGCACTGCAGAGATGGCTGAGAGAATTGGCAAAGTATTGCGTGAAGCAGGTCTGCAAACAGACGTTTTACCTGCGAATTGGGTAAAGAAATCAACCGATTACCAGGCAGTTGTACTGGGCAGTGCGGTCTACATTGGTATGTGGCGAAAAGAAGCGGCATCGTTCTTAAAAGCAAATGAGATGGATCTGGCACAAAAGCCCGTTTGGCTCTTTTCCAGCGGACCAACCGGTGAAGGTGACCTGGATGTTCTGCTGCAAGGTTGGAAATTCCCCTCAGGTCTGCAACCTGTTGCCGATCGGATTCGGCCGCGCAATATTGCTGTTTTTCGCGGAGCAGTGGACCTGCAAAAATTGAACGGTCTTGAGAAATGGATGATGAAACGAGTCCAGGCTGCTGATGGCGACTTTCGTGATTGGGAGAATATGGTTACCTGGGCAAAAGGGATTGCTGCTGAAATCTTATTGGAGAAAGAGCTGAAATGAATCGCGCAACACGGATCAACGTAACACTATTGGGTGTGATCTTTGGAATATCAGGCATCAACCACGGTCTTTTTGAAACTCTCCAGGGAAACATTCCGACAGGCGGACTGTTCATTTCTGCAATTGGAGAAGCACAGAAGATGTGGCCTCACGGTAATGAACCTGCTTTCACGCTCATCCCCAATTTTCTCATCACCGGCATCGCGGCTATGTTGGTTGGCCTGGCCATCATCATCTGGTCATGCGGTTATGTTCACAAGAAAATGGGCTCGATCATTTTATTGCTCCTATTTATTCTATTGCTTTTGGTCGGCGGGGGCGTGGCGCAGGTTCTATTCTTTCCGTGGATATACATCGTTTCAAGACAGATCAACAAACCCCTCTTCTTTTGGGAAAAGATATTTCACGGTAAGCAAGCTTTGCCCGGAAAATTATGGCCGTGGTTCCTGGGAATGAGTGCATCGCTATTGCTAATCGCGCTGGCGATCGCAACAACTGGATTTTTTCCTGGTGTAAACGATCCGGAGGCCGTTATCATGGTCATGCTTGGATGCCTGGCTGCCGAAGTGATCTTCCTGCCCTTGACCTTCATCTTTGGATTTGCGCATGATATTGAATTGAAGCCCAGGTTATCAGTGAGTAACGCAAACCGGTAGATTGAAACGCAAACATCTCCCGCGCGGGCCGAGTTCGGATATACGGGTATACGCCTGTGTACTTGTGGCGTAAGTTCCGCCCGGTGATGCAATAAGTAGGGTGTGGCCTGCCGCACCAGATTTGTGTACGATCGAAGCGCCATCCAAATGGAGGGTGCTTATTGATTCGGCTTGAACGGAACGACTATAATAAAAAGTAGCGAGAGATTAAATGACAGAGTACGGTGCATTCAAAAGCGAATGCACCCTACTAATAGACAGGGTAGCAATGAACAATTCCAACACACAAAATCAACGTATCGCAAAAATGACCTTCGCGTCTGTCTATCCGATGTATCTGGCAAAGATCGAGAAAAAGGGCAGAACCAAAGAAGAATTGCATCAGGTCATAGAATGGTTAACGACCTTCGATCATCATAAGCTTCAGGAACTAATGAAGGAAAACGTAACATTTGAAGAGTTCTTCCAACTTGCATCGTTAAACCCGAATGCGCATCTCATCACCGGGGTCATCTGTGGGTATCGTGTGGAAGAGATCCAGGATCCTTTGACGCAAAAGGTCAGATATCTGGATAAGTTGGTGGATGAGTTGGCGAAAGGCCGGAAGATGGAAAAGATTTTGCGTGGCTCGTAAGGGATTGTGACCCCCTAAAATGGATCTTTCGCGATACAGATAGGTCAACCCTTTCAGATCTACCACACGGACCGATCCGGATGTTCAGGTACACGCCTGTGGCTTATAGCGCATGTTCCGCCCGGTGATGGCAGTCCGCGGTAAACACATCCTCATCCACGAATAAATGAGGCGCTTTCCCGTATAAGCGAAGCCAGCGCAGTTACGTCATTGGACAGATACCTAATTTCCACATTCTGAAGTGCTAGAATCGGCTTATGGATCAGATGCTTACAGAATTCGATAGCCCGGTCAAAGACTATCTTTCTTCCCTGGGTGATGAACAAACCATCCAAGATAGCCTCGTGTTGATTGACATGATGCGGCGTATCACAGGCCATGAGCCAAAGTTGTGGAATGTGGGGACGATCGGGTTTGATACTTACCACTACAAATACGACAGCGGCCGCGAGGGTGATAGCGTGCCTCTTAGTTTTTATCCCAGAAAAGGGAAGATCACCGTTTACATCATGGATGGGACAGTACGGTATTCTGAATTGCTGGCCCGATTAGGCAAACATACTTCGACCAGGGTCTGTATTTACATCAAACGGCTCAGCGATGTGGAGTCTGCCGATCCTTGAACAAATCGCACACCAGTCTTACGGTTACGTAAAGTCCCAGGATGGGCACATGCATCGAGCTTTAGAATAAGCGGCATAAAGAAAAGGCATTTCTGCCCGTGGATTTCACAATCTATAGTTTTACATTTTATAGGACAAGGCGTTCGGGTCCTGACGAAGTACTTTCTCTCCCTATATCCCCTTCCGGAACATCCGGTGGGTCTTGTAAAAGTCGATCTCCAGCCCGCGAATCTCATTGAGCATGCGCACATTTTCGGCGCCGATCTGCACCACATCGGCATAATCGAACCCGCCCGCCAGAACGCTGTCGTACAGCTCGCAGAAGAGCAGGGCTGTTGCGCCCAGACCGCGGAAGCGCGGTAGTACGCCCATCCCGTTGACGTTGAGCCACCTGGTGCGCCGCAACTCGGAAAGCAAATCTACCCAACCCAACGGCCAGATGCGCCCCCCGGTGCGCTGGATCGCGGCTGAGATATCAGGGTAAGCAAACAGGAACCCGGCCAATTCATCCTCCTTGAAGATCAGCTTGATCAACCGTGGGTCAGCAAACCATATCATCTGGTTTGCCATCGTGCGCGCCTCATCGGGGGTGAGCGGTGTGTTGCCGGTGGTGCCCTCCAGCGCGGCGTTATAGAGTCCCTCCAGGCGAGGTACGAATGTGCGTAACGCAGTCCGGCTGGTGAAGCGCTCCACGCGCAGACCAAAACGCTTTTGCACGAGCTGTGCTGCCCGGCGGATTTTGTCTGACAGCGTAAAGGAGCGGTCCACCCGCCCAGATAGGGTATCACCGTCGGGAGCGAATCCGGCTTCTGAAATCAATTCCATGTAATACGGCGGATTGTAGGGGATCCCCAGGGCCGGGCGATGCTCGAAAGCCGCGCACCAGCAACCCCATCCCATCCAGTGCGGTGAAGCCCTTGGGGCCGATGATCTCCGTCAGGCCGCGGGAACCTGCCCACTCGCCGGCAGCAGCGAACAACCCAAGCGCGGCTTGACTGTTCTGCTCACACTCAAACAGATAAAAGAAGGCTGTCCGCGTGGAGTTGTAGGTGTTGTAATGGGAATTATCGAGGACGGTCAGACGGCCTACGTCACGCCCGTCTTCGGTAGCCAGGAAGAAAGCTGCGGTGGAATGTTGGTAGAAAGGGTGACGGTTGTCGAGCATACGCGCCGCATCGATGGCCATCGGGGGCACCCACTGCGGCGTCTGGGCGTACAGACGGAAGGGCAGGCGTAGAAAGCGGCGGGAAAGGTTCCGATTCGATGGATCGATCTGCAAGATATCCATGGAAAAAGTATAGCATTGAAGATTGACTCCCCCTTTCCAATTCGATATAGTCTGATTAATCACTCGGTAATCCTGCACAGGAACAGAAAGGATACCCATCACAACCGATCATAGCATCGTTCAAGCGGAGGGTATTACCAAAGTCTACCGGCGAGGGAAGGAACAGATCCATGCCCTGCGCGGAGTTGACCTGCAAATTAAAGCTGGTGATTTCGTGGTGCTCCTTGGACCGAGCGGAGGGGGAAAATCCACCCTCCTCCACCTATTAGGAGCGATCGATATTCCCACTGCCGGGCGACTTACTGTCTGCGATGTCATCCTCGACAAGGCCAAAGAGTCCGAACGGACCCGTTTACGCCGTGAAAAAGTAGCCCTCATTTTTCAATTCTATAATCTGATGCCGTCGCTCTCTGCCCAGGATAATGTCGCCTTACCGCTGTTGGCGCGCGGCTGTTCCTGGGGAGAAGCCCGCCGTTCGGCTGTGGAGTGCCTGCGCTCGGTGGGTCTCGATCACCGTTTGAAACACAAGCCGAATGAACTTTCGGGAGGTGAGCAGCAGCGTGTGGCGATTGCCCGCGCCCTGGTCACACATCCCGATCTGATCCTGGCTGATGAACCCACCGGCGACCTCAACTCGGCTGCTACCCAGGACGTGCTCGACCAGATGCTTGCGCTAAACCGCGAGGCAGGTATTACCTTTGTCGTCGCCACACACAACCCGCTAGTAGCCAATGCCGCATCCAGTGTATTTGAGCTACACGATGGGCGGCTGGCTCCCCGTAGTAGCAACCCATGAACCTGGCCAGAACGATGTGGATGGTGTTGGCAGACCTGTGGGCTGACCGCAGCCGCACCGCACTTTCGCTGCTTACTCTGACCCTGATGGCGATGGGATATATGATCCTGGCGGGTTTTGCTGAAAGTGTGCGCCTGTTTAGCAAGCAAGCTACTGACCGGCGGGATCTGGTGATGGTCGAGCGTGGTGTGCTGGACCCGATGAGCAGCCAGATCGATGCAAAAGTAGTGGATAGTATCCGAGGTTTGGTCGAGGGCGAGGACGCGCGTATCTCGCCCTGCCAGTTCCGCCACATGCGCATTGAGGGGAAGCTTGTGCAGCTTCGGGCATGCCCGCTGGAAGATTGGCAGCCGGTTCACCATTTGTTGCTCGCCCAGGGTGACTGGCCGGGTAGCGGAGAGGTGGCGATTACCGAAGGCGCTTCTCGTTCCACGGGCTGGAATATTGGAGATCGCCTGACAATCTATGGATCGTCTTTCGGTATTTCCGGACTAGTACGCGCAAGCGGAACCAAGTTCCTGGCTGTGTGGATGTCGCTGGAAGACTCAGGCCGCCTGTTTGAAATACCGAATCGGTACCAGGTGGTGATGATTTCAGGCAGCGCCTAAAGGGGATGCAGAACGACTGCGCGCAATGATTGAATCCCTCCCAAGCCTGGACGGGCGCTTCGACATTATGTTTCTCGACTCACTGTTCAACCGCTACACTGAGGTTGTGCGCGGATTACTGGGCGTGAGCCAAACCCTGGCTTTGGCGGCGATCACTCTGGTTGTGTTGGGTAGTTATCAGGCAAGCCGGCTCAGCCTGGAGGAGCGCATCCGGTCGGTGGCGATCTTACGCGTGACCGGTTTCTCGGAAGGCCAGTTGCATGGCTTACTGCAACTACGTTCGCTGTGGATGCTGACTCTGGCTTTTCTGTTCGGGGCGGTGCTCGCGGCAGGGCTGCTTGAATTTGCCAACCGTGCCACGCCTCTGCAGGTGCAGAGTGTTCAATTGGAGGTGCACTTGACGCTGTCTGTGTTATTGTGGGGCTATCCGCTGAGCCTGACATGCGCTGCGTTGGGGACCTGGATCTCCGCCCGCAACCTGCTGAGACAGACGGTCGCCGAGGTGCTACGGTGACTGCTGTGATGATCGTGGGGATACGTGAGCTGGTGAGCCGCTGGCGACTGGCTTTGGCTTGCCTGCTGTTGGTGACAGTTCCGGTGGGTTTATTCCTGTCACTTCGCATGTTCCTGTCGGGAATGCGCTCGGAATACAGCCGAATCAGCGCCGGGATGTTGGTGGTGCAAAAGAGTGATAGCATGGGCGAAATCTACGGCAGCCGTCTGGGTCCCCAAACCGCCGAGCAATTACGGCAGATGGGATACAAAAACCCCATTCCGGCGATCCAGGACGTCGCCGGGACAGCCATCACCAACGCGGTTCTGATGCGGGGTGTCGACCTGCTCCAATATCCTGCGTTGGATGAATTCCAGATCCTCGCCGGTCAGAGGCTCGATATTACCAGCTCTCCCCGCTCAGCCATGATCGGCTACCGTCTGGCAGAAGCGCGCAGCCTGGTTATAGGCGATCTCATCAGCCTGCGCGGGAGAGATTTTACCGTCACAGCCATCTTCAAGACGGGTGCTTACCTCGACAATCAAGTCTGGATCTCACTCGCCGATGCCCAGGCATTGTTTAACTATGGGCAGGACGTTTCAGTCTACATCATCCCAGACGACGGCCCCTTGCACGCCGGAGATACCCTGGACGGCGGCTTGGCAGTTGCCCAGCGTGGTGAGATGATAAGGCAGATCGGTGAAGAATATTTGTCGATCGTGAATTTCATGGGCTGGGTAGTGCAAATCATGGCCCTGGCAACTGCCGCCATGCTTGCCAACATCCTCTGGCGGCTGGCTTGGCAGCAGCGCCGCGAAATGAGCCTCTTGCGCACCCTGGGTTTTGGAGCCTGGACGCCTGGTATCTACCTGACGGCGCAGGCGCTGGCGATCGTCTTGCCGGGTAGTCTTCTGGGCGTGTTGGCTGCACAAACTCTGGGTAAAGAAGTGATTCAACACATCGCCGGCTTTGGCCTGGAGACCAGCGTTGAGACCTCAGCGCTGCTAGCAGCAGGAGCATTGAGCCTGGCGATCATTTTGCCGGGAATTGCCGTTCCCGTGGCCTGGTTTCGACGCTTCGACCTGGCCGAATTACTGAGGAGCGAATAACGGAGTTACGGAGAAGTAAATCGAAGGGAGAAAACGACAATGGATAAGAAATACCGGGTTCATATTAGCCTTATGATCTTTTTCCTCATTCTGACCTCAAGTTGCGCCCTGACATCCTCGAAAGCCGGTGTGCAGCAGAATACCGCTGAAGCTGGTACCGCAGGCGCGGTGCAGGAGACGGTGGCCCTCACCGATGAACCACTGCCAACCCCCACGCAAGAGTCGGTGCCTGAACAGCCTGTTGCACTGTTCTCCGGGCTCGCCAGCCTCGATAGCTATCAATCCACCACACGGATCTACTCGACCGGACCGGGGCCTAATACGGTCAATGAGACGATCAGCGAAGTTCAGTTCGACCGGACCGCTGGTGCCACACGTAACCGCATGACGACCAAGGTCAGCGATGAAGATAACCCCTCGCTCGAATCACAGGAGCAAGAACAGGTTACGATCGGCCTGGAGACTTGCTCATTCGAAGATGGCTTCTGGGAGTACAGCCAGATGGAACCCCAGGAGAAAGAGATCCTCTCCATTTTTTCAAATCTGTATGACGTGGTACCTGTGATCTCCAACCCGGTCTTCATCGGTGCAGAGAGTAAGAATGGCGTGCCTGCCAATCACTTCACATTTAAAGTAGAATTTGCCGGAGCCGAATTGGGCAGCGTCGTTTCAGTGAATGAGGGCGATTACTGGCTGGCGGTCGATGGTCAATACATGGTAGCCTACAGCCTGCGCCTCGAACTGCGTACCGGCCCCGAGAGCGACACTGAAGCTGAAGTAAATAAGGTCGAGATCGAATACTCGCTCGAAAATGTCAACCAGCCTATCTCCATCCAGCTCCCGGCCGACTGCATGCAATGAGTGTGTAAGATCCGGCTGGGTGGAAAGGGTCGACGGGATGATAGATCAGGGTTATTTTTATCTTGACCCGTCTCAACTTCGCGTTTATTGGTCAAGACAAATCCTTACCAGGAGACTGAAATGGCTGAGAATAAGACCAAACCCACCAAGACCTCCGTGAATGACTTCATCGCTGCTATTGAAAACCCCCGCCGTCGTACCGATACATTGATTGCCCTGAAGATGTACAAGGACATTACCGGGCTGTCTCCAGTGATGTGGGGACCATCCATTATCGGGTTTGGATCGATTCATTATGTGTATGAAACCGGACGCGAAGGAGACATGCCCGCAGCCGGTTTTTCACCTCGTAAAGCTTCCATGACCTTCTATATCGAGGGCACATTCGATGGCGCAGCGGAGCTATTCGCGAGGCTCGGAAAACATAAGAAATCCCTTGTTTGTCTCTACATAAATAAATTGGATGATGTCGATCTTGATATTCTGCATGAAATAATCGTCCTTGAATATCGCTCGGCTTTGACGCAGAGATAGTAAGTAAGGTGTTGCCTGCCACGCCGGGTTTTGAAATATCAAAGGGCCATCCAGTTGGATGGCGTTTTTTTGTTGCGGCTGGAAAGGAATGACTATAATTAATAGTTGCGCGAATTGAGATGACAGAAAAGCGTGCATTCGCTTTTGAATGCACCCTGCTTCTACAAAGTTGTCGGCATAGTAATAAATCACCGGCGGTTGAAGGTATTAAAAATAAATGATCAACTATATAGAGGAGTAACACAATGTCTTTATTTGGACCACCCAATATCGATAAGATGAAGTCCAAAGGTGATGTTACGGGGCTAATCAAAGCGTTGGAATATAAGGATAGCTCAGTACGCAAGTCCAGCGCTGAAGCGTTAGGTGAATTAATTAAAGATCATAAGCTTGCTATCTCAGACTGCATTATTGCTGTGGGAAAAGCCGGCCCGGCAGGAGTTTACGCATTGGAATGCATTGCGAAAGGCGGAAGTTCCTACGATAGTGGGTTTGAATCCTACGCGATTCAGATTATCGAAATATTGCATTCTATTGGTAACCAGGAAGCTATCCGAGTTTTAGGATCTATCGCCACCAGTATTTTTCCATCCCACGAGTACCGCATTTCATTCGCCGCCGCAAAATCATTGACGGACTTGGATAGGCAAGAGGCTAACAAGGCGCTGATTCACATACTGCATCAGAAAGAGAATTTTTACATAAACTCAACCGTAGAAGCTATCAGATTATTGAGTCAGTTCAATGACGAAACGATTTTTGACGAGTTCATTATTGCCCTGGGCGATTGCCGGAAGGATGTAAATCAAGCAGCCGCCAATGCATTGGACCAGATCGGTGATAAACAACTTCTCGATCTGAAAGCGAAAATTAATAGCATTCTCCAAGGAAATCTTGAGGATGCATCTGATCTCAGGGATAGTCGAGTTGTTGGCGCTATGATAAAGACTCTTCAAACTGCTAACATTGTCTCTGCTTACTCAGACCCCTTCAACGAGTATCGAAAGTATTGTATATTACGAGCCCACGCGGCGGGTGCAGCACTACGCATCATGGGGGATAAAACTGCACTTAACACCCATCTCCATGCCTTGAGAACACTGGAATATGAGGATCTCCGAGAAGCAATTGCGTTGTTGGGTTGCATAGGTGACAAAGATGCAACGAAATCTCTGCTTGATTTTATGGAAGAAAAGAGATACCAGAATTACCTGAGAGATGCAATCGATGCATTGGGCGAAATTGGGGATGAGACAGCGATACCCAAACTTAGAGAGATCTCTATTAATGATCCTTGGAATTACTACCCAGACGTAATTACGGCACTTCTACAGATGGGTGAACCCGGAATCGTCGCTCTATCAGATATCATCCAATTGAAGAGCGAGGAGAGCTTTGCTGGCCTGCTTAAATTAATCGGCGAAACTACGATCACTGATAGTGGAACCCTTAAACAGTTTTCGCAAATATTGAGGAACAAATATGAGGGCTATCCCAATTTGAAGAAAAGCCTCCACGACCAGGCCGAAAAAGAGGAGGTAAATGGTTGGGGATCCATATATCAACTCAGTTTGGTGGGCGATTTTTCGATATTGCCATTGTTAAAAGTAAGAAGAGATGAATTGCGTGAAGGTGTCCTCAATGATTCTGATACCAGCCATGGCGGAACTACAGGCTGGCAAAAATATGGCGATTTTTTCCGTGCTGTTGATTATATGGAAAAACAAAATCAAGAACTCAATGGCTAACTTGCGAAGCGATGAATGCTTAACCAAATCCAACTGTAGGATGGGTTGCACGTAGGACAAACTTCTGGTGAAGGTCAGCGAGACCCATTTTTCTATAATCTTCTATCACAAAATCTGCACTGTGGCGCAGGTTTACAAAAATGAAAATTTTACGACAGCGCTTTTCCGAAATGGAAGTCGCTTATTGATTGCCAAGCATCGTGTGCGAGTGATAGCAGGGAGTTGCTGCATAATTCATGAAGTTTCCTCACATCTGTCCTATTCAGGTGTCTGGCTTTATCCGGGTCATGCCCACTGCTGTTACCACAAAGCTGCGGGTAATTATTGCCACATCATTTGTTGAGCATCGAAAGGATGATAAATGAAACAACTTACTGAAGTAGATTCTTCCAGATCCAATTGGAAAGGCCTCTATTTGATTGGAGGAGCGGCTGCTGTGATCATGGTGGTGATCACACTGGCTCAGTTTGTAGTTTTTATGGTTGCGCCACCACCGCTTGAAGGATCCGCATTGGATTGGTTCGCGCTTTTCCAGAAGAATGCTTTTCTCGGGCTCCTGGGTTTTGAATCTTTGCTTGTTATTTATGCATTGTTGTCTGTCCTGGTGACGGTAGCCCTATTCGTTGCCCTCAAGCCCGCCAGCCAGTCTCTCACAGCAACATTCCTGGTTTTGAGCATTATTGGAGGGATCGCCTTTGTAATGGCACGGCCTGCACTCGAAATGCTTTACCTGAGCAATCAATACTTCGCTGCAACTATAGATTCCCAACGAGCCGCCATCCTCGGGGCAGGAGAAGCGATGGTTGCCCACTTCCACGGGACTGCATTCCAGGTGAGTTATATTCTCGGTTCCATCTCCGGGTTACTGATCGCCGCTGTAATGCTGCGGAGCAAAGTATTCAGCAGAACCACAGCCTACATGCGGATCGGGTCGAGTGTGTTCGACTTCGGTATCTTCATTCCGGGGATTGGTCTGTATATCTCGTTACTTTCGGTTGTGTTCTTGCTGGTATTCAATATCATGGTCACTCGAAGGCTTTTCCAACTGGGTTCAAGCGTCTTGAGAACGGATCCGGAATAAGACTACTGGGACCCATCGGTTGTATTTCTTTGCCATTGGAAGACAACGAAATATATCATTCAATAATAATCATCCGCAAAATTCGCACGGATGATGCAGACTTAAGAAAATGAAAACAGGATAGTTTCGCCTTCCTGACCAGGAGGGCGAGTTTTTCGTTATTCGCAACTAATGGACGCCATTTCCGTAGACCTGCATGTATTTCACTTCTCGTAAAATTTAAGGTAAACATGAAAACACATCCCGAAATGACAACCAAAGCACTTATTCCATTCTTGTTGATCACCTTTGGACTAACCTGGGGTCTCGCAGGTCTATTGATGGCTTTCCCTGATCTCTTCCCCGGTGTTCTTGGTGAGATGAGCATGAGCAATCCGATCTTCCTCATCGCCGTGTATTCACCCGGCATTGCAGGAATCATCCTGGTCTGGCGCGCCTACGGTATAAATGGTCTGGGCAGCTTCTTTAAGCGGTTGACGATGTGGCGCGCACCCTGGGGATGGTGGCTGCTGGTTATCCTTGCCGTTCCGGTCATCATGTATACCGGCGCGATGATCATTGGCACCGCCTCTTCTGCGTTCCCGTTCTCCCCGTGGTACCAGGTGATCCCGGCGCTGGCGCTGGCCTTGCTTCTTGGTCCGATCGAAGAATTTGGATGGCGCGGGCTGGCGCTGCCCTTGCTACAAAAACGACTGGCTCCTTTCTGGTCTGCATTGATCCTTGGCACCATCTGGATGATCTGGCATGCCCCTTCATTCCTGCTGAGTGGAACTGTCCAGAGCGGCTGGGATTTCGCGCCCTTCTTCCTTGGCGGTATCGCCATCTCGCTCGTCATGACCGCGATCTTCAATGGCTCCCATGGAAGCCTTTTGCTCCCATTCTTGCTTCATTTCCAGTTGAATAATCCCATCTGGCCTGATGCACAACCCTGGGATAGCTATTTACTTGCTGCCCTGGCTGTTGTGATCGTGGTTCTGAACCGGAGGACGATGTTCAAGCGCGACGCGGGTATCACCCAGATCTTAGCGCCCGACAATATCAGTTGATCGTATTCGGATGATCGTCTATCCGCCCGGAAATATCCACATCAAAAAACTCTCCAGAATTGGAGAGTTTTTTGTCTGGTTGCATTCGGATCGCTTTAGATATCCATCTTGCAACGTAAAGATATTCTAATCACACCATCCCGGGTTGGATGAGGTTACTTTGCCCCTTCAATACCACCACGTCCGCACACTTTGCACGGACCGCGCCGCCTGAAGTAGTACCCCAGGGTTGCCACCGCAACCGACACACCCCAGAGAGGGAACAGCAGTGTGGGTCCAACCTGGAAGACAATTTCTGAGACTACCTGATTTCCCACTGCCCCGGTGGATTGCACCGCGCTGATCATCTGAGGTAAAGCGGCCCATATTCCGACCCCACCCACCACCAGCAATACGGATATGAGTGAAACCGGTATGACCGCCAACGCGACGGGAACCCGGCGACCGGCCAGACCGATCATCCAGCGCGGAAATACCTCGCCCCAGCGCTGCACCAGGCCGAACGTGATCAACGCTCCCACCAGTCCGAAGGTCGCCATGGATAAGGCAGATACGAAGATCCCGCTCTCTTGACCGAGACGGATCGCTTCTTTGGTCATCCCCAGTGGTATCCCAAAAAACCAGGCAAAGCGGGTGATGGCGTAGAAAACCGGCGCCACCAGCGACACGTATACCGCGATCCGACCCCAACGCGCGGCGTTGGTCGGGCTGTTCCAACCATCCGAGCTCTCCCGACGGCCACAGTACAGACAGGCGTCCCCACTCCGGCGGGCATAGCATACGGTTGCCGCCAGCCAGAGAAAGCCGCCGATGAAACAAAACACCTGATGCGCATTGGACCAGATGATAAAAGTCTGGATGTAGATCTGGCCGAATTCAGCGCCTTTAATGAGTGAGAATATGGCATACGGGGTATAACCAAACATGACCAGCATATTCAGTCCGATCATGAGCAGTAAGAGCACCCCTGAGAGTAATGTCCCGGCAACGATGAGGAGAGAGCGAAATTTCCGCACCCCGCGCAGCATCATGACTCCCAGCGCCGCTGCCGGAATCCCTGCCAATAATACGACGATCCAGCCCACAACCGGTCCAAATCGCTCGATCATCGGCCCCATACCTAAAGATCCTGTATCGGCGACGAGTGGGAATCCGCGCCCGCTTACCAGCCAGTAAAATCCCATCGCAGCGTAGATCAACGACCAAACCACTGCCGCATACGGCGCCCAGCGGCGCCAACCATACACCTTTTCCCCCTGTACGGGCATGTCACTGGACATGCCGTTTTCGTTCAGTTCTTGCATTGCCACCTACCTTTCAGTAGGATTTACGTTTGGATGAAAAAAAAGTTGTAAACGGATATCTACGATAAAGTCCTTCCTTGCTTACGCCCTTTGCCTGTCGACCCTCAGCTGATAAGTTCTCGATGGAGTTCGATTTTATCGAACCTGATGACCCAGAATCGTACTGATCTGCCTCTCTCGCGGTTATACAGCCTCATGGCGACGAACCGGTGCGGTCAATATACTTAAGAAACCTCAATCACATTATTGGTTGTATCAGCCAACTTGAATTCGGATCAGGATTAATAGGTAAAGAAGGGATATAACATGCCAGAAGACACCAGCAAAAATACACAAAAGACAGATGGATTCTCAGACGTGGAACGAGCCGCGATGAAAGAGCGCGCTAAAGAGCTGAAGGCGGAAGCGCGCGCAGATAAAGACAAAGAAGCCGGGTTGAAGGATTTACTCTCGAAGCTCAAGGAAATGGCGGAGCCAGACCGTTCCATAGGAATGCGCCTGCATGAGATCATTAAAACCAATGTACCGGATCTCTCACCGAAGACCTGGTACGGGATGCCTGCATATGCGAGGGATGGCAAGGTCGTTTGCTTCTTCCAGAGTGGACAGAAGTTCAAGACCCGCTACTGCACGTTAGGTTTTAATGAAGCGGCCAACCTCGACGAAGGCACCCTCTGGCCGACAGCATTTGCCGTGACCGAATTGACTGCTGCCGCCGAAGCTAAGATCATCGCGTTGGTTAAGAAAGCGGTTAGCTGAGGTCTCTTCCCCGATCTGGGACGGATCGTTTGCCGGATCGGTGCGTCCAGTCTTGGATGGAACGAGAACCCGCGCGCCCGACCGAAAAAAGTAGCGGAAGAATTACATTACACAGGGTACACTGGCGACGCCAGGATTTGTGACTTCGAGTAGGGTTATCCCCGAAGCGAAACCGTTCCAGTTCCATAACCTCGGATACAAATTAGTAGGAGTATATATATGGAAGAGCTGAAAACAAAGGTCAATGAAGGCAGCGTCAGCAAATTTCTGGAAGGCATTGAGGATGAAGCGAAACGAAAAGATTCTTACTTGCTTTTCGATATGCTGCAAAAAGCGAACACCGATGAAGCAAAGATGTGGGGGGATAGCATCGTCGGTTTTGGTTCCTATCACTATGTCGGCAAAAGTGGCCGTGAAGGTGACTGGTTCCTTACAGGATTTTCTCCACGTAAACAGGCTCTAACCCTGTACGCGCTGGGTCACTGGGAGCCGCATGCCGGGTTACTGGCGAAATTGGGCAAGCACTCACTCGGGAAAGGATGTTTGTACATCAAACGCTTAAGTGATGTGGATATGTCGATCTTAAATACTCTGATTGTCGATATGGTGAAAATCGCGAAAAAACAAGCGCAGGCTGACGCTGAGATGCAGGCAAAATCGAAGAAATAGCGGATCCTAAAAGGGAGAAACGAGAGTGGCTTGATACTGGTCGTACAGCAACTGCCCACGCAAGGCAAAACCATCCGCCAGGCGATCACCTATAATGGAAGATAACCAAATCCCATTAGCATAAGGCGGGTATTTAAACACCATGATGAAATCTGTGTATAGAAAATTCAGCAGGGAAGATCAGCGATCACTGGCAACCTGGGCTGCGGACTGTGCTGAACGCGTGCTGCCATTCTTCGAGAAAGCCTATCCCACGGATGACCGACCCCGCAAGGCTATTCAAGCTTGCCGAACCTGGGTCAGTACCGGTGTATTTCAGGATGGCTGAGATCCGCGGAGCCTCTCTATCCGCTCATGCTGCCGCCCGGGATGCAAAGGAGAATCAGGAGGCCTGTTTCGCTGCCCGGGCTGCCGGTCAGGGTGTCGCAACGGCGCACGTACCTCAACACGCTTACGGCAGTGCCCTTTACGCCCTAAAGGCTATTCTGGCGCATGATCCAGTGAATGCCGAGCAACAGCTTGCGGAAGAACTGAAATGGCAAGCACAACATCTTCCGGAGAATCTGCGGCAGGAGATCATGGAAAGATTGAGCGTCCAAAAGAAAGGCAAGAGTTTATCGATTAAACTACAAAAAGGCGAGGGTTTTTGACCCCCGGCATTGAGCGTTCAATGAATACAAGGTCTTGCATCCCCTCGAGCAGACTTACCCGAACACAAGCCTGAGGAGCAAAAAATGAAAGAATTCGAATTACACTCCTGACGTTTTTATTAGTAAAGCAAAAAAGTGGCAGGCAGAATATAGGAAAATGCGATCGATCGTTCTCGACTGCCAACTGACCGAAGAAATGAAGTGGGGCGTTCCCTGTTATACGTTCGAGAATAAAAACATTGTCTTGATTCATGGATTTAATGAGTACTGCGCTTACTTATTCCCTAAAGGTGTCCTATTGAAGGATCCGGCGAAGATTCTGATCATCCAGACAGAGAACTCTCAATCCGCGCGTCAGATTCGTTTCACCCATGTGGATGAAATTGAAGAGATGGAACCCATTTTGAAGGCTTATATTCAAGAAGCCATCGAAGTGGAAAAAGCCGGGTTGAAAGTGAATTTCAAAAAGAGCACGGAATTCAATGTACCTGATGAATTTAAAGAGAAATTGGATCAGAGCCCTGCCTTGAAAACCGCTTTTTATGCCTTAACCCCGGGACGGCAACGGGCTTACCTTCTATATTTTTCCGCGCCCAAACTATCCAAAACACGGGCGGATAGGGTTGAAAAATCGACGCAGCCCATCCTCAACGGAAAGGGATTGAACGATTGATAATTGGGATCACTAAAATAATGATTGACATTGGTCGGAGGAAGTTAATTGTAGTACAACTGGGATTACCTGAATGTGATCGCAAACAGAATAGAAGAGACAACCCGGGTTGAATGGAGCCCTTACCAATAAATGAATACACTCCCTCCTGTTGAAAGTGATCCTGTGACCCCGGCTCCGTCCACCCGGAAATGGGCAGCCGTTGCCTCGTTTCTCCTGGCTGTGGCTTTTATTGTTGCACCCTTCGTCTACCTCACCGGCGAATTGAAGTCAGCCTTCGGTCCATTCACCTATTCCCTGGCCGATTTCCTGTATGGTCCGGTCTGGGCTGCCAGCCTGGTGATGGTGGTGTTCGCCCTTCGTGAGCAGATGGCCGACTTCGCGCCCCGCCGGATGACCCTGGCGCTGCTGGTGGCCGTATTCGCGGCGGGCGCGATGCTTTTGGTGGCCATGATCCGGTCTGCCAACCGCCAGTACTATCTCCTTCATCCGGATTTGACCTATGAGACTGTCCTGGTCGTGTGGACAACTCTTGTGACCGGCGTTACATCAACAGGATGGCATCTTTTGGGGTGGGTGCTGTTGCTGACAGGATCGGCCGGCTGGACCTCCAGACGTCTTCCGCGTGCCCTGTGCTTTTTATCCTGTGTGATCGGGATCGCAGCGCTGTTTGTCTATTTATTTCCTGAACTCGAAGGTTTCGTCGTCCTATTTGGAGTGGCGTGGTCTGTGTGGCAGGGCATTCTTTTTTGGAGAGGCGTAAGAGTAAAACCACTGGCATCCGAAATTATCTAGTGGTGAGTAGGTTTGTGACGATAGCGTTGATCCGGCCGGACCACCAGATTAACTATCTTTGAACCACTCGTGATTGTTTGGATCCTCTACTTCTAGAAGACAACAAAAAATGTTTCAATAACATTCTATCAATATTGGTATCTGATAAATCCCAATTGGATAATACAAATAATCGCGTATGAAAACTTCATCAGTTTTCGTCATCCTGCCGCTTCTCATTATCCTGGGTTTGTCAGCTTGCAGTCCATCCCGGGTTGTCGTCAAAGATGCCGAAGACGAGATAATTCCAACGTCATCACCCATAACGGCTACCCCCGCGCCTTCCGCTACATCAACTCGCACACCTGCCGCAACAGCAACCTCGCAACCGTCCCCAACACCCATACCAGCCACCCTGCCACTGGAAATCGTGGAATGGGCGGAATACCCTTATGCCAACCTGGCTGATCCCCAAAATACAGATACGCGCCTGGAAATCCTTGCACGGAATCCAAACGAGTTCCCGGTACGCGTTAGCAGGGACAATGTGGAATTAAGATTGGTGAATACCGCCGGAGAAATTGTGTACACAAATCCAAATCCGACGTTTTATCTTTGGGAAGGATCCTGGATTCGGGGTGGAGAAACCATACCGATATCTGCCTGTGTTTGTTTCGATACTGCTGGCATCGAAAAGCAAGCGTGGAAGGACATTGAATTGGTTGTTCCTCTTGAAGCGGCACATGAAATCGCCTACACAACAGATGTGGATGTGCACATCGGAGAATTCTTTTCGCTCGAAGAAGCCCATCTCGGCGGTGATTCTTTGGGAACTGAAATCGAACTCGTAAATTCGGGCGATCAGGTATTAAAAAGCTTCGAAGTGCGGATAACCGCACGGGATGCAAACAACAAGTATGTTGGGGTGGCGATGAATGGATCATTTGCCGACCGGGATAATGCTGGTGGTTACGTTAGAATTGTGCCGGGCGCTTCCGGAGGTGGCATTGTCGTGTCGGAAATTGATTATGTGGATACTCCTCTTGTATATGAGGTATCAGCCATTGGAATTCCGGCGGATGAGTAGGTAATCGTCCGTCTTTCTACCATTAATTAGATGAGAGGTGATGGCGCGAAATGAAGACAACAAAACCTGTCCCGGATAAACGATCGGAGATTATTGACGGTTTTACTATAAAATACCATGCCAATGGAAAAACGATCTGGTCCAAGGGTAAGGTCGTGGATGGAAAAGTAGATGGATATTGGGAATGGTATCGCCTGGATGGCACCATCAAACGGTCCGGTTATTTTGACAGGGGCGAGCCGGTTGGCGAATGGACCACCTATGACCAGAGCGGAAACGTCTATAAGGTAAGTAAGAAAACCGGCGGTCACGGTGAAGAAAGCCGGGAAGAAAACTGTTGACAACTCCAGGTAAGGTATCGTTGTCCATCATTCATGGAATCAATCGATCGCCTTTCAATACGATAGGCGATCTGCATAAGACTAATACTGTTCATATCGATTTGGATATGGCTTCGAGGTACAGTTCTTCCACTTTCTTGCGCGCCCAGGGAGTCCGCCTGAGGAATTTCAGGCTGGAAGGGATACTCGGCTCATTGTAGAAGCAGCGGATGGGGATGCGTCTCGACAACACCGGCCAGCCGTATATCTCAACCAGGTGGGTGAGGATCATCTCGAGCGTGATCCCATGCAAGGGATCATTTGGGTGTGGATTCGTGCTTGCGGTTTTCGGATCATCCATGGTGAGAGGTAATTATACCCTCATCAAGTAGGATCCTCATCCGTTAGAACCTGCAGGGTGCAAGTGAGTTGGGTGTTACCGGTACTCATCCTTCTCGAGCGCCAACCTGTTATCCATAGCTTTCGTTGAAAAATCCACCAGCTTTCCGAAAAAGGTTTGCGTCTATTGGAATAGTGACATAATTGTTTTGTATTAACAAATCGACTTTTCAATAGGTGGCAGATAAAAAAGGAAGGGCGCGACCATGTTCCTATTTGGACCTCCAAACATTGAAAAATTAAAGGCGAAAAACGACATTAAAGGCCTCGTTCAGGCCATCCAATACAAAAAGGATATTTCCATTCCCCGTCAGGCGGTGCGGGCGTTGGGGGAACTTAATGATACGAACGCAGTGGAGGCGCTCATCGATTTCTTTATCGCAGGGGACGACCAGGGCGACCCTTTCCTTCAAATACTGACTTTGGAAGCCTTCGGACATTTGGCGAATCCACGAGGAATTAACCCCCTCCTCCGTTCCCTCGAAAACAACGATCCAGAAATGAGGTATACAGCAGCCCAGGCATTGGAAGAAATGGCCCAAAAAGGGGTCCGGGAGGATCGGGTGATCGAGCCCCTGATAGCCCGACTACATGACTCGCAACCAAGAGTGCGAATTATGGCTGCTTCGGCCTTGAAACAGAATGGTTGGCAACCAGGAAAAGACCAGATTGGCGCAGTCTATTTCATTTTACTGAATGAGTGGGACCGTTTAATCGAAATCGGTGAGCCAGCAATTGATCCTCTCATCAAGGTCATAAACGAGGATAAGACTAAATATCAGCCCCAAGAAAAAACGCCGAAACAGAAAGCCATCCTCTTAGTAGGGGAAATAGGCGGAAAAAGGGCAATAGAATTGCTCTTTGGTTTACATGAAGAACAGCGGGATGAGAGATACTATATTGAACTGGCCTTGAAACAAAGTGCGAAAAAAGAGATTGAGCCTTTCGTCTCCCGATTATCCGACTCTGCATTATCCAATGAAATGGGCAGAATAATCATTGATAGCCTTGAACATAATGGCAGCCAGCAAGCACGGGATGTGCTCATCTCCGCGCTCAACCATCCGAATCCATCTGTAAAACAACGGGCAACCAACGCCCTGGCAACCTTGAAAGATAAAAGGATACTACCAGTTCTCATACAAATATTGGAAACTGGATCCCGCAGACTTACAGGGGCGTGCGATCAACGACCTTGCGGATTTCGGTGATGTGCAGATGATCCCGTTATTTGTAAACATCTTATCAAGGGCATATGAGACTGGATACTTGGGTCCAACAGAAGTAGCCGCTCACGCCCTTGAAAAACTTGGTGGCAACCCGATACCGTCGAAAGGAGCGTTTTTTACTACCTTACCTTGAATCAATTGGATAAATGTTTTGAGATGGGCGAACCTGCCATTGCTCCATTAATTGCTCTGCTGTGGAAACGCCCCAGCAATTCGGCTGAGATACTCGAAAAGATGGGTCCACTTGCCGTTGAACCACTATGTTCCGCATTGAAGAAAGATGCAAAGGATCTGTCAACTACTTATTCCCCAACCAAATCTTCTCCCGGTAAAAGTTATCTTGATTGGGAGAACTGGTGTTATAAAGGTGGAGAGTTTCGAGAGGCTGTGATTGAGATACTGGTTAGAATCGGTGACCCAAGGGCAGTGGAAACTCTCACATGGATTTCACAAACAGACCACTGCATGATTGATCTGCTTGAAAACGAAGATATTCCTGCGAAAGACCTCCATTGGCCAATCCGCGAGGCAGCAAAAGCCGCAATAGCCGAGTTGGAAAATTAATAGCCCGTAGAGAATTTGAATTGGTTGTTAGTACATGCCTTCTTGGTAGTCTTGCGGTGGGTAAGGAAGTTGAAATCCATCTAAAGCAAACGGCTTAATCGACTAATTTGCATTATTGAGATTACCATTCTGGGGACTTAATATTGGAGACCATATGAAAGCAAAATTACTACCATGGGTTATTGTCCTGGTATTTTTAGGCGTAATCGCGGGCGTGGTATTGCTCGTTGAGCGGATTAGCTGCTCCATCGTTGCCAAAAAGGCTGAATCTGCGTATTCGGCCGGTGATTTTGTCAATGCGGGAGATTCATTATAAGAAGCTCCTATTTAATAAGACCGATAGCGAGAATAGCGTTTCACATAGACGATGTCCCAGTAGAAGCGAAGATTTCGATTTCGATCGCCTGGATGAAATCTCCAATTACAATCTAGCGCTTCAAATGCGGGATGAGGGGGATTTCCAGGGTGCTTTAAACCGGTATCAAGTCTATCTGAGTTACTATCCCGATGGTCGCCTAGTGGAAGATGCCTCAAAAGGGATGGAGGAAATTTACCATCTATGGACTCAAGACACTGGCAGAGCGGGAAAAGACCTGATGCTGGAAATGTACCGGGGAACTTGCAGTTCGTGGCCAGACAACATCCCACCGGCAACGTCCTTACTGCGTGACAGCTCCACCAATACCTGCGGGCTTGCCTGCTTCATTGACACACCCGATTCCATATGCGATGATGAATATGCATAAATAGATTTATTCGGCTCGAGACCATGAGGCCATCGATTTGTGGGGTATTCATGTTTTTGAAATCACCTGATCATGTATAAAACCAGTCCGCCGTCATTCTACGATAAATTACTCATCCGCACAGGTCGGTGGTATCCGATCGTGATACTGTTTATGACACAACTGGTCAATACGCCAGTGACGATCTTATTGACCGTCATGCCTGCTCAATCAAATGCAGAATTGGACATGGCCCATGCCATTCCGATATTGATCTTCTTCATCGTCGCCATGTTGGTCAGAAACATAGTATTACTTGGACTATTTTTCCTGCTCAACAAAGACCTGCTTAATCAACTGTCGAATATACGGAACCCCGGGGACATTAAGGGGAACTCGGAACAGGGAAAACGGGGTTGGAAGCAAGGGAATTCTGCAGCTTATAGATATGTTTTTCTGGAGTTCATCGGGTTTTATTTATTTGTCATGGTTCCGACTTTGGCCTATGGTTACTTCAGTCTCCACATTAGCCTAATACAAGTCATTCAAATCAGCTTCGCAGCGGTTGCCGCCAGCCTGGTGAACCTGATCGCAGGCAACCTGGTACTTGATCAATTTTTCAAACCGGTTATCCAGGCTTTATTACCCAAACAGCTAGAAACACAACTGGCTGGATTGAAAGGGATGCGCATCTGGATGAAATTGGCCATCGCCATAATCGGATTGGCCATGATCAGTCTGCTATTGACGATACCCACGGCTTATCACCAGATGAATCATATCTTTGAGGATGCCACCCGTTCGCCTGAACTCCTGAGAAATGCGCTCTTGCTTATTATCAATGCCGGTATAGGCGCCATCGTTGTGGGTGCTTTCCTGTCTTTCCGATTAGTTTCTTATTTCTCTGTCCCATTTCGGAAGATGATCGAACTGTTTAGAGAGGTGGAAAATGGCGATCTAAACCGTCGAATTGCTGTTTCCAACTCGGACGAATTCGGCGAGGTGAATATTTATCTTAATCATATGATCGAGCGAATCCAGGCGCTGACTTCCAACCTGGAACAACAGGTGGTGGAACGAACAGATCAGCTCAGTCAGGCAAACGAAAAATTGGTTTACGAACTCACCGAGCGCAAGCGGATGGAAAAGCATCTTGTCTATTCCGCGCTGCATGATCCACTGACAAATTTACCCAACCGTGCTTTATTAATGGATCGTTTAAAACAGGCCATGGAACGCGCCAGGCGGAATAAGAATTTTACATTTGCGGTCATCTTCATGGATCTGGATGGTTTCAAAGTAATCAATGATAGTCTGGGGCATGAAATCGGCGATCTGTTGTTGATAGAGAGTGCTCACCGGATATCAGCCATTGTCCGTGGTGAAGATACTGTTGCCCGTTTGGGCGGTGACGAATTTGTCCTCTTGATCGAAGAGATGGATGGATCCTCGAATTATCAGAATATTACGAAACGCATCCAGGAAACCCTGGCGAACGCTGCTGAATTAGGCGGACATAAAGTATTTGTATCGGTAAGTATGGGCATTGTTTTCAGTAACGAAAGATACGAGCGGCCTGAAGATATCCTGCGCGATGCGGATATCGCCATGTATCATGCCAAGCGGCAGGGTCGGGGCCGCATTGAGATATTTGATACCGAGATGCTTGACAGTGTGATGACCCGCCTGGGGCTTGAAACAGATCTGCGGGAAGCTCTGGATAACCAGGAGTTTATTCTGTTTTACCAGCCAATCATCAATCTCGGTACAAATCAGATCATCGGCTTTGAAGCGTTATTGCGATGGCAACACTCTACCCGGGGACTGTTGCAACCGGCAGAATTCATCTCTACGGCTGAAGAAATGGGTCTGATTGTACCAATCGGTTATTGGGTATTAAATGAAGCCTGCCACCAGATAGGGATATGGCACGAACAATATCCTACCGATCCACCACTAACGATCAATGTAAACGTCTCGCCCAGGCAATGTGCTGAAACCGATTTTGTTGAGAAAATTGTCGAAATACTGAACAAGAATAAATTGGATCCCGGTTCTTTAAAATTGGAATTATCCGAAAGTTTGATCGTGGAAAACCCGACCTATATTTCTGCCTTGCTTATCAAGATGTATGATTTCGGGATACAGGTTCAAATTGGCGAATTTGGAACGGGATATTCACTGCTTGGTTATCTGCACACCCTACCTATCGATACCCTTAAAATTGATCGAACGTTCATTAACCGCCTCGAAACGAACGACGATGGATCCGGGATTGTTCAGACCATTCTGACGCTTGCACATGATTTTGGAATGAAAGTGATTGCAGAGGGAGTGGAGACAGACGAACAGCTATCCAAGCTCAAGTCGATGGATTGTGAGTTCGTTCAAGGCTTCCTCATCGCAAAACCGGTGGGTCATCGTGCAGCGAGCACCTTGCTGGAAAAGTCGCGAACCTGAAACGGGGATTGATCGATAGGGCAATCCAGAGTCCTCCGATGATGGCTTCGTTGGGGAATTTTGTATGAGCATCCTGCACAATGGGGATACCGGTCTGGGCAGACAACCAAAATGCTGGACAAGTGATGCTAAAAGTGAGATAGCTCCCCTTAATTGGATGGCTGTTTTTCGTATTATGTGCCATACTGCATTCGTGGTCTGACCTGATTTCCCGCTCATTTAATTAACCTAATTCAATATGGAGGCGATCAATGCAAACGTTAATGCCCACCCTCTCGGCCCTTGCGGTTCAGCTACCCATCTTCCTCGTATGGTTAATTGGTTTGATCCTGGCGATTGTCTTTTGGAAGAAGCATCCCAGGGTTTCCTTATTCGCCACTGTTGGCATCAGCGGATTATTCATTCTCACACTGGTCACCACCTACCTTAATTTGTGGCTCCCACTGATGCTGCATGAACGCGGTGTATCTGCCGCGCAAATTGGCGTGACCCTGGGTGTGAAAGGGATCGTAACCTCGGTGTTTTCCGCCATATTTTGGGGGTTCATCATAGGGGCCATTTTGGGTTGGAGGAAGAAACCCGAAGCCGTTCCAGCTGCCGTTAACTAGCCGGAAGGTTCGCCAATCGGACGCAAAATCAACGGTGGCAAGTCCCACCCGTCCGATGACCATCGATCG
This sequence comes from uncultured Chloroflexia bacterium, assembly GCA_963752535.1. Taxonomy (GTDB): domain Bacteria; phylum Chloroflexota; class Anaerolineae; order Anaerolineales; family Anaerolineaceae; genus DAIOEK01. Next base: position 117,045 of record CAVVYT010000001.1, read on the forward strand.
GCAGATGCAGCCCGGAGAATCTTCCACATCCTCCCCATGCTTTCCCGGTATATAATTTCCCTATGATCACGATCTTTTCACCCTCCCACGAGCAACATGCCCCGGAACAAGAATTCTTTCGAGGGAAACTGGTACCCTGTTTTGAGACTCCCGCCAGAGCGGGTTTTGTCATACAGGAGATTTCCGCCCGCGGACATCATGTTGTTCCACCATCTGTTGATAGTCACGAAATACTGCGGCGGGTTCACTCGGAGCGTTACCTGACATTCCTTGAAACCGCCTGGGATCAATGGGTTGCCCTGGATCCGGGCAATGTGGTGGTTCAACCCTTCCCCTCTGTCTGGCCGGTGCGGACGTTGCGCAGCGATCTCGAACCTTCTGATTTCATCGCCCAACTCGGACTCTACTCGATGGACAACGGCACGCCGATGGTGGCGGGAACCTGGTCAGCCGTGAAGGCTGGCGCGGATGCCGCGGCAAGCGCGGCCGGGATGATCCTGTCCGGTCAACCCGCTGTGTTTTGCGCCACCCGCCCGCCCGGTCATCACGCCGGGATGGACTTCATGGGCGGCTACTGCTTCCTGAATAATGCGGCGATCGCAGCTCAGGCGCTGATCGACGGCGGATGTAAACGAGTGGCGATATTGGATGTCGATTACCACCACGGGAATGGGACACAGAGCATTTTTTATCATCGTTCGGATGTGCTGTACGTCAGCATTCACGGTGATCCCCGTATTGAGTTTCCCTTTTACCTGGGGTATGCCAGTGAAACAGGCGAAGGTCAGGGTGAGGATTTTAATTTGAACCTGCCTCTTCCGGCCGGTACACCATCCGAGACGTGGTTCACAGCGCTCGAGATGGCCTGTCTGAGGGTGGAGAAGCATCACCCTGACGCGCTGGTCGTCTCTCTGGGATTGGATATCTTTGCAGATGATCCGATTGGCAAGTTCAGCCTGGTATCTGATGATTTCTTACACCTGGGCGCACGGGTTAAAAGGATCGGTCTTCCAACGGCTTTCATTCTTGAGGGCGGGTATGCCACAAAGGAATTGGGGTTCAACGCCGCCAACGTTTTGGAAGGCTTTGAAGGGGATTGATACTTGCTCTTAACTCAATGTAGCGGAAAAGAAACCTGCCGGCCTGAATTCGGGAGCCCAGTACAAAGCGAACCTTCCAGATCTTTCGATCAAAGCAAAAGCATATCTTCAGAGAAAGGATTTATTCGATGATCAGAATCTTGTTCGGGATCTTCATGGCATTGCATGGACTGGTTCACCTGTTGTATTTTGGGCACAGCGCCCGCTTCTTTGAGCTTAAGCCAGGTATGGTTTGGCCCGATGGATCCTGGTTCTTTTCGCGTCTGGTCGGGGATGGTACGGGGCGAATGTTGGCATCCATCTCACTGGTCTTGGCGGCGATTGGTTTTATTGCAGCCGGGATAGCCCTGATTTTCAAGCAACCCTGGCACAGTTCCATAGCCGTGGGAGCAGCGATCTTATCCTCTCTTGTTTACATCCTTTTCTGGAACGGAAAATTGCATGACCTGGATGGCCAGGGAGGCATTGGCGTTTTCATTAATGCAGCGATCCTGGTACTGTTGTTTGTGGTTCTGAAGGATTTTCTTAAATAGCAGGGCAGGAATTACGAATAAGAGATTTGGACTTCCCGCGAGAGCACAACATGACAAACCAATCTGAAATTGAAAATCATTCTCCTCTTCAATCGATCTTATTGCATATCTTGCCAGGTATCCTGACGGGAGGCTTCTATTTCCTGGTCAGACAGCCTGTCTTGAATATGGGATACCCGTCCATATTCGCACTGGTCCTTGCCGGGGCGCTCATCTTAATTCCCACTGAATTGGGATACCTGCTTTACCAGGGGAAGAAGCAAACGGGACGGTATTCTCTGGATGGCATCATCAGCTATCGAAAACCGATCCCCTGGTGGCAAACCCTGATCTGGGTGTTGATCGTGTTCGTCGCAACCGGCATCATCTTTACCCTGATGAAACCGGTGGATGCCATACTGCAGGAAAAGGTGTTCCCCTGGCTGCCCGGGATGGATTTCGGATTGAGCGGCGGTTACTCCAAAGCCACCCTGATCTTAACCTACGCTTTGTTTTTCGTATTCATGGCAGTCATGGCGCCGGTGGTGGAGGAGCTGTATTTTCGGGGATACTTACTCCCAAGAATGACCGGCAAGTACGCGCCGCTATTGCACAGTTTTCTGTTTGCCGTTTATCACACCTTCACGCCCTGGATGATCATCACCCGGACGATCGGTTTGCTGCCGTTGATCTACACGGTGCAGAAGAAAAATATTTATATCGGGATCATCGTTCATGTCCTGGTGAATACCCTGGATGTCATCACCGGAATCGTATTCATATCAAAAATGGCATAACATAAAAGGTGGGACGCGTCATAGGATCCGCCTCGCCAATACCGAATTAACAGGGTGATCCCAGACCATCATCAGAAGGAAAACGAATGAAACAATCCATTGTGCACATCGCCCTGGTCGTAAAGGATTACGATGAAGCGCTGGACTTTTATGTCAATAAATTGCACTTTGTCCTGCTCGAAGACACGTACCAACCGGAACAGGAGAAACGCTGGGTCGTCATCTCCCCGCCCGGTTCCACGGGGACAACCCTTCTGTTGGCGCGGGCATCCAAACCGGAACAGGAACCCTTTATCGGAAATCAGACCGGCGGACGGGTATTCCTGTTTCTGAATACGGATGATTTCTGGAGAGATTACAACAACCTGTTGGCGCAGGGAATTAAGATCATCCGGGAACCGAAGCAAGCCGATTACGGGATGGTGGCGGTGTTCGAAGATCTGTACGGAAACCTGTGGGACTTGCTTCAGTTGAATGCTGACCATCCGATAGCCAAACGGATCGGGTAACCATGAAAACCTTTATTGCCCTGTTTCGGGGAATCAATGTCGGTGGGAAGAACATCCTACCGATGAAAGAACTGGTATCGATCCTCGAAGAATTGGGCGCGCAAAACGTGCAGACCTACATCCAGAGCGGTAATGCCATCTTCAAGATCGCCGAAGATTACACTGCGCGGCTATCAGAACAAATTCAAAATGAGATCAACCGCCAGCGCGGATTTGCCCCTCAGGTCCTCCTGCTAACCCCCGCAGAACTTAAGAAAGCCATGACGAATAATCCCTTCCCGGAGGCCAAATCGGATCCCGGGCACTTGCACCTTGGATTTCTGTCAGCCACACCTGCCAAACCGGATCTCGCGAAACTGGATCAGTTGAAGATCGGCTCGGAAGAGTATCGCCTGATCGGGCAGGTATTTTATCTCCACGCGCCGGAGGGAGTGGGCAGGTCAAAGCTGGCTGCCGGCTGCGAAAAATGTCTGGGTGTGCCGATGACCGACCGCAATTGGAGCACGGTCTGCAAACTGAGCGAGATGGCTGTCGATTGATATTTCCCTCTTTGACGGGTAGTCTGGCCAGGGGACAACCTGTTATTGGGTATGGTGTTTTGGATTTTTTCGTGGCATGATGAGATTGAACTTAATCCGGTATCCAGGTTATTGACCTGCTGGCGCCGGTGAGTTTTCGCGTTTTATTTCGCCATGGCACTTTGATTAGTGTAACCACGATGAAAAATACCTTTCCCCCAGATGCCGATCGTGAAGCACATCAACCGGAACACGCTATGCCAGTCGCGTGGCGCTGGCTAACGGAGCCCACTGGAAAACTAACTGAACCGGAACGACGCCGGTCGAAGGTGTTGGCGACCCTGGTCCTTATGCTGCTCCTCAGCGCGGGCGGATTTCTGATCGCTGTAATTGCAACGGATTTTAGCGATCTGCGCGCTCCCTACATCCTGTTGATCAGCGGTTTGATCGGAATTTTCGCCATCGCATTTGGCCTGAACCGGGCCGGGTACTTTCAGGCAGCCGCCGGATTGATGATCGCCTGCACGGTTCTGGGACCCTGGGTTTCGATCCTACTGAATCTCGACTCGCTGGCGAGTGATCATCTGCGCCTGACTTACATCGCCGTATCGATCCTCCTGTCCAGTTTCCTGCTTTCGACCTGGGTAACCGTTTTCGTTGCCGCCTCACAATTGGCGATTCTGGCCGTGGTGTTATTGGGGAATCCGGTACTGAATCGCTATGACTGGTCCAGCCTGTTGGGTTACTTGATTTTCATATCGCTGCTTAGCATCGTGTCCAATTTCATCAGCCGGTGGGACCTGGCCCAAATTCACCGACAGACCCTCCAACTCAGGGAGAGCGAAGCTTTGTTGCGCGAATTATCCATTCGCGACCCGTTGACAGGCTTGTTCAATCGCCGATACCTGGATGAGACGCTGGAACGGGAGCTGAAACGGGCAGCCAGAAAACATCTCCCACTGGGAGTGATCATGCTGGATATCGATCACTTCAAGCTATTTAATGATACCCACGGCCATGCGGCCGGTGATCTGTTGTTGCAGCAATTGGGCGACACACTCAAAAGACACATCCGGGCAGGAGACATCGCCTGCCGATACGGCGGTGAGGAATTTTTATTGATCCTACCGGAAGCGAACCGGGAAGTCTCTCTTCATCGCGCGGAGCATTTACGCGAAGAGGTCAAGCGCATCCGTATACATCATGAAAATCAGGACCTTGATGGCGTGACCATGTCACTCGGGGTTGCCGGATTCCCACAGGATGGGAAGACCTGTGAAAGAGTCTTGAAAGCGGTGGATGACGCCCTCTACCAGGCTAAACGCGAAGGCCGTGATCGGGTCATTGCAGCCGGTGGGGCGACCGTCCCCCGCACTGCGCGCGTTCGGACCGGTTAAGTTATCTCTTTCTATATATAGAGGATTAATAGGATTCGGCGGGGACAAATATAGCTCCCAACCATTAAGATTTTAATGGAGTACGTATCGCAGATCAACTATCTCAGTAATGGGATGGAAATGTGATTTTGGGATCAACTCTCTTCCGCTTTGTTGTTTTGTTCGATCAACATTCAGCTTTCCGGACCAGATGAAATCACACAAATGAAGCACATACCACTTCCAATTGTCCTGCAAGTTAATCCCAATCCACCGGTGACAATGGCCGGAGTGATCCATTGGCTTACGGACCCATCCAGCAAACTGTCGGTTGCTGAAAGCAGACGGTCAACTTTATTGGCCTGGCTGCTGCTTGCCCTGCAAATCCTTGTTCTGATTGCCCTGGTGGTGACGTTGACCGTCAACCTACCTCATTCCTCGCGAAGATCGGAATATGCCAGCCTCATTTTCGGTTTGTTCATCCTGATCGTTGTCGCGTATATCTTGAATCACAAAGGTCATTACACCTTGGCCGCACTGTTGACGGTCGCCTGCGCCATCATCGGCCCCTGGTTATCCATTCTTTTGGATCCAACCATCCTGCAGGGAGACCTTATCCCCCTGGTTTTTGTTACAATTTCGATTTTGCTATCCAGTATTTTGCTCTCGCCATTGATCACGATCATTCTTGCAATCCTCCAGACGACTGGACTAGTGCTGTTGTCCATTTTCAATCTGGCTACAGCCGCCATCAATTGGGCCAGTTTTTTGATCTTCGTCCTGATAAGTTCCATTCTGAGTATTCTAGCCAGTGTGATCAGCCGAAAAGACCTCAGACAGATAGACCGGCAAACCCTCCAACTCAGGGAAAGCGAAGCCCAATTGCGGGAATTATCCGTACGCGACCCGCTGACAGGCTTGTTCAATCGTCGATACCTGGAAGAGACGCTGGACCGTGAACTCAAAAGGGCGGCACGAAAACGCCTCCCGCTGGGAATAATCATGTTGGATATCGACCACTTCAAGCAATTTAATGATACCCACGGCCATGCGGCCGGCGATTTGTTGTTGGGGCAATTAGGCGATACCTTAAAAAGGCACATTCGGGCAGGAGATATCGCCTGCCGCTATGGCGGTGAGGAATTCCTGATGATCCTGCCTGAAGCGAACCGGGAAGACTCACGTCACCGCGCCGAGCATTTGCGCGAAGAGGTCAAACGCATCCATATATACTGTGACAGTCAGATCCTTGAAGGGATAACCATGTCACTCGGTGTGGCCGTTTTCCCTCTGGATGGGAAGACGAGAGAACGTGTCTTGAAAATGGCCGATGACGCTCTTTACCAGGCTAAAAAAGAGGGACGTGATTGTGTCGTTGTAGCCGACAAGGTGACAAGATCCAACTCTCGGGGTGTTCGGACCGGTTAGACCAGACTTGTCAATATATAGAGTATTAATAGAATTCGTCGGGGACAAATATAGCCGTCTTCCCATACCATGTAAGAGGAGAAGACGGCGCAATTCATCCCATCCTAATACTGGGATGAGCAGAAGACTGTCATTCCGCCCATGTGAAACACCCTGTCGTTTTATCCGACCCTGCCAGGATGTTTCGAAAATTATACCTGGATAGCGCTCAGCCATAATCGATCCGGGCTAAATCAAAAAAGGATCAAACCAGATTTCGGTTTTTTTGATCAAAAGAATGGAGAATCAAATGAACAAGAGTAAAAATGTGACGTACAAATTGGTGGCCGCATTCCAAATTTTGGCTATCTTTGTGCTTGCGAGCTGCACTCCAAGCCTTCCGGTATCCATTTGCCATGCCACTGACGACGTGGATAATCCCTACGAACTTGTCTCGATCGCCACCCGGGATGATGTTGAAGCTCATCTTGGGCATACCAACGATCTCGTCCCGGCGCCGGTTGGCGGTTGTCCGACCGTACCGGTGGTTGTCGAAGATGGCAAGATCACCATTTGCCACGCCACCAGCAGCGAAACGAACCCCTACAATGAGATCAGCATCAGCGTGAATGGGTTAAACGGACACGCCTCTCACATTGGGGATATCTTCCCGGTGCCAGAAGACGGCTGCCCACCGCAACCGTTGGTAGTTCAAGAGGACGGCAAGATCACGATCTGCCATGCCACCGGAAGCGACAAGAATCCCTACAATAAGATCACGATCAGCATCAACGGTCTGAACGGACACGGTGGCCATTCTGGTGATATCATCCCGGCGCCGGCTGGAGATTGCCCGGCAACCAGACAATAGCGAGGAATACCTTCCCAGACCGCGGCTTTCGCGTGGGAAGTTTGGATGGATCGCTGATTCTCTACTGATCCATCCGTTCCAATCCAGTCGGGACAGGCTCTGCAAGCCGAATATATAAAAGTCTGTCTCGTCTTGGAAGCAAGAGCGTTCTTCAGTAATTTTGGAGGACGCTCTTCAATTCTGCCGTGGCCAATCCATCCGAAAACCCTTGACAGGGGCGGGATGATGTCCTATAATGACTGAGTAGTCAGTCAATATAGAGTATCAGGAAAGGGGTCACCATGGTTCGAGAGATCAGCAAGGAAAAGAGAGCGCGATTTTTGCAGGCCGCCTTGAAGTTGTTCGCCGAAAAGGGTGTGCAGAGCACATCCACCGCGGAGATCGCCCGCGAGGCGGGAACTGCCGCCGGGACTCTCTTCCTCTACTTCCCGACCAAGCAGGATCTGATCCACGCGCTGGTATTGGAGATCAGCAAACAGGAAGGCGAAGCGGTTCAAGCCCGGCTTACCCCCGGCCTGTCTGCCCGTGATCAATTCTTCACCATCTGGGATGGCTCCATCCGCTGGCTGCTGGATAACCCCGAGGCTTATCGATACGCCCAACAGGTGCGGGATTCCGGCCTGGTCTCGCCGGAAGTCTCGCTGGAATCGGGCAGGCATTTCAGCTTCTACTATGAGGCGATCCAAAAGGGATTTGGAGGAGGGCAGCCTCAAGCCGCTCCCGATCGACCTGATCGGCGGGTTCCTGTACCAGGACATCGTCGCGATGATGAATCACATCCGAATGCAAACCAACCCCGACGGGTTGGAATTATCCATCCGACAGGGGTTCGACCTCTTCTGGGATGGCATCAAAATCAACGAAAAGGATTAGAAATGAGTACCACCCAATGGAAAATTGTACTGACCGGCATCGCCTTTTTATTACTCTTTGTGCTCGGATATGCCCTGAGCCGCTCGGGCAAGCCCTATCCGCTGTTCGCCTTTACCCTTCACAAACTGATCACGCTTGGGATCATCGCGTACCTGTTCATGACGATCTATAAACTGAATCAGGTCGCACCCGCTCAGCCCGTTGCAGATCGGCGTCATCATCGTCACCGGAGTGTGTTTCGTGGCGACCATGGCGACCGGCGCCATGCTGAGCGTGGACAAGGTCATGCCGGAGTTCGTTCACAAACTGCACCAGATCACACCCTACCTGACCCTGCTCTCCACATCCGCCAGCCTGTATTTGCTATTTCCTGTAGTCCCCAGCCCCCTGATCCCCCCCAAATCTCGGATTTGGGGGGGAATTAAAGGGGGGGCCGGGGGAATTGTGCTTTAATAGGGGTGGCAAATTTCATCGGAGGGATATTCATGAGACGATCTGCCCCACTACTCACCCTGATCTGTATTCTTTTCCTGGCCGGATGCGCCACGCCGGCTGCACCCACGTCTGTCGTCGCAGAGACCCCCACGGCATTACCACCCATCACCGTGAAACCGACTGCCGAACCGACCATCGCGGTGACGGATGAGCCGGGCGAACCGACCCTCACATCGTCCTTTCCCCTGGCCGGCAGGTGGGAGGGCAAAGCCCGCAACGGGGATGTGGAGTTCGACATCTCGATCGACCTTTCCAACGAGTGTGCCATTGACGAACCGTGCGGGAGTTTTGAGATTCCCATGGTGCCCTGCGCGGGGACGTATGTGTTGAGCGGGGAACAGGGCGGGGTGTACTCGCTCCGCGTGACCGAGAAATCCGCGACCTGCGGGGAGGGCAGCGATACCCTGGAACTGCTGGCGGATGGGACGCTGCGGTTCATCAGCGAGGGCAGTTATGGCCGCAACGAGGGCATCTTGCTCCGAGCGGATGCTACCGCCGGACCGCTGAAGGTGATCTTCGATGATGACGGCAGCCCGGATGGGACGGTGGCCCTGCTGTACCTGTTGAGCGATCCTGCCGTGTCGGTGGAGGGGGTGGTCATCTCGCACGGCGAAGCCCATCCGCAGGTGTACATCCAGCACATTGGGCGGATCCTCTCGGACTGGGGTTATGGCGACATTCCCCTGGGTGCGGGCGCGGACACGGCGCTGATGCCGGGCGAGGATTTCCCGGAGTGGCTGCGCGACGCGGCCGACAACTTCTGGGGGTTCGCAAAGGCGGGCGATACCCGCACATTCCCGGCCGGGAACGGCGCGGAACTGCTGGTGAAGCTGTTGAAGGATGCTGAAGAACCGCTGGCGGTCTTTGTGAGCGGACCGTGCACCGACCTGGCCCTGGCTTTGCGGCTCGATCCATCGATCAAAGACAAGATCTCGGGGGTGTACATCATGGGCGGGGCGGTGTACACCAAAGGCAACCTGACCGATTTCCTGCCCGATACACCCAACACGACCGCCGAGTGGAACATCTACATCGATCCGCTGGCGGCCGCGGAAGTGCTTCAAGCGGGCGTGCCGGTGACCTTCGTTCCGCTGGACGCGACCAACCTGGTGAAAGCCACGGAAGCCGATACGAAAGCCTGGCGCGAGGGCGATGCCCCGGCCGACCTGGCGGCGGATTTCTACGACATGCTGCTGAACACTCGACCCGAACCATGAGTTTATGCTGTGGGATGTGATGACCGCGGCAGTGATGGTCCACCCGGAGTTGTGCCCGACCAAAGCGCTGCGCCTGGAGGTGAACACGTCCCCCGGCGACCACTACGGTCAGACGGTGGTGATCGGGACGGGCGAGCCAAACACGCAGGTCTGTTTGAAGCCCGATGCGGATGGGATCAGGGAGAGGCTGAGGAGTGGAGTTTGGGGAGTAGCCCCCACCTTGCATCCTCCCCCAAGTATCGGGGGAGGACCTGGGACGGGCGAGCCGAACACGCAGGTGTGCCTGAAGTCCCGATGCGGATGGGATCAGGGAGAGGCTGAGGAAGGTCCAAGATAAGAGTGGGGGAATTACGTAAATATCTAATCAATAGAAATAATTCGCTAACCTATGGAGTGGATAGTTTAGGGTAATTCTTGGAAAACTCAACGAATTATATAGTAGTCTTTATATTTATACGAAATTCAAATTTGAATTAGAATGCAATAGTATAAAAGTGGGGAAATATCACTTGGACGAAAATTGTTATATTTTATTATATGGGAGGAATAATGACTGATGATGAATTCACTAATCACCTCAATGAGCTTATATCGAAGATTAATGAGAAAAAACGAAGGCGGGAATAAAAAGTCATCTTGCAATTTACCGAATGGATAAGAAAGCTGTATTTGGAAAAAGATTATAAACATATTGTAAAGCATTAATCGGTTGATATGGAAACCCGAAACAGCATTCAGAATTTTGAAGTAGCGTATTCACTAGATAACGAACGCTATCAAGAAGATGCTGAAAATAATTTATGAGAGCATATTGAGAGTAGACCCCAATAACTGAGCTATCCTCAATAATCTCTCAAACATAAAGACTGCAAAAGGCGATATAAAATCTTCTTGGGATCTCATTCAAAAAGCATATCGAATTTCGCCTAAAGATGAAATAATCCAAAGAAATTATCAGAAAATAAAATATGAAATTGCTACTGAGAAAGCAGCTTTAGACAACGAATTCAAATCAGCTTTGCCACGACTTTCAAGCGAAAATGATTTTGTATTAAAGATATGTACTTTTATTACCAATATCAAAAAAGATAAAGACTTCCATTCTGGGGAGTTGCCAATTCCAAACTGGAAATTTAGAACACTTCTTGAGACTGATACGCAAAAAGCTAATTCACTTCGTTATTATTGGCTAGAACGAAATTATATAAGGAAAACTGGAAAGAGGATCATATAACGAAACTATATATCAAATCAATCGATATCTTGAACATAAGCTTGATGAAATTGATGCTATTAAATTACCTGAAAACTGGATAAAGGGAATTGAGACTTTAGATATTGAACGACGCTGCCGGCATGGCGGGTATGCTGAACATCAAACCGATCCTTTCTGTACAGAATGGAAAATTGGATATGCTGGAAAAAGTGCGCACCAAGCGCAAAGCCTGGGAACGCGTAATCGATCTGACCAAAGCGGACGCAGCCAGATCACGCATTGAAAAAATGTCCATCCTGCATGTGGCGGCTCCAGATGATGCCCGTGAAATGGAAACCCTTCTGCGTTCTAATATGGAACTTCCGGAAGAGGTCCTTATCGTGGAATTGAATCCCGGGCTGTCAGTCCACACCGGCTCGGGTTTGGTTGGCGTGGGATTTGTGGTCTTTTAAGCCAGGCGTGCATTAATTATCAATATTCAGATCAATCTTGCACAAGAATTACTTTTATTTAATTTTGGAAATTAACTGCTCCAGGTATGAAACCGGTTGACGATAAACCTTCATTCAAAGCCTTGATCGTAATGGGTGTTTCCGGCTGCGGAAAGACCACCATCGCAACCCGCCTGGCTGAAAAACTCGGATGGACTTTTATCGAGAGCGACAGCTATCATTCCGAGGAGCACATTCGAAAAATGGCCAGCGGTGTTCCTTTAACAGATGCCGATCGGCAGCCCTGGCTGGAAACCTTGCATGGTTTGCTGGCTGATCTCAGTTTGAAAAGTCAGCCTGCCGTTCTGGCCTGCTCAGCATTAAAGAAAGTATCGCCAGACCTGACAGACGGCATAAAAAATGTCCGGTTCGTTTACCTTAAGGGCGATTATGACCTCATTTGGCAGCGCATGCAGGAACGGCAGCATTACATGAAGCCATCCATGCTCAGGAGCCAATTTGAAGCATTGGAGGAGCCGAAAAATGCTCTGGTGATCGATATTAACCTGGCTCCCGAAAAGATCATCGCGGAAATCCTGCGGCAAATATAATCATCGAAATTCCATCCATAGTAAAATCTCCGGATGCCAACCGAAAAAGAAGTCTATAGTTCTCACGCAGACCAGTATGAACTGCTGATCCTGCGCGAGGATTATCAGAATAATATTCCCGCTGAGATAAACAGGATCATTCCAATTGAGGGGTTGAATATTGTTGACCTTGGGGCGGGGACAGGCCGCCTCACCCGCTTTCTCGCGGACAAAGCCAAACGACTGGCAGCCTGCGATGCATCGCATCATATGCTTACCCAGGCAAAAGAAGTCCTGAAATTAAAGAAGACCTCCAACACAGTCTTATGTGCGGCTGACATGCGCTGCACTCCGTTTGCATCCCATTCAGCCGACCTCGTTATCGCCGGCTGGAGCTTTTGCTATCTGGCGGTTTGGGGCGGCGATAATTGGAAGCACGAAGTGGATAAGGGGTTGGCTGAGGCCAGGCGATTGCTTAAACTTGGTGGTGTAATGATCGTACTTGAGAATTACGGCACCGGTTTTGAAACCCCCAACCCCCCATCTCATTTGAACGGGTATTTTGAATATCTTCAGCAGAGCGGGTTCTCATCATCCTGGTTCCGAACCGATTATCGATTTTCTTCATTTGATGAAGCGCTGGAACTTTCCGGATTCTTTTTTGGTGAGGAATATGCCGAGAAGGTCAGGAAAAACCATTGGACCATCTTGCCTGAATGTACAGGTTTATATTGGATGAGAGTTTTGATCTTATTAAAGCAAATCCCGGTTTCTCAACCGGGATTTTTTTATTATTATTTATAAGTTAATATAACGATCGGATTAGAAGCCTTTGACATAATTACCAAGCCAAAGTACTACAAATCCTACTACCACAAACCAGAATGCGAATTCGGAGACAACAGGAAGGGTGACGAAATTACCGACAAATCCCAATAAAAATAAGACTGTCGCAACCCAGAAAGTGGTGTTCTTGGGGGCTGAAAGTTTCATTATTCTATCCTCCTTTCTTTATGATATATATATTAACAGTATAACAAATAATTAGTTGCGAGAAAAGTGTCTTTTTATTTAGAGGGTTGACCTAATCTTTACCCAACGAGGCATGATTTTTGAAAAAAAATATTATGAACTTCCTATTTATTAAATAAAAGTTCAATGGATCCAAAATATTATCTACCTGTGTTTGAAAAAAGATGAACAATTCTGAACCTTACATTCAAATTGAAATTTTTCCGGAGTTTTCTAAAGCATATCCCGGTTCTGCCGTCGGCGTCCTAGTACTTGAAAACGTGATGATCCAATACGAGAATTCAAATCTTGAGGCATCCAAACGCGAGATAATCCTCGAGCTTCAAAAGCAATTCCCCGATCTGAATTCTCTTAAGGCGCACCCGGTAATTCAGGCATATTCCAGATATTACAGGAAATTCGACAAAAGCTACCATGTGCTCGGGCAGTTGCGATCCGTGATCTTTGAAAATCGCCCCTTTCCATCCGTCTCTCCCCTGGTTGAAGCCATCTTCGTCACGGAGCTCAAGAATATGCTGCTGACCGCTTTTCATGATATGGAAACAATAACATTACCTTTGAATATCGGGATTTCTACCGGCGAGGAGACCTATATGACTCTTGCTGGAGAAGAAAAGCGATTGAAACCAGCCGATATGAAGGTCAGCGATCAAATAGGGGTGATCTCCAGCGTTATTTACGGACCGGATAAGCGGACCTGTGTCACGACTACGACTTCAAAGATGCTGATCGTTGTTTATGCACCACAAGGAATAGATCGCGAAAGTATCATCAGCCATTTCGGTGATATTCAGAATCTCATTCTTAAGATTCACCGGATACCAAAATAACATTTCGCTCGGTGTTCCCGCTCAGTTAAAGAGATAAGAGCAGCTTCACAGCTGCTCTTTGTAATTTCTTGAAGTATGGTTCTCGATTAGAGAAGGATAACTTCTGACGCCTGCGGACCTTTTTCGCCCTGGGTGACCACAAACTCAACGCGCTGGCCTTCTTCCAATGAGCGGTATCCGTCCGCGAGAATTGCACTGTAATGGACAAAAACGTCTTCGCCGGAATCGCGCTCAATGAAGCCATATCCCTTTGAGCCGTTAAACCATTTCACGGTGCCTTGTTCTTTCTCGGACATGATTTGGAACTCCTTTCTTGAAATTTTGCCGCTTGACAATAATTTTGTTCCAAATCAAAAGAACAGGTCTTTCTTTCTAGAACTACTTTTACAAGCTAATTAATTTTAACACAATATTTAAGGCAAAGTTATCATGTACACCCTTGACAAATTTGTCAAGAGGGATATCATTAGAACAGTTATTCTAATTGGAGGATGGAATGTCATACGAAATAAAACTGCTCGACCTGCCCGATCAGCCCACATTAGGTATGCGCGCCATTATGCCTGTGGGAAAACTGCCTGAGTTTTTTGGGAAAGCTTACGGCGGAGTGATGGCCTATCTGGGGGACCTGGGTGAATATCCCTCGGGTATGCCCTATGCTGCGTATTTTAATCTGGATATGGACGCCCTGGATATTGAAGCGGGTTTTCCGGTTTCAAAGCCATTTGAAGGCAGAGACGAGATCAAACCGGGTGTCATACCAGCAGGTAAATATAATTCCACCCTTCATGTTGGTTCTTATGATTCGGTGAAAGTCGCCTATGATGCTTTGGTTCTTTGGGCAAAAGAAAATGGTTATGAACCATCAGGGATCTCATATGAGTATTATCTCAACGATCCGTCTTCTGACCCCTCAATAATCCCTGAAACTGAGGTCCGTATCCAACTAAAATAAGTGCTTCTAATTCATTTAAATGCACTCTGACACTGCGTTTTTTTATATTAATATTTCGTCAAAAAACTAGAAACCACTTACTGACCCAGCTATCCTCTGTATACTTAATAATAAAAAGGAGTCAGCTATGTCAGTCGCACGAATTACCGAGATCAAATCTTCTTCAAAGGTCAGCTTTGATGATGCCATAAAGCAAGGACTGAAAAAGACGGCCATGACCATTGAAAACCTACAAGCCGCTTGGGTTGGAGATCAGGAAGTGCTGGTAGACGTAAAGGGAAGTATTACTGAATACCGTGTGCTTTTAAAGGTCACATTCATTGTGAACGATTAAGCAGGCAAATAAACGGAAATGGATCTAACCCCGGGATGGTCGGAAAACCCCGGGGTATTTTTAAACCTGTTTTTGAATTCATTGGAAATTTTTCCTGTTTATATGCGTTCCGTAGATTTAGTTTTTCATACCACTCTGGTTATTCGAACGATATTTTGTGATAATTTTTATTTTTTAAATACAGCATTCTATCTCCGAAACCAAATCATTATGATCAGGGGAAATAACAAAACAGCAACTTACATCCTTAATTTTCGTATATTTAAATTAAGGAGACCTTGATCATGTGTTGTGTAATAAGCGCGTTATTCTTTCTTGGACCGAGAGCCGGCTTGCTTATCTGGTGGCTGGTAAATCCAGGCAGGTTCACAATTGTTTATAACAATCTGCTTCTGCCCATTATTGGCACAATTTTTTTGCCCGTAACCACCCTGACCTACACTTTCATCTTTAAGCCTGGTTTTGGAGGACCAGTTGGGCTTGATTGGCTTTGGCTAATGATTGCTTTAATTGTGGATACCAGTTTATATGGCGGTGGGGCTTACAGCCGAAGAAGGTAATTTTTTGATAAAGATAAATAAAATCTATAAATTTAAAACCTCTCCCCAAAGGGAGAGGTTTTCTTTATTTGAAGATCACCTGGCTGTAACCCAGATCAATCAGAAGTCTTTCCATAAAAACCTGGGCATTGATCGCTGCCTGGTTGAGGATGCCATCATCAACAGCCGCCTTCAGGATCTCGGCTTCAGCCGCCTGGCGAGCCAGGGTTTCAAGGTCACGATCGGATTTTCGAAATAATCCCGTATCGCGGTCATACACATAGGTCTTGTCATTATCCAAACTGGCGCTGAAGATCTCTGCTTCCGGCAGTTCAATTTCCAGAATACCGTCCTTGAATTTTAGGTTTTCGGCGGAGAGTTTTGAAAGGTCAACACCGGCAATAACTGTCCCGTGCGCCACCAACAGCAGCCGGTCGCCGAACAATTCAGCGATCAGCTCTTGCCCTTCTTCCGCTGTAATGACCTTTTCAAGCGTGTACTGGATCGTCTCCAAACGTGCCAGCGGGCGGATCTCATTGATAATGGTAACGGGATCAGGAATGATCGTTGGGGTTGGATGGAGGATGGTGGAAACCTGAGTCCCGATACGGCTGCTGGCCTCGGAGATCGGCTGAAGCGTGGATGTAAGGATTCCCCGGACGAGCAAAAAACCGCCGATCAGAACGCTGAAATTGATCGCGAGCAGTACCCAGATCCACCAGGTCTTTTTCATGGCTTTTTTCCTGCTTTATTGTTAATTTTAGACGATAAATCCAACAATGATTATGCTTTTTTCTGTCTGGATTCATCCTTCAGCCACGGCACAAAAGCCAGGGCTGAAAGTGCAAGTGCCGCGCTTATAAGAAATACAGTCGGTGTGGGCATGCGGTCGAGCATGTATCCGGCTGCCACGCCTGCCAGCGCGATCACGCCGTAATTCAATCCAAGGAAAAGACCGTTGGTCAGCGAGCGATCTTCAGGATTGTTTTCCTGCAGCATCGCCATCATGGCAGGCATGAGCATAAAGCTGAAAACGCCCATCAATGCGATAAGTGCAAGCTGCAAGGCTCCGGTTGTGAAGATCGCAGCGGTAAAGAAAACCGCAAACCCTGCCAGTGAGATAGCTGCCACCCATTTCGCTCCGATCCGGTCATGCAGCAAGCCGCCGATGTAATTGCCCAATATGCCAGCGCCAAAATAAAGCGAGATCGCCAGTCCTGACATCCACAGGCTGGCGCCCTGTTCAACAATATAGACCGGCAGGTAGGCGTACGCGCATGCGTGAGAGAGAGAGATCGCCAAAGTGATCGCTGCGATCGGCAGGAACTGCCTGATGATCCGTTTTCTCGAATTTGTGTTCAGCGCCGAGCTCGATTCTGATCCGAGCGCTTCTTTAAAAGGGATATCCGGCAGGTTCTTTCGGATAATGATCAAAGCCAGAGTTGCTGCGCCGCCCAGCAAGGCCAGCCAGGGCATTTGGCGTACAGACCAGCGCGTAAGTACCGCTGTAACCACCAAAGGTCCGACCATAAAGGCGATCTGCCCGGCAATATTCCAGATGGCCATCAGGCGCCCCAAGGCGGCTTGATTGACCTTGGCAATATCTGCAGGTCCAATGGCATGATAAAAATAAATGCTCACTCCGCCAATCGTTAACACCAGAAAGAGCAGGTAAAAATTGGGGATAACGCCCAACATGCTCATGCACAAAGCGGTGACCAGCGGTGTGAAAACCATGAACTTGCGGATATCTTTTCTATCCGCAAGCCGGCCGATGAGCGGCATGAATAAGGCGGTCAGTTCCAGGCTCAGATTAAGGATGCCGGCTTGAACCTTGAGCAAACCCATTTGCGTGATGAGCACTGGCAGAGTGGGTGCAAAAAAACTGAGGAAAAAATCATTTGAAAAATGGGCGGTGGTGTGAAAGAGCGTATCTTTCAGCATGGCTGCAGCGGTCGTCTGTTTGGATTTATTTCCAGTCTCGGTGGTCAAATTTCATGCCTCTTTTCGATCAGATGCAAAGCAGAACCTGGCTTGGCATTGCCTTGCCAGAATTCGTTTCAATAATATTCTATAAGTATTTTATCTGGAACTGCTAAAAAGTTGTTTCAGCATCGTGATAAAGAGTTCGCGGTCAGCGCTCCTGGCAACAATCGCGTTGAGTGGCGCAGCCCTGTTCCTATTCCCAACATCACACAGGCTCATCCCATCGGTGATGCCGGGTGAAATGCTGATATCCACATTCACTGCCATACATTCCTGAAGTACTTCGGGGTTCAGCAGCGCGCAGACAGCCAGAACATCATGCACGGGTACAGCATCAGGAACTGCCAGCGGTTGAAAATTTTTGTAACCGTTGATCCTGCGGATGATCAGATCAGCGCACAGCACCGCAGCCGGAGTATTGAATTGCCTGATCTCTTCGGCTTCCGCCCGAGTAACATAGGCCGCATGTGTTGCATCCAGCGGCACCAGCCGAATGGGTGCGCCGCAATCCATAACGATCTTTGCGGCTTCGGGATCAACCCAGAAATTGAATTCCGCTCCGGAGGTGATGTTATTCACAAGGTATCCCCCGCCCATAATGATGATCTCTTTAATATTGTCAATGATATTTGGTGCAATGCGGAGCGCCATGGCAAGGTTGGTCAAAGGACCGACAAAAATAAGGGTCAGCTTTTCTTTTGAATTTAAAAGCGTATCCACCAGCCAGAAAACTGCGTGCTGCGGCTGCTCTTTCATGGCAGGTTTCCGGGGCGGGAATATGGTCGCCATGGACATCCTCTTCTTTGGATTCCGGCCCTTTATAAGGTATATTGCTTCGTCTTCCTTTTAAAAGGGTTGAAACCATTGGCAGGGAGCAGCCTTTATACACAGGGATATTTTCTCCAAGCAGGCTCACAACCCGCAGGGTATTATCAGTCGTAGTATCCACATTCCGGTTGCCATTAACGGTCGAGATCCCCAGCAATTCAATTTCCTTGGATAAAGCCGCTGCCATGATGGCAATGGCGTCATCCGAACCAGTATCAACATCCAGGATCACTTTATAAGTCATTGTCCGCTCCTTTTGCGATTAACCAAGAATACCAAATATTTACGCCAATGCTTCACGCATGATCTCAATAAAGCGATCCCGGTTGATGTCAATGCCAACATCAACATTGGGCGTTTGTTTCTTCCAGGTTTTGAAATCCGAGACAGTACAGCCGCGGGTGCTGTCCCGCGCAGTTCGATCTCAATGTGCATAGGGCGGGTTTCCATCACTGATGGCTCGATCAGCGCCGCCACAGCGCAGGCATCAAATATGATCGCTCCCCCCAGCCCGTGCTTTACATGGATATCCACCACAATGTCCATCACATCTGCTGCCGCGATCGCCCAGGGGGTATTCAGCTTACGGATGCTGTCAACATCTGCCTGCTGGATTTTGGCAATATCGGTCACTTCCAGCCCGACCATCGTAATTGGAATCCCTGAGGTATAAACCATATATGCCGCTTCGGGATCTGCGGCGATATTGAATTCCGCGAAATTGGATGAATAGGCGCCCCCCATGGTCACAATGCGCGGGATGCGGTCTTTTAATCTGGGCTCGATACGCAGCGCCAGGGCAAGGTTGGTAAGGGGTGCAATGGGCATGTAAACCGTATCATCCCCCGCGCCGCTCATATAGTAATCGATCAGGAAATTGACCGCATGTTCGGGTTGTGGCTTTATGGTTGCTTCCGGAAAAGGCAATTTTACGATCTGGTCGCCGCTGCCGCGAATGATCGGTCCGATCAATGGAGCATCTGCGCCGGAATATACCGGGACATGTGCCAGTTTTCCCGCTTGCAGCAGACGGAGCGTATTATCGATGGTCTGTTCCAAGGGCGCATTGCCATGAACAGGCAGGGCTGCCACAAGTTCCAGATCTTTGTGATGCCCGGCTAGCAGCATTGCCACAGCGTCATCGCAGCCGGTATCGACATCCATAATGACTTTTTGCGCCATGAATTCTCCTGAGGAAAGTCCTATAAGGTCGGGTAAAACGCAATGCGGGCGTTTGGCACGCGCTGGCTGAGTCGGCTGAGGCGCGCCTGGACTTCTTTTCTGACAGCGTCTTTATCAATGGTCAGCAGCTTTCTGCCGCGCATCAATACTTTGCCATCACATATAACAGTATCCACATCCGTCGCGCGTGCACAATAGATCAGCGCCGCCAGCGGATTCGCTCGCGGGGTCATGTGCAGCCCGTCCTGGCGGATAAGGGTAATATCAGCCAGCATGCCTGCCTTGAGCTCACCCAGCCTGCCCTCATGCTTCAGCACTTTGGCGCTTCCGCGGAAGGCAATATCCACCACCTGATGCATCGGCATGATCGTCGGGTCAGACGCCTGATATTTAACGAATAAGGGCACCAGGCGCATTTGCTCCATGATATCCATGGTGTTATTGCTCGCAGCCCCGTCAGTTGCCAGCCCGACCGGGATGCCAAGTTCAAGGTATTTAAGGATCGGCGCCAGTCCTGATCCATGCTTCATATAAGTCCTGGGTGCCTGGGCGATGCCGGTCGGTGACGCCGCGAGAATTTCAAAATCATCATCCTGGGGATAAAGGCAGTGCCCAAGGATCGTGGGAACATCCAGCACACCGCTTTCTTTCAGCATTTTCACGGGAGTAATGCCGAATTCTTTCAGGCTTAATGCAACCTGATTGGCTGTCTCGGAAACATGAATATGAATGCCTACGTTATTTTTTGCTGCTTTCTCAGCCGACAGCTTCAAGAATTCCGGGCCGGTGGTGTAAGGCGCATGCGGTCCCAGCCAGGTGGTAATGCGCCCGCCTGCCCCGCCCTGCCAGCGATTGATAAAATCAATGGTTTCATCCAGCTTCTTCTCGCCCTGATGGCCGAAAACCGCCCAAACCAGGTTGGCGCGCATTCCGGCGGTTTCAACAGCCCGGGCAATATGGTCAACATTGAAGTAATGGTCCGCCACGCTGGTGACACCATTCTCGATCATTTCGGCCATACCCAGCTGCATGCCCCAATAGACATCCTCTTCGGTCAGGTTGGATTCCATCGGCCAGATGTAATCGTTGAACCATTCTTTTTGAGAGACGTCTTCTGCCAGGTTGCGGAAAAGCACCATGGGAGTATGGGCGTGGGTATTCATAAATCCCGGAACAGCCATTAGACCGGAAGCATCGATGATCTCAGTATCTGGCAGGATTGGAAGTGCGCCAGTATTTCCAACTGCTTCAATGCTGTTGCCGCTGACTAGAATATCCTGCTTATCAATAAACTCAGCTTCACCTTTGGCGAAGCTGAGTGCGTCACAATTTTTAATCAGTTTATTTTAACATCGTTTTTGATCGGTTGGTCCTTATTCAGATGTCCCGCTATGCGCTTTTACCTCTGCAAAATGCGCTTCCTGGAACTTTTTCATGCGGGTGATCAGCTGCCCGTTTTTGCTGGACAGCATAAACCACCAACCCAACGATGGTTGCAGCATAGGGGATGATCTGCACCAGCTGTGAAGGAATATCAAGAGATCCCAGCTGATTGGCAACAGCATCTGCAAAGCCAAAGATCATGGCTGCAACCAGGGTTCGAACAGGATTCCTTGCGCCCAGGTTTACCGCAGCAAGCGCGATCCATCCGCGCCCGCCAGTCATATCTCTCTGGAACATTTGCAGGTAGGCCATGGAAAGGCTCATGCCGCCCAAGGCAGATAAGGCGCCGCTGATGGCAATGGCCAGATAGCGGGTTTTCTTGACATTGATGCCCATTGATCTTGCGGCTTCTTCATTCTCACCGACGGCCCGCACATGGGTGCCAAAACGAGTTCGGAACATCACAATATAGGCTACTATAACTGCCAGAAAGGCGATGTAAGTAAATACCGGATGCCCGCTGATGATCTCGCCAAGAACAGGAATATCCTTTATCAATGGAATGTTGACGTTAGGAACCCTGAGGCTGGGCATGGTGGTTGTGTTGCCTTTCTCACCGATGAGGGTATACATCAGGAAAATGGTGCCGCCCGATGAGAAAAGGTTAACTGCCAGGCCGCCAAGGACCAGATCCACCCCATATTCAATGTGGGATACAGCCAGGATCATGGAGACCAGAATGCCAACGACCAGGCCTGCGAGCACTGATAACCACACATTTCCGGAATAGTGTGAAACAAAAACACCGGTAAAGGCGCCCCAGAGCATGATGCCTTCCAGAGCCATATTAAAAGTACCTGCTGAGGTTGCGAATAAGCCTCCCATGGCCGGCAGAATGATCGGCGTACAAATTCGAAGTACGCTTGCCAGGAAGAAAGTACTAAAAATCGTTCGGATCACCAATTCAAGCGACATTGGTATCTCCTTTCTCTTGAAGATGTTCATCATCATCTGGAGTTGTAACACGCTGCTGGATCACAGGCAGTAACCTTTCGGCAGTAATTAGCAGAAGCACTGCCGCCTGTACAATGGTCACCAGTTCCCGCGAGACATCCGTTGTGCGTTCCATTACATCAGCGCCAGCTCTTAGATAGCCGTAAAGCAGCGAGGCAAAGGGCACGATCAAAGGATTATTAAAGGACAGGATGGCTATGTTCACACCTTCAAAACCCAAACCCGCTGACATATTCAGAACGATCCTGTGATGAATTCCAAGCGCCAAATGTACTCCTGCCAAGCCGGCAAAAATTCCACTGACCGTAATCGCCAGCATGATGGTTCTTTTTACATTGACGCCGCCATAGCGGGCGAATTTATTGTTTGATCCCACCATGCGCAGTTCATATCCGAACGGAGTTTTATAGAGCAGCAGGTAAGCAACGATCACTGCAGCGATCGCGACATAAACCATTACAGATACGCTCGTCTGCTTATCCCACAAAGCGCGTGTTTCCGCCAGAAAAGGTAGATTGGGAATGAAACTGGGGAGTCTGGCTTCTTTTGGGAGAAGCTCTGACATAATGCCTGATACTTTGGGTAATTGAAGGTAAGTACCCAGCAGATACTCAAACAATTTTAATGCGATGGTATTCATCATTAATGACGAAACCAATTCGCTCGCGTTGAGATACGCTTTCACATACGCCGGAATGACACCCCAGATGAAGCCCATTGCCGACCCTGCCACAAAACCCAGAATGATGCGGATGACCGGCGGGAAGGGTGCGTATAATACAACAGTTCCAGCAACCAGTGCCGCCAGCAGCATCTGGCCTTCGACACCGATATAAAATTGTTTCGCGCTGAATACGATCGCGACTGCCAACCCCAGGAAAACCAGGGTGATCGATTCTTCAAGCCAATCGCCAACACGGTTTAATTGGCTGAAAGGTCCGAAAAGAAAAGCTTTATAGGAATTCAAGGGATCCTTTGAAACAAAACAAGTGAGGATGAATCCCAGGCTTAATCCGATCGCCAAAGCAAGAAGAACCCTCAAAAATTCCCGAAACCCTTTTGATTTTCAGAAATGCTTTCATAGGAACTTCTCCATTTCTTCGGGGGTTTGCTGTTTAATGCCGAGCATATAGGTACCTAATACTTCTTCAGAAACTTTTGAAGCATCCGGAAAAACACCGGTTACTTTTCCTTCATAAAGTGTGATGATACGATCAGAAAGACTCATCACTTCACTCAGGTCAGCAGAAACAAGGAGTACAGCTGTACCTTCCGTCCGATTCACGACCAATTGTTCACGGATAAATTCTGTGGCACCTACATCAATGCCGCGGGTGGGCTGTGAGGCAATCAGGATATAAGGTTCTGAAGAAAGCTCTCGGGCAACCACCACTTTTTGCATATTTCCGCCGGATAAAGACGAGACGGGCAGTTTTCCATTCGGGGTTTTTATCCCATAGCGCTTAATCAAGTCATCCGTTGATTCATCCACGACCTTATAATCCATGAACAAACCTTTTTTGATCGGCGCTTTAAAATAGCGGTCAACCACCAGATTTTCTTTGATGGATGTGTTCACCGAAACACCATTGGTCAGGCGGTCTTCCGGAATATGGGCGATCTTCAGCATGCGAATTTCCCGCGGAGTATGATTGACAATATCTTTGTCATTAACGATCACTTCACCGCTCGCTGCTTCCCGCAGCCCGGTCAGGATCTCCACCAATTCAGTTTGGCCGTTACCTTCCACACCGGCTATGCCTAAAACTTCGCCTGAATATAAGTTGAAATCCACTCCATTAAGCACCGGCCGGCCGGTCTCGGAGACATAAGTCAGATCTTTGACTGTCATACGTTTATCACCGCGTTTGATTTGCGGTTTCTTGATATCCAGGAAAACCTCACGCCCGACCATCATATTGGCGATCTGTTCTTTGGTCACATCTTTAGTATCGACAGTGCCTATAACTTTGCCCAGCCGCATGACTGTGACTCGGTCAGAAATTTCTTTAACTTCGCGCAGTTTGTGAGTAATAAAGATAACGGTTTTTCCCTGTTCTACCAGGGTATGGATCGCTTTGAATAAGTCCTGGGTTTCCTGCGGTGTCAAAACAGCGGTAGGCTCATCCATAATAAGGATCTCGGCTTCGCGGTATAACATTTTGAGAATTTCAACACGCTGGCGCATGCCAACATTGACCCCATCCACTACGTAATCAGGATAAACAAATAAGCCAAATCGTTCAGATAATTCCTTGGTAATTCTAAGTACCTCAGCTCTGTCGATCAAACCATTCTTCATCGGCTCATTACCCAATACCACGTTCTGAGCAACGGTAAAGGAAGGTACAAGCATGAAGTTCTGGTGCACCATGCCGATCTTTGCTGCGATCGCATCATGGGTAGAGCGAAACTGCATTTCCTTGCCGCCAACTAGTATCTGTCCCTCAGTAGGCCGTTCGATACCATACAGGATCTTCATCAGGGTGGATTTACCTGCACCGTTCTCACCAACCAGGGCATGGATCTCGCCTTTGTTCACAGTAAAGTTGACGTGATCATTAGCAACAACGCCATTATCATAGATCTTCGAAATATCCTTCATTTCAATTAATGGCTTCATATCACCTCCAGCTTTCATCCAGATAAATAAAATTCAGGCAGGGATTTTATCCCTGCCTGATTTATAACAATCCTAGAATACGGTTGCGACTTCGATTTCGCCGGCGGTCACTTTCTTGATCGCTTCGGCCATCTTGTCTTTTACTTCCTGTGGTGTGTTCTCTTCATAATATTTGTTCAGAGCCAAACCAACACCATCCTCGAGCGATACCAAGCAGTTCATTGGTACCCCACGGTACTTTACCTTCAGCATTCAGCTGGAAGAAGCGGAACAGGGATTTATCAACATTCTTGAGCATGGAGGTCAAGATGCGGGCAGCCTGTTCGGGGCTGTTTTCCTCGACGATCAAAGCCTGGTCGGAATCAACGCCGATCGCCCATTTGTTAGCTTCTTCAGCCGCATAGAAGACACCTTCACCGGTGCCGCCTGCGACCTGGAAGACCACATCCGCGCCCTGCGCGTACATGGCCAGCGCAAGTTCCTTGCCCTTGGCCGGGTCGGACCATGTGGCGGCGAACTGAACCAGAACATTTTCTTCCTTGAGGCCTGCATCAACTGCACCCTGCTTGTAGCCGATCATGAAGTCCTGGATGACAGGGATATCCTGACCGCCGACTGCGCCGATGATCTTGGATTCGCTCATCAAACCGGCATAATATCCAGCGAGGTAGGAACCTTCATTCTGTGCGTATTGAATGGCATAGACGTTGGCTTTGCATTCCGGGCATGCTTCAAAATCGAAAGGATTATCGAAGATAACGAATTTCTTATCAGGATAATCGGGTGCGATCTCAAGCAGTTTCTCGGTCAGGTCGCCCTGCGCCTGGATGATGATATCAACGGTTTCATCATTAAGCGCATCATGAAAAGCCGCATCGATCTTGGCAGGATCGCTGGAAGCTTCCACATAAACATATTCAATGCCAAGTTCTTCCTGTGCCTGGGTTAAGCCGCGGTGCGCGGAATCATTGAATGATTTATCGCCCAGAGTACCGCCGATGATAAAAACTGCTTTTAATTTGTCATCAGCCTTGGGGCCGGCAGCTGCGCCGCCGCAAGCCGCGATTAGCATCGCGGCTACGATCAGCAGTCCAAAAATTGTGAAACGTTTGGTATTCATTTTTTCTCCTCAAAATTTTTTGTTTGGATAAGCATGTAAAATTTTCTAAAAATGTGTTTTGTATAACCACCTCCTTTGCATGGTGCTAATTATTCAGAGAGTGACAACGGAGCAGTTGAATCCCGTATTTCAAGATGTAATTTAAGCTTGATCGTGCGGCTGGTTTTTCCAGGGTCTTCTTTTCTTGTCAGAAAGCAGTTCACAGCTTCTTCAGTCAGCTCAGGGATCGGCTGCCTTACAGTTGTAAGCGGTGGATTTGTATAGGGAGACAAGAAAATATCATCGAAACCCACGATTGATAGGTCCTCAGGAACCTTTAATCCCTTAACATTGGCTGCCTTCATGGCACCATAGGCTAAAAGGTCGCTGCAGCAGAAAATGGCTGTTGGGCGATCTTTCTTTTCCAAAAGCTGAGTTGCGACGTTTAAACCGCTGAAAGTATTAAAGTCAGCTCTTGAGATGAGAGCTTCATCAACTTCTACTCCTCCATCCATCAGGCCTTCACGAAAACCATTTAATCGTCCCAGGTTATAACGCGTTTCAATACTTCCGCTGATGCACGCGATGCGCTTATGGCCAAGTGACGCCAGGTGCTGCGCTGCCAATTTTCCTCCGCTGAAATTATCAACAGAAATGGAATCCATCTCGTATCCGGGGCTGTCGATATCAATAAGCGTCAGCGGCATTTCGGGTTTATTGAAGGAATTCAGATGAGCTGCCTGCGAAGTGGAAGAAACCACAATAATCCCGTCCACCCGCCATTCAGTCAAACGGCTGAGGTAATAATCTTCTTTTGAAGGGCTGCCGTTGGTATTACAGAGCATTACCGAATAATTCTTCTGATAACAGAGGTTTTCAATTCGCCAGGCGATCTCCGAGAAAAAGGGATTGGTAATATCCGCCACGATCAGGCCGATGGCGCTGCTTGACTTTTTCCGCAGACCCATAGCCAGGCGATTGGGCTGATAATCGAGGGAATCCAGCACAGGGAGCACTCTTATTGCGCAGGTCATCACTTACAAAGCGCGTTCCATTGACCACATGGCTTACTGTGGATACTGAAACACCTGCTTTTTCGGCAACTTCCTTGATAGTTGCTATCGAATCCTCCAATAAATACGATTGCGCAATGGTTTCGATGATATTACCAATTATTGAAGAAATTTTCAACAATTTTAAAAAAGACAGGAGGAATGTCATAATAACTTGTTATTACCATTCCTCCTGAAAGGACAATTTAATAAAAGATCTAGATCTTTTCCAGGGCTTGATCAAAGTCGGCAATGAGGTCATCCGGATCTTCAATACCCGCGGAAATTCGGATCATCCCGTCCCGGATGTTCATCTGGGCTTTTTGCTCCGGCGGCACATCCAAAAATGCCATGGTTGCTGGAACCTGCGTGGTGGTCCGCACACCGCCCAGACTGGCGCCAAAGGTGCCAGTTCCAACGCATCCAGTACATGCACCGCCTTGGCTTCATCACCTACTTCAAAGGTCAGCATGGCGCCGAATTTTGGCAGTAATTTTTTCGCGATAACGTGCTGCGGATGCGACGGTAAGCCCGGATACCAGACGCGCTGAACCTTGGGAT
>CAVVYT010000002.1:0-652500 GCA_963752535.1 uncultured Chloroflexia bacterium
GGAATCGAGTTCGTGATAATCATCCAGGACAAGGAAAATATCGTCCCGGAATGATGAAAGTTCATTCAGCAGGGTGATCAGGATCGATTCTAGCGGAGCGGGTTGGGGGGATTCAGTAGCTGTGACAGCGCCCCTTTCCCTGTTATCTGGCGCGACGGTTCTGCAATGCGGCAACCAGGTATCAGAAAGCGGGTGGGGTCGTTATCCCCTTCGTCCAGAGACAGCCAGGCGACCGGTTTCCCATAGCCGGCGACATTCGCTAACCAGGGTGGTTTTGCCAAACCCAGCCGGGGCAGAGATGAGGGTCAGCTTCTGTAGTGGCCTTCGTTCAGCCGTTCCATCAAGCGGGGGCGGAGGACGATGTTGGGGTCGGGGTGGTGGGGCGAACAGCTTGGTGAGCAGCAAGGGATCGGGCATTCTAGGAATAAGTATACATCGCTCATCCAGAATCTGGAGGATAAGAGGGATTTTTTTGATTTATTACAGAACACTTCAGCCCACCTACAATAATTATCCTGTATTAATCAGAAATTTGGGAAGGTATTACTCGTGTTGCTTTTAAATATGGATATAGAATCAATGAAGATGTAGTGCCTGATGGTGGGGTATATAGGTACACAATCAGAACGAACACATTAAATGATGTATTCAGCTTTGGGAGGAAAGATAATTGGGTGATGAAGGATCTCCTGACAGTCCACTTGCCCTTTGGCGAACCCCGTGCGGATGTGGGACTGCTGAGCGGCACGGATAAGGCATACACCGGGCAGCGAGATATGCCCGGCACCGGGTTGATGGATTACAAAGCAAGGATCTACGACCCCTGGTTGGGACGCTTCGTCCAGCCGGACAGCATTGTGCCCGGGCCTACCAATCCGCAGAGCTGGAATTGATATAGCTACGTGGTGAAGAATCTCATCCTATTCAACGATCCAACTGGTCATGATGTCGGGTGTGCAGGTATGGATGCATCTGCCTGCTGGTTGGGCAACGCGTCAAGTGACCTCATTAACTCGCAAATCGCAGGGGATGGAGGCGGACCTCGAATTCGCGGTGGAAGACATGGCGGAGACCTGTTTATTCCGTATGGCGAATTCCCTGATCTCGGAGATTTCATTTTGAGGGAATGTGGTGATTATGAGGTCGCTGGTAATTTCCCCAATAATGCATGTGTAACACAGCAAAATGGGTATACACATTATCTGCAAACGGAGGAATTATTAAGCAATCATCCATTCGTACAACCAGATTATCATTCTTGGGGATTAACACTGGTTCCATTTACGCAGATAAATATTGCGGTTGATAGATATAATAATACTTATGTATCAGGTGGTTTTTCTGTTGGAGCACCAAACCTAGGGATAAGCTTATCCACAGGTTTTATTTCGCCAATTAATAATCACACAATACCAACAGAAGCGGAACTGGGGGAAAAGTTAATGAGCGGGAGCCTGTCTGTCTCAGGTGGGTGGGTAGCACAAAAAACAATATATATTACTACGGTTGATTGGAATACTATCGAGGAAGGTATTACTCCATTTCCTACATTCGGAATAACTTGGATTTTACTGGAAGGGAGGTGGAATAGATGATACTATTCGTCCTTTTACTTGCTTTGAATCTGTTTTGAAATAATATCTGTATTCTATCCTAGGAAATTACTACTTTGGTATTTTCGTTATCAGAATACACTCAAGAGATTAACTCCGTTCTTCTCAGAAAATCTAATTGTGAAAGTCTTTGAAAAAAACTATGCCTTCGCAATCTGGTTCTTCCGAATTTCGTCATTTATCATGATTTTAGAGCTGTTTTATGTTCTGGACTAATCACCACAGGAAAATCGGTTTTTTGATCGAAGAATTGAAGATACTGTCTTGAATGTCAAGAAGAAATCACTGAATTTTGGGCCGGGTTGTGCATCCAACATGAAATCCGCCTAAACATTTTAAATTGCCACGAGCGACAAAAGAGGTGATGAACTACCTCCCCGCTCCCTCATCTCGCCTTGCACATGTCCGGGCCCGCCAGACTCACCGTCCACAAACACTGGTCCTTGTGGAGCAGCAGACGGGGTTATGCGATAATTAGGTGATGAAGGATCTGTTGACAGTCCACTTGCCCTTTGGCGAACCGCGCGTGGACGTGGGACTGCTGCGCGCCACGGATAAAACCTACACATCACAGCGAGATATGCCTGGCACCGGGTTAACGGATTACCACGCCCGGGCTTACCACCCCTGGCTGGGACGCTTCATCCA
Source organism: uncultured Chloroflexia bacterium (assembly GCA_963752535.1). Classification (GTDB taxonomy): domain Bacteria; phylum Chloroflexota; class Anaerolineae; order Anaerolineales; family Anaerolineaceae; genus DAIOEK01. The sequence goes on from CAVVYT010000002.1 coordinate 2,262, forward strand.
GCCGGACACGATTGTGCCCGGAGCGGCCAATCCGCAGAGCTGGAATTGATATAGCTATGTAGCAAATGCCCCAATGACACTTACCGATCCTTCAGGCAATAAACCTTGCGACGAAGAATGGGGATGTGAAGGTAAAGGTGAAATCAACTTCGGCACTACAGTGGCAAAGGTGATTGCTGATATTTCAACTAAGAGTGGTGAGCTGATAAATCAGTATGGGGCAGTTTTACCAAAACCAATTGGTATGGGACGTGGGCCAAACCCTGCCTTGGAATTGTTGCAAAAACGGATCAATGACAGCCCAAACGCGAGGTATTTTGTCACTGGGTTTGACAAAAGGATGATGGGGTTCTTCAATGAAACGGGGGAGTATTCGATCACAAGATTAGGTAAAGGATGGATGAAATCCCTAGGAAGGTTAATCGCTTTATATGATCCTATTACAATGAGTTCTTGGGTATGTAATTAACATTAGCCCGGATTAATCGAGAATACACAAAATCATTATTCTGGTAATCACATATTTGCAGACCTCGTTGTCGATACTGGTGGCTTTTTGGCATCTGAAATATCCGAAAAAATTATTGGTAAAACACGACCAGGTCTAGGATTAATTGTTGGTGTAAGTATTGGAGCCATTTGGGATGACATTGCAAGAAAGGAAAATTGGTCCGGAAAAATCACTTATCATTATAACCAAGTTGATGTAGGGTTAATATTATTCCCGCATACGAAGGACCTACCACGAATATGTATGGCGCTACCCATTAAAGGTGAATAATGAAAGAATTTATGCAAATTAGGGGTTTTCTGATCGCCTGGTTTATTTCAGCTATAGCCAATTACTTCACATATATGATCATTGAAAATAATTCAATCATAATAATTTTCAGAGTAACATCTATAAGTATATTTGTCATCGACCTCTTACTATACCTAATTGTTCTTCAGCGTACCAAGAGTATATCTAGTACCTATCTAGTATTATTCTGCGCATTATTACTACCACATTTAATAACGATCTTAATATTGTTCAAGATTGTTAATTATTGGGATGATCCTAGGCGGAAAGTTGTTGCACTGTTGATATTAACTATTATTTTGATTGACATGGTTTCAAGATTTGTATATCAAAGAGAGAAGCTGAGAAAAGATTTGTTTACCCATCCAATGAGTTTTGGGGTTATTTTCGGGCAAATGCTTGCTACTCCAGATCTAGTTTTGCCAAGTGATACTGAAAAGTGGTTTCGGAGTTGAACAAAAATCTTCCAATCAAGCCTTGCTCTATCCGCTGTTTCAATACGTGTGTTTATCAGGACGAATAATTTGATGAATGATCCATTAACCATTGGAATATTACTTTCAATAATAATAATTATGATGAACGAGGAAGTATTCAGGCTATTATTTCTTGCATTGGAACTGAAAAGAATTGAGATGGAGAAGGGAAGAATTATTGTAAGAACTTCTTATGAATTATTTATTACAAAAACAAACGATGAGTAATTGGTAGTTTCTATTGACAAATTTGCAATGAGTAGGTCGGATTTATCGTCCAATGCCAAACCCGACCATCCAATTATATCCATAACCGACAAAGGTGTGGATGAACTACCTCCCCGCTCCCTCACCTCGCCTTGCACACGCCCGGACCCGCCAGACTCACCGTCCACTGTCACTGGTCCTTGTGGAGCAGACAGGCAGATTGGGTGATTAAGGATCTGCTGACCGACAACCTGTCCTTTGGCGAACCGCGCGCGTGGACGTGGGACTGCTGATCAAACTCACGCAATATTGCGAAACCGCTTAAAACAACAGACCTGCACGGTTGGCAGGTCTGTGTTTTACATGGGATCGTTCTTTGGTTCAGAAAATGATCCCGAAAATCTATTTGCTATCCAGAGACAAATTCAATGTCCAATGTTATTTTGCGTCTTATTGCTGCATCGATATTTTCGTCAGTCGGTGCATGTCTGTTTTGAGCGCCTGATACAAATTGCGATACACTTCATAATACTGTTGGTAGGTACTAATATTTTTATCGATTGGTGATCTTCGCGTTTTTGTGCGAACACAATTTTCAGATACCTTTAGTACTCCTTCGGCATCCTGATCTGCTGCGATCGCTAACAGCGCTGCACCATAAGCCGGACCTTCTTCAACCTCCAGATTGACCACATCAGTTCCGAATACATCCGCCTGGATCTGGCACCATAATTCGCTTTTTCCACCACCCCCAATTGCTCTGACCTGCTCAATCGGGACGTTTAATCCTCGCATAATTTCCAATCCATCGAGAAGTGAGTATACAACCCCTTCCATAACAGCACGGATAAGATGAGCAGCAGTGTGCCTGCTAGTCAAACCAATAAATGCACCTGTGGCAAATGGATCCAAGTGAGGGGTTCGTTCTCCAGTCAGATAAGGTAGGAAGATCAACCCTTCGCATCCGGGTTCAACTTTTACTGCCTGAGCAGTTAACCTGGCATAATCAATATTTCCGTTAGGTTCACCTAGGTCAGTATTCAAATTCTGGAAGGTGTCTTTTAACCATCGAAAAGAATTCCCTGCCGAGAGAGTAACCGCCATTAAATGATATTTTTTGGGTACAGCATGGCAGAACGTGTGCAACCTGCCTTTTGGATCAAACGTGATCTCATCATTGTGGGCAAAAACCACACCGCTGGTTCCAATACTACTACTCACCAATCCTTTGCGGACTATGCCGGTTCCCACAGCAGCAGCCGCATTATCCCCGCCTCCTGCAATGACTGGGATTCCAGATGGAAATCCAATTGTTTCGGCAATCTGGGGCAACAATTTTCCTGTCACCTGAGATCCCTCAAAAACTTTTGGCAACCACTGAATGGGTATCTCCAGTCGATCAAGAATTTCCCTGTTCCAATCCCTCATTCGTAGATCCAGTAGTAAAGTACCGGCGGCATCAGAACAATCCGTTGCAAATTCACCCGTCAACTTCAAGCGGATGAAATCTTTGGGCAGCAGAACTTTGTCCAGCCTGGAATACGCATCCGGTTCATTGTTTCGCAGCCAGAGGATCTTCGGTGCTTGAAACCCGGTGAGAGCAGGATTTCCAGTTATTTCGATCAACCTCTCATAACCGATCGCATCTGTTATCTGTTGGCATTCTTTATGTGTACGTTGATCATTCCAGAGCAAAGCCCGCCGAATCACTTTTTGATTTTTATCCAGAAAAACAGATCCGTGCATCTGCCCGGTCAATCCTATGGCACAAATATCCGTTTTTTTAACTTCTGCCAGATTTACTACATTCTGCAGAACTTTAATGGATGCCTGCCACCACTCTTCAGGTTCTTGTTCACTCCATTGGGGGTTGGGAGTATACAGCGGATACTCAACCATCGCCCTCGAATGGATTTTGCCCTGCTCATCAATGAGCAGGGCTTTAACTCCACTGGTCCCGATATCGATACCTACGTACATTTTCATCGTTTACTCGCTGATTAGCGAACACCGAGTAAGAGATCCATAGTAAGCTGATCCAGCCGTTCATATGCCATTCCTCGTTTAGCGATCTCAACGCGATCAATCGAGGCTGCCCGAAGCCTGGCGAGGTTTTCTTTGGTATAAACGCCCAGTAAAGCAGAGGCGCCTTCCTTGTCCGAATTGATCTCAGAAACGAGTGCCTGGATTTCCTTATCCTTGTTCCATTGCTCTGCTTTTTCTTTGAGAATTAGATAGGTCCGCATGCAACCTCTGCCAAAATCTTTGACTCCTTCGTAATCCTCTGTTCGGAAAGCGTGCGCATCAAAATGGCGCGCTCCATCATACTTGACATCTTCCAGGAATTTAACCAGGAAAAATGCACTCTTTATGTCGACCATACCAAATCTGAAATCCTGATCATAGCGGCCAAAGCGTTGATCATTCAAGTCAATGTGGAAAAGTTTTCCAACTTCCCATGCCTGGGCAACACCATGCAGGAAGTTCAAACCGGCCATGTGTTCGTGCGCAGTTTCAGGATTTACACCCACCATATCAGGGTGATCAAGGGTAGCAATAAAAGCGAGCATGTGACCGATCGTGGCATTATACATATCGCCGCGTGGTTCATTCGGTTTGGGCTCAAGGGCAATCTTCATGTCATATTTTTTGTCAAGGATATATTCGCAGAAGTAATTCATCGCTTCGCGATTACGTTTAATGGCATCCACCGGGCTCTTGGCAGCATCAGTCTCGACACCTTCGCGTCCACCCCAGAAGACGTACACCTTGGCGCCAAATTCAGCGCCAAGATCAATGGCATCCAGGGTTTTTTGACGGGCATAAGCGCGAACCCGGGGATCATTTGCGGTAAATGCCCCATCTTTGAATGCCGGATCGGTGAATAAATTGGTAGTAGCCATCGGAACCACCAGACCGGTTTCCTTGAGTACCTTATGGAATTCACTTTTGATCTGATCTCGTTGAGCCGGTGTGGCGTCGATGGGAATTAAATCATTATCGTGGAGGTTCACACCGTAAGCGCCGATTTCTGCGATCATACGGGCGATTTCCATTGGGCTTTTGCGTGCCCGGACTGGCTCACCAAAAGGATCACGACCTACGCTGCCTAACGTCCATAAACCGAACACAAATTTATGGTCAGGTTTTGGTTCATATTTATTTGTCATTTTAGATTCTCCCATATCAAAGAAATTATTTATTTGTTCTGTCTTTCATGATTATTCTTCTTCATCTTCTGGAACCGAAGCCGGAATGATATGGCTCCAGAATATAAACAATAATAAAGACACCAATACAACCATAAAACTTACTTTGTAAAGAATGATTGTAAACGGTTGAAGCATCATGAAGATTCCACCAAGAATCCCAGCGATGATCACGATGTTAATGGGTTTGTAAATTTGTTGTGAGATTCGATGGTTGAGAATTTGCGAAAACAAGTTAATTAGAAAAATGTACACTAACAGTATTGCCACGAAATAACAAATGAAAGGAACTGCAATGAATATGACATTATCTATGCGAGTTTTTTCGGGTATTGTTACAAGAATATACTTCCCATAGAAAATACCAATTGCTATGAGCAACAACGATACGATAGGTAAAACGAATGGGGGGCGAACTTTTTTATTGATCATATGATCTCCAGCAGGTTAGCGAGGCGGAGGGATTCCTCCGCCTCGCGCTTGCTTAATATTTCACATCAATTTGTTTTTTGGTCTCAGCAGATTTCAAAATAGAGTCGCAAACAACGGCTGCCTTGTATCCATCTTTGAATGTGGCGCCAAATGGAGCAACATCCTTGTTATTCACAATGCAATCAATAAGGTGTGTGAGCTCATGAATAAAAGTGTGTTCCCAACCGATAACATGACCATGAGGCCACCAGTTACTATAGAATGGATGGTATCCTTCAGTGACACTGATATTGCGGAAACCTTCAGTACCTCTGGGCTCGTCACCGATGAAAACTGCATCCAATTCGTTAAATCGCTCAAGGTTATAACGGAGTGAACCTTTTTCGCCATTGATCTCAAGGACTTCACTATTTTTATGCCCGCCAGCAAAACGGGAAGCTTCCAAAGTGCCGATTGCGCCATTGGTGAATTCCACGCAAGACACGAAGGCATCATCAACCTCAACCTTGAACGTTCCTGGACCATCTGGGCCATCTCTACGATCGATAAAGGTTTTGGTCATCGCCGAAACTCCAGCAATATCACCAATCAAAAAGTGAGCGAGGTCTATGATATGCGCGCCTAGATCGCCCAACGCTCCAGAGCCCGCCATGGCTTTATCGAGCCGCCAAATAGCCGGAGTGCCATAATGGGGCATGATCCATTCTTGAAGGTATGACGCCCTGAAGTGGTAGATCTTACCAAGCTTGCCGCTATCGATCAGGTCTTTCATGAACCGGATGGCTGGTACCCAACGATAGTTGAATGCCACCATATTCTTGACTTTAGCTTTCTCAGCAACTTCCACCATCATCATCGCTTCTTCAGAGGTTCTGGCAAGCGGTTTTTCACAGATCACATGTTTGCCGGCTTTAGCAGCTGCTATGGACGGCTCAGCATGGATTGCATTGGGACCACAGTTATCGAATAATTGGATCTTGTCATTCTCGATAAGTTTATGCCAATCCGTGTAGTAATTTTCATACCCATAACGCCTGGCTGCTTCCGCGACACCATCACCAGGTATTCCCGCAATGGCAACCAGTTTAGGCATTGCCGGGGCGGGTACATCATGTATGACAGGGTTTTATACGCATTCGTGTGAGCTTTCCCCATGAAAGCATATCCTAGCATGCCGATTCCAATTTCGGGGATGTTGTCAGAACCTTTCGGGCCTGCCATAGTGGTAAACCCAGTTTCTTTTTCAGCCATATAGTCCTCCTTATTCTTTTGTATCTACTCTTTTGAGGCAAACGCTGCATCAAATGCAACATTGGATGCTTCAAAATCCTGTGACTTGATCATTTTCAACGCCTCAGGAGCACCCCATTCGCGATTCATGCCGCTGTCTTCCCATTCAATGGATAGAGGACCTGCATAACCGAATCGATTTAATGCCCGGATCAAACGATCCCATTTCACATCACCATGACCTGGAGAGACAAAGTCCCAACCACGGCGGAAGTCACCAAAATCTAGATGAGAGCCAAGTATACTGTTGCGGCCATCCAATTGAACCCGCGAATCCTTCACATGTACATGATAGACACGGGAACCAAATTGGTTAATAAACTCGACTGGATCAATGAATTGATGGATAAAATGGGAAGGATCGAAGTTGAATCCAAATGCAGAATGATTCTTGACTGCATCAAGTGCCCGTTGGGTTGTTACCAGATCATAAGCGATTTCAGTAGGATGCACTTCCAATGCATATTTCACATCATTGGTCTTGAAGACATCCAGAATGGGTATCCACATATCAGCAAAGAATTGATAACCGCGATCAATCATCGCCTGATTTGTGGGCGGGAAGAAGTAAAGATTTTTCCAAACCGGACTGCCTGTAAAGCCATTGACTACTTTTAGCCCCATCTTTTTGGCAGCAACGGCTGTGTCTTTGAGTTCCTGCTGGGCACGGGCTCGAACTCCATCTGGTTTTCCATCGCCCCAGAGTCGGTCAGAGAGAATCGCGCGATGCCGTTCATCGATCGGATCATCTGCAACACATTGACCCACGAGGTGAGTGCTAATTGCAAAGCATTTGAGATTGTATTTATTGAGAATATCCCAGCGGCCTTTAATATAACTGTCACTAGCCAGAGCTTTGTCTACTTCGAAGTGATCGCCCCAACAGGCTAATTCCAAGCCATCAAACCCCCAGGCACTTGCCTTCTTCGCAACATCTTCCAAGGTCAGGTCAGCCCATTGGCCGGTAAAAAGTGTGATCGGTCTGCTCATTGCATTTATCCTTTCGATTAGTTTATTTGTAGTCGGGCAATTGAATCAGTTTTCCACCTTGCATCGCTGATTCATGCGCCAAGATACCAACAGAAGTCCAGTTTGCAGATTCAAACACATTGGGGAACGGATCCCGGTCTTCTAAAACTGCCATCAAGAATTCGTTTGCCAGATGAGGGTGTGACCCACCATGACCAGATCCCTGGATGAATGATAAGTGTTTGTTTTCTGCCATGTCATAGACACACTTGGTTGTAAATTCCTGGATCTCCTTAGGCAGATAGTGGGCATAGTCGTTGATCGGAGAATGTTTTGCTTCCTCTCCGCCAATGTGAAGAACCGGCTCTTCGTTAGCCATCAACTGCCATTCAAAACTCAATTCGCTGCCATAGACATCAAAACTTTCTATATACTGTCTGGCGACATCAAAAAAGGAGCGGGTCACTTCCGCAGAGAGGTCTGAGTTTTTGAGTTTAATATGAGCAGTTTCTACAGCAAACGGGGAACCATATTTTGGAATCAAATGATCTTTAATTTTTCCAGAACCAAAACAGGAAACATACTCTGCCATTTCCCCACCTAAGGCAAGACATGGGCTGACTACATGGGTCGCATAGTGCATAGGAGGAAGACCTTCCCAATACCCCGGCCAACCGTACATGTTCTGCTGGTGGGAGGCCCGCAAAAATTGTATCTTTCCCAGTTTACCGGTATCACGAAGTTCTTTTACAAAGAGATATTCACGAGAATAGATGACAGTTTCCATCATCATGTATTTTTTGCCAGATGCTTTTTGGGCTTCGATGATCTGCCAGCATTCATCAACCGAGGTTGCCATAGGAACTGTACAGGCTACATGTTTACCTGCTTTTAATGCTGCAACACTCATTCGGGCATGCTCATGAATAGGTGAGTTGATATGAACAATATCAACGTTCGGATCTTCGATGAGTTTTTCAAAGCTGGAATACCGGGCCTTTATGTCAAAAGCATCGCCGATCTGATTTAACTTTTCTTCATTGCGCTGGCAAATCGCATACATATTTGCATTTGGATGGCGCTGGTAGATGGGGATGAACTCTGCGCCAAATCCTAAACCAACGATTGATACATTCAACTTTTTTGCCATAATTCCTCCAAAAAGAGTAAGTCTCCAAAAGTTATTGCATTAATTCTTTAAGGAAAACAACACCGTCGGCTGCAAGCGCATCCTGTGATGGGGCTAATGGACGCCATATCGCCGCAGCTTTGGCAATACTCTTTACTTTATTGGTGAAAGATTCGATAACCAGTATCCCGTCAAACTTGATATCTTTTAAAGCTTGGGCAACTTCATTCCAGGGGATATGACCTGCACCTGGCGTACCACGGTTGTTTTCATTACTGTGCACCTGGATCAGTCGTGAACCGACCTTACGAATCGCGTCACCCATCGAATTTTCTTCAATATTCATGTGGAATGTATCCAGCATGATCTTACAGGCAGGGTGATTTACCCGATCCACTAATTCGATAGCCTGGTCAGCAGTTGTAATGAAACTGGTTTCAAAGCGATTGAGGGGTTCCAAGCCAAGGGTAACTCCTTTTTTGGCGGCGTACTCCGATAGGTCGCGCAGAATTTCAACCAGGATCTTCATATCATGTTCGCGTTCTTCAGCTGATTGCTGCCAGGTACGACCCACTGCTGAGTAGAAGGGACCGACAAGATTTTTTCCACCTACCAACGCCAGACCATCTATGCTTGCCTTTAAGTACTCAACTCCAGTTCTTCGGACATTGGGGTCCGGATCGATTAAATCACGATCGGAACTCATCGCTGCGCAAAAACTGATGCTATTGATACCGGCTTTTTTTATGATCTCGCTTAATTTCTTGAAATCAAGCGTTTTTGGATCATCCATCGGTATCTCAATATGATCACAACCCATTTTTGCGATTTTTGGTGCCAATTCTTCTAATTCTGCAATTGTGAGTGGTGCTGTCCAAATCCAGGTGTTTACTCCGTATTTCATGTTAGTCTCCTGTTTCTGAAAGATAAGTAGAAAACAATTTATGATTCGATCCTGTTACCTTCTTCATTAAACAAATGCAAATAAGCTTTATTGATATCGAAGCTGACTTTATCACCATGTTTTAACTGGACTAATCCTGCGACCATGCTCACGATCTCGCCTTCGCCACATTTGATATGAATGACAGTCTCTGCTCCCAATGGTTCTGCCAGGATGACCTCACCCTGATATTTGCCGGATTGAGAGATCAACACATTCTCCGGACGAATACCAACTTCCAATTTGTTATTAACCAAATTTCCATCGATATCAATGTCAATGCCCAGGTTTGTCAGGGATAATTTGCCATCTACCATTGTCCCGGAATGCAGATTGATTTGGGGTGAGCCAACAAGTTTGGCGACATAGGTACTGGCGGGGCGGTCATAAATATCTTCTGGTGTGCCAACCTGAACGAGCTTGCCATGATTGAGTACTCCAATTCGGTCTGCCATGGTGAGGGCTTCGATCTGGTCGTGGGTAACATACAATGTGGTTACGCCTTCTTCTTTTTGAAGATGTTTTAATTCTGCCCTAAGCGCTTCTCGTAATTTTGCATCCAGATTGGAAAGCGGTTCATCCATCAAGAAAACACGCGGACGTCGAACGATGGCACGTCCAATGGAAACACGCTGCATTTCACCACCTGACAGTTGAACCGTTTTCCGATCCAATAGATGGGTAATACGTAACTTTTCCGCCGCACTTTCTATCTTGGTGCGGATCTCCTCTTTCGATTGTTTTCTCCCGGAGCCTTTAAGGGAAAAGCCATATTTTCATAAACCGTCATCGTTGGATAAAGTGAGTATTGTTGGAAAACAATCGCGACATCCCGATCAGCAGGGGAGAAATCATTACAAACGACTCCATCAAGCATTATGTTTCCGCTATCTGGTTTTTCCAGGCCACAAATTACCCTGAGAGTTGTCGATTTTCCTGCCCCTGTGGGTCCGAGAAGAACAAAAAATTCGTTATCCTTGACGGTAAATGAAACATCATCTAATGCAGTAATAGTTCCGAATGTCTTTGTAATATTTTGGACGGAAAGTTCACTCATTGGTCTACTCCAGTACCAAAGCCGCTTCAGTGGCAGGATTGAAAAATCTCACCATTTGCGGATCTAGGTCAAAATTGATTTTGGACCCAAGCTTGTCAGTTCCACCCCGGCTTATACGCGCTCTGATAATGTCTTTATCACCCAGATGAAGATCCAGTAGGACATTGCTCCCGTTCATTTCGGTTAAGAATAACTGGGCTTCGATTTTTTTCTCAGAGACAACTTTAGCCGCTTCGGGTCTGAAGCCTAATGTCAAGTCTTTATCTTCACCTACCTGGGCTAATATCGCTTTTTTCCACTTATCTTCAGGTATGTATTCACTGCCGCCAGGTAAATGAACTTTCCCATCGCTGTAATGGCATTTAACCAGGTTCATTCCAGGACTTCCAATGAAGTTTGCAACAAATAAGTTGGCAGGGTTATGGTAAACCTCGGCAGGGGTACCGATCTGCTGGATCGCAGCATCTGACATCACGACGATCCGATCACCCATTGCCATGGCTTCGATCTGGTCATGGGTGACGTAGACTGTGGTCGCTTTCTGGGCGATATGTAGCGCTTTGATTTCTGCTCGCATTGTTTCTCGAAAATCTGCATCTAATGCGCCCAACGGTTCATCCATAAGGAAGGCTGCAGGCCGGCGAACGAGTGCACGGGCTAACGCTACCCGCTGCTGATCTCCACCGCTCAATGCACCGGGCTTTCTTTTTAAAAGATGCTTGATCTTGAGAAGAGTGGCTACATCTTTCACGCGTTTCTCAATTTCATGCTTACTGACAGATTGTGCCTGCAGTGTGAAAGAGATATTCTCTCGAACGGTTAAGTGAGGGTATAAAGCATAAAATTGGAAAACATAGGCAATATCACGAGCACTGGGATGCGCCCAGGTTACATCTCGATTATTCAAAAGAATAGTACCGCTGCTGACAGTTTCAAGCCCTGAGATCATTCGAAGGGTGGTGGTTTTTCCACATCCAGAGGGACCGAGAAGCACAACGAACTCGCCATCATTGATAGTCATGTTCATTGGTTTGACAGCATATTTTTCGCCAAACTTTTTTACAACATTCTTCAGTTCAATTGTCGCCATAATGTACTCTCTTCTCTCTTACCGACGAACTGCACCGAAAGTGACACCTCGCAACAGGTAATTGCGGAGGGCAAAGGTGACGATAGCAACTGGAATTAAGAACCCCATTGCTCCTGCAGCAATCTGAGCCCACTCGATACCGCCTGTGCCAAGAACAGAAGGAATGCTTGGGGGTGCAGTACGGGCATTTTGAGCAGTCAACATGACTGCAAATGCATATTCATTCCACGCAAAAATCAAGCAGAAAACTGTTGTTGCGGCTAGCCCAGTAATCGTTTGCGGAAGTACGATCTTGAAAAAAGCTTGTAACCGGCTATAACCATCCACCAGTGCCGCTTCTTCATATTCTCGTGGAATTTCATCAATGAACCCCTGAAGCAACCATACACTAAATGACAGGTTGAAAACGGTATACAAAATGATCAACCCGATAGTGGTATCGTACAGCCCCAACTGTCGATACAGTAGGAAAATGGGGATCGTGACGACAACGGGGGGGAGCATACGAGTACTCAGAATAAAGAATAACAAATCTCCTTTACCTGCAACTCGGAATCTGCTAAAGGCGTAAGCAGCGAAAAGTCCAAACATGACAGACAATATCGTGGAGACACCGGCTGTGATGGCAGAGTTTTTTAGATATCCAACATATTCGCTTTTCCCAACTATTTGTTGGCCACGGTTCAGCATCACTCTGTCATACCATTTAAGATTTGGATCTTTTTTGATATCATCCAAACCCTGTGCAACAGTAACCTGCCTTCTTTGGGTTAATAATCCGATAAAACCTTCCAAACTTGGTTGGAAGAATACTTTAGGTGGCGCAGCAACTGCGTCTGCACGTATCTTTAAAGAAGTTGCGCCCATCCAAAAAACTGGAATCAATACAAGGATCGCAATGATCACTGTAAGAATTGCCTTTACATTTCGGGTAAGCTTGGATTTAAAAGTGACTTTATCCACCCGAGTTGCGTAATTAATTTCACGTTTGTTATTATTTGAGGTTTCCATTGCTTAACCCTCTTTCGCTTTATTAAGGGCAGTTATGTAAAGATTGCTAATAGCAATGATTACAACCAATACAATCACTGCCAGTGCGCTTGCCTCGCCAGTTTTAAATTGACCAACAAATGCCCTTGTATAAATATCGATTGAGATCAACCTGGTAGATGCACCTGGTCCTCCGCCTGTCAAACCCATCGCGAGGTCAAAACTTTTGAACGCCTCAATGGAGCGGAAAAGAACCGCGATCAATACCAGAGGTGCTACCTGTGGAAGAGTGATTTTCCAGAACTGGAACCATGAACTTGCTCTATCAATTGCCGCTGCTTCGTATAAGTACGCAGGAATCGCGCTTAGTCCTGATAGAACTAACAGCATCACAAACGGAGTCCACATCCAAACGTCAACAAGGACGATTGCCCAAAGAGCCAGGCTGCCCTTGGCGAGCCAGTCGGTCGTCAGAGGAATGCCTAACCACGAAACAAGATAATTAAAAATACCATATCCAGGGTTGAACATTAATTTCCAGAATAGACCTACGACAACGGGTGAGAGCATCATTGGGATGAGAATTAGAGTAGTGACAATACCGCTACCTTTAAATTTTTCACGTATCAACATGGCTAACCCGAATCCCAATACTGTTTGGAGCGAAACGGAGGCTAATGCATATCTTCCGGTAGTTGCAAAGTAAGTCCAGACTTGTTTATTAGAAAGCAATTCTGTAAAGTTTTGAATTCCTACCCAGACTGGAAGTTTGTTTCCAATTACAGAGTAATTGTTAAAACTCAGAAAAATACTATAGAACAATGGGAAAATATTCATGAGAATGAGCAAGATTAGCGTCGGCCAAATAAAATAATTAACCAACGCAACGTCGCTCAAATGCCATTTGCCACTTCTTATGGGTTTGTTCGTAATAGACATATTTACCTCTACACGTAGTACCTTCCCAATCCCCTTTGGAAAAGTTGGTGAGGAGGTCACCCTCCTCACCATTTTAAGCAGTTTGTTTACTTTAAGGACGCCGTTATCAACCAGGATTTGGCGTTGCTCTACAGCAAGTTGATCAAGGATCGCCTTGGGATCGCCCTGACCATCCACAATGTAGGGGTGGAGGAGACGATTGACGGGTTCAAGCATTTGGCCGAACACTGGGATATTCCAGAAATCTTTGACCATCTGCATTGAATCAGAGAAGGCTTGATTGTAAGGAGTATTCGTGAGGAATTCTTCGGAGGCGAGAACAGCTTTATTGCAGGTATATCCACCAACTTTTGCCCATTCTTTCTGAATGCTTTCCTGGGCGAACCACTTGATGAAGTCCATCGAAGCCTGTTGACGTTCCGGAGAAGTGTATGAGAGGACGCTTAAGCCTTGTCCACCAAGAGCAACAAATGCCTCTCCATCAGGTCCCTTAGGTCCAGCGAAGAAACCAGTCTTGTCAGCGAAGGGATTGACACCGGGGTTGGCAAGGGCGGGGAAGAAGGCAAAGTAGTTCATGATCATCGCGGCCTGACCAGAGATGTAGGCATCATTCATTTCAGCAAAAAAGGCGTTGCTGGTTCCCGGAGGAGCAAATTTATAGAGCTCGCGATAGAATTTCAACGCTTCAACTGCTTTATCTGAGTTCACGACACCTTCTACTTCGAAGGTCGCGGGATCAAACCAGCCAGCACCGTAGGAGAACATAACATTCTCATAACCCATGATCATGCCGTCATAGTCTTTTTGGGTATAAACACCTACACCATACTTGACGCCATTCTTGGGGTTTTCCGGACGGGTGAAGAATTCGGCAATGTCATATAATTGATCCCAGGTTGTGGGTGGTTTCAATTCATACCCGTACTTGGCTAAGAATGCAGCCATTTCATCTGGATCTTCGAAGAGGTCTTTACGGTAAGCCCAACCAACCGCATCACCTTCTGTAGGATAGGCGTAATAGGTACCACTACCAACAGGATATTCACCATAGAACTTTAATGGTGGCTTCGGTAACGCTTGTATCAATTGCGTTGGTTTTCATGAACTCAGTCAGGTCAACATAATGACCCTGGGTCGCGCCTTGACCGGTCCATTGGCTATCACCAACGACCATATCATAGGTGTCTGATTTCGCAGCCCACTGTGAAGCCATCAGATCATAAAAAGATCCCCAGGGTTCTTGAACAACATTAACCTTGATACCAGTCTCGGCTTCATACATATTGCCGATCTCCTGGAGATAGTTCGCCGGATCCCATTCAGCCCATAGGATGTTGAGTTCTTTAACAGCCGGCTCGGCAACTGGGGCCACGGGGGCAACAACTGGTGCTTCAGTCGCAGCAACAGGAGCTTCTGCAACGGGAGCTTCAGTTGCTACAGGGGCGGCTGTTGGGGCGCATGCAGCAAGGACCATTGTCAACAATAGAGTTACATATAACAACTTTTTCATTTCTTCGATCTCCTTATTTGAATAGAAAAGAAATTAAAATATGTTGCATTCTGTAATCTGAACCGAATATCGTATGTAACCACCTCCTTAATTCTCTCAAGGAATAATTAGTTGCGCAAAATTTATTACCCGGAGGAGGACTGAGATAGAGTAAACTGATAAATCGATGCGACTGCGCCCATTACACAAGCGTCACTGCCATGTTTTGCCAACACGACTGCCATATTTTCCCGATTCCAGAGTAGTGCCCGAGATGTAATTTCAGAATTGATTATTGGTTCCAGGAATTTCCACGCGCTACTCATGATTCCACCGAAGACAACTATGGAAGGATTCAATGAGTTGATCAAGGAAGCGATGCCGATACCGAGATACCTGCCAACTTTTGTGAGCGCTACCAGGGCAACACGATCACCCTCTTCAGCAGCGGATATGATCATTTCGACTGTCAGTTCATCTAAATTTCCGTCCGTCTTTTTCCATAAAAGGCTGGGCTGATTAGTGGCAAGCTGCTCTCGGACATAACGGTAAAGAGCTTTTATGCTCACCAATGTCTCCCAACAACCTTTATTCCCACAACCACAAAGCTCCCCATCCGGTATCATGGTGATGTGTCCTAATTCACCGGCCATTCCATTAACCCTCTAAGAAGCTCCGCATTATGAAGGATCCCACCACCAAGACCAATGCCTGAGCTTAAGTAAAGGGCGTCTGGGTGTTGGTAGGCGGATCCAAAATAATACTCACCAAATATGGCAAGATTCGCTTCATTATCGATAACGACCGGAATATTAAATTCGGTGATTAGGCGTTTTTTTAATTCGACGTTTCGCCATTTTAGGTTTGGTGCGAATAAAAGAGTGCCTTCATTGTGATCGACCAGACCAGGAACCCCCAGAGCCAGCCCAAGAAAATTTCCCCCGACAATATTCTGACAAGTATCATGTGCTTGATGTAGCCTGGCAAATAGCATTCCAAGAATATCATCAATTGACATTTCAATTGAGGTTTTATCGTTTGTGTGATAAATCTCTTTGGGAGTGAAATCCGTTCCGATCACGTTGATGAAATCCACGCCGATTTCCGCCCCGATAATATATCCAGCAGCAGGGTTGAGGGTCAGGTTCACGGATGGACGACCCAGAGCATTGGTTTCCAGACCGTCTTCTTTGATTAAGTTTCTACTGATCAACTCACCTACGAGGGAGGTTATCGTAGCTTTATTTAATCCTGTTTTTCTAGCGAGTATACTTCGTGAAATCGGCGCTTCAATACGGATGTAATTCATGATTGCGGACAAATTTATTTGCCGCAACATCGTTTGGTCTCCTGCTTGATACTTGGATTTTTTGACCATTCGAAGAAAATATCCCTCTAGGGAAGATTTACTTATGAGATACTCTGTGAGTTATTTCGGATTTGCTACTATTAGTTTGTTTAAGCAACAAACTAATAGTAGCAAATCCAAATCCACTTGTCAATACTAAGTTTGTTAAATTTTTGGGTAAACTGGAATTTGAGATTAACTGTTGGAATTTGGGTCATTTTACCAAATGAGGTTTTTCAATGATCCAAAACTTTTACGTCATAAACCAAGACTTTCACCCATTTCCAAGAATTTTGAAGAACAAAGTTTTGATGGATCGGGTCATCCTGATATAGATTATGATCTCTAAGATCTTTGAATCGGAGCGCCAAACAAAAAGAGTAGGTATTGTCAACTACTGATCGATCTGTTGAAGCAGGTTCACCCAAATAGCCAGTCGTTACAATAGGTATTTTTATGAGAGATTTCAGCCCTCTAACAAATTCAGCGATTTCTGAATTTGTTAGAGGGCTGAAATCTCTCATAAAAATACCTATTGTAACGACTGGTTATTTGGGTGAACCTGCTTCAACAGATCGATCAGTAGTTGACAATACCTACTCTTTTTGTTTGGCGCTCCGATTAAAGATCTTAGAGATCATAATCTATATCAGGATGACCCGATCCATCAAAACTTTGTTCTTCAAAATTCTTGGAAATGGGTGAAAGTCTTGGTTTATGACGTAAAAGTTTTGGATCATTGAAAAACCTCATTTGGTAAAATGACCCAAATTCCAACGGTTGATCTCAAATTCGAGTTTACCCAAAAATTTAACAAACTTAGTATTGACAAGTGGATTTGGATTTGCTACTATTAGTTTGTTCGTTAAACAAACTAATAGTAGCAAATCCGAAATAACTGACAGAGTATCTCATAAGTAAATCTTCCCTAGAGGGATATTTTCTTCGAATGGTCAAAAAATCCAAGTATCAAGCGGGAGATCAAACGATGTTGCGGAAAATAAATTTGTCCGCAATCATGAATTACATCCGGATTGAAGCTCCGATTTCACGAAGTATACTTGCAAGAAAAAGAGGATTAAATAAAGCTACGATAACCAGCCTCGTAGGGAATTAATCAGTAGAAATTTAATTAAAGAAGAAGGACTGGAAACCAATGCATTGGGCCGACCATCAATGAATCTGACCCTCAATCCTGATGTTGGATATATTGTCGGGGTGGAAATCGGCGTGGATTTTATCAACGTGATTGGAACAGATTTTTCTCCAAAAGAAATTTTTCCACAAACGATAAAACATCATTTCAAATGTCGATTGATGATATCCTTGGAATGCTATGCCAGGATACATCAGGCACATGAAACATGTCAGAATATTGTAGGGGGAAGTTTCCTTGGGCTGGCTCCAGGGGTTCCTGGTCTGGTCGAACTATGAGGGAACCCTATTATTTGCCCCGAACCTAAAATGGCGAAACGTAGAATTAAAAAAACGACTAATTACCAAATATAATATTCCGGTCGTTATCGATAATGAAGCGAACCTTGCCACATTTGGAGAGTATTATTTTGGTTCCGCCTACCAACACTCAGATGTCCTATATTTGAGTTCAGGCATTGGTCTAGGTGGAGGAATCCTTCATAATGCGGAGCTTCTTAGAAGGGTTAAATGGAATGGCCGGTGAACTAGGACATATCACAATAGTACCGGATGGGGAGCTTTGTGGTTGTGGGAATAAAGGGTGTTGGGAGACATTGGTAAGCATAAAAGCTCTGTACCGTTATACACGAGAACAGCTTGCCACAAATAAGCCCAGCATTTTGTGGAAAAAAACAGACGGAAACCTAAATGAACTGACAGTCGAAATGATTGTTTCCGCTGGTGAAGAGGGCGATCGGGTTGCCCAGGTAGCGCTTACGGAAGTTGGTAGGTATCTAGGTATCGGAATCGCTTCCTTGATCAATTCATTGAATCCTTCAATAGTTGTTTTCGGAGGAATCATGAGTAGCGCCTGGAAATTCTCGGACCAATAATAAATGCTGAAATTACATCTCGGGCACTATTCTGGAATCGGGAAAATATTGAAATTGTGTTAGCAAAACATGGCAGTGATGCTTGTGTAATGGGCGCCGTCGCATCAATATATCAATTAACTATATCTCAGTCCTATTTCGGTAATAAATTTTGCGTAACTAATTATTCTTGAGAGAAAAAAGGAGGTGGTTACATACGATATTCGGTTCAGATTGTAGTATGCAACTTTTAATTACTTTTCAATTCAAATAAGGAGATCGAAGAAATGAAAAAAATGTTATATGTAGTAATATTGTTGGCAATTGTATTTGGTGCATGTGCACCAACAGCCGCCCCTGTAGCAACTGAAGCCCCCGTTGCAGAAGCTCCTGTTGCTGCGACAGAAGCACCAGTGTTGCCCCCGTAGCCCCAGTTGTCGAGCCAGCTGTTACAGAACTCAACATCCTATGGGCTGAATGGGATCCTGCGAATTATCTACAGGAAATTGGTAACATGTATGAGCCGAAACTGGCATCAAGGTGAATGTTGTTCAAGAACCTTGGGGTCATTTTATGATTTGATGGCCTCACAGTGGGCAGCTAAATCAGATACCTATGACATGGTCGTCGGCGATAGCCAATGGACTGGTCAGGGCGCAACCCAAGGCCATTATGTCGACCTGACAGATTTCATGAAATCCAACGGAATTGATACAACCGTAACCGAAGCCACATTAAATATTATGGAGAATATCCAGTTGGAAGTGGCACATATTAGGCTTATCCGACAGAAGGTGATGCAGTTGGTTGGGCATATCGTAAAGATCTATTCGAAGATCCTGATGAAATGGCCGCATTCAAAGCCAAATACGGATATGAATTGAAACCACCCAGAACTTGGGACCAGCTTTATGACATTGCTGAATTCTTCACCCGACCTGATGACCCAAAAAATGGTGTCAAGTACGGTGTTGGTGTTTATACCCAAAAAGACTATGATGGCATGATCATGGGTTATGAGAATGTTAGTTCTCATAGGGTGCGGGATGGTTTGATCCCGCGACATTTGCGGTAAAGGTGTAGTTAACTCTCCTGAAGCTGTTGAAGCGCTAAAATTCTATCGCGAACTCTATAAATTTGCCCCTCCAGGAACTTCGAATGCATTCTATGCTGAAATGAATGATGCATATATTTCCGGTCAGGCTGCGATGATCATGAATTACTTTGCATTCTTCCCATCCCTTGCAAATCCTGGAGTAATCCCTTTGCCGAGGAAACAGGTTTCTTCGCGGACCCAAAGGACCTGATGGTGAGGCGTATGTTGCTTTGGTGGTCAGGGCTTAAGTGTTCTGTCATACACTTCCCCAGAACGACAACAAGCTTCTATGGATTTCATCGAATGGTTCTCTCAGAAGAGATCCAACAAGAATGGGCAAAAGTAGGTGGTTATACCTGTAACAAAGCTGTATTAGCCTCTGAAGAATTCCTAACAAACACTCCATACAATCAAGCTTTCTCTGATTCCATGCAAATGGTCAAAGACTTCTGGAATATTCCAGTCTTTGGACAAATGCTTGAACCCGTCAATCGTCTCCTCCATCCATATATTGTAGATGGTCAGGGTGATCCCAAGGCACTCTTGATCAACTTGCTGAAGAACAACATCAAATTTTGGTTGACAACGGTGTCTTAGAGTAATTTCAATTAATATAAAGTGGTGGGGAGGGTAACCTCCCCACCACTTTTTCAAGGGGTTTTGGCAAGCACTACATATAGAGGTAGAAAATGACAAAATTACACAAATTCAAAAAAGTGGAAAATGGCATTTGAGTGAACGGGCTTTAGTCAATTTATTTATATGGCCAACTTTAATATTGTTAATTGTTATCAATATTTTTCCTCTTTTTTACAGCATTTTTTTGAGTTTAAAAAATATTCAGTAATCGGAAATCAACTCCCGGTTTGGGTAGGATTTGAAAACTTTAAAATTTGCTGAGCAATGAACAAGTTTGGAATTATTTTGCAACCACTGGAAAATATGCATTAGCTCAGTTATGTTACAAACAGTATTGGTTTTGGCTTTGCAATGTTATTGCGTGAAAAATTTTTTGGAAGCGAAATTATTACAACAATCATCTTCATTCCTATGATGCTTTCCCCTGTTGTCGTTGGGTTATTCTGGAAATTAATGTTTAATCCGGGGTATGGAATTTTTAACTATCTCATCTCGTGGTTGGGAGTTCCGTTAACGACAGACTGGCTGGGCAAAATCAGATTTGGCATTATGGGCGATTGTGATTGTTGATGTCTGGATGTGGTCTCCTTTTGTCATGTTACTGGTTCTTTCTGGATTAAGTGCGATACCTGCATACTTATATGAAGCAGCTGCGATTGATCGCGCGAGTTCCTGGTTTCAATTTTGGCAAATCACATTACCACAAGTAGCCCCTTTGGTAATGATTGCAGTCCTTTTCCGCGCGATCGAAGCGTTTAAAAGCTTTGATCTGGTGATGGGCTTAACGGGGGGTGGACCAGGTGCATCGACAGGTAATTTCAGTTGATATTTATACCCGAGCCTTTTTTGGTCAATTTAAGACAGGGGAAGCAAGTGCACTGGCTGTAATTGTTCTTGTAGTAATTATCGCTGTCAGCAACTTATATATAACTGCACTAAATAAAGCGAAAGAGGGATAATAAATGGCTACCTCAAATAAAAAACAAATCAATTTTGCTTCCCGAGTTGATAAAGTTACAACGAAATCCAATCTTTCCAGGAATATAAAAGCCATTATATCGGTGCTTATTGCAGTAGTTGTTTTGATACCAGTTATTTGGATGGCATTGACTTCTCTTAAATCTCGGGCAGATGCTGTTGCAGCTCCCCCTAAAGTCTTCTTCCAACCAAGTATGGAAGGCTTTATTGGATTATTAACCCAACGACGCCAGGTAACCGAAGCTCAAGGATTGAATGAACTCAAGAGTGATCCAGATTTGAAATGGTTTGAAAAAGTAATGTTAAATCGAGGACAGCAAATTGTGGGAAGTAGTGAATATGTTGGATACTTGAAAAACTCTGTCATAACTGCTGGTATTTCCACTATTTTATCTGTGACATTTGGTCTATTTGCAGCCTACGCTTTCAGCCGATTTAAAATTAGTGGTAAAGGAGATATTTGTTTTTTATTTGAGTACCAGGATGCTTCCTCCTGTGGTTGTTACCATACCTATATTCCTGCTTTACAGACAACTTGGTTTGTATGACACGACGATTGGATTGATTATTTTATATACTGTATTCAACCTATCATTCTCAGTTTGGCTGCTTCAGGGTTTCATTGATGAAATACCTAAAGAATATGAAGAAGCTGCGCTTGTGGATGGTTACAGCCGGCTTCAGGCATTTTTTAAGATTGTACTTCCACAAACGATAACCGGGATTGCAGCAACAACAGTATTTCTGTCTCATTTTTGCCTGGAATGAATACGCATTTGCAGTTATGTTGACAGCACAAAAAGCTCGAACTGCACCCCCGAGTATTCCTTCAGTCCTTGGAACCGGAGGGATCGAATGGGCACAAATTGCAGCTGGTGCTATGGGGTTCTTAATCCCGGTCGCGATCGTTACATTTGCATTGCGCAATTATCTTCTACGCGGTGTCACATTTGGCGCAGTGCGCCGGTAAAGGAGCAGAATACATTATGGCGACAATTGAATTAAGGATGTAACAAAGAAATTTGCAGAAAAATATGCTGTCAAACCTATAAATTTAACAATTAAAAATGGTGAGTTTGTTGTTTTGCTTGGCCCCTCTGGATGCGGGAAAACGACCACCCTAAGAATGATTTCAGGATTGGAAACTGTTAGCAGTGGAAATATTTTTTTGAATAATCGAGATGTAACCTGGGCGCATCCCAGTGCTCGAGATATTGCATATGTGTTCCAGTTTTATGCTTTATACCTCATCTTAACGGTCTGGGAAAATATTGCTTTCACACTCCAGGCACAAACTGTCAGAAGCATGAAATTGAGAAACGTGTGAAAGATGTTTCCACTCTTCTCAAGATCAAGCATCTTTTAAAACGAAAGCCCGGTGCATTGAGTGGTGGAGATCAGCAGCGGGTAGCGTTAGCCCGTGCACTTGTTCGTCAACCGGCAGCATTCCTTATGGATGAACCATTGGGCGCTTCGATGCAGATTTTCGAGAAACAATGCGGGCAGAAATCAAAGCGCTTCATATTGCACAAAATGCGACCACAGTCTATGTCACCCATGACCAGATCGAAGCCATGGCAATGGGTGATCGGATCGTGGTGATGTCAGATGCTGCGATTCAACAAATTGGTACCCCCGCTGAAGTCTATCATAACCCTGCCAAACTATTTGTTGCAAACTTCATTGGAAGCCCTGGAATGAACATGGTTAAATGTCATTACAGCGATGGGAAAGTTCATTTACCTGGTGGCAATGAATACATACCTGAAGATAAGTGGAAAAAAGCGATATTGAGCACAGGTGGGTGAAGATAAAGACTTGAATTAGGCTTTCGACCCGAAGCGGCTAAAGTTGTCCTGAGAAAAAAATCAAAGCCAAGTTATTCTTAACCGAAATGAACGGGAGCAATGTCCTACTGGACTTCATCTGGGTGAAAAGACATTATCAGAGTGCGTATCAGATCGAGGCGGAACTGACAAGCTTGGGTCCAAAATCAATTTTGACCTAGATCCGCAAATGGTGAGATTTTTCAATCCTGCCACTGAAGCGGCTTTGGTACTGGAGTAGACCATGAGTGAACTTATCCCTCCAAAATATTACAAAGACATTCGGAACTATTACTGCATTAGAGGATGTTTCATTTACCGTCAAGGATAACGAATTTTTCGTTCTTCTCGGACCCACAGGGGCAGGAAAATCGACAACTCTAAGGGTAATTTGTGGCCTGGAAAAACCAGATAGCGGAAACATTATGCTTGATAGTCGTTTGTGATGATTTCTCCCCTGCTGATCGGGATGTCGCGATAGTTTTCCAACAATACTCACTTTATCCAACGATGACGGTTTATGAAAATATGGCTTTTCCCTTAAAGGCTCCAGGGAGAAAACAATCGAAAGAGGAGATCCGACCAGATAGAAAGTGCGGCGGAGAAGTTACGTATTACCCATCTATTGGATCGGAAAACGGCCCAACTGTCAGGTGGGGAAATGCAGAGTGTTTCCATTGGACGTGCGATCGTTCGTCGTCCGCATGTTTTCTTAATGGATGAACCGTTTTCCAATCTGGATGCAAAATTACGTGAAGCGCTTGCGGGCAGAATTAAAACATCTTCAAAAAGAAGAAGGCGTAACCACATTTTATGTTACCCACGACCAAATCGAAGCCCTCACCATGGCAGACCGAATCGGAGTACTCAACCATGGCAAATTCGTCCAGGTTGGCACACCAGAAGATATTTATGATCGCCCCGCCAGTACCTATGTCGCCAAACTAGTTGGCTCACCCCGGATCAATCTTGCATTCCGGGACAATGGTAGCTGGCAAATTATCCCTGACAAACCTGGGCATTGACATTGATATCGATGGAAATTTGGTTACATAACAAATTGGAAGTTGGTATTCGTCCGGAGAAGTGTTGATCTCTCAATCCGGCAAATATCAGGGTGAGGTCATCCTGGCAGAACCATTGGGAGCAGAGACTGTCATTCATATCAAATGTGGCGAAGGCGAGATCGTGAGCATGGTCGCAGGATTGGTCCAGTTGAAACATGGTGATAAAGTCAGCTTCGATATCAATAAAGCTTATTTGCATTTGTTTAATGAAGAAGGTAAAGGATCGAATCATAAATTGTTTTCTACTAATCTTTCAGAAACAGGAGACTAACATGAAATACGGAGTAAACACCTGGATTTGGACAGCACCACTCACAATTGCAGAATTAGAAGAATTGGCACCAAAAATCGCAAAAATGGGTTGTGATCACATTGAGATACCGATGGATGATCCAAAAACGCTTGATTTCAAGAAATTAAGCGAGATCATAAAAAAAGCCGGTATCAATAGCATCAGTTTTTGCGCAGCGATGAGTCCCGATCGTGATTTAATCGATGCGGACCCCAATGTCCGAAGAACTGGAGTTGAGTATCTAAAGGCAAGCATAGATGGTCTGGCGTTGGTAGGTGGAAAAAATCTTGTCGGTCCCTTCTACTCAGCAGTGGGTCGTACCTGGCAGCAATCAGCTGAAGAACGCGAACACGATATGAAGATCCTGGTTAAAATTCTGAGGACCTATCGGAGTACGCCGCCAAAAAAGGAGTTACCCTTGGCTTGGAGCCCCTCAATCGGTTTGAAACGAGTTTTATAACAACTGCTGAGCAGGCTATCGAACTAGTGGATAGGGTAAATCACCCTGCCTGTAAAATTATGCCGGATACATTCCACATGAATATTGAAGAGAATTCAATGGGTGACGCGATTCGTAAGGTCGGTTCACGACTGATCCAGGTGCATAGCAATGAAAATAACCGTGGTACGCCAGGTGCAGGTCATATCCCCTGGACAGAGATTGCCCAAGCATTAAAGGATATCAATTTTGATGGGGTACTGGTTATTGAATCTTTCACGAATAAAGTAAAGAGTATTGCAAAAGCTGCGGCGATATGGCGTCCCTTGGCCTTTCACAGGATGCCCTGGCAGCCGACGGTGTTGTTTTCCTCAAAGAACTTAATGAAGTAATGGAGACTCACCTTATTGGAGGTATTATGGCAAAAAATTGAATGTAGCAATTGTTGGGTTTAGGATTTGGCGCAGAGTTCATCCCAATTTACCAACGTCATCCAAATGCAAATATGTATGCGATTTGCCAACGCAATGAAGAAAAGTTAAATCAGATCGGCAATGCATTTGGCATAAAGGCCCGGTATTCCAGTTTTGAAAAATCATCGAAGATCCGAATGTTGATATTGTTCATATCAACTCACCAATCCATGAACATGCCCGAATGAGTATTGCGGCATTCAAAGCAGGTAAACACATAGCCTGTACTGTTCCCATGGCTACATCAGTTGATGAATGCTGGCAAATCATCGAAGCCCAAAAAGAATCTGGCAAAAAATACATGATGATGGAAACTGTCATCTATTCCCGAGAATATCTCTTTGTAAAAGAATTTCGTGATACAGGTAAATTGGGAAAGATCCAATTCTTGCGGGCCTCCCACCAACAGAACATGTATGGTTGGCCGGGATATTGGGAAGGTTTTCCTCCAATGCACTATGCAACCCATGTAGTCAGCCCATGTCTTGCCATAGGTGGGGGAATGGCAGAGTATGTTTCCTGTTTTGGTTCAGGAAAAATTAGCAGATCATCTTGATTCCCAAATATGGTTCTCCGTTTGCAGTAGAAACTGCTCATATCAAACTCAAAAACTCAGATCTCTCTGCGGAAGTAACCCGCTCCCTTTTTGATGTCGCAGCCAATATATAGAAAGTTTTGATGTATATGGTAGCGAATTGAGTTTTGAATGGCAATTGATGTCCAATGAAGAGCCGGTTGTTCATATGGGCGAAGAGGAAGCAAAACATTGTCCAATGAAAGATTATGCCCACTATCTTCCTAAGGAATCCAGGAATTCACAACCAAGTGTGTCTATGATATGGAAGAAAACAAACATCTTATCCTTCATCCAGGGCTCTGGCCATGGGGGCTCACATCCCCATCTCGCACATGAATTCCTGATGGCAGTGTTGGAAGACCGGGATCCATTCCCAAATGTGTTTAAATCTGCAAACTGGACTTCTGTAGGTATTTTGGCGCATGAATCTGCTATGCAGGGCGGTAAATTAATTCAGTTGCCAGATTATAAATAAACTAATTTTCGAAAGGAAACAATGCATGAGCAGACCTATTACTTTATTTACCGGCCAGTGGGCTGACCTGACCCTTGAAGATGTTGCCAAGAAAGCCAGTGCATGGGGTTTTGACGGCTTCGAACTGGCTTGCTGGGGAGATCACTTTGAAGTGGATAAAGCTTTATCAGATGATGGCTATGTCCAAGGTAGATGGGATATCCTTAACAAATATAACTTGAAATGTTTTGCGATCAGCACTCACCTGGTGGGGCAATGTGTGGCGGATGACCCGATTGATGAACGACATCGCGCTGTTTTGCCAGATCGACTTTGGGGAGATGGTAGTCCCGATGGTGTTCGCGCACGTGCTCAACAAGAACTTAAAGATACAGTAGTCGCTGCCAAAAAAAATGGGGCTAAAAGTTGTAAATGGTTTTACAGGTAGTCCCGTGTGGAAGAATTTATATTTCTTTCCACCCACAACCCAGGATATGATTGACAGAGGCTATCAATTCTTTGCAGATATGTGGCTTCCCATTTTGGATGTTTTCAAAGCAAATGATGTGAAATTTGGCCTCGAAGTGCATCCCACAGAAATTGCCTACGATCTTGTCACATCACAACGAGCCTTGGATGCCGTCAACAATCATCCCTCCTTTGGGTTTAATTTTGATCCTTCACATTTCATTCATCAGTTTATTGACCCTGTTGAATTCATCAATGAATTTGGGGCAAGAATTTTCCATGTTCATGTGAAGGACTCGCGGGTTAATTGAATGGTCGAACAGTATACTGGGAAGTCATCTGGATTTCGGTGACCTTCGACGTGGATGGGATTTTGTCTCTCCTGGACATGGTGATGTAAATGGGATCGTTTAATCCGTGCTTAAATCGGTTTGGTTATGCTGGTCCCCTCTCCATTGAGTGGGAAGATAGTGGAATGAATCGTGAATGGGGTGCTCCAGAAGCTTTGACGATGATGAAATCCCAAGATTTTGCTGCATCGGATGTCGCCTTTGATGCTGCTTTTGCTTCTAAAAAATAAAGTCAAATTGGTTCAAATTGCAAGTTTCATTTGAAAAAATGATTTTGAGGAGGTAATATGTCAGAAAAAGAAACTGGTTTCACAACGATGGCTGGACCTAAAAGTACAGAGGTAAAGGATATTGGAATTGGAATGTTGGGTTATGCATTTATGGGCAAAGCTCATATAAATGCATATAAAACCATTCCTTACATGATGTATCCTCCACCGGCATACCGGTTTTGCTATCGCTGGTACAAATGCTGACGGTGTAGATGAAGCAGCCAAACGCTATGGGTACGAAAGAGCCTATACGGATTGGCATAAAATTATTGAGAATGAAAAGATAGAATTATTTGATAATTGTGGTCCGAATGCAGTTCATTCGCTACCGTCCATTGAAGCAGCAAAAGCCGGAAAACATGTGATTTGTGAGAAACCGATTGCTCGCACAGCTGAAGAAGCGATGAGGATGGTTGAAGCGGTTGAAAAAGCAAAGGTCAAGAATATGGTTGCTTTCAACTACCGATTTGTCCCTGCCATACGGTTCAGAAAGATCTGATAGGCAGTGGAAAGCTTGGCCGTATTTACCACTTCCGGGCGTATATCTTCAGGAATGGATTATGCCTCACTATGGAACACCTGCGATTTGGAGACTTGATAAAAAAATAGCTGGATCTGGTGCCTTAGGAGATCTAGGTGCACATATCATCGATTTGGCTCATTATCTGGTTGGTGATATTGCTGGAGTTTCGCAATGGCAAAAACATTTATTGATCAAACGAGACGGACCTGATGGGGAACTTTCAAGGTGGAAGTGGATGATGCTTTTGTATCCTGTGTCGAATTTGCCGATGGTGGAATTGGCACTTTGGAAGCTTCACGGTTTGCAGCTGGCCATAAAAACGGTGAAGTATTAGAAATCAACGGAGAGAAAGGTTCTCGATTATAACTTAGAGCGGATAAATGAATTGGATGAGCTTTCTTCGGAGACGAACCCAGGGACTGAAGGTTTCCGTAATATAAGTATCACCGAAGGATATCATCCCTTCTATAGTAATTGGTGGCCCCATGGTCATATCATTGGTTGGGAACACACTTTCATTCATGAAATCACCCACTTTACTCGATTGCATTGTTAATGATAAAGACGTTGCCCCATATGGAGCGACATTCTATGATGGATACAAGGCAGCAGTTATTTGCGATTCAATTCTAAAATCTGCTGAAACAAGAAACAAATTGATATCAAGTATTAACAACCGCAGGCAGGGGATTCCTCCGCCTCGCTAAAAATGTTGGAGATCATAATGACCAATAAAAAAGTTCGTCCTCCTTTTGTTTTACCGTATCGTATCTGTTGTCTTTGCAATTGGTATTTTCTATGGAAGTATATTTTTAACAATTCCGGAACAAACCCAAATCGATAATGTAATATTATTGCTGTTCCTTTCATTTGTTATTTTGTGGCGATAATGTTCGTGTACATTTTTCTAATTAACTTGTTGCAAATTCTCAACGGAATTTCACACAAATTTACAAACCCATTAAATTTTGATAATCGCAGGAATATTGGTGGAATAATCTTGATGCTACAACCATTTACAATCGTTCTTTAAAATAAGTTTTATGATTGTTTTAGTTTCCTTATTATTGTTTATATTTGGAGTCATGTAATTCCAGCTTCGTTCCAGAAGATGAAGAAGAATAATCATGCAAAGACAGAACAAATAATAATTTCTTTGAACAGGAGAATTTAAAATGACAAATAAATATCAACCAAAACCTGACATAAATTTGTATTTGGTTTGTGGACGTTAGGTAGCGTAGGTCGGGATCCATTTGGTGAGCCAGTCCGTGAACGTAAAAGCCCAATGGAAATCGCCAGGATGATTGCAGAAATTGGCGCTTACGGTGTAAACCTCCACGATAACGATTTGATTCCCATTGATGCCACACCATCTCAACGAGATCAAATAAAAAGTGAATTTCACAAGGTACTCAAAGAAACTGGTTTGGTGGTTCCGATGGCTACTACCAATTTATTTACCGATCCGGTCTTCAAAGATGGCGCATTTACCTCCAATGATCCTCGTGTCCGAGCTTACGCCCTTCAAAAAACACTGGATGCCATTGATCTCGGGGCGGAATTTGGCGCGAAAGTCTACGTATTCTGGGGTGGTCGGGAAGGTGTCGAGACGGATGCTGCAAAGAGCCCAGTGGATGCGATTAAACGCAATCGTGAAGCGATGAATTACTTCTGCGAATACATCCTGGACAAGAAATATGACATGAAGATTGCCCTGGAACCAAAACCGAATGAACCACGCGGCGATATGTATAATGCCACGATCGGTCATATGCTTGCCTTTATTGCAACACTTGATCACCCTGATATGGTGGGCGTAAATCCTGAAACTGCCCATGAACACATGGCGGGCTTGAACTTCCTCCATGGCGTTGCCCAGGCATGGGAAGTTGGAAACTATTCCACATCGACTTGAATGATCAGCGCTTTGGCCGCTATGATCAGGATTTCCGGTTTGGTATGGTTGATATAAAGAGTGCATTTTTCCTGGTAAAATTCCTGGAAGATGTCAAATATGACGGTGCCCGCCATTTTGATGCGCACGCTTTCCGAACTGAAGATTATGAAGGGGTCAAAGATTTTGGCCGCGGCTGTATGCGGACATATCTAATTCTCAAAGAAAAAGCAGAACAATGGAATAACGACAAAGAAATCCAGGCATTAATTTCGGAGATCAATTCGGACAAGAAGGTGCGTCTGCTTTGCTTGGTGCTTATAGCCGGGAAAACCTGGCGAAGCTTCGCGCAGCCAAGTTTGATCGCGTTGAGATTGCGAAACGTGGTATAAGCATATGAACGGTTGGATCAGCTGACGATGGATTTGTTGCTCGGTGTTCGTTAATTAGCGAGTAAAGATGAAACTATTCCTTGGGATCGATATTGGCACAAGTGGTGTAAAAGCCCTGCTCATCGATGAGCAGGGCAAAATTCAAGCCAGCGCGATGGTCGAGTATCCGATTTATACCCCTTTCCCCCTTTGGAGTGAGCAAGAACCTGAAGATTGGTGGAAGGCATCCATTGAAGCATTGCAGCAATTAGTAAATCTGGCAGATGTTAAAATAACGCAGATTTGTGCTATAGGCTTGACGGGTCAAATGCATGGGGCTGTATTTCTGGACAAACAGAACCAGGTCATCAGGCGTGCTTTACTTTGGAATGACCAACGAACCTCCAAGGAATGTGAACAAATCACAGATCTAATCGGTCATGAGAACCTGATCGAATTGCTGGAAATCCAGCTTTGACAGGTTTTCAAGCACCAAAGATCCTCTGGTTGCGGAACAATGAACCGAAAGCTTATGAGAAGCTGGAAAAGGTTTTACTTCCCAAAGATTTCATCCGCTTCAAGCTGACCGGTGAATACGCAACCGATTGTTCGGATGCCGCAGGGACTCTCCTTCTGGATCTAAAAAACAGGGATTGGAACAGCGAAATTCTTGAGAAACTGAAAATACCCATTCAGTGGCTGCCAAAAGTTTATGAAGGTTCACAGGTGACAGGAAAACTATTACCTGGGATTGCTGAATTTGGTTTCCATCAGGAATACCAGTGGTTGCTGGTGGCGGGGATAACGCTGCCGCAGCCGTGGGGACCGGCATAGTCCGCAAAGGATTGGTGAGCAGTAGTATTGGAACCAGCGGTGTGGTTTTTGCCCACAATGATGAGATCACGTTTGATCCAAAAGGCAGGTTGCACACGTTCTGCCATGCTGTACCCAAAAAATATCATTTAATGGCGGTCACTCTCTCGGCAGGGAATTCTTTTCGATGGTTAAAAGACACCTTCCAGAATTTGAATACTGACTTAGGTGAACCTAACGGAAATATTGATTATGCCAGGTTAACTGCTCAGGCAGTAAAAGTTGAACCCGGATGCGAAGGGTTGATCTTCCTACCTTATCTGACTGGAGAACGAACCCCTCACTTGGATCCATTTGCCACAGGTGCATTTATTGGTTTGACTAGCAGGCACACTGCTGCTCATCTTATCCGTGCTGTTATGGAAGGGGTTGTATACTCACTTCTCGATGGATTGGAAATTATGCGAGGATTAAACGTCCCGATTGAGCAGGTCAGAGCAATTGGGGGTGGTGGAAAAAGCGAATTATGGTGCCAGATCCAGGCGGATGTATTCGGAACTGATGTGGTCAATCTGGAGGTTGAAGAAGGTCCGGCTTATGGTGCAGCGCTGTTAGCGATCGCAGCAGATCAGGATGCCGAAGGAGTACTAAAGGTATCTGAAAATTGTGTTCGCACAAAAACGCGAAGATCACCAATCGATAAAAATATTAGTACCTACCAACAGTATTATGAAGTGTATCGCAATTTGTATCAGGCGCTCAAAACAGACATGCACCGACTGACGAAAATATCGATACAGTAATAAGGTGCAAAAAATCCATCAGACTTTCGTTTTTACTTAAACTTGTCTCTGGATAGCAAATGGATTTTTCGGGATCATTTTCTTACGCAAAATACGATCCCTGGTAAATTACAGACCTGCCAACCGTGCAGGTCTGTTGTTTTAGCGGTTTCGCAATATTGCGTGAGTTTGATCAGCAGTCCCACGTCCACGCGCGCGGTTCGCCAAAGGACAGGTTGTCGGTCAGCAGATCCTTCATCACCTAATTATCGCATAACCCGGGCTGCCTGCTCCACAAGGACCAGTGACAGTGGACGGTGAGTTTGGCGGGTCCGGGCGTGTGCAAGGCGAGGTGAGGGAGCGGGGAGGTAGTTCATCCACACTTTTGTCGGTGATGGCACATAATTGGATGGTCGGTTTGGCATTGGACGATAAATCCGACCTACTCATTGCAAATTTGTCAATAGAAACTACCAATTACTCATCGTTTGTTTTTGTAATAAATGATTTATAAGAAGTTCTTACAATAAACTTCTTCCCTTCTCCATCTCAATTCTTTTCAGTTCCAATGCAAGAAATAATAGCCTGAATACTTCCTCGTTCATCATAATTATTATTATTGAAAGTAATATTCCAATGGTTAACGGATCATTCATCAAATTATTCGTCCTGATAAACACACGTATTGAAACAGCGGATAGAGCAAGGCTTGATTGGAAGATTTTTGTTCGACTCCGAAACCACTTTTCAGTATCACTTGGCAAAACTAGATCTGGAGTAGCAAGCATTTGCCCGAAAATCACCCCAAAACTCATTGGATGGGTAAACAAATCTTTTCTCAGCTTCTCTCTTTGCATATACGAATCTTAAACCATGTCAATCAAAATAATAGTTAATATCAACAGTGCAACAACTTTCCGCCTAGGATCATCCCAAGAATTAACAATATTGAACAATATTAAAGATCGTTATTAAATGTGGTAGTAATAATGCGCAGAATAATACTAGATAGGTACTAGATATACTCTTGGTACGCTGAAGAACAATTAGGTATAGTAAGAGGTCGATGACAAATATACTTATAGATGTTACTCTGAAAATTATTATGATTGAATTATTTTCAATGATCATATATGTGAAGTAATTGGCTATAGCTGAAATAAACCAGGCGATCAGAAAACCCCTAATTTGCATAAATTCTTTCATTATTCACCTTTAATGGGTAGCGCCATACATATTCGTGGTAGGTCCTTCGTATGCGGGAATAATTAACCCTACATCAACTTGGTTATAATGATAAGTGATTTTTCCGGACCAATTTTCCTTTCTTGCAATGTCATCCCAAATGGCTCCAATACTTACACCAACAATTTAATCCTAGACCTGGTCGTGTTTTACCAATAATTTTTTCGGATATTTCAGATGCCAAAAAGCCACCAGTATCGACAACGAGGTCTGCAAATATGTGATTACCAGAATAATGATTTTGTGTATTCTCGATTAAATTAGGGCTAATGTTAATTACATACCCAAGACTCATTGTAATAGGATCATATAAAGCAATTAACCTTCCTAGGGATTTCATCCATCCTTTACCTAATCTTGTGATCGAATACTCCCCCGTTTCATTGAAGAACCCCATCATCCTTTTGTCAAACCCAGTGACAAAATACCTCGCGTTTGGGCTGTCATTGATCCGTTTTTGCAACAATTCCAAGGCAGGGTTTGGCCCACGTCCCATACCAATTGGTTTTGGTAAAACTACCCCATACTGATTTATCAGCTCACCACTCTTAGTTGAAATATCAGCAATCACCTTTGCCACTGTAGTGCCGAAGTTGATTTCACCTTTACCTTCACATCCCCATTCTTCGTCGCAAGGTTTATTGCCTGAAGGATCGGTAAATCTCATCGGGGCATTTGCTACATAGCTATATCGATTCCAGCTCTGCGGATTGGCCGCTCCGGGCACAATCGTGTCCGGCTGGATGAAGCGTCCCAGCCAGGGGTCGTAAGCCCGGGCGTGGTAATCCATTAACCCGGTGCCAGGCATATCTCGCTGTGATGTGTAGGTTTTATCCGTGCCGCTCAGCAGTCCCACGTCCGCGCGGGGTTCGCCAAAGGGCAAGTGGACCGTCAGCAGATCCTTCATCACCTAATTATCGCATAACCCGGACTGCCTGCTCCACAAGAACCAGTGTTTGTGGACGGTGAGCCTGGCGGGCCCGGACATGTGCAAGGCGAGATGAGGGAGCGGGGAGGTAGTTCATCACCTCTTTTGTCGCTCGTGGCAATTTAAAATGTTTAGGCGGATTTCATGTTGGATGCACAACCCGGCCCAAAATTCAGTGATTTCTTCTTGACATTCAAGACAGTATCTTCAATTCTTCGATCAAAAAACCAATTTCCCTGTGGTGATTAAGTACAGAACATAAAGACATATTAAAATCATGATAAATGACGAAATTCGGAAGAACCAGATTGCGAAGGCATAGTTTCTTTCAAAGACTTTCACAATTAGATTTTCTGAGAAGAACGGAGTTAACCTCTTGAGTGTATTCTGATAACGAAAATACCAAAGTAGTAATTTCCTAGGATAGAATACAGATATTATTTCAAAACAGATTGCGAAAGCAAGTAAAAGGACGAATAGTATCATCTATTCCACCTCCCTCCCAGTAAAATCCAAGTTATTCCGAATGTAGGAAATGGAGTAATACCTTCCTCGATAGTATTCCAATCAACCGTAGTAATATATATTGTTTTTTGTGCTACCCACCCACCTGAGACAGACAGGCTCCCGCTCATTAACTTTTCCCCCAGTTCCGCTTCTGTTGGTATTGTGTGATTATTAATTGGCCAAATAAAACCTGTGGATAAGCTTATCCCTAGGTTTGGTGCTCCAACAGAAAAACCACCTGATACATAAGTATTATTATATCTATCAACCGCAATATTTATCTGCGTAAATGGAACCAGTGTTAATCCCCAAGAATGATAATCTGGTTGTACGAATGGATGATTGCTTAATAATTCCTCCGTTTGCAGATAATGTGTATACCCATTTTGCTGTGTTACACATGCATTATTGGGGAAATTACCAGCGACCTCATAATCACCACATTCCCTCAAAATGAAATCTCCGAGATCAGGGAATTCGCCATACGGAATAAACAGGTCTCCGCCATGTCTTCCACCGCGAATTCGAGGTCCGCCTCCATCCCCTGCGATTTGCGAGTTAACGAGGTCACTTGACGCGTTGCCCAACCAGCAGGCAGATGCATCCATACCTGCACACCCGACATCATGACCAGTTGGATCGTTGAATAGGATGGGATCTCTTCACCACGTAGCTATATCGATTTCAGCTCTGCGGATTGGTAGGCCCGGGCACAATGCTGTCCGGCTGGACGAAGCGTCCCAACCAGGGGTCGTAGATCCTTGCTTTGTAATCCATCAACCCGGTGCCGGGCATATCTCGCTGCCCGGTGTATGCCTTATCCGTGCCGCTCAGCAGTCCCACATCCGCACGGGGTTCGCCAAAGGGCAAGTGGACTGTCAGGAGATCCTTCATCACCCAATTATCTTTCCTCCCAAAGCTGAATACATCATTTAATGTGTTCGTTCTGATTGTGTACCTATATACCCCACCATCAGGCACTACATCTTCATTGATTCTATATCCATATTTAAGCAACACGAGTAATACCTCCCCAAATTTCTGATTAATACAGGATAATTATTGTAGGTGGGTTGAGTGTTCTGTAATAAATCAAAAAAATCCCTCTTATCCTCCCTATTCTGGATGAGCGATGTATACTTATTCCTAGAATGTCCGAACCACTGCTGCTCACCAAGCTGTTCGCCCCACCACCACGACCCAACATCGTCCTCCGCACCCGCCTGATCGAGCGGCTGAACGAAGGTCTCTCCACAAAACTGACCCTTATCTCAGCCCCGGCCGGGTTCGGCAAAACCACCCTGGTCAGCGAATGGATTGCCGGCTGTGGGAAACCGGTCGCCTGGCTGTCGCTGGACGAAGGGGATAACGACGCTATCCGATTTCTGACATATCTCATTGCGGCGTTACAATCCGTCGCGCCGGGTAGCGGAAAAGGGGCACAAGCGCTACTTGAATCCCCCCAACCCCCACCGCTCGAATCGATCCTGATCACCCTGCTGAATGAGCTTTCATCTTTCCGGGACGATATTTTCCTTGTCCTGGACGATTATCACTTTACTCGATTCCAAACCGGTGGATGAAGTCCTCGGTTTCCTGCTCGATCACCTCCCACCGCAGATGCACCTGATCATCACCACCCGCGAGGATCCTTCCCTGCCCCTGCCGCGCTACCGTACTCGCGGTCAACTCGTTGAACTGCGAGCCACCGACCTGCGTTTCACCTCCATCGAAGCCGCAGATTTCCTCAACCGGGAAATGACTCTCCACCTCAGCTCTGAGGACATCGCCGCTCTTGAAACCCGAACCGAGGGCTGGATCGCCGGGCTGCAGTTAGCCGCTCTCTCCATGCAAGGGCAGCAGGACACCACCAGTTTTATTCGGTCCTTCACCGGAAGCGACCATTTCGTATTAGATTACCTGCTCGAAGAAGTCTTGCATCAGCAGCCCGAAAATATTCAAGGGTTTCTATTGCGAACATCCATTCTAGACCGCCTATGCGGATCCGCTATGCGATGCTGTTTATCTTGATCCCTCCATTTCCGGGCAGGAAACCCTGGCATATCTCGAACGTGCCAACCTGTTTATTGTCCCACTGGATAACGAGCGGAACTGGTATCGCTATCATCATCTCTTCAGGGAGATCTTGCGCCAGCGATTGGGACAAAGGTTGTCTGCCGTAGGAATCGCAGAATACCATCTTCGCGCCAGCATGTGGTTTGAACAGAACGGGGATGAAGCCGAAGCGTATCAGCATGCTCTTGCCTCCGGTGATTTTAGGCGGGCAGCAGGGTTGGCTGAGTTGGCCTGGCAGGGTATGGAGGAGCGCTTCCAATCGGCTGCCTGGTTGGGCTGGGTCAAGAAGCTGCCGGAAGAGGTCATTCGTATCCG
The DNA here is from genome assembly GCA_963752535.1 of uncultured Chloroflexia bacterium. GTDB lineage: Bacteria > Chloroflexota > Anaerolineae > Anaerolineales > Anaerolineaceae > DAIOEK01. The sequence goes on from CAVVYT010000002.1 coordinate 39,029, forward strand.
CCCGCTGCTCTGTACACAGATGGCTCAGGCATTCATGGATGCCGGCGAACCTGAGGCAAGCGAGGCTTGTATGCAGGATGCCGAACGGTGTCTGAATGGTTCATCAGAAGAGACGGTCGTGGTGGATGAAGCGCAGCTAAAACCCTTACCGGCAATTATTGCCATGACCCGCGCTTACAATGCTCAGGTCCAGGGCGATCTTTCCTCCACGGTGAGATATGCCGAACTGGCCCTCCAACTCATCCCTGAAGATGACCTTTTCAGGCGGGCTCAGGCAACGATCATGCTGGAGGTCACCCACTGGACAAGGGGAGACCTGGAGTCCGCCCGTACTGCCCTGGGTGATTGGATGGACAGTATGCGGAAGGCGGGCAACTTTGTTTTTTACGTTGCCAGCGCATTTGCTCTGGCGGATATCCAAATTGGCCTGGGACGTCTCCGCGAAGCCATTAAAACCTACCAGCAGGCGTTAGAAATTGCCTCAAAACATGGCAAAGATGCCCAGAGCATCACCGCTCACCATCATTTAGGGTTGGCGATGATCCGGCATGAGATGGGGGAAGACGCAGCTGCTGCGGAACATCTCCAAAAAGCCAGAGAGATGGGTGAGCAAACAACGCTGGTCGACTGGTCCTACCGCTGGCATATCACCCAGGCCAGGCGCAATGAATCCCGGGGAGACTTGGAAGCAACACTGCTCGAGTTAGATGAAGCCAGTCGTGCATATGTCAAGACCCCGATACCAGATGTCCGCCCGACCGAAGCCTTGAAAGCGAAGGTGTATCTCAAGCAAGGCCGGTTGGCCAAAGCCCAGGATTGGGCGCGTACGCGGGAGCTGGCAGCAGACGATGAGATCAGCTACCTGGGCGAGTTCGAGCATCTGACCCTGGCCCGGATTCTACTGGCTGAATACCAAAACCATCAAGGTAGGCACTCTTTCCTTCAGGCAACCGGATTGCTGGAGCGCCTGCTAAAAGCAGCCGAAGCCCAAAGCCGGATCGGCAGCGTCATTGAAATTCTCGTGGTTCAGGCGCTCGCCCACCAGGCGCAGCGAAACCTTCCCTTGGCGCACGCGGCACTGGAGCGCGCCCTGACACTGGCCGAGCCGGAAGGTTACGTTCGGCTCTTTGTGGATGAAGGTGAACCGCTGCGTTTGCTGTTGATGGATCTTCGACCCCGGATGGATAAGCAGACGAGCGGTATGGGACATCCGCTGTTAATTTATGTGAATAAACTCCTTTCCGCCTTTGATCGGATCGGTTGAGAAAACCATCAACCGATCATCCCCAAAAACCGGACATGATCGAACCATTGAGCGAACGCGAGCTGGAAGTTCTTCGTCTGATCGCCCAGGGGCTGACCAATACCGAAATCAGCCAGCGGCTTGTTCTGGCTTTGAGTACGGTCAAAGGACACAACTTACGCATCTTTGGCAAACTGCAGGCAAAGAATCGCTCTGAAGCCGTGGCACACGCCCGCGAGCTCGGCGTGTTGTAACTCCCCCCCAAAAAAAACAATACTCCCAAACCATACTTAAGTCGCTACCCGACAGTACCTTCCTGCCGGTATAGTTGCGTTCATGAAACCAACGCAAACTCAGCCTACCGTCTATCAAATCAGGATTAAAGGCCACCTGGGTTCTCAATGGACAGACTGGTTCGAGGGTCTGACCATCACACTGGAAGAAGATGGAGACACGCTACTAACCGGTCCGGTAGTAGACCAGGCTGCGTTGCATGGCTTGCTCAAGAAAGTGCGTGATTTAGGTTTGCCATTGGTCTCGGTCACACCTGTTGATCCGTGGTCTACGAAATCGTGTGAGGCAGACTAGACAGACGTATCAGAAATCAATTCCTATAAGGATACAAGCTACATGGAAAGGATCTTTACATACGAGAAATTCCTAGATCAAATCAACCATCCATAAACTGGCAGTTTCTGCCATTAAATTCAACAGTACTCTTCTATATCGTTCAAGAAAAAGGAAAAATTAAATGAATACGACCAAAGTAACTCCCCTTGGGACAAACATAAGAACGGTCAAAATGAATACAAAAATTGTATTCATACTATTATGGGTGTTTTATTCCCTAAATTTTATGTATGCTGATCAACTCTCGTCATTGGAGCCTGGTGTTTTGGCAATGTACATGACAGGATTCACGGCCGATGGAACTGTACAGATCACTGCTGGATTTTTATTGGGAACCGCGATCATGTTTGAAATTCCGTTTTTAATGATTGTCCTATCCTGGGTATTAAAGTATCAAGCTAATCGTTGGGCAAATATCATCGCAGGTGCACTATTTATTTTGGCTCAAATCGGATCATTGTTTCTTGGAGCCCCTTCCCCTATGTATTTGTTTTATTCCTCGGTAGAGATCATAGGGCTGTTAGTAATTATTTGGTTAGCCTGGAAGTGGCAAAATCCTGACATCCAGCCCGAACAACATTCCATTTAAGTTTTTTGAATTTGGAGGATCCCATGAAAGCAATTGTTTATACTGAGTACGGCCCTGCCGATGTTCTGCATCTCCAGGAAGTTGAAAAGCCTACCCCCAGTGACAAAGATGTGTTGATCAAAGTCCACGCCACATCCGTCACCGCTGGGGACTGCAACGCACGCGGTTTTACCTTCATCCCGCCCGGCTATGGTTTGTTGTCGCGCTTGGCGTTCGGGTTTCGGAAACCCAGGCAACCTATCCTTGGTGTTGAGTTGTCGGGTGAAATTGTGGATGTAGGCAAGGATGTCAAACAGTTCAAGATTGGTGATCAGGTCTTTGGTACGAGTATAAAATTTGGCGCGTATGCCGAATATATCTGCATGGCTGAAGACACCAATCTGTTCCTGAAACCGTCCAATTTGACCTATGCAGAAGCGGCTTCCATCCCGTTTGGCGCCACCACCGCACTCTATTTTTTAAGGGACCAGGCCAAAACTACAGCCCGGCCAGAAGGTTCTCATTGTTGGCGCTTCGGGTTGCACCGGCGTATATGCGGTTCAACTCGCCAAATACTACGGGGCTGAAGTCACCGGTGTGTGCAGCACCAGGAATCTTGAGTTGGTACGGTCACTTGGCGCGGACCATGTCATCGATTACACGAAAGAAGATTTCACCCGGAATGGCCTGACGTATGACGTCATCTTTGACATGGTTCCCGGAAAATCTTCATTTGGTCGATATAAATCCTCCCTCAAGGCGAACGGGCTATACTTGGCCGGGGCAGGCGGTTTGGAGGCATTTCCCCAAATGGCCTGGACCGGAATAACCGGTGGTAAGAAAGTGATCGCCGGGGTGGCGCCTGATCGCCGGGATGATCTGGTTTTCCTGAAAGACCTGCTTGAGACCGGGAAACTCAAACCGGTGATCGACCGCTGCTATCCCCTCGAGCAGACGGCTGAGGCCCACCGCTATGCGGACACGGGACGGAAACGGGGCAGCGTTGTCATCATGGTGGTAGATCAGAAATCTACTGAAGGGAAAGATAAAATGGTAGCCATGCCAATCAAATTATCGGCCATCTGGGTTGCCCTCATGTTGAGCTCATATCTCCTGGATGATGTCCTTCGACTGTATAGCGGTGATATTTTACCTGGAAAGATGGGGGGTGTGCATTTCACTCAGGGCATGTGGATGGGTGTCGCCATCTTGATGCTCACCCCGATCCTGATGGTCGTACTCACCCTGATACTCCCTCAGCCGGTCAATCGCTGGGTCAATATCATTGTTGCCGGTTTCTTTTTCCTTTTCAATCTGGTTGGATTGCCCACTTACCCATCCTTGTATGATAAGTTCCTGGTCGCTGCCGGGTTGGGGTTCAATCTTCTGACCATCGGATTTGCCTGGAAGTGGAGCTGAATAGTTGGAGATGTTGGTTGGGTGGAGGATGCACGCGAACTACTCGCTCTTGGAGCCCCCGAGGCTGAACCAGACGAGAGGGGAGTCCGAAGCCCAACATTTCATATTGCAGATACCCATCAAAGGCGGTATAACAGGACACAAGTGGGAAAACATCACATCCTTTGGAAAACTGGAAAAACAAACAATGCGGAAAATAGTTCCTTTGATCATGATCTCTATGATACTGGCTGCGTGTTCAGCCAATCCACCCCAGAATCGCAACAGATAATTCTGCGACGGATACTCCTCAAACGAATATGCCAACACCTACTCTGACAGTTGAGGCAACCAATGACGCAATCAGCAGCCCAACAGTAGAAGATAGCTCAGACAAAGAGATAACTGACATTGCAACAGAAGAGATGTCCGATCTGAACGGTGACAATGTATGCCGGTGTGAAAGTGACCTTTATCGGCAATGCAGGTTTTATGATCACCACGAGCCACAAGAAGATCCTGATCGATGCCCTGTTCCAGGGATGGGAACACGAATACCTTCTCCCTGAAAATATCCAAACCTCATTGGCGCTCGCGCAACCCCCATTCGACAATGTCGACTTGATTCTGGTCTCACATGGTCACCGCGATCATTTCAGTCACAGTCTCGTCCAGCAGCATTTGGAAAACGATCCCAATACTGTTTTCGCTTCTCAGTCAAAGATCTCTTCGCTGTTTTCATCGCTGCCAAACCAGACCATAGGTCTTGATCCGGCGCCAGGGGAACCTGTGGACGTAGACCTGGATGGAATTCACGTAGAGGCTTTAGCCCTATCGCATGGCCTAGATCAAACCGCCAACATTGGTTTTGTGATCACCGTCGATGGAATCAAATTGCTTTTTACGGGCGATATCGATCTCAGTCAAATCAATTATGAGGAGTTCCGGGCTTATGGACTGCCGGAAGAAAATATCGATCTAGCTTTTATACAGCATTTCTACCTCACAGATGTTCCGTCCGATCAACGATTTGTTAAGGAGGGGATTGGGGCAAAATACATCATTCCGATTCACTACTTTTACACCAATCCACCCCTGAATCGAAAAACTGTATTAGGCAACTATCCGGATGCGATATTCTTTGACAGGGAATTATCAAGCTGGGTGATGCCTGAGTAGCGTGTAGGTTGGGTGGAGGAAGAATATCCTCCACCCTCCAACAAAACGAGCACCTGCCTGGGTAGATACACCCAACCTTTCTTGTACCTTATTTGTATACATTGCGTGGACGCGTAAACAAAATGAAGTCGAAATGGATGGTCTGCAAGCCATCCTCCGCTTAAAAACAGAGATATCAACGGGTAGGATTTTCTACTATCGAAATACCAGGTTAAAGCGGTTCGAACAGCTTACCTGGTAACTCGCTTCAGGGCTTTGGGAACATTTTTGCCATGGATCGCGTCTATCCTCTTGATGAGAGGATCGAGTCACACCTGGATGTGGTCAAGGGACACAAAAAGGGAAATGTTGTGAATGCAGTGAATAGAGGAAATTGAATCTTCTCATTTAAATTTCTACCTTTATGATCGATATCGCGGGGAGGACACGCAAGGATAATCGTGATTATAACGAAATCATATAGATCCACAACCAGAAATAATCACCGGCGCGCTCGATCATTTTGCGTTAACACCCTGGAGTCTTAGCCAGGGGGTTCTACTTTCCTGCCCGACCGCCAGTAACAAATTTGAATAACCTTCGTTTTTGCTGTTTGATTTGTACTCGCAGTCAGGTCTTGTGCCTTTTGCATTCAGATGTCAACTCAAGATTAGGAGATAAGGATGTTTCGGAAAATTGTTACACTGATGGGTGGTTTAGCCATGATCCTTGTATTCGTAAGTGCCTGTCAAACCAAGATGGTCATTACGCCTACACCTTCGCCAGCACCTACACTACCATCTCTGCCCACGAGTACGCCAGCTCCTTCACCCACTGCGGCTCCCCTTCCGCCGTTCACCTTTGTTGACAGCGGGCAGGATCTCGGCCAGGGGGATGGCGCTTCAGTTGTGGTTGGAGATGTGGATGGTGATGGGGATAACGATGCCCTGATCAGCAATACGGATAAGAACAGCGTGCTATTGCTGAATGACGGTGCGGGTAATCTCGCAAAGAGTGACCAGGAATTCAAGCCCAGTACTGGCGCCGCCTTCGGAGACCTGAACGGTGATAAGTCCTTGGATATGTTCATCACTGAGGAGACCACCAACGAGGTCTGGTTGAATGACGGCAAAGGAATTTTTAATATTACAGATCAAAACCTGACAAGCCCGGAGAGTACGTCGGTGGCGTTAGGCGATCTGGATGGCGATAATGATCTGGATGCCTTTGTCACCAATTGGAATGGGAAACCCGATCAGGTATTCTTAAACGACGGGAGTGGCATTTTCAGCGATAGCGGTCAAAAACTGGGGTACTGGTTTGGCACAGCCGTGTCACTGGGCGATGTCGACCTGGATGGTGATCTGGACGCATTGGTCGCCAACAACGGCGAGGCATCTGACAACGCCCCGGTTCTATGGTTGAACGATGGCACTAGTAGATTCGTAGACAGCACCCAAAGACTGGGATTTACGAACGTCTATGCCGCGGTTTTGGGGGATCTGGATGGGGATGGTGACCTGGATGCGTTTATCGCCAATTCCAGTCACGGCGGAGCCGACCCGGCCAATAAAGTATGGCTCAATGACGGTAAAGGTGTATTTTCAGACAGCGGACAAAGCCTTGGCCTACTCTACAGCTTGACTGCCGCATTGGGTGACCTGGAAGATGACGGCGATTTGGATGCGGTAACGGGTAGCTGGAAAGGCGGTCCAAAAATTTGGTTGAATGATGGAAAAGGCAACTTTTCAGACAGCGTGATCAAGGTGGATTCACGCAACAGCTCTGGAGTGGCGATTGCCGATATGGATGGGGATGTCGATGTGGATATACTCGTTTCCACAAACCTGTGGGCTAGGGGTGATGGTATCCATAAACTCTGGTTGAACCAGCCCTATCCATAAAATTGCAAATGCACTCTGATTGAAAAGCCAACGCTCGATGCTGTTCAAGCACCGGTATCAGCATTTACCATCTTAGAGTATTTGAGATCGTGATGGACACTATCAACACTTGATCCAATCCATCAAATATAAATAACAAGGACAACTATGAAAACCAAAAAGATTAACCTATTCATAACGATCGCATGTCTCATAACGGCATGTACACCTTCGTTATCCAATACAGTAACGCCTACACTGGAAATACCTGCTGTAGTAAGCACACCAACTTCAAGTACGGAGACGGATTATCCGCTTCTACAAACAACCATGGGAGATTTTATGATTGTCTCTGCACGTCTGGTTGACGAAGCTCGTGATACGAAAGCCCCTCCTGGTGATAAATTTCTCCTGGTGGAACTTGCGCGGCCAGGAATGGAAAAGTTGATTATGGGTGAGTTTTCGTTAAAATCTTTTCAAGAAATGGTAACCGATGACCAAAGCGAAATCTATGTCTTGAGAGATGATGGATCCCAGTTGTTTTATAGCGGAATGGGTGGATGGCTGAATGAGGATGAGTTTGTGATGGGTTTCACAGTTTTCCAACCATTACCCGAAACCTACACATTATTTTGGGGTGACAACTTGCCTATTGAACTGATGATCGAGGAATAACCATAGCACCTGAGGTTGCTGCCATAAATTCAACCAGCCAACAATAGTGTTTCGATCAGGTGGGATAAAATAATACAATCCCACCTTTCTGAATTCCTTTTCGAATTGATTATGTGAGCGCACTAACTACATAAAGAAAGACAACGATGGATCCAAAAATAATCATCATTATTGCTGTCTCCTACATGTACGGCTTCTTTGAAGTATTTTTGAATTTACGGCAGAGAAAAAGCAATAAAGTTACAGCTTCAGACGATAGAGGCAGTCTACGATTGCTATATATTCTGATTACAGTCGGGTTCTTTCTGTCATTTGCGATCGGTACAACAAAACTGGGCAGGATCTATCATTGGAATACCTTTTTTGCCATGGGAATGTCGTTGTTTGGAATAGGATTGATGATCAGAATTTATTCCATTCTCACTCTGAGACAGTTCTTCACATATTCAGTCGCAAAACTGGAGAACCATGAAATCATCGAAACTGGCTTGTACAAATTCATCCGGCATCCCGGGTATCTTGGACAAATCATCATTTTCCTGGGAATCTCAATTTCAATTTCCAATTGGATATCCATTTTAGCCATGATGGTACCCATTACTCTTGCATACCTCTACCGAATAAAAGTGGAAGAGAGATTTATGCTCGAACATTTGGGGGATAATTACTTGAATTATCAAAACCGGACAAAAAGATTGCTCCCACTGGTCTTTTGACAAATTCCCATCAAAACATGCGCCGATGAGACAGGATAATATTATCGTACCCAACCTTTTTTGCTCCCTGTTTGTATTCATTGTGTGAGCGCGCAAACAAAATGGAGTCAGAATGGATGATCTGCAAGCCATTCTCCGCTTAAAAAACGGAGACATCAACGGGCTGGATTTTCTTATATCAAAATACCAGGTTAAAGCGGTTCGAACGGCTTTCCTGGTTACCCGCAACAAGCCCATGGCAGAGGATGTCGTGCAGGACGCATTTGTGCATTTTTATGAACGCGTCCGTCAATTCGACGAGTGCAGGCTTTTTGAGCCCTATTTCATGGTCAGTGTGATGAACGCAGCCCTGAATGTGGCTTTGAGAGAAAAACGCATTCTCCCTTTTCCGCAGGAAGCCGACGAAACAGATCTTAAATCGTTGCTTTCGCGGTCTCTTTCTGTGGAAAGTGAAGTGGAACGATCTCAATTGAAGGCAGAAATGCTGGATCTGCTTGCCAGGCTTTCTCCCCGACAGAGAGCGGTGGTGGTTCAGAGATACTATCTCGAAATGTCCGAAAAGGAAATGAGCAAAGTATCTCGAACTGCCCCAGGGACGATCAAATGGATGTTGAATGCCGCGCGGAAGAGGTTGCGTGCCCTGCTTGAAACTGAAAGGATTGAGGAATGATGAAAAGCAAATATTCCCAAATTCTGGATTGGTTGATTGACGATCAAATTCCGCAAAATCTTAATCTGGCTCCTGGAATTCACACCGAAATTCAGAGGAAAAAAGGAGCAAATATGAACAATCGAATGAAAGTCTTGATCCCAACCGCTGTAGTGCTGATGATGCTGATCGTGGTCACCTTGACGGTACCGGCTGTGGCTCAAACAATCAAGCGTTGGATCGGTTATATTCCGGGTTTTGGTCTGGTTCAAGACAATAAGTGAGAACATTGGCTGAACCACAAAAACAGACGATAAAGGGAATCACTTTGAGTGTGGATGAAGTGACTGCCAGCAATGATAGGACATTGGTTAAGTATTCGATCTCCGGGATCGATAGAATCGATGAAAACGAAGAATTTGGTCTGCCCGATGGCCAAAGCTATCCCTATCAACTCTACCCCTGTGATCAGCCTTTCCGATGGAAGTAAGTTGCAGGATATGAGTATGGGAGTTACACCAGGCAGCGGATCATATCAATTTGAAGCCACATACTCACCCATGCCGTCGAACGTACAAAATGTGACCTTCAATCTTGATTGCCTCTGGCAAACGAGCGAAGGAAGTTCACTCTGGACCTTTGAAATTCCGCTTCGATTGACTGCCAATGCAAATGTTGACTTGACCATTGCCCCGGTTGTTGAGATACCCGCCGAAATATCACCCAATGCAGAGCCAGGGGTGGAAGATCGATCCTCGCTAAATGGTAACATGGTGGTCAATGAGATCATCCCACTGGAAGATGGTTATATCCTTCAAGGATCACTGACGGTCAAACCAGAAAATGGGCTGATTGTCGACATTTTCAATGGTTATCTGGAGGATGCCACGATCCTGGACGCAAACAACCTTCCCTTAATGCCTGCGATGGTCCCGGGTGACTTCATCGTTGAAAGCAACGAACCGGGCAGCGATCAATATCATTGGGCGATTCAGGTCAATGGGACAGATATTGCCTGGCCGCTGACGATCACGGTCAACTCCATTCCCGCGGTGACAGAGCCTTATCCTACCGCCACTTTCCAGGTCGATGTGGGCGAGATCCCTGTCCCTGGACAAGAATGGGTAATCGAAAAAGATGTGCCGCTTGGCCCGAAAATGGTACATGTCGTTTCAATGAAGAGGGTCCAGAATCCTGTCGGGATGAACGGTTATGAGATCACCTTCATCTCTGATCCAAGCCTTTCGTTTTCCTTTGGTATCGAAGGCGGTGTAGCCACCGGCGGCGGTGGTCAGGGCGGAGGTGTGGATGGTGACCGAATCACCATTACCAGAAGTTACAAGGGTGAAGTTCCTACAGGTGTACTAACTGTGCAACTGGACGGACAGGGAATTAAATCGATCCCGGGACCTTGGCAAGTGACATTGCAGGAACCTGTCTATTGAAACCATGAATTGAGGAAGGTGGTGAAACCACTTCAAATCAAATTATCGCGAAGATAACTCATATCATTTTGTAAACGATAGAATAACAAATTACGCACATAATTGATACTGAAATTTCAAAACTGGCGGTTCATTTTTTGACCACCAGTTTTGTTATATTTAAGAGCAAATTGTTGAGGAGAAAATCGGGGATCGATAGTATAGGTCAAGATAACAATTTCCGAAATTCAACTAAAGGAAGCATACATTTTGCATGCAATCCGTAACCGGCAAAACTGGCTACATAAAATTTGAGATCAAATAGCTGTGACTGCGCATATTTATCAATTTCAGGATCACTGAGAATCGTTTTTAACTTCGGACTTCGTGGATTATGGTTGGCTAGGATAAAAATCACTTCAGGCTTTTCATCGGCATTCAGTTTGACCTTTGCATTACTTGTGCCTTTATTAAATTTCAACAATCCAAGTTCATCAAGTTGATTAAACTGGCTTTCCATGGTTTCCAATAGTTTAGCGTAACTATCTTTATTTGAGATCAATTTTTCCATATCTTTGAGATGCTTAAGCAAGCCAGCACTGCCTCCAAGCGCACCATCACCATATTTCATCTCAATCAAAGCAGCTTTACAGTTGCTACCGTTTTTTCGTTGGGCTGCCAACCAGCGGATGGCCATAATATCAAATCTAGCATAAGGTTCAGTAACTTCGATATCCGAAACGAAATATTCACTTTCATTCGAGATGGTCGAATTGTTATTTTCACGAGCAATCAACTGTTGAAACTCTCTCTCTGCCTTGCCATAGATTGAGAAGTATTCGTCCATGATATTCTTGCGACTTGGGAATGAATCAATCCAACTCCTTGAATCGTTCTGATTGTTAATCTCAGTTGGAGAATCAGGAATGAGAATCCCAGATTTATTATATTGATCATCAAATGAAGCTTGATAAAAACCTTTGTTGTGCTCCTTGATATTGAGAATATTTCCACCACGATAGTAGATATTGATGTAATTTTCTCGAATTGCCAGCATTAATGTATGGTCTTTTTTTACTCGTGTTAAGATTGGGTGAAGCACACCATTGGAATTAACAAGATCACCCATAAATTTATCAGATAACTTTCTCATTTATACCTCCCACCACTCGCCATCATTATGCACTTCCACATTTTGAAATAACTCGCTATATCGTTCAGGGAAAAAGGTGTGGATTGGAACCACCTTGCGCGGATTGATCGCTGTCACGATTTTCTTTAAATCTCCGGGACTGGCATGTCCCGAAGTGTGGATACTGATTTTTGGGATGGCATTGCGCTCCAACCATTCTTTTAGCTTATTGTAGGAGTCTTTTTCCCAATATCCTTCCCATTGAGAATAAATATAAGTGGCTCCTTTCAAACAATTACCCCGTTCGAGGTCAGGACAATGCAGAGGGCGAAAAAGCAGTGTCGATTTACTCTGTGCCTCATGCAAATTCTCAATGAAAATACGGTTTGCTGCATGGTGTTTAAGCAGGTCAAACCAGGCGTTTTCTTTGATCTGGATGCGTTGAGCTTGGGGGATGAACAACGCGACCTCTGGCCAGTTGGATTGGGGAATATGAAGATTACCAGTTGCTTCTAGAATAGCAGCTGTGTAAAGATCGATGATTAGTTTTCTGCCAGTCCGTTTGCAGGCACGCAAGATGGAAACAACACGATCGATATTTTGGGCAGAAGTATGAACCAGTGCCAAACCTTCGGTAGCGGAAAAAGCCTGTACAAGTTGTGTCTCAATATCAGCTTCAGTGGGAAAATGTTGGTCATCATCTGAGCCTTCCAAGTGAAGATCCTTCCAAAAGGAGGGTATCAATATTCTGTAGGAGGATTTGCAACCAGGTGCTCGAACAGGACTGCCTTACGGCCATGAGCACGAAGATCACCGCTATAGAAGAGGCGTTTTCCATCACTCTCAATTAAGAGTGCATAGGCATCATATGCCGAGTGATCGACAAGAAAGGGGGTAATTCGAAAAGGACCCACTTCAAAACTTTGCCCGGACTGGTAATCCCATCCCTGTGAGGGAACAGGCCAGTTGCCAGGTAAGAAAGGTGCGGCAGCAGTCAGGATGCGGCGAGCAGCAGGTCCCATGCCAACGGGAATCATCGATGAGATATGAGTGAGTAAGCCGAAATGGTCGAGGTGGGGATGAGAAATAAGGATACCCAGTAGAGATGGATCGCTGCCATCTAATCCGGAGATCTTCGGCAAGTACTGGATATTATTCTTTTCTGCATCTAATGGTAAGCCCAAATCAATAAGCAGTCGCTGACTTTGGCTTTCAATTTCGACACAGCTTCCGCCTATTTGCTTGCTTCCACGATGAATGCATATCCGCATGAAATTTCTTTCCATGAAATACAGTCATTGGTCGAATTGTGCTTTTGAGCAAAACCTAACAATTCTTATTTCCCGCCCGGGCTTTTTGCCCCATCGCCAATCGAATTCCCCTTATCCAGTATGGGTTAACGTATATACCATTTTAGGTATCGCACCATCCAAATCTGAGTCCGGCGAGATGATAAAACAGTAACAAACAATTCTCCTGACCTATATATTCATATAATATATCTACCCAAGAACAGATAATTGAGACATACCGAGGGCTAAAGTATTGATATCGCTCCATCGATTGGAACCGCTGCCTCACAATGCAAAAGGCACCCATATGGGTGCCTTTGTTTTAGTAGCGGGGCTAGGATTCGAATATCATAGCTCGATGCTACCAGGGACCTCGACAGAAAAAAACACCGATCCTCTCGGACGGATTTATTAGGTAGCGGGGCTAGGATTCGAACCTAGGACCTCCGGGTTATGAGCCCGACGAGCTGCCACTGCTCTACCCCGCATCAAGAGCCCAATAATACCATGCCAGCTAACCCCCGTCAAGGCAAGGCCTGCGATATAATTCTCCCTGGAGGACTCCCCATGAATCAGACCCGCATCCAGACCCTCTTGAACAAGCTGGCCAAATCCAGTTTTGCCGCCCTCGCCATCAACCCCGGCGCGACGCTCACCTATCTGACCGGCTTCAATTTCCACCTGATGGAAAGACCCACGCTGCTGCTATTCACCCGAAAAGGTGAGGCTGCGATCGTCCTCCCCGAATTGGAAACTGGAAAACTGGAGGGCACCGGTTTGCGCGGATTTGCGTATGGCGACAATCCCACCGAACGGATGAAAGCATTCCAGGATGCCTGCCTCTTCCTCCACCTCGACCGCGGCGGAATTGGCATCGAATCCACCCGCATCCGGTTCCTGGAGATGGAGTACCTCCGCTCCACCATCCCGAATATCACCTTCGAATCAGCCGATAGCCTGCTATCCTCCCTGCGGATCAAGAAAGACAATCAGGAAGTGGAGTTTGATGCATAAAGCCGTCGAGATCGCGGAACAAGCCCTCACCGATACCCTCCCGATTCATTCAGCCCGGCAGGACAGAACGGGAGATCGCCTCGGAGCTGGCCATCCAATTGATGCAGGCCGGCAGTGACACCGAGCTGCCTTTCCAACCCATCGTCTCCGGTGGACCGAACAGCGCCAACCCGCATGCCACACCCTCCGAGCGTCCGCTGCAATCCGGCGACCTGCTGGTGATCGATTGGGGCGCTTCATACAACGGTTACTTCTCCGACATCACCCGCACCCTGGCCGTCGGCGAGATCGAGCCGGAGTTCCATCAGATCTATGAGATCGTCAGGCAGGCGAATGCCTCCGCGCGAGCCGTCGCCAGACCCGGCATTTCCGCCGGGATGGTCGACAAAGCCGCCCGGGATGTCATCGCTTCTGCCGGATATGGCGCATATTTCACCCATCGGGTCGGGCATGGACTTGGTATGGAAGCCCACGAGGAACCGTATATGTTCGCCGAAAACAAGACCATCCTGGAGGAAGGCAACACCTTCACCATCGAGCCGGGGATCTACCTGCCCGGTCGCGGCGGGGTTCGCATCGAAGATGACATCGTCATCACCGCACATAGCTCCGAGAGTTCTGACCAGTTTCAATCGTACCCTGCTGACTGTGGGCAATTGAATTCCCATGGATAGGTTGTTCACATGACGAGGGATTTGTTCTTGATGGCTGCATCCCTGTTCACCTGGGGCATCGGTGAAGGGATGTTCTTTTATTTTCAGCCCATCTACCTTCAGAACCTGGGCGCCAGCCCGGTGGGGATTGGCAGCATCCTGGGTGCCACCGGCCTGATCATGGCCTTTACCCAGTTGCCCGCCGGCTATCTGGCTGACCGTTTCGGCCGCCGTCCTCTGATCTGGATTTCCTGGGTGACCGGCTGCGTCGCGACCCTGATCATGGCGTCGGCTAATTCGTTGAACATCTTTATCATCGGCATCCTGATGTATGCGTTCACCGGCTTTGTCATGCCACCCATGAACAGCTACATCACCCATGCGCGCGGAAAATGGACGGTCGCCGGCGCGTTGACATTTGGTTCAGCAGCCTATAATCTGGGCGCTGTGGCCGGTCCGCTCATTGGTGGAAACATAGCGGAAGCCTTTGGACTTAAGACTATCTACAGTGTCTCGGCCATCCTATTTGTGATCTCAACGGTTGTCGTATTTTTCATCTCCCGCCAGCCGGTCGAAGTCCACCCCGATCTTCAGCCACGCGGCTACCTGTTCAAGAACACCCGTTTCATGGGATTGCTGGGGATCATCTGCTTCGCCATTTTTGCCACCTATCTCCCCCAACCGCTAGCGCCCAACTTCCTCCAGAACGTCCGCGGTTTATCTCTAAGTACCATCGGGATCCTCGGGTCGATCGGCTGCCTGGGAAACTCCATCCTGGTCTTCACCCTGGGCCGCCTAAAAACCCGCCACGGATATCTCATCGGTCAGGGCGCGGTATTAGCCTTTACCGCCATCTTATGGCTGGGGACCGGGTTGCCCTGGTTCATGGTGGGATACTTCCTGCTGGGTGGCTTCAAAGCCGTACGCGCGTTATCCCTTGCGTTGGTTCGCCCTCTGATCCACGGCTCGCATATGGGTGTAGCCTATGGCATGATCGATACTGCAACCTCCTTCGCGATCATCCTTTCGCCAACCCTGGCAGGTTTCCTATACCAGTACAATCCTCTTACCATCTTTTCCACTTCGGCTATCTTGATCTGCGTTTCGATTCTGATCAGTATTGTGGTCATTCCAAAAGGAAATGTAGAACCGGAAGCCTTGCAGATCGTTACCCCCACAGAATCTGGAATAACTACAATCAATGAGCTCATCCTATCAGGGATCATTACGACGAACAGGATGGCAGGGAAAGAGAAACTAACATGGCAGTAACAATTAAATCATTCATCCTTGGACCGCTACAGAATCGAACGGTTTTGCTCACCGATGACGTCACCCAAAAAGCGATCATCGTCGATCCGGCTTTTGGCGCCGATTCGATCCTGGAACTGATCCAGCGGAAGGGATTAACATTGGATCAGGTGTTGGTCACCCACGCTCATTTCGATCACATTGCAGGTGCATCCAATCTCTACCATGCCATACCGGGTGGTGTGCCGATCCACCTTCATCCAGACGATCTTCCGCTCTGGAATGTTGGCGGTGGCGCAAGGGAATTTGGATTCGCCGTGGATACCGGTTTTCCTGTCCATGGTGATCTGGACCAGAATGCTTCCATCCCCTTTGGAACTGATTCGATCCAGGTTCGCTTTACCCCCGGGCATACACCCGGGCATGTTATTTTCTATTTGCCGGAAATTAAAACCGCCCTGGTGGGTGATTTGATCTTCCGCCGGGGAGTCGGCCGGACCGATACTCCGGGAGGAGACGGCCGAAAGTTGATCCGCAGCATTCAAACCCAGGTGTTTACCCTGCCGGACGAAACCATTCTCCTGCCCGGGCATGGACCTGAAACCACAGTCGGGTACGAGAAGTCGAACAATCCCTTTTTAGCTGATTAATCCAAAAGAAGGTGGCTGGGCCACCTTCTTTGATATTTCAGTACTTTTATTTTGCGTAATCGATGGATCGCGTTTCGCGGATCACGGTCACCTTGATCTGACCGGGATACTGCATGGTATCCTCGATCTTCTTGGCAACATCTCGGGCAAGCCGGGTGGCTTCCAGGTCGTCGATATCTTCCGGGCGGACGATGATCCGCACTTCGCGGCCGGCCTGGATGGCGTAACTCTGCTGAACACCCTTATACGAATTGGCGATATCTTCGAGCGCGCGCAATCGCTTGATGTATTGTTCCAGATCCTCACGGCGGGCGCCAGGACGTGCGCCGGAGATGGCGTCGGCAGCTTCCACGATGACCGCTTCAACGGTCTCCTGGTCCACTTCATGGTGATGCGAGGCGATGGCGTTGATCACCTTGGAATTGACCCCATACCGTTTGGCGAATTCCGCACCAATCTGGGCGTGGGTCCCTTCCACATTATGGTCGAGTGCTTTCCCGAGGTCGTGCAGTAATGCGCCGGACTTGGCAATTTCGATGTTCGCGCCCAATTCGGCAGCCAGGATGGCGGCGATTTTGGATACTTCCACCGCATGAGCCAGTTGATTTTGCCCGTAGGAGGTGCGGTATTTCAAGCGGCCCAGGACTTTGGTCACTTCCGGGTGCAGACCGGGTACTCCCGCTTCGAAAGCGGCTTGTTCGCCTGCTTCCGCAATGATCCGGTCCACCTGTAAGGTGGTATCGGCCAGGACTTTCTCGATATACGCCGGATGGATTCGTCCATCCAAAATCAGTTTTTCCAGAGACCTGCGGGCGATCTCGCGTCGTACTGGATCGAAACAGGAGATCGTGACAGCTTCAGGGGTATCATCGACAATCACATCCACACCAGCCTGCTGCTCAAACGCGCGGATATTCCGCCCGTTGCGGCCGACGATTCGGCCTTTCATTTCCTCGTTGGGCAGTGGGACCACGGATGTCACGACTTCCGCGACCTGATCGGATGCCACTCGTTGAATGGCGTCGGCGATCAATTCACGCGCCCGCCGTTCACCGTCTTCTTTGGCTTCTGTCTCAATCTGGCGGATGATCCGGGCCATGTCGCCCCGGGCTTCCTTTTCCACTTCGGTCAACAATACCTGGCGGGCTTCTTCCGTTGTCATCTGGCCAATCTTCTGAAGCTCTTCCACCTGTTGGGTATACATCTTTTCCACGTCACTGGCCCGCTTATCCAGAACACTCTGACGCTTGTTGATGACCTGTTCGCGTTGCTCCAGGCGTTCAACCCGGTTGTCCAATTCAGCCCGGCGTTTTTGCATCCGGTCTTCTTCGCGGTTGAGATCATTGCGCCGCCGGCTGACCTCTTCTTCTGCATTCTTTAGTATTTTAAGTGCATCATCCTTGGCCTGGATCTCGACACTCTTGGCGTTTTCTTTCGCCTTTTGCAGAATGATCTCCGCTTTTTGCTGGGTGTCTTTCTGCCGGGTTTCCACCTGTTTCTTGTTGTAGAAGAATCCGGCGGCACCTCCAATTACGAGTGCGAGCACTGCTGCCCCAATTACAAATCCAATCGATACAGGTTCCATAGTCACCTTCTCATTAAGCCGAATAAATTCAATTTAATTGCTGCAATTCTGACCATAAGACCGGGAGGATTTGCTGGATCGTTCCATACGCAAAACCTCGTCGAGCCAGAAATGCAACACACTTGTTCCGAAATTTCTCCTGATCAAGACCCTGCCATCTGCGCAGAACCTTTTTTCCCGCGTCCATCGCCAGTTGCTCATCATCAGCCACCTTTTCCAGTGTCCCGGTGATGATCTCGGGATCGATCCCTTTCTGGCGCATTTCCAATGTCATCAGCTTCCTGCTGCGCGGTCGAAAGACTTGCCGGGACTCTGCCAGGATTCCGCAAATCGGGCGTCGTCCACCAGTCGCTCATCGATCAACCGGGCTACAACCTCTTCCACCTGTTCCGGGGAATATCCCTTCTGGCTCAGGCGGATTTCCAGCTCTTTACGAGACCGCAATCGGTAAGATAAAAACCGGATTGCCGTCAGGTAAGCGGCTTCCAACGTATCTTTTTTGATCAATTCCTGGATTTGCCGGTCTGATAATTCATCGCCTGTCCGAAGCCAGGCGCCCACGAGACGATCCACACCAAAGCCAAACTCGCCATCCAACTCGATCGTTAAGCGGTTGGGGTTCTTCTTTTGGACCGTGATCTTCGTGATCGTTCCAGACATATCCAAATAAAATGACCACACTGCCTGCCAGGCGGTGGCCATTTGAGGATATTTCGGATAATCAGTTTGCCGGACTCAGGCGGACTTTGGAAAGTTCACCTGAAAATGCAGATGTTATCTATCCTGTCATCGGATAACAATCCCATTCAATACATCTTCCACTGGACCATCGTTTTAATGGTGTCCGTGTCATGCTGCCCAGGTAGATAATACGAATAGTGAGCATTTACACTCCAAAACCGGCATTTTTCATTCTAAACTGCATTTACAGTTTAGGTCCATCTATCCAAATAATCTCAAGCCATCACCTGGAATAACCAGGCAGAAAAATACATACAAACCAGATATATTATACATGAAAACAAAGCGTTCTGGTCATCCTCATAAATGCAACTTTGATACCATTTGGCTGAGACCAGTCAAGGTGATGCTGTGCATTTACCAGTGGATCTTCTTCTCATATTCTCGCAGCAATTTTCGCCGTTCCGAGTAATCGGGGAGGTAATGAGCGACCAATTTCCAGAACAAATGAGAGTGCGACATGTGCACGGTGTGACACAACTCATGGATCAGGATGTAATCGACCAGAGGTGGCGGCAGGAAGATCAATTTTTGATTGAGGCTGATGGTTTTCTGTGCGGAACAGCTTCCCCAGCGTGTGCGTTGATTGCGGATGGTCACACCCTGATACGCCAAACCGGTCTGTCTGCTGATCCGTTCCAGCCAGGAGGGGAACACAATGGCTGCCCGGTCACGCACCCACTCGTGCAATAACCTCTTTACCAGCAGAATGGAGCCGGTCTTGCCGGTGATGACCAACACATGCCGGGATTGGCTCTCAATGGACACCCCCTTTTGCTGGCCTGGTTTGTACACCACCAACCAGCTTTCCTGGATGGCGAGCAGGTCCAATTTGTCGGGGAACTTGGGAGATACCGCGCCTCCGGCTTCAGCGAGTCGGGTGATAGCTTTGTGGATCCAATCTGCCTTCTGACCAAGGATATCCGGGACAGCCGTCGGATTAAACCCGAATGGGATCGTCACGACCAAACCCTTTTCCCGGGTGACGCTGAGGCGAATGGATCGCGTCCGTTTGCTGACACGGAGTTGGTATGGGGGCAGTGATTTGCCCATCTAACTCTCCGTCAGCGCCGCTGAGACGGATGCGGCGAGTTTATCTTTGATGGCAAATGGTAGGTACAAGATCAGGCACATGACGAATCCGAGCACCTCCAGGCTGATGAGATACCATGGCCAAGGCCCCATCACATCCATTAGGGAGGCAGTCTCGGGTTTATGCGCAATGAACATGTAATTGCTTCCCAGGAGCCAGTTGACCAGACCGACAAATACCATGTAGATGTTCGCCCCGATGAAAACTCTGCGGATTGATCCCCAGGATGGGCGGAATCCTTCCACCACAGTCATGTAGATGGATTCCGAGATGATCAATCCATGCGCCACCAGTGTCTGAATGGCGCGGAAATGAGGCAATCCATAAATCCCTGCGTCGGGTGTCAAAAAAGCTTGCAGCGCCCCCGCGATCCCGAGGAAATAACTGTATTCATAGATCCGGTAACTGCGGGTGAAAAGCATGATCGAATTCAGGATGACAAAAAGAGAACAGAGATGCAGGGGCAGATACTCCACCACATTCCATTTGCCCACCGCAATACTCCAGGCATGCCAGGCAATTTCGACCAGGATGGATGTGATGGCCAATCCATACCGAAACGATTGACGAAAATTTGGTGATTTGATCTTTCTCAACCCGATGAATGAGAGATTAAAAGAAGAAAAAATAGAATAAAACCCAGATGCCATGATCCAAAGAGCACGAATGCTCCCCCGGTGTAATCCCGAACAAAGTATTGTTCCATGGTTTTTATGATCCTTCAATGGGTTAAGGTGATGTGACTGTATAATTATGGAGCAGTTTCCGAAAATGATAACACCAAAAGGAAAGATGGGATTTGAAGGATCGACAGCTGATTATCAATGCGGATGATTTTGGCCTAACAGATGGGGTAAATCAGGCTATTCTTGAGCTGTCTCATCATGGTACGGTATCCAGTGCCAGCGTCATGGTCAATCAAACCATGCATCAGGATCAAAAATTCACGCATGGGATGACCAAACACCTCGGTCTAGGGATTCACCTGAATCTGACCTGCGGGAAACCCATCCTGCCGCCTGAAGATGTCGACACACTGGTCAATTCAAATGGCGAATTCATGGATTCGGATCTCTTCTTTCAAAGTTTGAATACCATTCACACCATCCAGGTCGAGAAGGAATGGCGGGCACAGATCATTGGTTTTTCTGTTAAATTCGGGAAACCGGACCACCTGGATTCCCATCATCACATCCATTTATTCCCCAGGTATTTTCCGCTTTTTATGCAACTGGCCAGCGAACTGAAAGTACCCGTTCGCCTGCCGGTTTCCTGGGATCTGATCCCCGAATTGAAAGAACTCGGAGATTTCAGCGGGATAGGCAGCTTTATCACCCCGGATATGATCGAACAGGACCTTCGGCTGATCCAAAGGGCAGGCATCCGCTTCCCGGATTACTTCGTGGAGAATTTTTTACCATCCTTGAATAACGATCCGGTACTGATCCAAAAAGTGTTTCATCATCTCCCGCTGGGAATCACCGAGCTGATGTGTCACCCCGGTTTTGTAGATTGGCAGCTCGAACAACGCAGCAGTTATGTGGTTGAACGGGAAGCAGAGTATCATTCGCTGTCAAATCGTTCGCTGAAGAAATGTTTGGATGGCGAACAAATCGAGATCATTAATTACAAACAGGTTTAGCGGAGACATTCCCAATGCAGAAAATTACATCGCAGGATATCCTCACCTATCATGAGGGCGGAAAAATATCCGTTCAGCCATCCAAACCATTACTCACCCAACGCGACCTATCGATGGCATACACACCCGGCGTTGCCATCCCAGTGCTTGAGATCGAGAAAGATCCGCTTCTGGCTTACAAATACACCACCCGGGCTAACCTTGTTGCGGTGATCAGCAATGGGACGGCGATCCTCGGGTTGGGAGATCGTGGTCCGCTCGCCTCCAAACCGGTGATGGAAGGAAAAGCCGTCTTATTCAAACAATTCGCCGATATTGATGTCTTTGACATCGAGATCGATTCGCATGATCCGGAAGAGATCATCCAGGTGGTGAAGGCGATCTCACCAACCTTTGGTGGAATTAACCTCGAAGACATTAAAATCTCCCGAGTGTTTTGAAATTGAGGAACGCCTGATCGACCTGTTGGATATCCCCGTTTTCCATGATGACCAGCATGGAACTGCCATCATCCTGGGCGCGGCGCTCACCAACGCCCTGGAATTGGTGAACAAGAAAATGGATCAGGTAAAGGTGGTGTTCTCCGGGGCAGGCGCCGCGGGGATCTCATGCGCCAGGCACCTGGTCCGGATGGGTGTTCCGCGGGAACATATCTGGATGAGCGATATCAAAGGACTTGTTTATCAGGGAAGGCAGGAGGAAATGTTTCCAGAAAAAGCTGCCTTCGCCCGGGGAGAGCGGCCAGCCAAGCTTGGAGACCTGTTGGAGGGTGCGGACGTCTTCATTGGTTTATCCGCGGCCAACCTGGTATCTCCGGAAATGCTCAAACGGATGAACCCGTCACCCATCTTATTTGCCATGGCCAACCCAGACCCGGAAATATCCTATGATCTGGCCAAAGCTGCCAGACCGGATGCCATTGTGGCGACCGGACGATCAGATTATCCCAACCAGATCAATAACGTCCTTGGGTTTCCGTTCATCTTCAGAGGCGCCCTTGATGTGTATGCCCGTTCCATCAACAATGAGATGAAAATCGCCGCGTCCAACGCGCTGGCTGCCCTGGCGCGCGAACCGGTTCCGACCGAAGTCCTTAAAGCATATGAAGTCGATCATCTTGAATTTGGGATCGACTATATCGTGCCCAAACCCCTGGATAGGCGCGTTTGTCTATGGGAAGCACCGGCCGTTGCCCGGGCTGCCATCGCAACCGGATCGGCCAGAAAACCCCTCGACATGAACCAATATCAACTGGATTTGGAAAAGCGATTAATGAGCGGATAATCCGTTACTTGGATGGATGACGTTCTATCACTACCCGGCAAACGAAACGATCCACCGCACCGAACCGATATTTATATTCCTCATCACCGCGCATGAAATCAAACTCGGTATAGCCTTGCTCATTCGCCCACTGCAGCAGATATCCCAGCAGAACCCAACCGGGGGAGTATTCCATCAGCGACTTTCGAATGCCGGAGTTGTATACCCAAAGGCGGTTCAGATAATCAAAGCTCATATATGCTGCCGCTTTTACCCCGCCAATTTCAAGGAATGCCAGATGTAAACAGCCCGTCTCAAAAGCGCATTGAATGGTTTTCGCCATCTGCTCGCGCATGCGCGGAGTTAGGAAAAGGGCTTTCTCTTCATCTTCCTTCATCAGATCGAGGAAAGCTGCCGTGTCTTCATCCAGTTTGGCCGGATCTTTGAGCACATACCATGTCACCGGGACCGCGCTTTCGGCAGCCCGTCGCATCTTCCTGCGGATCTCGTGTCGTTGTTTTTTATCGATCCCGGCCAGATATTTCTCCCAGTCTCCGGGAAGATCGATGTGGGGGGACTTTTGCAGAACCTCATCCTGATATGACCAGCCGAAATCCGTGCACAATTTTTTTAATGCGGGGATGGTCGGGGTCTGATCCAGGAGATTATAGAGATCCAGCTTATCCCATTCCGGGATCGAGCTGGTTGTCAGATAGGCGAACAAGCCTCTCAGGAAGAGATCCAGGTATTCGGGTAGGACAATGAAATCGAGATAATCGACGATTTCAAAGCTGCCGATCAGCATCAGTCTTCGTTTACCTGATTTTCCCGTATGCCTGAAGAGGGGCGCAATGCCAACCAATCGGTCTCCATCATGCCCGGTGATGATGAGCATTTCCCCTTTTTCCCATTCTCCACCCCCGCAGGTATCCCACCATTCCCGGAGGAATTCATGCCTCAGGAAAGGAACATGGGTCATACTTTGATCGAGCAGGTCATTCCAGGAGGTTTTCATGGCGTCCCAGGTCGGGACATCAGAGATCACGTTGTAAGTCAGCATTGGGTAATTGTACCATTCAGGAGAGTCCACCGCCACAGAATGGTTTTTGAGGGTACAATCGCACACGGGAATTCATTTACCCTGGTAAATAACTTGCACCATAAACGGGTGCAGATTGTATCTGCCCTTGTCTTCACATCTTAATTATTGGATTATGCCCGCTGTGCTAGATTTACATTTATTTCCACTTCATATCAAAGATAGTGTTGAACAGGCATACTTGCCGGGTTTGCATTATATGGTTTCACCCAGGAATGCGATGCGCTCACGATTGGGAGACCAGGTCATCCTCCTCGCCGCGTCGCAAGGGGAAATGGTGATCGGGTCCGATCGTCTGACCTCCATCCTCGAAAAAGCCGGCCAGGAATATTACCGCTCCTCAGGAACGGTGACCGCCGGGTTGAAGCGATCCATGGAAAGCATCAATGACGCCCTTCTTGAGTACAACCTCAAGGAAAGCGCCGGAAGTCATCCGCAAAGCTGCATGGTAAATCTGGCAGTCATTCGAGAGGACCGGGTATATGTCGCACATTCTGGCTATACGCATACCTTTGTCCTGAACAAGAATCAGACCCAGCATTTCTTCGACCCTGAATCCTCCGGTAGAGGTCTCGGGTTGAGCCGGACTCTCAACGTTCGCTTCTTCCTCGCAGAGCTCCAGCCGGATGAATACATCCTGTTCAGCCCGGAACCTCTGGCGACCTGGACCCCGTCCAACCTTGCCGGCAGCCCTTCCATCGCCCTGGATTATCTCCGCCGGCGTTTATTGAACCAGGTTTCACCCAACTTACGGGCATTGCTGGTTCAGGCCACCGCCGGAACTGGCAAATCCATTTTGGAAGCTCCGCTCTCCAGCAAATCGGCGTTTTTTGCCACGCCTGCTTCACCCAATCCACCCGCCCCGCCTCCCGTTCAAACCTCCCGCGATGGGCGTGCCATCCCAACCATGGCTGTTCCTTTCACATCACAACCAACGCATCCGGCTCAACCCATGCCTCTCCCATCAGATGGCGTCAGCCCGGTCGCCGGTCAGACCAAGACGATCAAGACCCAAATGCCAGCTTCCACATCGGATCTGGATGATGAAGCCGAACCAGGATTTGTGGATGGCCTAAAAGGGATCGCCTCTGAGATCAAGTCGACGGGTAAAAAGACATCCTCCTCTGTTTCGCGATTTGTCCGGCGATTCCAGAAAAACAAACCTCAGTACGATGATTTTGGATCTGAAATTCAATCTCATGCGAACGCTTCCAAAGTCCATTTCAATACCGGACCTCTCAAGCAATCCTTCGTTAAATTTGAAAAAGGCGCATCAGCCGCCGCCTCCATTACAGGCAAGACCCTTCAAAAAACAGCTAATGTGGTGGGTGACGCGATGGGCGGCGCGGTGGACTATATCACTCCTGAAGGCGGATTCAAATTCCCGCACCTGCCCACCCGGGCGATGCTTCTGATCGCGGTGGTGATCCCATTACTGGTTGCCGCGGTTGGATCATCCATCTATTTCAATAAAGGCCGCTCCAGCCAATTTATCAACTACTATGCCCAGGCGGAAGCAGCAGCCGCCCAGGCAAATGGATTGAAAGAACCACGCGAGATCCGCAAAGCCTGGGAAAACGCCCTCGTCTTGTTGGATCAGGCGGAAAAATACGGCAGCAACGATAAGTCCACCACCCTCCGCAAACAGGCGCAGGATGTGTTGGATGATGTCGAAGGTGTCGGCCGGTTGGAATTCAGCCTGGCCATACCGGATGGATTGCCAGCCGGTGTAAAGATCACCCGCATCAAAGCCACAACCACCGATCTGTACATGCTGGATGAGACGGATGGAAAAATCTATCGGGCTATCCTGACCGGTCGCGGATTTGACCTGGATACCAGCTTCGCCTGCGCTCCAGGTCCTTATGGTTCTTACGTTGTGGATTCATTCGTCGATTTCGCCTTGATGCCCAAAGGAAATTCGCTCGGAGCAAGCATCGCGGCATTGGATGGGAAGGGCAATATCATTTACTGCAGTTCAGGCGCGTCCGCCACATCCATGACCCTGCTGCCCCCGGAAACAGGCTGGGGAAAGATTGAATCGATGGCGATAGATTCCGGTCGATTATACGTGCTGGATACGCCATCGAATGCCATCTGGGTATTTGGTGGGGTAAGCGGGACCTTCACGGAGACACCCGAATTGCTCTTTGATAAAGACATTCCACCGATGAGCGATGTGATCGATTTCACGATCAACGGGAACGATCTGTACATGCTGCATAAGGATGGACACCTGACGACCTGTGTCTTCAGCGCCGTTGGAACGCCGACCAAATGCAAGGATCCTTCCCCGTTCTCGATCCAGCGGCCTGGCGTGGAAAACAAACCAGTCATTATCCCGGACTCGAATTTTACGCAGCTTCAGTACTCTGATCCGCCCGACCCGTCCATCTACATGCTGGATACCAACAGCGTTTCCATTTACCACTTCAGCCTGAAGCTGTCGCTTGTGAAACAGTTATCCATCCAACCCGGAGATCCGCTCCAGTTGTTGAAACGAAAGCCGACCGCCTTCGCTGTCAATCCGGCAAAAGTGGTATTTATGGCCTTTGACAATAAGATCTACAATGGAGTAGAGCCGTAAAGCACTTATCCAATCGACGCAGACATCAATGGAAAATACATTAAAGACAGGGTAGGCCGTGAAGCTTACCCTGTCTTTTTTATGTTTGTTTATTTCTTGCGCCGCGACGAGCTCCCTTTGACTTGTCCGGTGAAGGACGGCACCACCAGTGGATAGATCTTGCATATCCGGCCGTCGATCAACTTCATCCGCAGGCGCGCATCGATATCGTCCAGTCTGGATGACGTGGTGATCACCGTGGGCAGCTCCGCGTCGTAGCGATAATTGAAGAGTTGGTATAGTTTTTCCTTCGCCCAGGGCGTGGAGGATTGCTCACCCAGATCATCCAGGATCAACAGCGAGCAAGTGCGGATATCTTCAAAGCGCCGGTCATAGGATTTTTTGCTTTCCGGGTGAAAACTCGCCCGAAGATGATCCAGCAGATCCGGGACGCTCACCAGTAATGGTGGATTGCCGGTGGAGGATCGGTAATTGCCGATGGCTGCCGCCAGGTGTGTTTTTCCGGCGCTGTAAGTCCCCTGCAGCACCAACCATCCCTGCGGTTCAAGGGCAAATTTTTTGGCTGCCAGGAATGCTTTCTCCAGGCTGGTCAGCTCATCCGGCTGGAGTCCCTCGTTTTTCCGTAAATTGAAGCTCTCAAACGTTTGCTTCTGATGCAAATTCAGCGTGGATAGATCAGGATGATCTCCCGCGGAGGATGGATGCCGGTAATCCGGGGCGTCGATGTGAAGCCTCTGCGCCAGGGATGGGTCCTGCAATCGGGAGCGGATGCGCTCTTCGATCGATTCCATCGGTTGGTTGGTGGTGATCACCACGGGCAATCGATTCATGTAGCGGTGGTTGAGCACCTGGAATAATTTTTCCTGCGCCCAGGGTGTGGCGTTCTCTGTCCCGAAATCATCCAGCACGAGCAGACGGATATTGCGGATCTCGTCAAAGCGCGCTTCAAATGTGGTGGAGGGATCGCTATACGCGAACCGCATCCAATCCAGCAGATCGGGGACGGTAACGAACAGGGTGGGTACCCCCAGCGATACCGCTTCATTCGCGATGGCGGCAGCCAGGTGGGTCTTTCCGCAACCGTATGGGCCGATGATCAACAGCCAGCCTTCCAGGGAGCCTGCATAGCGCTGGCTTGTGTTGAAGGCGGTTTGGAGGGAGAAAGCCTGCGATTCGGTCAGCGTGCCAGGTCGTCCCAGCGGTTCGAAGGTATCGAACCTCAAATCCTTGACCGAATCCAGATTGGCAAATTGATACAGCTTGTGATGGATCTTCTGAAACACTTCCTGCTGCCGGCAGGAACAAACCTGCATCCGGCCGAATTCGGGATGGTTCACCGGGACATCCATCCGGTAGAAGCCAATTCCATGGCAGATCGGGCAATTCGGATCGCCAATAGTGGATGGCGCAACCGGCTCAGTGCTCAATGAATTGGGCGTACTCTCCCTCGAGGTATTTGCGATAACCTTCCTGAGTGTCGCGTCGATTTTCGTCATCTCTTCCTCTTTCCTGCCAGGACCGGAGTATGGCCTGAATATAATTCCATTTCCGCACATTGTTGACTACGGCAATACGGAACGCTTCTTCAATCCATTCCAACGGGTAATCATTTTCGGCCGTTTTTAAATATTCGGCCATCATCGGAGTCAACGCCCCGATGTTTTGCTCATACAATTTGAACACATTTGGTTTCACCAGGTCCAATCCCACCGGCAGGAATTTTTCTCTGCCCGGCTGCCAATTGCCATCCTGGTAGGCTTCCAGCAGTGACCGGGATCGGGAAGTGTTTATAAGATAATATTCTTCCTTTGATCCATCCACATGGAGAAGGAACACGGCTCCCCTTTGCACAGCCTTTTGAATCCCCGCTTGAAGCAGTCGTTTCGCTTCCGTTTCATCCTGTGAAAAACTGCCTAGCCAGGTTTTATCTGCCAGCATCTCGGTTTTCGTCAGATAACGGATGTCGCCTTCCCTCTGATTGAGCGCCCAAAGCAGGTAAAGGATCACCTTTAACTCAGCCAGATCCTCCACCTGCGTGAGAAGATCGGTGAAGAAAGGATCAGGAACAGGGGTGAAGGATACCTTTCCGGAAGGAAATCCGGTGAACTTTTGTTTAGGAGCCATTTCCTACCTGTTTAGCTGGGCGGCGTTTTCAAATTTTGCCAGGGTCGGCATGAAGACCACTTCGATCCCGGGATGGGTGGGGCCATTACGGTGTTTCGCCACGATCAATTCGGCCACATTCTGGCGCGGATTGTTTTTCTCCATGGCGTCCGGTCTATGGATGAAGAGGACGATATCTGCATCCTGTTCAAGCGAACCAGATTCGCGCAAGTCGGAGAGTTGGGGGCGTTTATCCGCCCGTTGTTCCACCGCTCGGGAAAGTTGGGCTGCTGCCAGTACCGGCACATTCAGTTCCCGGGCCAGCACCTTGAGATAGCGGGAGATATAAGAGACTTCCTGAACACGGTTATCGTTTCGGGTGTCACCGCTCATCAACTGAAGGTAATCCACCAGGATCAGGTCCAGGTGGTACTCCAGGTGGAGGCGGCGGCATTTGGTGCGCATCTGGAGTGGAGTGATGGCCGGGGTGTCATCCAGAAATACGGTCGTGTTGCTCATCACATCCACCGCTTGAACGAAGAGTGACCACTCATCATCAGACAGTTTTCCAGCCCGCAGCTTCTGGGATTCGATCCCGGTCTGCTGCGAGATCAGGCGTTGTACCAGTTGCTCATTGGACATTTCCAGAGAAAACATGGCCACGTGTTTTTTATAATTCATGGCCGCCGATTTCGCCGCGCCGAGCAAAAAGCCGGTTTTTCCCATACCCGGGCGTCCTGCCACAATGATGAGATCCGATTTTTGCATCCCGCCCAGCAATTTATCCAGATCGATCAGACCGGTCGGCACGCCGTAAAACTCTTCACTGCGCCGGGCCAGTTCATCCACATGGTCATAGTATTCGCTCAACACCGTTCGGATGGGTTGCAGGTCATGCCGGACCCGCCGTTCGCTAATGGCGAATACGGCCTTCTCTGAGTCGTCGATCACCGAATCGAGGGAACGTTCCTGGTTGTAGGCCAGCTTGGCGACATCGTTGGCCGCCGCCAGTAATCGGCGACGGATGGCGTAATCTTCGATGATATGTCCATACGCTTCGGCGTTCAAGGCGCTCGGAACCCGGCTGAGCAGATTCGTGAGGTAAGAAGGTCCACCCAGTTCGGTAAGATGTTCCTGCTGAGAGAGATCTTCCGTTACGGTAAGCAGATCAACCGGGACTCGCTTTTCATACAACCGGACGAAGGATTCCCAGATCCACCGGTTGCGGTGAATATAAAAATCATCCCCCTGCAGGAATTGCGCGACGTCATAGTAGGCTTCCGGATTGATCAGGATGGAACCCAGAAGGGATTCTTCCGCTTCCCGGTTATGTGGAATGGTCTGTACTTCCTGGGATGCGGGTATATCATCTGGAGGCGGAAAATCTGCCATTGCGAGCTCCGATAGGTGATTAGGGGATATGATGTATTATAGCTGATTCAATGAAAGACTAATACGGTAGGACTATTCCGTTTTTTCTCCACCCTCGTCTTCATCCGGAGGCGGTTCGTCCATATCCAGCTTCTTGATAAAATCTTCGAAAATGGAAAGCCTTCCTTCTGAGCCTGAAACCGGCGTTCCATCACTGCCCTTTCCGGTGGTAAGGTCTGAAGATTCGCCTTCTTCTATCTGCGGATCGGGATGCACACCGGCTTTCTCCATCACTTCCGAGTCAACAAATATTGGGATATGCGCTCGGACAGCCAGTGCAATGGCGTCAGACGGCCGGGAGTCAATTTTGACGATCTCCCCAAGCTGTTCGGTGACTATATGGGCGTAGAAAACATCATCCCGCAGAGCGGCAACTTCGATATGCTGCAATTTTCCATTCAAACGGTGAAAGACATTTTTCAGGAGGTCATGCGTCAGCGGTCTGGATACTTCGACTTCCTGCAGAGCGATGGTTATCGCCTCCGCCTCATAAGGACCGATCCAAATGGGAAGATAATTCTCGGAATTTTTCTCATGCAGAACTACCACCCTCTGCTGGTTCGTCAAACTTACCCGCAAACTATCGATGACTACTTCAACCAGGGTTCCCATAAGTACCTCCGTTTGTATTCTAACACCCTAAGGAACTGCATGCAAATAATGTAATATAGTGCAGCCAAACCTGTTTGGCAATGTTAACAATTCTGCTCTTTAACAATCATAAATCCTTGTAAAAGTCGATTGGCTTAAGGTATAATACACAAACCCGAAAAAGCTTATCGTTCATTAAAATTTAACATAAAGGAAGAATTAATGGTGACCATGGCATGGGTAAATCGCCTGAGGAGGGGGTAACCTGGGCATAGCATTTTCCGGGGAATAAAGGTACAAACTATCACACGGCATTACTCGAGGGTCGGTTCGTCTTGAACGAAAAGATACTATTAGTCGAAGGTAACCGCTCAGATCATTCTTCCTATCGCGATGGTCTGATCAAACGCGGGTATCTCGTAGAAACTGCTCCTAACGGGAATTCTGCATTAAAGAGGATCAGCGACGTCGATCCTGACCTGGTGATCGTGGACGCCGCTTCATTGAGGACCTCCGGTAAACGAATTTGCCGCGACCTGCGTCAGGTCCTGGGAGATATCCCGATCATCCTGATAGTGGCAT
Source organism: uncultured Chloroflexia bacterium (assembly GCA_963752535.1). Taxonomy (GTDB): domain Bacteria; phylum Chloroflexota; class Anaerolineae; order Anaerolineales; family Anaerolineaceae; genus DAIOEK01. The sequence continues at coordinate 70,082 of CAVVYT010000002.1, forward strand.
CCAATGGCGAACCGGTTGAGAAGCAAGACCCCATCAACAAACTGGACAAAGAACTTGTCTTAACGCTGCCGTTTACCCTGCAGAAACTGATCAACCGGATCAAGCCGTTGCTCCCGATTGAGGGTAAACAGGTCATCAACGAAGGACCGATCCGGCTGGATATTGAACATAAAAAAGTGCGCTGCATGAACCAGAGCGGCAAACTGACGCCCCATCTTGTCCGGCTGTTGCAAATTCTCATGGAACATCCCGGCGAGGTAGTCGAACGCGAGGTGCTCTTCCGCGATGTATGGGAAACCGAATATACGGTGGACACGCGCACACTGGATGTGCACATCAGTTGGTTACGCAGGATCATCGAAGTTGATCCACGCCATCCCCGGTTTATCAAGACGATCCGCGGAGTGGGTTACCGGCTGGATGTCTGAGAATCTGCACCAGATTACCCATTTATTTTTCTCATATTAATAGAATAGCCATGATGCTCCCGTTTCAAACGGGGCTTTTTTTATTCCGCCCAAATCTCGTTTTCCCGTGAACTGGATATCCGGTTTTCAGGAACACCATTCTCCGATACAATGGGATATTGAAATTCCACCGGCCATAATTATGGATCGACGAGACCATCGAAACTGTGCAGGATTGGAAGTTCAGACTACAAAATCATGGATCAACAGGAGAATGTGAATGACGAATGCAAATTGGTCGGATTCCATGGATGCCGCAATCACCGTATGCGATGCCGAAGGCGTAATTATTTATATGAACGAAGCCAGCCAAAAAGGATTTGAAAAAGACGGCGGGAAAGATCTGATCGGTAAGTCCATCTTCCCCTGCCACACTCCCGAATCCGAGCAGAAGATCCTGCAACTCATGGGAGAAGGCAAAACCAACGTCTATACCATACAAAAGAAAGGCGTTCGTAAGCTGATCTACCAGGCGCCCATCTACGAGAATGGAAAAGCGGCTGGCCTGGTCGAGATCTCGTTCGTCATCCCGGAGGAGATGCCCCACCATAACCGGGATGCCTGATCATCACACCGCCGGTTGGATCATGGTTTCATCCGGCGTATTCTCATACCCCTTATTGATCAGGTAAACACCCGATAGCACAGACCCCATTCCCAGCCACTGAATGGGGATGAAGGCTTCGCCGAAGACGGGGATGGCGAGCAAAGTGGAGAGTACCGGTTGCAGAATGATGGTTGGCGAGACGATCGCGGCGGGGAGATGCCCCAGGGCATACGCCACGCCCACATAGGCGATGCATTGAACGATCACTCCCGCGCCAATAAATGAGAGGACGGTCTGAACCGGATACCCGGTGAGTGGATATCCCATCACCAGGCTGAACCCGAGCAACAGAATGGACGATGTCAACGACATCACCCACAGGTATTGGATGACCGATAGGGTTTTTCGGCCATGCTGGGTGCAGATGTAATACCCGCCATAAAAGATGCCGGACGCCAGGCTGAACAGGTCCCCGCTGCTGAGATGCGGCCTGCGGAAGAAATCGTAACTCAACACGATGGCCGCTCCACCCATCGCCAGGAGTAAACCCAGCCAGAAGGATTTTCTGAACTTCTCTTTGAATACCAGAAACGAAACCAGCACCACCCAAACGGGAGCCGTGTTGCTCATCAGCGTTGCGTTGGCTATGGATGTCTTATGCAGGCCGGTATTCCACAGGGAGAGATCGAGAGCCGTGCAAACTCCGCCCAGGATCGGGAAGAGCAGATTCCGAAATGACCAGAAGGAGGCATCCGGCCGGGAGCGGACAAAGAATATCGTGATCAGTAATCCGCCGATCGCCAGTCGATAAAAGGCGAACACCGGACCCGGAACATCACCGCCCCAGCGCACAAAAAACGGGGATAAGGTTTGAGATAAGATCCCCGCAGCGAGGGCAAGGTAAGGCAGATTGGTTCGAAGGATTCGTGGAATGGTCATACCGGTATCCTGGTCATAAGAATGCGTAATTTTAACATGGATCAACATTCCGGGAGATCAAACATTCAGCCCCACCGGTTGGTGGGGCTGAAGTTATCAAGCAGAAAAGGTTTATTGGATCACCATCGGGACGTAAACCTGCAATCCCTGGTCAACCCACAATTGATAGACAGCGCCATCTCCCGCGATCAACGGATTCAGATTGCGCGCTTTCAAGTAGAAAGTGCCATTTGCAGGAGCCATCCAGCGCAGCGCGGTCGGCGCTCCAAGTTGGGTGGGGAATTGTTCCGCGAGCGGCTTCCCGGAGGAATCATAGATGGTCAAAACAGCAGCGACTGCGTTGGTCATGGGCAGCGCATTGAAGTAGTACATTTCACCGGCAACCAGATCCACTTTGATCCAGTCCTCATCCATCGGACCGCAGAAGGTGTGCTGCAGATGGTCGCCATCGACTTCGTTGGATTTGGCCAGAGACAGGCTGTTATCCGCTTCAGCCGCATCCACACCGGTTGTGCAGCCTTTGAGCGTAACAGACGTTTCCGGCGCATCATTCCAGGCTTCCTGGTTTCCCATCGGATCGATCACCCGCATTCTGAAACCGTAGGTGCTGCCTGCCTGACCAATAAACCAGGCATACCGGTCTGTGGTTTTGATCCCGTCCGGAGGAGACCAATTCTGCCAGGCTCCACCATTTTCTTTGACCTGAATTTCGAAGGCTGCGATCCCCGGGCCAACATTGTTCGCCGTCCATTGGAGCAAGACCGTATTCAGGTTGGAGGTTGCTGCCAGCGGGATCATGCTGGAGGTTGGGATCGGCGGCGGCGGTTGGGCAGGGTCTGTCCTGAGTCTCCAACTGGCAATACCCGTCTTATTTCCGGATCCATCGTACACCTGGGCATAGATCGCGCCCAAACTGCCTTTGGCTTCCTTGGTTGGATCGAACACATAATTCCAGCCATCCGTTCCATTCCAATCTTCACCGATCAACTGCCACGTGCCGCTGACCCAGTCATGACTATGCCAGTAGAAGACGATGTGGCCAATTCCGCTGCCGTTCGAATCTGATCCGCTTACCGAGATATTGAACGGCGCATTGGGTAACAATGCCCCATTGGCAGGGTAATTAAGTTGAGCGGATGGTGCAGCATTATCGTTGTAGATCCGGATGGTGTAGAAGAAATCTGATCCGCCCGCCATTGGATGATCCCAGGCCTGGATTCTCAGATAATAGTCACCATCCACAGGAATGACATAATAGACCCGCAAATCCTTCATCTGGAGTGCGACTTCATCGTCATTCTCCGCCAGAACTGTCCTGCCATCCCGGTTGATCAAGGTCAAAACCGGATCGAGGGCTGAACCGATCGTCTTCGCATCGACATCAAAGGTCAGGCGGTCACCGGCTTTTGCGGTGAATTTGTAGTAATCCACATCACCGGCCGCGCAGATATCACCGGAAGCGGGTTGGCTGATCGAGATAATGCCAGCCGAACTGAGGGTATTGTTGGGAACCGCTTCATTGCAGCCTGTTGCGGGACCGCTTTGATTCACCCGGATATCATCCACATACCATCCATCCCCGGTATTGAGCGCGGCATCCAGGGTGTGGAAGTAAAACCGAACCCGGATATTCTTGTTGGCATACGCGGAGAGGTCTATGGCAGGGCTTTGCAGCCAGGTGTTTTCCGGGTCCCAGTATAATTGCAGGATATTGGTGAAAGGTCCACCATCCGCGGAGACCTGAACCCAGCGCTGATCCCAGTACTTCGCAGAACCCTCTGTGTTATACCGATAGACAAACCGCAGATAGTAGCCTGCTGCCGGTACTTTGATCGATGGGGAAGTGAGCACTCCGGTTTTGCCGGTAACGTACTGCAAAACGCTGTTGACCGTCTCGCCATAATACCAGGAATGGCTTGCGCTGGCTGATCGGACTGTTGACTGAGCCCAGAGCCCGGTCTTCGTCCATCCATTGATGCCGCTTTCCACCGTATCCTGCCAGGGAGCCGTCTGGGCAGTACCCAGGCTAAGCGTGGCAGCTTTGATCGTCAGTGAAGCGCTCACCCAACCGGAAGTCTGGTGGTTGGCGTTATTTCGAGCATGGACTCTCCAGGTATACGTGCCCACCGGCAAACCGCCGATGCTCCAGCTATGTCCTTGCGTCCACTCGCTGGTTCGTGTAACAAATCCGTTGTTGCCGCTGATCTCCGCCTGGAATTCATCCGCCCAGCCGTTGTTTGCCCAGAATAGCGTGATGCTGTCGTCGGTCGTGAGGCTTGTCCCATTGGTGGGAGATACGATAGCCGGTGCGGTGACGGCTGTGGCATGCGTGCGAACCTTGAAAGAATTGACCGAATTGCGGTTGATCAGGTTATCGCCCAGGTCGGGGTCCGAAGTGACCAGTGTCTCTCCTCGCGAGGTGTAGGAGGCTTTCGCCCACAGGGTCACCTGAGCATTGCTCCCCAGCAGGACCAATTCGAGATCATCCCCGAGGAAGCCTTTCATCGAAGCCGGGTTCACATAATCCCCGGTATTGAAGGTCTTACAGACGCCGGTGTAATTCGTTCCGCTGTAAATGGATATTTGATCGGACAGAGGATTGCATGGCGGAGGTGGAGCGGTATTTGTGCAACTGAAATTCTTCACCACTCCACGCAAACCCTGTAAACCAACCGATTGATTGCCTTCCACATCCCAGAGGGTCATCGCAAAACTGAGCGGTCCATCCGGTACTTCTGCGCCTGCAGAGCATAGATCCAGGTTGAGCGTGAACGGAACCCTGGTTTGCGGAGCGCCGACATCATGCCAGGCGTTGTTGTAATAGGCCATCAATTGGGCTTTGGTCACCCCGCGATCATCCGTGCCGGTCGCGGTGACAGCCGCCGTCCGGGAAGTGAGGGATGCGCCTTCCGCTGGAACGCTGATGGATCCGGTCGGGCCTTTGGCGGCTTTATTCCCGGAGGTGTAATAGGTTGCGCCCTGTCCGCCATATTTGGTGGCTTCGGTCAGGGTCCGCGGACGTCCGCCCTTGGTCACCGAATCATAATTGATGCTGACATCTTTAAATGTGATATCTACCGACGGTCCCCAATATCCATATGAACTGGTATGTACCATGAAATGCAGGTGGTTTGCCGTGCTCGCGCCGGTATCATCCACATTTCCGATGTAAGTGCCCTGATTCACGATCGCGCCCGGTTTTCTTAACGCGGTTGGCAGGGAACCATTTGACATGTGGTAATACATCTGATAAGAGACGGGGGTCGTGCTGTTGTCTTTGAGGATCAGGTAATTTGTACAACCGGTCGATCCATTGTTGCATGTCCACTGGGCGGCAAAGACAGTGCCTCCCTTGGCTGCCAGCAGGGGGAACATCGTCCCATCGGCGAAATCGAAAGCATATTTGCAGTCACTGCCTGAACAGGAGGCATGCGAGATGCTCCAGGTGAGCCTCTTTTTCTGTCCTCCGCCCCAAGGTAAGTAATAGCCGCCAAATTTGGCAACCACCTTCTGCTCGGGATATTTGGTCTGAAACCGCTGTTCAAAATCTTCGCCCAGTAGTCCTTTGGGCAATCCTTCCACGACCTTTGAGTAATCCTCACTGTATGGCAGGGACACTGACCATTCGTCCGCTGTCCCCTTCTGCCCTTCCGGATTCTTCTCTGCAATCGCTATCTCTGGTTCTCGGGCAATCACCTCACCGGTTTCCGGGTCCAGAGCAGCCAACCAAACCATGGCTGAATTTCCATCGGCCGCATATTCCACATGGTCAATGATCACGTCGTACAGCAAAAATCCGGGATCTTGCGCTTTCAGATCCGCGATGGACTGATCCACTGATTTTTGGATGGCCGGATCAATGATCTCAGGCGTCGGCGCAGCGGATGGGTCTGTGGTGGCCGTTGGAGTTAAGGCTTCCAGGCCGGCTATTCGGGTCATTTCTTTTCGGAAGAAGATCGCAGCCAGGACGATCAGAATGACCGGGATGATGAGCAAGAGGTAACGGAAAGGTGAGGGCTTTTGCATAAGAAGACTCCTTATCAGGGGACACGGTGCAAGATGCAGACCAGGGCATTTATAGGCTGTTCGGATGCCTTGTCGAAGCATGGTATTTTTTCATTTGCGTATTGGTGCGGTTGACTATACAATATTTAAAGGTAAGGTAATTCAACATCGAAGATGCCTATTTGAGAGATCGTTGTTCACCTACCCGTTTTCCCTGCTTTACCGCAGAAATTCCCCTTCCGCGGCCTGGAATATCTCAGCCTCAAAATCCATAGTATCCGCCCCTGCAACTCCGCACCGGCGGATTTTCCGTTATTAAGGAGACGGACCTATGTACACATTACGCTTTGATGGTTTATATCGGAACAGATGGATCGTAACACCTTCCCATGTAACCGATTTAATGTGTTACGGATGGCTGATCTACAGACATGGCGTGTTGATCGCCCGCGGACATGGTGGAATGTTCAGAGGGGATACCGCCTCCTCTAATACCGCTGAATATCTCGCGTTGATCGAAGGATTATCCGCACTGCGCGACCTGGGGGTCACCCATGAATCTATCCAGGCGGTCGGGGATTCCAAGAGTGTCATTGAACAGATGAGCGGGTCGGCGGAGTCAACTCAGCTCGTGTGAAACCGCTCCATTCCAGGGCGGTCAATCTGAGCCGGCGGTTCAGTCATTTGAATTGGTTGTGGGAACCCCGCAAAAGAAATCACGCCGCGGATGAACTCACACGACGTGCTCTCAAACAGATCAAACTTGGATTATCACTCGGCATCCAGCCAGCCGAACCTGATTTGGATGTACGCTTGTTTTTCGCAGCTAAGCCCGCCAGAAACCACGCCTGAGCGGACGGATATCCTCCAGGGTAATGAATGCATCGGCGTCGGTTTCCAGCACGATGGTATCCACCCGATCGATGTCTTTCCGCTCTACGGATAGATTCAAGACGGTGACCATCCCATCCTTTCCTCGGGCGGGAATTTCTGTTACGGCAAAACCGGAATCGCGCAGTTTTTCCGCTACCAGCGTTCCACGTCTGGAACTGACCACCCGAATGGAACTGTGTCCAATCGCCAGCCGCTCTTCGATGAGCATGCCAACCACATTTCCGGTTGCAAAACCGGCGGCGTATCCAATGACGGTCAGCGGATTATCCAGATTGGTCAGGACGGAAGTGATCGCCATCACAAAGATCACCGACTGGGCAAAACCCAGGAACCAGGCCAGCTTTCTTCTTTCCCCGTACGACAAAGAGCAACCTGAGGGTATCGCATCCCATATCCAATACCCGAAGGATGAAGATGACCAGCATATTCACCCATGCGGCCGACGAGGATAACCAGACCATTGGATCCGTAAACCATTCTGCGATCATACGATCTCCTTTTCCAGTACTTTTTCCCTTTTTTGACCCCGTTTTTCATGGCGGGAGAATAAAGATCATTCATATATTCTTTCACCATCGCGTCGTGTACAGAATTGTGGACCAAGAGTCCGAATACATTCTTTTTCCCGGGCAATCCAATCACCGGAAGGTTATCCGCAGAGCGGGCTTCATAGTACATTGGGATGATCTCATTCTCGAGGGTATCATACATGGAATTCGCATCCGCATCATCCTGCTGATTGGGATCATCATAATCCGTATCATCACCGATCGCCCAGCCGTTCTGTCCGTTATACCCTTCCCGCCACCAGCCATCCAACACGGAAAAATTCAGCACGCCATTCAGGGCAGCTTTTTCACCAGAGGTACCGGATGCTTCGTTTGGACGCCGCGGTGTATTCAACCACACATCCACACCCTGAACCAGATATCGGGCGATATTCATATCATAATCTTCCAAAAAGACCAACCGGCCACCGTTGCCGGGCATTCTTTAACCGCCCGATAGACTTCCTGAATGAGCAGCTTACCCGGCTCATCTGCCGGATGCGCTTTCCCCGCAAAGATGATCTGGACGGGTTTATTGGGTTGATTGAGGAGATTGGATCAATCGGTCCGGATTTCGCAGGATCAGGTTGGCCCGTTTGTAGGTGGCAAACCGGCGTGCAAAACCAATGGTGAGTGCATATGGATCAAGCAGCACTCCGCCCGCAATGATCTGAACTGGGTGAACCGTGGTCGAGATCCAATTATTGCGGGAACGTTCCATCATGTAGGCAACCAGTTTCCGCTTCAGGTGTCGTCGAACCATCCAGAATTCATTATCAGGAATGATTTCGATGCCATCCCACATATCTGGATCATCGATCTGCTCCAGCCAGTCTGGACTCAAGATAGCGGTCAAACAGAGATCGCATCCGCCGGGCAAGCCAGGTACCCGGTATGGACGCCATTGGTCACATGGGTGATCGGCACATCCGCTACACTTGCGCTCCGGCCAGAGAATGGTGCCACATCTTCCGACTGACACCTTCATGAAGCTCTGATACCGCGTTCCGCATATTGGCGTGATGCATCGCGAGGATCGGCATGCGAATAGGTATCTCCACCCCAGGTCTTGGTGTTACGGGCAATATCAATGAATTGATCGCGCGACATACCCAATTCCTGCCAGAAGTAGGGGAAGTATTTATCGATCAGCCAGAAAGGGAATTCATCATTCCCTGCGGGGACCGGCGTATGGGTGGTGAATACGCAGGTCGGTCCTGATTTCCGCCGCCGCTTCTTCATAGGTTTTCCCGGTTGCCATCAACTCTCGAACACGTTCCAGGGTGAGGAATGCGGAATGGCCTTCGTTCATGTGCCAGACGTTCGGGTTTATCCCGAGGGCACGTAACGCCCTGACGCCGCCGATACCCAGGATCAATTCCTGGGAGATCCGCAGATCAACATCATTGCTGTACAAACGGGCGGTGAGCTGCCTGTCTGTCAGGCTATTCTCCTCCACATTGGTATCCAGCATATACAGGGGAACCCGTCCCACCTGCACCAGCCAGACCCGGGCATACACGGTCCTGCCCGGTAGTTCGACGGACACCATCACATTCGTATCCATCCGAATTTTTCACTTGCAGCAACGGCATGTTTTCGATTTGGAGGGGATTGTTTCGGGCTTCCTGCCAGCCATCTTCGGTTATTTTCTGAGAGAAATACCCCTGGGTATATAAGAAGCCTACTCCGACCAGGGGCAACCCCAGATCACTGGCTTCTTTCAGATGGTCGCCTGACAGTACGCCCAATCCACCCGCGTAAACTGGCATGGATTCATGCAAACCAAATTCGAATGAGAAATAACCGATCAAGGATTCGGAGTTCTTCGGGTAGGCATCTTTGAACCAGGTTTTAGCGCCTTTGAGATATTCATCAAAGTTGCGAATGACCCGGTCATACACATCCAGATAATAACGGTCATGGGTGACCGCATTTAATCTCGAACGTTCCACCTGGCGTAAAAACACCAGCGGATTATGGTACACCTTCTCCCAGAGCGCTTTATCGATCAGGGTGAATACCCGGGGAGCTTCTGAATTCCACATCCACCAAAGATTGTAAGGAAGACTTCCCAACCGGTGCAATCGGCGGGGTAAACCAAAACCAGGGGGATTTTCAACCACTACTGAATCAACCATATTCTTCCTTTCGATCTCCACCGATTATCTTACCATAGGCAGGCTGGCAATGGACGGCCGCATGGAATCTTCACCCCCTGATATTTCCTACTTTCAGGAGTGGTTCATCCATTCATGTACTTCAACCGAATACTAATACCAGTTTCAATGAGACTGGCTACCAAACCTGTTCGAGGGCGGGATTTTCCAGCGATTTGCGGCCTACCTTCGCCAGATCCACCCAATGTCCGTGCACTTTCACTCGCACTACATCACCGGTGAAATCTGTCACAGTCGCACCATGGTTGTCAAATAGGGCAGAACCAACAGCGTACGTATCCACCGGAACCTGGAGCCTTTCAAACCGTTCAATTTTCTCAGGTCCAAATCCACCGGACACCACAATTTTCACACCTTTGCAGTAATCCGCGGCACGTTGCTCCCACTCCGCAGGAATATTCCAGGATTCCCAGGCGTGATCCAAAGCCTGGCGGACATTGAACACGAGACGCGGATTGACGCCCAGATCCAAAGCCGGATCGCCCATCGGCGAAATGGACACATCCCGCAGGCTGCCACTGGTATCCAATCGAACCCCATACAGCTTATACCGATCCGCTTCCTCCACCTGCCCCCGGTCTGTAAATTCACGGTATTTCTGGAATAGAACCGAGATCACATCCAGAGAATCGCGAACACTGTCATTATTAAAATCCACCAGCGCTATGCGCGGGATCGACGCAGGCAGCACCGTGCAAAAAGCCAGCATAGCTTCGGCGGTATCTCCGAAGAAACAGGCAATGGCGGCATGGGCGACCGTCCCGCCGCCTTCGCCGCCCCACCAATCTCCCTGCGCATCCGTCGACACGAATGGCGGGAGCTTTCCTGCAAAATCCTTGTTGAAGCGCTGAACCGCGATCTGGTAGGCATACCCATCTGCAGCTTGTACCTCATGCGCATCGAAACGGGCAGGAAAAAACAAAACCGGTTTGCCTTTGGCGGAGATCAGTGTATTGTAGACGTTCGTCGCCACCCGACTTCCGCGTGTGAGCACGCCAAGGATGGCTGTCTCCAGTATGGCAAAATCACGATACCTTCCGCGAACTTTCATCACCGGTTGAACATGAAGCGGATCGCCATTCCCTTTGAGCAGGTATCCATCCTGTACAGCCCATACCTTCAAGGTATCAGAAGTATTGATAAACCTGTCACCTTCCCAGTATCCGGTCGCGTGCTTCAGCATGGTGATGGCTTTATCCAGCCCAACTGCGATGGTGGCGCCAGGCCGGCGGGTGAAGAATTGCATTTCCACTTCCAGATCACCGGATGGTATTCCCTTTTCCAACAGCGCCGGAGGCAGGTTGGCTCGCTTCCCCTGATAGGTATAGCCACTTTTGGACAAAGAGGTGAGCATCAACGCGATATTGGTAAAGTATTTATCGGAATACCAACCCTTGCGCATCCGTTCGACATCCAGCTTAAAAGTGGAATTATCGAGACGCTGACCATTAAATACACTCATCCTGAACTCCAGTCTTTACTTATCCAGCTTGGAACCTGAGGCAGGCAGAATGGTTTTGACCACTTCGATACCATTCAAAGCCATGTGATAGAGAAAAACCGTGTGGAGAAATTCACCGTCATGTGGAAACGCGCCAACAGACTGGGCGATATCCACTGGCATATCATACGTTGCCACACAGTCTTCAGGTACGATCACCGTACGAGTGTTCTGTCTGGCGTTGGCATCCAGCCGAAGGTGCATCGCGAGCTGATACACGCATAGATCGGTGCAATCACCCACGATCAGATAAGTGGTGACCCGTGGATGCGCATCGATCCAGCTCTGCAAACCGGTATTGATTCCCGAATGGATCGAGTTCTTCTCGATGATCTTGATCTCATCAAAGAAAGGAAGCGCTTTCAATTCAGGGATCGTCTCTGATTCGGTCGTACCCCGGACACAATGGGGTGGGAAGGATCCGAACTCGACCGCGTCCGGTTCGTGTGTATCCTGGGTGAACACCATATTTCGGATGCCATACGCCCGGGCGTCTTGAAAAAGCCGGGTAACAGCAGGCACGATCGCCTGTACACGCGGACTGGCCAAAGGACCGGTGCTGCAAAATCCATTCACAAGGTCAACCGAAAGGAGTGCCACTTCTTCTGGTTTGTCGCTGATTTCCAGGAACGATTTTACCGGTAGGGTGGACTGCCAGTCGGCTAGATAATGTAAGAACTTAAGTTGATTTTCAAACATGGCTCACTCGCTTGCCAGCCAAAGCGGACTGGCTGGATATCTTTATTCAATGGATCCAAGGCTGTTCACAAACATGCCGATATATTCCTTCATTGAACTGGTTGTGGATTTCAGGCTGGATGATGTCGGCAGAATATTGATCAATACGTTTTCCCAGCGCCAGGTGAATAGATCCGCCCATTCCTGATCTGAGAATGTGAAATCCACCGGAGCGGGGATCACTTCGATGCCTTCGGATGCGAACAATTTGACCGATCTGGGCATGTGCAAAGCGCTGGTCACGAGTACGACCTTCGAAAGACCTTGCTCTTTGATCATTTCAGCAGAGAAACGGGCATCTTCCTGGGTGTTCAATGATTTGGTCTGGAGGAGCAGAGCGTCCGCGGGGGTACCCATCATGACCAGCAATTCAGCCATGTCTTCGGCCGGAGAGGTGATCCGCGTGCCCTGCCAGTCAATTGTCCCGCCGGAGAGCAGGATCGTCGGAGCGACTTCCTGCTGGTAAAGCCAGTAAGCGTATGTGACACGATCTCCGGCGCCATTGAGCTCCACAATGGGACGGGGATACTGGGCTGCCTCGGTGCCGCCACCCAGAACCACGATCACATCCGCCCGGATTTGATCATCCATGGGGGTGATATTGTCGTTCGAGGGACCGGACCAGACGACATACTGATCCAGCGATTTCCTGCGACGAAGAGGATGAGCAACGCCAGCAGGATGAATCCTTTGGAGAGATTGCGTTTTTTCCACCACACAAGCGAAGCAATCAACAGAAGGGTCATCATCCCCGCCGGGTAAACGAACAGGGGTAGAAATTTCGAAAGGAAAAATGTCATGGCTACATTATACTCATTCCTGCCGGGCTGGCCGCCAGCCGTTGCTGATGGCTTCTTCCAGGGTGCAGAACCAGCGTTCACCCTTTTCCGGCTGAATTCTCACATCCCGATAATCAGGACTGGATGGGAGATGGTAGATATAGTCATCCTGGGATGTAATGTTACCCTTAATATTGCAGGTGGATAGATGGATGTTGCATCCTTCCGGGCAAAGCGCTTTCCCGTCGATGTACTCGGTATCCGCATCTTCCCAAATGCCAAGCCGCGCCTGGTAGGCCACCAGCATATCCTCGGTGAATAGATCGGCGCAGGTATCATTGTGGGGACGATTAAAACTCATGGCCAATCCTTCCTGTATCAACATTCGGTTGACCAATCCGTCTTCTGCAATGACAATGCGCAACAAACGTCCGAAATCGTCCTCATCCCTCTCACCCCGATACAGGGAGACTGTCTGACCGCCTACCAGTGTCCGATTTCTTTCTTTTGCCTTCCGCCCGGGAGTTGGGTCTGAGGCGCCCATCTCCGGTGTGTCCAATCCAAGGTAACGGACGGTCACCTCACGCTGGTTGATGCGCACGGTGATAGTATCTCCGTCGATGACGGAGACAACCTGGGCGCTTATGGGAGTTTGATCCGGTACGCAGTCAGGTAACACCGAGCCGGATGACCACGAGGCAGGTACCGGTGTTAAGGTTGGCATTTGCCGGTTTGGGGTGGAATCACAACCGGCCAACCCGAACAGGCTGGCGAGGAGAACACCTGACAATAAAAATTGAGGGGATCGGAATATCATATATGGCAAATCTTCACACCACAGGAAGATATCTTAAGGCTGCTCTTTCCAGGGTAATGCAAGTAAATGTTCCAGGTTCCGCAGGATCAACGCGCGTTCATCCTCCAGAAAATCGGGACGTTCAGTCCAATTTGCGTGCATCTTGAGTAATTGATCCCGGGATATGCTCGATAGAAATTCCTCACGGTCATCCAGCAGGATGGATCGTCCGAAGGTGCGACAATCCCGGCAAACCGGAATCTCCTCCGAGTAGGTCTGCGGAGGAAAAATGGAAAAACAAAATGGACAGATCAGCTCATTTTCATTCATAGGGTCAAGCGGAGCGATAGATCATCGTCTCGCCGGCGAAGTAATTGACTTCAACATAAACCTTTTTTGCAGCCAGATCGAAACCCGGGGTTTGAATTTCGATGGGAGCCATGACGCCGGACATTTTTTCTCCAAACAATTGGACTTCCCCTGCGAAGTATTGCGCCCTGACCTTCACACCCACCTCGGGTGGAACGGCAATTCGGACTTCTCCCGCGAATCCGTTAAATTTGAGGTTAAGCCCACCTTCCGGGATGTCCATTTTCCCCAGATCGATGCTGGTTTCACCTGCAAAAACGGATTGCTCGCGAACATTTCCCGTACCGGAAAAGATCGTTTCAGAAGACTTATCCACCCGCCCAAAAACGCCAAACCAATCCCACCATGCCGTCTTTGCCGGTTTGACAAGGATCAAAATACCCATGGAAACCAGGACTGCCGGCCAAAAATAATTCCAGAGATCGATCTTCCATATCGCATTGATCAATGAAAGAACCCCGATGACAACGAGAAACCAACCGATATACAATCCCCAACGACGCATGCTTCCTCCGATCGAACAGCAGTAAATATGTTGTGGTTCCCATTGATATTAACATATTTCTTGCGTTCCGCTAATCCATCTTTCATCTAAATCACCTACAATAATGGAAATCAAAGCAGGTTCTTTTATCTGACATTCCAGGCAAGTCTGGAGTATCATTCGTATTAGGATCTTCTGGATTTCCGCAGGCTGAAAGGATCAGCCAGGCGGCAGACAAATCAAAGAAAAGGCAGGATAAATATGATTTTACCGGTTGGTTTTGGAAGCGGATATATGCTGTATCTCATCTTCTCTCTACCAGCTTTGCTGCTCGGTTTGTGGGCTCAAGCCAAGGTAAAAGGCTCGTTTAAGAAATATTCACAGGTACGCACGTATGGCAATTTTACCGGAGCACAGGTTGCCCGTTATATGCTCGACCAGAACGGTCTGCACCAGATCAAAGTCGAAGAGACAGGTGGAACCTTAAGCGACCACTATGACCCTCGAGAACAAGTCTTGCGGCTAAGCCAGGGTGTATATAATACTCCGTCTGTTGCTGCCGCTGGAATTGCTGCCCACGAAGCCGGTCATGCGATTTAGCACGCTGAAAGCTATGCGCCATTGAACCTGCGAAATCTGATGGTCCCCACGGTACAGATCGGCAGTTGGCTGGGACCGATCATCTTCATGCTGGGATTGTTCATGGCAGGACAGACCGGGACGACCATCGCCTGGGTTGGAATCGCCCTCTTTGGTGCGACGGCCGTCTTCGCACTGGTCACTTTGCCGGTCGAACTGGATGCGTCCCGAAGGGCCAAAGAATGGCTGGCCACTTCCGGGGTGATCCATACCGGGGAATTGGAAGGGGTGCATACGGTTTTGAATGCCGCCGCCTGGACTTATGTCGCGGCTGCCATTCAGGCTGTTACGACCATCCTGTACTATGCCACAATGCTGATGGGCCGCAGGCGGGAATAATCAATCCCAGACAAAAACATAAGGCGCTCTTTCGAGAGCGCCTTTTTGTATCACATTGCCTACGTTTATTTACCCAAAGGGTATATCGTTTCGTATTCTTAATTCATCACATCTGCGATTGTGGTCGTTTCCAGCTTGTGGGAAATATAGTTTCGAATATCCTTGAACACACTCAGGAGGCGCTTCTCCTTCTCGATGGGCGTGTGCTCGTAAAAGTTTTCACTGACCGATTCAACGGGCGCCAGGGCGCCGTCGAACAGGCGGATGACTTCAGCAAGAGAAATTTGATCCGGCTTTTTCGCCAGGGCATAACCGCCCTTCTGTCCTTTTGCACTTCTCAAAAAGTGCGCGCGTTTCAACGCCAGCACCAGTTGTTCCAGAAATTTGGGTGGAATTCCTTGCGCGGTTGCGATAGTTTCAATGGAAATGAATCCTTCAGATTCATGCCTGGCTAAATATACCAGGGCCAGAAGTCCATATTCGCTGCGGGTGGTTAGTTTCATATCACTACCTTTGACATTTATCCTATCGGGAGTATAGTCTAAAAAGTGGGGGTGTCAAGTTGACGCCATCTCTTGACCGTCACTTATGCAATCAGCTTGATTTCAACCCTGATTTTCCATTAAGCTAAAGCCATCCCTGTGAAGTGATATGGAGGAAAATGAAAACTTATCGCAAAGAGATTTGGATGCTCATCCCGGCCAGACGGGGATTTGTGAATATCACACCCGATGTGGAGACTTGCCTGCGTGAATCCGGGATTCGTGAGGGGTTGGCATTGGTCAATTCGATGCACATTACATCGTCGGTGTTCATTAACGACGATGAGCACGGACTTCACCAGGACTATGAGCGCTGGCTGGAGAACCTTGCTCCCCATGAACCGGTCTCCGGCTATCTGCACAACCGAACCGGGGAAGACAACGCCGACGCGCACATGAAACGACAGGTGATGGGCCGAGAGGTGGTCATTGCCATCACGAATGGCAAGCTTGATTTTGGACCCTGGGAGCAAATCTTCTACGGTGAATTTGATGGGGGTCGAAAAAAGCGCATACTGGTTAAAATCATTGGCGAATGATCCTGCTCACCTGTGACTGACCGGGAGGTTTGCATGCAGCTGAATAATGTGAGTGACGAAGCGGTAAAAGCGAAGACCGGACATGATTGGACAGAGTGGCTCGATATCCTGGATGGCGCTGGTGCGAAAGATATGACCCATAAAGAAATTGTCGCTATTCTGGTTGAAAAGCATGCTGTTCCAGACTGGTGGTGCCAGATGGTGACAGTTGGTTATGAGCAGGAAAGAGGATTACGCGAAAAATACCAGAAGACCGATGGCTATCAGGGTAGCGCCAGCAAGGTAATTGCTCGTCCGATATCGGTGGTGTATAACGCCTGGATCGATGAATCAATTCGTAAAGTTTGGTTTGGAGAACAAGAGATCCAGATCAAAAAAGCAACCCCTGATCGATCCATCCGGATCACCTGGCTCGAGAACCAGAGTTCGGTGGATGTTGCTTTTTACCCAAAAGGGGATGAGAAATCCCAGGTCAATATTAACCACGGGAAGTTAACAGATCAGGAAGAAGTAAACCGGATTCGGGAATACTGGTTGGCCGCCCTGGTTCGCTTAAAGAATCTGCTCGAAAGAGGCTGATCGATCGCAATCCCCAACCACATTCCTGGCGGTATCCTCCCATATTTCAACCTAAAAATACTTCCCCTTACATCGTCTGGGAATCGGACACCCATTCAGGCGAGCACTCCGATTTCCATAAATGAATGCTCCTCCCATGTCTGGTTACGCGGTCGGGTTACGCAGACCGTGCTAATCCATTACCCCAGGAGGAGTAGCGGATTCTCTACATACTCTTTGATCTTTTGTAAGAAGCGGGCGGCAGGAGCTCCGTCATTGATTCGATGATCAAAAACCAGGCTTAAGGTGACCATCTTGCGGACCTTAATCTCTCCGTGGTAAGGCACTACTTTTTCGTGAATGCGCCCAACTCCAAGAATGGCAGCCTCGGGTGAGTTGATCACCGGGGTAAAGGCGTCGATCTCGTACGCCCCAAGATTGGTGATCGTGAAGGTTCCGCCGAGCAGATCACCCTGCAAAGAGCGTCCTGCCTGCGCGCGTTCAACCAACTGCCGAAAGATCGTACCAAACTCACGAAGGTTTTTCTGATCTGCATTGGGGATTACCGGCACGATCAGACCACGTTCGGTATCCACTGCCATTCCCAGATTGATATTTCGCAAATACTCAATGGACTTCCCATCCGGACTGACTCTGGCATTCATGTATGGGAATTCGCCCAAAGCTCGCGCAACAATATAGCCGAGCAGATCGTTGTACCCGGGTGTGAATCCCCAAACTTTTTCTGCGCCCACCTTCAATCGGTCGCGAGTTGAGACCAATTCAGTGGCGTCCACTTCACTGACGAGGGTCACCCGGGCAGTGGTATGGACGCTGCTGCCCATCCGTTCGAAAATGATACCCCGAACACCGCTCAATGGCACCCGTTTGGTGACTTCCTGATCCGCGGTTGGTGCAGAGCCTGCGGGCGATGAAACAGACGGTTCGGTCACCGATGATCTCTCATGGATGGCTTTTTCCACATCAGATTTGGTAACTACTCCCTTGGGACCTGTACCCACAATGCCCACCAGGTCCAAGGCCAGCTCGGCGGCCATGGCCGCCGCGACCGGCGTGGCTTTTGGAACCTGGTTTAAGTAAGAGATCACATCTTTCTCGATCACCCGAACGCCTTTGCCGCCACTTGGAGAAACGCGTGAAAGGTCCACGTGATTGGCGATTGCCATTTTCTTTGCCCGCGGGGAGACGAATTGTCGCTCTTCCTCCAGGTTTGTGTGACTGGCTGAAGCTGCAGCAGGTTCTGTTATGGGTTTCGGCGCTTCGATGTGTTCTTCAGCAGATACCGGTTCTCCCGCTGAAGGAATCGATCCGGCGCTGAATAACTCATCCTGTTTGCCGATCACCGCCACAACGGTAAGTACGGGGACGGTCGCACCCATCGGATGGGGACCCTTGTGAAGATATCCTTTGGCGTTAGCTTCCAGGGTAAAGATAGCCTTATCCGTCTCTACGTCCAGGACGGGTGTGCCAATTTCCACTTTAACGCCATCCTCCACGAGCCAGTTGATCAGGACAACTTCTTCCACTGTCTGCCCCAGTTGTGGGATAAAAAGCTCTTCTGCCATCAGCTCATCACCTTTCGGCAAGCCTCAACTATTCGCTGCACATTCGGGATGGCCATATCTTCCAATATTTCTGCCCGAGGAACCGGAACATTGGCAGCCGCCACCCGCACCATGGGTGCATCCAGCCAGTCAAAAGCCAGATCATTGATCCTTGCCATGACCTCATTGATAAAGCTGGTGTTCTCATACGATTCCGTCACCCCTACAAAGCGTCCGGTCTTCTTGATGGACGCGATCACGGTGTCAATGTCGAGGGGATTGAGTGTCCGCAGGTCGATCACTTCCACATCAATACCTTCTTTCGCCAGCAGTTCCGCCGCTTCCAGAGACCGGATTACCATTCTGGAGTAGGTTACGATGGTCAGGTCCTTACCCGGTCGCTTAATGTCGGCTACCCCAAAGGGGATGATATAGTCTTCTTCAGGCACCGGACCTTTATCTTTGTAAAGCATCTTGTGCTCGATGAACATCACCGGGTTGTCATCCCGGATGGCAGTTTTGAGCAAACCCTTTGCATCATAGGGTGTGGACGGCATGACCACATAGATCCCGGGGAAATGTGTCCATAGACTTTCAAGGCTCTGTGAGTGATGCGCGGCGATGGCACGACCTGCGCCACCTTCGGTGCGGATCACCATCGGAACGCTGGTCTTGCCGCCAAACATATAACGATTCTTGGCGCCCTGGTTGGCAACCTGATCCATAGCCAGGGGGGTAAAATCCACGTACATGATCTCGGCGACAGGACGCAGCCCGGACATGGCCGCGCCAACGGCTGCCCCCCGATCGTGGCTTCGGAAATGGGGGTATCGATCACCCGTCCTTCCCCGAATTCTTCCATCAATCCGCGGGTAGCTCCATAGGCTCCACCGTACAGTCCGACATCCTCACCAAGGATGAACACATTCTTATCGCGCAGCATCTCTTCGCGCATCGCTTCCACCAATGCCTGGGCATAGCTGATCTGCCGCATATTGGGATCATTTCGCACCCGATCGCGTAACTTTTAATTCATCTTCCACATCCTCTGGAGTGATCTTGGATGGGGCGAATACGTCTGTATAAAGCTGGTCCGGATTCGGTTCAGCGGATTTTTCACTGTAACGCATGGCCTCATCCAGTTTCTTCTGGACCAGATCCTCGGCGGTTTCGAACTCCACTTCACTCAGCATTCCCACTGCAGCCATATCGGTGTGCAGCCGTTTGACCGGGTCGCGATCTTTATACTCCGCTTCTTCCTCCCGGGTGCGGTATGCCCGCGGATCGGAATGCGAATGACCATAATAGCGGTAGGTCTGGCATTCAACAATCGTGGGACCTTTACCAGAACGCGCCCTATCAACAGCTTCTACCACCGCTTTGCGAACTTCCAGAACATTCATCCCATCCACAGTCACGCCGGGAATGCCATATGCACAAGCCCTATCGGCGACATGGGGTAGTTTGCTGGCTTTTGCCCAGGGGACGGACATGGCGTACAGATTGTTTTCCACCACAAATACTACCGGCAGATCCCATAAGGAAGCCATATTGAGTGATTCATGGAAGTTGCCGGTGTTGGACGCTCCATCGCCAAAGAAGCACAGAACAACAGCATCCGAGCCTTTGATCTTTTGCGCAAGCGCTGCCCCAACTGCCACCGGGATATTGCCGCCTACAATCCCAGTTGCGCCCAGGTTGCCGTGAACCACATCGGCGATATGCATCGATCCGCCTTTGCCCTTGCAGTAGCCACCTGATTTTCCCAGCACCTCAGCCATCATCTCGTTGTAATGCGTCTGTTTGGCCTCTGGCGTTTGAGCGTAGGTATCCCCATGGGCATGAGCGTGCCCGTGACCACGGTGGGTGCTGGTGATCAAGTCACCATCTTTCAGCGCAGCCACAGCGCCAACCGCCACAGCTTCCTGCCCGGCATACAAGTGCGATGCGCCTTTGAGGACAGCCTTACCCAACAAATTGGCAATATTGTTTTCCAGCGCACGGATCTCCATCATCTGACGCAAAAAGCCCAGCAACTGTTCTTTGGTCAGAGATTGTTCCTCAATGAGTGCGGATACCTGTTCGATAGTGCGGACATCTTTGATGCTCATAAATATTTCTCCTCGAAATATGGTGATCTTCTTACCGCATTTCCTGGCCGCCGGTCACATTAATGGCCTGGCCAGTCATATAACTCGCTTTTTCAGATGCCAGGAAGACAATCACATTACCCACATCGTCATACGTGCATCCCCTGCCCAATGGAACCTGGCTAACGTACTTCTGGCGAACTTCTTCTTTGGTCAATCCCTGGTTGCGGGAATACTGCTCGTATAGTAAATCGATCCACAAAGGCGAATCGAGTAAATTCCCAGGGCAGACGGCGTTCACTCGCACCCCGTACTCGGCCAATTCCAACGCCATGCTTTGCGTCAGACCAATGCCGCCGAACTTGCTGGCCGCATACGCGGAATTCTTATAGCTGCCCTTCTTACCGGATTTTGAATTGACCTGGATGATCACACCACTGCGCTGTTTGATCATTTGTATTGCAGCCTGTTTTGCGCAATGGAAATACCCGATCAGGTTGACGTTGATTACGGCTTGCCATTTTTGCGATGGAAATTCTTCGATCGCCCCGGAAATGAGGATGCCGGCGTTGGATATCAGAATATCCAGGCGGCCGAACTCTTTTACGGTCCGGCTGATCATGGCTTCCACCTGATCTTCCCGTGTTACATCCACACCCACAGCCAGAGTTCGCTGCCCGGTTTTCGTGGCGATCTCGGCAGCCACCTTCTCAGCGCCGAGCCAGATTAAATCTGCAACAACAACATGTGCACCCTCCAGCGCCATACGATGGCAGATGACCTCCCCCAAACCCTGTGCGCCTCCGGTGACAAGCGCAACTTTATTCTGCAATACCTTTTCCATAAGCCAATCCTCTTTTGAGCTATCTATTCTGGCAGCATCAAGCGCAGAAATTCATCTTCAGCTTCAACCGACCATTCACGTCCATTCTTTAGCTTGTTCCAAACACTGGGCAACTTCTCTTTGAGCTCCGCCAGGGAAGTTACCGGAAAGTCCTTTATCTGAGGGAAGATGACCACTTTCCCTGGATACTTTGCGTCCTTCAGGGCGATCAATCCATCCCGGGCAGCGCTAAGTGATCCGATGGCTGCCACAGACCGGTTGGGCGTCAATGTGCCGGTCTCCGCCTTATGCAGCATAAATCGTAAATCTTCGATCGTGGATGCCGAATGGCCAATCACCCGCGTCCCGCGCAAGACCGTATCGTTGAGGTTCAAGCTGGCGATCACCCCACGGTTAACTCCGGCGAAAATAT
This sequence comes from uncultured Chloroflexia bacterium, assembly GCA_963752535.1. Taxonomy (GTDB): domain Bacteria; phylum Chloroflexota; class Anaerolineae; order Anaerolineales; family Anaerolineaceae; genus DAIOEK01. The sequence goes on from CAVVYT010000002.1 coordinate 91,857, forward strand.
TCATCACCCCTCGCGGTGCAAGGTAAGTGGATGACTCGCTAATCAATTTGGGGATCGGGGCGAGAATCACGATATCATCGAAACCACCCTGAAAGACATCAAACCCTTTTTGATATTCTTCCTGGTTCATCGGATTTAAACAATGCCATTCAATTCCCTTGGATTGGGCCTCTCCCGAGAACGCCGTGCAAAGATCGTCCAGCCGCATATCACTCACATCGGTGCACAGGATCGTTCCGGGATGGCCGGGCTCCTGGATGGCATGCTGGATGTGCATGTGACCCATTGGGCCACCGGCGCCAACAAACCAGGCACGTCCGCCAGCTTTGAGGGAGGATCGTACCAGTACATCAGAGTATGCCTTTGCGATATCAGGACCGATACCACCCACGATCACCCAGCGGTTGTAGTGGATCCGTCCCACATCCATATTCACGGTTCGCGAAAAAGAGCGGTCGGTAACAATGGCCAGGATTCCGAAATCAGCCAGGTGAGGGCATACCAATTCAATCAAGTCGGGATCGGCATCGAGGACGACGATATCATCCACTTGATCCCCGATTGGATTCTGGATATCATCCACCTGAACCACTTCAATACCGAGGGATGTTGCCCTGGATCTTAACCAACCCTCGAAATTGGAGGGCAAACCAGATATAAATAGTCGGGCAGGATGCGACCTTTCATCGAATCCGGCGCTGATAGTGTATTCTTTTTTTCGACTTGCTTCCGTTCCGATGATCCAGGTGACTCCACCTGATTTCAGACCGGTGCGGTATTTCAGATCATAAGCCGCCGTGACGCAAGCCCAGGGTTCAGTCAGGGCGCTCTCTGCGTATCCGGTGCTTGGTTGGACCGGGATCAGATAATTGCCATCGTCTCCATTTAAGATACGCTGGTCGATCTTGTTATACTGAGACAGCCCGCCCTGCAATTCATATCCGTAAGCATATCCCACGCCATCGACAAAAATGTCCGCCTGGACGATGAAACGGTCACCTTCTTTGTATTGATCCTGCAATTTCTCACCGACTTTTACGACCGTCAGCACAACCTCATGTCCAAGAACAACCGGGTCGGTCGCCATATTCTTATAAATTCTCGGGTGGTCTTGACCCAGTGTGAGCACTTTGATATCTGAAAAGCAGAGTCCGACCGCGTCATGGCGAACCAGGAGCTCATCGGGACCTATTTCAGGAACTGGTACCTCGATTGGAGTCCCGTCTTTCCCCAGATTTTCCAAGCCAGCACCATACAGAGGCCACAAATGTTGCCTGGTTGGAATGGGTGATTTTCCTTTTCGGTAATTCTCGAGTGCGTCGGGCATTAGGTCTCCTACCGCTACAAATTAAATTTACAACTGGTCATATCGACCGGAATGGTTATTATGCTGGAACAACTGAATAAACCGATCCGGTGTCTCATTTGGATGGATACTCCGCAATTTATTCATCCCGGGGGAACCCGGAGGAATCTGCTGGCCCATGCGAGTAAAAAATTGATTTCGCTCACGTCGGGTTGGGAAATGAGCACTCGCCCATGTACTCTGATAACCTAAACCGAGAGCACGCTGCATGGAGGTATGCCCATACATGAAATGTGCACCTTCCATAAACGACTGGCGAACCGGTCCTAATTCTGGCGCATCAAAATCATCCAACATGGGTTGACCGAAACTGTTCATTTCTGTGCCAATATTCAAAGGCAGATCCAGATCATTGGCTAGAGCGACGATCTCGTACAATTTTTTTACTTTCTGTTGACGTATCTGCTTATTTGGGATATTCCAATTTCGATCAGGGATAATATTTATTGCAGCCGCTCCCTGATTGATCATGAGATCAAGAAGCTCATCCATATCCTGCTCACCCTGAGAGAGTCCATCCAGCCAGGCCACACAGGGAATGGCTTCACAAGCCTGGATCAGCCGATTCATCTCACCAAGTGTCGGGAATGTATCCGGAGTGGGATCAATATACCCGGCGCCGCCCTGTTTCATCAACCTGGTCCTGACCAGGTTTTGAAAATTGGCATCATCGTGAATTTTATCCATCACAGATTCGACGGGCATGCCCAGTTTTTCTGACCAGAATTGGATCAGGTCAGACCTCCCCTGTTGTGCAGCGAGTAGATATGCCTGGACAAGATGCCGCTCGGTGGGGTTACCTCCCGGGGTCAAAGGCAGCACATCCCCGTCATAATCAATGTGAACTGGGTCAAGAAAATCATTCAATCGTTGAACTATCCATCGAAGACGCAACTCTGAGCGTTGTCGAAGTCCCGCAAGGATCGGTCTTGCTTCAGGTGGAACTAGGGTGCTCGTGAATCCCACGCCCATGTAATAGCTCACACCCGGCTCACCCGGCGAATTGATCTCACGGGTGGAGAATTCAGGTAGATAGACACGGGTTTCCATCCCGGCGCTGCCTCTCAGGTCGAGTAGTTGGCAGGCATCCAGGAATTCGTCCACCCCATCCAGCACATCGAAATCGACGATCCCCATCAGACGGTAACCATTTTTCCTGGCCTGCCAGGCTAACGCAGTTGGAGAAAAACCGAACGCGTTATAGGAGAAAAAAGTATGACAGTGTAAATTGGCAACATCCCGAACCGGCGGAAATGTATCCTGTCCGTTGTTGGTCAGTTCAACCAATTGAGATAAGGCATGGGAACGCACTTTTGAATCAAAATGGTTGAGCTCAGTTTCCAGCGCGGTGATCTGCGCTGAAAGGTTCATCTGGTTCCCCATATCTTTTTGCGATACTCTTCATCCGGTCGGGTTCGGATCGTTCGGCGAATTCAGTCGTAATAAAGTGCGGGCCGCCCATGGAATAGGTACCGGAGATGACTTGCGCCGCCTTTACCCCCATGGCTGTGATGTTTTCAACATCAGAGGCTGATCTTCCCAAGGCGATAAAACCATGATTTTGCATTAAAACCACTTTTGGTACCAGCCCCCACTTATCTGCATATTTGTTGATGGCTTCCCGAACAGCTTGAGCCAGAGGCAACCCCGGGTCGGTATAGGGGACAAATACCGGAGCCGGACCGCAATAAACGATCTGATCCGGGAAAAGGGATCCGGAATAAGCTTCCGCGGCTTTTTTTGAGCAAAGAATTGCATTGACCGCTGTCGGATGGGTGTGACCGATAAAATTCACTCCATCCAATTGCAGCATCATCGCATGCAGGAATGTCTCCACGGAAGGAACGATCGAACCACCTTGATCCACGCAGGCTGCCTGGAGTCCGTAAAGAACCTCCGCATCGCTTAAATGATCTTTTTCTAAAAGATCCAAAATCCGATTAAAGTAAACGCGAACCAGGCCAGATCGCTCTATTGTTCGTAAAGCCGCTCCACTCGCCTTAACCCAAAATGTACTTTCGTCTGCCCGGGCAGAAGTATTGCCCTCGCCCAGGATTGTATAGTCCAATGCTGGATCACCCAGGGTTCGCGACATGGCTATGAGGTCTTTAAGGATTGTGTCTGTCATCAGAATAGTTCTTCCTTTGAATTAGTGTATGAGTGCAGCTTTACCTTTAAATCAATACTTTTCTTTCGTACTCTTTTATTTGATCGAGGAACCGCATGCCGACCGGAACATTTTTCTTCGAACAATAATAGTCCCAGACCGTACCGAAGGGCATGGATTTTAATTCTTCCTGCAACACGAGGCGGCCGGTCAGATCAGCTTCCACTTCAAATTTCTTCATCCTTTCGTACGGCTCCAATAATGCCATCAGTAATGCCTTTATCGTATTGCGGGAACCGATCACCCACGCAGCCACCCGATTGATACTGGCGTCAAAATAATCCAGTCCGATGTGGATCCTCTCGAGAGCGTTATTACGAACTATTTCCTGGGCAACTGCCTGCAATTCATCGGTAAATGTAACCACGTGATCGCTATCCCAACGGACACCGCGGCTGACGTGCAACAACAACTGGTCGAGGTATAACAACAGGGAGGATATTTTATCTGAGATCAATTCTGTCGGGTGAAAGTGGCCGGTATCCAGGGTCAATAAGACCTTCCGGTTGAGTGCATAGGCGGCGTAAAATTCCATAGAACCTACCACATAGCTTTCAGAACCGATGCCGAACAGCTTTGGTTCCACGGCGTCCAGGTTGTATCGGGGGTCAATTTTTTCCGCGAAGATCGAATCGAGAGATTCCAGCAATAATCTGCGGGGCGTCTGCCGGTCTGCCGGTGTGTCTTTGTACCCATCCGGGATCCAGATATTTGTCACCGCTGGCGTTCCCAATTCCCGGCCGAAATATTCGCCGATCTTTCGGCTGGCGATGCAATGCTCTACCCAAAATTGGCGGATGTGCTGGTCACGATTGGAGAGGGTAAATCCGTCGGCCGATTTCGGGTGTGAGAAACAGGTGGGATTGAAGTCAACCCCATGTCCATGTGCCTGTGCCCAATCTTTCCAGCCAGCAAAGTGCCGGGGTTCGATCTTATTCCGATCCACTTTTGTATCTGATTCCAAATAAATGGCATGCAGATTTTAATCGGTGTGATCCGGGAATCAAAGCGTAAGCCAGGTTCAGATCTTTTCGCAATTCGTCTGCATTCCGCGCTTTGCCGGGATAATTCCCTGTCGTGGCGATCCCGCCGCTGAGATCATTTCCCGAATGCTCAAAGCCGCCGACATCATCACCCTGCCAGCAATGCAGACTGATGGAGACCTTTTCCAGCCTTGAGATGGCTTGCTCGGTATCCACTCCCAGTGCCGCATAGCGTTCCTTCGCCAGGGCGTACGCATTTTCTATATTGGAATCAAAAGGGGTCATGGCTGCCTCTAAAATATTTCCTGTTTCACGCCAAATGTTTTACAAATATTGCGAATCTCTTCCACACTCAGTCCTTCACCGATCTCCCCGGTGGAAAGATTGAGGTATTCGTACTTTGCCGCTGTTTCAGCGTACTCCACCCGGTCGGCTGCACGTTTGACAGAAACATCCGAACGCGCCATCACACCATGTTTTGCCCAGATGACGATCCGGTGCTTTCGCAGCGAATCAACGGTTCCTGCCATGAGTTCGGGCGAACTGGGTATTTGGAACGGGACGAATCCAATCCCTTCCGGCAGGTTGATGATCAACTCAGGCTGCCAACGCAGTAGATGAGAATTGAGGAATTGTTCATTTTGGTACCGTGGAATATGGCTGAGATAAGTAAGATGAGGCGGCTGTGCATGGATCACCGCCTGGAAGTTGGTATTATTGGAGACTATCTGATCATAATGCACTGCCAAATGAGAATTGAACTCACTGGTGACATGTTCGAACCGGCGATGATACGAAATGTACAGCTTGCCAGTCCTACCGTCCGGGTTCACCGCGATGCAACCGAGATTGGCGCTGGGTTCATCCTCAATCTCCCGGAGACGCCGACCAGATCCGCTGACCAGAAAAGTGGCTCCAGCCAGTTCAGGAACATATTGGGGTAGGACGATATCCTCAACCATGGGGAAGCGTGACCGGGGTTCGATAGGCCAACGAACACACACCGAAATATTCCCTGCGGCGCCCTCGCTCGCCTCTATTTCAGACAGACGTTTACCTGCCGCTCCGATCATATCGAGCAGATCATCTAATTCCGGATAAGGTGCCTGTAACATTTTTTACTCCTTCATTACATTTAAGAAAGCGCGAATAGGCTTCGTCCCATACCGCGCCATTAGTTGGCTCATATTCCTGCGGAGCGAACGAGGTTCGAGTCACACCACGCGCATCAGCGAGTGATCCCAGATGTCTCAATCCAATTGCCTGCATTAAGATATTGCCAATAGCTGTCGCTTCTATCGGGCCCGCGACAACCAATCGGCCGGTAGCGTTGGCCGTGAATTGGTTTAACAGGCAATTCCTGGTACCACCGCCGATAATATGGATCGGGTCAAGGCGATAACCGATGATCTCTTCCAGTCTCTCCAACACCCAGCGATATTTCAGCGCAATACTTTCCAGAGCCACCCGGATGATCTGCCCTTTTGTTTGGGGCACCCGCTGGCCGGTAGTCGGAACAGAATTGCTGTATTCGGCTGGGCATATCGCCCGGATGTAGGAATTCGGTAAAATCAGGATCGACCACAGCGTAAAACGCCTCAGACTCCTCGGCGAGCCTGGTCATTTCATCATAAGATAATTCTTCCCCTGCCCTTTTCCATTCACGGCGGCTTTCCTGTAACAGCCATAGACCCATAATATTTCTCGAGAGCCGCCAGGTACCGAAGACACCGCCTTCATTGGTGAAGTTATAGCGTAATGCTTTTTCATTCAGATATGGCTGTGGAACTTCAGCACCTAATATGGACCATGTTCCTGAGCTGATCCAGGCAAAGTGCTGATTTTTCGCAGGTACAGCGACCACAGCCGAACCGGTATCATGACAGGCTGGCGCGATAATGGGAGACTGATGCACGCCTAATTCGTCCGCTACGGTTGGAAGCAGGTTTCCGATCACGGAGCCTGGCTGAATTAATGGTTTGAATAGATGATCAGGCAGATCGAATGCGTTAAGAATGTCTTTTGACCAGGATCGGTCTTTCGGATCAAGGCATTGGGTCGTGGTTGCATTCGTGAATTCATTCGTGATCTGTCCACTTAGCCAAAAATTAAATAGATCAGGAATGGTCACGAATGTTTTTGCCATTCCAAGGAGCGGTGATCTTTGCATGGACATCGCCAACAATTGATACAGGGTGTTGATCTGCATGAACTGGATGCCGGTGTGCGCGTATATTTCTTCACGAGACATTCGTTTAAAGGCTTCGCTAAGCATGCCATCCGTACGGACATCACGGTAATGAAATGGATTGCATAAAAGCGAGTCGTGTTCATCGAGAAGGGCAAAATCGACCCCCCAGGTGTCTACGACCAATACTATCGAGTTGTTTATCGAACTTCGCAGAAGAGATGGCGATGCCCGTCTTCATATCAGACCATAAACGCAATACATCCCAATGTAAACCATCCGGCAAGCGGACAGCGTAGTTGAGAAAACGGGTTGTCTCATCGAGAGAAAGCCGACCATCCTCGAGCGAACCAACGATGGTTCGTCCGCTTTCTGCTCCCAGATCAACGGCAAGATAATTCGATCTCATCAACACACCCGTTGAAATTCGATCCCGAGAATGGCTGCTAATTTTTCCAGCTTATCCGCCCCATGACCTATGCCAATGGCGCAATGGTGTGATGGGCCTGCTTTAGACCAGGCTTCAATGAATGCCTTCGCTCCGATCGAGAATCGGTACCGGCTGTTGGTGTTACCGATATCCAAGATCGGACCGGGAACAGTCTCGCCTTCTGCCGCGAGTAACTTAACCTTGCCTTCCCGGTTTTGACAAACCGAGAGAATGGTGACCGGACCGTTTTTTACGCGCATCTGGATGGACAACCCCTTACCTGGTTTGCCATGATAGACCGTTAAGGGAACCACCTGGACTTTGCCTTCTGCAATGGCCGCATGACCGGGACCATCATGCCCAAGCATGACAATGTCCTCATCATAATCCAGCGCATAGAATTCAGAGAACGAACCACCCATACCCAATGCATCCATGATCTTCATGGCGATGACGTTCTTCACTTCATACTCACCGGCCACAGGCACATGATTTGCGGTCAGGAGGGTATTCCCCACGATGACGGAAGTGACAATATCTTCGGATTCGTTTCCGGGTTGGCCTTCGTAAAAATAGGCCAGGCTACCCAATCCATGCTTCTCCACCATTTTATGCAAGGCTGCGCTCGTCCATGCGGCTCGATGTAATTCAGCATCGCTGCACATGGGGTTGATTTCGAATATCCTGCGGATTTCAGCCAACATTTCGGTTATATCTTTTTCTTGCACTGCATCCCGGATGGATCGTAATTCATCCATCTCGACCAGCTCAAAGTAACTGCCGAATACACTGCTCAATTGGGTGTAATCGGAATACACATCCAGCATACCGCCGTAATAATGCCCCAACAGACCGATCCGGCTTTGGCGGAGCACTTTTGCGACAGAGGCAGCCTCCACCCAGTTCCTGATCTCCTCCCAGGCATCCGAATCGTCCAGTGTGCCAGTAACGAGGTGATAGTCTATCCCGGCCCGGTTGAATACACTGGCAATTTCAGGCACAGTACAAGCCTGGCAATGGGCCAGCCATTCACCGGTCTTTTCCTCACGGGTGGATAGTTTGTTGAACGAGTCATAATCGATATGGCTGACCGGTTGGAGGTTCAATACCACCACCGGAATTTTCGCTTTTTGAACGACAGGCAATACCGTGGAACTCAAAGCATACGTGGAGATGTAGAGGAAAATTAGATCGACACCTTCTTTGACAAATAGGTCTGCTGCAACCGTGGATTTTTCGAGATTGTCCACCAGACCGGCATCCACGACCGAGGCACCATCGCGTTCCAGCTCAGACCGAATTCTATTCTGGTAACCGACCAGCTTATCTTTCAACCCTTTGAATTGTGGCCAGTACGTATCAAGTCCGATCCCGAATAAACCGATCTTTGCATTTGCCTTTTTTGATGCCATGGTTTGAATTTTCCTTTGCCGGTGGGATTCCTGCCAGGCTAATGAGTTCGCACGCTTTGGTGATCTGATCACCCGTACATGATAAGCATAGACAACATCTTAAGCTATTTCGGAGGACACAAGTCTCTCCTTCGAACAATGAAACTGACAAAAAATGATGAATAATTCCATACTTCATCTTCCCGGTAGTATCCGGGAAGATGAAGTAAAAATCAATAGCTATTTGGGTAAATTATCAACGGTGATCAGATTGACAGGAACAAAGATCTCACGAGCTTCGGCATTATCGTATGTCAGGGTCTCGCCGTTCATCAGTTTGGTGGCGAGGTCAACGGTCATCTTGCCCATCTCGAATGGGACCTGTTGTACGGTGGCGGCCATGTCGCCAGCCTTGATGGACTTCGAGGGCGATCTCGTCAGCGTTGAAACCGATGACATAGATATCGGTCGCGCCACTCTTGCCGGAGTCTTTCACTGCCTGGGCAGCGCCAACAGCCATCGGGTCGTTGCAGGAGAACACACCGGCTACGTCTGGATTGGCGGTCAGGATGTCCTGCATGACCTTGTAGCCCTGTTCCTGCTGGCTGTTGCCGGAAAACGTGGCAACTACTTCGTAACCGAGTTCCTTGATCTTGGTTTCAAAACCAACGTTGCGGCGGGCAGCATACACAGCGAAGGCTTCGCAGGTGATGGAGGCGACTTTCTTGGGCTTGCCAGCAGCGCTGATCAGTTTGTCCATCTGTATCCGCAGCCATGACGCCGCCTTCTTCGTTGTTCGAGATGACGATGGCGTCGTAGGCTGATCCGCCACCACCAATGTCATCCACCACTACCGGAATGCCTTTGGCTTTGGCTGCATCCACGATCGGTCCCAAGCGCATCGGGCTTGAATGGGGAAATGATGAGGGCGTCGATGCCCTGGTTGATCAGATCGATCGTCGCGGAAACCATGGTCGATTCACTGGATTTCTCATCCACAAGGATGTAGTCGTATCCGACGGCCTGGGCAGCTTCCTGGTGCCTTTTTCCATATCCTGGAAGAAACCATACTGCATGTCATACACGGAGAATCCAATGACCTTCTTCTCAGCTGTGCAGGCGCTGGCACACCCAGGATGACGTCGGCGGTGATCAGGTTGACCGGAACGAAGATCTCGCGGGCTTCGGCATTGTCGTAGGTCAGTTTCTCGCCAGCCATCAGTTTGGTGGCGAGATCGACAGTCATCTTGCCCATCTCGAAGGGTACCTGTTGTACGGTGGCGGCCATATCGCCAGCCTTGATGGACTTCGAGCGCGATCTCGTCAGCGTTGAAGCCGATGACATAGATATCGGTCGCGCCACTCTTGCCAGAGTCTTTCACGGCCTGGGCAGCGCCAACAGCCATCGGGTCGTTGCAGGAGAACACACCGGCTACGTCTGGATTGGCGGTCAAAATATCTTGCATGACCTTGTAGCCCTGTTCCTGCTGGCTGTTGCCGGATAGCGTGGCAACTACTTCGTAACCAAGTTCCTTGATCTTGGTTTCAAAACCGACATTGCGGCGGGCAGCATACACAGCGCAGGCTTCACAGGTGATGGAGGCGACTTTCTTGGGCTTGCCAGCAGCGCTGATCAGTTTGTCCATCTGTACCGCAGCCATGACGCCGCCTTCTTCATTGTTCGAGATGACGATCGCGTCGTAGGCTGATCCGCCACCACCAATGTCATCCACCACTACCGGGATGCCTTTGGCTTTGGCTGCATCCACGATCGGTCCCAACGCATCGGGTTTGAATGGGGAAATGATGAGGGCGTCGATGCCCTGGTTGATCAGATCGATCGTCGCGGAAACCATGGTCGATTCACTGGATTTCTCATCCACAAGGATGTAATCATATCCAGCGGCCAGTGCAGCTTCCTTGGTGCCTTTTTCCATGTCCTGGAAGAAACCATACTGCATGTCGTACACGGAGAATCCAATGACCTTCTTCTCACGGGTGCAGTTGTGGCAACTGGCGCTGCAGGGGCGCAGGCTGTGATGACAAAGGTTAAGCGAGGATGGTGGCAAGTGATTTGAACATCTTTGAATACATGTTTCTCTCCTTATAAAATTTTGCGGTTTATCGAAACTCTGTACAAGCGACTTCATTCTTTCTGGTCTCACCTCCTGAATTTTGATCATGCGTTGGTTTCGATTTTATAGACGAAATCCGGCGGCTGGCTCGTTCAAACAACCGCTGGCGAATTCCTTCAATCGATAGTGCCAATAACAAGATCATCCCACCGCAACCCGTTGAACAAATGCGTCGGCATGAATGAGATTGAGTACGTTGGCCATGGTAGCGTAGAGCAGGCAGGCTGCCACAGTACCCAACATGGATCCACGCCCTCCCGCAAGTCGGGTTCCACCGAGGACAACGGCAGAGATGACATTCAGTTCAAAGCCAGGCTCAAGTCCCGGGCCGGCAGAATACAGCCGGGACCCGATCAGATAAGCGGATACTCCGGTGAACAATCCGACCACAATAAATATCCAGGTTGTGGTGTTAGCGACCGGTACGCCAGCCACTTTCGCTGCATTGCTGTTAGTGCCAATGCTGAAGACATAGCGGCCGAATGGAGTATGGGTCAGCATGAACCAACCGATCAAAGCACAGAGGAGAAATATCAGTAAAGGTGTGGGAATCCAAATACGGTGCCGTTGCCCCACCAGGTAAAAGCCTTACCGCTATAACGGATCGGCTCTCCGCCTTTTGAAATGATGAAACTCAATCCGCGGACGATAAATAACATGCCCAGGGTGGTAATGAAGGCTGGGATCTTGATCCGGGTCACCAGGAAACCATTTACCGTTCCAACTGCCATCCCGGTTGCAACGGATGTTAACATGGCCAGCGGGATCGATTCCGTTTTCGCCACAACCATCAACCCCAGATAGGCTGAGAGCGCCAGGGTGGAACCAATGGAAAGATCAAAGGTGCCAGAAATGATGGCTACGGTCATTCCCACGGCTGCGCAACCGACAAAAGCAGATTGGCGGATGACGTTCAGCATATTATCGGGATTGCTAAACTTGGGGACAAAGAGATAGGCACAAATCCAACCGATGATCAAAACGGCAGCAATACCATATCTTTCCCACAAGACATCCCAATCGAGATTTGCAGACATAGAGGACTTTGACGATAAAGCCACGCTCATACTTGCCTCCGCACCAAACGACGAACATCAAAACCCTGACTGATATTGACTGCCAGCGCGCCAAGCATCAGCACACCAACGGTAAGTTCCTGGTAGAAGATGGGAACATTCAACAAATTCAATCCGTTGTTGACCATCGAGATCAAGAGAGCGCCAAGCAGGGTACCGACCATGGTGGCTTGTCCGCCTGAGAGCGCGGTTCCACCCAGAACCACCACCGCGATTGCGGATAGTTCCAGCCCGGTGGCAAGCCTTCCATTGGCGGTCAATACCTGGGAGCTGATGATCATGCCGGAGAGCGCGGCTGTTGCACCAACGATGGAAAAGATCGCCCACATCACGCGATTTGTTGGGATACCGGATCGCTGTGCAGCCGGAAGATTACTGCCAATGGCCAGAATATGGCGGCCAAATCGGGTCTGGCTGACGATAAATCCCAGCAATATGGCTAGCAACGGCCGAGATCAAAATGGGCGTCGGAATTCCAAACAGATAACCCCCGAGAGGACCTTGTAGCCCGTCTGCCCAAACAGATACAGATCCTTACCATCCGTATAGATCAGGGCGGCGCCTCGTACGATCGTCAACATGCCAAGAGTCGCAATAAAAGCCGGCACCCTTAATTCGGTGATGATCAGCCCATTGAGCAATCCCACCAGCGCTCCGGCGGCCAATCCGGCCGCGATACTTGCCGGAACGCCGATAACTGGTACCAGGCTGAAAGAGATGCATCCGGCAAAGGCAGCGGTCGAACCTACAGACAGATCGAAATTTCCGCTGGCGATGGCGAGTGTCATACCCAGCCCAAAATCGCCACCAGGCTGGCATTGGTCATCACGTTGAGTAAATTGCCGAGGGATAGAAAACGGGGAGAAAGTAAACTGAGAATGATGCCAACGACGACAACCACAACTCCGATGCTATACGATTTCCAGATCTTCCTGAGGATGTTTTCCATTCCATGCTCCTAGACGCGGGTTGCCAATGCCATGACTGATTCCTGTGTCAGCTCTTCACCGGCCAATTCTCCTCGCGAGTGGCCTGATGAAAAAACCATGACCCTATTCGCCAGTCGAATAATTTCTGGAGTTCAGATGACTGTAATAAGACAGCCATCCCGGATCTACCAGCAGGTCGATCAGGGAATAGATCTCCGCTTTAGCGCCCACATCCACACCGCGGGTTGGTTCTGCCAGAAGCATGACCTTGCAGTCTTCAGCCAGGGCTGCCAGCATCACTTTTTGTTGATTACCCCCGCTCAAGTTGCTGATCCGTCTGAGTTAAGCTGGAGCATTTTACATTGAGTTTCCCCGATAAGTTCAGCAGACCCTGCTTCCTGTTTTCCATCGATCCAAAATAGCTTCTGAAGACGTTCCAAAATTCCAATACTGAGTTTTGTTTCACCGAAAGATCGGGAGCAGGCCCGCTTTTTTCCGATCATTGGGGACATATCCCAACCGGTAATGGATCGCATTTCGAGGATTGTCAATCGCCAAAGCTTTGCCTGAGGATGATCTCATCTGCTTGCGCTTTCCTCAGTCCAAACAAGGCTTCAACTACTTCGTTCGCCCCGCTCCCATCAGCCCGGCCAGTCCCAGTACTTCCCCGGCGTGGAGTTCAAAGGAGACCTTGTGAACACAATCCTCGACGTTCAGATTCTTTTACTTAGACATGACGACTTCCCCACATGGACGGTCGGGACATTTTCCATGAACCAATGCCCGTCCCACCATCGCATAGATCACTTTTTCTTCATTCAAATTGGAGGCTGCATCCGTTAAGATATGCGCGCCATCGCGCAAAATGGTGATCCGGTCTGCTACCCGGAAAACTTCTTCCAGTTTGTGCGAAACGTAAATGACACCTACGTTTTCCTTCGCCATGGATTTTACGATTTCCAGTAATCGATCCACTTCCCGTTCTGATAGGGCTGCGGTGGGTTCATCCATCACGATCACGCGGGCGTCAAAAGCCAGCGCCCGGGCAATTTCGACCAGTTGCTGTTGGGCCACTGACAGAGAAGAGACCGGCACGCGGGGATCGATGTCAATTTCGAGTCGCTTCAGCGCATCCCCCGAGCGCTGATTCATTTTCTGCCAATCGACCATACCGTTCCGGGTTGGTTCGCGATTAATGAAGACGTTTTCTGCAACACTCAAATGAGGTACAAGGTTGAATTCTTGGAAGATGACGCTGATCCCGCGCGTTGGGTGTCCGCAGGGTTACGGAAATAAACCTGGCCTCCCATCCAACAGCATCTTTCCGCTGCTCGGCTGTAATACGCCCGCGAGTATGTTGATCATGGTGGATTCGCCAGCTCCGTTTTCCCCCACCAGGGCGTGTACCTCACCCGGCGCGCACATCAAAGTCAACCTGGTTAAGGGCGAGAACACCAGGAAAACGGCGCGTCATTTGCTGGACTTCAAGAAGACTGCGATGGTTTTCTTCAGCCATAGGTATCCCACCTCCGCGAATTTGTTATTCCACGCAAACCGTAAAAGGAATATTTGCTTCCATTAATCGTGATTTCCAGTCGTCTTGTGACGCCTGAATCGGTAAACAGGTGGGTAATTCTCGCAACTTTGGCAAACGGCGTCAGGTCTTCTTTCCCAAACTTGGAGAGTTGACCAATCCGAATAATTGCTGTGTCGATTTAATGACTTTTCTTTTGAGTTGGGCTTCTTCCAAATGGACTTCGGTCATTCCCCGCTCAATACTGAACCCACTGCACGAGAGGAAGGCTTTTTGAATACACAGGTCTTCAATGATCCGTTCACTCAATAAGCCGGTGACGGATGAAGAATTGTAATTAACCACCCCGCCGATGAGGATCACATTGTTTGACGTATTTTGGGCGAGTTCCCTTGCGATTTCAAACCCATTGGTAACCACGCGCAAGCTCTGTCTTTCGGCTAGTCCTCTGGCAAAGTAATAACAGGTGCTGCTGGCGTCCAGCAAAATCGAGTCACCATCCATCACCAATAGAGCCGCCTCTTTGGCGATCGCCAATTTGGCGGCAATATTAAGTTCATAGCGTCGCATGAATGAGTTGATCTGGAACGGATCCTGATTCTTTAATACCGCTCCCCCGTGAACTCGGTTCAATCTTCCTTCGTTTTCCAGCGCATTTAGATCGTTTCTAACGGTGCCTTCTGAAACATCCAACGCTTTTGCCAACTCAGGAACACGAAGTTCAGGTTGTTTGCGCAATATATCCAATAACGATTGTCGACGTCTGAAGGTGGTCAATAGCAATCCTTTTATTGAATTTTGTTGTTTATTGTTGTTTTATTACTGATTTCAACAAATTTATATTAACAATATTGTTGATACTTGTCAATAGGCAAATAATCGATTTACTTGGTGAATAAATGGGGAATTAAACCAACAGGGGTGACAGGTTTATTCTCACCAACGTGTTAGTCAGACATAATAGGTGATACCACCAACCTGATCATGAGACATTGCCTTGATGATGGGAAATATCAGGTGGTGGAAAAAATTCCTATGCAGGTTGATGGATAAAAAATAATCCCAGTTCTATGCCAGAACTGGGAAGAACTCTTGACCAGGGAGCGATTTTTTTAATTAAGGAATAGTAGCGGGCTTGCTTGAATTGATCATGGAATCAGCTCAAATCATGCAGATCATTAGCAATCATCGCACACTTTCCCGGCTGCCTTTTCAAACGATTCGCGGCCTTCAGTGAACGAGAAATACGCCAGACCGATAGCGCCCAGTGAATCCAGGAAAGGTATCTTAGTCACCGTGAATAGCAGGCTTGAAGCCAACAACACGACCGACATATAGATACAGGTTTTCGTGCAATTCGCATCCGCCAGAATGGGCGCTGAATCCAACGCCCGACCCACTTTTTGTTTTTGTTTCATCAGCCAGATCATGACGGATAAAGAGATCAAGGAAATGACCGTTCCCCACAAAGTAGAGACCGGGCCGGTGCCTCTGATCAAATTAAAAATCACGCTGAAGATTAATCCCCCGGTAAGGAGGTAAAAGCTGACGCCGGTGACGCGTAACGCCTGCACCTCAAACCCACTCCGCGGTGATTCTGGCGATCGGCCCATGCGGATGATCATCCAGGTGATGCCTACCGCGGAGATCACCTCGATGAAGCTGTCGATCCCAAATCCGAATAGAGCCAGGGTCTCATCCGAAAAACCCAGGATCGTGGATGCTGTGCCTTCGATCAGATTCGCGATGATCGTAAAAATACTCAGTCCAAGCGCGTACCGGTATAGTTTTCGTTCCTGGTCTGTCATATCCTACCAATAAACCTTACGAAATTGAATCATTCCTTAACCATGATGAGTAGCATTTTATAGGGCGTGGCCGCCTTCAACGCGTGCGGCTTGTTGGCTGGCAGAAGCAGGGATTGTCCACCGATCACATGAAACCATTCGCCGGCAATGCTGATGTCGGCTTCCCCGTCGATCAAGATCGCAAGCGCATCGTAGGGGGCGGTATGCTCGGAAAGCGATTGCCCTTCATCGAACCCGAATAAGGTCACCGTGCCGGTTGGTTTATTAATGATGGTTTTGCTGACCACCGCGTCCGCCTGGATCTGGATGGAATCGGCCAATGAAAATGGTATGCTGTAATTCTCCGCTTTGCCCATATATATATCTCCTTCAGGATAAAAACTCCCCTTTCGGGGAGTTTTTTATAATTTCTAGTAGCTCACAACCCTTGGCAATTTTTTCGCCTGGTCAACCCAATCTTTCACCTGGGCTTCGGTCGGCATCTTTCGGACGAGATCTTTCTTCTGGTTGGTTTCCAACATCATCTTGAACAGGTTCGCCGGATTCCGGTTCCCCAGTTCAACCACGGTATCCACACCTGCTTCTTCCAGAAGGTCAGAATATTCGCTGGCCACACCCTTGATTCGGAAGAGGTCCACATGATTCACCCATTCCAGAACAAGGCTCTCCGCGATACCTGTCTTCTCCGCGATCCCCTTCCGTCCTTTGGGAGTCGCGCCTTCCGCCAGTAACTTCTCAACGGTCTTGATACCAATCTTCAACAATTTCTTCGCGTATGCTTCCCCAATGCCTTCCACTTCCAAAATCGCCGTCATATTTTTCCTCCTGATCAATTGGGTATCTTCCTCATATACATTATAGGGGAGGAATCGTGAAATTCAAAATTGTCGATAAGGTTTGAGCATTCCCAGATCTGATTCCTGTCAATGAGCCGATAGTCGTTGCATCCCTGCCTGATGGATTTCATCAAACGCTTGCTCCAATCCGGGATGTACTCCTCGAAGACCATCAACGACTGCCTTCGCCCAATCCAGGTATTCCCTTCGCCGCGCAACCGGCCAATCTGCGGGAGGATCTTCCACCACATCGCGAATATTGCAGATCTTGTCTGCCAGTTTGACCAGCTTTGCCTCCGGGGATAAGAATGGCGCGTGTTCGACCTGAAGTTTTTTCCGGACAGGCTTCGGTTTGCTCTTGTCATCGGTCACTTCCTGAACGATTCCTGGTAATGACCTGACCAAATTCCCGGGTCAATTCATCTGGCGTTGCATCTGTGTCTTCCAGAGTGTCATGCAATAAGGCTGCTTGAATGACATCCGGGTTGCGGACGCCACCCTGGCGCCATAGTAATTCCGCTACCTGGATGGGGTGATTGATATACGCAGAGGATTGAATATCTTTTCTGCGCTGGGTTCGGTGTTTTTGAGCTGCGAAAAGGATCGTTTTTAAGAGCAATCCGGGAAAATCTCCCGATTCGGCCAGTGGATAAGTTGAATTATCTGTCATGAGGTTGCCTCTCGTTCAAACGAAAATCCGCTGCCGGACGACCATCCGGCAGCTAGGGTGTTCCTGGAGTATCGATGGGTTAATCGAGTGAGAAATACGAATCGAAATCGATCTGCCAACCCTGAGGGATGAATGCTCCAGATGGGATATCCTGAACATATTTGCCACGATATTTACCCTGCTCGATCTCCTTCAATGCATCCAGTAGAAGATCAATTTCGTTCCGGGTATTATACAGCCCGAAGGATACCCTGACCAAACCTGGCACCTCTCGCTTGTCGTGGTGCATGATATCTGACCGGACGCGGACTGCTTCTTCTTCCCGTACCTTCATCAATTGAAGAAGGTACGGATGAGCGCAGAAACAACCATTTCTCACGCCAATCCCGTATTCATAGCCCAGGATGGCAGCCAGAAAATAATGAGAAAAACCTTGCAGGTTCATCGGAATGACACCCAGGCGGGTATTGGCATACTCCGGGCGGGCATCCCCCAAAACGGTGATGGCTTCCCATCCGGCGAATTTTGACAGGAGGTATTCGGTCAGTTCCGCTTCATGCCGTGCAACCTGATCCATGCCGATCTTTTCAAGCTGAGAGATGGCAGCTCCGAGCGCTATCGCGCCGATGGTGTTTGGGCTGCCGGCCTCATCCCGATCAGGTGGTTCAGACCATTCAACACTGTCATAGGTCACGATCTCCACTTCGCCGCCGCCGCGCATGTCCGGATCACCCCTGGCAAATATGTCGGTTCTGCCGATCAGGGCGCCGGTGCCAAATGGGGCGTACATTTTATGGGCGGAGATGGAGATGAAATCCAGATGCTCCGGGTCCGCCAGATCACCCATGTCAATGCGGCGGTGGGGAGCGAGTTGGGCGCAATCCACACAGATGAGCGCGCCGATGGCATGAGTTTTCGCGGCCAGTCGATGCACCGGATTGATATACCCGGTCACATTGCTGGCTCCGGTGACAGAGACAAGTGCGATCCTGTCCTTGTATTCGACCAGTAACCGGTCAAAATCGGCTTCATCCAGTTCGCCGGTTGGCGTCAACCCGATATGAATCACATGGGCTACCGCGCGCCATGGGAGGTCATTGGAGTGATGCTCCTGGGAACCAACCAGCACGATATTCTTGGTCTCGGTAAAAGGGAATCTGCGGGCAAGTTTATTGATCGCCTCGGTGGTGTTTTTCCCGAAGATGCAGACATAGTCACCCGGCTTCGCCCCAAAGAAGGACATCACCTTTTGGCGCGCTTCCTCATACAGATGGGTGGAAATCTGGCTTTTGAAGCCCGTCCCGCGGTGGACGCTGCTGTAATAATCCATGAACTGATCCACTTTATCCTTGACCGGTCTCATGGGGGGAGTGGATGCGGCATTATCGAAATTAACATAGGTTTGCCGGGTTCCATTCAACAGCGGAACCTGGACATCCATCCCAACAAATAGGTCGCGGTAGGATATTTCTTCCACAGATTTCATCAACGTCTCCTGTCGAGAATTAGGATCTTACCGGATAAATTTATCCAGGGAATCCCGTAAAGACTTGAACGCGTCTTCAAATTCGCTATCGCGAACGGCGTCCATCAGACAACTTTTCACATGGTCTTCAAGGATCACCCTGCCCACGCCATTGAGCGCCGATCGGACTGCCGCGATTTGGACCAATACTTCCGGGCATTCGGCATCTTCTTCCACCATACGTTTGACAGCCCGCACATGGCCTTCGATCCTGGAAAGGCGATCGAGTACCGCCTTGCGATGCTCATGAATGTGATGATCCGATTGGATCAAACCCTGATTTTCCATAATAGACCTCTTCCCCTACTCTTCAAACTCAGCATCCCATTCGCCACGCTGGATCTTTTGATATAGCCAGTCATAATTGATCAATTCAATTTGCCGATTGCTTAATTCTAACCGTAAATGTAAGTCGGTAAGGATCTTCAGTTCATACTCCCGTTCCTCATTATACGAATCCGGAAGTCCTTCCGGGTCAAATGCCCGGGATGACAGCAGATCTCCATGGCGCCATGCCAGGGACGGTCGATCAGGGACAGAAAATCATCAATCGTTGAGCTGGCGCTCCCCCTGAATTGATCGCAAAACACCCAGGGTGAGAATTTGTACGGATTGCGACCCGCATATTGCCGTCCCCACCGGATCGGAATCTGGTATTCCTCCGCCACCATTGCGTACATGGTCATGATATCGGGCAGATAATGCAATCCAAAATGATAGTCAAGGTGGGATGGTTTTTTTCCCGCTAATTGCTGGAATATCTTGATCTGCTCGCGAATTTCATTGCGGATGATGAGCAGTTCTTCAGAGGTAAACAGATGATCCACCTTCTTCTCAAATTCCCTGCTGAACAATTCCCGGGCAAGCTGTCCTTTGGGACCGATCATTTCCTGTTTCTGGCGCTGATGAGACTCGACATACTCGGTGACAAAATCGATATGGATACCAACAGGTAAACCAAGTTCTTTCGCCTGTAGTAAACCAGCTTCGGCGTATGGACTGTGAATCAGGATGGAGGTATCAGTCACCACCCCAAGTTGATAGGCTTCCAAAATACCCTGGTTGATTTCCGGGGAGAAACCAAAATCATCCGCGTTGACAATGAGATATTTCATAGGTTTAAGGAGGTTCCATCCACTTTATGGAAGGCTTCCGCGTAATCGATCCCCCTGGTGACGCCCTCATTGTGGGCTGCCGCCATGATCTCCTGGATAAATTTTTCCCGATCCGCTTCGGACAGGATGAAATCATTCTGGCTGCAATGAGCCAGCCGAGCCCGTATTTTCGTCTCCAGAACGGAATGGATATTTACCCAATAATTGGGCTCCTGGGGAGCGAAGAGATACATCTCCTCCGGGTGCCAGGGAGGTATGCCCTCCATCGTCAGTTCAGGATAGATCCACGGCAGGTCTGCCAGCATCCGCGCCTCGGTCGCATAAAAACCAACCGTTCTATGGTCCGGGTGAAATTCATAATGCTTCCAGGGATCAAAGGTGAGAATGACTTGCGGGCGCAATTGGCGGAACAGGCGGATCAGATGATCGCGGAGTTCCGGCTTTCTGACCAGCTCCCCATCGGCGTAGTTTAACCAGATCACTTCCTCCATACCCAGGATCAGGCGCGCTTCTTCCTGCTCGTTGCGACGAAGTTCGATCAACGATGTCGGACTTAGTTCCCGTTGATGGCTGCCCCTGTCACCGCTGGTACAGACGATGAGGCGAACCGTATTTCCATTCTTCACCAGTTGCGCGATCGTTCCCCCGCAGAAGGTTTCCGCGTCGTCTGGGTGAGCCACTATGACCAGAATTTCGGTATCTTTTAATCATTCGTCAGCCTTTTATTCCGGTGAAGGAAATTCCTTCGATGAATGTCTTTTGGGCGAGGAAAAAGATGATGACCATGGGCAGCAGGGCGACCATCGAGGCTGCCATCAAATATCCCCAGTGAACGGAATACATGCTGCGGTAAAAGCTCAGGCCCAACGCGATCGTATAGTTGGATTGCTTATGCAGAAAGACAAGTGGGTAGAGGAAGTCATTCCAGACGCCCTGAAAATTGAAGATGGCCACGGCTGCCAGGGCAGGTTTGGCGTTGGGTAAAATAATGCGCCATAAAATCTGCAGGCGGTTGGCGCCATCAATCAGGGCTGCATCTTCCAATTCTCGGGGTATCCCCATGAAGAATTGGCGGAGCAGGAAAATATAGAAAGGACTTCCGAAAAACGCGGGGACGATCATTGGCAGGAAAGTATCCACCCACCCAAGCTTATCGAAGATGATGTAGATCGGAATGATGCGAACCGGTTCCACCAACATCATGGTGGACAGCATCAGGATGAAAAGGAAATTCTTGCCGGGAGCTCGCAGCCGGGCAAATCCATACGCAATGATCGTACAGGAAAGTAAGTTACCGGTGATCGCTCCAACTGCAATGATCAACGTATTGAGTGTGTACCGCCCGAATGGAATGTAAGTCAGCGCTTCCGGGTAATTCTGCCATTGAAACGGATTTGGGATCCAGCGGGGTGGGATTTCAAGGATCTGCAAATCGGTCTTGAAGGAAGAGGTCAGGGCAAAGAGAATGGGCAGAAGGAACATGAGCGAGCCAATGATGAGCATGGCATACGCCACAATGTTCCAGAATTTCTGCTGTGCATTTTTGGTAGATCGCTTATTCATGTCTGTCATCGTGGTTGGCCTCAATCATCCGCGCCGCGGTAGAAAACCCACTTGCCGCTTGTGGCGAAAATAAGCAGGGTGCAAAGAAGTACCAGCAGGAATAAGATCCAGGCCAGGGCCGAAGCGTACCCCATTTCAAGGTGATCAAACGCCTTCTTGTACAGATACAGGACGTAGAATAAGGTCGAATCGAGCGGCCCTCCATTGGTCGCGACATATACATTGGTGAATGATTGAAAGGTCATGATCAACCCGAAGATGAGATTAAAAAGTACTGGAAGGGGTCATCATCGGTAGTGTTATCTTCCAAAAGCGCTGCCAGGAATTTGCCCCGTCAATCGAGGCGGCTTCCTGCAACTCGCGTGGCACATCCTGTAATCCGGCCAGGAAGATGACCATGCTTCTTCCCACTTGAAAGATGGACATCATCACCAACGCCCACAGAGCAAAGTGCGGATCGAGGAACCAACGCGGTCCTTTGACTCCAATATAGGAAAGCAGGGTATTGATCAATCCCACCTGGGGATTGAAGACCCACATCCACATCACCACATAGGCGACGCCGGTCAACACGGATGGGAGGTAAAAGATCGTTCTGAAGAAACCGATTCCGCGCAGAGGACGGTTCAATAACAGGGCGATCAGCAGACCCAGGATAAGGTCGAGTGGAACATAAGCCAGAGTATAAGTAAGGGTAACCTTCAATGATTGCAGAAACAACTTGTCGCGGGTGAACACCCGGACATAATTATCGAACCCGATCCATTGAGGTGGGGTGATCAGGTCCCATTCTGTCATACTGAAATAAAACGAGGCGATGATCGGACCGAGATAGAATGCGAGGAAACCGATGATCCAGGGTAAAACACAAAGATAAAAAGCGCGGGCTTCTTTACGTTGCAGGTTCCAGAACGGTTTACGTGGACTGAGACTATTTTGCATGGGTTCCTGCGAAAAGTGGAGGGGAAAGAAATGGGGAGCGGAAAGGGATTCCGCTCCCCTTGGAGAGGAGGACGATTACTTGCTCTTCTCGTCCAGCGCAGCTTGTGCTTCTTCTGCTGCCGTCTTCATGACCGCTGCCACATCCGCGGCGGGATCGGTCAATACTGTCTGCAACGCTTTATTCAACGCCGGATCGGCGGTGGAGCCCCAGAAATCCGTGAACATGTACGCCCGTGGTTTCAGGTTATCCAATCCCTTGATCCAGGCTGATTCGATCGGGTCGGTATACATGCCGACTTCTTCAGCCGCGGCTTTCACAGGGGGAATTCCATGCTGTGCCCAAACTTTGGAACCTTCCGGCACCAACATAGAAACTGAGGAAGCGCCAAACGGCTTCAGGATGCTCGGTTCCGGCAAAGATACCGAATCCACCCCAGAAGAGAACATTGGCGTTGACCTTTCCGGCAGGAACAGTCACCAGGCCCAGGTCAATCTTTTCATTCTTCTTGAGTCCAGCCTGTGGCCAGCGTCCGAACAGGCGCATGGCCGCAGTGCCATTCTCGAATTCCGGATTGCCGCCAGCCCATTGATTGAAATCGGCAGGCGGGGGAGCGACTTTGTATTTGTTGTACAGATCGGAGTAGAACTGAACCGCAGCGACGGTTTCCGGTGAATCCATATAACCCACAAAGCTCTTACCATCTTCGCTGATCAGGCTGCCGCCCGCGGCTGCGACCCAGTACTCGAAGCCGGTCGTCCAGTTGGCGGTCAGTTGAACGCCATAGATCTCAGGAGTACCGTCTTTATTCTCATCGATGGTCAGTTTCTGAGCGGTCTCGAGGAATTGTTCCCACGTCCAACCATCCTGTGGGTAAGCGACCCCGTACTGATCGAAGATCTTTTTATTGTAATAGACCGCCAGCGTGGAGAAGTCTTTGGTCAGCAGATAGGTTTTACCCTGATATGTGCCCGGATCGGTCATCCCAGGTAGGAAGACGCTCATATCCAGGGGATATTTCCCGGTAATGAAGTCATCCAGTGGCAGGAAAGCGCCTTTGGATACAAACATGGGTACCGCGTCATCGCCGATCTGCATGATATCCGGTGCATCACCCGAAGCGATTTGGGTCAGCAGGCGGGTATAGTAATCGTTGCCCGCGACCGCTTCTAATTGAACAATAATATCGGGATTTGCTTTTTCAAAGGCGGCAATAATTTCCTGGTGGGGATTCAACCCCTCGCCGCTATCGCCTGTTCCCACGCGGATGACGGTTTTTCCGCCTTCCTGGGTAGGCGCGGGTGTTGCCGTTACAACCACTTCCTGTGGAACCAGTTGTGTAACCACCTGCGGCTCAACAGGTGCAGCAGGGGTGGGTGTCGCACAGCCCGCAATCACACTGGCCAGCAGTATGAGGATCACAGGCACACTCCAATTTCGTCGAATGCTATTCATAACTCCTTCTCCTTAGCTTTGATTTGGATCTGAATAAATCATACACACGAAACGATCAGATTGTGCGTTTGAAGGTGTCCACCTCCTTACCAAGATATTTTAATGCCAAAACTGCGACAGAAACCCGCTGAACTATTGGGGTTTCCCGGTGGATTGATCCAGTTGATAACCTACCAGTCTGGCTGAATTTGCCAGAACAGGTACGGATGAGCCTTCGTGGATAAGTGCGCCAATGACGGGTCCGATGATGCCAAACGAGCCAAGAAATACCGCGACCACATTGACTCCCATCGAGAAGATCACATTCATGCGAATGACTTTGAGAGCCTGGCGGGATAACCCGATCAGTTGGGGAAGCCGCTCGATTTCATCAGACATCAAACCGATTTCGGCGGTCTCCAGAGCGACATCGGTGCCACCCAACCCCATGGCAACTCCCACGTCGGCAGCGGCAAGCGCAGGGGCGTCATTCACACCATCACCGGCAAAGAGCACTTTATGGCCGCTCGCTTGCAAATCTCGAATGATGCGGAGCTTGTCCTGGGGTAGGACTTGCGCAAAGTATTGATCCACACCCAACTCAGTGGCGATCTTTTCAGCCGAAAACGGATTGTCACCCGTGATCATGATTACTTTCTTGATACCCAGGCGTTTGAGCTCCGCGATCGCTTTTTTCGCTTCGGGGCGCGGAGTATCCTGCAGCGCGATCAAACCTTCCACGTTTCCATCCACGCCGACCGGGATGACCGTGTGACCGCTGCGTTCCAATGTCTCGACCCGGGCATCCAGCGTTTTGTTCCAGGAATAGCCGTGTTCCACCATCATGCCGCGGGAACCCAGCGCAACCTGCCGGTTGTCCACTCTCGCAAGGACGCCAAAGCCGGGCAGTACCTGATAATCACTGGGATCAGATAAGTCGACCCCATTTCCCTTATTCGCTTCCATGATGGCTTTCCCGATCGGATGCTCGCTAAATCGCTCCGCGGAGGCAGCCAGATGGAGGATCTCTTTGGATGAGATGCCATTCAAGCTGACAATTTCCTGTACAGCCGGTTTTCCGATGGTCAGAGTTCCGGTCTTGTCCAATGCGACGACGTCCACCTTTCCGGCGGATTCAATTGACGCGCCCGATTTGACCAATATTCCTCGTTTGGCCGCGTTTCCAATCGATGCCACAACGGCCGTCGGAGTTGCCAATACCAGCGCACAGGGACAGACCACCACCAGAACGGTAATGGAACGAATGATGTCATTGGTCAGAAGGTAAACCAGGATCGCAATCGCAAATGTGGCCGGGACCAGAGATTCTGCGCGTACTGATTCGCAATCCGCTGAACAGGCGCCTGGGTCGCCTGGGCGTCTTTTACCAGGCGAACGATCTGACCGAGGGTGGTGTTTTCACCCAGTTTGGTCGTCCTGACTTCCAGGATGCCCATGTCATTCATCGTCCCGGCAAATACTTCATCGCCTTTCGCCTTGTCCACGGGGACAGATTCGCCGGTGATGGCGGATTGGTTCACACAGCCGGTTCCATTTTCCACTACGCCGTCCACACCCACGCGCTCGCCGGCATGCACCAGGATCATATCCCCGATCTTGACCTGTTCGATGGCGGTAACGAATTCCTTGCCGTCTCGCCTTACGGTGACGGTGGATGGGATCAGGCGGGCCAGGTCTTTGAGCGCATTATCGGCCCGGGCGACGGTGAAGTTTTCCAGCCACTCGCCAACGGACATCATAAATACGACCAGTGCCGCAGCGCTATACTCGCCGACGATAATGGCGGCGATCATCGCGACCGAAGCCATCACACCCGCGGTGATGTCGTGCTTGATGAATACCTGCTTTGCGGCGAAGATGAACAGCGGAATACCGCCCACCAGCGCGGAAGCCAGATACAGCCATCGGCCAACCTGCGGCTGGCTCATTAATGTAGAGACGACAAACCCGGCGATCAACAACAATCCGTTTGTAAAAGTCATCAGTGTTTCGTACGACAATAAAAATTCACGATAACGATTAAAAAATGTTTGTTTTTGAACCCGGCAGTCGGGACAGTTTTGCATAACGCTTGATTCAATTTCCATGTGATGCTCCAGAGGTTTCGTATATCCCCTATGGGGGGATGGGGGATACATTCATTATAGCCCATCCTTTATAAAAGACAAGTGGTTTTTGGAAAATTTAAGGGAAATTCGAAAGGGACTTACCCTGTCACTGTCATGAAAGTAATGTAATAGCAGATATAGATCTGGAATGGATACGATCCATTCCAGATTATAAATGGCAATAGCAGTGGGGGGATTTGGCTATTCGTCGCCGACTTTTCGAAGATGGGGGAACAGGATCACTTCGCGAATCGACCGATAACCGGTGAACAACATAACCAGCCGGTCAATGCCCATGCCGAAACCGCCCATCGGCGGCATTCCATAAGACATCGCCCGCAGGTAATCTTCATCCAGCGGATTCTTCTCTTCATCTTCATCGCTATAGGCGCGCCCCATCTCAAGGAATCGTGCTTCCTGGTCCAATGGGTCATTCAGTTCGGTAAAGGCATTGCATAGTTCCATACCGCCCACGAAACCCTCGAACCGTTCAACAGTTTGCGGATCGTCAAGTTTGGACTTCGCCAACGGGGAAATATCGCGGGGATAGTTATAGATGAATGTGGGTTGGATGCAGTTAGGCTCCAGGTAATCACCGATCATTCCATCGATCAATTTTCCGCGGGTGGCGTTCGGATTGAATTTCAATCCCTTGCCGGTCATCGCTTTTTTCAGGCTGTCATCATCCCGGTAAAGATCAATGTCGATACCGGTCGCATCCAGAATTCCCTGGCGCAATTCCATCCGTTTCCAGGGCGGAGCGAGATTAATTTCGTTCCCGTCAAAAACGACTGTGGTCTTACCCAGGGTTTTTTCGGCTGCATACGCCACCATCTGCTCGGTCATCTCCATGATTTGTAGATAATCCGAATACGCCTGGTAGAACTCGAGTTGGGTAAACTCAGGATTGTGTTTATAGGATACGCCTTCATTACGGAAGTCACGTCCAATTTCGTAGACCCGGTCAATCCCACCAACCACGATCCGCTTCAAATAAAGCTCGAAAGAAATGCGCAAATACAGGTCTTGCTTGAGCTGATTATGGTAAGTCGTGAACGGACGGGCGGCAGCGCCTCCATAGAGCGGCTGCAAAATGGGGGTTTCCACCTCCAGAAAATCGCGTTCATCCAGGAAATTGCGCAGGGCGCTGACCGTTTTTGCCCTCACCCGGAAGATCTCCCGCACTTCGGGGTTCACGGCCAGATCTGCGTACCGTTGGCGGAAACGAACCTCGGGATCGGATAAGGTGGCATGGCGCACGATCTGCCCGTCCACCACTTCATCTTTGGCTGCCGGAAGGGGTAATAGCGATTTCGCCAGGATCGAATAATCGCTCACCTGGACGGTGATCTCTCCTGTGCGGGTGCGGAACATCTTTCCGCTTGCCTGGATATAATCACCCAGATCCAGTTCACGGACGAAGAATTCCATCTTTTCTTCGCCGATCTCGTTCACCCGCAGGAACAACTGCAAACGCCCGCTACCATCTTCGATGTGGGCAAAGATCAGCTTGCCCATCGGACGGATGGAGCGTAATCTACCGGCCACCTTGACGATGACCTCGGGTGGATTCTGATCAGCCTTCTCGGCATCGATGATGGCTTGAATAGCCTTGGCGGTGGTATGGCTGACATCTGAACGGGTCGGATAAGGTTCAACCCCGTTTTCCCGCAATCAATTCACTTTTTCCAGCCGGGTCTTTTCAAGCTCAGTTAATTCAGAATCCATGGTGTCCTCTTGCAATTGGTTTGAATGAACCTTCATTATAAATGATTTTTCACGCCCGACTCTGGTTACCCGGGTTAAACCCTTCCCATCATATCCAAATCATGGTCTCCAAAGGGTAAGGAACAGAACTCATATGCATGAACAGTGCGGTTCGAACTACCGGAATACCGGTTCATCACGCTATAATGGTGCCATCGAGAAGAGATGAAATGACAAATCCAACCATGACACCCTATGGGACCTGGCCTTCCTCCCTGACCCCGCGCTGGATGAGCAGCGGCACCAGCCTGGTGGATCCGCAATGGTCCGGCACCACCCTGGTCTGGCTCGAGCAACGCACGGACCGCTCGGCTATCGTTGCCTGGGATGCGATCCGGGGGACGCGCGATCTCACCTACGAACAACCCATCCGGGGAGGATTGTTCTACGGCGGCGGCGAATACGGCTGCTCACAGGATTGGATCGTGTATGTGGAGAAGAGCGGTTCGATGTACCGGCAGGCGCTCGCGGGTGGCGCTCCCACGCGCATCTTAGCTCAACCCGGGAAGTCCGCGGCTCCAGTTATCTCACCCGATCAACGCCGGGTGTTATTCGTAAACACCCTCGAAGACCGGGACAGCCTGCGTCTCTTTGACCTCAAACCACGCTCAATCCGAATCGGTCATCCTGGCTGACACGGCGGACTTTTATATGCAGCCAGTTTGGCATCCGGCAGGAAAGTACATCGCATGGATCGAATGGGATCATCCCCAGATGCCCTGGCAGGGCAGCCGTTTGATGATGGCGGAAATCGCTCCCACCTCCGCCCGGATCAACAAAGTGCGGCGGATCGCCGGAGATCTCGATACGGCAGTATTCCAACCAATGTTTTCCCCGATGGACAATGGCTCAGCTACATTCAGAACCGGGGCGACTGGGACGAATTGATCTTGTTTCAGCCGGCAACCGGTAAACAGCAGGCGCTTCTGAAGGACAGGGCGCTCATGGTGCCTGCCTGGTTGCAGGGTATGCGAACCTACGGCTGGCTGCCTGATTCCAACGGCTTGATTGTATCCGTCCTGGAGAAAGGCTTCAGCCGCCTCTTTCGAGTCTCCCTCGATTCGAATACAAAAGAAATCCCGCTCGATCCCTACACCTATCTCGCCCAGCCAACAGTTTCTCCCGTGGATGGAAGGATCGCCGCGTTGGTCTCGTCCCCTAACACTCCAGCCAGGTTGGCCGTTATCACCGGAACGGATATCCAGGTTATCAAATCAAGCATGCCCGAAAGTGTGGATGCCGGTGAATTGCCCACGGCACAGCCGGTTGAATGGGATACACCAACCGGAAAAGTCTTTGGTATTTACTACCCGCCATCCAACCCGGGATATACCTCTCCAGGTTTGCCGCCCGCGATCGTACACATTCACAGCGGACCGACTTTACAGGCGCAAGCCAACTTCTCCGCGGACACCGCCTTCTTTACCAGCAAAGGATTCGCTTTCCTGTCGGTGAATTATCACGGCAGCACCGGCTACGGACGCGCCTACCGGGATGCGTTGAATGGACAGTGGGGTGAACTGGATGTAGACGATGCACTATCGGCAGTTTCATTCTTACGCGATCACAACCTGGCCGACCCTGCCCGATTGGTGCTCAAAGGCAGCAGCGCGGGCGGATATACGGTCTTGAACTGTCTCATCCGTCATCCGGGCATGTTCAAAGCCGCGATCTGCGCCTATGGGGTCAGCAATCTGTTCACCGTGGTGGAAGAGACGTTCAAATTTAAGTCGCATTATTATGATTCCCTGATCGGTACGATCCCGGAAAACCAGGCCAAATTCGAGGAGTGGTCGCCCATCTTCCATGCTGACCAAATCCGCGATCCACTCCTGCTGTTCCATGGATCGGATGATCCGGTTGTGCCGGTCGCGCAAACCAGAGAGATCGTCCAGAAATTATGTCAGCAGGATTCGCCGCATGAATACCATGAGTTTGAAGGTGAGGGGCATGGTTGGCGAAAAACGGAGACCCTCGAAACCTATTACCAAAAAATGGAAGATTTCCTGAAAAAATATGTGCTTGCCCAATAAGGTGATGTCGATATGGCATTCCTGAACCGGTTCTCCCGCGTTTCCAAAGCCGCCCTCCTTTTGCTGGTCTTCTTCGCGGCGGACAAAGTACTGGCCATCTTGCGGCAGGTATTGACCGCCCGCGTTTTCGGTCTATCCGCAGAATTGGATGCCTTCAACGCGGCCAATAATCTTCCCGATCTGTTGTTCGCCCTCATCTCCGGAGGCGCGCTGGCTATCGCCTTCATCCCCGTCCTGAGCGAAGTGATCACGAAACAGAGCCGGGCAGAAGCCTGGAAGCTCTTCTCCCGAATTGCCAACCTCGCTTTTCTGGTGACCGCAGTACTCGGGATACTGGTGGCCATCTTCGCGGATCAACTCGTAAGCTGGCGATTGGGGATCGCACCCGGCTTCCACAGCGACCAGCAGCGTCTGGTGGCTGAATTGATGCGCCTGAACCTGATCGCCACCCTGCTCTTTTCCATCAGTGGACTGGTGATGGCGGGACTGCAGGCCAACCAGCATTTCCTCTTCCCGGCCATTGCGCCCCTGCTGTACAACCTGGGACAAATTTTCGGCGCATCCATCCTCGCGCCCGAAACCCCCATGCAGATCGGACCCATCCAACTCCCCGCATTGGGATTGGGGATCCATGGTCTGGTGTATGGCGTGATCCTGGGGGCGGTCCTGCACCTGCTCATTCAGATACCCGGTCTGATTCGGTATCAATTCGTCTGGGTACGGGAGTTTGGGTTAAAAACGGAGGACGTCCGTAAAGTGCTGCGCCTGCTCGGTCCGCGGTTGTTGACCATGCTCTTCATTCAATTGATCTTCATCGCCCGGGATAATATTGCCTCCGGTCTGGGAACCGGCGCCGTCTCAGCTCTCACCTATGGCTGGATGTTGATGCAAGTGCCTGAGACCTTGATCGGAACCGCGTTGGGCACTGCCTTATTACCCACACTGGCCGAGCACGCCGCCCGTAAAGATTGGGATGCCTTCTGGCTCGCCATCCAACGCTCCACCCGTTACTTAATCGCATTGAATATCCCGGTTGCAGTCATAATGGCGTTGGGATTGGGTCCACTGGTCAGTCTGGCATTCGGTTTTGACCTCGACGGCACCACGCAGGTGATGCTGGCGACTACCGGTTATCTGGCGGGTTTACTCTCGCACTCATTGATCGAAGTGGGGGCCAGGGCCTTTTACTCGCGCATGAATGCGAAAATTCCATTGCTGGCATCTGCTGTGACGGGAGTGGCGTTTATGATTTTTGGGGTGTGGTTTTCGCGATTATTCGGGGCGGCCGGTATCGCCTGGGCGACATCCATCGCCTTCACCGTGGAGATGCTGCTTTTGTTTTACCTGCTCATCCGTGCAGTCGGCAGGAAGATTGTCCTGGGAAATTCATTATGGCGAGTAACACTGGCTTCGATCCTGGCCGGTTTGGTCACCTGGTTTCTTCCCCAGGTCTTGCCGTTCTCCGCCTGGATCTCTGCCATCCTGGCGATGAGTCTCGCGTTCGGAATCGCGCTGGTGATCGTCTTCCGGGACATCAAAACCATCATCCAGATTTAAATTTTCTAATCCGGGTTATCAAATCCTATTAACTTATTTTTTTGGTTTCTCTGTGCTCTCTGCGTCCTCTGTGGTGAAAATCTTTGATCCTACTCTACCAATCCCGGTCTAATTTCACCGGGATGGTCACATCGAAATCCGTCAGCCAGGAGATGTCCAATTGCCAGGAGACCTGGCTGCGCGCTTCGAACAGATCAAATGCTTCGAGGAGGTATTCATCCACTTTCGCGCGAGTCCAATGATTGATTCGCATCAGATGCCGGATGGCCGCTTCCTCCCATCCCATCTCGCGCGCGAGGGCCATGTGTTTGGCGCGATGGCATTCCCGGCATAGAGCCGTCAACCCGCGCAGGTATTGGATGTGACTTTCCTCAGCATATTCCCAAATTTCATGACATTCCAGCGAACGCCCATAATTGTCTGAACCGCATATTTCGCAGCGGAATTCCGCTTTTTGGATACTCCACTGGCGGAGCTTCTCCCAATCCTTTTTGCTCAAATTGGAGCGCAGGTTGGAGAAGAAACAGGTCCGCGGCACCATCTCCACGGCCAGGCGGGGAAGGATTTTTCGCGAAGTTGATTGACGGTTATCTGTGATGTTCTTCAACGGATCAATCATGGATATCCCAGGGAGTGGTTTCGGCGCCTCTGGAATTCCGCAGTAAATCCATGATCTCCGCATGCCTTTCCGGGATGAGGTCTGCAACCGCAGTGAGCAGACCGAAACAGCCGCTGATCATCATATCGCCAAAGGGGGCTGGATAATAACTGCGATACCGTGAATCCCGCATGAATCCCCGCCTTGGACCGGTGACTGCCAGGTCGAAGTCCACGCTCTCCTTTTGCATTGGAACCGGATTGTAGATCAGCGAGCCATGACCATGATCTGCGAAAACCGATTTCGCGATCGAGCGATCCATCCATCAATTTCTCCAGATAGCCATCGAGTTTTTCCGTCGTGAGGAGGCCGGTATGGTGCTCAAAAACACCTTCGATCTTTCCCTGGTTCATCCGAAACGCCAGCGTATGGAAATTTCCCACATTGGCGATGACCACATTGGATAAGCTGCTTACCTTCCGATCCAGCAGCGCGCCGGCGATGGCCGCTGCCGCGGTATCCATCAAAATCAACTCACCGGGGGTGTTGCGGGCAGAGATCTCCACTGCCTGCAAGCGCGTCATGCTGGGTGGAATCTGGTTACGCTTGAATGCGAAAGTGCTCAGCGAGTTCCGCAGCCGGATCCGCTCGTCGAGATAATCAAAACGAAATTTGCGATCCGAGATCTCCGGTGGAGCTGCGCCGTGGTCAAATACAGCCACCGCGACCGCATCCAGATCATCCAGGGATATACCGAAACGCGAGAAGGTGTCGCGGATGGCGTCAAAATCGAAATCACGCAACTCGATCCGCAACACATCCGAATTGAGGGAGCGCAACTCGTCGGTAGAAAGAAGAGTCACCCCCATCTCCCTGACTTGATCGAGATCGTCATTGATGGTTTTCGCCGCATCCGGGGTGGCGAACACCCGGGCGCCCGATTTCAAAACCGCTTCCACTCCCCAACTGGATGGTCCACCTCCCATCATGACACCTGAAAGCGCCACCGATTGCTTCTTTTCGGCAGCGTGTTTGAGGGTGCGGTGGATCATCATGGTGGGTGATGGGAGGATTAATTTATAGCCATTCTCCACATCCAAACGGGAATCAAAGAGGAAGATATCCTGGGTGCCGGTGCCAATATCATTGCAAAGGATTCTCATTTTTTCGTCAATACTCTTCGGTTAATCTGATTTCAATCGATGTAAACCAAACGCCTGTTCCACCGGAAGGACAGCCATGATGCCGTTATTCGGGGAATTTAAATCACCCAGTATGGATTGGGTGGCTTCGATCACCCGTCCCACCAGATCCTTCCCCTCAACCACGCTGAAGAGGGTCCGATTCAATACCTCGTCCTCAGCAAAAAGATTGCTGATGAGCGGCATGAGAGGTATATCTTCCCGTAATGCGCGTTCTTTATCCATGCTTGCCATCCCCAGACTTGGCAGGATGGTCACTCCGGTGACACCGGCATTTCGCCAGGCAAAAAGGACATCTTCAAATTTTTCCACGTCATGAACAACCAGGATCATGAAGTAATACATTGGACCTCCCATCAGGTATTTTCCTGGGAAGCTACCTCAAGGCTCGTGCGATCCCTTGGGAATAGCGATCTTAATAACGGCGGAGTGACAATGGTGGTGACCACCACCATCCCAACCACTGCGGAAAATTCATTTGGATCTACCAGATTGGCCGACATACCAATCGATGCGACGATCAAACCAACTTCACCACGTGAAATCATCCCTGCTCCAAGTTGGATCAATTCCAGATTGGAGAATCCTGCCAGTCTTGCGCCCAATCCGGCTCCGATCAGTTTGCCGAGGATGCCTACGACGCTGATAGCCAGCATGAGCCAGAGGGCTTCAATTTGGAGGTCCCTGAGATTCAACGAAAGGCCGATACTGATAAAAAAGATGGGGATGAAAAAGCCGTATCCCAGTGCGAGCAAGCCACTCTCCAGTCGTTGTTTTTCCGGGCTTCGGGAAAACATCAAGCCGGCGATAAAAGTGCCGGTAATGGCTGCCATCCCGCCGATCAACTCGGCGCCGATCCCATAGATGAGCATGACAACGAGTGCCAATGTCAGTACACCCTGAGTAATCGGCAGTTTGCCAACGGCATGGGCTACTCTGGGCAATACCCAGAGCCCCAAACCGACTGATAATGCCATGAAAAGAATGATTTTCACGAATATCCACACAATGGCTGCGGGAGTCCCTCCACCGGAGATTAATGCCAGGAAAATGGAAAGAAGGATGATTACCAGTACATCATCAAAGACTGCCGCGCCCAGAAGCCCCAATCCCACCCGGCTGCGGAGCATCTTCAGTTCCATCAGGGTTTGGACAGAGATCGAGACCGATGTGGCACCCATCGTCAGCCCAAGAAAAATAGCTGCGGATCGATCCAGGTTGAACAGTGATCCGATCCCCCAGCCAAGCAAGACCGGGAATATCACACCTAAGGATCCTGCCAGGGCGCTGACCTTCAACTGACTGCGAAGCTCACTGATATGAAGTTCCATACCGGCCAGGAACATCAACATCAACACCCCGAACTCACCCAGATGCAGCACGACTTCAGACAGGTGCGTATCGGTTAAAAAACTCAGGTGTGTGATATCCAACAGGGATGGACCGAGAAGTAGACCAACGATCAGTTCCCCAAGAACCGAAGGCTGACCGAGTTTTTTAGCCAGGAAACCGGCCAGTTTGGCGGATATGAGAATGATGACCAGCACCACTGCGAGCTGTATAAATACCGACATGATTCCTTCCAGGTAATGTGTTTCTGGTAGTGTACCATAACAATATCGCCATAGTGGGTGGATCGCCAGGCTTCCGTAATCCTGACGTTTCACTATGGTCATGCTATAACTAATATGGATTGCAGACATGTAATTGGATCAGGGAGACGAGATGAACAAAATCCGATTATTTTGGTTCACAATGATTTTATTATTATTCATACTCTCATGCCGTATATCAGAACCCAATTTGTTACCATCCGCCTCACCCATTCCCGTCGCAAATACAACCATCCCCACTGGAACCGGCGAAGCGCGCCCGACCAGCTTCATCTCAACCCAGACGAGCACACCACTCCCAACCCAGATCACCCTTTCGCCGAATAAACCGTATCTCCTATTGGGTGGTAAGGAAGGTCTCTGGCTGAGCAATCCTGAAGGAAGCGCGTTAACCCAACTATCGGAAATTGATCCGGGTCTTGTGGACCTCCACCAGGCTATTTCTCCCACTGGTGATCGAAATCGCGCTGGTGGTTCAGACAGATTTTGGATTGGACCTGGTTGAGATACAGCTCCCGGGAGGAGAAACCCGCGTCATCACCCGATTGCTCGCCATCACACCGGATGAATTGGTTTCCAACCCGACCGGGAAGAAAGCCTTTGCCTATTACGCCATCAATCAATACAACAGTGTCGCCTGGCAGCCAGAAGATGGCCGCCGGCTGGCATTCATTGGCGCGCTGAATGGTCCCACCGCCGACCTGTACGTGTATGACTCGGTCACCGAAGCCATCGTGCAACTCACGGATGGCGCCTCCCAGGCCATCCTCCCTTCCTGGACGCCGGATGGTCAATACATTTTCCATTACGGCGTCAGTTGGGTTCCACCTTTCGGTGGCGCGATCGTGGGATATAACCGGCTGGACGGCGTTTGGTCGGTGCGTATGGCGGATGAGAAAGTGCTCTCCCTCCCGAAACCAAGGGGTATGACCACCAATTTCGTCGGCTGGCGGGATGACATCCATTACCTCACCTATGATTCCGATGACACCTGCTTTTCCCGGAACCTGCGTGCGGTGGATGTCCAGACCGGGGAAGCGTCTCCATTATGGATCATAGTTTTTATTTTTCGCCTGCCCTCTCGCCTGAAAATGTCGCCATCCTCTTTTCGGGATCAGCCGGATGTCCGGATTCCATTGGAGATGGGGTGTTCCTCTTGAAACCGGATGGGGATGAGCTCATTCAGATCAGCGCGAGAAAAGCATATGAAGTGAATTGGATGCCGGAGAGTCAAGTATTTAACGCTTATCCGGAGTTGCTGGTGTCGTCGGATGGCGTCGCTTCCTATCTGCCGCCGGTCTACGACAAGTCTTATGAACCGGCCATCTCAATAAACGGATATGAAGCCTGGGAAGTGATCGAAAACTTTGAGGGAAGGGTGGTTGTGAGGACACCCGGCACAGAATGGCGTACCGTGATGGAAGGGTTGGTGGATGAGCTGATCTGGGATCCGATCTCAGGGGAGACGTTGATCATGGCGATGCAGGATGGATCGATCTACTCAGCAACATTTCCTCAGTTCGAACCAGTTGTCATCGGAAATATCCCGGGCGGTGTAAATCAAGCGATCTGGGTTAGATAAATCGAAATAGTCAATTTTCCGGGATGTTGGCATCTGGAAGAAGGGACAGCCTTGCTGTCCCTTCTTCCAGAAAAAAGATTTCTCCCCGTACAGCCACAGCAGCAACGAGTCACATAGTAGTTAAATTATCCGGGAGGAACCTTCCCGTTCCCGTTGGACAATTCATGCAGATACTTCTTCAAGTATGTCCCGGTGTAGCTCTGGGATTATGGCAGATCTCTTCGGGGGTGCCGGTGGCAATGATCTCACCACCCCGGTCACCGCCTTCTGGTCCCAGATCGATGATGTAATCGGCAACTTTGATGATATCCAGGTTGTGCTCGATGATCAGTACGCTGTTGCCGGCATCCACCAGACGCTGCAAGCACCTCGATCAGCTTATGGACATCCGCGGCATGCAAACCGACCGATGGTTCATCCAATACATAGAAGGTTCGTCCGGTCGCCCGGCGGGACAGTTCCTTGGCCAGTTTGACACGCTGCGCTTCTCCACCGGAGAGGGTGGTGGCCGGTTGCCCGATCTTGACATATCCCAGACCCACTTCCTGCAGCAGTTTCAATTTGTTACTAGATCGACGGGAAGGCGGAGAAGAGTTCCACGCCGCTATCGACGGTGGTATCCAGCACATCCGCAATGGATAAACCCTTGAAATGGACCTGCAGGGTCTCGCGGTTGAACCGGGCGCCATGACAGACATCGCAGGGGACATACACATCCGGCATGAATTGCATCTCAATTCGAAGCTGACCCTGACCCTGGCAGGCTTCGCAGCGTCCGCCGTGGACATTGAATGAGAAGCGGCCGGCTTTATACCCGCGCATCTTGCTTTCAGACAGCTCAGCGAACAGTGAACGGATCTCATCGAACATGCCTGAATAGGTTCCCGGATTCGAGCGCGGGGTGCGTCCGATGGGAGATTGATCGATATTGATGATCTTATCCAGTTGTTCCATCCCTTCGATCCGGTCATACTCGCCCGGCCTGGGTATGGGCGCCGTTCAATTCGCGCGCCAGGACGGCATAGAGCACATCCACCATCAACGTGGATTTACCCGAGCCGGATACGCCGGTGATACAGACCAGTTTACCCAGCGGAATATCCACAGTCACATTCTTCAGGTTGTTCGCTGCGAGCGCCCGACGATGGTGAGATGTTTGCCGTTCCCGGTGCGACGTTGCTCAGGGCATGGGAACTTGCATTCGTCCGGAAAGGTATAGCGCCGGTGAGGGATTTGGGGTGTGCCAGGATGGTCTCCACAGTCCCTTCGGCGACGATCTCACCCGCCGTGCACACCGGCGGCCGGACCCAGATCGATGATCCAATCCGCGGAACGGATGGTCTCATCGTCATGTTCCACCACCAGGACGGTATTGCCCAGGTCGCGCAA
Source organism: uncultured Chloroflexia bacterium (assembly GCA_963752535.1). Taxonomy (GTDB): domain Bacteria; phylum Chloroflexota; class Anaerolineae; order Anaerolineales; family Anaerolineaceae; genus DAIOEK01. Next base: position 129,817 of record CAVVYT010000002.1, read on the forward strand.
TCCCCTCAGAGTTTCGAGCAGACGGCAGTTGTCGCGCGGATGCAGTCCGATGGAGGGTTCATCCAGGACATACAGGACGCCCATCAACCGGGAGCCGATCTGGGTGGCCAGCCGGATGCGCTGGGCTTCTCCACCGGAGAGTGATGGTGGCGGAACGGCTCAGGGTCAGGTAATCCAGACCCGACATTGACCAGAAATCCCAGCCGGGATTCGATTTCTTTCATGATCCGTTCGGAAATGATCATCTGCCGTTTGGTGAGCGGAGATCCTTCACCGGAGATACGTATGGACCCAATTCGAGTGCCTGGTTGACCGGCCAATTGGTGACGGTCAGAATATTGGTATCATCGATGGTCACGGCCAGCGCTTCAGGGCGAAGCCGGTTCCCGTGGCAGGTCGGGCAGGGTTTATTGCCCATGAATTCCGAGATCTTGTTGCGGATGTATTCGGATTGGGTCTCGCGGTAGCGGCGCATCATGTTGCCGATGACGCCTTCAAAAGTGGTCCGGTAGGATCCCTGGCGGTCATCCCGCTGGAATAGGTCATGATGATCTCTTCGCTCTCCCGTGCCGTACAGGATGATGTTCAACTTGTTCTTCGGTGAGTCTGTTGACCGGCTTGTTCAGGTCAATATGGATAATGTTTGGCAACCGACTTCGAGCATCTGCCAGTAATATTTGCCGTCTTCGCGGGCGTTGTTCCACTCCATCGCGGCGATGGCGCCGTCATTGAAGTGATTTCTCGTTATCGGGGATGAGCAGATCAGGATCGATTTCCTGCTTGCTAGCCCAGACCCTGGCAATCCGGGCAGGCTCCATGGGGAGTGTTGAAGGAGAAGGTGCGCGGTTCGATCTCCGGGAGGGAGACGCCATGCTCAGGGCAGGCGAGATGTTCGGAGAATAGATAGATCTGGTGGCCGGGTCGGTTGAGATATTCTGAATGGTCAGATACCCTTCACCCACCTTCAGTGCGGTTTCGATCGAATCGTTCAGGCGGGTCGAGACTGCGCTTTCTTTTCCTCGGGATCATCGCCCAGGTAGATCACCAGACGGTCAACCACCGCCTCGATGGTATGCAGTCTTATAGCGGTCCAGGGTGATCTCTTCATCGAGATGGATAGACCATCCCATCCGCGCGGACACGGGTGAAACCGGCTTTGCGGATTTCGTCGAAGACGTTCTGGTAGGTGCCTTTCCGTCCGCGGATGATGGGCGCCAGGATCAGCAGTTTGGTTCCATCGGGCAGAGCGCTGCAACCGCATCGACAATTTCCTGGGCGGACTGCTTGACGACCACCCGTCCGCAGATGGGGCAGTGCGGGAATACCGACCCGGGCAAACAGCAGACGCAGGTAATCATAAATTTCGGTGACCGTGCCGACGGTGGAGCGGGGATTATGGGAGGTGGCTTTCTGGTCGATGGAGACTGCGGGTGAAAGACCGTCGATGTAATCCACATCGGGTTTATCCATCTGTCCGAGGAATTGGCGGGCGTACGCGGAGAGCGATTCCACATATCGGCGCTGTCCTTCGGCAAAGATGGTATCGAAAGCCAGGGAGGATTTCCCCGAACCGGATAGTCCGGTGATCACCACCAGTTTGTCGCGGGGGATCTCGACGGTGATGTTTTTGAGGTTATGTTCGCGCGCGCCAACCACGCGAATTACGTTTTGAGTCATAGATTACGCCTGAATTAGCCTGAAATGTGCAATCTTGTATTATAAACCGGTCTACGGTTTGAAATGTGGGGTCGTATATAGAACAATTGTACTATTAATGGCCTCAAATGCAAGATATCGAAGGTATTTCGAGTACAAAATCATCCCTAATTGCACATCTAAAACGCAATCTCCAACCTATGGTATACTTTCACCCGCCTGATATGTAGTACCCTTCATGTCAGAGTATCCAATTCGAAAGGGCTTGATACCATGAAAGTTCTCCTTCTCAAAGATGTCTACAAATTGGGTCGCGCTGGCGACGTAAAAAAAGTAGCCGATGGTTATGGCCGCAACTTTTTGCTTCCCAAAAATCTGGCTGTGCTTGCTACTGCCGGTGCTTTGAAGCAGGCAGACCACATTCGTGAACATGCGACCATTCAACGAGCTGCGCTCAATCAGGAAATGGGCAGCGTGGCTGAAGTGCTGGCGAAACTCGTCCTCATCTTCCCATCCAAAGCCGGCGAAACCGGTAAACTGTACGGCTCCATTACCCCCCAGATGATCGTGGATGCCATCAAAGCCAAATCGGGTATTGAGGTTGAACGCCACCAGATCGATGTGGAACCGATCCGCACCCTTGGTGAAAAGAAAGCTCATGTCCGCCTGACCGTGGACCTGATGCCAGAAGTGCGTGTGATCGTCCACCGCGAAGGCGAAGCCATCGCCGTAGCAGGTGAACCAGTCGTCGAAGCGGTTGTGGCGGAAGCCGAAGCTGTTGAAGCGCCAGTCGTGGAAGTCCCCGTTGTTGAAGAACCGGTCGTCGAGACTCCCGTCGTGGAAGAGCCCGTCAAAAAGGCGACCAAGAAGGCAGCCAAGGAAGCCGTCGAGGATTCTCCCGCAGAAGAAGCCTGATCCGAATAACTGAATACAGGTAAGCCATTACACCGGTCTGACAGGGGAAATCCAGGTCAGACCGGATGCTTTATCAAACAGGCGTGTTACAATTTTCCCATGAGTGAAACCATCGGACAGATCATCCAGCGTGCGAGGACCGCGAAGAAGCTTTCGCTCGGTCAGATCACCCGCGCCCTGCATATCCGCGAAGGGTACCTGGAAGCGATCGAACGTGATACGCTGGCTGAACTCCCATCACCGGTTCAGGCCAAAGGATTTATCCGGCTGTACTGGTCGTATCTCGGTTTGGACGAACAGCAACTGGAGGAGATCTGGAATCCGCCGGTCGTGGTCGAGCCGGAATTGACGCCGGAATCTCCGCCGCCCGTTGCCAAAGTCAAGCCCGCCAAACAGGCTCACCCAAGGGTGGAACGAAATCTGAAGACGCCACCCCCACCGATAACACCCGAGCCGAAGCCCTCTTCTCCAGACCTGGATTCTGACCGCATCTTCCTGCAAATGGGGAAGAGTTTGCGGGATCAACGGGAACGGTTGAGCCTGACGGTCGAGAATATCGAGACTTATACGCATATTCCTGTCCATTACCTGAAAGCCATGGAAGCCGGCTCGATGGACGAACTTCCCTTCTCCCGTACAAGCCAGAGGAATGATCTCAAATTATGCCAGTTTCCTCGATTTGGATCTCGATGATACCCTCCTCCAATATGCCGATGGATTGCAGGCTCGCCGTGAAGAAGCCCAGCAGGATCTCATACAGAACCAATCCAAACGAAAACCGTTCCAAATCACCCGGCTTGGCATGTGGCGCAGCCTGCTTTCACCAGATTTGCTTCTGGTTGGATTGCTCATCCTGGCAGCGCTGACCGCTTTGATCTGGGGTGGCAGCAACATCCTCTCCTATCAGAATAATGCCCAGCGGACAACCACCGCGATCCCCATTTCGGACATATTAATTCAGACCGAGACGGTGACACCCGAACCGCTTACCCCGACCGTGGAAATATCCGAACCGAGCGTAGAAAATCCAGAGGTCCTGCTTCCCACCGGTTCAGCCACATTCGAAGTCATCACCGGGACGCCAGGCACGCCGGGAATTTACCCGGTTCAGGTATTCGTTGTGGCATTGCAAAGATCCTTTATGAGGGTGATCGTGGATGGTAAAGAAGTATTCAACGGCAGAGTCATCCCCGGTAATCCGTACTCCTTCAACGCTCAAGATCAGATCGAGCTGATCAGCGGCAATGCCGCCGCCCTTCAGGTCATCCATAACCAGCGCAACCTGGGATCTCTGGGCATCGTTGGCGAGGTCATCGATGTGGTTTTCGGGCCGGACGCCTACGGCACTCCAACACACACGCCAACCCCCACACCGACCAATACTCCGGTTCCCTCGCGGACGCCACGTCCGAGCAATACCTATCCTCCCACCCGCACGGCCACCGACACCCGGACTCCTCTGCCCACATTAACTCCCAAACCAACCAATACCCCGAAGGGAACAATCTAATACCTTGATGAATTTACAGGTACAAGCATGAAATCAAACAGTTTTTGTATTGTCTCCCTTGGCTGCGCGAAAAACACCGTCGATTCACAATCGATGGCGCAGGTACTGGAAATGAACGGATATGAATCGGAAGAGAATCCAGCCCGCGCCAGGATCGTGGTGGTCAACACCTGCGGTTTCATCGGTGACGCTCGTGAAGAATCCTATCAGGTCCTGGCTGATCTATCTCGCAAGAAAAAGAAGAATCAATTACTGGTAGCCGCCGGATGTCTCACCCAGCGCTATCGGGAACAGGTATCCCGTCAGATCCCGGGCATTGATGGCCTGATCGGCACCCGCCGTTGGATGGATATTGTGCAACTGGTGCAGGCATTACAGGAACGCAAATCCCCGACCCCGCTCTACCATCTTCCGGATGTCCCAACCACTGAAGGGGAGATGGAAGAGGTCCTGCGTGTGGCAGACCAGGGAGCCAGCGCCTATGTGAAGATCGCGGATGGCTGCCGCCGACCCTGCGCCTTCTGCGCCATTCCTCTCATTAAAGGCACCCAGGTCAGCCGCCCGATCAACGCCGTGCTGAGAGATATCCGTTACCTGGCAGAAATGGAAACTCGCGAGATCATCCTGATTGCCCAGGACACCACTGATTACGGCAGTGATCTGGGAATGGCGGACGGATTGAGTCAATTATTGGATGAGATCACCCGGGAACAATTGCCTTTCACCTGGCTGAGAGTGATGTATGCCTATCCAGGTTACGTCACAGACCGGATGATCGACCTGATGGCCAGCCGCCCTCAAATTCTGCATTATCTTGATATCCCCCTTCAGCACGGCCACCCGGATACGCTGAAAAGAATGAAACGGCCGCATAACATGGATTGGGTACGGAACACCATCGCCAAGATGCGGACAGCCATGCCTGACCTGGCCATCCGAACCACCTTTATTGTCGGATACCCTGGCGAAACGGAAACTGAGTTTCAAGCCTTACTTGATTTTATGCGGGAGATGCGGTTTGACCGGGCTGGTGCGTTCACCTTTTCTTTCGAAACCGGGACCACCAGCGAAAGCCTCGGTGATCCTGTTCCACAGTCGCTAAAAGAGGAGCGCTTGGAACGCCTGATGCTGCTCCAACAGGAAATATCCCTGGAGAAAAATCAATCCTTCGTGGGCAAAACCCTGGACGTGCTTGTCGAAGGCAGCGGTGATGGAATCAGCCTGGGAAGATCATACCGGGATGCTCCCGAGATTGACGGGATGGTGATGATCACGGGTGAACATCCCACTGGAGAGATCATCAAGGTGCGGATCGATGGCGCGATGGTGCACGACCTCTCCGGTGTGGTTATTCAAGACTAATACATTTCCAGATAGTAAACCTCCCCTTTTCAAATGATCAGGGGAGGTGATTTTTCCTATTCAATTTTGAGGAAGAAATACTCTATGGGGTCGGTGCCTCGGTTGGGAGCTCTTCTGTTGGAACTACCGTCTCCTCGGTTGGAACAGGCTCTATCGTGACATTCGGATCCACCGTTGGAGCGGCTGTCGGTTGTGAGGCAACACACTTATTGTTGGCCTTGGTGTAATTGACAACCACCTTTTGTTCTTCAGCCATTGCCAGGGATTGCTGGTAATAGGGAACTGCCTCGCACCATTTTTCCTTCTCGAGGAAAGTATCCGCATATCGGTATAGGGCTTCGCGGTAACGGTCTGCCACCGAACGGTGGGAGCTATCCTGCAGGCCAGGGAAGAATTTGTAAACTTCGCCGAGTGCAGATACCGCTTTTTCCCAATTCCAGCCGAAATACCGGGCAGCGTCGAGATACATGACCGCCCACTCTTCGGCGTCGCGGCCTTCCTTATCGAGCGGACCAAAAAGGCGGGTCATGGCAAAATCGTAGATTCCACCTTCGAGCAATCCTTTTTGCATGATCTTCTGGATACCGCGACTGCGGTACATCCGATAATAGAGACCATCCACTTCGAGCGTCTTGAATGTCGGATTTTGTTTCCGCATGGCATCCAGCGTGGTCTGGGCATTATCCCAATCCTGGGCGGCCATGAATTGCTTGGCCTGTGCCATCAACGCTTCCACGCCGCTGAGATCCAGTGTCGGCGCCGGGGTCAGGGTTGGTAACACTTCCGGAGTCGCGGTGGCGTTCATGATGATGTTCACTCTCGCCATGTTCTCCAGAACGCCCGGGAAGGACGGATCCACCTGGATCACATACTCAAAGCGTTGTTTTGCGAATTCATACCGACCTGCTTCGAGGTCAGCCACACCCATTTGATACTGCATGCTGGCAGCCAGCGTACGCTGATTGCTTTCAACTGATTTGCGTATCTCGATGCCGGAGTAATAGCCGGCCAAAGCGCCAAGACCGCCTATGATGATGACCGTCAATAGCCCGCCCACGATCCATTGCCAGAGTTTGGATTTTTTCTGGATCGGCGGGGTGGGTGGAGTCACCTGTTGCGTTTCCTCGGATGAGACCGGGGTTGTTGGTTGAGTATGTTCCATATTCTGATCGTTCATGCTGCGTATTATACCTTAAATCAATCGCCTCCCATTTGGGTTGTACATGAGACGTCACAGAAATGGAACAGGTTCCCAAATTGTCCTTTTTCGTTTTCCGGTGTTTAATGGATAAGGATATCCTTATCCATAGGAGTGAGTCATGGAACAAATTACCCATAAGAAAGCCATCTGGGCCTGGACGATGTACGACTGGGCTAATTCAGCCTTCGCGACCACCATCATGGCCGCTGTTCTGCCGGTCTATTACACCTCAGTCGCGGCTGCCGATATGGCGCCCAATCAGGCTACCGCCATGTGGGGATACACCTCCTCGGTGGGCGCATTGATCGCCGCGCTCATCTCTCCCATATTAGGCGCAGTTGCCGATTTTAGCGGCAGCAAGAAACGCTTCCTCACGATCTTCATGGGGATCGGCGTGGCCGCCACCGCGTTGATGTATTTCATCAGTACCGGGGACTGGCTGCTGGCTTCCCTGTTGTTTGTCTTTGGGCAGATCGGGTTCGCGGGGTCGCTGGTCTACTACGACGCACTCCTGCCGCATGTGGCTGGTCCGGACGAGATCGATATGGTCAGCAGCCGGGGCTATGCGATGGGGTACATCGGCGGCGGGATTCTGCTGGCGGTCAATCTGGCCATGATCCTGCTCACACCCCCCGAGTTGACCGGATCTGATGACCCGCTTAAGCTTCATCACCGTGGCCATCTGGTGGTTCATCTTCACCCTACCGTTGCTGCGTCATGTCTCCGAACCGCAGAGACGCATCCTGCGAGGGGAAGAAGGCTTCCAACCAATCCAGGCCGCCTTCTCCCGCCTGGCGAAAACATTCCGCGAGATTCGCAAATTCCGGGACCTTTCCTTTTTCCTGTTAGCCTTCTGGGTGTATGCCAATGGAATAGGCACGATCATTATCATGGCGACCGCATACGGAAATGAGTTGGGATTTGACCGCATCACCCTGATCGGAACGCTGCTGATGGTGCAGTTCCTGGCCGCTCCGTTTGCCATTCTGTTTGGCCGGCTTTCCAAACGGATCGGGACCAAACGGGCGATTTATCTCAGTCTCTCCATTTATTCGGTCATCGCCATCCTGGGTTTCTTCCTGTACAGCGAGTGGCAATTCTGGGTTCTGGGCGCGCTGGTCGCCACGGTGCAGGGTGGCTCTCAGGCTCTTTCCCGTTCGTTGATGGGCAAGCTGATCCCCAAGAGCAAGAGCGCGGAGTTCTACGGCTTTTTCAGCGTCTTTGAGAAGTTCGCCAATATCCTCGGGCCGGCGCTGTTTGCGATCGTCTCCCAGTTGACCGGTCACAGCCGGATGAGCATCGTCTCACTGATCGTTTTCTTCGTGATCGGGATCATCATCCTCACCCGGGTGGACGTGGAGCGTGGAACCAGGGTCGCCCTGGAAGATGAAATAGACATGGAACTGGTCTGACCAGATTGAATCAAAAAGCCAGAGGCAAAGCGCCTCTGGCTTTTTTGTTATCGAGAGTTATTTGGTCACTTCATACAATTCCACCAACACACCACCGGTGGATTTGGGATGGACAAAGGCCATTTTGCGTCCGGGTTCCTCGATGGCTGTCTCGTTGATCAAGCGGATGCCTTTAGCTTTCAGGTCGGCCAGCATCTCATCTATATTATCCGTTTCCAAGCACAGGTGATGCATGCCCTGACCTTTGTCGGCCAGGTATTTTGCCATGGTGGAATTCTTCCGCGGTCGGGGCGACCAGTTCCACATCGCTCTCGCCCACCGGCAGAAAAGCCACCTTCGATTTTTGTCCGGGCACTTCTTCCACATGGTGAAGCTTGAATCCCAGACCATCCACCCAGAATGGAAGGGATTCGTCAATATTGTTTACTGCGATTCCAATATGATTGATTTTGGTCAGTTTGGCCATTTTTCCTCCAGAATAGATGAAGTACTTATCCATCCACTTTGGGCGCAAAGTATTTCTTCGTTTTCTCTGTGCCCTCTGTGTTCTCCGTGGTAAATCCTTTTATCCCCAACTCGGAGCGTGGTATTCGCCCCACACCTGGCGTAACACACCTGTGATCTCACCCAGGGTGATATCATTCTCCACACATTCAATGAACAACGGCATCATGCTTTCGCTGCCATGCGCCGATTCTCCAGCCGGGTAAGCAATTCGCTGGCTTTGCCTGAATCCCGTTTGGCTCTCATTTCTGCCAGCCGGGCGCTTTGGTTGTGTTTCGATGCTCGGATCGACTTTCAACCGTTCCATATCCAATTTCTCGTCGACCTGGAAAGCATTGACGCCCACCACTGTGGCTTCCTTTTTTTCGAGCGCGCGCTGGAATTGGTAGGCTGCTTCCTGGATTTCATTCTGCCATATATCCATTTTCGATGGCAGCCAGGGCCCCGCCCATGGAATCGATCTTCTCGATGTATTCCATCGCCTGTGTCTCGATCTCATCAGTCAGATATTCGATCATATAGGAACCGGCCAGCGGATCGACCGTATCTGCTGCACCGGATTCGTAGGCGATGATCTGCTGGGTGCGCAACGCCACCCGGACCGATTTTTCGGTCGGCAGCCATAAAGCTTCGTCCATGCTGTTGGTGTGCAGGGATTGGGTTCCACCCAGCACTGCCGCCAGAGCCTGGAGAGTCACCCGCACGACATTGTTTTCCGGCTGCTGGGCAGTCAGGGTCGAACCGGCAGTCTGGGTATGGAAGCGCAGCTGCCAGCTCTTGGGATCCTTCGCGCCGAAGCGTTCACGCATGATGCGGGCCCACATCCGGCGGGCAGCCCGGAATTTGGCGATCTCTTCCAGGAAATTGTTATGCGCATTGAAGAAGAAGGATAACTGCGAGGCGAAGCCGTCGATGTCCAGCCCGGCTTCCAGGGCCGCTTCCACATAGGCGATACCATTCGCCAGGGTAAAGGCGACTTCCTGAACCGCGGTGGAACCGGCTTCCCGGATATGGTAGCCGGAAATACTGATGGTATTCCAATTGGGGACTTCCCGGGTGCAAAACTGGAACACATCGGTGATCAGGCGCATGGAAGGGGTTGGCGGGAAGATATAGGTTCCGCGCGCCACATATTCCTTCAGAATGTCATTCTGGATCGTCCCGCGTAATTCGGTGCTGGGCACTCCCTGCTTCTTCCCGACCGCAATGTACATCGCCAGCAGGATGGACGCAGGAGCATTGATGGTCATACTGGTGGATACTTTACCGAGCGGGATCTCATTGAAAAGCAGCTCCATATCTTGCAGGGACGAGATGGATACGCCCACTTTACCCACTTCACCCATCGCCATCGGGTGATCTGCATCGTATCCGATCTGGGTGGGCAGGTCAAACGCAACCGATAAGCCGGTTTGCCCCTGCTGCAGCAGATAGCGGTAACGTTTATTCGATTCGTCGGCGGAGGCATAACCGGCATATTGCCGCATCGTCCAGAATCGGCCTCGGTACATGTTGGGTTGAACGCCGCGAGTGAAGGGGTATTCCCCCGGGTATCCCAACTGCCCGGCATAATCCATCTCCAAGGGAGTTCGAATGGCCGGCACCGGGATGCCTGATAGTGTCGTAAATTCCTTCTTACGCTCGGGGTTTTTGGTGACGGCGGGTTTTAGGACGGACTCTTCCCACCTTTTTTGATCGTTCTCAACGCTCATACACACCTCTTCTGGATGTAAATATTGGATTATGAGACACCCAAAGTATACACGAAGTAAAGGAGGATGGGCAAATTTCCGAGGAAATAGCAACCAATCTTTCCGATTCGGCATTCAAATTTTCGCTTATTCCTGGGGAATATCATCCCAATCCTCTTGACAGCCGGATTAATAAGTCATACAATTTTCGTAGTTAAACCGTCAGTCGGTTTATTATAGGAGAATTATGGCCAGGACGTTTCAATCAAAGTGATTACGACCATAAACGCAGGGAGATCCTTCTATCCGTGCGGAAACTCATCTACACCATGGGTTTCGATCAAATGTCCATCCAGGACATCCTGAATGATCTCGGGATCTCGAAGGGCGCGTTTTACCATTACTTCAAGTCGAAACCAGATCTGCTGGAAGGTCTGATCGATCTAATGATGGAGGAAGCCTTGCTGGCCATCGAGCCGGTCGCGGATGATCCCTCCATGAACGCGTTGGAGAAGTTGAAAGAATATTTTCTGCGCGCTTCGGTCTGGAAGACAGATCAAATCGAGTATTTGATCCCGATCTTCAAGGTATGGTACAAGGATGAGAATGTGCTCGTCCGTGAGAAGGCTCTGGTCGCGACCCTTCGTTCGATCATCCCCAGCCTGTCAAAGATCATTCAGCAGGGAGTCGACGAAGGTGTATTCAACACCACGCGTCCCGACTGCCTGGCCGAGGTGGTCTACATGCTTTTCTATGGAATGGGAAATACCTTGAGCAGAACGCTCATCACGAAACCGGATGAGAGTTTTGATGAAGGCAAGTTCTACAATAGCATCCTGGTCTACTCCACCTCCCTGGAGCGGATCCTGGGCGCACCGGAAGGATCGCTGGAGATCATCAACCTGGATGTTTTGAAGAAGTGGATTCCTGCCGTTCTCGCTCAACCAGGTAGCCTGAATGCATAAACACTCTCGACTGCCATCCATCCGGATGAAGCGAGTGCAAAAAAGCATCATGATCAGCATTGATCAAAAGGAGTACCTAACATGAATTTATTCTTACGTCTTGCCTGGCGAAATATCTGGCGGCACCGAAGGCGGACCATCATACTCATTGTCTCTGTCGGATTCACGATGGCGATGATGATGATGTACGACGGTCTGGTCGCCGGATTCCAGGACGCCATCTACACGAATGCCATCCGCGTTCTGGGTGGTAACATCCAGGTTCACGCCGAAGGATATCGCTCCAAGGTGGAGCAGATGCCCATCCTGCCTCTTGCCAACGAGCAGGAGGTGCTGCAAACCGCGAAAGCCCAACCCCAGGTGATCTCCGCCGTCCGCAGAATCACCACCGGTGGGATGGCCACCAATCATGAGGGAGCGTTCGCTGTCACCATCCTTGGGATCGAGCCTGAAACCGAGACCGATTTTAGCCTGGTCCCCGGGAAAACCAATGAAGGGCGTTTCCTCACTTCGGATGACAGGGATGCCATCCTGATCGGGAAAGGTCTGGCAATCGCCATGGATGCGGGTATCGGTGATCAGATCACCCTGGTTGGCAAAGCCACCCACCAGCAAATGCGAAAACGTACCATGACCATCACCGGCATCTATGACCTCGGCATGCGCGACATTGAAAAGCGAACGGTCTACATCTCGCTGGCAGAGGCCCAGGATTTGTACGGCCTGACCGGTCAAATTACCGAGGTGGCGATCTCCATCAAGGAATTGGGCAAGGAACAACCGGTGGTTTCAGCCTTAGAGAAAACCGTCGCAGGTGTGGAGGTGGATTCCTGGCAGACCAATTACCCGGACCTCGAATCCGCGCTCTCGACCAAAAGCGGTGTGATGAATATCTTCAGCATCATCCTGCTGGTCATCGCAGGTATCGGCATCATGAATTTCTGCTGATGGCCATATTCGAGCGGACACGTGAGATTGGCGTACTTGGCGCGCTTGGCTTGAGGCCGCGCCAGATCTCCATCCTGTTCCTACTTGAAGGGGCCATGATGGGGTTGGTGGGCGCCGCGGCCGGTGTGGCGCTGGGATTGGCGGTCAATGCATTGATCGGTAAGGTCGGATTCGACTACAGCCAATTCGCATCCATGACTGAATATACCGCGCTGATCAGCGGCAGAGTGTATTCCACGCTGGGTGTCGAGAAGCTGGCCAGCCGCCTGGTCACGGTCATCATCATTTCCATCCTGGCATCGTTCTACCCTGCCCACGAGGCATCGCTCAACGATCCAGCCGTTTCACTCCATACCGTGTGAGGTGCGTCATGATTTAATTATTCAAAATGGCAATACGTGATCTCGCGCGGAACGTCCGGCGGACGCTGCTGTCTGCGTTGGCTCTGGGCATGGGGCTGGCGCTGCTGCTCTTGATGGCGGCGATGATCAGGGGTGAGATTCGTGATTCGATCGAGAAAACCATCCGTCTGCAGAGCGGTCACCTCCAGATTCAGGCGTCCTCCTATGATCAGGATAAGACCAGCCTGCTCTGGGAAGACCTGATCGAAGATCCGGATCGGATCGCCAGTATGGTTTCATCGCTCCCGGATGTGCTCCTGGCCACACCGCGTCTGGTCGCCAGTGGCATCGTCAGCTCCGGGGACGTATCCAAAGGGGTTCAGATCGTCGGTATCGATCCACTCTCTGAGGCGAGCGCGCCTTTCCGAAATGGCGTCGTCGACGGGGCGTTCATCACCCCTGACGACCGCGATGGGCTGTTGATCGGTCAGACCCTGGCGGACAAGCTGAATTTGAAAGCAGGCGATAGCACCCTGCTTCTCGCCAATACATCCAATGGGGATGTGAACGAACAAACCTTCACCATCCGCGGGGTCTTCACCACCCATACCCCCGGTTTTGACGAAGGGACCGTCTTCCTGCCAATCGCGAAAGCACAGGCCATCACCCAGACCGATGGGCACGCCAGCAATATATTCATCTTATTGAAGGACCGGGAAAAAGCCGGCACCGTCATCAGCCAACTGCAGACAACCCAGTACAAAGTGAGAACCTGGGAGGAAATGAATGCATTGATCTCCCAGATGGAATTGTTTGCCGGCGCTTACATGGTGGTGCTTTATCTGATCGTGCTGGGCGTGACCGCCACCGTGGTGGTGAATGCCCTGATCATGGCCGTGTTCGAACGAACGCGCGAGATCGGTATCCTCTCCGCGATCGGGATGCGCAGCAGCCGGATCATGGCCATGTTCCTGGCCGAATCCGCTGTCCTGGCCGGAATCGGAATTGTGTTCGGGCTGGCGCTCGGGGCATTATTCCTTACCTATGGAACCAAAGTTGGATTTTATATCGGGAATATGGGCGTGACAGGATTTGCCCTGCCCGACCGTTTGTACGGGTATGTTGTAGCCGGTGATGTGATCACCCTGACCCTCACCGCGCTGGTAGTCACCCTGATCGTATCGCTTTACCCGGCGATCCTCGCAGCCAGAATGCAACCCGTCGAAGCCCTGCATGGCGGAAAACAGGCATAAGGAGAAAGAAAAATGGAAGTCACTAAAGTTGAAAACGTTACAAAGGTCTACACCATCGGCAAGATCGAAACCAACGCGTTGCGGGGAATCAGCCTGTCGATTGAGAACGGCGAATTTACCGCCCTGGTCGGACCGTCCGGGTCGGGCAAAACCACCCTTCTGCAGCTCATCGGCTGCCTGGATCAACCGACGACCGGACAGGTGTACATCAATGGCAAGGATGTCAGCAAACTGAACCGCGACCAACGCGCGGATCTGCGCCGGGGAACCATCGGATTTGTTTTCCAGTTCTTCGCCCTAATCCCGACCCTGACCGCCTATGAGAATGTGGAAATGCCCTTGTTGCTGAATGGCGTGAACTCGACCGAAAGGCGCGAGCGGGTCATGAGTTTGCTCGATTTGGTTGGACTGGCAGACCGCGCCCATCACCGCCCCGACCAGCTCTCCGGTGGTGAGCAGCAGCGTGTGGCTGTTGCCCGGGCACTCTCCACCCGACCGCTATTGGTACTCGCGGATGAGCCTACCGCCAACCTGGACACCGAGAACGGCAAGCAGGTCATGGAAACCATGGTGCGGTTGAATCAGGAGACCGGGGTGACCTTCGTATTCGCCACACATGATCCACGTGTGATTCATTACGCCCGACGCATGGTCACGCTCAGGGATGGATTGATAGACGCCAACGGAAAAGGTCCGGCGCTGAAGTAGGAGGGAACGATGAAGAAGAGTATATGGGTAATGGTTGCCCTGGTAGTATTGTTGACCGGATGTACCGGAGTACAGAACACACCCACACCGGTTGCCACCATCAATCTGGATGCGATCCAACCCGCGAATGGCCAAACCACATCCACCGAACCGGCGTCACCGCCTTCCGGTGGAGTGACCGCATCTGGCGTCATCAAAGCGGTTCGAGAGGCCCGGATCGGCAGTCCCGCATCCGGCCGGCTGGTCTCCGTGGAAGTGATCCTGGGCGACGAAGTGCAGGCAGGCCAGGTGTTGGCCGTGTTGGCCGGCGCCGAGCGGGAACAGGCTGCCTTATCCCTGGCGGAAAAGGCATTGATCGAAGCTAATAACCGGCTGGATGATTTCCTGACCCAGGCGAGCATCGCGACCTCTCAGGTGCAAAAAGAATTTTATATCGCCGAGGACGATCTGCAGGATGCCAGAGAACGGCTGACCAATATCAGATATCAACGCTGGTTGTACCAGACGAAGACTAAAGAACAGATCAAGAAGACGGAAAAAGATCTGGATGCGAAATTCACCAATCCGAGCCAGTCCAACCTGGATGAGGCTGCGGTGGATGTTGCCCTGGCGGAAGCCAGACTGGCAGATATTTCCAAACAGGTTGAATCATTGAAGGATGGTCCTGACCCTGAGCAGCTCTCCTTCCTGCAGGCATCTGTGAAGAGCGCGAGTGATCAGGTTGCCGCCAGTCAGACAGCCCTGGATGATCTGACCATCAAAGCCCCCTTTGCCGGGACGATCAGCCAGGCAAACGTCAACCCTGGCGATATGGCGTCCCCCGGACAGGTACTCTTCATCCTGACCGATATCAGCGAGCTCCAGGTTGAAACCACCGATCTGAGTGAAAGGGATGTGGCGAACGTTCTACCCGGCCAATCCGTCAGCGTCAGGATCAAACCCCTCAACCTAACGGTGCCGGGGACGGTCTCTGTCATTTCCGTCCGCGCGGATACCATCGGAGGTGACGTGGTTTACCCGGTGGTGATCGCGCTCTCCGAGATCCCCGAGGGCGCCCTGCCCGGTATGAGTGTGGAAGTGAATTTTAAATGAGATAGCAGATCTGACACCCCTTTCCGGATTGGAAAGGGGTGTTTTTTTATCGTTCAGTTCAAATTATGTCAGCCGATCTTCTTTTGTTTCTCCGCCAGGCGGGCGTAAAATTTCTCCCAATCAATAATGAAGCGCTCATGTTCGCCTTCCGCGATCTTTTCCACATCGTCCCAGGCTTCCACTTTAAAACGCAGCCGCCTTCGGTCGACCTCGAGCAGCTCCCCCCGGAAGCGCACCTTCATCCCAACCGGTGTGGATGCCAGGTGCCTGACATTAACCAGCATCCCCACGGTGCTTTGTCCATCCCCGAGGGTGGGCAGCACAGCCAGGTGACATGCGCGTTCCAGGTACATGATCATTCGAGGCGTGCTCAGAACAGGGGGAGAAGTTTCCCCTCCATAATTGCGAGCCGTTTCGTTTTCGTCGACCAGAACTTCCATTTCGCCTACCAAACCCGGTTCCAGCACCATTTCATCCTCCAAATTCAACATAAATATATATATATTATAGTGGACCTGCCAGACTGGTACAGACAAATCAAAATGCGGCAGTTCGCCGAATCCTTCATTTTCAGGTAGAATATAGAAAAGTAAACCAGATTGATCATTCAGGGAAACCTATGCCAAAAAAAACTCAGCACAAGAAGTAATAGAGAATTACAAGAAGAAGCAGCAATGGGGACCTTTTGTCTTCGGCGCGCTTGCCGTTCTTCTGGTGGTGGTTGGAATTTTCATCGTCGTCTTCTGGATGACGGGTGATCAGGATAAACCCCTGTTCCCGTTCCTGGCCAGTAAAACCCCAACCCCAACCAGCACCAATACCCCCACCCCGGTGACCCCCACTGCCACCTTCACCATCACCCCCACCGAGACTATGACGCCTACCATCACATTGACACCGACCGCTTCGGGACCGTTTGAATATGTCGTTCAGGAAGGCGATACCTGTTACGGTCTGGCTGTAAAGTTCAATACTGATCTCGCGGTGTTGATCAAATTGAACGAACCGCAGTATGGTTTGGCCTGCATCATTTCGGTCGGTTCAAAAATATTGATCCCGCCGCCTGGTGCACAACTGCCAACTTCCACCCCGGTGGATTTGACCAAATTGGTCAAGGGATCGATCTATCGTGGGTATGAAGTTCAGACAGGCGATTTGCTCTCGATCATCGCGGAGAAATTCCTCAGCACGGTCGACGCCATCCTTCGCCAGAATAAACTGGAAGACGCCAACTCCATCTTCCTGGGGCAATTACTGGATATCCCGGTCAATATCGCGACCCTGGTTCCAACCAAGGCGCTGACCAATACTCCAACTGGAACCCTGCCTGCAACAGCTGCTCCATCTCGCACCCCCACACCGTAATATTCCGAACAACAGACAAAGCCGCCCAATCGGGCGGCTTTTCGTTATAATATCCCCTGCATTTGTTGAACTAAATCAAGAGGTGATGTGGACCAAGTGAAACCTGAAAGACTTTATCGCTGGATCGACCTGGTTACCGCGGCGTTTGTATCGGTACTCCTGATCTCGAATGTCGCCTCGACCAAGATCGTTCAGATGGGTCCCTTCTCGTTTGACGGCGGCACCATCCTCTTTCCCCTGGCCTACATCTTCGGGGATATCCTGACCGAAGTGTACGGGTATAAGCGTTCCCGCCGGGTGATCTGGACCGGTTTCGTCTGGATCGGGGTGGCCGCATTGATCTTCGCCATTGTGGATTGGCTTCCTCCAGCGCAGGGCTGGGACTTTCAGGAGAGCTATCACAACATCCTCGGTCAGACGCCCAGGATCGTCATCGCCAGCCTGGTGGCTTACTTCGCCGGTGAATTCAGCAACAGTTTCGTGCTCGCAAAGTTGAAGTTGATCACCAAAGGCCGCTGGCTGTGGACCCGGACGATAGGATCCACCCTGGTGGGGGAAGCGGTGGATACCGGTCTGTTCCTGGTCATCGCCTTCGCGGGCGTCTTACCCGCTTCATTATTAGGAGCGGTGCTGATGTCGAACTATGTCTTCAAGGTGGGTGTGGAAATGTTGTTCACACCGCTCACCTACCGTCTGGTCAACTGGCTGAAACGGGCGGAACAGGAAGATGTCTTCGATCGGGATACGAACTTCAACCCATTCGCCCGATGATCTGGCAGATTACTGACTTGCCCATGCACATCCATCATCAGGGTTTGTATTTCCTGCTCCAATTTTTCGGTGTCAAACATATGACCTTTGAATTTATCATAGAGGCCGCCCCATTCAATGCCTTTCATTTCCCTGCGATAGGTTGGAAAGGTGAATTTCACCCATTCGATGACATTCCTGAAATACATCCACAATTCATTGGCATTTGGATCGTGCTGATGAATGGACATATATTTTTCAATCTCGCCCTTTGAAATCCAGCTTAATGCCGTTTCAAGAATTTCCTGCCGGATGGGCGAGCCGTTCACATAGTCTTTTGATAAAAGATATGCCGCACAGTTGCTTTTGCTGAATATTGATTTTGCGTCTGGTAAGCCAGGGTCCCGGTATAGACGGCGTTGCGCAATTCCTGGTCGGTGAGTTTTTCACCCGCGATATTGATGATCCTGAACCAGTCCAGTTTTTCTTTGTCGTTGCCTTCGCAGAAATAGACCATCAGTTTATAGTTCAATATCTGCTTTTTTTCGGTATTCGGTGAGGTTGTGAAAGGCACGATTATCGATGGAAAAATCACTATTGACATACTGGCAAAAGCTGATCGTGCGCTGCTGCCCGTCCAGAACTTCAAAAGTGCCGTCCTCATTTTTCACCCAGTACATGACATTGAGCGGAAAGTCTTTGCGGATGGTATCAATGACGGCGTTGCGCTTCTTTTCGTCATAGACAAACTCGCGCTGGTATTTCGGGCGTATATTCAGCTTGCCGTTGTAGCCGACAACGCCTTCTTCGGCGTTATCGACATATTTTTCCGCCACTTCACGGACGGTGATTTCATGTAATTCGATTTTCATTGTTCAACTGCCTTTCTCGCTTATATTACATATCCTGATCGTAATAGACATTGATAAGTGCTGTCTCCATTTCGGTAAGATAAAACCTTATCGCCCATCCTGCCTACATATGTTCCTTTTTGTCGGCAAATTCAGATCATTCGGTTTTCCAACGAACCATGCTTGATCCCAATAATTTCAAATTGTTCGGGATTATATTTATCAAGGAATGTAATCGGAACACCCATTGCTCCATCATAATCGTATGGTATTTCAGCAGTTTTCGATACTTCGATTGCATCATAATTGTCATAGTGCGGGTATTCTTCGGGCGTGTATTGCTTATATAGAGTGATATTTTCGTGGCGTTTCTTGAAAATCTAAGATTAGTAAACCACCGAACACCTTGACGCGAATTTTACTTAACCCATGTTTCTCGATCATATACTCCGCTTGCCCATTCAAGTGGTAATGATTCTTCAGGAACTCGAAATTCACGCGTCTCCACTATGGAAAACCATTTCCAGCCAAATCTTATTTTCTTTTATCAGTTTGAAAATTTCTTTATATGTTATCGCATTTACATTACCGATAATAATGAACTTTTTATCATACTCAACTAACTGTGCAACATACTCACGGAACAGTGAAAAAGGTGGATTGGTTACTACAATATCCGCTTCTTTCAGCAATTCGATACATTCAGGCGAACGAAAATCACCGTCACCTTTCAGCAATGTTAAGGCATTTTTCTTGTTTTTAAGTAGATATTCCACATCCGCCAGGTCAACCGCGCCGTCAGCGTTTTCGTCTTTGACTTCGGTAATTTCAATTTTATAAGGGTGTTTGGCATCTGTGCTTTTTACATCTAAACTCTTTACATCAAACAACGATAATTACTCATAAGCGACCGGGGAATTGGTATAACTGGTTGCAATCAGCTTTTTTAGACCCAGAAAATTAAAATTCATCGCAAAATATTTGAAAAAATTACTCTCATACGGGTCATCGCAGTTGCAGAAAATGACCTTGCCCCGGAACTGTTCTTTATAATGGCGCATTTCTGCCTCAATATCCGGCAGTTGCGTATAAAATTCATCCGCTTTATTCTTTTTTGCTTTATCAAACAGCTTATTCGCCATAAAACCCACAATCCAACCTTATACCAGCCTTGCGTATTCTTAATTATTTAGTTATTATTGATAATGATTATCATTATCAATAAAGGCTGAAGGATCCCACATGCCCAAACCCGGTTCTCATAACTGGCTTCAAAACTTAAAAGCCAATGGATTCCGCGTCACCCCCGCCCTGCGGGCAGTGGTGGACATTGTCACCTCCGATGGGAAGGCGCTCTCGGCTCAGCAGGTGTTTGATTTTGCCCGCCGAAAGCACCCGAAACTTGGATTGATGACCGTGTACCGCGCGTTGGAAAAGCTGGAGGAGCTTGCGCTGATCCAGAAAGTTCATTCGCCGGGCGGCTGTCATACTTACGCCGCGTCACCCAACGGGCACCAGCATCTCCTCCTGTGCCTGACCTGCGGCAGGGTGGAATATTTTGAGGGTGATGAACTCGAAACTCTCATTCCAGCAGATCGGTGTTGCGAAGAAATACCAGATCAAGGAGCATTGGTTGCAGCTCTTTGGTCTACTGCCAGCAATGCGCGAAAACGGTGGAAGCATGAAGACAGGCTGGCGTTTCCTTCTCCTCGCCGCCCTGGTGTTGACCGCCTGTATGCCCTCCGCGCCTGTGCGGACCGGTCCAAAGGTGATCGCCGTCGAATCCTTTCTGGCCGATATCGCCCAACAGATCGCCGGCGACCGGATGCAGATTGACACGCTTGTACCGGTTGGACTGGACCCGCACGCCTTTGAACCCACCCCGCGGGATGTAGTTCGCCTGACCGAGAGTGATGCCATCCTCATTAACGGGGCGGGATTCGAGGGATGGCTTGGCAACGTTCTGACCAATAATCTGCAAGCGCAACAGATCATCGAAGCATCGGCAGGGTTAGCCACCCGGGAACCCGGACCCCTGGAAGAAGGCGCACATCGACAGCCAGGTCCTTTCCGCCCGCGAGATCGATCCCCATTTCTGGTTGGATCCCACCCTCGTCGTCCGGTATGCAGAAAATATCCGGGATGGATTCATCCAATTGGATCCGCCGGGGAAAGATACCTACACGCAAAACACGGCCGCCTACATCGCTCAACTCACCGAATTGGATCAATGGATCCAGAGCGAGATCGCAAAGATTCCACCCGAACATCGCAAAATTGTGACCAACCATGAGTCGTTCGGCTATTTCGCCGACCGGTACGGATTCACCATCATTGGCGCCATCATCCCCAGCGTCACCACCGGCGCCAGCCCATCCTCACGGCAGTTGACCCACCTTGTGGATCAGATCCGCGTGTCCGGGTCGAAGGTCATCTTCCTGGAGACTGGCGCGAATAGCCAACTGGCAGATCAGATCGCGGCGGAGACAGGCGTCCGAGTTGTGCAAAACTTATATACCCACTCGATCACCGGCAGTGATGGGGATGCGCCATCCTACCTGGAAATGATGCGTTGGAACACCAGGCAGATCGTGGCAGCGTTGGAGTAGAGATTATGACAAATCAGATTACCCAAATTGAATCTCCGCCCGCCCGGATGAATTTCGAAGAGGTTTCCGTGGCGTATGGCTCCAAGACGATCCTGAACGGATCAACATTCCAGGTTCCGCATGGGGCTCGTCTGGCTGTGGTCGGACCGAATGGCGCAGGCAAATCCACCCTGTTTAAAGCCATGGTGGGGTTACTGCCCCTCCAGAGCGGGCGGATCTTCATCCACGGAAATCCATCGGCACGCATGTGGATTGCATCGCTTATGTCCCGCAGCGAGAGGAAGTGGATTGGAAATTTCCGGTCACCGTCAGCGACGTGGTCATGATGGGCCGCTACGGGAAAATGCGCTGGTTTAACCCGCCCAATCTGGCCGATAAACAGGCGGTCGCCCGTGGACTTGAGATGCTGGATATCGCCGACCTGGCGAAGCAACCGATCCATCACCTTTCGGGCGGGCAGCAACAACGGGTGTTCCTCGCCCGAGCCCTGGCGCAGGATCCGCACATCCTGTTGATGGATGAGCCCTTCACCGGAGTGGATTTCGCCACCCAGGAGACCACACTGCGCCTGCTGGATGATCTGAAGAAGGATCAGGTGACGGTCATCGTCTCCACCCACGATCTGAATCTCGCCCGGGAACGGTTCGACCTGGTGCTCCTGCTCAACAAGACCATCGTCGCATATGGCTCCCCCGAAGAGGTTTTCACTACCGAGCATATTCAAAAAGCCTATCACACCCAGGTCATGGTTCTGGATGGCGTGGTCGTGGTGGATCAGTGCTGTGGTCATGACGACCACGAGGAAGGTGGGTAAACATGGCCTGGCTGGTGGAACCGCTTTCCTATGGATTTATGCAGCGCGGACTTACCGCATCCTTAATGGTCGGCATCTTATGCGCGGTCATCGGATGTTATGTCGTGTTGAAAGGCATGGCCTTCCTGGGAGATGCGATGGCACACGCCATCTTGCCGGGGATTGCAGTGGCGTACCTGGTACAGGGCAACCTGCTGGTGGGTGCGCTCGTGGCCGCGGTGATCGTCGCACTGGGAATCAGCTTCTTCTCGAAGGAAGGGACGATCAAGGAAGATACCGCCATCGGGATCTTCTTTGCCGCGGCGCTTTCGCTGGGGGTGGCGCTCATCAGTTCGATTCGTACCTATGCGGTGGATCTATCGCATATCTTATTCGGCAATGTCCTGGGGGTAAGCGCCCAGGATCTGCTGCTGACCGGACTGTTAAGCTTGCTGGTTATTGGAACTCTCATCTTGCTTTACAAGCCGTTTCTGGTGGTTTCTTTCGATCCGATCCTGGCGGCAACCCTGCGGTTACCGATCAATTTCCTGCGCTCATTGTTGATGGTGCTGCTGGCGTTGACGGTGGTGGTTTCCGTGCAATCGGTCGGTGTTGGACTGGTGGCCGCCATGCTGGTCACACCCGGCGCGACCGCTTATCTGCTCACCCGCCGGCTCCCAGGCATGATGGCCGTTGCAGGAGCCATCGGCGCAATCGCCAGTCTGGCAGGTCTGTTCATCAGCTACTATCTCAATATTGCATCCGGGGCGGCTATTGTCCTCGTAGCAACCATTTTGTTTGTGTTGGCTTACCTGTTTGCGCCGGAAAAAGGAATTCTCGCCCGTCACTTTAAATGATCCGCGGGCCATTCACCATACAACTTCTTTCATCAACCTGCGTACATAGAAGTAAAGGAGTTGGATGATGAAGAAAAATATTGTTTTAAATGGATTAATTCTTGCCGCGCTGTTCTTTGGTGCGGCGTTTGTGGCTGTAAAACCAGTCCAGGCGTATGAGTATGACCAGAATGGACAGGTTGAGGTTGGGGAAGTCATCAATGACGATCTGATCCTGGTGGGTCAACAGGTAGTGATGGAAGGAACCATCAACGGCCTTCTGCTCTCCTCTGCCCAGGATATCGTCATTAATGGAACAGTGAACGGTGACGCTTTCCTGTTCGGACAGACGGTCACCATCGGTGAAGGCGGGGTGATTAAAGGCAATCTATTCACAGGTGCTCAAACGGTTAACAACGATGGCCGCGTCGAGGGAAGTGTCTTCTCCGGTACGATGGCCACCATTCTGAAGGATTCGTCCTTTGTTGGCCGAAATGTCTATTTCGGCGGTTACAGTCTTGAGATCCTCAAGGGCGCCGAGGTTGGCAAAGACCTGGCTGCCGGTGGGTATCAGGTCATCCTTAATGGTAAAGTGGATCGGGATGTCAACGTCAGCGTCGGCGCGCTGGAAATTAATGGTACGGTTGGCCGCAATGTGGACGCGGTCGTTGGGGACCCTTCTGTCGCCAATCACGCTCCATACATTAGCCAGGCAAACATGCCTGAGACCATCAATCCCGGCCTGCACGTTTCGGATGGCGCCAGGATCATGGGTAACCTCAACTACACCAGTGCAATTCCCCAGCGTGGCCAGATCGAAGGTCAGCCTGCGGGTATCGTGAACTATCGGACTCCTGTTCCAGGCGATAAGCATGATGTACGCACGGTGAGACCGCAAAAGGACACGTTCGACTTCTTCGCTGCAGGTGTGGGAAAGATCTTCACGGGAATGGCGCGCAATTTCATCTCCATCTTCCTGTTGGGCGCTCTGGCTCTCTGGTTGATCCCCTCCGTCTTGAAAAGCATCACCGAAACCATCCGCACACGTCCCCTCCCCTCCGCCGGTTATGGCATCCTGGTGTACATCCTGGGTTGGGTGGGCGCCGGAATCTCCGTGCTGGTGATCATCACAGTCACCATCATCCTGGCCTTCATCAGCCTGGGCGGACTTGCAGGTTTTGCTTTCTGGTCCGGCACTTCGGCCCTGGTGGTATTCCTGACCTTCTTCGGTATGATGATCAGCCTCGGCAGCAAAGTATTGGTCTCTTACCTGGTTGGTCATTGGATCATGCGCCAGTTCACCAAAAACACCAACGTCAATCCTTACCTGTCCCTGCTTCTGGGTGTGATCGTCTACACGCTCTTGCGCGCGATCCCGGTATTCGGTTGGCTCGTGGCAGCCGTGGTCATCGTGATAGGTCTTGGCGCGACCTGGTTGTATCTCTTCAACTTGCGCAAAAATTCCGCACCATTGGCAGTCTGATCTAGCTTTACACTTCAAAGGGCGGGGATGTTGTGCTCACACACGGCATCCCCGCCCTTATGTTAAAATGGACAATTATGCTGAATACCCTCCGGTCTGGTTGGCGGGAATATCCCCGCCAGTTTTGGTTAATGTTTTTCGGGATGCTGGTGAGCACCATTGGCGCCAGTATGATCTGGCCGTTTTTAATGGTCTATGTCAGCGGCAAGCTGAATCAGCCGTTGACCCTGGCCGCCACCCTGCTGACCATCAACTCGGGGGTGGGGTTGGTGATGAATTTCATCGCCGGGCCATTGACCGACCGGATCGGACGCAAGTGGATCCTGGTGATAGCCCTGATGGGCAATGCCCTGGTCTTTCTGTTGCAAAACCAGGCAGCCACCTTCGCCGCATTCGCGGTGGCGCTCAGCCTGGGCGGCGCTTTCAATCCGATGTATCGGGTGGCATCCGATGCCATGATGGCCGACCTGATCCCGCGCGAGAAACGGGCCGACGCTTATTCGTTGTTACGAATGAGCAATAATCTGGGCGTAGCCATAGGTCCTACGATCGGCGGATTTGTTGCTTCGCAATCTTATTCCACGGTCTTTTATATCGCCGCCCTGGGCATGTTCTCCTATGGCTTATTATTGGCCTTCGGCGCGAAGGAAACCCTGCCCGGCAGGGAACCGATGACCGAATCAACGCAGGTGAAACCTGCATTGGGTGGATATTCCATCATCTTTAAGGATAAGAAGTTCCTGACCACCATCGGCGCGTTCACCTTCTGCATGACCGGTTCTGCCATGCTTTGGCTGTTGCTGTCAGTTTATTTGAAACGAAATTTCGGTATCCCAGAGAATATGTACGGCTTCATTCCGGCAACCAATGCCATCATGGTGGTGCTTTTCCAACTGGCCGTGACCCGGTTCACAAGTAAGTTCAATCCCATCCTGGTCATGGCAACCGGCGCGTTATTCTACGCGGTCGGCGTTGGCAGTGTCTACTTCGGGGAGGGATTCTGGGCTTTCTGGTTGAGCATGGTCATTCTCACCATTGGTGAACTGGTCCTCATCCCAACCACAACAACCTTTGTTGCCAACCTCGCTCCTGCGGATATGCGCGGCAGGTATATGAGTATCTATAACCTGTCATCGGGTACCGCCATGGGAACTGGACCGGTGATCGGGGGATATCTGAGCGACACTTTTGGTCCGCGCAGCACCTGGATCGGGGGATTTGTCATTGGGATCATTTCACCCGTCCTGTACCTGCTGCTCGCCCGCCGGCGGAAGATTATCAAGTAGGGTGGGCTTATTCCAAGAATGCCTAATTAAATACTAGTAGGGTGGGCTTCCCCTGAGGGCGCACCGCGAAGATATAGAAAGTAGGGTGGGCTTAAGCCCACCCTACTACTTCTTATTACCAATTACCAGTTACCAATTACTGGTCTCTGATCTCTGATCTCTGGTCCCTGATCTCTAATTTTTCCCCGGTCTAGTATTCGGGCATCGGGGGAGCGGCTGGTTTATCCTTCTCAGGAACATCGGTGATCAATGCTTCGGTGGTCAGGATCATCGCGGCGATGGATGCGGCATTCTCGAGCGCGCCACGGGTCACTTTGGCGGGATCGATCACGCCGCCTTTGACCATGTCCATGTATTCTTCGCGCAGAACATCATAACCAAGGTTCATGTTCTTGGTTTTCTTCTGCTGCTGGCGGACATTTTCCACGATGACGGAGCCATCTTTACCGGCGTTCTCAGCGATCTTGCGCATGGGAACTTCCAGTGATTTGCGGACGATGGCGATACCAATTCTGGCATCTTCATTATCCGGTTTGAGGGCATCGAGAGCGGAAACAGCGTTGATGAGAGCTACACCGCCACCGGGAACAATACCTTCTTCCACTGCCGCGCGGGTCGCGGAAAGGGCATCTTCCACACGGTGTTTCTTTTCTTTCAGTTCGGTTTCGGTTGCGGCACCCACACGGATGATCGCCACGCCGCCGGACAGTTTCGCCAGGCGTTCCTGGAGTTTTTCACGGTCGTAATCGCTGGTGGTGTTGTCGATTTCCACACGGATCTGATCGATGCGGCCTTTGATCGCGGCGGTGTCGCCCTTGCCACCGACGAGGGTGGTGTTGTCTTTGTCGGATTCCACTTTTTCAGCGCGACCGAGGTCAGCGATGGTGGCGGTTTCCAGTTTGCGGCCGGTCTCTTCAGAGATGACAGTCGCGCCGGAGAGGGTGGCGATATCGCCAAGCATGGCTTTACGGCGATCACCAAATCCGGGGGCTTTGACAGCCAGGACATTCAGCATACCGCGCAGTTTGTTCAGCACGAGGGTGGCCAGCGCTTCGCCGTCCACGTCTTCAGCAATGATCAATAGATCGCGTTTGCCAACCTGGACCATTTTCTCGAGCAGGGGAACGATATCGGTTGCGGCGGAGATTTTCTTGTCATAGATCAGGATATAAGGATCGCTGATGACCGATTTCATGTGCTCGGGATCGGTGACGAAGTAAGCGGAGATGTAACCACGATCGAATTGCATACCTTCGACATATTCTGTTTCGAATTCCAAACCTTTGGATTCTTCAACGGTGATGACGCCGTCTTTGCCGACTTTGTCCATCACATCCGCAATGAGAGAACCGATATTGCGGTCCTGGGCGGAGATGGTGGCCACATTGGCAATTTCATCCTTGGTGGTGATTTCGATGGCCTGTTCTTTGATCTTGCCAGCAACAGCCTTGGAGGCGGCTTCGATGCCACCCTTGAGCAGCATCGGATTGGCGCCGGCGGCCAGGTTCTTGAGGCCTTCAGTCACAATCGCGTGGGCTAAAACGGTGGAGGTGGTGGTCCCATCACCGGCAATGTCATTGGTTTTGGTCGCGGCTTCTTTCAGAAGCTGGGCGCCCATATTCTCAAATGGATCTTCGAGTTCAATTTCTTTGGCAACGGTCACGCCATCATGGGTGATGGTGGGTGAACCAAATTTGCGATCCAGGGCTACATTGCGGCCTTTGGGGCCGAGTGTGGTGGCAACAGCGTTGGCAACAATATCAATGCCGTTTTTTAAACGACGGCGGGCATCTTCACCGAATACAAGTTGTTTAGCTCCCATAGATAGTCTCCTTATTCGAACAAAAAATTATTTGGTTTCAACAATTGCGAGAACATCAGTTTCCCGCAGGATGAGCAGTTTTTTGCTATCGAGTTTGATCTCGGTGCCGCTGTATTTCGCGTACAGAACAACATCGCCGACTTTCACATCCATGGGAATGCGTTTTCCGTCTTCATCACGGTCGCCAGGACCTGCGGAGAGAACGGTTCCTTTTTGCGGTTTTTCTTTTGCGGTTTCAGGTAGAATAATGCCACCGGGGGTGAGTTCTTCCTGTTCGAGCGGTTCGACCACCAGTCGATTTCCCAAAGGTTTCAGATTTATTGCCATATGTTCCTCCAATACGAGATTATATAGTGTGCAAAGTGAGGTGGTTTAGCACTCTCACTATGTGAGTGCTAAACCACCTCAATATTACTCGCCTTCCATATGCGAGTCAAGAGATTAAGATCAATTCTTATACATTTCTGATATTCAGCTACCCGGCGTGATCATAGGCAAACCGAATCCAGCCCAGTAATTCCTGGTCGATCTCATCTGGAGAGACCAGAAAGACTTTGTATTGACACATGCCCCCGGGCGGTTGTGGCAGTAATCTATCACTGTCTGGCATGTCCTTCATATTCAATCCCAGTTCAAGCCTGCCCTTGGTCCCCGGACCGATCATGGCGAATTGTCTTTTTCGCCGCAGGCTGACATACCCCTTTTTGGGGACAATCTCATATTCGCCAAAGTTATCAACGTGGCGGATGATCTCCTCATGGATCGGGCGGAGTGCGGCGCGCGGACCTGAATAGATCTCCGCGAGTACATCATCGATGGTGGCACCTTTTGCCTGAGCTGCCGTCTGTCCATCGGATTCTTGCGCAAAATGCACCAGCATTGACGCATCACCGAAACCCAATCCAAATCGATCCATCAACATCTGGCGGATCTCGCCGTGTTTGATCAATCCGCTGGCTGTGATCAAGGTCTTCAGCTCGGCCAGTGTTTTTCCTGTTTTCGCTTGAATATTGCCCAATTGTGTTTCGCGAGCTTTGTCCAGACTGCTCATCTGAATCCTCCGCCTTTCATAATCGATATTCATACACTGCTTGTATCCCTTATTCTAGGGCAGAAATGAGGACTGGCGCAATCCTGTCTATGGTTATTTTTGGTTGATTAAGCATACAGGTCAAAATTCCGGATTCAATAATTAAACAGGAATCAACGGGACGCATGGAACTGGACTACAATGAATTTACAGGTGGATGTTTGGGGTGATCCTTCAGTGAAAAAGTATAACGCCAACGCTCGTATTTTGATTATTATTTTAATCGCAGTGGTTCTGTCAAACCTTTGCTGCCTTTCGGCTATCTATTTAACGCTGACATTTATCCCCGGTTGGCAATTTTATCCCACCTCGAAAAGTGTTGGTTTTACATTTAGAGAGCGATCATCCCTTCTGCAAAATGGAGATGATGTCACAGCCCGCCAGCAGTTCATCCAGCAGTACACCATCCCGGAAGACGGTGAGATCTCCGCTGTCGCCTACCTGAATGACATGAAACCCAAAGGTCTGAACCTGGATGAAGAGATATATTTGCTCATCCTGCGGCCGGAGGGCGATGGAATGAAGATCATCTATCGAGCGGAGATTCCCGCTGAGGAATTATCACCGGCTAAATCGGGTGTCGTCATCTATTCATTGCCCGCGCCACTGACGGTAAAAAAGGGAGATGTGTTCGGGCACTGGCAGCAGGTGAATATCCCCATCCGGCTCCTTCCCATTGAAGTGGAGGTGGGCGCGGTGGATGGTTTTACTGTTGGCAAAAGGAATTTCACCCGGGAAGATATTCAGGTTGGCAATCTGGTTAATCCGAGTGCTTCCCTCGGGTTGCGGGATTACTTTATAAATTTCGTTGTACAACCACAACCATAGTTTTTACGGCGTGGAGACGATAGCCGGGGTGGGGGTAATGGCAGGCGAAGTTGGGATCGTCGGATTGTCCAGGAATTCGCAAACTCGCTCACCTTCCTGAACGATGCTCATAATGTCTTTGTCCCCTCCATAGGCGGCTCGAATTTCACGAAATACCTTAAAAGCTTCGGGACAATAATTCTGCTGAACGCGGCTTAACCCTGCCAGGACCGAACCGTAGGTGTAATAATAGACCACAGTGGAATTTGAAAGCGGCATGCCTTCAATGGCGATCTGCGGATCGACCTCTGGATCGCACTGCCGGGCTTCGCAGCTTTCCACCGGCGTGCATCCACGGATGGCGCATTTCAACGCCGGGATGGATCCTTCGTAATTCTTCCCCATAAAATAAATGATACCCAGTTGGCCATAGACATCCGGATTGGTTGGGTCCATTTCCAGCGCCTTCTGACCATTGCGGGCAGCCACAAACGCCTCACCCATCTGCACATAGTCTTTGGCGATGGCCAGATATGGGATGGGATCTTTAATCCCAAGGGTGGCATTAATATTTGCGGCTTTCGCGAAATAATCGAGAAAATCAACATAATAAGGACTGATCGGATCACCCGCAGCCAGTACCCGGTAATTCAGTCCGATATAAATATAGATGAATGTCAGGTTTGGCATGATCTCGGTCGCTTTTTTATATTCCTCGATCGCTTTGAGATAATTGCCGTTGATCTCCCACAATTGGCCGCGTACCCGGTGCACATCCATCAACCCTAAATCACGCCCCAGCGCCTGTTCAATATATTGCTCAGCCTGGGTATACTTTTGCAAATCGATCAGCACCTCAGCGAAATAAGCTAATGCCATGGTGTTGGTGCTGTCCAGTTGAAGGGCTCGAACCGCTTCCTGTTCCGCCTGGGTGAGAAGATTTTCTGACTCATCCCCCGATACCACCGGATTTGAATTCCAATCCAGGACAAATGCCTTGATCGCATGCACGTTGGAATCTTCCGGCGCCAGTTCAGCGGCGGTGTTGATGGCTGTGAGCGCATCCTGCAACCAATTCCGTTTCTGTTCATCCGTAGACAGGGAAGCTGACGAATACACCTGGATGCGCGCCATTTCCGCGTACAGGCTGGCGTCCCGCGGATTGAGCGCAATAGCCTGTTGGTAGGCATTGATCGCCGCGGGCAGATTTCCAGACTGGAAATGCGTTTCCGCTTCGAGGATGAAAGATTGATTGGTCCTTGTGGGAGTCGGAGTGGGGTCGAATGGCCGGTGGACGATGCCAGTATCAAATGCCCGCGCCAGGAAAACCAAACCAAAAATCAATCCGAGAAGGAACAAAATACGGGCAGGATGAATGTTGGTCGGGGCTTTACGGTGGAAAGTGACTTTTTTGCCGGTAAGATTCATATTATTCGATGAAAGTTGGGGTCAACTCGATCTTCACGATCGGTTCGCTTTCAGCGGTCGGCGTGCCGACCACCCCGCCCTGACAAATCGTGACCATGGCGTTGGCGTTGTACACCGAGGTTTCATCGTCTCGCACACCTTGCAGCATCAGTTGAGCAATCTGAACCGCTTCATTGCACTCCCCCGATTTCGCCAAAGCCAACCCGTAGAGGTAATAAAATTCTGCGATACGCCCGTAATCCAACGGGATACCTTCCACGGCCACACCCTCGTCAGATGTTCCTCCGCGAACGGCCAGCTTCAAGGTGGAGATGGCTTCGGGGTATTTTCCCAATCGATAATACATGGATCCGAGTGTGCCCCACATATACGGATCTGTGGGAGCATCATTTTTGGCCTGTTCCGCGTACTGAACAGCTTTGACATATTCACCGATATTGGCATAAGTGCGCGCAATATACGTATCTGGTAACGGATCGGTCGGATTCAGCGCGTTGGCTATGGTAAATTCGGTGACAGCTTTATCCAATTCGGGTGGATGTCAGTTGACGATATCCCAGACCGAGCGCCATGTGCACATCCGGCACATTTGGATTGATTTGGATCGCCTGCAGGAATTCTTGATTGGCTTCCGCGTAATTGCTGGTATTCTGCAACACAAGTCCACGCGCCCGATGAGCCTCCATCGTTTCCGGGGCAAGTGCCAGCGCCAGTTTGGATTCTTCAATGGCTTTTTCTATCGTGCCGATGGCTCCCTGGCCGGCCTCAATTTGTCTGACGAGCAATTCTGCATAGAACGCATGCGCCAATCCGTTGTTCGGATCCAGCTCAATAGCGTGCTTGATGCTGGTTTCGGCTGGCAGGTAATCTTCCTGCATAAGCTGCGCCCATCCACGGATGGCATGCGCTATGGCATTATTGTTATTCAACAACAGCGCATTTTCCGCGCTGGTCTGGGCATCTTTATATTTTTGGGCATAAATCTGAATCCAGGCGAGAGAGACAAAATTATTTACATTATTGGGATCAGCCGATATCGCCTCGGTGTACATATCCACCGCCTGGCCGTATTTTCCTTCAGAGGCCAGTGATTCGGCGTCTGTAATAAAAGTCTCCGGCGAGCGAGTGGGGGTGGGGGTGGGTACAAAAAGAGGCGGTGTTTGGGGAACGACAACGTAATTCACATAGACAGCCCCGCCGATGAGCGCGAGGAGAATGAGAATTCGTCCAATGTGAAGCGGCTTGCGCCGCCGGAGCATGCTCCATTTACTTCCATGAAGATACATAGCCAATTTATCTTACCGTTACGACCCTGTATAGTCAAGATTTGCCAGTTAAGCCTTTCCTAATCCAAATTGGGTGTCTGGCTTTCTCCTGAGGGCTGATTCCGGTACAATATCTGTATGAAATTTGATATTTTCACGCTATTGCCCGATGTATTTGAACCTTATTTTTCGACGAGCATCCTTGCCAGAGCCCGGGAAAATAAACTGGTGGAGATGGCGATCCACGATATTCGCAGCTTCACCTCAGACAAACACCATGTCACCGACGATACTCCGTATGGCGGCGGGGGTGGTATGGTGATGAAACCCGAGCCGGTATTCACTGCCGTCGAAGCCATTTTGGGTGATCCGCCTCCCGGGCCGGTCATTCTTCTCTCGCCGCAAGGTAGGGTATTTACCCAGAAAGTGGCCGCAGAGCTCGCAGGCTATTCCCAGATCGCGCTGATCTGCGGCAGATATGAAGGGATTGATGAGCGCATCCGCGAGCATCTGATCACCGATCAGATTTCCATCGGAGATTATGTGCTGACCGGGGGTGAGTTACCCGCCATGATCGTGGTGGATGCGGTCTGCCGCTTGATCCCAGGCGTGTTGGGCGACCCGGATGGTGCACAGGATGATTCTCATGCCAGCGGTCTGCTCGAGTACCCGCATTACACCCGCCCCCCGGAATTCAGAGGCTGGCAGGTTCCCGAGGTGTTGCTTTCTGGTAACCACGCCGCCATTAATAAATGGAGAAGACAGCAATCTCTCCTGAGGACCCTGCTTCAGAGACCGGATTTACTGCAGGAATCCACGCTTTCCAAATCGGATCAGGAGTATTTAAAGAATTGTTGGGAGAATATCCAATCCCATTTGAATGACTGAATTTGTCAGGCAAAAACCCACTTTGAATTGACGGAGGAAATCATGGCAAACCCACTCTGGGTAACGACTACATTTAACTTTGATGGTTTTCGGATCGCGCGATACCTTGGACTTGTCCGGGGAGTCACCGTCCGGTCACGTAGTGTGGTTGGGAATTTTGTAGGCAGTCTGCAAACCCTGGTAGGCGGAAATATCACCGTATATACCGAATTGTGCGAGCATGCCCGTCAGGAAGCATTCGAACTACTCATGGATCATGCCCGTCAGATGGGTGCCAATGCGGTGATCGGGATGCGTTACGACGCCAATGAAGTGATGGATGGCGTGACCGAGGTCCTGGCGTATGGCACTGCCGTTGTCATCGAAAAAGAGGAACCGATCCATGAAGTTTAATTACGGTAAGATCTTCCTGCTTGGCTTTGGATTTTTGGTGTCAGTGTCATCTGGGGAATCTACAACGCCTTTGTTCCGCTTTTTCTGGCGAATAAATTTGACCTTTCGCCAGCCTGGATTGGTTTCTTTATGACCCTGGATAACATCGCGGCTTTACTTATCCAGCCGCCTGTCGGCGCCTGGTCTGACAGGCTGCGCACTCCAATTGGCCGGCGGATGCCATTCATTCTGATCGGAGCGCCAATCGGCGCACTGATATTTGGCATCATTCCATTCGCCGCTGTCCTGCCGGTGTTCGTTGCCTGTACGAGCACATTATTGCTCAGTATGGCGCTCTGGCGTACGCCCGTTGTCGCGTTGATGCCTGATCTCACCCCCTCCCAGTTCCGGTCCCAGGCGAATGGGATCATCAACTTCATGGGCGGTGTTGGAGCCATTATCGCTTTCCTGGTAGGCTCAAAGCTCTACAAGCTGAATCCGGCCTTTCCCTTCTGGCTGGGCTCAGCCCTGGTAATTGTGGCGACCATCCTGCTCTTCATCTTTATCCGTGAGCCGAAAGAGGTGGCGGCTTCATCTGAAAGAGAATCCTTCCATGATCAACAGCCTGAAGGAAATCATCCGAAACCCGGATGGCAGCGCGTTGCGTTTGCTTTTCGCCATATTCTGCTGGTTCATCGGTTACACGGCGATCGAAGCATTTTTCAGCCTTTATGTGAATAAATACCTCGGGTTGGAAGAGGCGGAAGGCGCCCGCCTGTTGAGCCAGTTATCCATCTTTTTTGTCCTTTTCGCTCTCCCGGCCGGAAAAATCGGCGCTGCTTTCGGAAGGCGAAAAACCATCTCTGTCGGGCTGGTCTTGATGACCCTCTGTGTGGGGACCATCTTCGCTTTACCGATACCCACCCTCAATCACAACCTCACCCAAATACCCATGCTGGGGAATATACCCGTGCTTGGCGTGATACTCATGGTTACCGGAATAGCCTGGTCGCTGATCAATATCAATTCATTACCGATGGTGGTTGATATGACCGAGTCCGCGCGGATTGGCACATTTACCGGCTTATATTATCTGTTCTCCACGCTGTCCGCCATCGCCGGACCGAACCTGATGGGATGGATCGTGATTCTGGCAGGAAAAAACTATAATGCGATCATGGCTGCTTCACCAATATTCTTCATCCTGGCGCTCGTCCTGATGGCTGGAGTACGTAAGGGAGAGTCTGTTCCACAACCTGGATGATCTCGCCCATCTTCGACATGGCAGCGACTTAACCCTTGTTCACCCAGGCCAATTAGTCTATCGATCAATGATTTGACTACCGCAAGTCTCAATTGTCCCTTCTTGCATCCGATTTTGAACAGTAGTATACTTAGCTGAAATGGGGAATAGTGAGACGGCAATCCGTCTCAATGCGCCAAAATAGTTCCCCATTCAAACCAACCCATTTTTTTTGTGGAGGAGAGTCCCAAATGACTAAGAAGTTAACTGTACTACTATCTCTGCTTGTCCTGGTCTCAGTGCTGCTGGCCGCTTGCGCGCCCGCTGCCACCCAGGCACCCGTAGTGCCGACAGAAGCTCCCGTCGTGCCAACTGAGGCACCCGTTGTGCCGACTGAGGCTCCAGCGCCGCCCGCGACTGAAGCCCCCGTAGTCTTCAAAGTCTGCCAGGTTACCGATACCGGCGGTATCGATGATAAATCCTTCAACGCCACCGCCTGGAAGGGTGTCCGATGCCGTTGCCGCACTCGGCATCGAAGGCAAATACCTGGAATCCAAGGAAGTGGCCGATTACGAAAAGAACATCAATGCCTTCCTGGAAGAAAAATGCGACATGATCATCTCCGTTGGTTTCTTCCTCGGTGACGCCACCAAGGCTGCCGCTGAAGCCAATCCCGATAGTAAATTCTCCATCGTCGACTATGCTTATGATCCCGCGATCCCCAATGTTTTGGCCAGGTCTTCCAGACGGACGAAGCCGCCTTCCTGGCTGGCTACCTTGCTGCTGGCATGACCAAGACCGGTAAAGTCGGTACCTTCGGTGGTCTCCCCATCCCCACCGTCACCATCTTCATGGATGGTTTCGCTCGTGGCGTCGACGTATTACAACGAACAAACACGGCACCACAGTGGAAGTTCTCGGTTGGGATCCTGGCTGACCCGACCAAAGGTCTGTTCACCATGCTCCTTCGACGACCAGGCCAAGGGTAAGGAACTCGGTATCTCCCTGATGGACGAAGGCGCTGACATCATCATGCCCGTTGCTGGTCCCGTTGGTCTCGGCACTGCCGCTGCTGTCAAAGAACGCGGTAATGCCTGCATCATCGGCGTGGACTCCGACTGGGTTCTCACCAACCCCGATTACAGCCGCCATCACCCTGACCTCCGTCATGAAAATGATGGACGTCACCACCCATGGACGCGATCAAAGCGGTCGTGGATGGCACTTTCAAGGGTGGCGTCACCATCGGTACCCTGGCAAATAGTGGTGTTGACTTGGCCCCATTCCATGATGCTCGATGCCAATGTCCCCGCTGAACTGAAAGCCGAACTCGAAACACGTCAAAGCCGGCATCTTGTCCGGCACGATCACAGTCAAGCGAGCCTTCAAGTTGAAGTAACGCTGTTGCGAATGCATAAGACTGTCCCGGTCTCAAGCGGGGTGCTTGTTTATGAACAGCCATGTCAGGAATTTGTCGCCGACTGCCAAATCATGCTTTCACTTTGCTATGGTAAATCAAATACTCCCATTCATACTCGACACTTCATAGGGAGCAAATCATGACTCCAATCTTGCAGCTCTCCGGAATCACCAAACGATTTCCCGGTGTACTTGCAAATGACCATATTGATCTCACCCTCAATCAGGGTGAGATCCTGGCACTGCTGGGCGAAAACGGCGCTGGAAAAACCACCTTGATGAATATCCTGTATGGTTTATACCAACCAGACGAAGGGCGAAATCCTGGTAAAGGGCAAGAAATCCAGCATCCAATCCCCACCGATGCGATCAAGCGCCGGCATCGGCATGGTGCACCAGCATTTCATGCTGATTCCGGTTTTCACCGTAACTGAAAACGTGATGCTGGGCGAAGAAGCCGCTCAAACCGGGCGGGTTTCCTCGACCATGACAAAGCCGCCAAACGAATCCGGGAAATTTCCGAGCAGTACAGGCTGGAAGTCGATCCGGATGCCTGGTCGAAAGATCTGCCGGTGGGTGTCCAACAACGGGTGGAAATCATCAAGCTTCTCTACCGAGAAGCGGAAATTCTGATCTTTGACGAGCCAACTGCGGTGCTCACTCCCCAGGAAGCGGATGAGCTTTTCAAGATCATGCGCTCGCTGGTCGCGCAGGGCAAATCGATCATCTTCATTACCCATAAACTGCGCGAAGTGATGGAAGTCGCCGACCGAATCATGGTCATCCGTCGTGGCACAGTGGTTGGTTCCACCACCCCGGCTGAAGCCAGATCAAAGCATCGCTGGCCAAGATGATGGTTGGCCGTGCGGTCGACCTGGAAGTGGAAAAGATGCTGCCCAAGCACGGGGAAGTCGTACTGAAAGTGGAAAACCTGGTCGTGACCGATTCACACGCCAGGTGACCGTGGACGAAGTCGTTCTTGAAGTTCACGCCGGTGAGATCGTTGGGGTCGCAGGCGTGCAGGGCAACGGTCAGACCGAACTGGTAGAAGCGATAACCGGTCTGCGCACCATTCCGTGAGTGGCAGAATCACTCTACTTGGAACGAAGATATCACCAAAGCTACCCCGAGCGAGATCACTGAACTGGGCACGGCCCACGTGCCGGAAGACCGCCAGCGCGATGGGTTGGTGCTGCCCTTCCCCGTCGCGGAAAATTTGGTCCTCTGTACCTATTATCAGACCACCCTTTTCCAAAGGGTGATGCTGCAGTAACCCATCATCCTGGAAGCCAGCCGAGCAATTGATCAAAGAGTTTGATATCCGCACGCCTGGTCCGCTGACGGCGGTCGGTTCTCTCTCAGGCGGCAATCAGCAAAAAGTGATTATTGCGCGCGAACTTTCCCGCCCGATCCAATTGCTGGTCGCCTCCCAACCCACCCGCGGTCTGGATGTTGGTTCGATTGAATATATCCACAAACGAATCGTTGAAAAGCGGGATGAAGGCTGCGCCGTCTTACTGGTCTCACCAGAATTGGATGAGATCATGGAACTTTCAGACCGGATTGCCGTCATGTATCGGGGCAAGATCGTGGCGATGGTTCCCGGCGGAAGAAGCGACCAAAGAATACATCGGTCTGTTGATGGCTGGTGTCAGCCCGGATCAGATCTGGAACAACCGGTCAATCGGGCTGTATCGAGACTACATTATAATAGGCGGTGGACCCCTTGAGAACAGCAAGATGAAGAAACAAGGATGTCGGAAAAGCTGTTCTCACGGAAGTAATCCATGCCCAGCCCACCAAATCGCAAGGGTTGGAACGACAATCCATTGGAGAGACTTCTGCTGGTTCCCGGCATTGGCGGTTATCAGCGGCATGATCATGGGTGCGATCTGATCATCGTGGCCACCAGTGAACAGGTCTACGCCGCTTTCAGGCAGTCCATTTGGCGCGGGCTTAGCTGCCGCCTGGAAGGCGGTCTCGCAGGCCTACGGCGCCTTGCTGATCCGGCGCCTTGGCGACCCGGTCCGTATCATCAACGCAATCGGAGCGGCGATCCCCTGGAAATCCGCCGGGCGTTCAATCCTTTCCTGGAAAGCCTGGTGGCTTCCACCCCATATATTTTCGCCGGTCTGGCAGTGGCGCTGGGTTTCCGCGCTGGCTTATTCAACATCGGCGTGGAAGGCCAGATCTTCATCGGCGCGGCCTGCCGCGTTATGTCGGTTATGCGCTCAAAGGCCTGCCGGCCATCATCCATATGCCGCTGGCCTTCTGGCCGGCGCCATTGGTGGCGGTCTTTGGGGCTTTATTCCCGGCTGGTCTGAAAGCCAAAACCGGGGCGCATGAGGTGATCAACACGATCATGATGAACTGGATTGCCTTCCGGTTAACCGAATGGCTGCTGTCCGGTCCGATGAACCGGCCGGGTTCGGGCGGAATGCCCATCAGCCCCATCATCGAAAAAAGCGCCGCAGATCCCGCAGTTCTTCCAACAGCCCAATCCGCTTTCATCTGGGCTTCTTCATCGCGCTGGGTGTTGCCTGGCTGGTGTATTGGTTGCTTTTCAAAACCACCTGGGGCTTTAACCTGCGCACAGTTGGCAGCCAATCCGAACGCCGCGCAATATGCCGGTATGAATTTCAGGCCAACACCATGATCTGGCGATGTCGCTTTCTGGCGCGCTGGCCGGTATGGCAGGGGCCAACCAGATCCTGGCGATCAACCGCAGTCCATGGCGATGGGTCTTTCCTCTGGCTATGGGTTCGACAGCATCGCCCTGGCTTTGATGGGAAACAGCCATCCCGCCGGCGTGGTCCTGGCCTCGCTGCTGTTCGGCATTCTGCGCAACGGCGCCACCAGCATGATGGTCTGTCATCAACATTCCGATTGATATCATCTCGATCTTGCAGGCGCTTATCCTGATGTTCGTCGCCGCGCCAGCCATCATCCGGGCTGTCTACCGCATCCAAAGTGAAAGAAACGGGCCGGTAGCCATCTCGCTGCGGCTGGGGAGGAATAAATAATGGCCACCACCACGTTTATCATCCGCCGACGCCTGGCAGTCAAATCCTCTGACACGCCAGCTTGGTCATGGGAGCGTTCTTGTCCTGGTTGTCTGATCCTGATCTTCGTCCTCTTCGCTCGCCACCGTCACGCCGGATCGTAATGACAACATTTGTGATGACCCCCGGTGGGATTACCCGCGGCGTCATGGGCGATTGGATTATCCCATCCGCTGACCCTGTATTTGCTGATCGGCTCGTCTGCCTGATCTTGGGCGTTATCCAGTTGGTGCGAGGGTTTGGACGATGCACCAACTGGTGCTCGGATTGGTCGTTGCTCTCCTTCATCTTTGCTTTCCTCACCTGGTCGGCTGCTGGGCAATCGACTCAATCTGGCTGGCATGCTGAGCAGCGCCGTCTTGCTGGCGGTACCCATCATCCTGGGAGCTTTCGGGGTACTGTGCCGAACGAGCCGGCGTGGTCAACATCGCCATCGAAGGGATGATGCTGATGGCCGCGATGGTCGGCGCTCTGGTCGGCAGCGTGACCCAAAATCCCTGGATGGGTTGTTCGTTGCGATCTTTTCAGCGATCTGCTGCTGGCGCTGGTGCATGGCGTCCTTTCGATCAAATATCAAGATCAACCAGATCATCTCCGGCACGGTGATCAATATCTTCGCCACCGGTCTTACCTCATATCTCTCTGCCAAAGTTCCTGCAGCACCATACCAGAATATTTCAACAGCCCGCCCATCTTCTCGCGCTTTCCCATCCCGGTGTCTGGCGGATATTCCCCTCATCGGCCCGATTGTTCTTCAACACCAACTTATTTGTCTATGCCATGTTCATCTTCCTGATCATCCTGCAGATCGCACTGTTCAAGACCCGCTGGGGATTGCGCATGCGCTCGGTTGGGTGAGCATCCCAAGGCGGCTGACACGCTGGGGATCAATGTCTTCCGCACCCGCTATATGGCGGTGCTGTTGGGCGGCGCGATGGCCGGTTTCGCCGGTGCATTACTTTACCCTGGCTCGGTTGGCCGATTTGACGAGATGATGACCGCCGGGCAAGGGTTTCATCGGCCTGGCCGCGATGATCTTCGGCAACTGGACTCCGATCGGCGCCTTGGGAGCTGGCTTATTGTTCGGTTTTGCCGACACGATGGCTCCAAGCTCTCCCTGGTCGGCAGTACCGTCCCGCCCCAGTTTATGGCCATGCTGCCTTATATCGCCACCATGATCGTTCTGGCCGGCGTGGTCGGTAAAGGTCAGATGCCCGCCGCAGATGGCGAACCCTACGAGAAGGGATAAGTTCGGTTGAAGTTATGATTGAGTGATATAATGATGGGATATCCCCGCTGGCAATACCGCCGGCGGGGATACTTTTTTATCCGGTTTTGGTTTTCCAACCCGAAATCCTTGGGAAGGATGATGCAAAGGGACAGAACAAGCGGTAAATCACGCTCTTATGTTGTCTTTCCAACCAATTCTTTCACACAATATGTCAGTTTGCCCATTTGAAAAATGAAATTTTGGTACTTAATTCGGTAAACACTTTTGAAATTTCACTTACAATAATCTTACAATTATCTTACAAACTGATTTATTCAAAAGCGGCTATGCTATAATCAGGATGGAATTAATGAATCAATTCGTATAAATGCCTTCTAGCAGGACGCTAAATGAAATGAATATTGAAGAACGAGCTCTTTCAGGGGAAAATATGGCAGATAATGATATCAATGCTTCTCCAATACACGCGTCCTCTTCTTTGCAGTCCACTCATAAGCAAATACGCTCAAGGAAACCTGGATTCATCAAACATTCCGCCCAGGGAATGGTGGAATTTGCTTTGGTCCTCCCCATCCTTCTTCTGTTGATCTTTGGCATCATCGAAGGCGGAAGGTTAATGTTCACCTATATTTCGTTGGCTTCTGCGGGCCGGGAAGCGGCTCGCTATGGAGCAGGCATTGGCAACGTGGGCGGTGGACCGAATATCTTCAACGATTGCAACGGGATTAGAAGTGCCGCGGTCCGTATCGGACGGTTTGGGGGAGTCACCGGCCCTGCAGTTCATATTTTCAAAGACGCAGGTCCTGGAACAACCGTTACAGAATACTGCAATCCATCAGCCACGACCACATTCACCAAGGGTGATCGCATCCTGATCAATATTGATGTCAATTATTCCGTGATTGCCCCATTGGTGCTCATTCCTGACCTGACATTACACACCGAGAGTGCTCATACGATCTTAATGGGAGCTGAGGTTGAATCCGTGGATCCACCTCCCCCGCCAAGCACCAGTCTGGTCTGCGACATGACGCCTTATACCATCAGCGAAACCAATCCGCTCGGACCGGTGGATGTCGTCACCATTACCAACAACAGTGGCACAGATGCAACCATCAAGAATATCCTTCTGATCTGGGAAGGTACGGGTGGACCGGTTTTGCAGTCGATCAGCAGCCTGACACCAGGCCCCGGACCAGGGGTCAGCTCCATCAACGCCTCCGCTCCCTATTATACGAAATCTCTGAACTGGAGTTTTCCCGCATCAGGTTCATCCAGTTTTACCATCACCTTTTCGAAAATCCTAAAATCCAGAGTGATCATCCGATTAACCTTAACCGGGGTGAATAACTGTGCGTTTGGAAACTAACATGGATAAAATGAACGATCACCGCAGGAACGAAAAAGGTCAAAGCCTGGTCGAAATGGCCATCAGTTTTCTCTTTATACTGGTCATTCTGGGAGGCGTCTTCGATATTGGCAGCATGTTCTATTCATACCTTACCCTCCGTGACACTGCCGAGGAAGGCGTGATCTACGGATCCATTAATCCCACCGATACCACCAACATCATCAACCGGATCCATGCTTCCGCGAACTGGCCGATCGATGCCGACCAAATCACGAATATCAACGTTTTTTGCTGCTCCAGAACGACCACCGGCCCCTGCACAGCCGGAGCATGCACCACAACGTCAGTCAATTCCTGCCAGGGACAAAAAATAACCGTTAACCTGGTTTACAACTACAATCTGATCATGCCTGTGATCGGCATGTTTACCGGTTGGCAGGACATTCCCCTGAGAGCGAGAGTCACTGATACGATCCTGGAATCTAAACCCACAACGGCAGCGTTAAAGCTTTTAGGAATAGCCTGCCCATAGATATGGGTTTGCAATGAATGATGAGGCAGTTATGAATACTCGAAATAATAAATCAGAACGTGGTCAGGCGATCGTCCTAATCGCGGTGGCGATTGTCGGACTTCTGGGAGCCCTCGCGCTGGCTGTGGATGGTGGGATGATCATGTATGACCGCCGCAGCGCGCAGAATGCAGCGGACGCTGCCGCAGCCGCTGCTGGATACGAACTAGCCAATAACCCCTGGGATACGGCAACTCTGGTAACCAGAGTTCAAGCCCAGGGTTTGAATAGAGCCGCAGACAACGGCTACAGCGCACCCGATAAGACAGTGGTTGTAGAGTATCCGCCTGTGGCGGGCACCTTCCATTATGTGGGTACAGACACGAATGTGAACAACTACGTCAGAGTCAGGATCACATCGCCGGTAGATACTTCTTTTGTTCATTTTGTGTATACCGGACCGGTGGTCAATACCGTTGAATCAGTCGTTCACGTGGTACCCCCCAGACCGGGCCCGATTTATCCGGGGTATGGCCTGGTCGCCCTGGCGCCGTCCGGGTGCAGCATGATCTATGCGGGTGGTACCGTGAACACCAACCTGCTGGGTGGCGGCATCTTTGTCAATTCCAGTTCGAATTCCACTTCGCCCAGTTGTACCGCGATGACCGTCCAAAGTTCATCGTCGATGATCTACACCCCATCCCTCACCGTAGTAGGTGGAATTTCCAATGCAGGTGGTCTGATCGTACAACCCGGTCCCCAGTCATCTCCTGCGCCGGCTAATGCTGTCGCATACCCTCCCAATAATGTGCCAACCATTCCCACATGTGCTGGCCCCGCGGACATCATCGTTAAGAATCAAACCATAAACTTTGTTACCTATGACCGGGAAATGTCGCCCGGCTATTACAACAGTGCCATTCCAAATAAGGATATCTGGTTGAAACCGGGCATCTACTGTTTCAACAATGGTTTCAGT
Organism: uncultured Chloroflexia bacterium; assembly: GCA_963752535.1. Classification (GTDB taxonomy): domain Bacteria; phylum Chloroflexota; class Anaerolineae; order Anaerolineales; family Anaerolineaceae; genus DAIOEK01. The sequence goes on from CAVVYT010000002.1 coordinate 172,816, forward strand.
GTCAATAATAACCAGCATATAGGCGGCCAGGGAGTGTTGCTCTTTATCTCTGGGTCCGATCCATGTAATATCTCCTGGAATGGTGGCGCGACAATACAATTAAAGGGATACCAGTACGCACCGTATAAAGGTCTGCTGATGTTCATCAATCCCAGAAATTTTGCGAATGTAGCTGAAGGACCTTTGACCTTTAATGGCAATATGGGTTCGTATATCAACGGGACCATTTATGCCCCAACCTGTGCAATCAATATGAACGGCAATGGTGGAGCGTTCTATCAGGGTCAGATCGTTGGCTATCAACTAACACTGTTGGGTGGCGCCGATATTAATTTGCAATATGTTGCTGGCGACAACTACGAGGACCAGTCGCCGGCCAGGGTTGACCAAACTCAGTAACATCACCCTGTACCCACAACCGATGCAATGGCTGCCTGTCTCAACCCGGGCAGCCATTTATTTTCCATTGCCCAACGCTCCATCAGATTGGCTCCAGCGATAATATCCTGGAGTAAGACTTCTCCATTCGGAAATCCTATTTGGTGACCCACTCGTCGTTATCCCTGCTGAACATTCGAGGGAATGATTTCCTCCGATTAACACCCGGAATAACCACTCCATTTTATGGTACACTGATTTTATGGAAGACAAAATAACCATCATTGAAGGACCTACTCCCAATTTTGACCAGGCGCCCGATGCCTGGGCAATGGGTATTTCTGAGGGGCCAATTCAAAACGATCTGATTTTCACCAGACTGCGGACCTTCAACGGGCCCGCGTTGGTTGAACGCTGTTACCGGGCATGGAAGAATCAATCCGGAATCGTTTTGGAGTATAGGGACGAAATCGGAATGACCCAATCCAAACCCATTATCGCCATCCGCTCCGTTTCCAGCGAAGATGGACAGGTATTGTTGATGTGGCTGCGGATGGAACATCGGGAAGGGGAGGGTGAACAACCTCCTGAACTCGATCCTGGCGACAATGAAGATCTCGAATAACCCACCTTAAACACGAAAAATCGGATGGCGATTGCCATCCGATTTTGTTTGTCTGCTTAAGCAACAAACGCCTGGGTGAGGGGGGCACCCAAACGTTTGTTGTCTCTATATTATCATATCTCAAAATGCTGTCAAGTTGTTTTGATTAGAAATAGTTAACAATTTCTTACGGTTCTGTAGATAATGTGCCCCAGGAGGGACTCGAACCCCCAACCTAGGCGTTAGGAGTGCCTCGCTCTATCCATTTGGGCCACTGGGGCATAAACCTATTTTACCTCAGACTGGGGCTGTGACTAGGGGCTGTTCATCCATGACAACCCTCCTCAAGCTTTATCCCTTTCCCACAAAAACGTGAAAATGTGTCATAATTACGCCAGATAAAGGAGGTTTTACTTATGAAATCGCAATTTCGAATTATGAGCATTCTGCTGGTCATCATCATAGGACTGACAGCATGCACTCCCATTGCTACACCCACGCAGGCATCACCCTCCGCGACCATAGATGTGAATCCGATCTATACTGCGGCAGCGAAGACAATTGCGGCAGAATCCACCCGGAATGCCGCGCTGATCCCAACGGCCACTGAAGCCGTCGCAGCGACCGCCACAGCAGAGCCGACCGAAGAAGCCACAATTGCGCCTGTTACTCTTGAACAGGTGACTACACCCACCATGTGGGTGCCTGTGATCAGCGGCGACCGTCCAACCATCACTGCATCAGAGAATACTAACTGCCGGCAAGGACCGGATCCCGCGTTTGAGGTGGTCACCGGGTTCATGACCGGCGCAAAATCCGAAGTCTACGGACGATCCTATGGTGGCGGCTGGTGGTACATCAAGAATCCAACCAGTGAAGATCCCAAATACTGCTGGGTCTGGTCCTCCACAACCGTGGTTTCCGGTGACACCAGTGGTGTGCCCGTGTTGATCATCCCCACACCCGTCAAATCGCTGCCTAAAGTTACCGTCAGTCTGGGCGTCTCACCTGTTGATTCTGGTACCTGCCCTCAGACTTACAGCTTTACAGCGACCTTTACATCCGATCGAGCGGCTGATCTCAACTATATGGTTTTGGATGATGACGATAAAACCCTCGAATTCTGGGACAATTTCATTTACGGATGATGGAACCAAATCCATCAGTTTCAGCAAGAAGTATAGTGAAACAGTATCCAAATGGGCAATTGTAAGAATCAATTCGCCTGTCACTCTCAAATCTAACAAGGTGTTCTACACGTTGGATTGCCCGTAAACTGAACATTCTATCTGTTAGCCTCCATCTCACAAGATGGAGGCTTTTTTTGTCTCCGTTTTGATACCTATATTTATTAAGATATTCTCTATTGAATATTCAATTTTTCTTATACAATTGTTGTATAGTAAGTTTGATATGCCAGTAGGAGTTGGCATGGGCATTAGCCCATTGACCTGCTTGTTATAATATTAAAGACTTTATCAAGGGGAGGATCCCATGAAATCCAATTTGATGCGTGCAATGATGCTTTTACTGGTCAGTTCGTTATTACTGACAAGCTGCGGAGCAGTACCCGGAGCGGTAGCGCCGACTTCCGACCCGGGTGTATTCTTTACTCAAGCCGCGGAAACAATGAGCGTCGAACTGACCTTGATCGCGTTGGGAAATTTACCCGTGGATCCAACCTCCACCCCAATGCCACCGCCGACGGATACGCCAATGCCTCCCCCGACAGATGATCCTGCCCTTATTCCGACGCTCACCCTCTCTCCTCTTGATATCCTGCCTACAGAGACACCTGAACCCCCGCTTAGCCCGGAAACGCCCATCCTTTCGGTGACAGAAAATACCAATTGCCGCGCAGGTCCCAGCCCAATTTTCAGGGTCGAAGGATACGTCACCACCGATATGTCTCTCCCGGTCCGGGGTGTCAGCGAAGGCCGCTCATGGTGGTGGGTGGATAATCCCACATACCCGGGTTACCATTGCTGGGTTTGGAAATACACCGCCGTAGTGGAAGGGGATACCTCGCAGGTGCCCGTCTATCGTGAACCGTGGACGCCTACTCCCGGTGAAGCGGTCATGAGCGCCAGGATCGTCACCGGTCCTTCAGAGGTCTCGGGAAAATGCCCCCTGAAGGTCACTTTTGGTGCGGTCATCCACACCAATACCGGAGGGCAGGTACACTACGAATGGGTAAAGAAAGGTGGAAATAAGACGGATAAAGGCTGGGTTACCATCGCGGCTGACACGCAGGCGACGGTTATGTGGTCATTCTACGTATCCAACAGCGGTGATCAGTACGTGCGCTTTAAAGTGGATTATCCAACCCGACTTGAACCGGTAACCAAGAAATTCACAGTAAAATGCCTGCGGTGATCGGGAAGCGACCTACACCCAATATTGGATATCTACCCATTTGAGATAAAAAGAAGAGGATGACCATCCTCTTCTTTATTTAACGATGGGTATGATGCTCCAGTTTGTTGGCATACATTTTTCGGTCTGCGTCGCGCATTACATCTGTCAGTGAATCGCCTTGAATAGCAGTAGAGACGCCAACCGATAAGTCCAACCGGTATGGGACTACATTCCGACCGTTTTCCTCCTTAAGTGCCAGTTGTAACCGGTCCACCAGGCAAATCCCCGTCTCCTGGTCAGTTTTTGGGAGCAACACAGCAAATTCATCGCCACCTATCCGAGCCACCACGTCTTCTGGTCGGAATGTCATTCGCAAAATTTGGGATGCTTTCCTCAATAACTGATCACCCACCATATGACCAAGCTTGTCATTGGTTTCTTTCAGGTAATCAGCATCCGCGATCAAAATGCTCACCGGGAAAGACCGGCTAACCTGTAAACGGGCCATTTCCGCTTCGAAATAACTTCGTGAATACAATCCGGTTAATCCATCGTGTGTGCTAAGGAAAATTAATTGTTCCTCATTCTTTTTTCGATCTGTAATATCTGTTAAGGCGACGATTACCCTCCCATGAGTTTTTTCATAACCCGGCACTACGATAAAGTGAAGGTTGTGATAGCGGATCACGCCATCCTTGATATCATTGGCGCCTTCACAACTGAAATGAGTACTCCCCTTGCTAATTTCAACCATCTCTTGAATGAAGAGATCATCAGGCTTGAGTTGTTGCGAGACGGGGAAGTATTTCAATAGGTCTTCCTTGGAAGAGGCTTCGTACAATTGGATGGCAGCTTGATTGGCATCAATGACCTTCATCAGATCGATCAGCGTGTGAACTTCTTTGGGGTGGGAAGAGATATACTTTTGAATATCCACAACCCCCTTACTATTCTTTAAGTAATCCAGACGCTTCTTTACTAGCGAGAAATCCTCTTCCCACAATGCTATCGGTGTATGCTCGAAAAGATCATGGAATCTGGCCTGGCTTTCAGACAGGGCTTTCTCGATTTGCTTCCGCTCAGTGATGTCATGCATCACTCCGTGCCATAATTTCCTGCCCTTCTCATTAGTGAAAAGTAGTGCGTGATCGAGCACCCAGATAGTTTTCCCATCTTTCCGGATCATCCGGTATTCCACCTGGAATGGTTCCCCAGATTGATTGGTGAGCACATTCGCGTTCTTCACCCGCTCTCGATCTTCCGGGTGAATCATCTGCCAATATAGCTGCGGATCCAGCAGCATCTCATTGGCTGAATAACCGGTCAAATCTTTAATCTTGGGACTAATATATAGTCCTGTCGCCAGTTCATCCACTTCATCGATGTACACCACAGCGGCAATTTGCTCTGCCAAAATTCGGTAACGGGCTTCGGCTGTGGTCAATTTCTCTTCACTCAGCACGCGAGCTTTGGTACTGGCCAACATCTCCACCGAGAGTTTTAAGAATTGGGCTGTATCTTCACCCCAGTCCTTCGGACCTTTGGCGACTTCCACCCAGGCAATCCCGAATAGGTTTCGATTCACAGATACAACCGGGAGGCATAGAACAGCGAAGGGGCTGTAATGTAGAAACGCTTTGATCTCCCGGCCAATATCATCCACTCCGCTTTGGTTTTTCTTCCAACCGATGATGGTTTCAGATTGGAACAATTTCCACAATATGGGGAAAACGGTTTCCGGATTTTCTGGTAAGGTGACTTTGGTTCCGGGGTGTGCGTCAGAAGTCCAATCGAAAATTTCCGCGGGAACCTGTGGAGCATCGGAGAATATGGTGAAGCAGCACCGGTCAACATGCAGGTATTCCCCGATCATGGCCAGAACTGCCTGCATCTCCAGGGTTTTATTCTCGAATTGGATCTGATTCAGTTTGGCCGCGATGCCGGTCAGAACGCTCTCCATTCTGAGTTGGTTTTGAATATTGACTTCAAATTTTTTCCGATGCGTGATATCGCGGGAAACCGAAGTTAAGCCAAACACCTGTCCCTGGTTATCCAATACCGGTACTTTAATTGTCTCATACCAAATCTGATTACCTTCTGTGTCCACATCCGATGATTCGATGAAACGGACAATTTTGGTGATCAATACGACATCTTCTTCTGCATCCAACCGGGCTGCCAATTCAGGATCAAAAACATCCTGGTTTGTCTTCCCGATAATGTCCTCTTCCTTAAGATTGAAATTGGTACAAAAAGTATCATTCGCCGCTAAAAACTTTTTCTTTTCATCTTTCAAATAAACCAGGTCGGGAATATTATTGAGCAGGCTCTTTAGACGCGCTTCACTTTCCTTGAGCGCCAGCTCTGTATGGAAGCGGGCAGAGATATCACGCGCGATACCCACCGCGCCTTTGACTTTCCCATCCACAATCCAGGAAGATTTAATGGTTTCGTACCACAGGTGAGGTTCTTCTGGGCGGAGTTGCGCTTCGAACCTCATCGGTTTCATGCCCTCCCTTACAAGACGGTCGGACTCAATAAAAGTTTTCGCCAACTCCGGATCGAATACATCCTCATCCATCTTTCCGATCACATTCTCGCGCTGAATTGCATGCAATTTTTCCATTTCCTGGTTGATCGCCAGGTATTTACCGAATTCGTCTTTCAGCCAGGCAGGATCGGGAAGATTGTTTATAAAAGATGTGAGGAGTTGTGCACTGGTTCGGGTTTCTGCTTCAGCAGTAACCAGGGAAGTAATATCTGTGATCGCCATCAGGACGAAACGAGGTTTGGTATGCTCTCTCTGAACCTGAGAGCAACTCCCCTGTATCCAGACTGTATTCTCAAAAGGCGATTGCAGGCGGAATTTGGTCTGAACGATGCTGCGCTCTCGCAGGCAGGTGTTAATGGCAGACATCACTTTGGAAATGTCATCCGGATGGATCAGAGAAGATAAATTGATCCCGGTGAGATCATTGTCAGCATATCCAGCGAGTTGTGTAAATCGCGGGTTGGCAAAACTGATGACACCAAACCGATCTAACTGACAAAAACTGAAAGGTGTCAGGTTGGCAATCGCTTTCAGCCGTTCCTCATGGGTAGAAATATCCAAATTAAACTGGTGACGTTCCGTAATAAACGCGTTGACGACATAGGCGACCAATATCCCGCTTACCGTCAACAGTTCAAGTTCGATCGCCTCTTCCAGGTAAAAGTGTCTCTGGCTGGCAACAACCATTTCGACTGAAAAGATCGTCAGGAAGAAAAACGAGGCAACAGCCCGGTTAAATCTCACCGTTGCGAAGATAATCGGTATGGTGAAGAGGGCATAGATGAGGAGATTTTCAGTGCCCGGGAGCTTAAGCAGGACACTGATTAATACGGCGGTTATCAGTCCAACAAGGATGAATTCGATGAGAAGATTTTTATTGGCGAAAATGGAATTGCGAACGGATCTGAGAAATCCAGTTATAGTCTCCAATTCTGAATATTCGGGATCTCGGATCAAGCCCACATACGCCAGGATGGGGAACCCGAGAAACATGATTCCAAGGAAATCACGCAAGGTATAGTAGAGAATGGTATTAAAGGGGAAGTCTGGTAGAACGAGTGAGTTTAATGGAAGGAATTGGTAATAACAAATTCCAATAAGAGTGGATATGGTAAGGGCGGTGAGGGCAAGTTTGATTGTATCCAGGGAAGAAGTGGTCTGGATATCAATCCGGGTTAATCTTTTGGCAGTCTTGGATAAAACAACAACGATCACACTGAACAAGAATGAATACAGCATCCCAGAGAAGCCAGGTGGATGATCGCCAAAGACGATCCTCGAAACATAGTCACAGATCGCCAGGATTATAAAATAGGCTGGATGACCTAAAAATCCAACAGCAAAAGCAATCCCAATAGCTGGGTGCCAGATTAGTAATGGAGAAAAAGATGAGAACCGATAGAAAATCCATTCAGCCGCGAAATAAACCAGAATCACCAGGACGATTCTAAGTAAATTTCGAAGCCATCGATTTCCAGGGTTTCGATCCAAGAAAAGCCCCTTAACCACGAGATTTGCTCCAATCTGTGATCAAATCTCCCCCATTGCTTCTTTAAAATAGAATTATAGCATAGCTTAATTTTCCAATTCCACAAACTCGCAAAAGCGTGCTGAAGTGTGCAACGGATTGGATTCAGACATGTAATTGATACAAATTTATGCTATAATGCCAGTAATTAAATAGCCCTAGCGGCACTCTTATCCAGAGAGGTGGAGGGACCGGCCCGATGATACCTCGGCAACCGCGAATCAAATTCGTTGGTGCCAATTCCGGCAGATGTTTTCTGATAGATGAGAGGGCAGCCAAACGTAAAATCAGCGTTTGCCCCTCAATATCACCGCAGGGGCAAACTTTTTGTTTCAAAGGAGAATTCTCAATGACTACCACCTTTATGTCTTCCCCTAAGTATTTGTTTACCTCAGAATCGGTGACCGAAGGCCACCCGGACAAGATCTGCGATCAGGTGAGCGATGCCGTTTTGGACGCCTGCCTCACTGACGACAGTTTCAGCCGGGTTGCCTGCGAATCGGTCACCAAGACCGGCTTTATTATGGTCCTGGGCGAAATCACCACGCATGCAGACATCAATTTCGATCAACTCGTTCGCAATGTGGTAAAAAACATCGGCTACGACCATACCGATAAAGGTTTCGACGGGAATACCTGCGCGGTTCAGGTTGCCATCGCAGAACAGAGCCATGATATTGCCCTCGGCGTGGATCGCGCGATGGAATCCAAGGCTGGCGAAATGACCGAGAAGGAAATCGAATCCATCGGCGCAGGTGACCAGGGAATGATGTTTGGGTATGCCTGTAATGAAACCCCGGTATTGATGCCTGCACCCATCTACTACTCACATAAGCTGGCACGCCAATTGGCCATCGCCAGAAAATCCGGCCAGCTCTCCTGGCTTCGACCTGATGGAAAAAGCCAGGTGACTGTGGAGTATGAATACGGAAAAGTGAAGCGAATCGATACCGTCCTCATTAGCACCCAGCATTCTCCGGATATTGATCATGCAGATATCGCTGAATCGGTCCGCGAGTATATTATTAATCCCATCCTACCCGAATCGCTTGTGGATGAAAACCTGAAGGTATATGTCAATCCGACCGGACGATTCGTCATCGGCGGCCCCATGGGTGACGCGGGTGTTACCGGCCGCAAGATCATCGTCGATACCTACGGTGGCATGGGCCGGCATGGTGGTGGCGCATTCTCAGGGAAAGACCCGACAAAAGTGGACCGCTCAGGCGCGTATGCCGCCCGCTGGGTGGCTAAAAATATCGTCGCTGCCGGATTGGCGGATCGCTGCGAGATCCAGGTCGCGTATGCGATTGGCGTTGCCCATCCACTCAGCATCAATGTAGAGACTTTCGGTACAGGCAAAATTGACGATGAGAAGATCGCCAAAACAATCCGCGAGGTCTTCGATCTCCGCCCGGGAGCCATCCTGCGCGATCTTAATCTACGCCGCCCAATCTATCAACAGACTGCTTCTTATGGCCATTTTGGCCGGGAAGAACCCGATTTCACCTGGGAAAAGACCAACAAGGTTGCCGATCTGATCTCCGCATCTGGTATTTAGCCCATCTTGTGCCATCCTCAAAGACCCTGCCTCTCAACGGGGCGGGGTCTTTGATTTCTACCTTCTGTTGATGTGTCCATGTATTCAACGCTGCAGTTATAATTGGGTATTAGCAGGTAACCTATGACAAAAACCATTCATCTTCCTTGCCCTTCTGGCAACGCTCGGGATGACTCCCATCAAACCCGCTTCAGCACAACAAGACACTCCTCCGCTCGATACACATCTGGCCGTTCTGGAAGTGGACATGCGGCCCGAGTTCGACCAACCGGATATGCTGGTCATCTATCATATCGTCCTGGCTGCGGATGAAAAACTACCTGCCTCCCTGACTGTACGGATTCCAGCCAGGGTTGAAAAACCAACCGCCGTACAGGCCGTCGATTTGGTGGACGGAAGCCTGACAAGTCTACCTTACACGATCGTCAGCGAAGAAAACTGGTTGTACATCAGCTTTACCTCGGCAACTTCAGAAATTAACTTTGAATATCACGATCCCTTATTGGTCAAGGAAGGTCCTTCGCGCAGCTATCAATTTCTGTGGGCTGGCGATTATCAGATTGATAATCTATCCATCTATATACAGGAACCGATGGGCGCAAAGCAGATGGTGATCTCGCCTTCCCTGGGCAGCCCGAAGGTCGGCGATAACGGCATCTCTTATCATTATTCCAGTCTGGGCGAATTGACGCTTGGAACCGGATTTACCATCGGGATCCGATACGAAAAAGAGACGGATGAATTAAGCCTGCCGCAGTTGGCAGTACAACCCTCCGGTAACCTGGATGAATCCACACCCGGTAGGGTGACCTTGATGGAATTATTCCCCTGGCTGGTTGGATTCGCGCTGATATTAATCATCGCCGGTGGGTTCTGGTGGTTATGGGTGATACGCCATTCACCGGATCCAAAAGGGAGACATCTCCGTCACCGCATGACGGTGGGAAGAAAGAAAGACAATCATATCTATTGTCATGAATGTGGTCAGCGGGCAGAAAAAGGCGATATCTTCTGCAGGATATGCGGTTCCAGGTTGAGATTATCTTAAATACAAAGACCAGGCACTGATCGCCTGGTCTTTTGATATTTTGTTTGTCTAAATGACGCCCAGTTTTTTCCCAACCTTGCCAAAAATGCTCAACACCTCATTCAACTGGTCTTCCGTATGTGTAGCCATGTAACTGGTGCGTAGTAGCTGATTACCCGGCTGGACGGCCGGTGAGATCACCGGGTTGACAAAGACGCCTTCATCGAAGAGCGTCTTCCACATCAGGAAGGTCAGCTCGTTATCACCAATGATGATCGGCACAACCGGGGTGACAGAGTTACCGATATTGAAACCCATCTCACGGTAGCCTTTTCTCATGATTTCCGCGTTACGCAGAACGCGTTCCGGGCGTTCCGGCTCATCGCGCATCACATGCAAAGCAGCCAGGGCGGCAGCCGCTGCAGCGGGCGTGATGCTCGCTGAAAAGATCATCGCGCGGGCATGATGCTTGATATAAGCGATCACATCGTCCTCTCCGGCGATAAATCCTCCCAGTGATGCGAATGCCTTGCTGAACGTGGACATGATCAGGTCGACTTGATCCGTCACTCCAAAATGGGCAGATGTACCGTGCCCCCGGCCCATAACGCCCATGCCGTGGGCGTCATCCACCATCACCCGGGCGCCGTACTTCTTCGCTATGGGCAGCATCTCCGGCAGCGGGGCCAGATCACCTTCCATGCTGAACAACCCGTCCACGACGATCAATTTGCCCGCATCTTCCGGCAGCGATTGCAGGGTGCGATCCAGATGAGCCATATCGTTATGGATATAGCGCTCCAACTTGCCATATGACAGGCGAGCGCCATCCACAATGCTGGCGTGATCTTCCTTATCCAGAATGATGTAATCTCCGCGATTGACCAGTGCGCTGACCGTGCCCAGGTTGACCTGCATGCCGGTGGAGAAACACAGGGCAGCTTCTTTTCCCACCCATTGCGCGAGTTCATTCTCCAGTTGTTCATGCAATTCCAGTGTTCCGTTTAGAAAACGCGAGCCGGTGCAGGAGGTGCCATATCGCTTGATCGCGTCGATCGCGGCTTCTTTCACCTTCGGATGGGTGGTCAGTCCGAGGTAATTGTTTGATCCGCACATGATCAGCCGGTGACCATGAAAGGAGGCCTCTGTGCCTTCGTTTTCAGTGAGTGGAATAAAAAATGGATAAATGCCGGTCGCTTTCGCATTTTTTACATCCTGATAATCGTAACAACGTTGAAATATATCCATGAATACACCTCGGATTGAATAAGTGCTACTTTCTGCGTTTTACAATAGACCGAATCGATTGATTGATCATCATATCCATAACTGGAAAAGCCAGGTCGCCCAGGAAGCCGTTAAGCGTATACAAAAACCAGCTATTGAACCCTGGCAGGATGGTATATCGGTTGCGTTGGACATCCTTCCAGATGATCCTCGCCACTTCCTCAGCTTTCATAACACCGGCAGTGTCAGATAGTTCGTGTGTGATGGAAGGCTTTAAATCTTTTTCAAAATCCAATTGGGGAGTCTGGGTATCGGGTGGGAAGACTACCGAGACTTTAATACCCCGCAAACGGTACTCGGCTCGTAGGACATCCGAAAACCCGCGGATGGCGTATTTACTCGCGCCGTATGCACTGTACCCGTAGGTGCCAATGATACCCGCCATCGAGGAAATATTGACGATATGCCCGCTGCCTCGTTTGAGCATTCCATTGATCAATGCGCGCGTGACATAGGCAGTTCCAAGGTAATTGATCTCGATCAAAGACCGGATGGTCTCATAAGACAGCATGTGAAATTTACCTGGATAAGTGATGCCGGCCGAATTAAAGAGGTAATCAGGCGCGCCATATTCCGCTTCAAAAGCTTCCAGTTTGGGCAGCAAGGTCACCAGATCGGAGACGTCCGCCTGAATCGGTATGATCTGCTGATGAGCATCCCTGGTCAGAGATGCCAGCTCTACCCTGGCTTGTTCGAGAATATTCTGTCTCCTCGCCAGGATCGCAACATGCGCACCCTCAGAAACGAATATCCTGGCCAGAGCCAGGCCTATTCCACTTGATCCTCCAGTGATCAAAATCCATTTTCCAGTGATATCCAAAGGGTCTCCAATGCGCGAAGCAATGAGGTTAATTGTACTCGATTGTAAGATGGGTTAAATTTGGGGCGGGACGTCCCGCCCCCGTACGTGCTCGCTATTCAGTAGCGCCGCTTTCGATCCATTGTTGAAGAAGGCTGAGCTCTTCGGGAGAAAACTGACCTGGGTGTCCGCCTGCCTGTTGATCTGTGTAGATCAATGATCCGTTCAAATCACCAGGAACGATCCCTGCGCCGCCATTCCCGCCTTTCAGCGTGGACGCGTAATCTGCAACCGATAATCCGCCGGAAGTACCGTGGCACATGGCGCATTTCGCCTGAAACATCGGTCCAATTTGATCTGCCCAGGTAATGGCTGGCTGCACGGGAACCACCGCTTCGGTTGGGGCTGCGGACGTAGGTTGCGGTTCCGCCGTAGGTGCTGCTGTTGGGATGGCAGTCGGCACTTTGGTTGGCAGGGCAGTCGGTGCGATCGTGGAGATGATCGGTACTCGTTCCGCCGGCGGGAGAGTTGTGATGGATGTGGTCTCCGCGGTCACGAAATAGTAGACCCCGATGAGCATTGCAATGGATAGAACCGCGGCAATCGGGAAGAAGATCATCTTGCGGGTTCTTAATGCCTTTGGTTCGAGGTACTTTTCTTCAGCCAGGTGAATGGTTTCAAGCTCCAAAGGATGCTCTTCTTCCATCTGGTGCTGAGTCAATTTGCCATCGATCATGCTTTTATTGAACATCTTGACATGGACGTGGTACACATGCCAGATCAAGATCGCGAGTACAGCCAGGACAGCCTCCGCACCATGCGCGGTTTTGGCAGCCGGGATGATCACACCCGGAAGAATCTTGGAAGTGATGATCGGATTCCAGAGCATGAATCCGGTCAGCGCCATCACGACGCCGCCCCAGATCATCGCCCAATATTCCAACTTTTCGTCAAAGGTATACCGCCCCATTTTTGGACGCGACTTTGATAATCCCAGGTTGTATCCGAGCGCCTGAATACCATCTCTGGCATCCTTAACGCCGGGAAGCATCGACATCTCTGCTTTTTGTACGAACACCTTGTAACCAAGGATCACCAAATGATAGACGGTTTCCACGAGGAAGACCACGGCAGCGACCCGATGGATGATCCGGACGCTTGAGATCCCACCCATGGCTTAAATCAGCCAGAGTGATATATCCACTCCGATGAATTTTTGGATCAATCCTGTTATGCCCAGGATGGTAAACGACAGGAACAATAACAAATGTTCGATACGCTGGGCGATATTAAAACGAGTGTAAGTTTGCTGGGCACTCATGATACTTTCGCTCCTTTGCGCTTTTCCATCCGCCTGCGAACAATATCCGTGATGATATAGAGGACCATTCCGCCGATCACAGTGGGGATCAGGATGTTATAAAACAAACTGACATAATAAACGAGTGGAGCCTTGGTTGGGCTCGGAATATAATGGCTCAGCCAGGATGCAGAGAAGTTCTCCCCGGCATCCGGATGGCACTTTTGGCAGGTTTTTAGTAGATTGGATTGGATCTGGATGCCTTTTTCCGGATCGTCTGTCCTGGCAATATTATGGACGCCATGACAGTCCACACAGACGGGGGTATTGGTCTCCTGGTCTGGTGCGGTCTTGTCAAAGATGGTCACGGTAGTGCCGTGGAAATCTGAGACATAGGTATCCATGACTGCGGTGGACAGGCCATATTTGTCCATCATATCCTTGTCGGTGTGGCATCGTGCGCATTCCTGCGGAGATCGCAACCGGAAGGCGTTGTCTACACCCTGGATGTCATGGACCTGGTGGCAGTCCGTGCAGGTGGGCGAATCGACATTTCCCTCCACCAACATGCCGGCGCCGTGTACCGATTCTTCGTACTCCTTGAAGATTTCGTTATGACACTTGGCGCAGGTTACCGGGATATTCACCCGCTCTTCTTCCAACCGTACACCCGTGTCTTTGTCTTTCAGCCTGGTCTGGGTATGCGGATTGTGGCAATCGGTACATACTGGTGTGTTCGGATTGTCGGCATCCAATGCTTGCTTGTGGATGCTGTCATTCAGCATGGTGGATTCTTCCGTGTGGCATTCCGCGCAGGCCTGCGAGCCTGTCTTCATATATTCCTGATAGGACGCCGCTTCAACCTTCGGATGGGGAAATTCGGTGATACCGGTATGACAGGTCGTGCAAGACATCCCATTGGAGCCGTGGACGGAACCGCCGAATTGCGCGGGGGTAATGCTGATACTGACTTCCGTGCCGGCGATGATCGATGTCAATCCCGCTTTGCCATGGCAGCCAAGACAATCGGCGTTGCTCAATTGCGTTCGAACGCCAAAGGGTGAGCTTCCAGCGACTTTAGCTTCTACCGTGGTGGGACCCGATCCAGCCAGGATGAGGCTGGTTACAATCAGGCCAATCCCCAGCAGTAACCCAAAGCGCAAGAGATAATGGGTTTTTCGCGTCATGGATCAATTCTCCGTGATGGGTAGATACCCTTTTTGATCTAAGATTAAGACAAGATTAATTATACCGGAAATATGTCTCAGTTTACCCAAATAATCGGATTAAAAATAGAAATCATGACAATAGTAGGAAGTTCTTCACCACTACAGAGAATGTCCTGATCGTTGCTGAAGAGGGTACAATTAATCCAACATTATCATACGGAGGATTGGATGACAACTTTGGCGGGTATCCGTTTTATGCATGAGTCTGAACACGAACATATGGATCAAACGGCTGAAGAGCAGGGAAAACCTCAGCCCCCTCTCGAGTTGGTGGTAGAGCCGCATCTGAAGGTCATCGATCTTCCCCGCAAGGAAGAAATCCAAATGCCCGCAGCCAACCTGTGGGAGATCATCGAGCAGAGAAAAACCCTGCGAAGGTACCAACCCACACCGCTGACACTCAACGAGCTTTCCCTTCTACTTTGGATGACCCAGGGAGTAAAAGCGGTCACCGATCGCCCGGTCACCATGCGGACTGTCCCCTCAGGCGGCGCCAGGCACCCATTTGAAACCTACCTGGTCGTTTCCAGGGTGGAAGGGTTGGATCCAGGTCTTTACCGTTACATGGCCATCGACCACAGGCTGGCGTTTCTTCAGGCTGGCGAAGACCTCGCTGAGAAGATCAGCCAGGCCTGCAAAAGCCAACACCATATCCGTGATTGTGCTGTCTCGTTCTGGTGGAAAGCGGTGCCGGAGCGGATGACCTGGCGTTACAGCTCCCGAGGTTATCGCTATTTGCTGATGGACGCCGGACATATCTGTCAGAACCTATACCTGGCGGCCGAGGGAATCGGCTGCGGCGTGTGCGCCATCGGCGCTTTCTCAGATCAAGCTGTCAATCAATTCTTCGGCGTCGACGGGAAAGAACAATTTATCCCCTATGGCGCGACCGTAGGAAAAAGATGACAAATTTAATCCAGATCCTTATCGAGCATCTTCAACAAAATTCGCCCGTAGTTTTGGCAACCATACTTACGCGGAACGGATCGACGCCCAGAACGGCCGGCGCGAAGATGCTCATATACCCCGATGGGACCATTGACGGCACGATCGGCGGTGGATTAATGGAAGCCAAATCCATCGATGCTGGCCGGCAGGTTTATCATGATCATGTGGCAGTCATCAAGGAATTCTTTATGACCGGGAAGGACGCCGCATCGAGTGATATGATCTGCGGCGGCAACCAGGAAGTCGTATTGGAATATTTGGATCCGCAGGACCCAACATTGATCCCGGCGTTTGAAGCGATGAGCACCGCCATAAAAGAGCGAAAAAACGCCTGGTGGATCACCCGCCTGCCCCTGCCCGGAGAAAAGGTTGTGCGACTGCCTCATCTTCTCATCACAGCCGGTGGTCAACTCTTCCGGTGTGGTGATTGGAACAACCAACCTGAGTTTTCGACGGCAGCAAAGCCAATCCATAATGCAGAATTGGACAAACCTTTCATCCATATCGGGAATACTCAGATCGATCTTTCCACCATTCGTGAAGCGAAACTTATCACGCAAGGCGAGGTTCGTTACTCCATCGATCCGGTCAGTAATTATGGGACGGTCTATATCTTTGGGTGTGGACACGTCTCACAAAAGTTGGCTGCTACTCACAAAGCCGGTTGGATTCCGCACGGTCGTTCTGGATGATCGCTCGGAATACGCGAGTATAGAGCGCTTCCCTGATGCGGATGAGGTCATCGTCCTCGATTCGTTTGCCCATTGTTTCGATCAGATCACACTCGATCCACAAAGTTTTGTGGTCATCGTCACCCGCGGACATCTGGATGACCAGGTGGTTCTGGAACAAGCGTTACGATCGAACGCAGTCTACATCGGCATGATTGGCAGCAAACGAAAGTGCGAAACGATCTACAAGGCGCTCTTGGAAGAGGGTTTTTCGGCAGAGGATATCCGCAAAGTTCATGGTCCTATCGGTTTGCCGATCGAGGCGGAATCGCCGGAAGAGATCGCCGTAAGCATCACCGCCGAGCTGATCCAGGAACGGGCAAAATTGCTTACCACTTCGTCCTTAGTCCCTGAGGGACTTCACAACATCCAATAACCCATTTATACGAAGGATATGCCTGCCGGTAGATCCTTATCCTCAAACCAGGATCGTGTCACTTCACAGAACAGATCCGGCATCTGCATATTCCAAACATGCGTTCCGTCTGGTATGACCAGACGCCTGGCATTTGGAATTCCTTTTTCCAGTTGCTTTGCCGTGGATTTCGCAAACCCGGTTTCACGCGAACCCACACAGATCAAGGTTGGCGAAATGGTCATGGATGGCATCACAATGTCCCCGTAAGATTGCATCACGGCAGAAAAAGATTCCACCGAGAACGTATCAAAATCGGCAGAAATCGCAGTCATGTATTCGGATGGAATGCCAAATTGTGTTGCCACCATTCCTGCCAACTGCTTGGGTGATAACATCTTCATGATCGGTTCATTCAGGCGCTGCAAATTGATCAACCAGCGACTCATCCGCGTTGAGGTGCCGCTGAGGATGACATGGTCAACCAAGTCAGGGTAAGTGACCATCATCGCCTGGGCTACCACACCGCCGAACGATAAGCCGATCAGATGAGCTTTTCCACCTGGCGTCCTTTTTTGGATGAGTGTCTGCCAGTCTGATCAACGTATCGGACATGGAAAAGGCGATATCGGCACTGCGGGCATGTCCTGGCAGATCTGGTACGATGCAATGATAGTCACTCATTCTTTCTATCTGGGGCTGCCACATTCTGCCGCTGAGGGGTGAACCATGCAAGAACATTATGGACGGAAGGGCAGGATCTCCAGAACTCCTGGCAATATAGTTCCATAACCGTACCTTTCTTCGTTGTTTATTGATCCAAGCTCTGTCTATACGAATACATTTACGAGTGCTTGATCTTATTGATGTCACCCTCTAATGGGAGTGATATCTCCACCAGCCCGGCAAACTGCCCGTCCCTGAACCACGGAGCGTGGATCACAAGTTCCTTCGAACCATCCTGTTCCTCCGTCATGTAGACGTTGGTTTTCTGGCCTGCCAACAATTTTCTGACCTGTTCCCCGGAGGCGGGTCCATGGCAATCGAACATGCTGGAGCCGATGAGATCCTTTCCCCCGGTTGATGCGAAATAATCCGCGATCTTCTTATTCATCACCAGAATTTTCCCTTCGGTGTCGCAGACCGAGATCATCCCGGGGAATTCTTCGATCCAATCGTTTTCAGACATGGCAGCCCTCCAGAGTGGGATTTGTGTGTGATTAAGTATATCTTACACCAGGAGAAAAGAGGATTTTGGCTTTATTTAGAACACTTGTACAGTTAATGCCATTTATGGTATGATGTTCCCGTGTCGATCTGAATCCAATTCAGATGCAACCAGGGAGGATATCTCCCGTATATACAAGTAACAATCCAAAATAAACACTGCTCGAGGTCCCATGAACGCCGTAGAAGCTACTCATCTCAACCGTATTTACCGTACCAAGACGGGTGTATTCCGTCAGACCGTCAAAGAAATTCCCGCCGTCATTGATGTCTCCTTCCAGGTGGAACAGGGAGAGCTGTTCGGGCTGGTGGGTCCGAACGGAGCAGGGAAGACCACCACCATCAAGATGCTCACCACCCTGCTCATCCCCACTTCTGGAACCGCGCAAGTACAGGGTTTCGACGTGGTGAAACATGCCAATGATGTCCGAAAGGTGATCGGATTCATTTTCGGAGGGGAACGCGGTCTCTACTGGCGTCTCTCCGGCATCGATAACCTGCGTTATTTCGCCAGCCTGTATCATGTTGACCCCTCTGTGAGCAATAAACGTATCCCCTACCTGCTGGAGCTGGTCGGCTTGAAAGACCGCGGTAACGAACGGGTGGAAGGTTACTCCCGCGGAATGAAACAGCGCTTACATGTCGCCCGTACCTTGTTGCACGACCCAGAGATCCTCTTCCTCGATGAACCCACCATCGGACTCGATCCGGTTGGTGCGCGTGAATTCCGCCAGGTGATCCGTTCTCTGCAGAGCGAGAAGAAGACCATCCTGCTGACAACACATTACATGTTCGAAGCAGATGAGTTGTGCCAGCGGATCGGCATCATCAACCACGGCAAGATGGTTGCCCTGGATACCCCATCCAATCTGAAACGGCATGTCGCCGATCTGTCTGTCATTGAAGTGGAGTTGTTCGGAGCCAATTCAGACCTGGTCGATAGTGTGCGCGCGCTCCCGTTTGTGGATGCCGTCCAGGTGGAAGACCGGGAACAAAAGCAAGCTCTGATGGTGCAAACCCGGCGCGGAGCCGAAGCGGTTCCAGACCTGCTGAATCACCTGGCCGACATTAAGGTCGGGCGGGTGCAGGTCCGCGAGCCAACTCTCGAGGATGCATACGTTCGCCTGGTGGGAGGTGACAACCATGTTGAACCAGGTGTTTAAGTACTGGCGCACCATGCTGATGGTGGCGAACATCACCTTCCGACTGCAGGTGCTCGACACCTTCATCCTGTTCGGGATCGTCATCCAACCGATGATCATCGCCCTGCTGGCGATGTGGATGCTGCAGGGGAAGGGCGCCGACGCGGCTATCTTTGTGGTCGTTGGCAGCGGCATGACCGGCCTGTGGAGCACGCTGCTGTTCGTCGGCGGCAACAGCGTCAACGATGAGCGCTGGGAAGGGACGCTGGAGTCGCTCATCGCGGTTCCCACTCCCCTGGCGCTGATCATCTTCGGCAAGAACATCGCGAATGTGGGCCAATCCCTGATCTCGATGATCGTGTCCTACCTGTTTGTCGCATTGGCGTTCAACTATCCGCTCCATCTGAACAACCCGGTCATGTTCTTCATCTCGCTAGTCTTTACCATCTTTGCCTTCATCTGCTTCGGGTTGATCCTTTCCCCCATCTTCCTGGTCAGCCCGGGCGTCCAGCGATTCCAGAACGCCATGGAATTCCCCATCTACATCTTGAGCGGATTCCTGTTCCCGATCATGATGCTGCCCGGCTGGACGACCCCGCTCAGCTATTTATTACCCACCTATTGGGCGGCTGCGGCGCTGCACGGCACATCTTCGGGAAATGCCACATTGGAGCAAATTCTCTTTTACTGGGGTATGCTCATCGTCTTTTCGATCCTGTACCTGATCGGAGCCAACCTGCTCTTCAAACGGGTGCTGGTGAAAGCCCGCTCCGACGCATCACTCAGCCTGGAATAACTAATGAATACCATCACACTCAACTTACGTTTGTTCTGGCAGGGAACGATCCTGTCGTATATCGCTTTATTCCGCTGGCTCCGTCCGGTGACTTATCTGGCGTCCAAAATCGTCATGCCGCTGGCGCAGATCCTCTTCTTCACCTTCCTGGGCTCGTATGCGAGCGGAGGAGGGAACGCATCCTTTTATATCATCGGGAACGCGGTGCAACTGGCAGCCGTCTCGGGGATCTTTGGCGTCACCATGAGCATCGGTGGCGACCGATGGGAAGGGACTCTGCCCTACTTGTTCGGCACTCCCGCCAACCGAATGATGCTGTTCTTCGGTAGAGCCTTCATGCACATTATTGATGGCTTCCTGGGTGTATTTATCGGTCTGGGTTGGGGCTGGCTGCTGCTGGGCGTGGATTACTCGCAGACGCACCTGGGCGGGTTGATGCTGACCATTTTGATCACTACATTCAGCACCTCAGCGTTGGGGTTGTTGATGGGCTGCGTTAGTCTGATCACAGCCAATGTGATGTTCGTGAATAACACCGTCTATTTCCTGCTGCTGCTTTTCTCAGGGGCGAATGTCCCATTGGATACCCTGCCGAACTGGATGCTGGCGATATCCAACGTGTTGCCCCTGACCCGCGGAATCGCATCCGCGCGGGCGTTGATCAGCGGACAGCCATTCTCCGCGGTCAGTTCACTGCTTTGGGGAGAATTCCTGATAGGTATAGGTTACTTGATGGCGGGATATTTTCTGTTCCGCTGGTTTGAAACCCAGGCAAGGAAGCGTGGAACCCTCGAAACGGTATAAGTAATTATCGTTGTAAGGCGCTTTCCAGCCGCAGGATCTGTGCTTCCAACCCCTGTATTCGGGTGAGCAATTCTTGATGCCGTTTTGTTTCCAGGTCGATCTCTTTTGAGATGAAGGAGATACCGCCATCCGTTTCCAGGATGGCTTCGTCCACTTCATTGAGAGATTCGATTCCTGCCTTATGAGCAGCGACTAGCACCTCATTCAGATCAATGGCTTCTTTCTTAAGCACCTCATTCTGAATCACACCATTAATGATCAGACGGGTTTCTTTGCCTTCCATCAAATTCTCAACATTTTTATTGTGATGAATGGCTCGCACCACGATCCAATTAACCAGAAGTAAAGTCCCTCCGCCAATTAATCCGCCCAATAGCGAATTGTCATTCCCGATGATCGCATTCTGCACCGTATTGGAGATGGTCAATAACACCACCAGATCAAACGGATTTAATTGGGCCAGTTCCCGTTTACCGGCAAGTCGTAAGCCGATAATCAAGAAGAGGTATACCGCAATGGGCCGGATGATCTTTTCAAGTATTGGAATCGATATGATAAATAGATTGTTCCAAATAGTTTCCATGACTACCTCCCGTGCTGGATCAAGATATATCTGAATGTAACTCGTTGGCGGTCTTCGGAGGAATCATCCATCGTTGGATGAGAAGAATAAAGATGATCGCCGCTGCCAGAAAGCTCAAGAGCGAATATACCGGATCCAGGCCATTGGCCATAAATATCGCCGGCGAAGGTAACGCGGATCCTTCGTAGTTGGCCACTATCACAGCGAATAGATTATTCGCCGCATGCACACCCATCGCCAGTTCCAGTGTCTGGTAGCGCAACGTCATCCAGGTGAGGAATGCCCCAAATGAGAAATAAAACAGCGCCAGCAACAGGAAATCGATCTGCATCTCCGGGTTCAAAAAGTGCGGAAGTGCGAAGAGGATTCCCGATAGCAAAATTAGGATGATCCTGTTGCGGGTGATCCGTCCCAATCCTTGTAAGATATAACCCCTGAACAGCCATTCCTCCGCGGTCGTCTGGATGGGCGTCAACAAGAGAGCCGTTAATGCGAAAGGCATCCACTGGCGGAAATCGAACGCCAGGCGGTAGGAACCGGGATGAAATAGCGCATCTCCGAGGGTCACCCAAACCGAGAGAAAGAGCCATAACACTCCCGGCAGCCATATTTTCTTCCAATTAATTCTCCTCTGGGAGGTCACCAGGGAAATCACCGGTCGTTTATGGATGAATCGGACAGCCAGACCGGTGGCCAGCAGGAAACAGATAAATGAGAAACTCTGGGTCAGATAGCTCAGGTAGAGTTGATCGGTTTTTTTCAGGAAGTAGACCAGCGCGTAAGGTATTCCGCCGATGATCTGCCAGAGGAAAATGATGAAGACAAAGGAAAGTAGGTAACGGTACCAGTGATTTTTTCCCAGGTTGGATAAATCGAGGAATCGATTTTCCCCTGGGTATGAGTCCGGTTGAATGTCCGTCATCAGATCAATTCCGCTTTCCCCTGAATTCCTGCAGGAAGGTTTACCAGAGAATCAATGGCGTGAGTGTGTTTCTTCAGATCCAATCGGGATGCGAATGTGATCCCCGTTTTCCTGGTATTCTGTTCAACGCGCTGGAGTGTCCTTGCCATTAGTTCCCCAGTTCATTAATGAATTTGGTGAGAGTAAAGTTCCGTTTGGATTAGTTCACAATATTATCTTCACAATCCAGCTAAATGCACTCCGTCAAGAGCTTTGATGGTGTTTCCCGAGCAGCATATCCAGGGTCGTGCTGATTCGCTTTGCCCTGGTCTCTGGTTTTTTGGCTTCTTCGATTGCCTGGACATGTTCCCGTTGATGACTGAAGGAGAGTTTTTGCCAGCGGATCCGGGCGGCTGGATTTGAATCCAACGCGGATTGTAGATCGGGAGGAACTTCGACCACTCGTGGTTCGAGATCGCGCTGCATCTCCACCTGGACAACCTCACCCGCTTTTATCCCCAGCGATTCCCGTAAATTGCGATTGATACCCAGATAATGGACTCCTCCATAGGGTGTGATGCTCAATTGGAATGATTGTCCATTGATGGTTCCTTTAACAGGAACGCGGGCGCGTGTTCCCCACACATCCAGGATATTGAATGGTATGGCAATAAAAGTGGCAGAACTATCCGGTTCTCGTGTCAGGGTGGCGGTAAAACTTAATGTATCCATTTTTTACACTCCGAATATCCCATTTCCAAAATTCACTATCCGACGAATATCGAATATGGGATATCTTGATTTTAGCAGTTTCATTCCGTGGATAAAAATAAAAACGAGCGGTTTAAGCCGCTCGTTTTTATCATTAACATCCAACTTTATAGAGCAAGCTTTTGTTTCACTTCCGGCAATTCAATATACCAGAGAATTAATCCGGATATGATCATGGAGATGATGGTCATGATCAGATAGGTGCTGTTTAAGATCTGTACACCTTCCACCTCGAAGGTGGAATTTGGCATGAACATGAGCAAACGGCTGATGATGTTAAATCCCTGCGCGAATGCGACCAGGAAGATCGGCCATGGCGCAGATGATCTCCGCAGCAATTGGACGATCCCGACAAGCGCGAGAACGACCAGGATCAACGGCAGCCACCACTCTTGAGACTTAACGTCGAAGGTGGAGATTGGAAACAAGATCAGCGGAATCAATCCTAAAAACAGGATTGTTTTTATGACGACCGGGTGGGTAAAACTGGATTGTTTCATATTCCTGTCTTTCGTAATGTATCAGAGTTTGAAATCCATGTAGACCAATAACCGATCCGGTTACCTGATGGAATCAGATGCCCAGATAAGCCGCCTTCACCATTGGATTCTCAGCAATTTCACTTGCTTTCCCGGAGAGGACGATCCGACCGGTTTCCAATACATACGCGCGATGTGCAATCGAAAGAGCCATTTGCGCGTTTTGTTCCACCAATAAAATGGTGGTTCCTTCTTTATTGATCTCTTCGATGATCCTGAAGATCTCTTCGACCATGATCGGGCTCAATCCCATGGATGGTTCGTCCAGCAGGATCAAGGATGGTTTATTCATCAATCCACGACCGGTTGCCAGCATTTGCTGCTCTCCGCCGGAGAGCGTTCCGCCCAGTTGATTGATTCGTTCTTTGAGACGGGGGAAGCTCCGGAAGACCCTTTCCATCATGCGGCTGATCTCAGATTTATCGTTGATGATATAGGCGCCCATCTCCAGGTTTTCCCTGACGGTCAGTGGGGCAAAGATCTTGCGCCCCTCTGGGACATGGCTGATACCACTCCGCACGATCTTTTCTGCCGGAGCAAGCGTGATGTTTTCGCCTTTGAAGTGAATTCCTCCACTCCGTGGACGGATCAACCCGGATATGGCGCGTAAGGTGGTGGATTTTCCTGCCCCATTCGCACCGATCAGGGTGACAATCTCGCCTTCCTTCATATCGAAAGAGATGCCTTGCAGCGCATGGATCGCGCCGTAGTATACATTGAGGTCATTCACTTCAAGAAACATGCTTGGCTCCCTTCCCTAGATACGCTTCAACGACTTTCGGGTTATCCTGAATTTCTTTGGGGGTTCCACGAGCAATGACCTCACCAAAATCCATCACGGTAATATGTTCACAAATCCCCATGACCACCCTCATCTGGTGTTCGATGAGAAGGATGGTCAGGTTGAATTTTTCGCGGACGAAATGGATCAATTCCATCAGTTGGTTGATTTCCTTCGGATTCATACCGGCTGCCGGCTCATCCAACAGTAACAGGCGCGGCTGACAGGCCAGCGCGCGGGCAATTTCCACCCGGCGTTGTTCTCCATAAGGCAGGTTTTTCGCGATTTCATTCTGCAAACGGGAGAGCTTCATCACTTCCAATAATTCCTGTGACTTCTCGGTGATTTCTTTCTCCCGCTGAGTGAAGCGACTGTTGGATACAATGCTGTCGAACATACTGTAGCCAGATGTCGGATGGAATGAAATCCGGACATTATCCAATACCGTAAGATTGGAGAACAAACGGATATTCTGGAATGTTCTGCCAATACCGGTGCGAGTGATCTCGTGAGGTTCAAATCCTACCAGGTTGATGCCATAGAATTTGATGCTGCCACTTGTAGGCAGGTAGATTCCGGTGATCTGGTTGAAAACGGTGGTTTTACCCGCTCCATTCGGACCGATCAATCCGGCCAGATCCCCTTCGTTGATGGTGAGATTGAACTCGTTCACAGCTCGCAAGCCGCCAAAGTTCTTGGTCAGGTTTTCCACCTGCAAAACAGGAGTTTTGTTTTCGGTTGTTGCGTTCATGCTGGTTTCTCTCCTGTTTGTTCCTTCACCTTCCGGACTGGAACAACGATACTTTTCAAGAATCCCCATTCGACCTTGCCAAGCAATCCTTGAGGTCTAATGAGCATGAGTAGAAGAAGCGTCAGCGGATATAACACATACCTCCAGGATGGCGCTTCAGGGCTGATCTTACCCAGAACTTCGCGCAGCATACCTTCCAGGAAGAAGATCCATCCAAAAGATGCCGTTACAGTGCCGGTCATGCTGCCTAACCCGCCAAACACGACAATGATTAGTGGATTGAATCCCACGAGGAAGTCGAAGGCTTTCGGGCTGAGGAAGCCGATATAATGCGCGTACACCGCCCCGCCAAGACCTGCGAACAGGCTGCCGATGACGAAGGACATTAATTTCGTGCCTGCGACATTGATCCCCATGGACCGTGCGGCCGTTTCATCTTCACGCACAGAAACGATGGATCTCCCGGTGGACGATTTGAGGATATTCCGCATGACTATGATGATCAGCAGCATAAAGGAAAACGCCCAGAACCAGGTGGTCAGTTTGGGAATGCCGATCATTCCTCTTCCGCCCTTCATTTCAGGGAACGGGAGGATGGTATCCGAGTTGACCATCAGGGTATAAATGACGATGGAAAAACCCAACGTGGCGATACCAAAGTAGTCTGACCCGAGGGAGAGGACAGGTAACCCGAAAAGGAAGCTGACCTCGGCGGCGAATAATCCCGCGCAGATTACAGCCAGGAAGAACACAATCTGGAGAGAAATACCCTGCGCCAGGGGTCCCGGCTGCAGGTTGGTGCCGAGCATGGGATTGATGCTGGGGGCGATGGAGCTTCCGATGAAGTAAGCCACCGCTCCGGCAATGATCACCCCGATGAGATAAAGGGCAAACGAGGAGAGAACCGGCATACGGCGCAGGTTGCTCAGGAATTTGTTGATTCCCCAGATGGTCACACCGGCCAAAACCACACCGATTCCAACCACCAGTAATCCGCCTGAATCTCCATTTACCCAACGATAGGTAATGTCCGCCGCGCAGTACGCGCCAATCCCGTAAAAGCCCCATTGACCCAGGCTGAATTGACCATTGAAACCGTAGATCAGGTTCAGTCCCAACGCGACCATGGCCATGGTACACGCCTGATATAACAGGCCAGTGTCAAAGTTATTGAGCAGGGTAAAACCGTATACATCCGATAAAGCAACTTGAATTACACCGAATGCAACGATGGCGCCAGCGCCTTTGACCAGGAAACTGAGATTGATCTCTTTTCCGCCAACCTTCACAGGTTTGACATTCAGTCCCAATACCCAGAACAGGCCATAAAGATACGCGATTACGGCGACAATTTTTACGAAGGAGAAGATCATGCTAGTGATATCCATGGGTATCTCTCTTAAGCTTTCTCATTTTCTGGCTCACCAAAGATTCCGGTTGGACGGATCAGGAGAACCAGGATAAGGATTGAAAAAGCAATCGCATCACGCATTGGCGTTGAGATATAGGAGGAGGTCATCGATTCAGCCTGTCCCATGATGAGCGCGCCAACAAATGCGCCCGGGATGCTGCCAATTCCGCCAAGCACTGCTGCAACAAAAGCTTTCAAACCTGGATATACACCCATCAGGGTTTTGATCGATGGGTACGCAATCGCATAGAGTACACCGCCAAGAGCGGCAAAAGCAGCTCCAATCGCAAAGGTGAAAGAGATGACCTGATCCACCTGGATACCCATCAAACGGGAGGTAGGTTTATCGAAGGATGTGGCTCGCATTGCGATACCAATTTTGGTTCGCCGTACAAGATATTGAAGGAATACTTGAACCAGAATGGTAGCGATGATGATGATAACAAGAATATTGCTGAAAGTGATCGCACCATCTGGCAGCGTTGTTCCGGATTCCAACAGGTGAACACCATCCTTGATGTACCATGTGACAACTTCGAACGGGCGGGTATAAGGAATGAAACGCGCGGAAAATACAAAATTTAGTAGCCCGAAATATTCCAGGAAAAAGGAGACGCCGATCGCCGTGATCAAAGCGGCAATCCTTGGCGCATCGCGTAGAGGTTTATACGCAACTCTTTCGATCGTGACAGCCAGTAAGACACAGATGACCATCGATAATAAAATGGTGGTGACTGTACCAACCACTGTAGCCAACATTGGATCGATGGTCGGGAAGGCTTTGAGGGGCCATTGATGTAATTGGAATTTTTCTACAGCAAAGAAACTTACAAAAGCGCCAACCATGAACACATCGCCATGAGCGAAGTTGATCAGTTTTACGATACCATATACCATGGTATAGCCAAGGGCGATCAAACCATACACAAAACCCAACTGTAAGCCGTTGATGACATTCTGGGCAAACAGATGAGGTTTATCAAAAAGATTGATGATTAATACATAGGCTGCTGCAACACCAAGAATAATTAGGAAAATTTTTCCTATCCATGCCAAAAACGAATTTGGCATGACTATTATGGGCGGTTTGGGCGTTCTGGTTACAGGAAGCATACTTAAGCTCTCCTCCGGTACAATGGTATTTAAATCACAAAAATGGGGGCAGTGGATTACCTGCCCCCTTTTTGTCTAGCAGTTTTTACGGATTGACGACCGTTTCAAACTTCACACCATCTGCAGTCACTGCAAGGATTGTTGCAGATTTTACAGGATTATGTTGTGGATCATAGGTGATCGTTCCGGATACACCACTGAAGGTGATCCCTTCCATGGCAACGCGTACCAGATCGGTATCATCGGCGCCAGCGGCCTCGATGGAGGCGAGGAGCAAGTTGGTGGCATCGTAAGCAAGAGCAGCCAGGGCATCAGGTGTCTTGGAGTACTTCGCTTCGAATGCGGCACGGAAATCTTGTACTTCCGCGCGGGGATCTTCTGGTGAGTAGTGGTTCGTGAAGTATCCACCAGCAGCTGCGACTACATCTAAGTCGGCAGAATCCCAACCATCACCACCAATGAACGGAGCGGTAATGCCCTTTTCCTTGGCCTGTTTGGTTACCAGGTTGACGACATTGTAGTAATCGGGAAGATATACTACGTCAGGTTTGGCATCCGCGATCTTGGAAAGTACAGCGGAGAAATCGGTGTCATTGCCGGTGTATGATTCAGCACCAACGATGGTTCCACCACCTTCGGTGAAGGACTTGGTGAAGAATTCAGCAAGACCTTTCACGTAGTCATTCGCCTGGTCAGACATAACGAAAGCAGTCTTGGCGCCCAGTTTTTCCATGGCGAATTTCGCACCAACCTGGCCCTGGAATGGGTCAATGAAGCAGGCGCGGAAGATGTATGGTTTGGTTACGCCATTACCATCCACGGTAACGCTTGGGTTCGTGGAGGTGGGGCTGATCTGAATGACTTTGGCAGCGTTTGCGATCTCGGATACCGGGATCGAGGCGCTTGAGCATACTTCGCCGACGATGTAATGAACGCCATCCTGGCTGATGACTTTGTTGGCTGCGTTAACAGCTGGGTCAGGAGTACATTGGCTATCTTCAACGAGAGCAACGATGGTTGCGCCCATAACGCCGCCCTTTGCATTCCATTCTTCAATGGCAAGCAGGGCGCCATCACGGGTCATTTCGCCGAAGGTTGGGACTGGGCCAGATAACGGGGCCAGGATCGCAACTTTCAACTCACCCACTGGCGCGGCAGGAGCTTCAGTAGCGGCGGGGGCTGCAGGCGCTTCAGTAGCGACAGGGGCAGCTGGAGCGGCAGGAGCTTCGGTGGCGACAGGGGCTGCGGGGGCGCAGCTCGCCAACAGGATAGCTACCAGGGTTAGCAGAATCAATGCTTTAAAGGTCTTCATATTCACTTCTCCTCTTAACGTGTTTGGTTGATTGTACAGAATTTGACAGGCCAACTTGTGTAATGCAAATCTTCGTAAACAACCACCTCCTCCCGTTGAGTTAAGGTAATCCTATAGCATGATAAAAAAACCACCCCTTGGTTCTGTGTGGGTGGCTTCGGTGTAGTTTGGGTTTTGGTTTATTTAGAATTTTGTGTCACCTTCACACTCGCCATCCAAATGGAATGAGGGCTAATCATATACAAAATGATCGCCAGTACCAACCACATGGAGCAAAGAATAAAGTGAAGTGTTAACATAATAAGTCTTGAACGATAATTATAAGCACCAAAGGCGATATGTCAATAGCTTCCAGCCAATTTTGCTCATTTTGCTTTAATCTGAGATGGATTTTGAACAGACAACCCGTGATCGCCCAGTTTCTTTAGCGTGATATAGCGCCCGATCTGCCTGCTCGATCAATGCAGGCAATGTAGCCATTTCATCAGAAAGCTCAGTGATCCCAATACAGGCGCTCACTTTCGCCATCCCTTGCGCCGTCTCGATGTTCAAGCTTTCAATACCTGATAATAATCGGTTGGCGATCTCTTTCGATTGATGAATAGTGCTCTCGGGAAGTATGGCGATAAATTCATCGCCGCCGTAACGGCCAATCAAATCCACATTTCTAAGTTTGCGTCGGAACAGATCTGCAAGAGCGACGAGCATTCTATCGCCTACCTGGTGTCCGAAATTATCATTTACCTGTTTAAAATAATCCAGGTCTATCATCAACACCGACAATGGCCGTTTAAATCGGACCGCACGCTCGACTTCGCGGCTGCCTAATTCAAACAGGCTCCGCCTGTTCCTCAGCGCGGTTAATTCATCGGTGTCGGCTTTTTGCTGAACTTCAGAATAGAGGCGGGCATTCTCGATGGCTGTTGCTGTCTGGCTGGCAAATGCCACAAGCCGTTCTGCGTCTTCTTCCTTATAAAATCCTCGGGTCTCGCTGAAAAGGCTTAAGAAACCAATGGTCCGCTGCCGTACACGTATAGGCATACCAATATAAGATTGCACCCATTCATTGATGGGCAGAGGACGCCAGCCTGGATAATCAGAAGTATCGGGGATGGCTAGCGGCTTACCCGTCTCTATCATCCACAGCATATTTTGCAGATTTGTCATGGTAAATGGCGGGTAATCTGTCAGATCGGATAACCCTCTTTCAACATATCCACGGCTGCGAACGATTCGCAACATGTCACCTTCCAATAGAGAGATCACACCCGAATCACTGGGAATTACCTTACCTGCATTGACCAGAATCCGATCGAGAAGACTTTCAAAGTCCAAATCGCTGTTAAGCGCTTCAGATGTATCCCGTAAGGCTTCCAAAAATACCCGTTGATCCAGCTCTGCTTTTTCCATTCGTTTTTGCTCGGTAATGTCGTTGATGATCCCACCGATCTGATGGTTTCCGTCCGTCCGCACCGGGAATAACGAAAGCTCAGCGATGATTTGTTGATCAGGAGTGATTGGGTAATTTATCTCTACGGTTTTGTTAAAGTAATTCTCAATCTTCCCTTTCTCCATGAAATTGATGAGGTGGGGTAGTTTTTCCTTCACCAATTCCAATTTCCTGTCTTCCTCAGCAACCCAGAAAGGAACTTCATGGAACGGATGCCCGAGAATATCTTCCTTCTTAATGGAGGTCAACAATTCCAACGCTTTATTCCACTCGATAATGTTTCCTTCACCGTCGAGCAGGAAAACGCCCAGGCGGGATTGTTCAACCAGGCTTCGGAACTTCCTTTCACTGGTCTCCAATTCTTCCCTCGCCTGTTTTACCTCTGTTACATCCCTGAAAACGGCATATGAACCGATATATTTACTCTGGTGATCAAACCGGGGAGCTGCGGAAACCTGAAGAATTTTGGTTGGCGCATTCGGCAGTTTTACTGTGATTTCGTATTGGCCTTTCAATCCGGTAGTGCGTTCTCTGGTCTGGGACCTTACCCGGGCTGCATCCGTCCAACTCAGGAACGATAGGATATTTCGTCCTACGAGAGATCCTTCTTTGATTCCGTAAAATTTATTCGCGGCCGGGTTCGAAAAAAGCACATTTTCTTTTTCATCTACAATGACCAGACCTTCTTCCTGGTTCTCCACCAGGATCCGGTAACTGGATTGGACTTCTTCAAGTGTATCGAGCGTGCTATTGATGGATTGAACCAACGTGGAAATTTCGTCGTTTGATCGATCTGTGATCAATCGACTTTCCGGTTTTCGAGTCTGGATGATATTGGAGAGATCCTTATTTAGATTGTGGATCCGGTTAAGTAGAAAACGGTTGATAAAGAGAAAGGTTGCGATAATGATGACGATGCCGAGGAAAACAAGAACCCATAAAAAGTAAAAGAGGGTCGACTTACCCTGTTGAGTGACCGTACGTGGAATTTCAGCCTGGAGCATATAGACGGGTTTTCCAGATGGATCCACCAGCAGGCTGTAACCCTGGATCGCTTGCTCGCTGGTGATGAGGGTGGGTACAGAACGGTCGTTATTCAAGTCCGTCAGGACCCTTCTTAACCCCGGATTCGCCAGGACGCTATCAAAACTTAAAATGGTCACATGTGTATCGGTCAATCTGGAAATTTCAGCCAGGGAATCGCCATCCAGAAATCGCCCGATGAGAAGTGTCCCCATACAGGGACCCGACATATCGCTTTGAAAAATATGGGTTGCGACTATCATCATCGGCCCTTCGGGCAGATTTAAGACCCCCGATTCCTGAGTGGGTTGGACAGAGCATCTCAGTAGTTCTGGATATTGGACCAGCCATTGGTCAGGAGTCTTCTGAAAACGGAAAGCCTCGCCCCGCTCCGAATCGACTGCCTCGTAATGAATGAGGTTTCCACTGGCGTCCAAAAAGCCCATGAATGAAATATCAAGGGAAGTTAAAAGTGCTGATGGTGACATTGTTTTCTATAAACTCCGGGTCAAGACCCTGAACAAAGAGATATGTCTCATCCCAGTATCCCCAATCGGCAGAAGTATTCTTGATATAGTCGACCCTGGAATCAAGCGTGAGAAGGACTCTTTCCACGCCAACTTTGGCCATATCATTTTCGATTCGTTGAAAGCTGCGAGTGAGGATCAGATAAGTGGTGAGGTATAACACCGCAATTGTGAAGATCAGAGTCCCAATTACGATGAATAAAGACTTGCGCCGAATAGACATTAATTTCCTTCGATCGATTTCCAATTAATAAATATGTGCAAAGTAAATTATCTCACATTGCCAGGGGTAATACTGTAAAAACCACCTAAAACTCATCGTAAATAACCTTATACGGATTTAACCCTGGCACACATCTGGCAACTCTAATTGGACGGGTATTATTTACCTTAGAGGAGTGACCGATGAAGAAACTGCGAACAAAATGCCTGGCCATAGCACTCGCATTTGTATTAAGCTTATTACCATATCCTGTGAATGCCCAAACTGGGACGGTTGGATTTTCGACCACCATCACCTATCAGAATATTGGCGCCACAGTAGCCCACGTCACTTTGCTATTCTATTCGGAAGGACAATCCACTCCGATCAGCATTGCCCGGCCAGATCTTCCTGTCGGAGCCAGCGCGACGGTCGCCATGGGCAGCCTGGGCACTACCGCCGGATTCCGGGGATCCGCCGTGGTCAAATCCGATGTTCAACTGGCTGTGATCATGACTCAAATCCCTTCTGTCTCCACAGCCAAATCAAGACCGATGGCAACCGGGTTTATTCAGGGTAGTTCCGAGATCTGGTTTCTGTATACATATAAGGGGAGTCCGTCCACGATCCTATCTATCCAGAATCTCGACAATAAACCCGCTAACCTTACACTCGAATTTTTAGGGGGCGGAACACCTGTCACAATAAACAAAACCAATATTGCTGCCGGTAATTCCGCTTACATCGATCTCTCCACAATCAGTGAAATTCCTGTTGGTTTTAATGGCTCGGTGCATGTCAAATCCATCCGTGCCGGCTCGACGACCGTCGGGAAGATAGCTGGAACGCAGGTCAACCTGACACCTACCGGGAATGGCGTGACTGCCAATGATAGCTTTTCACAAGTGGGCAAGAAAGTCTTTATGCCGGTGGCACTCTGTTCAGCTCTTGGAGGGATGTCGACCTCCTATTATGTATATAATACCGATTCGACCCTATCCACGACAGTCAAGATCACTTATAGCTCCGGAAAAATTGGAACGTTGACTCTCGCTCCCAATAAGGCAACCTGGTATAACGCCTGTCTGCCGAGTGGAACGGTCGTTGGATATTCCGGTCATGCCGTTGTCACCAGCAGCGCGACGGATATATTGGTGCTCGGTCACGCCAAGGATGCAGGCATGTCGGCCACATTCCAGGGCCAATCGGTTGGATCCAACCGTCTCGCAGTCCCCTATGCGAATTATTCCACCAGTTATTTCGCCACCGGGCAGAAGCAGCGAACCACCCTTTATGTGATGAATTTGGGTGCCAGCCTGGCCAGCGGAGCCGTCAAGGTGAAATATTATGATAAAACTGGAAAGCTGGTGGGTACCCACTCTTTACCTGCCATAGCCAGTGGCGGAAAGGTGAAATCAGCAGCCAACAAAATTGGTACTGCCGGTGCGGAATTTGGATATTATTCAGATGGAACTTCAGGTGGATCAGCGCTGATCGAAGGGCCTGCCGGAAGTAACTTGATGGCAGCGGTTTGGGCAATATCCAATCCAGTGAAGGGTACACTGGTTGGCGAAATGTACAATGCCATACCCATCTTACTGGCGCCGTAATGAAAAGCCCGAACTGATTTAAAATCCCTTTCCTGAAAATGGAAAGGGATTTTTTTATTCAGATCGAGATATGGGTAATCAGGATACGAAAACCGATCCCGATCAATATCAGTCCACCCAGGATTTCCATACGCTTGCCGAATTTTTCGCCCAAACAATTCCCCATGCAAAGGCCAAATAGAGACAAGCCTGCAGCGACGATACTGATCGTGAGGACTGGCTGAAGGATGGGAGTATCGATCAGAGCCAAACTCAAACCGACAGCCATCGCATCGATACTGGTGGCGACTGACAATAAGACTAAAAATCCACCTTTGGATGAATTCTTGGAATAGGATGAGATCTCGTGATTCAATCCAGAACGGATCAAATTTACGCCAACCAGAGCCAGGAGCAGGAAAGCGATCCAATGATCGAATGCGCTGATCCATCGCTCGATAGTGGATCCGGCCAGCCAGCCCAGGAATGTCATCAAACCCTGAAATAGACCAAAATGAAATGATAACCGGAACATGGATCGTTTATCACAGGCGATGCGGGAGGTTCCCACCCCCAGTGATACAGCGAAGGCGTCCATCGCCAGACCGATAGCTACAATGAGGTTCGAGATGAGATCCATAAGGCTAGATTATACCTGACTGAAAAGGGAATTTCATCGTCCAAACAGGGGGAAACAAAAGATCCCTGGCAAATTGAACCAGGGGTCTTTAACAGTCAGACTAATTGGATTGGGAGTGGTTGGCTATTGATCGATGATCAGTTCACCCAGATCCAGCGTTTGGCCTCCCTGCGCGATGACAACCCGGGATTCACCTTTGTCATCCGGTAAGATTCGGTACGATGTCATCGGGTCGCCGACGATCACCACATACTCGCCTGCAGGCAATGCTTCAAAGCTAAATTCACCCAGCTTGTTGGTGAGCGCTGACGGACTTGTCCCGGCGTCATACAGGAAAGCAGCCTTTCCTTTCTCCCTGTAAACCTGTGCAAAGTGAACCGCCACCTGTTTCAAGGGTGCGCTCTTCAGGTTTAATAGCGTTCCTTCCACCCGGGTAACACCCGGGACGATCTCAGGTGCGATCGATTTCGGGCTGAAGAGATTTCCTTCGGGGATAACCTTGCATCCGCTCAGCAGTATCACAAAAACAATCGTGAGAATGAATAGTTTTTTCATCGTATTCTCCATAAAGACAACTTATGGAAAAAATTGCAAGAATCTTACCAGGAGAGCCTCCATGATTGATGGCATTTCTTCCCGGATTGGGTTACAGTGAGAAAAGTCAGGGAAATGCCCGATCAATATTGACATCTTTCATCTTTAGCTTGGAAATTACTAACTGCTACCTCACCTATTAGTGTATGATTAACTGATCATGCTGATTAAGCGCCTTGCCGTCATCTTTGAAAAATACCAGTGGATACTATGGATCGTCCTCGCCGTTTTATTGGTCGTTCTCGGTGTACTGGGTCTTAACTTATTTGGCCGTGATTTCCAGGAATACCTTACCTATAATGAACGCACCTGGCTGCAGGAGCATTCCACTCTTCGCTTTGCGCCTGATCCTTCCTTTAAACCCATCGAATATTTCGATGAGGCGGGGGACTACCAGGGTATCATGGCGGATTATTTCACAATCATCGAGGATAGGTTAAAGCTTAATATTGAGATCGTCGAATACGGCACATGGCAGGAAGTGCTGGATGCCGCCAAAAACAGGGAGATAGACGGCATCACAGCCGCCCAGGTAACACAAGAACGCCTGGATTATCTATCATTTACTTCTCCTATATTGGATATACCGAATGTCATCATCACCCGGAAAGATTTCTTACAGACCATTCGGTTGGAAGACATGGAAGGCTGGACTGTCGCCGTGACCCGGGGCTACGCGGCTGAAGAGTTCCTCCGGGTAAATTATCCCTACATCACCATCCAAACGGTAGATAATGATCTTCAAGCCCTCCAGGATGTCGCTTTTGAGCGGGCAGATGCGACCATCGTCAACATGGCGATCGCCAGCACCCTGTTGCAGGAATCGGGAATCACTAATCTCAGGATCGCCGGGGACTCCGGAAAAAGTAACTCGTTATCAATCGGGGTTCGATCTGATGAACCAACATTGCTCGCAATCATGGAAAAAGGGTTGACTGTTCTATCCTCCCAGGAAAAAGACGACATTTACCACAAATGGATCGGCTTATCTGGTGGGAATTTTTACGATTCATCCTCATTCTGGTTTGTCATTTTTTGGGCTCTCGTCGCGGTCACCCTTATTCTCGGGGTCGCCCTGGCATGGAATAGCACCCTCCGCTTGCAGGTGGATTCGAAAACTGCTGAGTTAAACCAGGAATTGTCAATAAAGAAGACCACTGAAGTAAAACTGAGCCAGCAATTGGAAAATCTCTCTGCGCTGCGGGCAGTCGGAATTGCGATCAACGCCAGCATGGACCTGCCATTGACATTGAATATCCTTCTCGACCAGATCTCATCCAAACTCAACGTCGACGCTTGCCGAATACTCCTATTGAATCCATATTCACGCACGTTGGACCATATGGCCGATCGTGGTTTCCGGACGCCATACTTACGGGGAGTGGATTATCCTATCGGAGGCACCAGCTACGCCTGGAACGCGATCCGTACCCGAAAATTAGTAACGGAAGATCTGACCAACCACCTGGTAAATCCCATTAAGTTTGTCGTATTGGACGCGGAAGCCTTTGTTAAATACATCGGCGCTCCGCTGATATCGAAAGGCTCGGTAAAAGGGGTGCTGGAAATTTACAGCCGCACATCGGAGCCCAAAGATCAGGTCTGGATGGACTTTCTGGAAGCGATGACCGGCCAGGCTGCCATTGCACTGGACAATGCCACCCTCTTCCAGGATTTGCAGCGGGCAAATCTGGATTTGACCCTGGCTTACGATGCCACGATCGAAGGATGGGCGCGTGCTCTTGAACTTCGGGATGGAGCTACAGAAGGTCATTCTCAACGGGTGATGACCATGACGCTCGATCTCGCCAACCGCATGGGAATGTTGGATGAAGAATTGATTCATGTGCGCCGGGGAGCATTACTTCACGACATAGGCAAAATGGGAATTCCGGATCACATTCTTTTGAAACCGGGTCCACTCACCCCGGAAGAATGGGAGATCATGCGTAAGCATCCGGTGTATGCGTACGAAATGCTGCGGAGTATCAATTATCTCAACCAGGCCCTGGATATTCCCCATTTCCACCATGAGAAATTCGACGGGACAGGTTATCCCACCGGTTTGAAAGGTGACCGTATCCCGCTCTCAGCCAGAGTATTCTGTGTTGTGGATGTGTGGGATGCGTTGACATCAGACCGTCCCTATCGAAAAGCCTGGAGTGAAGATAAAGTCATTACATATATTAAGGAAAACACCGGATCGCATTTCGACCCGGCTATCGCCGCGGAATTTTTGAGTCTGCTTAAAATCCAGTAAGGTGGGATCTGTTCATCCCGACGTGATCCGCCACCCAGGCGGGAGGGAAGTATGTCTAATCGGGGATCCAAATCAATCGGTAATCTGGTCCTATACGAAATCTATGTCCGGAACCACTCGCAAGATGGAACATTCAGCGCAGTGGAAAAGGACCTTGATCGGATTGCTTCCCTTGGGGTGGATCTCATCTGGTTTATGCCCATTCATCCAATCGGGACGGTCCATCGAAAGGGTACTCTGGGGTGCCCCTATTCCATCTCAGACTATCGCTCTATCAATCCAGAATATGGAACGATGGAGGATTTTTCCAACCTGGTCAAAGCCATCCATCACCGCGGAATGCAGGTGATGATGGATGTTGTTTTCCATCACACCAGCCCTGATTCCTTCCTAGCTAAAAGTCATCCTGAATATTTCCGGCAGGATCATCAACGTAAACCAGTTACGACCGTTCCCGAGTGGTCAGATGTGGTTGCCCTGAATCATCCAAATCGAAACCTCACCCGTTACCTGGCGGATTCACTTGCGCAATGGGCCAGGATGGGTGTCGATGGTTTTCGCTGCGATGTAGCTTCCCTGCTGCCCATTTCCATCTGGTACGACATCCAACAGACCGTCAACAAAGTCAACGGTGAAGTGATTTGGCTGGCGGAGTCCGTCCATGCAAGTTTTGTTGAAAAACATCGGACCAAAGGGTACCCTGCACTTTCAGATGGCGAACTCTACCAGGTATTTGACCTAACCTACGATTACGACGTCTGGCCGCTGTTTCAAGCAGTTGTTACAGGCAGAGAGCCGGTGGCCAGGCTGTTGAAATGTACCGTTTTCAGCATGCCATCTATCCGGAAGGCTACACCAAACTGCATTTCGTGGAAAACCATGATCAAGCTCGAATTGCACATCTCGCGTCTTCTTCAAATCAAGCCCTGGCATGGACGGCGTTTCAAGCTTTTAATCAGGGAGCATTCCTGATTTACGCCGGCCAGGAATTGGCTGCCCACCATACGCCATCCCTGTTTGATCGTGACCCGGTGGAATGGAAGGATTACCCGCTTCAAGATTTCCTCTCCCGGATAACCAGAATCAAGAAGAGTGAACATATCAGTAAGGGGCAGTTTACCTTTTCTGCCGGCACTCCCGCCATTGTCGCTTCGTATGTCTCTGATTATGGTGGATTACTGGGTGTGTTCAACGTTTCGGCCAATCAAGGGGATATTACAATGCCCTTAAAAGATGGCACCTATCCGGATATACTAAACCATACCAATGTGCGTATCCAACAGGGAAAGTCAGTCTTGCCACCCATCGCGATGATCCTGGAAGTACCCCGCGGATTTCATCCCCCGGTCAACTTTTCCAATCTCATGGATATGGAGATCGAACCCGGATAATTTGGATGCAAAGCCAGGAAAACCCGCAGAAAGTGAATATAAATGGCCATTGAATCGGACTCCCAATCTCTCCACATGACACTCCAATTACCTGTTCCGCCGGAAGAGATCTATACCGCCTGGATCGATAGTATCGGTCACCGGGATATCACCGGTGGAAATGCCCACATCGATCCCCGGCAGGGAGGGAATTTCTCTGCCTGGGATGGTTACATATCCGGAATCCTCTTGAAACTTGAGCCGAACAAACGAATCGTTCAGTCGTGGCGGACTACCGATTTCCATCCCCTCGATCCATCCTCCATGGTCGAGATCCTGCTTGAAGCCAATGAGAATGGCACTCTGCTGACCTTGAAGCAGACCGAGTTACCCAAAGGCCAGGCTGAAAAATACAAACAAGGTTGGCAGGAATTTTACTTTGTGCCCATGTTGGGGTATTTTACGATCAAAGCGGAAGCAGCAAAAAGTGATTCAAACCAGCGGGCAGATACGGATGAAACGGTTCGCGATCAGGATTGACGTTCGGAAACCATTGCTGTAGAATTTATGTACAACTGAATAGACAAAATAGGTGCCTTATCCCCCGGATGGGAAGGCTCAAAGGCGAAGCCGGTGACATGGAATACATGAAGTCCGGTGCTGTCGCGCAACTGTAGGGATGAAATTGATCCAAGCCAGGTCGCCCGCCTAATTTGTGACCTCCACACCCTCGCGTAAAGGAGGTGGGAGATATGCCCAAAGAAAAGACCCAACCGTGCCATACCTGTCGCGAGACAGGTTTTTTTGTTTTTTCAGCCATTAGTTTTGGGAGATCGCGATGAAATTTCAGATGAGAAGATTAATACCGGTTCTGCTGTCAGTAGCATTATTGTTTGGATTAACCGGCTGTGCATCGGCCGTACAACCCAGTGAAAAAAGCCTGACGTTCACCGATGGACTGGGACGGACGATCACTTTGGACAATGTCCCGCAAAAGATCGTCTCCCTGTCCCCGTCGAACACCGAAATGCTTTTCGCGGTTGGCGCGGGAAAACAGGTTATCGGGCGGGATGAATTTTCCGATTATCCCGAGGAAGCCAAAACCCTAACAAGCGTGGGTGGATCGATGGGCAAAGTCAACCTGGAGCAGGTTGCTGCGCTTCAACCCGACCTGGTGCTTGCAGCCGAGATCAATACACCCGAACTTGTGAAGGCGTTGGAAGATTTGAACCTGACAGTATATTATCTGCCCAACCCCAAAAATATCGACGAGTTGTATTCGGTCTTAGCCACTGTTGGACAACTGACTGGCCATGAACAGGAAACCCAAACCCTGGTTGATTCACTGAAGAGCAGGGTTGCTGCCGTAATCGCCTTACCCAAACCGGATACGAATATCAAAGTTTTCTACGAACTGGATGGCAGCGACGCCGCCAAACCCTGGACACCGGGAAAAGGCTCTTATATTGATGACCTGCTGACGATGGCCGGGGGAATGAATATTGGATCAGAAGCCGGAGAAGGTTGGGTGCAGATGAGCCAGGAAGCGATCATTGCGCTGAATCCGCAGGTTATCTTGCTGGGTGATTCCGCCTATGGGATTACCCCCGAGGTTGTGTCAGAGCGGACCGGTTGGGACATCATCGATGCCGTTCAAAATGATCGAGTCTATCCCTTCGATGACAACCTGGTCAGCCGTCCCGGTCCCAGACTCGTGGATGGATTGGAAAAACTGGCCGAATTGATCCGCCAGTAACAAATCGAGAATCCATGAAAAACCGGTCATACCCTTACGTATTCACTGCCCTTTTCGCTATTGCCGCAATCATATTAAGCCTGGCGGTTGGAAGCGTATCCATCCCAACCCTGGATTTGTTCAGACTGCTGGGTGAGAAATTGGGAATACCGGTTGATCCAGTCTCTTCTGTATTCCGCACGATTTTATTCGACCTGCGGTTACCCAGAATGGTACTGATCGCGCTGACAGGTGCGTCCCTGGCGGGCAGCGGCGCTGCCTACCAGGGATTGTTTCGCAATCCGCTTGCTGATCCTTACTTGATCGGGGTGGCGTCCGGCGCAGGCTTGGGCGCAGTCATCGCCATGAGCATCAAGTGGCCGGCCAAACTTTTTGGCATGTTCACCATTCCGGTCGCTGCGTTCATCTTTGGTTTGCTCACCATCCTGCTCGTGTACTCCCTGGCGCGGGTAGGGAAAACAGTGCCAACCACAAACTTGCTTTTGGCCGGAGTTACAGTCAGCTCGTTTTGCACTGCCCTGACATCCTTCTTGATGATCCACTCACAAAGCGAATTACGAAGGGCAATCGTCTGGTTACTGGGAGGATCCGCGCTCACCGGCTGGGAACCCGTCATTGCCATGCTTCCTTATGTCATCGTGGGATTGGCGGGGCTTATCCTGCTGGGATATCCATTGAATGTTCTCCAATTCGGAGAAGATCAAGCCCGCCAATTGGGGTTGGATGTGGATCGCATCAAGACGATGGTCATCCTGGCTTCTTCCCTGACCGCCGCAGCGGCGGTCGCCTTTACCGGCATCATCGGATTCATCGGACTCATTGTGCCGCATGTAGTCCGCATCCTGTGGACCTCGGATTACAGGCACCTGATTCCCTTGTCTTCGCTCATGGGTGTGGCTATCCTGCTATTGACAGACGTCGGCGCCAGGGTCTTGCTCCCACCCCAGGAAATTCCCCTGGGGATCATTACTGCCTTGATCGGCGCACCCTTCTTCTTGTGGGTATTGCGGCGTTCAAAACAGCAGGCTTTCTGGTAATCCAAAATCTTATGGACGATCTGACCCTCAAACTCCATCAAATCAATGCTTCCTACGGAGCCAAACAGATCTTGTTTGACGTGGATGCGGTTGTGCATCCTGGTGAAGTTGCCGCGCTGATCGGACCGAATGGGGCGGGTAAATCGACCCTGATCCGCGCTGTGAGTGGCGTCCTCCCGGTACAGAGTGGATCGATCACCATCGATGGGTACGATCTACTAAAACTCCATCCTCAAGAACGAGCTCGTCTGCTGTCCGTCATTCCTCAGGCGCGGAATCTACCCCAGGCTTTTACCGTCCGCGAAGTGGTTAAAATGGGCCGCACACCTTTTATCAGTTGGTTGGGTAATCTGACCCAACTTGATGAGGACCTGGTCCTGTCT
Organism: uncultured Chloroflexia bacterium; assembly: GCA_963752535.1. Lineage (GTDB taxonomy): Bacteria > Chloroflexota > Anaerolineae > Anaerolineales > Anaerolineaceae > DAIOEK01. Next base: position 214,434 of record CAVVYT010000002.1, read on the forward strand.
GCGATGGAGCGCACCAATATCCTCGAGCTGGCCGACAGGCCGATCGGAGAGCTGTCGGGAGGAGAACAACAAAGGGTTTTGGTTGCCCGGGCTATTGCCCAACAGCCAAAGGTAATGCTTCTTGATGAACCGACAACCCATCTGGATATTGGCTATCAATTAAGTCTGATGGAATTGATTGTCCGTCTGGCTCACGAAGATCACCTGGCTATTCTGATGGCTATTCATGACCTGAATCTGGTCACCAGGTTTGCTGATAAAGTGCTGCTTCTGGTGCAAGGCAGGCTGGTCACCCATGGAACTCGTGAAGAAGTTCTGCGAGAGGACATACTTTCCGACGCCTACCAGGTACCTATGTTAGTCTCAAAGTTAGGTTCTGGTTTGTTTTACATCCTTCCCGAGTAAGGTTACTTAAGAATTTCTCCCATTTTTGGTTAAATTCAGCTTAGACTATTCGACAATAACGCATTTTCCCTTGACTCGCATCCTCTTGGTCGATATTATTATGATAATTATTATCGTAATTGTCTTATTGTTTAGGAGGATACCATGTTCACAAACACAGGGAGAGTTTTTCAAAAACTGGCACGGCTTGGGTACACGTTGGGTATGGTTTCCATGCTCGCGGCTGCCTTGTTGTCAGTAATCAATCAACCCGTATCAGCTTTCGTCAATTCATCCAGTTCCGGGCAACCATCTCAAGGTACCCAGGAACCAGGTGGGGGCGATCCAACGGAAGATCCAGAATCCAATCAATCATTGAATGGCAATCAAAATCAAAATAATGAAGACGAGAAGGATACCAAGACACCCAAACCTACCGATCTGCCTGAACCAACCAGGACAGATCGGCCATCACACGATGATCCAACGGCAACTCAACTTCCACCCACTGCGACCGATGTTCCACCAGTAGACACACCGACAGCGACGGAACAGATCGTTCAACAGGAAGAACCTACCCTTACGCCAACCATCGCACCAACGATCGAAAACTCACCGACGCCTACAGAGTCGAACAACAATCAGCAGGGACTGCAATTAAATCTTTCCCATATTGTCTGTCTCAATAATGGAATGGTGGAAATCCATTTCGTCTTGCTCAATGTGCCGGATGGCGTCACCCCGGGGACATTAACCTATACCTATGGATCTATCGCTCCGGGAGCCCATACAGGAAACGTCTGGCATTACACTGACAACAAACCATCCGGATACTACAATATCACATCTGCCAGCGTGGTCGTGAACGGAACCACAGTGTATCTACACAATCCGGGCGCCTATGCAGGTACCTACAGTTGTGGAGCTACACCGACACTGACGACGAACCTCACGCCCACCTTCACACCAACACCCACCAATACTCCCACTGAGCTTCCGACCAACACGCCCACCAACACTCCAACCGAGACTCCGACCAACACGCCCACCAATACTCCTACCGAGACTCCGACAAGTACGCCCACTCTCACGCCCACTGAAATTCCTTTCCTGGATCTGCAGTTAGCCTGGGCTTGTATTCAGGGCGTCCAGCAGTGGACGGTCACGAACCCAAATGACTTCCCGGTTGATTTCGAATGGGAATTGAACAACGCGGTTGTTCAGAATCTGGGCGGATCGAAAGTAGCCAGTCTGAAAAGAATTGAATTGGCTGTCGTCGACAGTGGCAACGGGACGGTCCCGGCAAATAGCGCCCTCATTTTCTATACTGTCGGCGGCTATCACACGATGACCATCCGCTGGAACAATGGTGAAGTGCAGGAAAACCTGAGTCTGACCACCAGCCCGACCAGCCCATGCTTGCAACAGGAACCTTCCTCGACACCTACCACCACCAGCACGCCCGGTAACGGTTCAACTCCGACCAAAACCAGTACTCCCGGTGGCGGAACCACACCGACCAGTACTCAGATAGTGGGATCGACCCCCACGACCCCTGTCGTCATCACCTCGACCCGCATCCCCACCATCGTCAGAACCCTGACACCAGATCCAGCCGAACTGGCTTTCGTTGAACCAGAGTTGTTGATCCCGGTGACCGGTGCCGATGTGAGCGGAAATCCATTTGCAAATCAATCACTCTCTACTTTCTTCCTTAACCTCGGCTTTGTATTCTTTGGTCTGGCCTTCACCAGCCAGGGATTAGCGATCAAGCTCAATAAGAAGAAAGAAAACAAGTAACCAGAAGGAGCAGGGTAAGGACGCAGATTGCGTCCTTACCCTGCCGGAATTTCAATGAAGCCCATATTGTTCAAGCCAATCCAATTTTATGTGATCGGGATTCTGTTCCTGGGAATTTCGGTCGCCAATCTTTATCTAGATATTCCTGAATTGATTCGGGAATATGCCCTTGAGAGACGAATTAACGCACCCATATCGCAGGGGGATTCCTCAGTGGCAAGCGCTCCGGATGAACAGGGAATAATTCCTGTGACCGGCTCTGCGCCTATCGAAAAATCGGCTCTCAGGGAGGATCTGATCCAACTAAAGCAATTATTGCTGACAAAAAAGACCTCTCCTCGTCAGATCGTCCATAACGCATATATTCCGGATAGGATCGTGATCGATTCGATCAAATTGGATGCCCCTGTTATCATCGCGGCCAATAAATCGATTGAACTGAAAGACCAATGGTTCGATCAATGGCTCGCACCTGATGAATTCGCTGTTGGATGGCATGATCATTCTGCGCCGCTGGGCATCCCAGGCAACACGGTCCTTAACGGACATCATAATGAATTCGGAGAAGTGTTTGGCAATCTCGTGAACCTGGAAGATGGGGATCTGATCCGGGTCTATTCAGGGAACAAATCATTCTGGTTTGAAGTATCGGAGATGATGGTTCTCAATGAGAGAGAAGCGAGTATTGAAAAACGGATGGAAAATGCAAAATGGATCGGCGAAACGGCTGATGAGCGGCTCACCCTGGTCACCTGCTGGCCAAAAAGAAACAATACTCACCGCTTGATCGTGATCGCATATCCAATTGTTCCGGGAGACGCCACGAAATAAGCTCGTCAGATCAACCTTCCATTGAGTTGTCATACATTTTGACACAATTCGATCCACATGATAGAATCAATCTATTCGGATGAATAATCCGAGTTTTTTAATTAGAACTTTTGTTCCGGTATTTTCCGGGGCTTTGTATAAGTAAAGGTTGTTTACATGAAAGATAAAGCATTACGTATCATTCCCCTCGGTGGGCTGGGAGAGGTTGGCAAAAACCTCATGGTCTACGAATACGGGGAAAATATTCTGGTTGTTGATACAGGATTAATGTTCCCCTCCAGTGACATGCTGGGAATTGATTACATCATCCCGGATATTGAATATCTGATTCAACGCAAAGAATGGGTTAAGGGGATTGTCATCACCCATGGACACGAAGATCATACCGGCGCGATCCACCACATCTTGCAAGAGATCAATGCCCCGATCTACGCGACACCGCTCACCCGAGGACTGATCGAAGTCAAATTAGGGAAGAACGGTCTGGCTTCACGCACTGTATTGAATACCGTCCACGCCGGCGACCGGATCACCATCGGTCCGTTTGACGTGGAATTTTTCCATGTCTGTCATTCCATACCAGATGCGGTTGGATTGGGGATTACCACTCCATTCGGGTTGATCGTCCACTCAGGTGACTACAAATTTGATCATACACCCGTTGACAACTGGCCGACCGATTACGCCAAGCTGGCTGAGTTTGCCTCCCGGGGTGTGCTGGCATTGCTGGCAGACTCCACCAACGCTGAACGCGCAGGCTGGACACCTTCTGAAAAAGTGGTGGATGTAGCCTTTGATAAAGTATTCCGGGAAGCACCCAACCGAATCATCATCGTCTCCTTCGCGTCCTTGATCAGCCGTATGCATCAGGTGGCCGATGCCGCCACTCGTTACGGACGAAAACTGGCTTTTGCCGGATCATCCATGGTGGATAACGCCAAGATGGCCGACAAGCTGGGTTACCTGGATGTGCCCGATGGCGTACAAGTACCCATCGACCAGGCGCTCGGGATGAAAGACAAAGATGTGGTGATCATGTGCACCGGGTCGCAAGGGGAGCCTTCTTCCATCCTTGGCCGGCTGTCCATGGGGACCAATCGGCAATTCGATATCAAGGAAGGCGACACCATCGTCTTGTCCTCCCATCCCATTCCCGGAAACGAGGAACCGATCTCAAGGATGATCAACCGCTTATTCGAACGCGGTGCGAATGTCATCTATGAAGAGATCGCATCAGTCCATGTTTCTGGTCATGCCAGCCAGGAAGAGATGAAGTTGCTCTTGCATCTGGTCCGGCCAAAATACTTCATACCGATCCACGGTGAATTGCGTCACCTCAAGCAGCATTCCAGACTGGCCCAGGAGGTCGGCGTTCCGTTAGACAATATCTGTGTCATTGAAAATGGACAGGTGATTGAAATTAATGACCGCGGCATGAAGATCGATGGCAGGGTGCCTGCCGGTGACGTCTTCGTGGACGGGTCTGGTGTGGGCGATGTGAACCACGACATCATGCATGAACGGGAACAATTGGCCCAGGATGGAATGGTAATGGTTCATGTGAATATCGACCGTTTCACCAATGAGATTTTGGGGGAACCGGAGATCATCACACACGGGTTCATCTCCATCTCTGAGAATGGCGATTTCCAAAGCGGTCTAAGGAAGCGGATCACAGATGCGATCAAACGAAATGGCGGAAAAGATCGGAATGAGCTGACCAATATTGCTCAATCGCATATCTATTCCGAAACCCGAAGACGTCCGGTCGTATTTATCAATATTGGAAAATCCTAAGTTGATATAAGAGACAGGTGGAGCGAAATAACGCTCCACCTGTTATGTTTTAAAACCCCATTTTCCCCTCAGAGGCACAAACGCAACCGGGATGTGATCGGTCACTTCGATATTGCCATCCAGGTCTTTTTTCCATATCTGTAAGATTTGTTCCGTGTGATTGCCCACCGGGATGACGAGTTGTCCGCCGGGATGTAGCTGATCCAGCAGGACCTTTGGGACCTCCGGGGCGCAAGCTGCGACCAGAATCCCATGATAAGGCGCTCCATCAGGGTAGCCGCCCGAACCATCCTGGCAATGGATTTCCACATTCGAAATACCACATCTGCCTAATGTCACACGGGCCTTGTCTGCCAGATCAGGAATGATCTCCAACCCGATGACCTTTTTCGCCAATCGGCTCAAGACGGCAGCCTGATAACCGGAGCCGGAGCCGATCTCTAAAACCAGCTCATTCCCCTTGAGTTCCAGCAGGGATGACATCAGCGCTACAATGTATGGCTGCGAAATCGTCTGTTCAACTCCGATTGGAAGGGGGTAATCGGTATAGGATTCCGCCTGGAGGCCGGGTGGAACAAATTCGTGGCGTGGAACGGACCGCATCACCTGCAGGACTTTTTCATCGTAGATCCCCCGCCGTTCGATTTGCCAGGTCACCATCCGGTCGCGTTCTTTTTGATAATCCAACGTATCCATACTTACAGGATAGCAGATTTTTACCTTTGAGAGGATATGCTAATATGAGGTGACTTTTTACCGGGAATGTGATGGTTTCTGAACCAGATTTCGAGTGATCGTCCGGTCGATCTTCCCCATGGGATAGTTGTCCAATTCATCCAGGGAAACCCAGGCATACTCGCTCCCCTCAAACACTGGCGCTGTACCACCCGAATACTCACAGAAAAAAGCATACAGGATCACCTTGAAATGCGAATAGGCGTGTCGATACTTCCCCTGTAGTGTCCCCACCTGGATGGGAACATTGAGTTCTTCCATCCACTCCCTGGCCAGGCACTCTTCCAGTGTCTCCCCCGCTTCGAGTTTGCCGCCCGGATATTCCCATAAACCGCCCAGCAAACCCTTTTCAGGGCGTCTGGTCAGCAGTACCCGTGTTTCGCCTATCATCCAATAATATCCCGGCTGTGACTGTGATCTCAGGAATGGCAACTTTGATCTTTCTCACCGGTCGGATGGGTTGGGTGCCATTTTTTCTTGCCAGGCAGAATTCGTTGAGCGGACAAGCGTCACAGGCTGGATGATCGGTCGTACAGATGGATGATCCCAGGTCCATCCAGGCCTGGTTGTAATCGCCGGCTTTCCCCGGTGGGAGATGGGCATCAATAAATTCTTGCACCTTGTTCTCGAAAGCCCTGCTACCAACAGGCTCAGTCAGATCCAGTAGCCTCGACACCACCCTGCGGATATTGCCATCCACCGATCCAATATCATTTCCAAATGCGATGGACGCGATATCTGCCGCACCTGCTTTGCCAATCCCGGGCAGTGTGAGCAGTATTGCTGAATCCCCTGGAATTGACCCTCCAAAATCATGGACGATGATCTGCGCAGCCCGGTGAAAATTGCGGACCCGGCTGTAATAACCCAGCCCCTCCCACCGTTGCAAAACATCCTGCTGATTACTACTGGCAAGGGATTGGATATCGGGGAACCGCTTCAACCACCGCTCATAGTACGGAAGAACCGTATCCACCCGGGTTTGCTGGAGCATGATCTCAGCGACCCAGATGGCGTACGGATCATCCGTTTTCCTCCATGGAAGATCACGCGCATGAACGGCATACCAATCGAGCAGCCGCTTCGATATTTCACTGTGCATGGATACTAAAATTGAAACCGGGTTTTTGTAATGACAATTTTCTCTTCGTAGTGGATCACAACATCCATCAATTGTTGATGCAATTGGATCCACTCATTGGTTTGCAGTATCGACCTAATCTCATCCGCGGTTGACATACTCGCGCCTACCTGAATTTGGGGTCGCTCTCCATACGCCGTAGCCCAGGCTTCCTGAATTTCAAAGCCCAGTGTTTGGATCCCTGGAATAAAATCCCGAACAACGAACTCAAAGTATTCCTGCTCGCGATTGGGGGCAATATCCCAGGTCATGATCAGCTTGGCTGAGTTAGGCTGTCCCGTTTCTGGCATGTTCATACTCCAGGGTGTACACATGCGTCTCATCCGGGAGGGATGAGAGTGTCACCTTAAGGGATGGCAGGTTCTCAATGGTGGATAAACCCATCTCCTTTGTAAACTTGTTCAAAGGCTCCAGGTTTTCAGGTTTGCTGTGATAGGTTGAATAGTGCATGGGAATGACAATATTCGGCTCCAGAAGGCTGATCACTTCGGCCGCCTTCGCGGCATTCAAACTGCCACCGCCGCCCACAGGCACCAATGCGATGTGCACCGGACCCAACGCTTCCACTTCTGTTTGTGTAGGAACGCGGGACATATCCCCCAGATGTGCAACGGTAAGCCCGTAATAATCAAATACATACAGGGTGTTACGGATTTCGCCGTCCTTCTTCTTGCCCGCGCCATCCGTTTGGATGCCCGTGATGAATACCCCGCCGATCTCGTATTCGCCCGCCCCAGTAATGACTCGTGGATCCCCCTTCACCGTGGATACGCAATTATGACCGGCCGAGTCGTGACTGACCGTGACAATATCCGACTTCAATTTCAACGGCTCGTAACCGGCGATCTTTGAATCATACGGATCGGTGACCACGGTCGCGACACCGCGTTCGGCCAACCGGAAACAGGAATGTCCATACCAGGTTATTTCCATGCAACCTCCAAGATTTGAAGAAATTATACTTTGGATTTGATTTTATCTCATCCGTGAGTAAAAGCATTAATTTGAATGACCTCTATGGGATTTGGACTGCCTTTTAACTGCTGGCCGAGCATGTTTCTATGCGAATAGATCTGGCTATTGATGATAGGAATGATGATAAAATCAAAAATACTCTCGATTACGGATCATTCATGCCAACGCTTACATCAATAATAAATAAGAAAAAGATCATATTGGGTATCCTCTCCGGTCTTTTTGGTGCGTTTTTTATTAACAAATTCGGATCGGGCGCTGTATTTCATGTTTTGCCAAAAATTCCTGAGATGACTTCAAACCTTTTAATGCATATCACGACCCTTGTACTCTTGTACTTATTACTTACATCGGCAATTTTCGGGTTGTTGACTTTTCTCTATCCAGAACAACTCATCCGCTGGCTACTCAAACAGTGCCCGTCTGGAAAATGCATTACAGGTATCAATGAAGCGGAAGTCCACAACCGTGGGATAAAACAGTCTAGTTTTCGATCTGTAGTATGGATCTGTTTTGGATCCGTTTTATTTCTATATGTTTTCGTTGAGTGGGTATTTTTTATCACAAAGCCATCCTTCATGGATGCATATTCAATCGGGGAAAAAGTCAGCATTCTTCTAGGCTCCTATTCTACAGCATCGATCCTCATCCTACCGATTTGGGTCGGCATCGCCATAATCAGTAGAGTAGAGCTGAGTTCCCGAATCTTTTCCCTGGTCACCTTTGTTGCTGCGATCATCCCCGCTGCCTTCAGTTCATTGATCGCCCTTCTGCTGATCGATAATTTCACTTATACCATTCTCGGTTTTGGGATAGTCAATTCGGAAGGCATCACAAGGGCATTTTACTTGGGCTTATTCGTGCTGCTCTTTCTCTATTACATCACCAAATTTGTAAAATTACTGATCGATACTCACAACAAGAAACAGATTAATTATGTGGCGCTCAGCGTTAATCATTCCCGTTGCTGCCGGTTTGGTATTCACTCTATTGACCCAGGTCAGCCAGGTTCAGATTTCCGCGCAGCAACCAAAACCAAATGCTGAGCCGCTGCCGAATATCATATTGCTTGGTTCAGACGGTGTGAACGCGGAGAGGATGTCGATCTATGGGTACGAGCGGGAAACATCCCCCACTCTGGATTTATTAGCAGACAAGGCCCTCGTTGCAAAGAGTAATTTTACTAATTGTGGTCAGTCTTCCGGATCTATCGTCTCGATCTTTACCGGTCGAATTCCATACGCTACAAAAGTTGTATCCGTTCAGGATACATTGCAGAACGCGGATGCGTATCTCCACCTCCCACGAATTTTCCGCGAGATGGGTTATACGAACACCTCCATCACACACACCCGATATCTAGATGCTTATTCCCTGAATTTCCAAGATGGCTTTGACAGAGTAAATGGAAAGTCAATTGATACCAATCCCTTAATGCGAATCTTAGGTAAGCTCTCATCAGACCGGGTGCAATACTTTCTGATGACATCATTCGAGCGGGTCAGCGACCGAATCAATCATATCTTCTTCATTCAACAGATGCCCAACCCATTCGGTGAAGTCTTCAGGATCAGCGAAGGAGAAGACCGGGAAAAACGGCTGAATGAACTCTTTGATCTAATTGAAACCGGGAAACGCCCCTTTTTTGTCCATGTCCACCTCATGGGTACGCATGGTCCACGTTTTGCCCCTGAATTGCAAGTTTTCTCCTCTGGGATCGAACAAAACGAGGATGGAATGCAAGAGTTTTACGACGATTTAATCCTTGATTTTGACCATTACATTAGCGAAATTTACGACCACCTGGAGAATGCTGGTATCCGAGAAAATACGGTCATCATTATATACTCAGATCATCCCCGTACCCGAGTGGTTCCAAAAAGAATTCCCCTCATCTTCCTCTTCCCGGACGGTCAATATGCAGGAACAATTTCTGGAAATACCCAAAACATAGACATTGCTCCGACCATTCTGGACTATCTGAATCAACCAATTCCGGATTGGATGGATGGTATATCTCTATTGGATGGGCAGCCGGATCTTGGGAGACCTGTTTTTGGGTCTGGTACAAGAACGAAGAAAACTGATAATCCATTTTCTAGTTTTGGGATATTCAGCGAAGTGGTTTGCCAGAATTATGCTTACTACACCGCAAGAACTGATGAATGGACGTTTGGTGAGATCGAGGGGATGCCTACACCTTGCCAGGGACAGGATATCCTGACGCACGAAGAGATCAAAACAGACCTCATCCAGGAATTGAACGGTTATGGATTTAATACCGATCTTCTCCAAAAATGAAGTAATGCATTGGAGAAAATCGGAAGTGCAATAATGAAAGAGTGTCATTTATCGAGAGCCATGATCGAAGCCATTTTACTGATTAATCTGTCGACAGTATATGGATACAATTTTGCCCGGCAGATGACGAGAATAATCTCTTCCCATCTATTGGGTTGGAGGTCTGATAAAAATCGAAGCCCAATCATCCAATCCGGAATATACCTGCTCAGAAGATTGATGTTTACCCGGTGTTTCTGTGAAATCAGCAGATAATTCTTATCGTAAGAACTCATCACATCCATTCACATTCTATTCAACATGAATTTTCGAAGGACATCATATTCAACGATGAAGTCGTTAAAAGCAAAATCGCTCGAAAAAACTCCATTCTACTTATTGGTTGCATCGGTATTCGCATCTGTCTTCATATATGTATTGATGGAATGGGTATTTTTCGTTACAAAATCATCCTTCCTGAGCACATTATCTATAGGGGAAATGGTACTGGTTTTTCTTCAGACGGAATGGACCATCTTTCTATTCATTATTCCCCTGATCCTCCTTCTGGCGGGATTGTCTTTCCTGCCGTTCCCCTGGTTGAATTCCGCCGGAAAAGGTTTCCTTCTTTTCGTCGCATCTGCCTTCCTTGCCATCACTGCGCTGCTCATCATTGATAACTTCACATACAACGTGCTCGATTACGGCATCATCCGGTCCCGTGGAATTTGGCGGGGGGCATATATGCTCCTGTTTGCCCTGATCGTCTACTTTTGTTACCGGTGTTTGTTCAGATTTGCCTCAAATCCAAAATCGCAAAAAACAACCGGAATGATTGCTCTAGCAATTCTGGTCTTGTCTGACCCTGGCGGCGCTCCTTGGATTTTTCACTCGGACCGATTCCGCCCGATTGGTGAATGCGAAAGTCCCCACCCGTACCCCAAATATCATCCTGGTGGGCACAGATGCATTGGACGCCAGTCATCTTCCTTTCTACGGTTATGGACGGGACACTACGCCGTTTATCTCTTCGATAGTGGATGATGCCTTATTGATGGAGAACCATTTCTCGAATGCCAACAATTCAGCGGGGTCTGTCGGTTCCATTTTCACCGGCAAGCTGCCAACCCGCACGAAAGTGTCCAAATATCCTGAATTTTTAAAGGGAAAGACGCCTATGAGCACTTCCCAGGTATTCTGATGGACACAGGCTATCAAAATTATGAGATCACATATTCGATCTATGAAGACGCGTTGACCCTGAATTTGAAGAGCGGATTTCACAGGGCGAGTGGCGTTTCGCTGAATGCCAGCGGTTTTTCCCGATTTATCACCCGTTTTCTTCCCGATTCGGTTCAATTCTTTCTCGACAGTCTGTTGGAGCGCGCAACCGACCGTTTAATGCATATTTCGTACTTGCGCGTCATGCCCGATCCGTTCTCAGCCGTTTATGAACCAAACCAGATCGAAGACCGTGAGGATCGCCTTCCCGAATTGCTTCAGATCATAGAGGAATTAAACCAGCCCTATTTCGCCCATGTTCACTTGCTTGGGACACATGGACCCGAATACGCTCCCGATGCTGATTTCTATTCCAATGGAAGTATCCAATCGAAGGATTGGATGCCCGATTTTTACGACGACGCCATACGTGATTTTGATGGTTATATCCAGGAAATCTTTGCCGCACTTGACAAGACCGGGCAGTTGGAAAATACGATGGTCATTCTCTACACAGATCATCCTCGTTCGCGTGACACCCTGCACAAAATCCCACTTCTGATCTGGTTTCCCGGAAATGAAATAAAAGGTCGGATCACCAGCAATACCAATAACCTCGATATTGGTCCAACGGTATTGGATTATCTTGGACTGGACATTCCGGAATGGATGGAAGGGGTGTCACTGGTTCAAGCTCAACCCGATTTGATGCGACCAGTTTATGGCGTCATCTGGCATAAACCCAAAGTTCCTGGTGGAAATCCACCATATTTTGAATATGGGAATTTTCGGATGACAATCTGCCAAAAATATGTTGATTTTATTCCGACCTACAATGTTTGGCAGAACGGGACGATATTGAATCATTCCGCACCCTGCCCGGATGACGAGGTGCCAACGGTCCGCGAGATGCAGGACCTCCTCATTGCCCGGATCAAATCCGATGGGTTTGACTCCACCCTGATGCAACAGGTCCGCGAGTAGGTTTATTTTCCGCTGATCTCCTCCAGCGAGCGGCCTGTCGTATTCAACTTCAACCCGGCCAGGATGACCATCGCTATCACCGGTGCACCTGCCAGTATGGAAAAGGTAACCGTCATACCGCCACCTGCCTGAACGACCCAACCGATGATCAACGGTGCGGCGACCCCGCCCAGACGGCCTATTCCGGTCGCCCAACCGGTGGCAGTTCCACGCATGGCAGTTGGATACAACTCTGCGGAAAACGGATGCGCCAAACCCCAGGCCATCCCATTGAAGACCATCAGGGAAAATCCAACGATCAAGACCCACAAGGTGGCGCTGGCCAGGCTGAACAAGATGGCAGCAGCCCCGAGCAACCCGAGCGAGAGGATGATGAGATTACGCCGGCTGACCCGATCTGCCAGGTATGCAACCAAAAGCGTCCCGGGGATTTGCCCCAGGCTGATAAACAGGGTTAGCAGAGAATGACCGGTTGTAGGTGGTTTCTGCTCCCGCCAGCAGGGTTGGCAGCCAGATGAATACCCCCTGGTAGAGAAAATTCAATGCGATCCAGAGTATCCAGAGACTTGCAGTGATCCGGCTGTAAGCTGCCGACCAAATGCCATCGCCATTACTCTGCGGACTCTGCGATGGACCTGCCCATTGATCCTTGGAAATTGGAATGCTCTGCGAATTAGCGATTGGGACACGCTCGGCTTCCTTTTGTGCCTGTTCCAGCCGGCCTTTTCCCAGCAGAAAACGTAGGGATTCGGGCAATAAGGAGATGGACCATAGGGCTGGCGAGGATGGCAAGTCCGCCAAACAACATCGCCGGCCGCCACCCTAAGCGCAATACCAGGTAATAACCGATAACGGCAGCCAGCGTTCCGCCAAGACCCCAAAAGCCATTCAGCAAGACCATCATGGTGCCGCGATATTTGATCGGGCTGAATTCTGCCACCAGCGTTCCCGAAGCGGGCAGGATGGCACCCAGGCCCATCCCGGTGAAGAAACGTAACGCAAGCAGAACAGAATAATTCGCAGCGATTGAAGAGAGCAGGAACATCACCCCCAGGTAGAGCATGATCCAGGTCAGTATCTTGCGTCGCCCAAACCGATCCGACAGAATCCCTCCGCTTACCGCCCCCACCAGCATGCCGAGCATACCAATCCCGGCCAGAAGACCAAGCGCGCTCGAGGACACACCCCATTCGTCCTGCAAGGATGGGAGCATGAAACCGACAATCGTCACACCATAGGCAGCCCAAGACCAACACGAACCAGCCAGCAATAAGAGGGTGGCATGGAACTTCCCAAGCGGAGCTTGATCAAAACGGTGGAGGAGCGTGTTCGTCTGCATGAAGGATCATTATATACCGGGTTTGAACCAGGCTATTCAAAATCCCAGGCAGAACCGTTGTTTGAACCGGAATAATCTCCTGTAAAATACTCCTTATGAACCGCGCCCTGGGAATCGGATTGATCGTGATCTCTGCGGCAGCATTTGGCTCACTCCCGATCTTTGGACGGTTTGCCTACGCTGACGGATTGGATGTGACCACGATGATGTTCCTGCGTTTCTCGGCAGCCGCTCTTGTCATGCTGGCATGGATGGCGATCCGGAGGATCCCCTTTCCGCGCGGGCGCACCCTGCTCCAGTTGATCGGAATGGGCGGCCTCGGGTACGTCGGGCAATCGTTCTGCTTTATGAGCGCCATCCAATTCGCCTCGACCGGGCTGGTATCCCTCCTGCTTTATCTTTATCCGATGTTTGTGACGGTGCTTTCGATCATCTTCCTGAAGTCGAAGTTAACCCCGATTAAATTATTCGCGCTGATCCTGGCGACGATAGGCGCTGCGCTGACAGCCAATCCCCAGGGAGGTCAATTGCCCGGCATACTGCTGGCGATCGCCTCGGCAGCCATTTATGCGGTCTACATTATCGTAGGGACGGGTGTGCTGCAAAAGGTAACCGCCATCCAATCTTCCACAGTCATCTTTGCCTCTGCCGGATTGGTCTATGGCGGTCTGACGGCCATCCGCGGTCCACACTGGCCGGAGACCAACGCCGGCTGGCTGGTATTGGCAGGTATCGCGGTTGTGGCGACGATCATCCCGGTCGCCACTTTCCTGGCGGGGATGAAGATCGTCGGTCCAACCGACGCATCATTGCTCTCGACCCTCGAACCGGTTGTCACCGTCACGCTGGCAGCATTGATCCTGGCTGAACCGGTGCAATCCTTCATGTTAGTTGGGGGAGGATTCATCCTTGCGGCAGTAATTCTGACAGTGAAACGAGCGGAGAAATAAAAGAACCAGCGAGATGAGGGCGTTGTTCTGTTGGGACGTGGTGGCGGCGAAGTGTTTGGCATCAGAACATCATGCCCTATTCCTTTATCTTTTCATTATTCGGCTACGCGCAGATCATCGGGGGTATTTATATTGAAAAAAGCTTTCATCTCCGGGTCAAAGACTTTGATCGAATCCAGGTCCATGGCATGTACCCTGACCTGGTCATGCCACTCAATCAGTCTGGACATGCCCGCCCGCAAGCCAGACTCAACCACCGGCAGGCAGGTGCTCTTCCGGTAGACGGCATGCAGCGGTTCGGTCTTCCCATCCGGAGCGGGGATCACCACATCCACACCCAACTCATCCAGTAGACGCGCTTCCTCTGCCAGCAATACCGGATTAGTGAATGGCATGTCACAGGCGATCATTGCCACGGCATCCCTCTTCGCATAAGACAGTCCGCTGAATAATCCTCCCAGCGGTCCTCGATCCAGAATAAGATCCGGATAAACCGGGTATGGCATCCGGTTCTGAATGGCAGGGTTATTGGAGATGATGAGCAGATCATCCGTCAAATGCGCCACCCTGCCCACCATCCATTCCAGGAGGGTCGTACCGCGGAATGACAACAGGGATTTATCCGTTCCCATTCGCGAAGATTTGCCGCCGGCTTGAATAACAATCGAAAACATATTATCCTATAATAATCCTATCCTCGCCCACACGCCAGAAAAATATCAAGCAAGCCTAGCCAAGGAGCGCGTATGCCTGATCCGACTCTCGAAAGATTGCAACCAATTCTGGAGAAATTCAGTTCTGCCGGTAGGACAGCTCTGCTACCCTCCCTGCACGCAACACAGGAATTATTTGGGTATATCCCCGAGTCCGCCGCCCAGGCTATTGCCATTCAGCTAAAGATACCCCTGGTGGATGTATACGGCGTGATCACCTTTTATTCCCACTTCCACGACCGGCCAGTTTCCAAAAGCGTGATCCATGTCTGCAACGACCCGGTTTGCGCCCTGGCAGGGTCGGATGGGTATTTCAAACGCATGCGCGAATTGCTGGAATCCCAGGGAGAGAGCACCATCACCCTGGAACGGGCGCCCTGCCTGGGTCTGTGTGATATCGCCCCTTCGATGATGGTTGTCGGTGACCTTCAGGAGAGGATCCAGAAATTGGGCTGGCGCGAACTGGTCGCCAACACCAGCCGAAAGCACCAGACCACCGTCAGTGGGGATGTGGCCGTTCTCACGCGCAACTGCGGCAAGGGCAAGACCACCTGGCTGGCGGACTATCGCGCTTCCGGCGGATATGCCGGGTCTGGAAAAAGCACTCACCATGCAGCCAACTGAAGTCATTGCCGAGGTGAAGACCTCCGGCCTGGTCGGCCGGGGAGGCGCAGCTTTCCCGACCGGGCAAAAATGGGAAGGCGCGGCGGCCACCACCGAAACCACCCGCTATGTGGTCTGCAACGCGGACGAAGCCGAACCCGGCACCTTCAAGGATCGCGTGATCATGGAAGATGATCCGCACCTGGTCATCGAAGGGATCATCATCGCCGCGTACGCCATCCAGGCGCATAAAGGCTACATGTACATCCGCGGCGAATACACGGAGCCGTTTGAGATCATGGAAAAAGCCTGCGCAGAAGCCAGAGCCCAGCATATTTTGGGCGATCATATCCTCGGGACGGATTTCGCCTTCGATCTGGAATTGAGGCAGGGGGCGGGCGCTTACATCTGTGGCGAAGAGACCGCCCTATTTGAATCCATCGAAGGGAAGAGGGGAATGCCGCGGGTCAAACCGCCCTTCCCCACCACCCACGGATTGTTCGGCAAACCAACCGTCATCAACAACGTTGAGACTCTCTCCAATATCCCTGAGATCTTGAAGATGGGCGGGGAAAAATATAAACAAACCGGCACCGAAAAATCCAGCGGAACCAAGTTGTTCTGCGTTTCCGGTGATGTGAACCGCCCTGGATTGTATGAAGTACCTTTCGGGGTGACGATGCGCCACCTGTTGATGGACCTGGCGGGCGGCGTCCGTAAGGGAAAAACCTTCCAGGCTGCCCTGGTGGGTGGAGCCGCCGGCGCTTTTGCCGGTCCGGAACACCTGGATGTGCGCCTGAGCTTCGAAGATATGCGGACCGCCGGTATTCCGCTGGGAGCGGGCGTGATCACCGTCTTTGATGAGTCCCGCGACCTGAGAACCGTCATCCTGCGGCTGGCGCATTTCTTCGCCGAGGAATCGTGCGGCAAGTGTTACCCCTGCCAGTTGGGAACCCAACGCCAGGTGGAGATCCTCGAGCGGATGATGCGCGGAAAGGCTTTGCCGGATGACCTGCAACGACTGGAGGAGGTTGGCCAGACCATGACCGACGCTTCCATATGCGGATTGGGGCAGACCGCCTCAATGGCTGTCCTGAGCGCACTGCACCGTAACCCCGATCTGATATTCGCACCCATACCGGCGAAAGGTGGTGCCGCATGACCAAAATGATCCAGCTCCTCATCGATGAGGAAAGCGTCTCCGTACCGGAGAACACCACCATCTACCACGCCGCGCTCGAATTGGGGATCGTCATCCCCACCCTGTGTTTCCACGAGTACTGCACCGCCAACGCCCTGTGCCGGATCTGTGTGGTCGAGGTGGAAGGATCGCGCGTACTGGTTCCGGCCTGTGTCGCCAAAGTGAGCGAAGGGATGAAAGTGAAGACGGACACCGAACGCGTCCGATTGGCTCGCCGGACCATCCTGGAGATGCTGGCCGCTTCCGTCGACCTGTCCGAAGCGCCCGATGTGCTGCGGATGATGGAAGAGTATGGGGCGCGCGAACATCGCTTCCCCGACGCCACCCGCCGCAACCCGCCGGTGTTGGATGATAACCCGATGTACATCCGGGATTATGCCAAATGCATTTTATGCTGGCGCTGCGTACAGGTATGCGCGCAGGATGCCCAGTATACCTTCGCCTTGAACCTCAAAGACCGCGGATTCGAAACACAGGTGGCCACCTACTACGACAAGGGTATGACCGAAACCACCTGCGTGTTCTGCGGACAGTGCATCGGTGTGTGTCCGACCAACGCCCTCAAACCCCGCCGCGAATGGCTGATGGAGGTGTCCAAATGATCCGTGAAGACCGCATTGTCTCAACCGTATGCCCATACTGCGGGGTGGGCTGTAACCTGGAACTGCATATAAAGGGCAACACCATCTACAAAGTGACCTCTCCGTTCGATTCACCTACCAATCACGGCAATCTGTGCGTAAAAGGACGCTTTGGTTACGATTACCTCTATCATCCCAAACGGGTCCAGGTTCCTCTCATCCGAAAGGAAGCACAATTGCCCGGAAAGCGTCATCCCGCGCGAGATATGTCTGCCTGGCGGGAAGCTTCGTGGGAGGAAGCGCTCAACCTGGTGGCTGACCGGATGTGCGCCATATACAAACGGGACGGTTCCCGCGCGATGGCCATGTTCTCTTGTGCCAAAGCCACCAATGAGGAAAATTATCTGCTGCAGAAGATGTTCCGCTCGTTGTTCCGATCCAATCACATCGACCACTGCACCCGTCTATGCCATGCCGGATCGGTGGTGGCGTTGCAGATGGCGGTCGGATCATCAGCCATGAGCAACACCGCCGCGGAAGTCGTCCATAACGACGTGTTCATCGTCACCGGTTCGAACACCACCGAGACGCACCCCATCATCGGACTTGCAGATGAAGGCTGCCATCGAACAGCACGGCGCGAAATTGATCGTTGTGGACCCGCGCCGGATCGAGATGGTCAATTTCTCTACCCTGTGGCTGCAGCAGCAACCCGGCACCGACATCCCGGTCTTTTCGGCGATGGCGCATGTCATCCTGAAGGAAAAGCTCTACAACCAGAAATTCATCGACGACCGGACGGAAGGCTTTGCGGAGTTCGCCGCTTCGATGGAGAAATTCACCCCGGAGTACGCTGAGGGGATCTCGAAGGTCGACCGCAACCTGATCGTGCAGGCGGCGCGGATGTACGCCACCGCGAAGAACGCTGCCATCTACTGGGCGCTGGGTATCCCCGAGCATACCCACGGCACCGAAAACGCTCTGTCGATCATCAATCTGGCGCTGCTAACCGGTCAGATCGGACGGGAAGGCACCGGGTTGAACCCTCTGCGCGGACAGAACAATGTGCAGGGTGCATCGGATTCAGGTGCCATGCCCTGGCACTACCCCGGCTATCAACCGGTGGATGATGAAGCAAGCGCGCTCAAGTTCGAGAAAGCCTGGAACATTGAACCGGGCGGATTGAACCGTCAGCGCGGTTTGACCAACACCGAGATCGTCAAGAATTTTGGACCCGACGGGGTGCGCGCCATGTACATCATGGGCGAGAACCCGGTCATGTCGGAGCCCAATTCCACCCATGTGCGCCACCAGTTCGAACAGCTGGAATTCTTCGCCGCACAGGACTTGTTCATCAACGAGACCCACGCCTATGCCGATGTGATCCTGCCGGCAGCCGCTTTCGCTGAGAAAGACGGCACATTCACCAACACCGACCGGCGGGTACAGCGCATCCGCAAGGCGGTCGAGCCGCCTGGAACTGCCCGCCCGGACTGGGAAATTATTTGCGACCTTGCCAGACATATCGAAAAGCGACTTGGACGACCGAACAGCGCCTACTGGAGTTACCACCATCCCGGCGAGGTGATCGAAGAGATGGGCACGGTCATGCCTGAGTACGCCGGCATCCGCTACCACCGCCTGGAAGGTTGGGGATTGCAAGTCCCGGTGTGGGATGAGAACCACCCCGGCACACCCTTCCTGTTCGGCGAGAGCTTCCCGTCCGGACGGGGCAAATTCCACAGCCTGGAATATCTGCCCTCGGCTGAGATGCCGGATGGCGAGTATCCCTTCATCCTGACCACCGGACGGGTGCTGGAACACTGGCACGGCGGCACCATGACACGCGCCTCCAAGCTGGACAATCTGTACCCGCAGGCACTCATGGAGATCAACCCGGCTGACGCCGAAGTGCTGGGGGTGGTGGATGGTGACGAGGTGAGGGTCAGTTCAAGGCGCGGGAGCATCGTCATCCGCGTGCAGGTGGGGGAGAAGACCCGGGCGGGGGTGGTGTTCATCCCGTTCTTCTTCGTTGAAGCATCGGTAAACGTGCTGACGAATGACGCCATCGACCCGAAAGCCAAGATCCCCGAGTATAAGATCTGCGCGGTGAAGATCGAGAAGGTGGGCAAGGATGTGACCCTGCCGGAGTACGCGAAGCGGGGCAGGTATTAGAGCAAAGGTAGGGTGTGGTCCTGCAGCAATGATTTCACAAAAGCCGCACTCGTTCCACTCGGGGGGCAGCACAGATCGCTGAGGGCACAGAGAACACAGAGAAAGTGAATATAATATGTTGAACCGGCAACTCAATTGATAGAAATGGTGGGTTGAGGACGTCTGTCCTCAACCCACCCTACGGATTACGATAATACCCACCCAACGCTCAATCCGGGTTTTTCTCCTTCCTAAACTGCACAAACAATATGGCGACCAGCCCTGCCGAGAGGACGAAGACCACCGGCAGTAGTGACTGTCCATTCGAGGCGAACAGCCCCGCTTCCGGGGTTGGTGTGGGCGTGGATGTGGGCTGTAAGGTGTGTGTCGGGCGCGGTGTGAAGGTCGGGACGAAGGGCGTGGCTGACCCAACCTTGGTCGGACCGGCAGTTCCCATCGCTGCCTGGCGGATTAGAAGTTTTTGTTTTGGAAAGATCGCTTCGGTTTCAGATAGCCCATTAAGTTGGCGAATATCAACGATTTTTACCCCATAAGAAACGGCAATTAACCATAATGTCTCACCCGGTTTTACCATATGGTAGAGGTTTCCGCCAGTATCAGGGGTGGCTGTGGAGAGACTGCGTGCAAGCGGCTCTTCACCAGCCAGATCGACATATTCAGAATTGTTGGAAGTCTCGCTTTGTCCTGAGTTATCGCCTTCAATAGTTGGTGCAGGCGTATTTGTCAGATATGGTATCTTTGCTCCGATATGTCGGGCACAGTCAATAACAAAGTAAACATCTTCGCCAGATACTGCAATCCCGGCGCCTATTTGGGTATAGTTGGGGGAGGTCATGGTGTTTAAGTGGATGTCGTCTCCTTGCCAATAACTGAACGCATCCTCGATGGTCATATTCGTCCCACCGAAGGTATTCTCAGATCGAATTCCTCCTAAAGAAAGGTCACCTGCCAGGGGAAAACCTGCTGCTATTAATCGGTTTGTTGTAGTCACCCCGCCAGGACCGAGGTGTGTGATCTGTCCGATGGATGCCATATATTCCGCCTGTCCCTGGGCAGTTGACATCAAGATCGGACTAATCTCATAGGGTATCTTCCCGTTTTTCACTCTAAACGCGTTGACCATCTCAACCAATGCGTACGCGTCCTGAGAATTTTGTCTTAAATGGCGAATAGTAGGCACGGTTCGCGCTTGGACAGGGATCATTGGCTGTAATAGAACTCCAAATACAATGCTACAAAAAGCGATAGACTTTTTAACCATTGAACCACCCATTCAGGATCATATTTTTTAAAACTGGAAACTATTTTCCAAGAGAATTGACGATTTGCTTTCTGCTTTGATCTTATTCACTAAGAGGGTTAAGCAGTTGGCACCCCGGTAGACTCGAATTCAATAGATAATAGTTTTCTCCCCACTCAGTTTATACGATGACCATGTGAAATTTGTTCCCACCAATGGGTTGGCGTTTCATTCCATCTGTTATATGCTGGATCCTTAATAAATGGGGTGAGACATACCCCCGAGCCCGTTCCGGGCGAAAGGGGGAACGCAACAATTAAGTCAAAACCTCCTCACAGCAAAGGACGTAGAGAGCGCAAAGGGAGCGAAAAATAATGCGTAATTGAAACTCAATTAATGGAAATGGTGGGTTGAGGACGTCTGTCCTCAACCCACCCTACGAATTACGATAATACCCAATGCTCAATCCTGACTTTTCCCTTTCCTGAATTGCACAAACAGTATGGCAGCCAACCCAGCGGCGAGGACGAGGATCACCGGCAGAAGGGACTGTCCATTCGAGGCGAACAGCCCCGCTTCCGGGGTTGGGGTGGGTGTGGATGTGGGCTGCAGGGTGTGAGTCGGACGCGGTGTGAAGGTCGGGACAAAGGGGGTTTGCGATGCATCACCACCGTCCTCGCCGTCCACCGCGTGGTGGGGATGGCCGCGCCCGCCTCACGAATGATCAGCTTCTGCCCGACAAAGATATCGGTCGAATTGGACGGAATGCCATTCAGGGCGCGGATCTCATCCACGGTCACGCCGTAAGAGATGGCGATGCTCCACAGCGCCTGTCCCTCCATCACCGTATGGATGAGGACCCCATCGGCGGAGGGAGTGCTGGTGATGAAAGGCTGGAAAGGCAGGGGAGTATACTCTGCCCCGGGCGTGGAAGCTCCGGCAGCACCTCCGGTCGGCGTGATCCAGGTGAAGGCGCCATCCGATTCGCGGATGTTCACGACATAATGGACCTGTCCATCCGCGGCCAGTGCAACCCCCGCGCCGATACTCCCGATGGGTAATCGACCAGGATGTGGCGGTGACCCCAATCCGACCAGATTTCATTCACAGCCACGTAAGGTGTGATATAACCCGCATCACCGCCAGCCACATTTTCATGCAAGCCGGCGTCATCGGGGCCGGAGCCATCACGCTCGTCATGGGAGCTTCGCATCGTCTCAGCGATGTAGTCGGCGTGATCCTGGGCGTACGCCATGATCCAGGAATCGATCTGGTATGGCTCAAGGCCCAGCGAAGCCCGCAGGGCATTGATCTCGGCGATGAGATCGTACGGTGATTCGGTCTGTGCATGGACTGGCCTGGGATAGCCCCACGAATCCCATGAGAATAAGTACTAGAAATGTAGTCTTTATGGCTTTCATCCAATTCACCCCTGAAAGGTTTTCATTATTATACAATGGTGTCATTGCGGTTATGGTTTGAATTATTGAGACGTGTGGCATACAGGAGATTTCGTAGGGGCGACCGGCCGGTCGCCCTGGTTTACATTGTTTTGAGACGTGGGCATCTGGGAGTAGGAGGTCATGACCTCCTACTCCCAGTAAGTTAAAAGCCCGGGCTATTCCTGCCCTTTGAGCATCGAACGATTTTGCCCGGGCGCCACAAGTTTCAGCCATCCCCCGGCCCCTTCCAGCGACATGGGGATTTCAATAATCATGATCCTTTCGCTGGAAGGGGAGAAATTTAATAATAGAAGCGGGGGTCGTTACCCCCGCTTCTATAAACAACCACCCCAAAGGGATTGATATTCCGCTATCCATACGTTTACATAAAGAAGTGACCATACGGGAGATTTTGTAGGAGCGACCGGCCGGTGACCCTGGTTTACATTGTTTTGAGATGTGGGCATCTGGGAGATGTGTAGGGGCGTCCGGCCGGACGCCCCTACGGTTAATAATTTACCATTCGATTTCCCGAAAAATTATCTACTCATGCCCGGAGGATAGGCTCTCCGTACGTGATCGAGCAAAGTGGTCAGATCGAACGGTTTGACCATGAAACTGGCCACCCCGAGTTCGTCTGCCTCTGTGAGGATGTCGGGAATCGAAAGCGCGCTGACCATCACCACAGGGACCTTCTCCAGCGCGGGGATGGTCCGCATCTCGCGCACCAGCGTAAACCCATCCTTGCCGGGCATATTGTAATCCATCAAAATCACGGCGGGCGGATCGGCGATGGCCTTCTCCATCCCCTCCGTTGCATTGTAGGCTACCTCGGATACATAGCCATCGCTCTTGAGAGTCAATTGTATAATCTCGGCGATCATCTTATCGTCATCTATGATCAAAATGTGATGTGACATGTCCCCCTCCGTTTCTCAGGGTTGTTGTTGCGGGAGATCTGAGAAGAATTCATGGATATATCCTTCCGGGTCGGCGAAAAAGGCCGTGCGCTGCCCCCAGGGCATGCTCGCCGGCGCCTTGACCGGTTTCGCGCCGTGCGCAACTGCCTGATCGTAAGCCAGGTCCACCTCTTCAGGCGTCTCGCACGGGAAGGCCAGTTCAACCGCCTGTCCGGCCGCGGCTTGCAAATAACTCGGATGCCCGGTGGCTTTCAGCATGATGCTCCGGTCGCAGATGGCGAATCGGACGCCTTCGCACTTCAATTCCACATATTCGCCCATATCAGAGAGAATGTCAAATCCCAACACATCCCGGTAGAATTTCACCATGCCAGGAACGTAATCGGTCAACAGTGTGATCAATGCGATTTGAGGTTTCATATCACTCCATTTAGTAGTCATGCCAGAACCAGATCACTTCGCGCCGCCGGGACGCGATAAACACCCCCGGACCGTGGAAAATATCGCAGCCGAGGATGCCCAGTGTGTGGGTCATTTTCATCGTCAACAGCAGGGATGCAGGGGGAATGCCAACTTCCAGTTCCGTGTCACTGCCGGAGAGCCAGACCAGGACGCGATGGACTGGCGTCCTGAAATGCCCGATACCGGGATAGAACACGCTGGTTTCCCCGATCTGCGGGAATTCTTTGGCGATCTCCGGGGCAAGGAAGGTCATATTCGAGGCGGTGTTGAAAAAGACCGGAATCTCCTTTGGGCCGATCCAAATGCTGACGATGGGAACGCTGCGGTACAACTCGAAATGGGCGGCGTACCCGTACGGGTGGACCTCATCCAGGGAGAGGCTGATATCCTTTCGGAACGGGTTGATCCGGTAGTCAAAATGTGAGAGGATATCCGCACCGAGCAGACCATCCAGGGGCACGCCCACCGCTTCTTTGAATTGAGCAGGCGTCATCCGCAGGGATTGTTTTTTGGTCGGCCAGGTTTGCCCTTCGATCACGATATCCCCGCAGGTGCAGAGGCTGTCGGGGACGCCCGTGGCAACCAGCAGTTGGAATCCGCCGAATTCGATGATCAGATAGTTTTTAACCTGGCGGTACGGGTAGGATGCCATAGTTTTGTTTGATTGTCAGCAATAATGTGATGACTGACTATACGCATATCTTCATTAGATCGGTTGATTACTCAAGAAATGGAGATAGATGTGAATCCGATATTATTCTCTTCGTTCCCACTCTCTCACGGCGGCGTTGATCAGAGCTTTAGCTTCCCCTTCAGGCAGCATGTCCACTCCCTGATAAGACTGACTGCCGACCCAGACCAGGACACCCTGGGGAGTCTCCTGTAATTTGATCCCTGTATTTGCCAGAGGCGAATGGGTCACCTTTTCCTGCAAAATGTCATCGATCTGTTGCACAATGCTTCTCACGACCGGCTCGGGCTTGGGCGTGTTCCCCAGGCTGATCTTGGCCTCGACGGGTTTTACCCGATCAGATACAGGTTGTTCAATAAACGGGGGCACCGAAATTGGTGGAAGGGATGCCGGTAAATCTCCATCGGGCATCGCATCAGATGGCGCCACCTGTTCGGTTGACACTGTTGGCGTTCCTTCGGGATGATCTTCTATCTGAACCGGGAGAGATTCTTCGATCAAAAGGGAAGGGGATGAACTCATCACGGGCAGTCCCAACCAGGTCTGGATGGCGCGTAGTTCACCAGTCAAGCGGCTTTTTTCTGCCAGAGATAAATCCTCGGGTGATTTAATGGTCTTGCCGAAGACATCCGCCCGAACCGGGCTTTTCTTGTCTTTTCGCCAGAGCAGAATGTTGAACTTTAACAGTTCAAGTCGCGAGCCCGGGTAATTGCTTTCAGGGTCGGCCTCTGCGTCTGGTTTTGAGTAACTCATCCGGGTAAGGATCCAGCCTGCCAAATATCCAACCAGAAGGCTGACAAATGCAACAATTATCAAAGTTCCTGATTCCATCGCGCCAACCTCCTGCTACTTGTTTTGTTCGATATGATTTTCAATCATACCTGATTCTACGCCTAATTGATAGTTGCGGTACTCGAATCTCTGCAAAAAATCAGCCAATCTCCAAAAATCGTTAACCGGATGTTAACCGAATCTACCTCAGCCCTTAAAGAAGGCTGGGTACGATGGAATGTAAAAACATCCATCATATCACGATTCAAGGAGAAAAAATGAAGACCAAGTTAACCTTATCCATAACCGCGCTCATCCTTCTGGCAATTATCATCTCAGCCTGTACACCAACCATACCTCAGCCGTCGCAACCCGTCTTAGCTACAGAGGTGCCACAACCGGCCGCAACGGAAGCTCAATCCCCAACATTGGCTCCGGCAGAAATGCCAACGGATGGTCCAACCGGGGCGATCGTACTGCCTGATGTGGATGCAGCCAGCCTGTCGGGTGAGATCTACAGCGCCGGCAGTTCAACAGTCTACCCCCTGTCAGAGCAACTGGTGTTGATGTTCAGCGACCAGGGCTTTTCAGGTGAGCATAAATTGGATTCCATCGGGTCTGGGGCAGGTTTTGAACGATTTTGCAAAACTGGTGAAACCGACATCGCCAATGCCAGCCGCGAAGATCAAAGACTCTGAAGTGGAATCCTGCCTGGCTATTCAACGAACGCCGATCGAATTCCGAGTGGGAACGGATGCGCTAGCCATCGTTATCTCGGTCGAAAATGATTTCCTGACTAACGTATCGATGGAGGAATTGGCCAGGATCTTCTCCAGTGAAGCAGTCCTCTGGTCAGATGTCAACCCCTCCTATCCGTCTGAACCGATCCAACGGTACGTTCCGGGCACAGACTCGGGCACCTATGATTACTTCATCGAAGCGGTGATGCTCCCGGTGTACGGAAAAGAAGATAAAGAGAATGCCGCAAAGGTATTTCTCGAGGCAGGGAACCTCTCCCAAAGCGAAGATGACAATGTTCTGGTACAGGGTGTGGAAGGCAGCAAGTATGCCATCGGTTTCTTCGGCTACGCTTACTTCAGCGAAAACAAAGACCGACTCAAAGCCCTGTCTGTTGAGGGGATCACTCCCAACCTGGATTCAGCGCGAAATCGGGTGAATATAAGATCGCTCGACCGCTCTATATTTACTCGGATGCAGGCATCATGAAATCCAAACCACAGGTAGCCGCTTTCATCAATTTCTACCTGACCCATGTCAATGAGGTGATTGATGAAGTGGGTTACTTCCCGGCTTCTGAAGAAGCGTTGAATGCCTCCAGGCAGGCCTGGTTGGATGCGGTTCAATAATAATCAAAATGACACAGCAGGCTGAAGCAATGCTCAAGCGTGGCTTCAGCCTGCTGAGATTGAAGAGAACTTCATGATTTAAGGCATACTAAAATCCCGTCCTTCCCCGGTCGAAAACGGAAAAGGGTTGCCTACTACTTCCGCGATCCTTGCCAAATTGAAGAAACGTCCTCAACCCGGCGAATGGATTATCCAGGTCTTTTTGTCGTTCTGCGGCATACTCTCCATCGGGACCACCCTCGGGATCGTCTTTGAGCTGGGGAAGGAGAGTCTGCTGTTTTTCAACTCACCTGAGGTCAGCCTGGCGGAATTTCTATCCACAACCGCCTGGCAACCCGCCATCGGGAATTACGGCGTATTACCTTTCCTCAATGCCACTTTGATCACATCTTTCCTCGCGATGATCGTGGCGATCCCGCTGGGATTGGCCGCCGCCATCTACTTGAGCGAGTATGCCAGTTCGAGAAGCTCGATCGATCCTCAAACCAATCCTGGAAGTGCTTGCCGGGATTCCAACCATTGTTTACGGTTATTTCGCGTTGACCTTTGTCACTCCCCTACTGCGCTCGATGGTTGGGCCAGAAACCATGAGTGTATACAACATGTTGTCGGCGGGTCTGGTCATGGGTGTGATGATCCTGCCCATGATCAGTTCGATCTCTGAAGATGCGCTTCAGGCGGTGCCACACTCTCTCCGTGAAGCTGCGTTCGGTTTGGGAGCCACCCGATTCGAAGTCGCCATGCAAATCGTAGTTCCTGCCGCACTCTCCGGCATCATCTGCAGCGGTCATTCTGGGTATTTCACGAGCGATCGGTGAGACCATGATCGTCGCAATCGCCTCTGGTTCCGGCCCTGCATTCACCTTTAATCCACTAAAAGCGGCAGAGACGATGACCGGATACATCGCACGTATTAGCGGTGGAGACCTGGGATACGATACGCCGGATTACAACAGCATCTTCGCCATCGGTCTCCTGTTGTTCCTGGTCACGTTAACGTTAAACCTGATTAGCCGGAAACTGGCTTCCAAATTTCGTGAGGTGTATGAATGATCTCTCAGCCAAAGCGAGCGGATGACCGATTTCCGGAGAGTAAACAGAACCTCCGGTTGCGGCACAGTCAAAGCCTGATCTGGCGCAGGGTATATTTGATCGCGACAGCAGTCGCCATGATTGTCCTGGCAGCCCTTCTGTTCAATATTCTGAACGACTCAACCGGATATGTCATAATCGTCAATAAATTGGACCCAGCATCCCTGACATCCAAACCCATGGATGATCTCACATCCAGCGAGATGATCTTGATCCTGAAAGCACGCCTGGCAAGAGGAGAAATTGCCAGATTGGACAAGGAGAAAGCGTTCGTCTCTCGCTCATCTAAAAACCTGCGTGAGATCTTGATCGAGAAAGTCGTCAAACCCCAGGTGGAGGAATCATTTTCCCTGGTGGAATTGATCACACAAAAAAACCGGATCAACGAATTGGCGAACGAGAAATATCCCTCAGGCAACATCCAATTCCGATCCTGGTTCAATCAAACTTTGCTCACCCGGTCGATGGCGAGCCGCCCGGAAACCGCAGGTATTCGGACTGCCCTGTTTGGATCGCTCTGGATGATCCTGATCACCATCCTCTTTGCCTTCCCGATCGGTGTTGGAGCGGCGATTTACCTGGAGGAATACACCACTTCCAGCAGGTTGAACCGGATCATCCAAACGAATATCGATAATCTGGCAGGAGTCCCATCCATAGTGTATGGTATTCTCGGATTGGCAATTTTCGTGAGGGCATTGGCCTTCTTTACCAGCGGACAGTTATTCGGCATGAACGGCGCGAATGGCCGGACGATCCTATCTGCCGGATTGACCATGGGATTATTGGTCCTGCCGTTGATCATCATCAACACCCAGGAAGCGATCAGGGCTGTGCCGATCAGCTTGAAACAAGCCAGCTATGGATTGGGCGCCACCCAATGGCAGACGATCTGGCATCATGTCCTTCCATATGCCATGCCAGGAATATTGACCGGAACGATTCTGGCAATTTCCCGTGCGATAGGTGAGACGGCGCCACTGATCATTGTGGGCGCGTCCACTTTGATCACCACCGATCCAACCGGACCTTTTTCACAGTTTACAGTATTGCCGATTCAGATTTACAATTGGATCACAAGACCGCAAGCAAGAGTATCATCGGTATGGCGGCTGCGGCAATTTTGGTATTATTGATATCATTGCTCATCGCTCAACGCAGCGAGCAATCTTGTTACGGAATCGATTTTCAAGGCGGAATGCATGATTGATTTTTCACAGGATCAACCCCAGGATGGGTTGGCTATCGAAACGAAGGATTTGAACGTATTTTACGGTACCTTCCGGGCGGTAAAGGAGGTGGATCTACCTGTGACGCGGCAGAAGATCACCGCGATTATCGGTCCGAGCGGATGCGGGAAGAGCACCGTGTTGAGGACGTTCAACCGGATGAATGACTTCATCAAAAGCGCCAGGGTGGAAGGCAAGGTACTTTTCCACGGCAGCAATCTGTATGACCCCCAGGTGGATCCAGTTCAAGTGCGCCGTTTGATCGGGATGGTCTTTCAAAAGCCAAACCCTTTCCCAAAATCCATCTACGATAATATTGCCTGGGGCGCCCGGATCAACGGATACCAGGGCAGCTATGATGAATTGGTGGAAGAGACGCTGATCTCCGCTGCTTTGTGGTCAGAAGTGAAAGATCACCTGCATCGCAGTGCGCTGGAGCTTTCCGGCGGGCAGCAGCAGCGATTATGCATCGCCCGCGCGCTGGCCGTACGGCCGGAGATCATCCTGATGGATGAACCCTGCTCAGCGCTTGATCCCGATCGCCACCCTGAAGATTGAAGAGTTAATGCGTGAACTCTCCAGAAATTACACTATAATCATTGTTACCCATAATATGCAGCAGGCAGCCCGCGCATCAGATTACACGGCTTTCTTCACCATGGATACGGACCGGGCCGGGTTGATGGTGGAGTACGGAGAAACCAGTCAGATTTTCACCAACCCGAAAGACAAACGGACGGAAGATTATATTACGGGTAGATTTGGTTAATTGCCGGGGTTATTCTTAAAGAGGAGAGAACTATGCCGCGTGAAACCCTGGATCGAGAGATCCACCAACTGCAGGACGAAATATTGACCCTGGGCAGCCTGGTTGAGCAGAATATGCTGGACGCGATGAAGGCTTTACGCTCCAGAGACAAAGTTCAGACGCAAAAAGTCCTCCAGGCGGATAATGTGGTCAATCAAAAGAGGTTTGCCATCGAGAGCGCCACTCTCCTGGTGATCGCCACCCAGCAACCCATGGCTCATGATTTGAGGTTATTGGCTGCCATCCTCGAAGTGGCGAACGAACTCGAACGGATTGGCGATTACGCCAAAGGGATCGCCAAGATCAATATTCTGCTCGAAAATGAAAATATACCGGCTCCAATGCGAGATCTTGAAAAAATGGCTGAGATCGCGGTTAGCATGCTGCACCGCTCGTTGACCGCATTTATCGCCGAAGATATTGAATTGGCCAGAGCCATTCCGGCTGATGACGATATGGTGGATGATCTGTATAAAACGGTATACCGCAAATTGGTCGCCACCATGCTGGCCAATCCGAAAGTGATCGATCACGCCAATTACTACCTCTGGGCTGCGCATAACCTGGAACGCTCCGCGGATCGGGTCAGCAATATCTGCGAACGGACCATTTTTGTGGTTACTGGAGAATTATTGGAAGTCGCGTCCAACGATAAGGATATGATGGAGAGCGGCGCGGCCAATTAGCACTGGAAGGGGGTCTCATGTTAGCGCCCAATCCATATCCCGGAAAACTGATCGTCGTGGAAGGGATCGATGGCAGCGGAAAATCCACCCAGATCGATTTGCTCTACAAGTGGCTGCAGTCACAGGGCAGATCGGTGTATTTCTCCGAGTGGAATTCATCTGACCTGGTAAAAAGCACCACCCGTCTGGCTAAAGATACCCGGATGTTCACCCCCACTACTTTCTCACTGATCCAGGCTACCGATTTTGCCGATCGCTGGGAAAACCGGATCCTGCCGCTTCTCAAAGCCGGGGCTATCGTCCTGGCAGACCGGTATGCCTTCACCGCCTTTGCCCGGATGTCACCCGGGGCGTCGACCGCGAGTGGGTGCGCAACCTGTACTCCTTCGCCTTGAAGCCGGATATTGCTCTGTATTTCTCCGTTCCGCTGGATATCGCGGTCGAGCGGATCACGTCCGCCCGGGCGAAGATCAAATACTACGAAGCCGGGATGGACCTGGGTCTCTCTGATAATAAGATCACCAGCTTCCGGTTATTCCAGCAAATGATCGTCGATGAATATGAGCGGATGGTGGAGGAATTTGGCCTGACCAAAATCGATGGCACCATGCCGGTCCAAAAACAACAAAAATTGGTCCGCACCGTCGTCAAGGGGATACTCAAGAAATCTCATGGCGTTTTGGACCCGGGCGCAACCGCCGAAGAACTTCAATCCCAGATGAGTTGGAAGTAAACCCGGAAGATGATGGAGGTGCGGCATGAAGAAGCAACTGGCATTACGGCGCCGGATTTCCATATCTGAATCTGAAAGATTACCCGGGAAACTGATCGTCCTGGAAGGCACAGATGGTGTCGGCCGATCCA
Organism: uncultured Chloroflexia bacterium; assembly: GCA_963752535.1. Taxonomy (GTDB): domain Bacteria; phylum Chloroflexota; class Anaerolineae; order Anaerolineales; family Anaerolineaceae; genus DAIOEK01. The sequence continues at coordinate 245,716 of CAVVYT010000002.1, forward strand.
CCCAGATCCAGCTCTTGCGGAAATGGCTGGAAGACGAAGGATTTGCCGTATCCGATACCGGTATGCGCCGCTCCGCGCTGACCCAACCCGGCCTGGAGGCGGCCAAGACCGGGCATACACTCAGCCCGCTGACCATGAGCCTGTTCTATGCCACCGATTTCGCCGACCGTCTGGAAAACCAGATCATCCCGGCGTTGAAGGCCGGCTTCTATGTCCTCTCTGACCGGTATTTCTTTTCGATCATCGCCCGGGATGTCGTCCGCGGCGCCGACCCGGCCTGGTCGCGCAAGGTGTACGGGTTTTCGCTTAATCCGGATCTGGTCTTCTACCTGAAGTGTGATCTGCCCCATATCGTCGCCCGGATGGTCAACGGCCGCGGATTCGATTATTGGGAATCCGGCATGGATATTCGCTGCGCGGACAATTTATACGATAGTTTCGTAGCTTATCAGGGCCACCTAATCCATGAATTTGACCAGATGGCGCAGGAATACGGATTTATCACCGTCGATGCGAATCAACCGGTCACCAGCGGTATTTGACGATCTGAAGAAAAACCTGAAAACATTCATCAAGCGCGGCAATAAAAAATAGAATGCTTACGGTCTAATTGATATTACGGCTCACGGCATTGTGATAGCCGTAATATCATCCTCAGGCAGGACGCAATGTCTTGCAATCTCATTCGGGAATCAGTTTAATATAATTACCATGGTCATTATCCCCGACCCAACTTTGCAGTCATTCGGTGCGCAGGTCATGCTTCGTCAGTTGCAGCTCATGCAAGACGAAGTAGCGGGGGTGATCGATTTATCGGACATTGAATGTATCCATCGGATGCGGGTTGCGTCACGCCGGTTGCGGGCTGCCCAAACCGTATTCGATCCAATCCTATTCCGCAGAAGGATGGGGGAGTGGGAGTTAGTAGTCAAAAAGGTAACCCGTTCCCTCGGGGCAGCCAGGGACCTGGATATCCAGATCGAGACCATCCGGCGCTTCCGGTTGATGGTGACGGAGCCGAAGAGTCAACCGGGCGCCAACCGTCTGCTCTTGCGGCTTTTGCAAAATCGGGCCAGAGCGCAAAAGAAGGTCGCCCGGATCGTCAAGGATTTTAAGGATGAGAAGGTCGTCAACCAGTTTCAGAATCGCCTGGTGAAAATGGCTTCCCCCGCTGAAACTTCGCCCGACACCTCTGCCGCCCTGTATAGACTAGCCGCCGAATCAATCATCGAAAAACTGGATATCCTACTCAGTTTTGAACCTTTCGTCGATGATCCGGAAAAGATAACCGAATTGCATGCCATGCGGATCGCAGCAAAACGGATGCGGTACACCCTCGAGTTGTTCGCGCCGCTGGTCAAGGATGGATACAAAAACTGGTTGAAACCGTTGAAGGAAATTCAGGATCTGCTTGGTTATGTCCATGATTGCGATGTGTGGATGGAGTTTATCCCGGGTTTCATCCAGGAAGAAAAAGCGCTCACGAGGGCTTATTTCGGCGGTCTGACGGGTTTTCGGAAGATCCTCCCTGGAATCAAGGTGTTTTTGGAAAACCGGAAATCTGATCGGCAGCGCCGCTACCAGGAATTCAATCTGGTCTGGCACCGTTCGACCGGGAAAAATATCTGGGAGAAATTGCGCGAGAAAGTGCTGAAGAGTGTTCCAGAATCCGCCGGACCGGTTGATCTCGCCACCTTTGAAGAACCAGGTAACCCAGCTTCGGCTAAGCCAGAATTGAAAATTGTAGACCAAAGTCAAGAAATTAATCAGATCGTACCGGAGGGCTCAAATGAAAATAGCCGTGATCAGTGATATCCATGATAATTTATTCGCCCTGGAGGCGGTCTTGTCCCACGCGGAAAGCATTGGGCTGACCCATTTCTGGTGTCTGGGTGATTATGTGCATTTCGGTGTCTATCCCCAGGAAGTGGTGAAGACCATCCGTAAATTGGACCTGATCAGTATTAAGGGCAATGTCGACCGGGACGTACTGGCAACCCGGAAGAAGGAAGCCGCCGAAATGACGGAAAAGGAATCCCTGTTTTTTGGGACTTACCAGAAGCTCTCCGGCAAAAGCAGGAAGTTCCTCGCAGACCTTCCCGAAACCCAGAAGATCAAGTTGGGCGGATTTCGGTTCCTCCTGACCCACGGCAGCCCGGCCGGATTGGACGACCCGATCTATATCGACACACCCGATGAACGCTTGAAGGAGCTGACAAAACTGACCAAAGCAGACATCATCCTGTGCGGCCATACCCACATTCCGTTTGTGCGCGAAGTCAATCATAAAATATTTATCAATCCTGGCTCGGTGGGGAAGCCCAAAGACGGTGACCCGCGTGCGGGTTATTGCGTTTTGACCGTCAAAAAGGGCAACATCACCATTGACCATTACCGGATTGAATATGAAACGGAAAAAGCGCTAGACGCAATGCGGGAAGCCCAACTACCTGAATCGTACATAAAGTCACAAGAATTGTCTGTCGGATTTGAAAAAGTATTACCGATCCTGGAGGAAGAGAAGACCGAGGTTCCGTAAGATGGATCCGGAGAAATCCAGCACATCTGAGGCTGTATTCCAGTTTGCGCTGACCTGTCTGGGCGACTTGTCTCATACCCTGCAGGTCACCCGCTCCTCCCTTCTATTGTTCGACGCATTGACACCGTTGCATAAGGGTGGCACTGTTGAGCGGAATTATCTGGAATATGGAGCGATGCTGCATGACATCGGCTGGATGCAGGGGTGGAAGGGCCATCACAAGAACTCGTTGAAGATGATCCTCGAGAATAAGAAATTGCCTTTCAGCAACAAGGAAAAGTTGATCATCGGCTCCATCGCCCGCTACCACCGCAAGGCGCTCCCAGACGTCAGCCACGATCATTATGCTGCCTTATCCCCATCGGAACGGAAGATGGTCTCGCGTATGGCTGCTCTTCTGCGAATTGCAGATGGCCTGGATTACGCGCATGGGAATCATGTTAAGGAGATTACCTGCATCATTCATCCTTCGGATGTGGTCATCCAAAGCCTGGTTTCAATCTATTCAACAGAGGAGGAAAAGCAAGCTTACCAAAAAGCGGATCTGTTTGAGAGGGTATTCAAACGCAGGGTTTTCTTGCGGTTTGTTGAGTCTTAGAGTGATTTGCGTGTCAAATAGAATTCAAGGAATATTAACTCGATTTGGGATCTTAGATAACCCCAAGTCGAAAAATACATACTGCTTCCACCTCGATGGTGATTTGTAAGCAATATCCAAAATACTGCAATTTGGATAATTTCAAGCAGGAAATACCTGGCTCATAATTTCCGGGGCGTATTTTTCCACCATAGCGGTGGTGATTCCATTCTCACGGCAGATTTCCTCGTACAGGTCAACACTCTTGCGGCGGATGCGCTTCTGGGTTTCCCGTTCCAATCCCCACAAACCAAAGCGCTGAGTCCAACCGCGTTCCCATTCAAAATTATCCACCAGGGACCAGTGGAAATAGCCCTTGATCGGCCAGTTGAAATTCACCCCCCGCCAGGTCTGGTAGATATGTTCGAGTGTATACGCCGGACGCATCGTATCCTGCTCATCCTCCACCCCGTTTTCCGAGATTAGGATAGGCAGGTTATATTTGGTCACCGATCGGAGGACATGCCCCAATCCCTGTGGAACATTGGCGATAAATCCAGTCCCACTCAGGCGATCTGATTTGGAGTAACCCAGCTCAAAGAACATTTTTCCTGGTTGAAGCGGTTTGAAACTCACATAAGCACGCGAGTAGTAATTTACACCGATAAAATCCTGGGTTCCCTTCATCTGCGGTATACGCTCACGGTACTGGAGAAATTTCAGATTGCCGGTAATAGATGCCTGGTTATAGCACCGGTTGAAAGCTTGATCCAGCATATTTGTCAGAAAATGGTCAAAAGGAGACCAGCTTGCTCTGGGTTCAAACCGTCGAAAATTGATCGCAAGACCCACCCGCGCTTCCTTCTGAATTTCATGAATGGCATGATAGGCGGCCGCGTGAGCTTTCGCCATCTGGACAGTCGCCTGCCAGGTCTCAGGCATCGATGTATGACCGGGCGGGAAATCCCCATTTAGGTAGGCGGCATAGGTGTACACATTTGGCTCGTTGATCGTCACCCACAACGTGACGTACTCTTTCAACGCTTCGACCACCTTGCGGACGAATACCTCAAACAGGCGGGGTGTCTCCGGGTTCAGCCAACCGCCCATGTCTTCCAGCCAGAGCGGATTGGAAAAATGGTGCAGGGTGACAAACGGCGTCAGATTGCGATCCACCAACCCACGGATGATCTGGCGGTAATAATCCAGGGCATCCTCATCCCAGCGATCCGGTTCGGGTTGGATGCGGCTCCACTCAATGGATAGGCGGTGGGCGTTTTGTCCGGTTTCGACCGCCCGATCGAAATCTTCCTTCCAGCGGCCGCCCCACCAATCGCAGGCCAATCCTGCGGTGTGCCCTTCGCGGATCTTGCCGGGGATTTGCTCCCAGCGGGACCAGTTGTTATTGGTATTTCCGCCTTCCACCTGATGGGAGGCGGTGGCGGTTCCCCACAAAAAACCTTTCGGGAAATGATAGGCGGCTTCAAATTTTTGCATTAATACTCCTCAGGATAAGGAACAGACAATGGGATCATTCCAGCTCCCAAACCCGGACTTTCTTATCGGCAGAGCCGCAGGCCAGCCGTTTGCCGTCCGGAGCGAAGGATAACGCATAGACGCCCTTGATAGGCAGGGCATAATCTTCCACGATTGACAGCTTTTCCAGGTCAACCAGCAAGATTTTGTACTCTGCGCCAATGGCTGCCAGCCGGCCATCCGGGGAGATCTGCATCGGCAGCATCCGCGCTGCGTTGAGCGGTAAGGAGGCTAATTGTTCCCACGTGTCCGTGGACCACAGCCGCAGCATCCCCTCGTACCCGATGGATGCCAGGCGTTTCCCGTCAGGCAGCAGTTTCATCGCCACCACGACTCCCTGATGCCCGGTCAAACGGTGGATGAGGTTCCCGCCCGGGATATCCATCACCAGGATGTCACCCCCAATCCCACCCGAAGCCAGGTATTGGTCATCCGCCCGGAAGGCCAGCGCGGCGAGATTTTTCAGATGTTGTTCGAAGGTGAAGATCAACGCACCGGAAGCGACGTCCCATAACTTGACCTTGGTGTCATAGGAACAGGAAGCCAGGTATTTCCCGTCGTGTGAAAAATCCATGTCGGCGATGGTGTTACGGTGACTGCGCAGCGTGCGGATCTCCTTTAGGGAGGGGTATTCCCAGAGGCGGATATCATTGTCCGTGGAACCACTGGCGAGAATACGTCCATCATGTGAGAATGCAAGGGCATTGACTGACTTTTCATGACCGCGCAGGGTGGCGCGATTTTCCCAGGTGGACGCGTCCCAGAATTGGATGAGGGCGTCCATCCCGGCAGAGACCAGTTGGCTCCCGTCGGGTGAGTACTTCACCGCGCCGACGTGGCTTTCGTGCGCCTGGAATTCAATGACCGGTTTCATATTCCCTCTATGGTGTGTAGGTGATCGAATTGATCACGCCCTGGATGACATCGTATGTGGGAGAAAAGCTACCGAGTGCAGCGCTATCCAGGGTGGCTTCCACTTCAGAACTGTATGTCTCGTACTGATCGGCAAACGCCTGGAAATCTCCGCCGGGGATTACACTGTCGTCCGCAGGAAGACTATTCTGAGTGACAGGCAGAACGATCCCGATCCAGTATTTTTCATCATTGGTGATGCCCTGGAAGGTGTAGATCATGGAGTAATTGTTGATCACCGCGAAGGATTGCGCCAACAGGGTAACCGCTTCGACTCCGTGTAGTTGTTCGGTCTCAATATAATTCACCCGGGCAATCATCACCGGTGCGGCGTTTACCAGGGGCAGGATGGGCAAACTTTTGGGATGGGTATCCCGGGACTCCATCATCTCCATCAACTCATTACCGGTCATCAGCGCGCCTTCCGCCATGATGAAATAATCCGGTGCGGGGATGATGTGTATTTTGGGTTGCAGGAAGGTGTTCGTGAGCGGATATCCCTGCAGATCAATCACCCGATGTTCCGGCATCACCGCCCAGAAAGGGATGTCCGGTGAATCGGCCGCAGCCACGGTACTGGCAACCAGCGCGGAGGCTAATTCCTGAGGCACGCAGACCTGGAAATTTGGGATCTCTGTGCATGTCGTTTCAAATTCGGCTGGCTTGGCCGGTTCCTCTATTGGCGCTTCAGTGGGCGGTGGAAGCGGAGTATCTGTCGGAAGGGGCGGCATCTCTGTTGCCAGCTCCGGTGTAATCTGAGAGATCTGCGGTTGGCTTTCATTCCCCGATCCGGTTAGGCGACAGGCTAAACCTGGCAGGACAAGGAAGGTGATCAAGAGCATGATTCGGATGGATTTCATTGTGATATCTACCCCATTTCTACTAAATTCGGATTTATGGATCGGTCACCCGATCGATTCTCGATCATATTCCGTTCAATCACCCAGCCATTCCACTATGGTGGCTTCACCCTGACCCACACCGACGCACAGGGTCGCCAATCCGTAGAATGGACGGCTGGCCGATGGAGCGCGCCGGCGCATCTCGTTCAGCAAGGTGACCAGTATCCGCGCACCCGAGCAACCGAGTGGATGCCCCAGGGCGACCGCGCCGCCATTCACATTGGTGATCTCATGCGGCAGGTTTAGCTCGCGCATGCAGACCAATGCCTGCACGGCAAAAGCCTCATTGATCTCCGCCAGACCGATCTGGTCGATGGTCAGACCGGCTTTTGCCAGCGCCTTTCGGGTGGCCGGGATGGGACCAAGTCCCATCGTATTGGGCTCCACACCTACGGATGCGGACGCGATAAAGCGCGCCAACGGCTTCACGCCTAGCTCATCGGCTCTGCTCCGGCTCATCAACAGCAAGCCTGCGGCGCCGTCATTCAGTCCGGACGAATTACCGGCTGTGACCGTTCCTTCTTTCCGAAACGCGGGTTTCAAGCGTGCCAGGGATTCCAGGCTGGTATCCTTGCGCGGACGTTCATCCCGATCCATCATCACGGGCTCGCCCTTTTTCTGGGGGACGGGCACGGGCAGAATTTCTTCTGCGAACTTACCGGTTTCCGTCGCGGCAACCGCCCGTTGGTGGCTGGCAAGGGTGAATGCGTCCTGCTCTTCGCGGGTCACATGGAATTGGTCGGCGATATTTTCCGCGGTTTCTCCCATCGGAAGAGTTCCGTACATCTCGGCGAAGCGCGGATTGGGAAAGCGCCAGCCCAGGGTGGTATCGTAGACGGTCAGATTACCAAAGGAATAAGGCTGTTCGGCTTTGCCAAATACGTATGGCGCGCGCGACATGCTCTCCACGCCTCCGGCAAGATAGACTTCCCCATCCCCGGCGCGAATGGCCCGCGCCGCCAGATTGACCGCAGCCAATCCGGACGCGCACAGCCGGTTCACGGTGAATGCGGGAACCGACACAGGCAACCCGGCCAGCAGGGTGCTGATGCGGGCAATATTGCGGTTGTCTTCCCCGGCCTGGTTGGCGCAACCCAGCAAGTACTTCATCCACCAGGACGGGATCAAGCTGATTGCGTTCGATCAGGGAGCGGAATATCAGCGCGGCAAGATCATCCGGGCGGACGCTGGCTAAACCACCACCCAATGCCCCGATGGGAGTACGAATGGCATCCACTATGACTGCTTCTGACATGGCTTCCTCCTTGATCCGGTTAATTGTAGCATCGACTGAACCGCAAGGGTACTGCGAATAAAATCAGAGTATTGACATATCGTATACAATACACTATTATATTTTCGTAGTCTATTAGCTACGCTAGGAGATCTAAAGAATGAAAAATCAAACAATCGTTACCCTTGGGATCGCGGAATCTGTCAGCGCCATTGGCGATTGGATCACCATGATGGCCGTATTTGCGCTGCTTGTCTTTCGGGGAAATGGTGGCGTGGCACAAAGTTCGGGCATCTTTTTGGCGGGATTACTCCCCACCCTGCCGGCCAGCCTGGTTGCCGGGTGGTTGTGCGACCGTTATGACCGCAAGAACTTGATGATCGGAAGCCTGGTGTTGTCCGGATTGATCGTCAGCGGGTTGATCTTCACTGAAAACCTCATCCTCATTTACGCCCTGCTGGCTTTACAGGCCATCTCCGTCTCGATGATGACGCCTGCCCGGGCATCCATCCTGCCGGATATCCTGCCGAAAGAAGATCTGACTCGCGCCAACGCCTTCCTCCAGCAGCTTTCCAGCCTGGTAAAGATCGGCGCGCCGATCCTGGCGGGCGGTATTTTGGCGGTGGTGAGCCCTCACCAGGCCATCATCCTGGATGTGGCCTCCTTCTTCCTGGCGGCCGGATTGCTCACCCGCCTGCCCAAACTTCCCCCTCGGAATATCACGCCGGTGCAGTCGCCACGAATGGTGGAAAGCTCGGCATCTGTCACGCCGCAAACGGCATCTTCCCCGGCGGCCAGCCTGTTACGCGGAAACAGCCGTCTGCAATTGGTGTACATCACCGGCTTTCTGTGCATTCTGGTGCTGATCAGTTTCGATGTCCTATGTGCGGTGTACTTCCGGGATGTGCTCCTTGAAGGTGAACAATATATGGGCATGGCGATCGGTTTGATCGGCGCGGGCACATTGGTCTCGACCATCGTCCTCATGCGCAAATCCCATAGAAATGATCCCTGGCGGGATGTGGTCATCGGGATCATCCTGCTGGCGATCATCCCGGTGGCGCTGGCTATGGGCGGTCTGATATCCGATATCGGCACTTTGCGGATCATCGTCCTGGCTGCCTGCCTGGTGGGCGGGGTGGGAAATGGCTTCGTTCATGTGCAGATGGTCACCCTGCTGCAAACCCTTGCTCCCGCGGGCATGCTCGGACGCGCCAGCGGGCTGTTCCAGAGCGTGGCGGTGGCAGGACAGTTGATCGGCTTGCTTCTGACCCCCCTCCTCGTACCCGGTCTGCTCACCATGTCCAACTTCTTCCTGGTCGCAGCCATCAGCCTGGCTGGTGTCGTCGCCGGGATTACCGTACAATTAAATCGGACGCGAGCACTTGCGCATACTCTGCCAAAATCGGCAGCCACCCGCTAACCGCGTATCGGATCAACTATGACAAATTTGCCGAACACCGGATGGACGATCACCCAATCGATCTGCCTCGAACTGGATCAACTGATCAACCTGTTTTCCAATCGCAGCATCATGCGCGAGACCGTGCAAGATTACGCCGGGCTTCTGGAAGCCGTCCGCCCCGAGTGGGTGGATGAACTGGTCGACTTGACAGGAAAATCCAGCCAGGGGTGGAACTTTATGGAGGCGCTGGCCGTTCTCTCAGGCCAGATCCACACCCTGGATTACGGGGCTGCTACCCTGGCTATGCGCAGCATGGATATGGACGGCTTTCGCGCCAGACTGCTGGAGTTGATCCACGCCAACGATCTACCTGTGGATACATCCAATCCCGATCTGGCAGAAATGCTAGCCGGGTTCAGGCAGGCGGTGTTTGAAACACAAAACCTGCATCCGCTGCAGGATCCTCTCCAGCGAACCCGCGCGGAAGTGCAGGTACTCGAAGCCATCCTGCGTGGAGGGAAATCCCACGATCACTTCTGGCACTGGCTGGATCGTCTGTATTACGAAGCCTACCTGCCTTGGCGTAAAACCCGCCAGCCGGTGATCGATGAGCTGATGCAGCAGGCGCAGCTTGGCCTCGGCGCCGAATCCGCTGATGGAACCGTACCGGCTCTCTTCTGGCTCTCGGAGATGAATCCTCTCCTGCGAATACCCGAATTGAAACAAGGGGTGGAGGATGGCCGTCTGCGGGTGCATTTCTGGGTGGAACCGTTCGCCCTGGCTGACAGCTTTCTGCTCCTCCCGGGTGAGATCCTGGTGACCATCGCCCTACCGGGTGCCTTGTATCAGAACTTCTACCAGTTTTCCACCCGGGTTGCCGCACGGATGCAGGCGCTGGCAGACCCCACCCGGCTGGTGATCCTGAGATTGATCCGCAATATCGGGATGAATAATACCGACATGGCGGAGTTTTTGCATATTTCCCGTCCGACGGTCAGCATCCACGCCAGGATTCTGCGCGACGCCGGTCTGATAAGGTCGCACGCAGAGGGCCGTATCACCCGGCACGAGATCATCCCCGGCGAGCTGAACAAGCTCTTCGACGACCTGCGCGTGCTGCTGGACCTGCCTGACGAACCGTAGGGCTTTTGGCGCGATTCCTTGACATACCCGCCCCCTGATCTTATAATTCCACTCGCCTTCCTCGATAGCTCAATTCGGCAGAGCGGGCGGCTGTTAACCGCTAGGTTCCAGGTTCGAGTCCTGGTCGAGGAGCTACACGTCCCATCCCCAGGAATACGCCGTCCTGGGGTTTTATTCTAAGGAGGTTCCAGGCACCCGGAAGGGTGTGCTATTCGAGTCCTGGTCGAGGAGCTACACGTCCCATCCCCAGGAATACGCCGTCCTGGGGTTTTATTTTAAGGAGGTTCCAGGCACCCGGAAGGGTGTGCTATTCGAGTCCCGGTCGAGGAGCTACATAACCCACCCCCAGGATTACGCTGTCCTGGGGGATTTCGTTTTGTTTACCGCAGAGAACACAGAGAACACAGAGATTCTTTATCAACCTCATCCTGTGACAGATGTAGGGTGCGTTCGATTCTGCGGATCGAACGCACCATTCATCTAGGAGGATCCAGGCACCCGGAAGGGTGTGCTATTCGTGTTCATATAAAATAACCTGCCGAAATTCTACGGCAGGTTATTTTCACGATTTTTAGGGTTATGCCGGTATCGTGGACGGCCAGGATGTCTGGAATTTATCTGACAAGGAAGGTCGCCACCAGTTCGCGCACCGCTTTTCGAGCCATATCGTCGAAGGCAGTCCCCACGACCAGGATATTGACACCAGTGCCGATGAACGCTTTAAAGTTGTTGATATTGATGCCGCCTTCTGCCAGAGTGGGTACCTGAACCGCTTTGAGCATACTCTCGAGGCGTTCCCGCACCGGTGGTGCGATCTCACCTGCATCAACACCTTCATAGCTCATACCGGTCATCAACCCGATGAAATCGACACCCACATCCTGCATTTGTTTGGCTACTTCCGCCACTTCTTTCGGAGTACCCGCGGGAACCCCAAACAGATGCCGGTCGGTCGGATTGGCGATGTAGGCATCGATCAAAATGCCATATTTGTGCGCCACCTCGACGATATCTGCCAGATCCTGAATGGTAGATTTATGGGTGTGCAGACCATCAACCCCAGCCCTCGATAACATACAGGCATGCTCTTCGGTAAAGGGCGTCGGGACGATCTCTGCAAAGGTGCCAGGGGCGCCAACAGTGATGTAGATATCCGGTCCAACGACCTCTCGGACGCCGTGGATCACTTTGGCCATTTCTTCCATCGGGATCTCATGCCGTACCTCTTCAGCATCATGCATGGTGGTTACGCCCTTGTGTCCCCGGGCAAGTGCTACAGCAGGGTGATTCGGTTCGATCAGTTTGGCGCCTGCCTGGACTGCTGCCAGAGCAAAGCGGGCATCATCACCTGTAATACCTGTGGCAAGAAGTGTGGTCCCACCATGCAGGGCGATTGCATCCTTTACTTTTTAAGCCACGTGCCCTTTTTTGTTGCATATCTCCAATAATCATAAGATCTCCTGTAAAGTTGCAGCCGGAATCATTCTTCCACAGCTGGAGCTTGCTTCTTGGCAATTCGGTTGGATATCAGTGTGAGAACGAGGGCGACGACCATACCGATCGCCATGGATGCTGCAAATCCCCATGGATTATTGGATACGGTTGGGGCGACAAAGGTTGGCAGGTAGCCGGAACCACGTGCATTGAAGAATCCGCAGAATGCTCCACCGATCATTGCCGAAACCAGGGCGATACCCATCACGCTCTTATAGGCAAACATGAATGGATAGGCGGCTTCCACAAATGTACCGAAGGCCATGTTGACAAAGAAACCGGGAGCAGCCACAGAAGCTTCGCTTTTCTTCCTGGGCATAATAATGTTTGCTAGGGTGATACCAGCCGAAACCATTACGAGACCGACCATATCCACTGCCCCCAGGAAACTGTTGCCCTGGGTTTCCATCTCCAGCAAAATGATCGGGAGGATGGCAGCATGGTACACGCCGCCAATGATGGCAGGCCAGATCAGCAAACCGGCAACTGCACCAGCCAGGATTGGGTTGAAGGCTAGAGCCGATTCGATCAGTCCGCGAACGCCATTTCCGAGCCACAATGTGATCGGGGCCAGGATAAAGTAAACCAATAGACCGCCGTCAGACCGCCGATAGCTCCAGAGATCAGGCTGGCTGTCGTTGCGGGAAAGCGCATTCGGAAAGACCAACGCAGCAGGTAATTGGCCAGTAAACCGGCAAGAATACCGCCGACGATACCACCCAAAACACCGCCTTGAACTGAAAGGACACCAGCGACTACACCGGCAACAATACCCACTTCTTCCAGGCCTGATACCTGTTTCGCTGCCACGACTGCCACAATAATTGGAAGTGCCGCAACCAACACATCGAATAATGGGCCTACAGTCGGATTAAGGAATGGGATTTTTCCGACGGCAAGGATCAGCGCCATGGCGATGAATCCAGGCAGCGATGACATCATAATGCTGCGCAGGTTGATCCGACTTCAAATACTGCCGCTATCTACTTCGGTAGCTTTCCCAATGACGGGAGAATATTTAATCTTCCACTCTGAAGCAAACGCGGAAATATAGCCCACTGCCCGTGTGCGATTTGTGGATCCAGTTGTTCCAGAAGAAGAAATCACATTCGCGCCCAAACTACGGGCATCAGACATGGAACTTCCTCCGGTTCCAGCCACCGGGATCTTCATTTCGCCAGCCGCTTTCACCGACTCTTTGTTTGTGGTCTTTGGGTCTGCGCTGACCATCACCAACCCATCCACTTCGCCTTTGCGGATTGCATCTGCGATTAATTTATCTTCCGCAACAGCCTGGATGATTAGTTTCAGACAGGAATCCTTCAAAAACGGCTTTAACACCACCTTCCGACATCACCCAGAGGGCTGCCTTGGTCGATTTGGTCACATGATCCAGCGAACTTTGGGCTGCAACAAATGCAACATGCGATACCTGAATTTCAGTGCCAGAGACTTGTCGCAGGATCTCATCTAACAATACCTGGGGGTCTTTTCCGCCTAAAACGAAAAGATGTCCTCCGCTGCTGCCAACTATTGCGATCCGTTTCATTTTTTAGTTCCTCCAATGGATAGCTGATTAACAATCTGACTGATTTTCACAATGATTACGGAAAGAATTTCTCCTTTCTGATCAAGAATAAAGGAACCAGTGTGCCGTATTATTAAATGGATATAATATGTAGAATACCGGGGTTTTCTGGAACACGTCAATCTAAATCTTGTATAGCATTGGATAGCCAAAATGGAAACTTCAAATGGCATAAGTGGAATATTGCAATTCCAGGACGCTGACCAAAAAAGTGGTGAGATACTATCAAACTGGGTCGCCCGGTGTGGCATGCATCGAAGAGTGATTATGGATGAGATAAATCAGCACATCCAGGATGGTGTGTTGATAGGAGATAAGACCTTCCAACAATGGACGACCGCTGGAGAATCAGGAAAACGCATCAGCGGACAAACTCCAGAGATGCAGGGTAATCGGGTTGTCGCTGTGATCCGATGGTTTTATGACGAGCACCGCCATCGATCAAAGCCAGTCATAGAAATAAGTGAATTACGCGATCTGATCCACCTTTATCAAGACATCCCCATCAAGAACCGTCTCCAATTGAGGCGAATCCTGCACGACCTGGAATTTACCTCAGGTGAGCGGCTGAATGTTTTTGCTCCAATATCAGATTGGAGGCAGCGCTTCAAAGAATGGCCGATTTTTGGCTTTGTAATGGATGAGTTCTGGTGTATCAGGGCAACATCTCATTATGAATTAGCCCTGGTTGGTTTTGAGGAAGAGGATGTGAAATCCTGGGGGTGTTGGCATCGGCTTACAGCCAGTATAGCCGGGAAGAGTAAATATACGCCGGGCAGCCCCATGAGCTCACTACGGGGTCCTTACGCCGAGAATTATTATAGCCGTCAAATGTGTCGGTTTCGTTCAGCGACAGATAAATTTATCGGGAAGAACAATCCCCGCTTTGAACACCTGATGGAAATGTTGAATGAGACTCCCCGTTTCAGAGAGAAGTATGAAAACTGCGGGCAGGTAAACTCGCACCAGTCATCCTATTCGGATGGAATTCCAATTCCTTTTTTCAGGCAAGATCTTACATTGCTCTGGATGTTGGAAGTAAGCGCGCCATTACATGATTTCAAAAATCATCAATTGATTTTGTGGTCCCCCATGACCGAAGATTCAGATCTTTACCTGGCGGAGATCCGTCGCCAGACCGATTTAGCTGGTTTGTTCTCTCAAAAAGCATTTTTCATCGAAGATTACGCAAAATACTTTACCGAGCGACAGCGTCTTGCCCTGGGTGTTTAGTAACTTCCTGAACTCATAAGTATCTGGGGTTCGATTCCCGGGGGATTTGATTTTGCCCCCCAGTAGAAGAGTGTACCGTCGGTTTATGCTCCCCAGGTCCTCCCTTACTAAGGGAGGTGGCGGACGAAGTCCGACGGAGGGATCTGATCGATCCCTGTCATCCTGAAGGAGCTACGCGACTGAAGGATCTCTTTGCTAGACGATGTATCAACCCGCAATGGTAGAGATTCTTCGCCCCTGTGGGGCTCAGAATGACACGACTACATCCCCATCCCATTTTCCTCAACGAGCGGTTGGAACATACTCCGCGTAAGACAGTTCGCGTACATCGGGAACGGCCATTGCCTCCACCTGGATGGTTAATCCACAACGCCGGCAGCGGCGAGTCACATCGTACCAGTACACCCAGCCCCCATGATAATCCCGGCTGTCCACTTCCTTCACCAGCTTCTGATCAACATCCTCAAAGGTATGATCGTGTTCAACCCTGGAAAAGCCACAGTGCTGGCAAGTCGTTTTCTTTTCCACGCAAGGGCTGGCTGGATCGTTCAATCGTTTCGTCGCGAATTCATGCGGTACAGGTTCGCCCACATATTGGATGGCGCTGCAGTTCTTGCAGGTCAAGATATGATGGCAGGATTCACGGTCGTAATACTTATAGGACGGATCGCTGTACTCATGCTCAGACACCTTGCGGTAGAAACTTCGCCCGCACTTCGGGCAGAGGATCATGCGATTGCATCCGTCTTCACGTGGATGCATACCCAGTTCCGGGGTGAGCGAATCCAGCGGAACGACCTCATCCCGATATTGGGTATAGGAACAGGTGGAGCACTTCCGCGATTCCCTCTTTCGGAGTAAATGGATGGGCGAATTAGCATTGCAGAGGTATTCGATCAAATTCCAATCATAGAACGTGTGCGGCGTCATTAATTTCTTTGGGATCGCCGCTCCGCAACGGGAACAGGTGAATTCCTGTACGCATCTCCCATGATCATCTTTGCCAACATAATAGCCAGGTTTGTGTCCGGAAAAAAGGCAACTTAGATTAAAGCTCATTAGTCCTCGATGAACTGTGTGGATGGATCCCATTATCCCATAGAACGGACCAGGAAAGATGGTTCGGGCAGAATGAGATCTCCCCCCACCGCATCCCTTGCTATAATCATATCTATGGATACCTCTTCAATCGCCCCCTGTGGACTGGACTGCCGCTTATGCCTCTTCTACCAGCGGGAACGCAAGCCCTGCCCCGGCTGCCTGGGTGGTGACCGAAACAAGAGTCACGGCTGCATCACCTGCCCGATCAAGAATTGTGAGCGGATGAAGCTCGACGGACGGGCGAACTGCTGGGCCTGCTCTGAGTACCCCTGTCTCCCGATGAAGCGTCTCGAAAAACGTTACAGCGCCAAATACGGCTCCAGTCCTACCGCGAACCTGGCCTTCATCAATCAGCACGGACCGGAGGCATTCCTCCGCAAGGTGGAAGCAGAAATGACCTGCCCGAATTGCGGCAGCCTGTTCTCCATGCACCGCTGGGAGTGCCCCTCCTGCGGTCATTCCCGCACCAAAAATAACTGAATAGGTAGCGATGTTCGCAGGCGGCTGAATTTCGCTTCAGCCTATACAGCCCCGGATAATTCATCGACCCGCTCTTTATAATGAAGCAAAAGCCTTCCCATTGGAGGGGGTCATGAAAACATTCTTAGCGGTACTGATCATTTCTGTCCTGCTCATTAGTAGCTGTTCACCCGCGGATCCAGCCCAGGCAAGCCCGGAACCAACCTCCGTGCAGGCGGGTGGATCTCCGCCCCTGGCAGCTGAACCCGCCCAGCCTTCCGCAGCGACCGCGGCGTCCGCAGTCCCCACTCCAACCACCGCACCCACATCCGCGCCAACCGAAATGCCTCCCGGCGTCACCGCCGATGCCTTTACCACCCTTGCCATTACCGGGCATTACATGCGAGCCGTGCTGCCCATCGTAAAACCGGGAGATCCAGGGGCAACGGTGGATGCAGCGGCTATCAGCCCGGATGGCCAATATGTGGCAATCGGCGGATGCGTTCAACCTGCCCTGTCCCAATGCCCAAATGAGATCATGGGCGGCCGGTCCTTCCTGATGATCCTCGATCGCATATCCGACGAGGTGATCGCCAACCTGCCTGAGAAAGACACCACCATCACCTCCCTGGCATTCACCCATGACAGCCGCAAACTCATCTATGCAGTGATCCCGTTCGAGATCAAGGTCTGGGATATGGCTGCCGGAAAAGTTGAGCGGACCCTGTTCAAAGAGGATTTGAGCAGTTCGTATGCAAAAATGCAACTCAGCCCGGATGGAAGCCAGCTGGCAGTCGTCACCAGGGATATTCTCCTCGTGCTGGATATCGCCACCGGAGAAAAGATCACCCAATTCCCTGCCCGGCGAGTTGCGAATGTTTCACCACTCTTTAGCGCGGATGGTTCGCGTTTGCTGGTGTATCAATCAGCGGAGCCCCCCGTTCTGGCTATCTATGACATTCCCACCCAGAAGGTCGTATCCACCATCGCATTACCCAATTCTTCTGCCATAGCGTTCACAGCGGATGGTAAGCGCGTGGTGTCAGAGGACCGATCCAAACCACCGGCATTGATTGTCTGGGACGCGGAGACGGGCGAACAGGTGGACCGGTTGGAAGAAACCTTTGAAAATATCTTTGGAATGGCTATCGCGCCGGATTCGGGGCTGCTCTATGTGAATGGTTATGGTGGCCCTGATGACCTGGGTGGGTTGAGTGTCTGGGATCTTAATGCCCACAAAAGGCTGGGCGTCTTGTATGATTACGATGAAGCGTCCATCCTTAAATTTTCACCAGATGGGCGGTATCTGGTTTCCAGCAGTTATTCCCAGGTCTGGGTGTGGAGTACGCTCAATGAACAGATCATCACCGACCGCCTCCTGGTGATGGAATTTTACGACGCTCTCAGTCGGGCGGATTATGAAGCCGCAGCGGCGCTATTCCAACCGGGTGAGTTTGAGATGGTCGATTATCAGTCGCCTGAAACGGGCGCCGACCTGGCCTCCCAACTCAAACTATCCTGTGAGGAAGGTAAGCTCATCTGCAGGCCTGTGTTGAGTATCTTGCCCGGCGGTGGAGTAACCAACCTGGGAGATGATATTGTGTACTTCCATTTCAAGGCTGATGATGGCTCGGTGTTCGTTGACCCGTTCGGGTTCACCAACCTCTACACCTTTGTCGGTCCAGACAAAGATGGAAACCTGAAGATCTCGTACCCTCCCCGCATCGAATAGACGTACCGCCAGACTGAATGACTCCAGTTCCGTATTGGGAAAAGAACAATCCAGGCGCGGCGATCTCAGGGTGTGGGCTGATTTTGCCCACCTGCAAACCACACCATTAATTACACAACGCGACCCTCCATAAGACGGAGGGTCATTTGATATACACAACAATAGTGGAATAATGCCTGTCAGCGTGCTATAGTGGATATGAAAGGAGGGAACATGTTCAGCGCGATCGACTTGTTCTTCATTCTCCTGACCGCGGTATTGCTAATGGCAGCCATAAGTCTGACTGTCGCATTCTATTCCGCTGCACCACAATATCCTGACGAGACCCTGGAAGAAATGAAACCTGCCGGAGAGGACCTTGTCTCCTCCCTGCCGGACGCTCACATGACCACCTGGCATATCGGCAACCATCTGGCAGACCGGCTTCCGCCCAGATCAGTATCGGAAAATATCGAACAGTTACCCTTTACCCAGACCTATCACCTGTTGGGCGATACGGATCTGGAAGAGTCACAGGAACATCCAACCTTTAACCCCCACCGTAGACAAGACCATCGAGAAGACCAACCGGCAGATCCGGGAGATGGTTCATCTACCGCACCGGTCCGCCAGCCCAGAGCCTACGGAGAATGAAAACAGATTGAACCATTAAGATGTCAGGCGCTCACTGGCTTCCCAGAGATGGGCAGCAATCGTGAGGTCGTATGATTCCCTGGATGAACGGGCTTCTTTTGATTGGACGAAGTATTTCCCGCTGACGCCTTCCACTACGGGTGATGATGCCAGATGCAGCATGGTTTTCGCACCTTCTTCGGGTGAAATTGCACCGATGTGGGCTACATCAAAAACGGGCACATAGATTCCACCGTTGCTCTTGCCAAAATTGGTGGCCACAAATCCCGGGTGCAGCACATTGGCGGTAATGCCGGTCCCATCCAGGCGCCGCGCCAGTTCATACGTGAATAAGACATTCATCAATTTGGTATCACAATACGCTCGCCAACCGGAGAAGCTATTCTCAGATTGCAGGTCGTTGAAGTCGATGTGACCGCTCAAATGGGCAGCCGAAGAGACATTAACGATCCTGGCTTGAGTACTTTTCTGGATCAAGCCCATCAATTCCCGGGTGAGCAGAAAGTAATTCAGGTGATTTAAAGCAAAACTCATCTCAAGCCCATCAGACGAGAGATGATGTGACATGAACAGTGCGCCGGCATTATTGACCAGCACATCCACCCGTTCCACGCGCTGCCGAATCTCTTCGGCAACTCGGCGGATCTCCTGAATGGAAGACAGGTCCGCGTTGAAAGCCAGCGCATCCCCGCCGCTTTGATGGATGCGTTCTGTCAGTAACCTTGTTTTATTCGGATCGCGTGATAAAACCAGTACCTGCATACCCCGGGCAGCCAGGGTAACCGCGGTCACTTCGCCAATACCGGAAGTCGCGCCGGTGACGATGGCGACCTTCTTGTTGAGATCGGAACTCATCGCTGACTCAAGCGCGGTTTTTTTCGAATAATCCGCAATTCGTCCGATCGGACGGGGATGGGCTGCAAGGTCAGATCTGGCGCGGGCGCCAGCTTGTCTGCCACTCTTTGAAATATTCGGCGGATCCGTTTCCAGATTCCCATCGTTTGTTTTTTGATGATATTCTCTCCTCAAAGATCAGGCATCTAGTGGATAACCTGTTGGTATGATGATTTTGGGTTTTCCTTCGAATAGGGATCTGATCCCATTAAGCATACGAAGGTTACTACTATTAGATGCAAAACAAGGTCATGAAGTTACGCTTTACCACTCCTGAAGTGATTTCACGATAGCGCCCAGAAACGCGTCGGCGGTCGAGCCATCCAGAACGCGGTGGTCGAACGTCAGCGAGAGATAGACCATCGGGCGGATGGCAATCGCATCCTGGATCACGACCACGCGCTTCTGGATCGTGCCCACCCCCACGATGGCGATCTGGGGTTGGTTGATGATGGGGGTCGCAAAGAGCGATCCGCCTGTGCCGTGGTTCGTGATGGAGATCGTTCCGCCTGTGACCTCATCCGGTTTGAGTTTTCGGGTACGCGCCCGTTCGGCCAGGTCATACACTGCCCGCATCAATCCCGCCAACGACAACTGGTCCGCGGCACGGATCACCGGGACAATCAATCCCTCCCCGCCCAATGAGACAGCCATGCCCACATTGATCTGCCGGTGCAGCAGGATACCCTTTTCAGTCCAGGAGGCGTTGATCATCGGGTATTGCTGCAGGGCTTTGCAAACGGCGGCGATGAAATAGGGCGTATAGGTCAGTCGCAGACCGTCCCGTTCGAATATCGCAAGATTTGCCTGCCGGTCCGCGCTGACTTTGCTCATATCGGCTTCCATCACCGTCGTGACATGGGCGGAAGTCCGTTTGCTCAATATCATATGATCTGCGATGGCTTTACGGAATGATGTGAGGGGCAGCAACGTTTCTGCCGCCCTGGCAGATTCACCGGACGTAGCTGGTTTTGACTCAGCCGCAGGTTCCGCATGCGGAATGAGCAATTCGGTCGGTTTGAACAGGTCGCCGCTGCCGGGCGTCTCCCAGGCTGGCAGCTCCGCTATGGCTGGTTTCTGCCCGGACGCACCTTTCTCCAGATGGTCGAGGATGTCCTTCTTGGTGATCCGGCCCTGCTGGCCGGTGCCTTTAATCTTCGACAGGTCTACATTCTGCTCGCGGGCGATGCGGGCCACCACCGGGGAGATGAATCCGAGTTCCCGATTATTTTCGGATGGATTGTCGGCTGCAACATCTTGCTGCAGTTCGGGTGGAGCTTCCTTTACAGCCGGTACCACCCCGCCGGGCGATTCCGGGATCGATTCGCCGGGTTGGCCGACCCATGCCAGAACGGTCCGGGCGAGGACGGTCTCCCCTTCCGGGATGACGATCTTCAACAAGACGCCCGATACGGGGCTTGGGATCTCGCTGGTCACCTTGACCGTCTCCACCTCGAGCAACGGTTCGAACTCGGCGACCGACTCCCCTTCTTTCTTCAACCATTTCAGAATGGTGCCATCCACCACCGATTCGCCCAATTGCGGCATGATCACCTGGGTTGCCATAATCTCCTCCCTCTTACCAACTTGCCAGGTCTCGGATCGCCTGGAGTATCTTTTGGGTATCCACCATGAACCACTCCTGCAGGGGATGGCTGAATGGAACCGCGGGGACATCCGGTCCGGCCAGTCGTTTGACCGGCGCATCCAGGTATTCGAAGGCGCCATCCGCAATCGTCGCGGCGATCTCTGCGCCATACCCGCCGGTGAGATTATCTTCATGAACGATCAATACTTTTCCGGTTTTTTTCGCCGACGTCAGGATCGTCTCCCGATCCACCGGATAGAGGGTTCGCAGATCCACCACCTCAACCGAGATGCCCTCTTTGGCGGCTTCTTCTGCTGCCTGGAGTGTGTAATAATGCATCATTCCGTAGGCAAAGACACTGACATCTTTTCCTTCCCGAGTGATATTCGCCTTGCCAATGGGCACCGTGAATTCCTCCTCGGGGACTTCGCCTTTGATCAATCGATAGCCCTTCTTGGGCTCGAAGAATAAGACCGGATTCGGATCGCGCACAGCCGATTTCAACAATCCCTTGGCGTCATACGGATTGGATGGGATCACCACCTTCAAACCGGGAACATGGGTGAAGAACGCTTCCAGGCTTTGCGAATGATACAGCCCACCGCCAATGCCGCCGCCGTACGGTGCGCGGATGACCATCGGCACGGTCCATTCGCCATTCGAACGGTAGCACATTTTAGCTGCCTCGCTGACGATCTGATTCATGGCCGGGTAGATAAAATCGGCAAATTGGATCTCGCAGATGGGATGCATGCCATACAATGCCGCGCCAATCCCAACCCCGACAATCGAGAGCTCTGCCAGGGGTGAATCGATCACCCGCTCCGGTCCATATTTATCGAATAATCCGACAGTCGCGCGGAAGACCCCGCCTCGTTGGCCAACATCTTCACCCACAATGAACACCCGCTCATCCCGTCGCGAGTTCCTCGTCCATCGCTGTCCGAACGGCATCCAGCAGCGTCATCTCAGGCATGGTTCACCTCCTCCGCGTAGACCGGCCCAATTCCTTCACCGGCTTCCGGATACGGCGCGTTGGTGGCATATTCGACCGCCTCATCGATCAGTTCCTTGGCTTTGGTCTCCATCTCCTTTAATTTTTCCTCGGTCAAGACGCCATCGGCCATCAATCGGGTGCTGTTCACCAATATCGGATCTTTCTTCTTGTACTCCTCCACCTCCTCGCGGCTGCGGTAGGACCGGTCATCATCGTCCGAACTGTGGGGGGTGATGCGGTACATCCGGGCTTCCACCAGCTTCGGACCTTTCCCTGCCCGGGCATTCTCCACCGCCTCTTTCATCACCTCGTAGACGGCCAGCATGTCCGTGCCATCGACCGCCACACCGGGCAGACCCATCCCGCAGGCTTTATCCGCCACACTGGGGACGGCCATTTGCTTTTCCACCCCCTCCGAGATGGCGTACATATTGTTCTCCACCATGAATACCACCGGAAGCTGATGTACAGCCGCCCAGTTTACCGCCTCGTACCATTCCCCCTGAGAGGTGGAACCTTCCCCAAGTGTGGTGAAGACCACCCGGTCTTCCTTCTTCATCTTGATTGCCAACCCCACTCCTGCGGCATGCACACATTGAGTGGCTACTGGCGCGGAATGGCTGATCACATTCATTTTTCGGAAACCCCAATGGCTGGGCATCTGGCGTCCGCCGCTGCTGGGATCTTCCTTTTTGCCCATTGCGCTTAACATGAACTGGCGGGGCGTATATCCGATCGCCATCATTAATGCGAGATCACGGTAATAGGGGGCGATCCAGTCATGCCCGAGACGCAACGCGAAGGCTGCCCCAACCTGGGCTGCCTCCTGTCCAATCCCGGAGATATGGAATGCGATCTTTCCCTGCCGGTGAAGGATCCAGGCGCGCTCATCCACCCTGCGCGCCAGCAGGATCGTCCAAAACATATTCCAATTGTTGATCCGGTCCGAGAACCATGAATATACCTCCCCGCTATACCAGAGTGAAATTATCCGATATAAAAAGTGTAGCATGTGCATGGATGCCTTCGCAAGCGTTCATATCATCACCAGGGTTCAATATATCTTGCTGATATTTTGCGAGGTTACAAGTAAAAACCAGTTTCACAATGAGTATTAGGAGATGCGTATTTAATAGAAAACATCATCCGTGGTAATTACCCTGGATGATGTTCGAAGGGGTTAGCCTAACATCTTCTCGATGATCGCTCTGCCTTCGGTCACCGAATCACCAAGGTAAACCCCCGCGACGGCGCTCCGCAGCGAAGGCTTGATGATGAACGCCTGCCCGCCATACCCGAAGATGGGTTTGGGTTTGATCCTGCCCAGCTTTTCATTCATCTTTTGCAGCCGCAGGGCGCTTTCTTCCATGGTCGCGCTCATGCAGATCATCGCAGGATGCTCCTGCCTGGCATAATCCACGATATCATCCAGAGGCAGGTCTGGACCCAGATATTCCACCCGGTACCCATCATGCCGAAGGAGGACCGACATCATAAGGCAACCGATCTCATGCTGTTCATCCGGTGCGCAGGCCATCAATATCAGCGGAGCTCCCCTGCGATTTGGATATGCCTGAAGCAGGTTGATCAGTTTTCCCTGCAAAAAACGGCTGGCGAAGTGCTCATCGGTGATGCGCATCTCGCCCTTATGCCAGGCATCCCCCACAGCGATCAGGGTGTAGCCGATCACATCCACACAGACCGTCGTCAGGTCATACATGGCGTTAGCCTGTTTGAGAATGTCCGTCGCGCCGGCTTCGTCATGTTTGGAGAGCATCACAAACAGGTCATTCGCCATTTTTTCCGGCGGAACCGGTTGATAGGCGCGCGCTCGTGTGGTGATGGACGGCAGCACCTCGGGGTAATCTCCCCGGGCCAGCATGCTTTTTAAGTCCCGGACCACATTGGAGATGGAGATACCCTGGTCAACCTGGCTCTTCACCCAACGCAGGATGGCGACATCCCGCTCTGAATACAGGCGGTAACGGTTTTCACTGCGTTGTGGGTTCAATAAGCCGTACCGGTTTTCCCAGGCTCGGATGGTCACCGCCCGGATTCCGGTTTGCGTGGTTACAGTCTTTATGGTGAATTTGGATTCATCGGACAGTTCAATAATGGTTGTCATCAACGGTACCCTATAGGCAACATTATACAGTAATTCAAATGTTTTTACACACTACTTTTGATTTGGATCTCTTGTGGTGGTCAAATCCAGGATAAAGTTGGCGGTCATTTCCCGCTCTTCCCATCCCTGTTTGATATAAAACTGGCGGTGATAGGATTCCCGTTTGTGGAGATTGATGAGCATTAGCCGCGAACAGCCTCTTTGCAGGGCATCTTCCTTTATCGTCTCCAGCAATAGTGATCCAACCCCGTGTCTCCGGTCGGCTTCGCGGATGAACAATTCGGAGATAAATCCCTCCAGACCCTGCAGCAGTAAATAAGGCAACCAGTGGACTGCGGCGTAGCCCATCACCCGCCCGTCATCCCCTTCGGCAACATAGACGGAATGACTGGATCCCAGTTGGGCTAGATGCAGCCGCTCGACGATCCTTGTTTCGGTGTCCTGTTCGGCTTCCCGGTCGATGTAACCAAACCATCCCAGTTCCCTCAAGATGGCAGCAATACCGCCGGCATCAGCAATCAACGCCTGGCGAACCATAATATCCATACTCACCTCCCGGATGGTGACCCACCTGTATTATAGACCGAAATTCGGATGGCCGGTAAAGAGGCAAGTGGATGAATTATGGATCAGGTTGTGAGTTTTGGTAAACCCCGTATTTGATCAATCGGATATGCTGTTCAAATTCCCGGGTAATTTGATCCATCATCGCCAGCACTTCATCGGGTGTGTGGGCTTTGATATAGGTTGCATATTTACGAAGAATGCCATCCTGCAGAAAAGACACCAATTCCATGATCTCGTGGCTGGAGACATCCTTCTTGAATTGCGACCGGTCAATGTTTGTCTGCATCAACTCGGAGCTGGCGGCCGCATATTGGCGCGTCCGCTCCGTTAACGGTTCCATTAATTCCGGAGGAGAATGCATAAACGCCTGGAAGAACATCTGGTAGATACGCGGTTCCGCCAGTGAGAACCTGATCTTGATACGGCCGATAAACAGGAGACGCTCGAACAAGTCGGATGGCAGTTGACCGGTTTCCCTGTCCAGAAATTGAATATAGCGCTGCACACAATCATCCACCAGGTATAGAAATAGGTCCTGCTTGCTGCCAAAGTAGAAGAATAAGGTGCCCTTGGGGATACCGGCATTCTCCACCATCCGGTTCGTGGATGCCTGCTCGTAACCAGCCCGTGCAAATTCGTCCAGGCAGGCATTACGGATACGATCCCGCTCCTCCGGGGAAAGCTTTTCGAATAATTGGATCCCGGATTGTTTGTTTTTCATTCACCCAACAATTTGTAATGGACAGAATACTGAATACTCCGCAGGAATGGGATGGATTTAAGGTGCCGGAACGCTCCCAGACGCGTGATGGCCCGTATCAAAATAGGACCAGTCATCCACATATCGGATGCGCGGATCCCAGCCTTCCATTTCGCGCGGATAAGCCAAACCGGAAAGGAATTGGGCTCCCTTGCCCATCTTCAAGCGCTGTTGCATCTTGCGATGTACCAGAGATCCCCAGGCACCTTTCAACCAGGCGGAATTGAATACCTCGCAGACCAGTTCACTATCCGGGAAGCGAGCCGATAATTCACAGACCAACCCTTTTACGTCCTCCGGTTTCAGATACATTAAGAGACCTTCCGCCAGAAACAGGATCGGGCGCTGTGAATAGGAGGAGAGTTCGTCCATCCATCGGAAATCCAAAACAGAATAGGCAAGCATATGGTATCGTTCGGTTTCCTCAACCAGTCGCCGTTTTAAACGAATGACCTCCGGCAGATCCAGATCGAAGAATTCCTGCTTTTCATCACCCAATCGGTGGAAGCGCGAATCAAGTCCGCAGCCAAGATTGACAATGATCCCATCCGGGTGGGTTGCCAGAAATTCCCGGGCATACTGATCATATTTTGCTGCCCGCAATGCAATGTGGACGGTAACCTGTGGGTCGACCTTCCACCGGGAGAGCGAACTCAGCAGCACATCGTCGGATTCCGCGATGATCGGGATCAATCTCTCAGCGATTGTGACAGCCATCGGATCATCGATGATTCGGTCCGTCCGGCGACTATCCACCGCCCGGCAGAACAGCGTTAGCAGGCTGGTATTGTTGACATCTGATAGCAAGATCGTTTCATTGGTTTTTGATTGTGGTTCCATTTTTTCCTCTAGTTTACTGACCATATGGTCAGTAATTCTACATCCACTTTTCCTGGGGCGCAAGGGTATTGCCAGAATTTCCAGAGTCAACAAAAACACAAGGGGTAAAGCCTTATTGGACGGCTTTTATTCCTTCTCGATCGGCAAAACTTATTAGCGCTCCATCCGTATATTAGATAAGCTGTTTTAAGATCGCTCTGAGTTGAGCGTCCTGTATAATCAACTTTGAGTGAAAATTCGATATTATTCTTTATTGGAGGAAAAATGCAAGCTGGAAAATCGTTTACGTACATGTTCGAAGATACCCAATGGCCATCCAAAACCCTGATCGGCGCCCTGGTGGGTATGGTTCCCATTCTCAATTTTGCCTGGTTGGGATATTTGATCGGTGTTCTTAAAAATGTGAGTCGTGGTGAAAATACGCTTCCCTTATGGGATGACTTCAGCGACAAATTCATGGATGGCTTGAAAATCGGGGTCGCCAGCCTGATTTATACACTCCCGGCGACCATCCTGGTGATGGTAGCTGCGGTCGTTTTCATCATTCCCGCCATCGCTCAAGATCAGGACATGCAAGCCATCCTGATGGGTGGCGCCAGCCTGGCATATCTGCTGCTTTGCTCCATCGTGGGACTGTATTTCCTGGTATTCTCCTTCTTCGTTCCCGCCATCTCCATCCATTTCGCGCGGGTGGGCACCTTCAAATCCTGTTTTGAAGTGGGACATATCCTTGACTCTGGTGAAGAAGGATTTCAGCAGCTATTTGACCGCCTGGTTATTGTCACTCGTGGCAGGTCTCGCTGCCGGTGCCATCGTAACCGTGGCATCAACAGTTCTGGGCTGGATACCCTGCATAGGCCAGATCGCGGCCGTGCTCGTCAGCGCTGTCGCAACTGTATGGAGTTCTCTGGTAAGCTACCATTTATACGGCCAGGTCGGAGTAGAACTGGCTGCATAATGCCATATACAGATTAAATAAACACATCTCCCCAAATCTGTATGAGTTGGGGAGATGATTATTTAATGGGGTGTCTTACTTCCAAATATAGATCCTACCAGGCAGGGTGGGTGAGATATCCACCCGGGTAAGAGCCCAGGTGGTTGTGTCTGTTACCCATAATCCGGACTCCACACCTGGTTCGGGAACTGAATACAGCGCGAGTTTTTTTCCGTCCGGACTCCATGCGCCAGGGAGTAAACCCCGCCCTCCCAGATGGACGCCCAAATTTTCGGCTTACCGTCCGCATCCATAACCCAGGTGCCGGAATCCAGATCAGATTTGGCTTGAACGGAATACGCGATCCATTTTCCGTCGGGACTCCATAAGGGGGACTGCACCGGAAAGGTCTCGGATTCAGGTTCCACGAGGGCACTTATCTGATAGGATTTTTCACCAGATCAAATACAACTACCCCAGACCGAGGCCGATATTCAATCCGCTCTGCCAATACCAGGCGATCTTTGTACCATCCGGCGACCAGGATGGAGAGCGATCTGCTGACCTTTCAGGGAACTAGCCCAAAATCAGCCGGATTGAATGGGGTGGGTTCCTGCTCACCACCAAACAGCCAGCCTTTTCGCCAATTCCCATACGCTATCCAGATCCCATCGGGTGAGACTGGCGGGTGTACCTGTACTGGGATGGTCCGGATCCAGCACCTGATACCCCGTCCCATCCATGCTGATCACCGTAATAAACCCCTGGGATGCTACCCCGGTGGTGGAATTGGGGTTATTGGAAAGCATCAGTACTTTCTCGGTATGTCCAGTCCACCAGGCAGCG
Source organism: uncultured Chloroflexia bacterium (assembly GCA_963752535.1). GTDB lineage: Bacteria > Chloroflexota > Anaerolineae > Anaerolineales > Anaerolineaceae > DAIOEK01. The sequence goes on from CAVVYT010000002.1 coordinate 273,758, forward strand.
CAGCATTCATCTCGGGATGGTGTGTCGGTCAGTTTGACTAGCTTTTTATCCACGAGATCGTACATCCAGTAATCGCCATATCCACCGGTCAGTGCATATCTTCCATCGGCTGACAGAATATCCACGGGACGGTTATACAAGATCTGGGGAGTGCCATCCTGTCCAATTTGAACCAGGTGTCCAACATCATAAATCAACCCTGCGAGGATGCTCGCGTTAGTCTTGGTTGAATCAGGTGTTGAAATGATCATAGTCCGTGGAGATGCAGGTGAACTGGAGTTGGTTGAAGGCGGTGTCTGATCCATTGCCGGGTACAACGTCGGTCTGGGTTGTGAAGCAAGCTGGGTTTGTACCGCGTCCTCCACTTCGCTTGGAGGAGTTGGCCAGGCTGGTGCTTTCGGCTGGCATGAAACGATTAACAAACCCGCCATCGCCAGGACGAGTAGGTTCCCTAATAAATGATTTTGAGGACGCATCAGATTACTCGATCGTTTTCACTCCGACGGTGAGGGGCGCGGCAGATCGGCTGGCCAGGATATCGATCCCGGTATCCAGCACATTGCGGGCGATCAACCTGCCCGACCCGAATGGGCGCTCTCAGCTCCATCTGCCGAAGTTCCAGCAGCAATTCATGGATGCGTGGTTTCGGGAACGGCGCCGATGTATAGACCGGCATCAATGGATGCAGAGAATTGGCGATCTTTACCGTCGAGGCCACCATCCGGCGTGGATCGCGCATCTCGCGTTCGGCATATTCATTGCCGCGCTTGCATCCCGCCACCACTTTCGTGATCGTCTCACCATCTCTGGTCACTTCCAACGTGCATCCCTTGGGACAGGTGATGCAGATCATCTTTTTCATTTCTTCCATAGAGCACCTCTTCCTACCGTTTGATCACATCGACGGTCAAAGATTTCGCATCCAAAACATCATCATACGACTTGGGCAGGATCTCCATTGTGATGATCTCACCCGGCCGGGCATACGGTTCCGTTTTACGGGTGACCAGATTTTCGCCATTATGTACTTCGATCCAGCAGGGTTTTTCGATCGGCTGTTTCACCCGCAATTGTAACCGCACTTCGCCTTCCGCCAGGCTCTCCTTATCCAGTTCATGAGGAACCACGTATCGGACATTCTCGCCCGGCAGTAGGGGTATGTGCCGAAGCTCCCGGCGCCTTAATTCGCGGGCGTATCGGGCGGCGCTCTTCCCGGCGGAGTAACCTGCTTCAGTCACCCAATCCACCAGATCGTAGACATGCACCACGTTGCCCGCCGCGAAAATTCCGGGTACGGTCGTCTCGAAGTGATCGTCGACATAAGGCCCGCCTGTGATGGAATCGAGCCGAACTCCCGCCTTGCGGGAAAGCTCATTCTCCGGGATCAATCCCACCGAAAGCAGCAGGGTATCGCAGGGGATGACCTCTTCAGTGCCCGGAACCGGCTGCCATTTCTCATCCACCAACACCGATTCAACCGCTTCCACCCGTTTGTTGCCGATGATCCGGTTGACGGTATGGCTTAATTTCAATGGGATATCATAATCCATCAGGCATTGGACATAGTTACGGGTCAACCCGGTCAGGAAGGGCATCACTTCCAACACCTGATCGACCTTCGCGCCTTCCAGTGAAAGACGGCGGGCCATGATCATGCCGATATCACCCGAACCGAGTATGACGAAGCGCTTACCCGGCATAAATCCTTCCACATTGACCCAGCGTTGGGCTGTGCCGGCGGTGTACACCCCGGTCGGACGGCTGCCCGGCAGACGGATTTGCGCCCGGGTCCGTTCCCGGCAACCCATCGACAACACGATCGATCTGGCCTGAACATCCACAAAACCGGTAGACTTTCCGGTGGCGAATATCCTGCGTTGGGGCGTGATTTCCAACACCATCGTATCGAGTAACAGTTCCACACCCTCGCCGATGGCTTCATCAATAAATCTCTGGGCATATGCCGGACCGGGCAAATCCTGTCCGAGCAATTCCAACCCAAATCCGTTGTGAATGCATTGAAGCAGAATGCCGCCCGGTTCCACATCACGCTCGATCACAAGCACATCCCGGGCGCCATTCTTTTTGGCTGAGATGGCTGCCGCGAGACCTCCCGGTCCACTGCCGATGACTACGACATCGTATTTTTCTTTGAGTGCCATCTTACGCCTCCACATCTTTCGTCATGCGGAAGAGGAATTCAGAGTCCTTCCCTTTCTTCGTTACCTGCAGGGGCGAGATGCCCAATTCCTTTGCGATGAGATCGACCACCCGCGGCATGTCAAACGAACCCAGGCAGCGGCCGGTTCCCAGCCAGGTGCGCCGTTTGATGGCATCATACGTTCGCGCCGGCAGGGGAGCCCGCAGTTCAGCCAGGATCTCCCCCTCGGTGACCATCTCGCACCGGCAAATGATTCGGGCATAGGTCGGGTCCGAGCGGATGAGTTTTACCTGTTCTTCCATGGACATTTCCCGGAAGCGTGGCCTGGGCGGGCGGATCGGATTCCAATCCTTTTTCTTTTAAATTTCTCACCCGCGTCCACCATCAGCTCGACCACCATCTGCGCAATTCCCGGTGCGGAGGTCAGACCGGGCGATTCAATACCACCCAGGTTAACCAATCCTTGCACCTCGGTTGGGATCTCGATCATGAAATCGCCTTTGTAATGGATGCCGGGGGTCAAACAGGGTGCATTTCCGGTAGCCCTCAGTCCGGCAAATCCGGCGATGAGATAGCGTTGCTGCAGGGAGGGCACTAGCTTGGTCGCGCCTTCCCAAATTTCATTCATCCCTTCGCGGGTGAGAGGACGGTCCGTCCGATCATCCTGCTGGCTGGCATTCGGACCCACAATCGTATTGCCATGCAGGGTCGTGGTGACCAGAATGCCTTTCCCTTTTTCGGATGGACATGGGAAGAGGACATTGTTGATGGTAATTTCAGCCCGGTCAAAGACGAAGTATTCGCCCCGCCGGGGTGTAATTTTAAATTCCGGGTGGATGCCGGCTTTATGCATCACATGGTCAGAATTAATCCCGGCGGCATTTACCACCCACCTGGAGAGGAAGTCGCCCTGGTTGGTCTTTACCCCGATGATCCGCTTGCCGTCGAAAATGAATTCCTCAAAACTGGTGTCCACCAGGATGGTGACCCCGTTTTGGATGGCGTTCTCTGCGGCAGCGACGACAACCCCAAACGGGTCGCAGATCCCACCCGTCGGCGCCCAGAGAGCTCCGCTAACATCGGGAGAAATATTGTGTTCCCTGCGCCGCATCTCTTCACCGCTGATCATATGCATACCGGGGACGCCGTTATTGCGGCCCTGATCCAGCAATGAACCCAGATGATTTAATTCCGTCTTCCCCGACTGCGACCACATAGTCGCCGCGCCGTTCGAACGGGAAATTTAATTCCCCTGCCAGTGTATCCCACATGCCATTCGCCTGGACGTTTAGCTTTGCTTTCAATGATCCCGGCAGCGGGTCATACCCGGCATGGACGATGGCAGAGTTGGCGCTGGTTGCCCCCATGCCGATATCCGCTTCTTTTTCGATCAAAAGGATGGATAACTGATAGCGGGATAAATTCCGGGCTATCATGCATCCAACCACACCGCCCCCAATGACAATTACGTCGTAGGAATTAGCCACATAAGCCTCCTCGAAATGATGAGTAGCACAGAGTCATTACGCTTCAGCAGTGTTTGCAGCGATGTTGAGGTCATGCATCAATGGATACCAGTAATTGGAATTCTACCTAACGATATTCGGAACAACCTAATGGTTGAACTGATTCACAAGCAGCCTTTTTATTGTACATGAGAGTGCAGAATAAAGCCTGATACGGATGTCATTCCATTTCTGAATGGATTGTACTTTTCACCTGATCAAGCGCCACCAGGGTCGGAGCAGATTCAGCCCGTTTTTTCAATTCCACGCCGCCCTGACCAAGCGATCGTTCACTGACTGTGATGCGGATGGGCGAGCCGATCAAATCGGCATCATTGAACTTGACCCCGGCGGTCTCCACCCGGTCATCGAGAAGCACTTCATACCCGGCAGTTTCAATTTCCCCGGCCAGTTCCAGCGCAATAGGCAGGACCTCTACGTTCCGTCCCGGCAGGACTACGATATGAACCGGGTATGGAGCGATGGACGCCGGGAGCATGAGTCCCTTCTCGTCGTGATAGTGTTCCGCCAGACAACCGAGTAGCCTTCCCACACCAATCCCATACGATCCCATGACAATCGATTTTTGATTTCCCTGGTCATCGGTATAGGCGCAGCCGAGCGCGTCGGTATAGCGGGTACCCAGTTGGAAGATATTGCCGACCTCGACCGCTCGGGATGCCAAAAGCGGCTGACCGCAATCCGGGCAGGGATCCCCTTCCCTCACCGAAACAATATCCGCCACCTGATCTGCCGAATAATCCCTGCCATAATTGACATTCTGGAGATGATACCCTTCCAGGTTCGCTCCCGCTACCAGGTTGGGGCAATACGGGATAAGCGCATCGACCACCACCAGGACATTAGCTTTCTTCTTCAATCCAACCGGTGACGCATAACCTGGAACCGCGCCGGATGCCTTGATCTCTTCATCGGTTGCCGGTCGAAGGTCAATCGCCTTTACCAGATTGGTCAATTTGGTTTCATTAACATCCATATCCCCGCGAACAATGGCAAAGATCAGGAACTCGTTCTTCCCTGTCAGCACACTGCGCGCTGAAGAAAACAGCCTTGGCCGTCCGTTCGACCGGAATCTGGAGCAATTGGGCCAGATCCGCGATGGTTGCGGTATGGGGCGTGGGGATTTGTTCGAGATCTCGTTCTTCTTCATGGGATGGTTTGGGGTGATCCACCCTGGCGATCTGACGGTTGGCGGCGTAACCGCAGTGACCGCAATACATGATGGTATCTTCTCCGATGGGGGAGAGATACATATATTCATGGGCGATGCTTCCGCCCATCATCCCAGTGTCTGATTTGACCGCCATGACGGGTAGGCCGCAGCGTTCGAATATCCGAAAATAAGTCTTATAGTGAGCCTGGTATTGCTTCTCCAACCCCTCGAAGTCCAGATCGAGGCTGTAACTATCGAGCATGCTGAATTCGCGTACGCGGATCAAACCAGCCCGCGGGCGTGGATCATCGCGCCATTTGGTCTGGATCTGGTATACCAGTCGTGGGAGCTGCTTGTATGATCGGATCTCGCTGCGAGCCAGATCGGCGACCACTTCTTCATGGGTCATGGCGAGGACCATATCACGCTGGTTTTTATCCTTGAATCGGCCCATCTCGCTGCCGACCGTCTGCCAGCGGCCGGTTTCCTGCCACAGTTCCGCCGGATGGACCACCGGCATGGTGATCTCCTGTCCGCCGATCTGGTTCATCTCATCCCGGATGATCGCTTCAATCTTATTCATGGATTTCCGGGCCAGGGGCAAATAACTGAAGATGCCCGCCGCCAGTGGGCGGATAAAACCAGCCCGAAGCAGCATGGCATGCCCGGCCGCTTCCACTTCAGAAGGGGCAGCCCGTAACGTTTGTGAGAACAACTGTGACATTTTTTGCATCATTTCCCCGATCCATTCTTACAGATTCTGGCTGAATATACTCTCGTTTTGATCTTTTCGCAACTGAAAGCGCGGTCATGTTACAATACAGGTCTACTTCCTCTATTACACACGAGATATGAATTTACACCCCCGTCTCCAGCGTGAAGCCAACACCATCCAGGCTATGTTCCGGTTATATTGCCGTGAAAACCATGGATATCCGGATGAATTATGTCCATCCTGCCGGGAGCTGAAAGAATACGCATTGTTAAAGTTGGAACGCTGTCCTTTTCAGGAAAGAAAAACCACCTGCGCCAAATGCCCGATCCATTGTTACAAACCGGAAATGCGGACAAGGGTCCGCGAGATGATGCGTTACTCCGGCCCGAGGATGTTGTTTCGTCATCCCTGGCTGGCGATCAGGCATTTATTGGATGGACTGCGGGAAAAACCACTGCCAAAGCAAAAAGCCGGATGATCTTTTCGTCACATCCAGAATAACCACATATGGATGGTGTGATACAGCCATCCAGGCAAAATGCTGCCTGTCCGTTTGAGGATCCACCCGAGCAACAGTCCCAACAACAACCGATAAAGAAATAGCGCCAGGATGGCCAGCCATCCGATACCGAGCAGGGGTAAAACGACCCAGGCTGCCGATATGACGGCTGTCAGGAGGAAACCGGTCAGATCTCCCAGCCAATTCTCCAGACGGGGTTGAAGATAACCGCGGAAAATGATCTCCTCCCCGAATGAGGCGATCAGGCAGGCGAGTAAAAGAAAAAGCTGGTTGATTTCCTTGTCACTGTAGATGAGCGCTGATAGTTTCCCGCGTAGGAAGATGGTGACCAGGATGAGTGCAAAGCCTACCTGCAGGCCCCCGCTGATCATCTGAGGCTTCAATCCCAGGCTGAGCCAGGGTTGTTTCTTTCTGCGGACGAAGTAAACCACCGGTAAAACGCAAACGGCGAAGAAACCCAGCAGGATAATTAGATCAGATATGGTCAATTCGCCTGGAAAGGAGAGAATAGCCAATTCCGTATCCCAGGATTGGAAGGACACAAATCCGGAGAATGGCACATAGGCCAGCCTGGAGAATATGACCGTGAACAGGATGATCAAGACTGTCAGGCTGATCGCGCCGATACCTTCCTGACGGGGTTTGGTGAATTTGACCGGACGCCGGTTTTTGAGCACGGGGCTGATGGACAAAATGAGAACCACCGCGATGATCCCGATCCATTCCGCGGCGATCAATAAGTAACCTGTCATTCGGTTTTCGTCTCTTCCAAAGGTGGAATGTTAATTTCCCCAGTCTGTCCGCTGGCAGAAGAAACCTGATCTTCCAACCCGTACTGGGTGAGATCAATTTTCTCTTCCATCCGGATCTGTCCGCGCAGGAAGGCGCCTTCTTCGGTGGAGAAGGATACCACCACCACATCGCCCCAGACCCTGCCCGTGGAGCGGATTTCCAATTTTTCGGCGGTAATGTTCCCCTTGACCGCTCCGGCCACGATGACAGTATTCGCAACTACATTCTCGCAGGTAATCCGACCTGTCTCCCCGACCACCAGCAATCCGCGAAGGAGAATTTTCCCTTCGAAGGTGCCTTCGATCCGGACGCCGCCGGAACCCGTCAGGTTCCCATTCCAATTAATTCCCGGGCCCAAAACCGAAGTGACCCGCTCTAGCGGGGTAGTGGGTGGATTAATGGCCGTAGTAGGTTTCTTGAACATACCTGGGGCTTTCTTATTCTGTTGAAATTCTTACCGGCCAGATGGTTCCCGCCCGGACGATTTCATCATCCGGTACATTTTTCTTGACAGTGGCACCATTGCCTATGCGCACATCCTGGCCGATCTCCAAATCCAGGTTGACCGTCGCCCGCATCCCGATCTGGGTCCGGTCACCCACGGTCACCCCGCCGGCCAATGTCGCGCCCGGCGATAAGTTGACATACTCGCCAATACTGCAATCGTGGGAGAGGATCGCCCCATAATTGATGATGCTGCCAAATCCGATCCGCGTATCGCTGCCAACATATGCCAGGGGAAGGATCTGCACCCCATCCGCGATCTGAGCTGATGGTTCTACCACCGCTTTTGGATGGATCAGACTCGGGAAGGTGAAATCCGCCTGCTTCAAGCGCTCGAATACACGAATCCTGCTATCTGGATTTCCAATCCCACCCACCGCGTTTACGGCCAGTTTAAGCCCGTGTGCAGACATCTCTTCCAATAAAGCGCTAGTCCCCAGCACAGGGACCGACAGGATGGTTGAACCAACGGGGAGCCCATCGTCCACGATTCCCGCGATCTGATATTTGTCCAGCGCCCGAATTAGATCGATCACAGATTTGGCGTGTCCCCCACCACCGTAAATCAGGATATGATCGTCACGAATATGATTCCATTTGCATTCTTCTTTTATACCATAAATCCGCGAATGCCCTGATTCTTGAAATCCACTCTCCCCTTGCATGCGTCTGGCATGTAACACAAGCTTATACTATTCGGCCAATATTTATCAGATTTGCTATAATAGATTCATTCTTCTTTCTTCAGGAGGGTACCACCATGACGCACCTGAAAGTTGGCGATAAAGCGCCAGATTTCACTCTTCCAAGCCACCTGGATACTTCCGTTACTCTAAGCGAACTGCGTGGACGAGTAGTCACCATCGCATTCTTCCCTCTGGCCTGGACGCCGATATGAACGGCGCAGATCCCGTCGTATGAAGCCGAACTCGGCAAATTCACGGGATTAAATGCCCAGGTTCTGGGCATCAGCGTTGATTCGGTTCCCTGTTTGAAAGCCTGGACAGAGACCTTTGGCGGTATACATTACCCGATCATGAGCGATTTCTGGCCGCATGGCGATGTCGCCCAATTGTATGGCGTTCTTCGATCTGATGGAACAGCAGAAAGAGCCATTTTTGTCCTCGATGACGATGGGATCATCCAATATATTGATGTCCACGATATCGATGATCAACCGAATAACCGGGTGTTATTTGATGAGATCAAGAAATTGCGCCCCTGGTATGTGGAACCCGAACCGAAGAAGGCGATTGCAGATCTACCTCATGGCGGGGTTGTGATGTATTGCACCCGATGGTGCCCCGAATGCCGCAAAGCCAGGCAATTTTTTGCCGAACATCAGATCAAATTCACGGAAGTGGATATTATGATGGCCCCCGGAGCCGATGACCAGGTCCGCAAATGGACCGGCGGTGATCTGGTGACCCCCACGTTTGATATCGATGGTGAAATCTTGATCGATTATGATGAATCCAAACTACGGCAGATGTTGAGTATTACTTACTGACCCTTGCGAATTAATGTGAGCTTCACGACGTGCTTTTGTAGTAGGGTGGGCTTGAGCCCACCCTACTTTTCTTTGTGGATGAATATTGACCTATGTTAGTGGGCTTCACGGTGTGCCCTCAGGGGAAGCCCACCCTACTCATATTTATAAATTTATTCCGTTCGCTTTCTTTTTAACACCCAGCGCCAATGGATACTATGCCAGGGTTCGGGCACCGTCCCCATTCCGATCCGGGGTGTCACATCCATCTGATTCTCCTCAAATCGAACACCGATATCGGTAATCCACAACCCATCCGCCCGGGTACACAGATCTACATTATTCAACGCACGATCGATCTTCAGCGCCTGACATAGTTTGGCGGGACCATCCGTCCACCCCCTTGCTCGATGGTCATCTGACCAGCGGTCTGGTAACGGGCGGTTCTCCCGCATTACATCCATTCCAACCATCGGCCAGATCGTCCTGATAAGGATAGCCGCAGGATTCCCTTCCGCCCCGGTCACAGCATTCAACATCCAGTGCATCCCATACGTAAAGTAGACATACGCTTTGCCCGGCGGTCCATACATCACTGCCGTCCGGGGAGTCCTACCAACATGGGCGTGGCATCCCAGGTCTGTTTCACCCAGGTAGGCTTCCGCCTCCAGAATGATTCCGGCCAGATAGGTGTGATCTATGTGTCGTACCAGGAGTTTGCCGATCAATAGCGGCGCCGCATCCACCGCCGATCGGTCATAAAAACTGGCTGGGAGCGGATCCCCGTCCAACCAGAGACTAGAGCCTGCGTTCGATATCGTCATTATCGATGATCCGGAAATGCGGATCTCGCTCCAAAGTAAGACGCAGGCCAGTATCCAGATCGATGGAGGGTTTGTAATTTAACTTTTTCGCCGCCAGCGAAATATCCGCCCTAAGGAAGGAGACTCCGCTTTCCGCCCGGGGATTACTCACCACCTGAGGTCTCCCACCGGTGATCTCCAACACCTTCTTCACCAGTTCCTTGATGCTGGCGGATTGGCCGCTGCCTACATTGATGACCATATTGTTGATCTTGGGAGCTGTACCGGCGGCCACCATAGCCGTCACGGTGTCGTCGACATACACATAATCGCGGGTTTGCGAACCATCGCCGTTGATGACGATGGTGCCATTCCGCACGGCCTGCCGTAAGAAGGAAGGAATGACCGGGGCATGGACGGGCGGAATATGTTGACCGGGACCGTAGGCGTTGAACACCCGTAAGACCACCGTCTCCACATTGATGGATGCTCCGATGGTTCTGACATAGTATTCCGCGGCCAGTTTGGAAACCGCATAGGGAGAACGGGGTTTCACCTCAGCATCTTCCCGGCTGGCCTGGTTTTTCTGATCGCCATACACCGCGCCGGAGGAGACGAATACAAGCCGTTTGATCCCAACATCACGGATCGCTTCCATCAATGTAACGGTTCCACCCACATTCGTGATGTTGTAATCGCGTGGGAAAAGGATCGATTTTAGGGACAGAGACACGTGCCGCCAGATGGTAGACAAGATCCACCCCCTGCAGTATCGTCCAGAGTTTTGGGCGGTCATTGATGTCCCCGCGGGTAAAGTAAATTTCTGGTTTTAAATTCGCCGGATCACCTGAGGAACAATCATCGAAACCGTGGACCTGATGACCTTCCATGATAAGGCGGTTGGCCAATGCCGAACCAAGAAAACCTGCTGCACCCGTGATCAGTATGTTCATATTTGTTCTATCATGCGTGTTTGGATTGCTGGATTATAGCACAGTTGCCTGATGACATATTTCCCGGCAAGAGATGATTCTAGAGTACAATTGATCAGTTTTATTGGCAGTGCAAAAGTGGTATAATTCAGACATAAGTTGTCCGATTAACATATAAAGGGACGATATGCCGTTAGACCGGTTCGGAAGGAACATCCATTATCTTCGCATCAGCATCACAGATCATTGCAATCTGCGATGTGTATATTGCATGCCTGAAGATATGAAGTTCCGTCCGCGAGACGAAATGTTGTCATTGGAAGAGATCCTTCGTCTCACCCGTTTGTTCGCTCAAATGGGGGTGGACAAGATCCGTCTCACCGGTGGAGAGCCGACGGTACATCCGCAGATCAAGGACATCGTCCAGGGGATTTCCAATATCGAAGGCATCCGCTCCACATCCATGACAACGAACGGTGTACTGCTGTCTAAGCTGGCCGGTCCGTTGAAAGAAGCCGGTTTGGAGCGGGTCAACGTCAGCCTGGATACCACCAACCCGGAAGAATTCCACCGCATCACCCGCCGAAATTCATTCCATCAAGTATGGGATGGCATCCTGACCGCGGAATCCGTTGGGCTATTACCCGTAAAATTGAACGCGGTCGTCGTCCGTGGGTATAACGATGACGCGCTGATCGACCTGGCCGCATTGACCCTCACACATCCCTGGCAGATTTGCTTCATTGAGATGATGCCATTTGCCGGCGCCACCGACTTGCAAGTCCACCAGGTTGTGACATCCAAAGAAATGATCCAGCATATCGAGAGTGAATTTGGACCGTTGGAATTGATCAATGAGGGAAAACTGGATGGCGAAGCTCGGATCTATAAGATCAAAGGCGCACCCGGAAGCCTTGGGTTCATCTCCTCGGTCAGCATCCCCTTCTGTGCCCAGTGCACCCGCGTCCGACTGACCGCGGATGGGAAGGTCCGCCTGTGCCTGTTACGGGAAGATGAAGTTGACCTGCTCACACCCATGCGGGCTGGCGCGGATGATGAAGTGATCCGGAAACTGATCGTGGAAAACGTCTGGCACAAGCCCTGGGGGCACGGGTTAGCCGAAGGTCAGATCCCGGTCAACCGCACCATGAGCGAAATAGGCGGATAGCCGTATCACCGAATTCCAATTAATTAAACATTTGTAGAATAATGAGCACGATCACAGGCGTGATTGTGCAAAATGCGTTTACCCAGTCGTTATTCAACCAGGGGACACCCCGAACAATGGCTGTCTCCGTCCCACACGAGTGGAATGGATGGCGTTCGGTTTCCTTTAAGCAGGCCGGACAATCATAGACGGCCTGGATCGTTGCACCCAACACCGAATTGACCAGCGATCCTGCGAATCCAACCAGGGTGATGACGACCAGCATCAGCCCAGACCCGTCCTTCGTTAGATATCCAACCAGTGCAACCAGCAAAGATCCCAGCAGGGCAGCCAGGGTCCCAACCGGGGTGACCCCACCCGAAGTCCCCATCTCCACCTGTTTCCAGGTCGTGATCAACCTGGGTTTGATCGGAGAAAGGATACCCAGTTCTGTCGCCCAGGTATCCGCATTGGCGGCTGCCAGGCTGGCACAGAACGCCCACCAGAGCCATTCGGCTTGAGGAAACAACGGCCGAGAGGACGATCATCACCCCGCTGACACCACCATTCGCCAACACCTGCCAGGCATCCCGGCGGCTGCCTTTGGCATGCTTCTCATCCATTCCCGCTTTTTTTCGTTTGAACAGGAAGGACATGGCAGAGGAGGAGATAAAGAATGTGAGTAATACCAGGGTGGACGAAACACCGCCAAAACCGAAAACCAACATGCCCAATATCGCCGCTGAGAGAGCACCCATACGGCTCAATGCCCTGGCTTTGAAAGCCAGGCTCGCCGCTGTTGCTCCAAAAAGTGTTCCCACAAGGATGGAAGTCAGGGATGGATAGGCAATCATAGGTTCAACGTGATCCACAAAATGGAGATGATGAGCATGGCGTTCGTCAGCGCGCCTCCCGCCCAAAGGAAATAAGCCGCCGCGCGTTGTTCAGCATTGCGGTAAAAGAACGCACCGCCGATGAGGTCCAGTAGAAAGACAAAACCTCCCAGAACCGGAAACAGGATCAATTGGATCGATGGAACCGGCTCGATCGATTCTCCCACAGGAAGATGAATGAATTGCACTGTCGAAACGGTGGTCACCAGGATCAACACCCAGATGATCAGTCCCAATTCCAACAGGAAGCTGGCAAGGATGAAAATCCGCGCAAACCGGTCATCCCAGACCTTCCCCAGGATGAAGGACGGCAGGACCGACTCTGCTTTCACGGTTTCGAGACTGCCCAGTTCAGTGTACCGGTGGAATAGCGCCAGAAATCCACGCGGATCGGATGGCGAGATCACATAGGCCAGTTCAGGCATGGCGATCAGGATGCCATTCTCCAGCGAATCAGCCATAAATTCCGTTTTCCCCAGACCGTCTATGGGCAGGATGCCTATCAACGCGCCCGGGATCGGTATCCGCGGTTTGGGCAGGTCTGTGGCCAGGTCTTCCACCGGCCGCACCCATTCGATCTCTCGTAAAGGGAGCACTTCCGTCCGCAACCCCCAATGCAATTTGAGGACATTACGATCCATCTCATAATAGGCCCGGTTGAGGGCAAGCAGACGATAGCTGAGCATCGGCAGGGGAAAACAGCAGGCTACTCCGGCGGCGAGATAGATGGAAAATAGCCAGGCTTTGGGTGTCACCGTGGTTAATACAAAAAACACGCCTGCCAGCGTGACGGACAAAAATAACAGGCTGCCCAGAATCAGGTTCCCCTTGCGTGTGGATGGAATGAACCGTCTGGGCAGTTCTTGTGAGACCATATGTTTAACGGGAATGGATCAATGCCTGCTGGAGTTCGCGGCAGACCTGGTCGACCTGATCTTCGGTCATCACACCAGAGAATGGCAGGGCCAGTCCGCGCTCACCCAGATCTTCGGTGACCGGGAAATCACCCGCCCGGTAACCAAACTGCTGCACCATGTAAGGTTGTAGATGTATCGGCAGGAAATATGGCCGCACCGGAATACCCTTCTCCGCCAAAATCCCGGCCAATTTTTGCCGGTTTATACCGTGGGGCAGGCGGATCACATAGACAAACCAGGAACTTCGGGTGGTGGTGGGTTCGACACTAGGCGGTTCAATACCTGGAATTTCTATCAGACGTGAACCGTACCAGTCCGCCACCTGTTGACGGGTTTCCATGAGGTGGTCGATCCTTGACATCTGGGCGTATCCCAGCGCGGCGCTGAGTTCGTCCATGCGATAGTTGTAGCCAAGATAGGTATGCGAAAGCCAGGTATCTCCGGGTGCGCGGCCTTGATTGCGGAGGGCGCGCATGTACTCAGCCGCCTCCTCATCGTCCGTGACGATCATCCCACCTTCGCCGGTGGTGATCTGCTTGTTCGGGTAGAAACCAAACACGCCGTAGTCACCCAGGGTTCCGGCTTTGCGGCCTTTGTATTCGGTGCCGAGCGCCTCGCAGGAATCTTCGATAACCTGCAGATTCGCGGATTTTGCTATTTCGCCGATAGAATCCAGGTCGGCTGGTTGGCCAAAAACATCCACGGGCAGGATCGCTTTCAGTTTGCCGATGGTATCAGCTCCCGTTCGGGGCAGCCAGCGGTTTGCCAACCGTGGGCTGGTGTGGATATCTTTCACCACTTCCGCCAGCTTTTCCACGTTGATATTGCCGGTGCCAGGATCCACGTCCACAAATACCGGAATGGCTTTTTCGAACAGGATCACATTGGTTGATGCGACAAAAGAGAAAGGTGTGGTGATAACCAGATCGTTCGCTTCAATACCGGCCGCCCGGATACACAGGTGCAATCCAGCCGTGCCGGAATTCACCCCGATGGCGTAGCGGCTGCCGGTAAAATCTTTCACTGCCTTTTCGAATAACTCAATCTGCGGGCCGATGCTCAGTGAAGTTGTCCCCAGCACCCGGCGGACAGCGTTGATCTCCACTTCCGATAGATCGGGAGACGACATGGGTATCTGAAATGATAGATTTCGGTCAGTCATGGGTTGATTGTACTATATTTCACTCAGCGGTTTTAATAAGAAAAGGGCACTCCGGATTCGGAGTGCCCATGATTTTTCATTAGGATGGTCGAACAGATTTCCTGTTCGCGATCAAGTTATTTGTTCTTGGGGCCTTTACCCTTGCCATTGTTCTGGTTGAGGTAGTCTTCCATCAATGCTTCCAGGGTGGGGTCCAGGGTGGGGTCCAGGGTCGGATCCACGTCAATATCGGTTCCGTCACCTTGTTTGTTTTTGTTGTGTTTTTCAACAGTTTGCTTCCACTGGCCCATATTGAACTTGGCCTGTAATTCTTCAGGCGCGTTCAGATATTCTTCCAGACCGGTGATGCGAGCCTGGACTTTGTCCAGTAGATTCTGGATGTTTTGCTGAGCGTTCAGAGGTTGCCCACGGTCGATCTTTTCCTGCAATACCAGAGTCATATGCTCCTGGATGCGGAGGAGGGCAGCCATTTGGTTTTCGCGACCCAGACCATCAGTCGATTCGATGGCGTCGTCCAATTGATCGATCAGGCTATCCGTGATTTCCTCGCTGACATCTTCATCTTCAGCAAGCTCCAGATCCAATTCATCAGAACGGCGTTCCAGCAGCTTCAGTTGGTTTTTCACTTTGGCTTCCGGGCTGGCGCTCAAGCCGAGTGAGATCTCTTCCGAGACCAGTTTGACCGGGTAAAGCAGGTCATCAGGCATCGCAGACTGCGCTGCGGCCACCGTCGCTCCTGTTCCACCGAACAGAAGAGTTGCAACAAGTAGAAGGGTAGGTATTAAAGTCATTTTTTGGTTTTCCTTTCGTCGGAGAATGTTTCTCCACCATGTGAGACGGGTACCGGTCGGGGAGGATACGGGCATCTGACCTTTCAAAGACCTTACAAGAATTTCAGCCCTGGCCAGATACGACGCCCTTGCCTGCTCGATCTGATTTGCGTCCCGTTCAGGAGTTGCCCGCAAGGATTTTAGCTTTTCTTCCATCGATTCAATACCGGGTAAAGGTTTGTTGCTCATTTTATTCCTTCGGTTGTGTCTTCCCACAACCTTTGTAGTGAGGCCAATGCCCGGTGTTGCATGGCTTTTACGGCGCCCACTGTTTTATTCATTGTCTCTGCCACTTTTTCAAGCGGCCACTCTTCCAGATATCGCAAGATCACAACCTGCCGCTGCTCATCCGGCAGCTTCAAGACCATCTTCCGCAGATGGGTTTGTTCCCATCTGGACGACACCAGGTCTTGGGTATTGTGCGAGGAGGCTAATCCATCTTCCAGCTCCACCATTTTGGTCGATTCCTGCTTACGGTAGAAATCCACCACCCAGTTGTGGGCCGTCCGAAACAGATAGGCCTGCAAGAATTTCTGCGGACCGCCTCCCTGTGCCAACGAGGTCAGAAATCGATCAAACGTGTCCGCCACGCAATCCTCCGCCAATCCCGTATCTCCGAGGAGGCGGAAGGCATAGCGATAAACGGGTGAACTGTAGTGATCATAAATCTGTGCTAAAGTTTTTTGGTCCAGCGATCTGGCGCGCTGAAGCAAAATCCTCTCGTCGTTAGCGTTCATGTGTCCTTTTTCTATGACGGATTAAAGGGTTGAAAGATACGTGATGATTTGAGGCGAGCCAGGCAATACGGAATAACTTTATCGTACTTTCGCCGATTCTGCCAATCCCCCTAACGAAACATGCCCTGCCAATCAAAATCAGCAGGGCACGAATCAAAGCTCAATATTGGTAACTCGGCTATTGCACTGAGAATTCCAGTGTTTTCGCCAATTTGTCATTCAGGAACAAATCTACTTTATAGGTGCCGAGTGGCCAGATCCCGTCATTCACCAGCGAGAATGGGATGGTCCCATCATCTGAAGTGGTTGTCACTTCATCAATCAGGGTATTCGCAGCGGTGTTTTCGGCATCCACCGCATACCAGGATGCTTTCAGTGAAGTGTCCGCAGGAGCATTCGCCAGAACCACGATCGCCCAAAATGTGGCATCCTGAGGGTAAACGGTGGTTTTGGTCGATCCGGCATCATCGGTGGCCATATAGGCGTCTTTGATGTTGGCCGTGCTGGCATTGAATCCGCAGGCCAGGGAAGTAAGTATCAGAACAAATACGATTAGGGTTAACTGTAAACGATGAGTACGCATATTCTATCCTCCTGTATTAAGGTTATGTTAATTCGGATAAGGTCGGATTACAACGATTTGTACAGGGACAAATCACGGCCATACCCTTAATCTATTCAGACCTTATCACTCCGATTGACATCTCATTTTGTCCGGTTCATAATGAATTTTGGCGACAGAATCAGGAAGGAGATCAATATGAGCAGAGTTCGATTATTGGTAGGAACCCGCAAGGGGGCATTCGTTATGACAGCAGATGGCAATCGGAAAGACTGGAAGATAGATGGTCCGTTCTTTGGCGGATTGGAGATCTACCACGTACAGGGCTCGCCAATCAATCCGGACCGGCTGTATGCATCGCAGGTCTCGGACTGGTTCGGGCAGGTCGTCCACCGCTCCAACGATGGCGGAAAGACCTGGGATGCGGTCGGAAACAATTTCACCTATGTGGGTGATCCGGGAACCCACCAGTGGTATGACGGATCGCAGAAACCCTGGGTATTCAAGCGTATCTGGAGCCTGACGCCTTCCTTGACGGATGCAGAGACGGTCTATGCCGGTGCGGAAGATGCCGCCCTGTTTAGCTCGACGCGATGGCGGTCAGAACTGGCAGGAACTGGCGGATTTGCGCAATGCGAAGGGACACTTGTGGCAGCCCGGTGGAGGTGGAATGTGCCTGCATACGATCTTGCAGGACCCGTCCAACCCGAAGCGAATGTATATCGCCATTTCGGCCGCCGGTGCCTTCCGCACCGATGACGGCGGCGAGAACTGGAAACCGATCAACAAGGGATTGAAATCCGATTACGAGTTACCAGACCCCGATGCGGATGTGGGTCATTGTGTTCATAATATCGCCATGCACCCATCCCGCCCGGAGGTGCTGTACTTGCAGAAGCACTGGGATGTGATGCGGTCAGACAATGCCGGGGATCTCTGGAGTGATGTGGGCGAAGGACTGCCGAGTGATTTCGGCTTCCCGATCCGCGTGCATGCCCACGAACCGGAGACGATCTACGTGGTGCCGATCAAGAGTGATTCCGAACACTATCCGCCCGACGGAAAGTTGAGGGTGTACCGCAGTAAAACCGGGGGGAATGAATGGCAGGCGTTAACCAAAGGCCTGCCGCAAAGCAATTGCTATGTGAACATCTTACGTACAGCCCTGGCGGTGGATCAATTGGATACGTGCGGAGTCTACTTTGGGACGACCGGCGGTCAGGTGTATGCTTCATCGGATTCAGGAGACAGTTGGAACGCCATTGTTCATGACCTGCCGGGTGTCCTATCGGTGGAAGCGCAAACGCTGCCATGATCAGGGTGATCTTGCCTGCGCATTTACGGGTCCTGGCCCGGGTTGATGGGGAGGTCGTCCTGGCGGTGGACGGAGAGGCGACCGTCCGGCGGGTAGTGGACGCGTTGGAGGTCCAATACCCAATGCTGCGTGGGACGATCCGCGACCAGGTGACCAGGGAACGGCGCCCATTCATCCGATTCTTCGCCTGCAGGGAAGACCTGTCGTTGAACTCGCCGGATGATCCGCTGCCCGGCAAGGTGGTTCGCGGGGAAGAGGTCCTGCGGATCGTGGGGGCTATGGCGGGGGGGTAAAAGGGTTCCAAGATTTGACCTCTCCTTACCCTCCCCACTCCTGGGGAGGGTTTTCTATTCCACCATAAAAGTGTAGGGTGGGTTGAGCACTATGTGCTCAACCCACCAAAAAGGCGTAGACCCTCTCTTTACCTCAAGCTTTTTCATATCATCATATCTGTCAAGCCATATATTGGCAGAATTTGTTGGTTTCGGACTTCTTACTCGACGCTAAGATACAGGCGATTTGTACTGTCCTCAACCCAACCTACCAGCTATGCGATCACTCTTCCTCAGATCTGCTTCAGAAGAGCGTAGGCTGTTGAGGAGTTGTAGAATTTCCCAAGATTGCTCCTCTAACCAGATATTTAGGTGCAGATAATGTTCTTTCAAAGGATGGGGAAACTCAATGCACCTTTTTGGAGAAGCAACTGATTGCCTTGAGGCATTTGGGTGGTCTAACAAGAAAACCGGCAACCATTTTGCCTTGAGAGCTTCTCATTGCACCAGTCCAATAGTATCCTCCTTTTTGCGCGTCACTTGCCACAACAATAGCATAATTAGCGAGGGTGGTAATTTCTTAATTTATTTCTCCCCATTGCATGTCCGACGGAGAAAGGAGCATTTCTGAGAATATGGAGATACCAAGCAAAGATCTCCCCAATGACAGCACTTCGGTTCTCTTTACTACGTATGGCATTTTCCATACTATCGGCAAGAATTCCAACAGCAGTCCCACGAGCTTGTAGCGCTGAGTTCATACTAATACTATCGACAACTTTCGCTCCGCCGGAATAAAGAATCAGTCCAGACATCCCGCAAGCATTACCGATAAAATCTGCGCAGGACGCCTGCCGGCTTGCTCCAGGTGACGGGAACCAACTACAGCAATTCCTGGTTGACCTAATAGTGATTTTTCGCCTGAGTAATATAGAACCGACGGAGCCGATTTCTTTAACCGGCAAACACATCTCGGGGGGTATTCAGGGTCTGCCCTTCAATGTATAAATTCCGAGCGATTTCAAGCGTTCAAGCTCTATCGCCAGAGCACCGCTCCGCTGAATTAGATGTGATATTCTCGATGCCTCTTCATTTGATAATCCAATTCGGTCTTGGAATTCATTTCGAGGATATCATCAACAAGTCACTAGGTCGCATAGATTTCGTCAGGATCGTCTTCGCAAGGGAATTCCATTCCTTCAACGAGTATGGAGTGTACTCCGGTGAGGATGAAAGCCCCAAGTGGGAGCATAATAATAAAATCACTTGAGAATTGTGAGAAATAATCATTCGGTTATATTCTTCCCGGTTGCCTGTGCTAACGTAAATGGATATACCAGGCCATCCCCCATTTTTACGTAATAGGTAACCAGCCATTGTCAACGTCCAACCTGAATCAATAATATCATCCACTAATAATAATGGGGCACTCAATATTTTACCGTCTACGCTTAATGTTCCTAGTACATTCTTTGCCTACAAAACTACTATTTTGCATTGTTTTCTGCTCAGGCGCATCTTTACCCGGGTATAATACCGGCAAAAATGGAATATGGAGTTTTTTGCCTAGTCGTGTAGCAAAGTCAGGAACCAAGGTAGGATGGCGCTTGGAGGGGATTGCTGCAATCCAGGAGGAAACGGCTCTGGTTTCCAAACATTCATAATCAAATGTGCAGCCGCTTCAACAAGTTCAAACACAAAAATAACCTTCTTGATATTTCCCGAGACGTACCATTTTCCCCCATCCTGGATCTCCATAATTCGCATAATGAACGTCCGAGAGAATTGAACAGATCTAATGGTATCTTTCGTTTCTATTTGGAAATAAATCGATTGGTAACTGCTTCCGAGATTCTAATAATTAGCCGATTTTCTTTAAGGTAAGAATTTGCAAGGAGAACATTATCGTTTGTAACGGAAATTGGTAAGCCTATTCTTCTGCAATTTGCACATTCGACCGCAATCGGTCGGAGAAGGGTCATCCAAAGCATTCAAAAGAAATTCCATCAAACAGCCTTGATGATCGACGTACTTTTGCATTTCCGAGTAGACTCTTCCCGATGTAAGTCTGAGTACCCGGTTTACTCGTTCTGACATCCAGTTTCCACGGATTGAGCAGTTTGAAAAAAAAGATTCCCTTTATCATAAATCTGTCCAACCGCTCCATCCACCTCTAAGAGTTTTAGAGTTTTTTCTGCCATTGACCAACTTGTATTGACTTTTGTCAATATCTCACGTATCGATAATTCCCCCTCAGATTCTAGCACTTCAAGAATTTCCTGAAATACATGAACGGGTGGAAAGGCTGACGAAATAAAGTAATTCTGGATATCGTCATCCTCCATTCCACTAAGCAAGATACCATATGATCTATCAATAGTCCGCCCCGCGCGTCCTACTTGTTGGTAATACGCAATAACTGAGCCTGGGCGTTGAAAATGAATCACGAATTCAATATCGGGTTTATCGAATCCCATCCTAAAGCTACTGTAGCCACGAGGATTTTTACCTTGTTTTTTATAAACGCCTGTTCTAATGCTGGTCGGTCAATATTCCTTTCATTTCCAGCGTGATAGGCTTCTGCCGAAAAACCTCTCTGTACCAACCAACCTGTTACCTTTTCTACATCTGCAATAGTCAGACAGTAGATGATACGTTTCCCTTAAAATTCGGGGAGATTTTCTGCTAATCACGCCAATTGTTCGCTCTGGTTCGCTAAGCAAATTGTTTGAAGGCGAAGAGATTTCTCTCACAAGAGGTCCACGCTGAAGGGATAGATTTGGACCTAATTGAGTTTGAATATCAGCAACAACGCGATTATTTGCTGTTGCTGTAGTTCCTAAAACTGGAATATTTCGGGTAACATCTGCACGATACGCACAATTCGCTTATAATCGGGGCGAAAATCATGCCCCCAATCGGATAGACAATCTGGGCTTCATCTACAACAAATAATCCGATTCGACCGGAAATTTGCGGAAGGATCTGTTTAAGAAAATGTTCATTATTTAGGCGCTCTGGGAGAGATTAACATCAGATCGCATTCTGATTTGCCCAATACCGCTTCAATAGCTGGCCATTCTTCTTGATTCACACTGTTTATCGTGAAAGCTTTTATCCCGATCCTATCAGCCATCTCAATTTGGTTTCTCATAAGCGATAGCAGGGGACTGATCAGTAGGGTAGGACCTGCACCTTGCTAACGTAATAGCTTTGTTGCGATGAAATAAACGAGGCTCTTTCCCCAACCAGTCCTTTTGTACGACAAGGGCACGCTGTTTCTTTATGACGATGGCTTCAATTGCTTCCCATTGACCTAGACGGAAATCATTTTCATTACCAATCATTTGTTTCAACAAGTTTAGTGCATATTCCCGATGATCCCTCTTCGATGTATCCATGATGTGATTGTCCCTAATCAAATTAATTAAGAATCAGATTTAACATAAATTTATGTACATCAAAATTGAGTATTTCGGGTCCAAATCCCTTGAAAGTACCCGACTCACGTTCTCAAATTATCCATCTATATTTGAAATTTGAAAAGCAGAATTTCGGACAATAGGTGTCCAAAATAAATATCAAAATTATCGATTTGCAGGGGAATAACAATTTTGGGAATGTATTATGTCTTCATCCTCATATTCAGTTTACTAAAGTATGTGATTTTCATAATCCCAACCTTGACCAATCTGTCATCTTGGAGTTGTTTCTCGAGATTTATTCAAGAAATCCTTGTATTGGTAATATTTACCTTATTCGACTTGATATCACTCCCTTCCGGGAGACACTAAACCACTTCCCCTCCCTACCCTCCCCACTAATGGAGAGGGGTTTAAATGAAAAGTGATCCACCAGGGACTTGAACCCTGAACCAACTGATTAACAGTTCAGCTGCTCTGCCATTGAGCTAGTGGACCATCAAGCAATCGAAAATTATACCCGAAACCACCCTTATGTCAACTAAACAAAGAGCCCGCCGGATGTTTCCAGCGGGCTCCTTGCTGAAATTCTTAATCGCCGATGCCGTACCATCCGCAGTCGAGACGTTCTCCATTCACCATTGTAAAGTATTGCCCGCTGTTCTTATCCAACTTGACCGGGAAGGTTTGGTTCAATTCCGTATCCAGCGCGGATAGTTGATTCCAGGCGGCCGAATAACGCGACATTGTAAGACATCCAACCCCGCACCGGGTGGGGCGGAACACTCGACGTCCACGGGGGGATGAAGCTGCAGCGTCCGGCACACCAGTACCGCGCCGATATCCGCGTGCTTCACCGGGTCAGACCGGTAGACCTCCGCCAGGTAAGGGATCTTGTCATCCGAAAGGGTGGTCAGGTACTGAAGATCCAGCTCACTGCCGCCGGCTGCCCGGTCCACATTCTGGCGGGCGATGGTCGCATCCATATTGATCAGATTGACGGTCACGCCAAATCCGATGGCGCAGACCAACACAGCCAGCGAGAACAACCGCTCCCGGCGGATGACTTCCAGCAGCGCCGTCGCCAGCAGGAGGACAGCCAGCCACACCATGAAGGTCTCCGAGTAGAGCCGGATGCGGGTAAAACCATAGGCCGCCTTGTACATCAGCAACCGCTGGAAAGCGGACACCAGGATCATCACCACCAGCGCCACCAGGCCGATATTCAGTCCTGAGAAGATGCCCGCCTCGCGGTTGGACTGGCGTTTGGTGACAGCGCTCAGCACCTGGATGAGCACCAGGGAGATCACCGCCACGAGGATCAATTCGATGAAACCCTTACGCGCGTAGTCGGCATAGGTGAAACCATCGGCGTGGATATTCGCCGTTCCGCCAAACAGGTAATTGACCTGTACGATGATAAAGAGCGCGAACAGCAGGTCCACCGCCCCCAGCACGATCACCGATTCCATCCAGCCCAGGAAACGGGGCAGCCAGGGTTTTTCCAACCCGACCAAATGTTCATCCTGGCTGTGGTTCAGGGTATGCAGATAAGCTCCTACCAGCAGATAAGCCAGCACCAAAATATAGAACAAACGGAAGAGATACTCAGGCAGTTTTTGCAGATCCAGGTACTTGAGGAAGTCCTGGAAGTGTTTGTTGAAGACCGGATCACCTGCCGCCAGCAAGCCAGCCAGAACGAGCACGATCGGAATCGCCAGTACAATCCCCCGAACGACCGCCCATCCGGTGCGGGGTTTGGCAGCCACGGGGAACTCATCGGAAGAGGTCTGCATCCCCTTCACCATCTTCCTCGGTTTTTTGCTTGCCGATCAGCGCCAACAGCCCGGACGAGATGATGGACAGGAAAAACTTCAATCCTTTCACCACATAATCACCGAAGGAATAATTCCACCACTTTCCGCCCAGGCAGGTGAGCGCCAGGATGGCCATCAGACCAATGGTGAACGAAAAATCGATCATCTGGGTGAACATCTCCACCCGGAAGAAAAACATGACCGCGAAGAAAAGGATGGGCGGCACCAGCAGCCAGCTCGTGGTGGGCACCTTCCGGCCTTCCGCGCGCAGGATCACGTACCCCGCGATCAACGTCACCACCACCAGGATGGCGAACGAGACGCCCGGCGGCCGTTTCCAGAACAACTGGTCAAAGATCCACGCGACCAGGACGGATAACCAGACGATCAATGATATGTGTTTTATTTTCATGTGTATCCTCTTTATAATAGTATCAGGGTTCGGCGCTTCCCACACCAATGCGGAAGTGCTTACCAAGGATACCGCCCTTGCCCATGAAAGGCGAACGCTCAAGACACCGGTTCGACGCACTCAAGTGCTTGACACCGTTTCCAACCACAAGGAAGATTAACCCCTGGAGGGTTGAATGAAATTAATGATCGTTGAGGATAATCCATCCTTACGCAAAGCCCTGGCGGACGGATTTGCCAGTATATCCGATGTTACGATCCATGCCGAGTGCGGATCCGGCGAAGAAGCCATCCAGGCTTGCCTGGCCAGCCTGCCTGAGATCATTCTGATGGATGTCCAACTCGCGGGTTCACTCAATGGTATTCAGGCGGCAGCCGCGATCCGCAGGGAAATTCCCCGCCTGCCGGTGGTTTTCTATTCCATCCAGGATGATGACGTCTACTACCGCGATTTTCAGCGCAGCGGCATCTTAAGCCATTACGCCTATGTCCGCAAGAGCAACTACCTGTTGCCGGCTCAGCTTTATCCCATCCTGGTGGATGCGATTCGCGGCAAAAGTTTTATCGATCCCGAGATCGAGCAGCGCGTCCTGGAAGTCCGCCACAAGGATGAATCCTCCCCCATGGCGGTGCTGGAGCCCAATGAGCAGGCTGTAGCCCTGCTGCTGGGTCAGGGTCTCACCAATGAGCAGATCGCCGAATCGCTTGGTTTTCACGATAAACGCGCCATCAGCCGCACCAACGGCCAGATCTATTCCGCCTGGGGATTGGATGCCTCGACGACGGATGAAAAGGTCGCCCGAACCAGGGCTGCCTTGATCGTGTTGAGTGGCCGGATGCTGGAATGGTCAGGCGACGGGCAGCCGTTTTATCGTGATGAGACCGGTCAGCTTATTCCCTGGGGTGACCATGAGCGGTAACCCCTGGCTGGATTGGGCGGTTCTGACACTCTCTCTCATCAACATCGTGTTGATGCTGTGGCTCGGATGGATGATCCTCCTGAGCGCTGAAAACCGCACCTGGGGGGTCTACCTCGCGGCGGGGGGATTGTTCGCAGGAACAATTTTTTTCACCAGCCATGCCGCCCTACTGGGTGAGAACATCGTCCTCTTAAATCTGGATGTGAACTTCTGGTGGCACCTGGGCTGGGCGCCCATCATCGCCGCACCGTTCGCCTGGTACCTCGTCATGCTGTGGTTCTCCGGTTATTGGGAGGGTGATTCCACCCTGCGGGTGAGGCATCGCCCGTGGATGACGGTCATCATCCTTTATGCCTTTCTGCTCCTGGCCCTGCTTCTCATCCTGAATCCACTCGGGGAATTGAATGCGGTCTCCGGGTTGGATGTTGAATCCGCGTCGGGGATCAGCCCGTTGCCCCTGCTCTTTATCGCTTATCCGATCTTCATTCTGCTGTGCGTCATCCTATCGGTGGATGCGCTCCTGCGTCCGGCTCCATCCAAACGGCGGATGGGCGAAGCTGCCCGTGAGAAAGCCCGTCCCTGGCTGGCCGGGGCGGGGTTTATCCTGTTGATCACCGCCATAGGGGTGAGTTTCACTCTCGGCTGGGCATTATCCTCCTCGCGCACCACAGACGATCTGCCTGAGTTGTACGGGAATATCGCTCCCACCCTGGCCTGGGTGGATTTGCTATTATCCATCCTGATCACGACCGCCGTGATCCTGATCGGACAGGCGGTGGTTTCGTATGAAATATTCACCGGCAAACCGCTTCCCCGAAAAGGATTCAGGCGGCAGTGGGGAGGTGCGATCATTCTGGCCGTCTGCATATCCGCCGCGGGCAGCCTTGTGTTTACGCTCCACCTCCGGCAGATGTATCTGCTCATCCTCACAGCCATCCTTGCCGGTACTTTCTTTGCCCTGTTTAGCTGGCGCGGATCTGTGGAACGGGAGCAAACCATCCGGCAACTGCGTCCATTCCTTTTCAGCCAGAATCTGACCGATCTGATCCTTTCTTCAAGGGATTTGCCTTCCCTGTTGGAAGAGATGCGGAAACCGTTTACCTCGCTGATCCATGATGTGCTGGGGTTGGAGAAAGGCTACCTCCAGATCAGCGGACCGCTGGCACAGGTTTACCCGCTGACGTTATCCTATCCGGATCCGGCTCAAAGGATTCGCGATTCCCTCACCAACTCCAGAAAAACCGGGAAGCCAATTCCCGGCGTTGCCGCTCGACCCGGGTACTCAGAATGGCTTTGTCTGGTCGATTCCGCTGTGGAGCGGACGCGGTCAGGATGGCGTCCTTCTGCTCGGACGAAAACTGGATGACAGCTTCATCACCCAGGAAGAGATCGAAATCGCCCGGGCAGCCGGCGAACGGATGGTGGATGTGCTGATCTCCACCGAATTGGCCATCCAGCTCGTCCATCTGCAGCGTGAACGGATGGTGGATCAAGCCCTCAGCGAACATCGGCCGCGTCGATTCATTCACGATGAGATCCTGCCCCGCCTGCACGCAGTCATCCTGGAATTGAGCGCGCACGGAGCGCACCGGCCAGCCGGATGCACTCCATGAATTGGGAACGATCCACAAAGAACTGGCCGGTTTGATCCGCGAGATGCCCGTCTCTCCACCCGGGCGGATCAGCCAGGTCGGTTTTGTCACCGCCCTGCAAGAGACCATCCAGCGCGAATTTGCCGGTGCATTTGAGGAGATCAATCTGGAAGGTGGAGGATCCGTTCGAAGCTGATCTGACCGGGAAAAAGGATACCTCCCGGGAGGTATTATTCCATGCGGCGCGTGAGATCATCCGAAATGCGGCCAAATATGCTCATCCCGAATGGGGATCCGCTCGCGAAACCGAGCCTGACCATTCACTGCAAGAGCGATCCGAAGCTGGAAGTGGTGATCGAAGATAACGGACAGGGAATACCTGTCGATAAGTACCCGGAAAGAGCCGCCCGAAGGGCAGGGGTTATTTATTCACCATCTGATGTTGACCATCGTGGGCGGAAACTTGATCGTGGAATCAGAAGCAGGAAAATTCTCCCGCTTTCGATTATTTATCTGATTTATAAAAGTGAGGTTACGACAGACTCTCGTCGATCCGGTTCGGGATGGTCTTCATGAAATCCCTCGCGGCTTATCATGCCGGATCTGGATCATCATCCCCAGTATGATCAATCCAATGAAGATGACCTGACTGGCGGGTGGGTCCAACGGGATGGATTGGGAGATCAGCAACGCGCCAACCGTGGAGGAGAGAATCACCAACGCCCAATCGAAGAGGGTCAAGAGCAAACCCGCCCCCATCACCCCGGCCACGATCAGGATGAGCCATTGCAAAGTGCCGAGTTCCAGCCCCATGATCTCCAGGACGCCATTAGCCAGGTAAGCTCCCAGGATAAATCCGCCAATTCCAAAGGCGATGTTCTTCAGCAGTTTTACCAATACCACCAAAATGACAGCGCAGATCGCGCCCATGATAAAGGAGTACCAGAACGGTTTCTCTTCGAGCAGCGATTGCCCTGCGGATAATCCACCCAGGAATCCAGCCGCGCCGATGAAGAACCAGAATAATTTACGGCCGAACAGAATTAATCCACCACCAACCAACAAACGAATCACTTCAAATTCCACAGTCGCCTCTACTTATATTTAGATTAAGTAACTGGATGCAACAGTTATGCCTTATCCGCAAGATGAGGTTGGTTCCCGAAGGTATCCCAGTGGATTCGGGTTGGATCATACTGCGACCGTGATTCTTTCTCAACCGCGGGGTAGCCGAGATAGATCAGGCATAAGGGTATCACGCTGGCAGGTAATTGCAGCGCTTTGCGGACGGCGTCCTTGAAGAGGACGATCGGATGTATACCGATCCAGACGGTGGCCAAACCTAATTCGACGCGGCTAGCAGGATATTTTCTGTCGCCGCACTGCAATCCTGTACCCAGAATAACCGCCTGGTAGGATTTTCAGTCAGCCCCAGGTTCCCGCAGACGGCAATCACCACCGGGACATGATATCCGCTGTAGGGTGTGGCTTTACGCAGGGCAGCCAACCGGTCCGCGTCGGTGACGACCACAAATTCCCAGGGTTTGGTGTTCATCGCCGAGGGTGCCGCCATGCCTGCCTGAAGAAGCAAGTCCAGTTTTTCCGGTTCCACCGGCGTCTCCAGGTATTTGCGGATACTCCTGCGGCGAAAGATAAAATTCAATGATCGGTCCATCACAGCCCTCTCTTCTACGGGTGGATCAGGTAATTCCTGATCTGATATATGATTATAGTATCCTTCGATGGAGGCAAGCATGATAGGGGCGATTGCAGGCGATATCATTGGCAGCGTGTACGAATTTCATCCGATCAAGACCACGGATTTCCCGTTGTTCAAAGCGGATTCCTTTTTCACCGATGACAGCGTTCTCACCATCGCGCTGGCAGAAAGCATCCTGACGGGTAAGCCTTACCTGGATGTGATGCTTGCCTACGTGGAGCGGTACCCAGGCGCCGGTTATGGCGGACGGTTCTGGGCCTGGTCGCAGGGAGCGGAGCATCTGCCGTATAACAGCTTTGGTAATGGCGCGGCGATGCGAATCAGCCCGGTCGGATTTGCCTATTCCACCCTCGAAGAGGTCTTGAAACAGGCGGAAAAAGCGACCGCCATCACCCATAACCATCCGGAAGGGATCAAGGGAGGCCTTGCGACAGCCGCCGCGATCTTCCTTGCCCGCAAAGGGAACTCCAAAGATACCATCAAAGCCTATATTCAATCCACCTTCCAGTACAACCTCGACCGCAAACTGGACGACATCCGCCCAACCTATGGGTTCGATGAAACCTGCCAGGGGACGGTGCCCGAGGCGATCATCGCCTTCCTCGAATCCGACTCCTACGAGCGGACCATCCGCAAGGCGGTATCGCTGGGCGGAGATGCGGATACACTGGCCTGCATTGCGGGCGGGATAGCCCAGGCTTTTTATGGCGGGATTCCAACTGAAGTGGAGATGGAAGCGTACAACCGGTTGGATGAACCACTGGTCAAAGTGGTCAAAGAATTTACTGAGAGATTTCCCCTACTGAGTGATCAGACTACGGAAGCCAATACCGCATACGCTCGAACGGTGACCCAGGGGTTCAGCTTCACCTTGCTGACCGGTCCCCAGTCCACCAGACTGGCATTGGATACCCCGCTTCGATGATGGTAATAGCGGCCTTCAGCCGGAAATCCGCCGGCGCTTAGTCGTTTGGTTCGCAGCAAATTCAACGCTTTTTCACAGCGCGGATCGTTCAGTAAATCCATTTCCTTGAACGCCCACAACGCACCCAGAATATCATAATGCCAGTACAACGGGTAATGCAGTTGGATGTACTGACTGTGCATGACTGTGTTGTCTGATGACGAAGGAATAACTCCCGCTTCAGGAATATTTCGCTGGCGCGGATGGCCGCGGATTTCGCATCCGCATCCCCGGTGACCGTACCATAAGCCCAAAGCGCCCGCATGGGAAGCAGTGTTTCCATGAATGAGGAATTGTGTGCGGATGGGGTGACGTCGCAATTCCAGCCGCCATCCGGCCATTGCCGTTCTAGCAGAGTCTGCGCAAGAACAGGCCAGGCGTCTTGCCGAAGACCCAGCCTGACAAGTGATAACAAGGCGTTTCCTTCCATCGAACCGCACGCCCTGATCGGATATCCTCCGGCTTGCTTGGTTCTCCTGGCCACCGACTCGCGCCGCTCACTGCCGAGCAACCAGTCAGTGACCTGATCAGCCAGGGGATCTAATAATGGATCACCGGCAGGGTAGCCCAGATCGGCCAGGCTGGCCAGAACCCAATGAGCCCCGATCCATTTATGGTATGGGTGATGTGGAATCTTGCCGTTGGAATCACAATCGGATAGAAGGGTTGCGACCCGCTGAGATTTTTGGATCGCCTGTTGGGTGGCTGCCAGATCCGGGGTATTCGCCGTTTCCCCGAGGATGTCGTTCCGGATCCAGTACCAGAGGGATGGCTCCGGCAATTCCAAAAGGGTCGCGAGAACCGCATCCTTTTGCCGGGAGGTGTCGGTCACCTTTTTATACCCCAGTGTCCGACGCCGAAATCACGATCACGATCCATTTCCCACGGATAAACGATGTAGGCGTCGGTGGTGGCTGCGAAATAATCCGGCTGACCTGGTTTGAACAAGTTGCGATAGGGATTGAAATGAACCACACATGAGAATGCCACCCCACCGGCCCCGGTTACGCGATTTTTGACGGCAGTGATGGTCCGGCCGGACCCCCAGACATCATCCACCACCAGCACGCGTTTTCCCCGCAGCAGGTCATCGGCCGGGAATTGTAAAAAATGCGGCCATGACATCAGATTCTTGGCTTGCATTTCCATCGTGGCGGGAAAGTCGACTGCCGCGGTCAACACCTGGGTTATCTGCATGGCTTCCGCCAGCATTCCACCCGGGATGATTCCCCCGCGGGTGATCATCAGGATCACCTGAAATTCGCCTTCCAGTTGTGGCAATAAATGGTCGATCAGTGTTTCTACATCATCCCACGAGAGCGCTTCCTTACGCATAATCCCTGCCATCCATCCGGTTTGTCTAGGTCATTATAGCAGATTTAACGGGTCGACTTCGACCCGCAAGGCTTGCAGTTCGCTGCGGTGCTTCTGGAGGATGGGCAACAAATCCCCACCCCGTAGAATGACCTGCCAGCGGTAAAAACCTCGAATTTTTTCATAAAAACAGGGAGCCGGACCCACGATCTCGATCCGCGACGATCCGCTGTCTTCATACCAATCCTTCAATTTCGTGGCCAATTCGTTTGATTTCTGGCGGGCTTGCTCATTCGATGCGTCTCGTACCTCAAACCGAACCAATCGGGCAAAAGGCGGATAGCCCAATTCGCGCCTTTGGAGCAATTCTGTCTGATAGAACTGTTCGTAGGTCTGGCTGGCCGCCGCCTGAATGACGGCTTGCTCCGGCTGATATGTCTGCAGGATCACCTGACCTGCGTCTACACCGCGGCCGGCCCGGCCTGCCACCTGGGTGATCAATTGGTATGTCCGCTCGGAGGAGCGGTAATCGGGCAAATTCAATCCAATGTCGGCCAGCACCAATCCGACCAGGGTCACATGCGGAAAATCCAGTCCTTTGGCGATCATCTGGGTACCCACCAAAACATCGTAGCGATGGTTGCGAAAGTGGGTGAGGACGATCTCGTCCAGATCGATCTCCATACTGGCGTCGCGATCCCAGCGGAGGATGCGCGCCTGTGGGAGCAATTTCGCCACCTCGGTCTCCACCGTTTCGGTGCCAACCCCCACCGGTCGGAACCCATCTGAATTACATTTTGGACAGGCGGGCAATTTCGCCCGTTGGTATCCGCATGCGTGGCACAGGTATTGACTTCCGTTTCGATGGGCGGTGAGAGGCAGCGAACAGCGCGGACAGAGGAGCACATATCCGCATTGCCGGCAGAAGATGTGCGTCGCCGATCCACGCCGGTTGAGGTAGAGGATGCTCTGCTGGTTTTTTTGATAAGTATCGATCAATGCTTTCTGCAGATGGCTGCTGAAGATCGAACGGTTGCCCTGTTTCAATTCCTGTCTCATGTCCACCACCCGAATTTCGGGCAGCCTGCCGGGATCGATATTCTGCATTCCCCCCGGAGAGGTGGACGTCACCCGTTCGGGAAGGCGAAGGATCTTCCAGTCTTCCCGCTCTGCGTTGGCAAAGCGTGCGACATCCGGGGTGGCTGTGCCCATCAGGCATAGGGATCCGGTCAATTCGCAATACGCCAGCGCAACATCCACCGCATTGTAGGACGGCATCTCTTCCGCCTGGTGGTAAGACGGATCATGGCATTCGTCTATGATGATCAACCCCAGATTCTCCATTGGGGTGAACAGGGCGCTTCGTGGACCTACGATGATGGGTAGTTTACCCGCCCGCGCCCGCCGCCAGGTATCATAGCGCTCGCCTTCGGTCAACCGGCTGTGGACCAACCCAACCTGACCCGGGAAACGGTGCAGCACTCTGGCGATCGTCTGCGGGGTCAAGGCAATTTCCGGAACCAGCCAGATCACCCTTTTTCCCTGCTGCAAACAGGATTTACCGCCCGTAGATAAAGCTCCGTCTTCCCAGACCCGGTCACGCCAAACAAAAAGACCGGTTTGGTCGAATGGCTTTCGCCTACCTGTTTGAGTGAGGATTGGATCTCAGCCCAGATGGTTGACTGGGTTGGTGTGAGAATATGTTTCGCAAAGATCTCCGGTTTGATGCGTTCAACCGGGTCCCGGATGACTTCCGACTCCCACAGGCGGATGATCTCCGCTTCCTCAAGCGCGTTCAAATCCGATTGATTGAAATCCACCGCCAGGTTTGCCCGGACCCATTGCAAGTCGATGGGTTCCGGGTTCTCCGCCAGATATGCGATGATGGCTCTTCTCGCACCCATCCGTGCTACGCTATTGCTCGCCAGTGGTTTATCTGTGAAGGATATATCTTCCACCCTGGCTGCCAGTTGGATCCGCCTGACCAATTTTGGATGGAGGGAAGGCCGGGTAAGGTGCGACCGGGTGGTGAGATATCCCTGCTGCACAAGGCTGCGGGCAGCCGAACGCCAATCCACCCGGGGGAAGGCCGCATCCAGTTGCCGTGTCCGGAGGCTGCCTTGCTGGCTCACCAGTTGGAGGATACGCGATTGAATCGGTTTGAGTTGTCCGGGGATTTCCTGACCGGTGGGGGTGAAAACGACCTCCGCCTGTTTACTCAAACCGGGCAGCAGCATCTGATCTACACATTGGCTGAGGGTATTAAGTGAGTTGTGTTCCATCCAGGCAGCCAGGCGAAGCTGGTCTGCCGTCACGACCGGATCGGCATCCACAAGGTGATGGATCGGCTTGGTTTCTTCAACTGCAGGATGGTCGATCAGTTCGAGGACGATCCCCTGGACTAATTGCGATCCAAAGGGGACTTCCAGCAGACAACCCGGTTGTACCTCCTGCTGCATACCTTCGGGCAGGTGGTAATCAAATGCGCCGGATACCTGGGGCACATTGACACTGACACGAACGTATTTCCGGGTGGATGGTGGGATGATCATATATAATTTCAGGGATTTTTATCCAGCCCAGTGATCATTACCTGGGTGATTCTCAATCGATCCATGCTTTGGACGGTCAGTTTTAAACCTGACTCTGCATCCTCGACCACATCTCCAAGGTGGGGGATGTGACCCAATTTTCCGAGGATAAATCCGGCCACGGTATCATAATTCGGATCGTACAGGTGAATTCCCATATGATCATTCAGGTCGCTCATCAGTGTCAGACCATCCACTAACGTCTGGCCAGCGGAGACATTTTGAATGGCAGGCAGGGTCGATTCGAATGAATCACGATAATCGCCCATGATCTCTTCCACCAAATCCTCCAGCGTGACCAGCCCGGCGGTGCCGCCGAACTCATCGACCACGATGGCCAGGTGTTGGCGTTTCGCCCTGAATTGATTCAAAAGATCATTGACCGAGATCGTCTCCGGGACAAACAAGACTTCCCGCGCCAATTCGCCTGCGGTGATGTTCGCCCGCTCCGGTTGTTGCAGCACTTGCATCAGGTCGCGCACATGCAGCACCCCCATGACCTGATCGATACTCTCTGTATAAACTGGCAGTTTGGAAACATGATTCTCGGAAAATGCTTTAAGAATCTCTGCCAGACCGTCCGCCGATTCCAGGGCGATGATGTCCGTTCTAGGAATGCTGACCTGCCGGACGACCATCCCGCCGAAGTCGATTACAGCCGAAAGCATATCCCGTTCTTTCTCTTCGATCACGCCTTCCATTTCGGGTCCGCTGAATAAGACTTTCATTTCCTCCAATGACATACTGGATGGATGCGCATCCCGTGCGTCGATCCCAAAGAGAGTCAGCACAAATCGGGCAGCGCCTTCCAGTAGATTAATGAAGTGTCTGAATATGTAAATAAAACCACGCATCCAGGGGGCGGAAAAGAGGGCGAAACGCTCGGGTGATCGTAATACCGCAACTTTGGGTACTATTTCGCCAAATACCACCTGTAATCCGGTCGCGATGAGCAATCCAAGGACGATCGGCAGCGCTTGCAGGATATTCTCAAGGTATGCCAGATTGGGAAGCAACTTGATCCGTTCGAACATGGGAGAAAAAATGGCCGAAAAGGTGTTTTCGCTCAATGCACCGACAACCAGGTTGATGAGGGTGATGGCTACCTGATTGGCAGCGATCAAACGATCTCGTGAAGAGGGGTCTTCCAACCAGGTGCGAACGATCTTTAACGCTTTGGAATCCTTCTCACCCATGGTCTCCAGGCGGGAACGACGGGATGCGACCGCGGCATATTCCACCGCCACGAAGAATGCGTTCATGCCGATACAAATCGCAATGATGATCAGGTTTACCAGAATCATGATTCCGCCAGAATGGCAACCGCTCCGTATCCCACAACCGAAGAGAAATCACCGGTAACATCGCCGGAGGTCGCCTGTTTTAATAATACCGCTTTATTTGCCCCCAGTAGCGTACAGCATTCGACCACAGCGGAAACAGCTCCAAGCCCACAGGCGAAACCCCGTTCGTTCCTCTCCAGGTCATACATCCGGTCAGACGAAAGAGCGGTGATCGCTTGAAGCATATTCCCGTCCAATTTTTCAGCAATTGACTGGGAATAGAAATGAGAGAGATCAGTACTGGCAATCAGGACGCATTTTTTATCCAGCAGGAGTTTTGATAAAGCTATCCCCAATGCCCTGGATTCCGACTGGGCTAGCGATTTGATCATGATCGGGAGGAAGCGGAAAGAGTGGGAGTAGATTCGCTGAATGAACGGTAATTCAATCTCAAGGGAGTGCTCAGCATCGTAGGATACACCTGTCAGG
Source organism: uncultured Chloroflexia bacterium (assembly GCA_963752535.1). Classification (GTDB taxonomy): domain Bacteria; phylum Chloroflexota; class Anaerolineae; order Anaerolineales; family Anaerolineaceae; genus DAIOEK01. The sequence continues at coordinate 308,711 of CAVVYT010000002.1, forward strand.
GGAGCGGCTCCCCCTTCCACCAGGTATCGGCTGGTCTCATCCACCAATTCCCGATCCACAGGTAAGGTTCCCAGAGGAGTGGCATACGCCTCGTGGCTGGTGACCAGGAAATTTTCCCAGTAGGGGTGGTGCATGGGAGAGACGATCACGACGATATCCGGTTTTTCGTCTTTGATGGATGCGAATCCGTATCCAGCCACCGGCCCTGAATAGCGGTGCCCGGCATGCGGAACCACGATTCCAAGTATATTTCCTGCCAGGACGGGTAGTTTTGCATTACCAACATACCCGTCGATCTCATCTGCCAATTCTACGGGATTTCCGTTATACCATTGTCCGGCAATGGGAGAAGGTCGGATGTCCATCTTTCCGCTTTCCAATCCGCGCAAATACGGATTATTCTTCCATCATTTTAACATTTTATCGATGCAAAGCAAAAAGAGAATCCATTGATGTGACCGGATTCTCCTCTTTAATAATCCTTCGCTGTTTAGTATAAGAAATCTTTTGGGTTCACCTTGCCGCCCGAATCGCTCATCATCTCAAAATGGAGATGCGATCCGCTGGATCGACCGGTACTGCCCATAAGGGCAATCGTTTGACCCTGGTTGATCCATTCGCCGCAGCCGGAATAGATTTCGCTCAAATGGGCGTACAATGACTGCCAGCCGTTACCGTGGTCAATGACAACCATGTACCCGTATCCCCAGTCATTCCAGCCGGAATAAACGACGACGCCATTATCGGTCGCGTAGATCGGATTGCCCGTCTCGCCATTCAAGTCGATGCCGAAGTGATTTGTTTGGGGTGAGTAGTCAAACCCGGAAAGGCTATGATCGGCTGTAGGCCAGATAAAACCACCGGTCCCGATTGGTCCATCGGTTACAGGACCGCAGGAACCTGCACCCAGCACCTTGGCCACGCTTGGATCATCCCTTGTGATACGGGGCGCGCTCCAGTTCACGAATTCACGTACTCCGCCGGGAACGATCAGCCAGGTATTCGGTTTTATATTGGGATGGGCGAAATCACCAATCTCCTCCGCTTTGAGCTTGTTGGGGGGATAATTGATGATATCTTCCGGCTTGACCTTGTAATACTCCGAGACGCCATTCAAGCCTTCGCCTGCGCTCCATTTATGATAGGTGCCATCGGTGGGCAGGATATTCAACACTTCTCCCGGCCTCAGGAAGCTGGGATTATCCAACAGGGTAAAATAATTACCCCACAACACAGTTTGCGGTTGCAAACCAAATTTTTCCGCGATACCAAAAATGGTATCGCCCTCTTCCACGGTGTATATTTCGATCTCTTCGCGGGGACGGTTGGGGATATTGGTATGGAGTAAAGCCAACCGGGGAATTCCGTTCGCCACAGCAACTTCCTGGACGGATGAGAATTCGGGCGGTTGGACGTTGAGCGTGATCGTTGGGGTCACACCGGGTTTAATACCTGCGGATAAACCTTCCGAGTTTGCATTACGCCCACCCAGGAATCCTTTTAATGACAGACCAACGAGAACCAGCAGGACTATCGTGACGAGACCGGCGACAATTCGGTAGATCGGATTGCGGAATCCAAGCAGATCGTCCGCGATTTTGGCGGGTGTTGGGTTTATATCCGGTTTAATGTCTTCGGGGGTTGGATGATCCAGTTCAGGGCCATCCGTCAGAGGATCGTATCCCCTGTTATCTTTGTTCATTTGGGACATTCTTGCTCCGCCGGTGACTATAACACAGGCAATTGGAATGGTCAACCCTGATTTGGATAAATCGGACTGGCATTAGCCAATTCGAATTTTGGGAACCAACCCGCCTTCTGTCCATTGATCCTGATATCTTATGAACGGGTTACCTGGATGATCTCCCCGTCGGTAACTTCACCGATCACCCAGGCAGGTTGATGGATCCTTTTCGCTTCCTTCAGAAAATCAACCACACGATCTGCCTTTACTCCCATAAACAAACCGCCGCTGGTTTGGGGATCGAACAGTAGCATCTGCTCAAACTCTTCCAGGACGGGATCCATCTCCACAAAACGCTCAAAGTAATGGCGGTTATCAATGGCCCCACCAGGAAACGACCAACGCGATCCATATTTACGCGCACCGGATACAAATGGTATATCAGCAAAATTTAGATGCATACCCACGTGAGAGGCTTCGGCCATCTCATGAGCATGCCCAAGCAGACTGAATCCGGTCACATCGGTCATGCCGCGTACATTGAATGCCTGAGCGAGCTGAGCCGCGTCTTTATTCAAACGCTTCATCCAATCGACGACCTCACGGACATCTTTTTTATCTGCCAGTTGTTTCTTAAGCGCGGTTGTGGTGACTCCAAACCCCAGTGGTTTGGTGAGTATCAATCGATCTCCAGCCTGCAATCCGCCTTTGGTCAGTACCTGCCTGGTGGGTACCATCCCCAAAGCAACCAGCCCAAATTTGGGCTCTTTATCCTGAATGGTATGCCCGCCAGCGATCACCGCGCCGGCTTCTCTTACTTTTTCCGCGCCTCCACGGATGATCTCCATCGATATTTCCAGTGGCAGATCCGGTGGAAGCGCGGCGATACTCAATGCCAGGAAGGGTTTCCCCCCCATGGCATAGACGTCCGACAGGGCATTGGCAGCCGCGATGGCGCCATAATCATACGGGTCATCCACTACCGGCGTGAAGAAGTCAGTCGTCACCACCAGGGACCGTTCTTCATCCAATTTCCAGATGGCAGCATCGTCCGGAGAATCCAAACCAACCAGGAGATTGGGGTAATCAGCACCTGGAAAAATGGAACCGAGAGGGCGCAGAACCTGCGCCAGCGTGTCCGCATTCAGTTTGGACGCTCAACCAGCGCAACTGCTTAAGCTGGTGAGACGAACCTGCTTGCCATTCCGGGGTATGGGCATACTCGCTCCTATGGAGTCAGGGATGGGGTATTTACACCAGGCAGAGGTAACAGGAATGGGGTGTTGCTGGGAACCAGCATTGTTTGAATGGTTGGCGCCAGCTTGGTAATGTATTGGTAGGTGAGAAGATCAGGATTATTCTTCAACGCTTCGCTGACCAACCGTAATGCTTCCGCTTCAGCCTGCGCCTGGACAATTCGCGCCTGGGCATCACCCTTGGCACGGATCACGGCCGCATCCGCCGAACCTTGAGCCGTCTGACGGGCTTGTTCGGCTTCCTGCCGTTTGGATTCCACCACCAGTTTGGCCTGTTGTGCCTGCTGCTCAGCGATCTGTTTTTGTTCAATCGACGCCGCATATTCAGGAGTGAAAGCGATATTTCGCAGCACGAAATCGATCAGGATCAAACCATTTTCACTTAATTTTGATTCCAATCCCTCCCGGATCAGGCTGGTCATCTCATTCCTTTTTGTGCTGACCGCCTCATCGACCCGGTACTGGGATACGGCGTCCCGAATGATGCCGCGCGCCTGCGCGCGAACCAGATCGTTATCATACCTGCGCTGCCATTGGATGTGGATCTGCACCACTTTTTCAGGGTCTACCTGGTAGATCACCGATGCGTCCACATAGATCTCCTGACTATCCAGGGTTCGGGCGGCGATGGAATCATCACCCTGGGTTTGACCTTCACTGGGGGCGATGGACATGGTATAGGTCTGCTTGGAGATGGGATAGCGGACAACATTCTCCGCAAAAGGAATGATCCAGCGCAAACCCGGCTCCAGGCCGACTTCGCGATATCCCTTAGGAGCAACCGCGGAAATCACCACTCCCCTTTCATCCGGTTGGATGAACACCAATCCTGCGCTGATGCTGGTTAATACCACAGCTACTGCCGCGATGCCGCCGAGAATGGAACCGCTTCTTTTGATGGGTTGATTTCTGGAAGCCCTGATCACGACAAATACAAAGAAAATGATCAATGCACCCCAGGCTAATGATGCAATACCTTGCAATAAGCTGGCGATATTCATTCGTACCTCCAATTGGTTAACGTTTCACAAGTATTATACCGGAATGACCTTCCCCATGATGGATATTGTGGATGAATTAACAAAGGATTAATACATCAAAAGTTCATCTAATCCGACCTTCCTATCTTCGAGAGACAGTATAATCAGGTTTGGAGGACCCATGGATACCAGCAGATTCGAGGAAATTCGCGATTATCATCAGATTGGCGAGAATATCTTTACCGCCGGGCAACCTACACCTGAACAGATCGCCATGTTGGGAAAATTGGGTATGGAAGTGGTGATCAACCTGGCGACTGAGAAATCTCCTGATGCGCTTCCCAATGAAAGAGAATTGGTCATGGACGCCGGGATGGCGTACGTGCATATTCCGGTAATATGGGAAAAACCGGAACTGTCTGATTTTGAGAAATTTATGGCCATGTTCTCGCGTCATGAGTATCACGCCGTTTTTGTTCATTGCGCCCGCAATATGAGAGTGTCCGCCTTTGTATACCTGTACCGGTTGCTGGTGGATCAGGAAAGCCCGGAAAACTGCCTGGATGACCTGCTCGTTATTTGGAAACCGGACGAGATCTGGCAACCTTTCATGGACCTGGTTCTGCGGGAGGTGAAAGTACCCCCATCCATCAAGGAAAGGGATATCGATTGGACAGGGTACACCGCGTTTTATCGCAAGCCTGATTAAATTTCCAGAGAATATCGTTTCGCTTCGCTGAATTAGCCCGAATAAAGTTCACCCCACACCCTCTTTTCACCTCAAGATGGTGGTGTACTCGGTATTCGCTTATCCAATCTATCTATCATTGAGCAATAACCTTCCCCGATTGCCTTCCTGTCTTTATAATTACCAGATGATTTCTTGGATTACCGGAAATTGGATCATCCGAATGATTGTTGCTGAACAGGCACCGAGGGAGGAAATATGAAGCCCGAAGTATTCTACGCGAAGGTACTGTCGATATCCAATCAACCGGCAGAACGACGTGTTAAAGGGATGAACCATTTACACGTGGAGTGTATGGATCAATACCTTCAGGCGGTTCGATCCATCGATGATAACCGCGCTTCACAGGTGACAGCAGATGGACGCACCATCGCCCAGGTTGTTGCCCATATTGCCGAGTGGGAACGATACACCGCCCTCGCGCTGGGGGAAATTATCGCCGGTATTAAAGAGCCCCAGATCATGCGAATGAAAGGCTTCGTCGAGTCCGATGGTCGGATCCTGTCCTTTAAGAATGTGGATGATTTCAATGACTACCAGTCGAAAAAGTACGAGACCACGCCCTGGAGTCAAATTCAACCATTCGCAGTCAGGATGGCCTTAGCCCTCCAGGGAACGTTTTCGCAGCCTTTAATTCTCCCGTATGAGCTCCTGGAACAAACCGCGCCATATCGATACCGCCTGGCGGGAGGATCCCTTATATCCCTTCCGGTTGCATGGTATCTGTGGATTGTGACCCTGGAACATGAAGTCGTCGATCACGCGCAGGAGCTTCAGCCGTCTGCCTGACCGGTCTCCTGTTTAGGCCAATTCCTCATTCCCGAATACGATTGAACCGCTCTGCCGTGAGGTTATGGCAGAAACCGATATATAATGGTTTAAATTGATGGATGGCTGCAAACAGGAGGAAATGCATGAAGGTCTACATCTCATTTACCCGATCTCATTTTATTATTCATACCAACGCCAACTGCCCTGATATCAAGCAGGAAGCCAAAGAAAATGAACGAATCGTCATCGTAACGAATGACAATATGGTCGATGTCTTATCGTTGTTTATTAAGCAAAACTGGAAATTTTCAAACGCAAAAAATAAGGAAGATCTCTGGCTGGACATTAATTTGCGAGATCAAAAACTGGAAGAGTGTTTTGTATTTGTCCTGAGGGGGATCCTGGCTTCTTATTCCAAACAGTTCCTCCAATCGCAGATCATGTATCATTGCTGATCAATCCAATTGAAACACCCCTTCGTCCAATGCCTGCAGGAATTCTTCCCCAACCCGCGGGTCGAAGTGGGTTCCAATTTGTCCCTCGATGTAGGTTCGAGCTTCCTCTTTGGTCCAGGCAGCACGATATGGCCGGGGTGATGTGAGCGAATCCCAGACGTCTACGATGGCGAATATTCTGGCTGCCATCGGGATTCCGTCCCCAGACAGGTTCCCGGGATATCCGCTGCCATCCCATTTTTCATGATGATAGAGTGGGATTTCCAGCGTTCGCCGCAGGTAACCGATCGGCTTCAATAGCAATCCGGCGAATTCACTATGCATTTTCATCATCACCCATTCTTCATCGGTTAGAGGGCCGGGTTTTAACAGGATAGATTCAGGTACGCCCAGTTTACCAATATCGTGCAGTAAAGCTCCCCGCCGCATATGTTCAAACTCGGATGGCCGCACACCCAGGCGGGAAGCCAATTGAGTGGTGATATTGGCCACCCGCCGCGAGTGCCCTTCCGTTTCTTTGTCGCGCATATCCAACGCCTGGACCCATCCCTCCAGGGTGGAATCGTATGCCATCAGCAACTCATCGTTACTGCGCTGAAGGTTGAGGAACAGTTCTGCATTATCAACGGCAATCGCTGTCTGGCTCGCCAACATTGATAAATAATCCATCCACTCGCGATCCGCTTCAATCGGTTTTCTCGAAAAGACCTCAAGCACTGCTTTTACGATCCCCTTGGAGATGAGCGGCACCCAGAAAGCGGAAACAAAATCTTCCCGCATCATCTCTTCATTAAAAGCGGCCCGGTCATGGAAATCGCGCGGATCATTGGTAAAGATGATTTTGCGTTCCCTGATGGCCTTGCCCACGAAACCATCCCCCAGTCCCATATGGAAAAATTTCGTGGGGTCATGCCGGAATCCCCTGCCAATCACGAGTTTCATCGTTTGAGTGAGGTGATTGATCAACAATACACTTGACGCATCCACATTCAATTGGGAGACGACATGTTCGAGCACGATATTCAAGGTCAGATTCAGGTCCAGGCTGGCTGAGATGGCATTATCGATGGTCAGCATCGCCGAGAGGCGGTTCATCTGGCGTTGGTTGTATTGCTCAGCCTCTTTCCGCTCGGTGATATCACGTGTGATGCTTTCGATCGCGATCAGTTGTCCATCTTCAGACATCACAGGTACCGTACGTTGTTCCACCCAGACATAATGCCCGTCAGTGTGGCGAAGACGGGATATGAATGGTTGGGAAGTACCCTTCCCCTCAAAAAAACGTTTGATCATTTCGCGCTCGTCCGGATGGGCGAGATCAATATAAAATTGGATGTTTTCGTAAAAAGCTTCCGGGGTGTAACCTAAGACGGTTTCTACTGCCGGGCTGATGTACTCAAAATGAGGTGCGGGACTATACACGACCCGGGAGATGATATCCTGAGCATTCTCTGCCAACCGTCGAAATCGCTCTTCACTCTCCCTGAGTGCCTGTTGTTCCTTGTTCAGCTTGTTGCGGTTATGGGCATTCTCTATGACGGAGGGGAGGTGGAACAAATAATCGCTGGTCTTAACAACGTAATCAGAAGCACCCAATTTCAACGCCTGCACAGCAACTTCTTCATCGCCATGCCCTGTGACCAGGATCATCGGAATTCCCAGATTGTAGGGTGTCAATTCCTTCATCACTTCCAGGGCATTCAATCCTTGCAGGCGATGATCCAGCAGGAGCACATCAAATTTCTCGCGGCTGACAGGATCGGTTAATAATTGGATGCATTCCTTGGAGCTGCTGATCGCTTCGAGGTGAAGGTGCGGAGAATAACGGGCGAAATGCCTGCGGGTAAGGTCGATATCCGCCAGATTATGCTCGACGTACAAGACTCTGATGGTATTGGACCGGCTAACCGATTTAGCCCGATAACGAAGATGAGCGGCCTCAAGCACGCCGTTCAGTTTTTTTAGATAGCCAGGCGCCTTCGAAATATAATCGTCCACACCTGCTTTCAACGCCGCAACAGCGGTCTCTTCGTCTCCATGCCCTGTGATAAGGACAACCGCGTAGGGGTATGCGTTCTCCCGGATCCATTCCAGGAAAGTCAATCCATCCCCATCAGGGAGGTGCATATCTGTCAATATCACATCAAAAGTGGGCTGGCTCGCCGCTTCAATTAACTCTTTCGCGCTCTGTACCGAATTCACCATCTTTAATTGTACCGGTGGCGAGACCTTCCCCAGTTCTATCCGGGTTAGTTCAATATCGGCTTTGTTGTCTTCCACATATAAAACATTCATTTGATTCATCCATTTTGGATATTTAGAACACACCAGTAATTATTTATCTCTGAAGTGACTTCCATAAATCGATTGAAATCCACTGGTTTAATGATATACGAATTCGCTCCCAAATCATATGCGTTCGTGATATCTCCGGTATCGGAGGAGGAAGTTAAGACCACAATGGGGATTTTTCGATAAGCATGATGGAGCTTTAATGTCTTGAGCACCTCAAGTCCATCCACTCGGGGTAATTTCAGATCCAATAGGATCATTAGTGGGGTAGTCTCACCATGATCCCAATTTTGAATGAAATCCAGAGCAGATTCGCCGTCGCGTGCGATCTGAATTTGATAGGGGATCTTCAGCCTGGCAAACGCCCGCAGGGTTAAATCAATATCCATTGGATTGTCTTCCACCAGTAATATCGGTCGATAAGAGTTAGCCATTTATCCTTCTTTCGGGAATTCCAGGTAAAAAGTTGATCCGATTCCTATTTGGCTGGTAGCCCATGCTCTCCCGCCCGACCGTTGCATCGCTTTCTTAACCAGAGCGAGGCCGATCCCTGTACCAGGATAATCATCTGGCAGGTGTAATCGTTGGAAAATATCAAAGATCCGCTCGCTGTATTTCATCTCGAAACCGATACCGTTATCCGTGATAGAGACCACGTATCGATCTTTGGTTGCCGAAAGGCAGAACCGTATCTCCGGTTGTCTCCTGTTTTCGACTGAATTTGATCGCGTTATCCAACAGGTTGCGCAGCGCCTGATCCATGGCTCTTTGATCGACATTTACCTTTACAGATGGTATCTCATTCTTTACCTGGATGGAACGGGCAACTATGTCCACGTTCCTCTCCTTGATCAGGCGATCAACCAGTTAATCGTAAATCCAGTGTATCACTTGTCAGGGCTCTGCGCTCCAATCGTGAATAAGCGAGCAGATCTTCAATCAAATGGTCCATCTGATTTGTTGCAGAACGGATGGTTTGGAGGAAATGGATTCCTTCTTCGTCTAATTGTTCAGCGTGGTCTTCTGCCAATAAGCGGCTATAGCCTTCGATTCCGCGGAGCGGCGCCTTCAGATCATGGGAGACTGAATAAGTAAATGTCTCGAGTTCCCTATTCTTCGCTTCCAGATCGGCGGTGCGTTCAACGACCCGATGTTCCAATTCCAGGTTTGATATCCGAATTTCTTCCAACAATTTGTGCTTGTACATCCCCAGGGCGATCTGGCCGGCGACTTGATCTGCATTGTAAACATCATCTTCTTTGAAAGCATGATCTTCAACGAAACCGATCAAAACCGCGCCCAGTTTTCTTCCTCCTCCCAGAAGTGGAAGGACCAATACACTTCTGAGGGGATACTTTTTCGCAACCAGGGTATGGATGTACTCGGAATGGTGTATGTCTGGCACGATCAAAGGAGCGGACCGCACCAGTACCGCTTCGGTCAGGGTGAGTTGGCCGGGTGTTGGTATCTGTTTTGGGTAGATCGCTCTTAATAGACCTGAAGCAGCCAGGGGGATAGTAAGGTTATTCTCTTCATCCCAGGCTGTGATCGCGCAACTATCCGCTTGAAACATGTCTGCCATCACATCCACCACATGCTCCACGAATGGCATTAATTCGGTCGTTTCAAGGGCAAAACGAGTAATATCATTCAATGATCCCAGGTATTGGGCACGATCACTTAGCGCCTGGATGGCGAGTTTGCGCTCGGTCACGTCCTGAGTCATCACCAAACCAGATGTGATCACGCCCAGGTCATCATAGATCGGCACCACATAAAATTGCACGATCTTCTCCCCGAGAGTCAGCTCAAATATCTCGGTATTCCCCTCCAGGGCTGACCGGAAGTGCGGTTCGATTAAGATTACCGTCTCGGCCGGGAAGACATCATAAATGGTATGCCCTTCCAAAGTCTCGCGGTCGAGGCCGATCTCTGCCAGGCCGGCGCCATCAGCCACCGAGTAACGCAGATTCAAATCGTAGAGCATCACCGACCCATTCGGAAAATTCCGAGCCAGGGTTCGGTACCGTGATTCACTTTCGCGCAAAGCGTCATGTGAGAATTTTCGCTCACTGATGTCTCGGGTGCCGAAAATGGCTCCCCGCAGGTTTCGTGACGGATCATACATCAGGTTGACCAGCGATTCCATCCACAGGAAGAACCCAGAAGAATTCTGGTAACGGTACTCTACCTGTACCCGCAACTCGGAATGATGAACGCTCTGGAAGATCCGATCCATCACATCCTGCCGGTCTATTGGGTGAATATTGGCGAAGACGGGTCTGCCAATGAGATGGTCGGCTTCATAGCCGAGCGTACTCTTGACTGATGGGCTGGTGTACTTGATCACCCATTCCTGATCCACCAGAGTCACCATATCGAGCATATTATCTGTAATGTAGCGAAGTTTTTCTTCGCTTTCTTTCAGAGCCTTTTCTATGGTTTTAAGTGAAGTGACATCCCGGCTGATTGCCCCGGTCATAACTCCGGATGGCGTTTGGATGGGAAAATAAGTCGACTGGATGAACAAATGCCTGCCATCATTGTGGTCTATCTGCCGTTCCTGAAATAAGTTGTGCTTGGAAAGGGTACCCTTGGAAAGCAAATCGATGGTTCTGCTTTTTACCTGGAGAAGCATCTCATCGTTACGCTCTTCCATCGGGAGTGTAAGGAATTCTACGTCCCAAATATATTTTCCCAGTACATCTGAGGCGAATATTCCGGTGATCTGCTCCTGCCCCCTGCTCCATTCAATCACCCGGCCTTCCTCATCGGTCAGCACAATTCCATCCGAAGATTGTGTGATCAATGATCGCAATTTTTCTTCGCTCTGGCGTAACGCAAATTCGGCTCCCACTCGCTCTGTGATATCACGGATGGTTATCTGGATCTCTTCGATTTTCTCTCGCTCCGAATCCCGGATGACAGCGATGGTTGATTCAACCCAAACCAGCTCACCATCTTTTCGATGCATCCGGTACCGAATGGGATAGTTCTCTGCACTTGTTTGTGCTTGCTCAAGGACAAAATTGACGATGGACTTGTCATCCTGATGGATCAGCTCCATCAGTTGGTGCTCAATGAGCTCTTCCGGTGAGTAGCCCAGGATCACTTTGCTGGCCGGCGAGAGGTACAGAATCCTCCCATCGGAAGATATCCGCGAGATCAGATCTGTGGAACGTTCAGCCAACAGCCTGAAGGACTTCTCCGATTCTTCCATGATGGATTGCATCAGCTTACTGGCGGTCATATCCGTATGAGTGCCAACCATCCGGAGTCCTTTGCCATCGGAATCCCAGGCGATCACCTTGCCACGGCCCAAAATCCACTTATAGGAGCCGTCTTTACATTGCATTCTGAATTCGGTATTGTATTCAGGGGTTATTCCCTGGATATGATCTTGAATCGCCTGGACTGACTTTTTTACATCGTCCGGATGAACGCGCTTGATCCATTCATCATATTCGTTCGCAATTTCATCCTCTGAATATCCGATCATGGCCTTCCAACGTCGGGAGAAAAATATCTGATTGGTGAGTAAATTCCAATCCCAAACGCCTTCACCGCTTCCTTCCAGTGCGAATTGCCAGCGTTCCTCGCCAAGTCTGAGTGCTTCTTCCAACATCTTGCGCTCGGTGACATTGCGCCCGACACATAAGATTCCCTGGGGAAGACCCGTGGCATCCCTCAGCAACGTTGCGGTGATATCGCTCCATTCAATAGAGCCGTCCTTTTTACAAAATTGAACTTCCATCGAAGCAGATATCCTGAGGTCTTTCTGAGCCACCCGGGAGGGAGCAAGTTCTTCCCCCATAATGGTCATCACCTTTTGATATGATTCTGGCGTAAGCTGCTTCTCCATCGGCATTGCGCGGATCTCTTCGAAAGTAAAGCCACGGTTTTTTTCCACCGATGGGCTGACATACGTTGTCTGCAGATTGAGATCCATTAACCAGACTGTTTCGGACATATTGTCCGTGATGATCCGGTATCGCTCATCCGATTCTTTCAGGGCTCGATTCGCCTTGATCCTGTCGGAAATATCCCTCGTAATGCTGAGCAAGCATTCCTCGCCATTGATATCAATCAGACGGGCAGAGAACAGCGCGGTGCCAGGATGATTGCTTTTCCCCTTAAATTGCGCTTCATAATTGACCACTTCCCCTTTTTCTTTGAGCTCTGCGATCACCTTCTCTCTGTCGTTCAGGTCCACCCAGACGTTTAGATCGGATAATTTTTTACCAATGATTTCATCCCGGCTGTACCCGGTGATATTGGTAAAACCTTCATTGACGTCAATATATTCCCCATCCTCAAGCCGGGTGATCGTGACTGCGTCAGGACTGGTGTGGAATGCTTTCGCAAACTTGCTTTCTGATAAACGTAACGCTTCCAGCGCTTTTTCATACGCGTCTTTTCGCCGGATCGATTGGATACCGATGGAAAGGTCATCCGCCAACTGGTGTAAATGGTTCATTTCCTCTTTCCCGAACACTGGAGGGCGGTCGTCATAAATGGCGATAACGCCGTCCAAACCATCCGAGAATTGAATGGGAAACGCAGCCAGATAGAGATAAGGCAAATCCTTCAGATGCGCTTTTCTCCCGGATCCCGTGCGCTGATCATCACGGGACCAGATCACCGGAGTTTTATTCGAGATCGAATCCACCAACACGGATTTGGTGTATTTATTTATGGCAAGGCGTGGTTCAGCCAGCAAAGTTGGATGCGTGGTATACGAACTGAGTAAACGAAATCCAGTGGCAGATTCGGCAGAGGATTCACCTACCCAGACATACTGGTAATCGCCGAGTTCAACGATCATTCGGCAGATGGTCCGCACCAATTCCGGTTCTTCGGTAGCCCTGACCAATACCTGGTCGCAGCGGGTGACCATCTCCAGGATGCGATTGGTATCCTTCAACTGGCGTTCGCTGCTTCGAATCACCGTAACATCCTGGGCGATACCCCAGAGGGTTTCCACTTCACCTTTGGGTGACAGCTTTGGATTGATGGTGATCCATAAATGTGAGATTCCGCCCCCGGGTTTGAGCACCCGCAATTCGAAATCACTGGATTTGTGATCATGGATCGCCAGATTACGATGCTTCAGGTAGATCGATAGGTCCTCGGGGTGGATCAGGTTGAGAAAGGTGTCAACCGTCGGGGTAAAACTGACCGGAGTCTCATCAATGATCCGGTACAGTTCGTCTGACCAGAAGAACTCATCCGTCAAGACGTCACATTCCCACATGCCAAGATGAGCACGCCGGGTGGCATCCAGCAACGCCGTTTTACTTTTATCCAGATCGTCTTCCACCAATAAGCGCTGTTTGAATTCCTGCTCCAGCGCGTAGAGTCCGTTTGAGAATACTGAGGTTTAGTTTTTCCTGTCTCTTCAAAACGAGATAGACCAGGGCGGCCACCCCAAAGATCGTCGCCAAACCAAGCAGTCTGGAAGGTAGATTTTTCAACAGGGAGGATTGTCCCCATCCGTCCAAAGGACCTGCCACATACCCAAGTTCAACTCCATCCAAATAAATGGGGATCAGGATGGGCTCGGTTTTCTGGGGGATTGGCGTCCCCGCGAGCGTGGTTCCGTTTTCGTCCACCAGGGCGGTGACTATAAATTCCGGTAGTTTCTCGATGGCGTCTGCGGTCAACAAGGCATCGACGGGAACCGCCATGACCAATCGTTTTGACAAATCACTCCCCGGCAGGAGTTTCTGCCTGATGATCCACCATCGGTCTGAGGGATCTTGCCTGAGTTGGTTATCCGCTGTGAAATCGTCAGGTTTAAGCGTCACACCGGTAAACTCTGTTTCGGGATAGTTGACCGTTCCAGATTCAGGATCTATCCAACTGATCTCCACACCCATTGGATTTTCGCGAAGTATGTCTGTGACATCCCGTGTGAAATCGGTGGAACGATCGGCGGATTCCAGATACCTGCCTTGGGTGATGTTTCCATACAGCGGGTCGAGCGATTTGAACTGAGCCAGAAGAACTTTCTCGGTGCGGACTGCGTTTTCAGCGATCTGTCGGTAATAAGCGTCCCGGTTGGCGTTCCGACTATTGCGCTCGAGATAGCCATTGATCCAGTACCAGGGAATCAAACCGACCAGCACCAGAATGGCGGAAATGATCAGCGTTCCTGTGATGGGGCGCGATATTACCTTCTGTATCCGCTCACGTGTTAGTGGATCTGGAAATTTCATCTCGGCACCAATTTCATCAATGTGATCATCAAAGAACTACGCTGCTCATAATGTTATTCCTTCTGACCACAAAACCAGTAAGATCACGATTAAATGTTTTCGTTTTCTCCAATTTTATTGCTTCGAGACCCGATCGCTGTAATGAAGGCTATCCCGACGCTGAGCATCCACATTAATATGCTGAATGGATTAAGCGTTAAATCCTCACGTAGTACCGTTTGGAAGGAGATCAGGGGGAGGAATGCGAATCTGGCCTCGGCTGGATTCGGAGCCGATGTATAACTGACGACCAGACTTAGGATAAGATATTCGTGCACGACAATGATCAACAGGGTGAGCAAGATCGCGAGAACACCCATTTGAGATCAAATCCCGCCAGGCATACTGATGAGTATAGAGTCTGCCAATTCCCCACCCGGCCAGAACACTAAGGATATCCCATGGATATCCCGTACCATAAAAGAGAAAAAACCAACCTGTGGCAATGAGGATGGCGACCAGGATAAGTAAGATCAGATTCAATAAACGGACAGGTTGATCTCTCTTATACATCTTGCCGGGTTTCTGTCCGGCACAGGATTCGCAGAAGGTCTGGCTGCCGTGATCCAGGGAGGGTTGGCTGGCTATTTCGTCCTCAGAGATCTCTCTTCCGCACCGGTCACAGGTGAACATAGCTGATTCCTGCAGAGCATGTAAAAATTGATAAACAGAAGGATGGCAGTATTCCTGAACTGCCATCCGGTATCCAGCAGAGTATCGTGTAAGTTGCGCTAGCCCTTGAAAACGCCTTTGATCAGGAAGGACAATCCAAGCGCGACCAAGATGATCGGACCAATAACTGACCAGGAAAAGAGCTGGCCCATTCCAATACCGATGAATACGACCGCCAGGATGAGAGAGCCGATAAAATTATTCCGGGTGTGGGGAAGAATGATTCGGGCAATGACTTCCAGAAGCAGGATCAATCCTGCCCCCATGAAAACCAGAGACCAGGTGGTGAGGCTGCGTATGCCTGCGGGTAAACCGGGAACCGGAAAACTGAATTGCTCCAGAAATCCGGTGTTGGTCGCAAGGAAAACTAGTCCTGCCCAGATCAGTATGCACGCCCAGGTGATGGCGGAGATACGGTCGCGTTCATACTTTTGCCCGCCGATAAAGACATCATTTCCAGTTTTTTGAACTTGCGGTTGATCGTCCATTTTTCTCCTGAGTGTCAATATGGATGGGTTTCTAACTTTTCAGTACAGAAGGTATCAGATATTCTTAAGCCTGATCAGGCTGCGTTCGTCAATCTCGCCTGTAAGCGGACGACGGCTTCCTGGGCAAAGGTTTGTACCTCTTCTGAAGAATCCATGGATCCCAGTGTCATTAATTGATCGACAGCACGGTACCAGAATTGGGTTGTGCCTACGCCCTTTTGACCCAGGTCTGCCAACGCCCTGGCGGTGTTCAGTCTTACCGAGGCGTTATTATCATGCAACAGTTCCAATAATGGTTCCAATGCCTGCGCGTCACCCAAACGGCCGAGTGAACGGGCGGCGCAAAGACGGGTGAAGAAGTCATCATCCCGTAACATCCGGATTAATGCCGGCGGCACTTCCACATATGGACATCCGCTCAATCCTGTTGCGGCGGCAGCTCGAATGGTCGAACTGGCATCGTTCAGCATCCCCAGCAGAGTTTTCATCACCTCGGGTTTGCCATAATTCGACAAGGCGGCAGCCGCGGAAGCCTTGACCCCAACTTCTTTATCTTTGAGCGCTTTTAATAGCGCGTCTGCTGCGCGGCGATCTTCGGTCATATCTTCAAACCGGCCAATGGGTTTCCGGGTATCGTTCGTATATTTAATCATTCCCAACGCGCGGGCCGCCAACTCTCGCACAACCATTTCTGGATCATGCAAGACTTAAATCAGGATCACCACACCCCTGGGATCACCCATGATTCCAAGCGCCCAGGCCGCCGCTTCTCGAACGGCAGTGTCTTTGTGCTTGCTGGCAAGATCCAATTTTTCGAAATCATAATTCGCATCCACGATAACCTGCGGAATTGGTTTGTTCCGTTTGAGTGGTGGATACTGTTTTTTCGTGCCGTATGCCGTCTCATTTAACAGGTTTAAATCGTAGACGGTGGCCGGTGGGGCAACCACATTGGCGCTTACTTTTGTGGGAACTGTGGACACCTCAGGCGTTGAGACATCCACCAGTTTTCCATATGTTTTCAACGCTTCTGATGCCGCAATGCGGACACGCAATTCCCTATCCTTCATTAATTTTTGCAGTTCGCTCATCGCCCAGATGTCATCAGGCGTGTCTTCAAACATGCTCAATTTCCGGTTGATATTGGGGAGTGTCGTAATCTTTCCCAGCGCGTATGCAGAAAACTCACGAACCACTGCATCAGGGTCTTTGAGGGCGTTCACCAGGGGAGCGATACAGTCGAATGTGCCGATCTCGCCGAGTTTCCAGGCTGCGGCTTCACGTACTTCAAAGTCCGGATAGCGGATCGCCGAGCTCAACTTATCCAAATCCTCACCGGCCTGCAAGACTATGGGGGGTAAAGGTCTTTCTCGAGAATTCTGGCTCACGACTTCCTCCTGGTTAGTTTTCCTAACCATCATTATAGAACAAGATAACCCTGAGCGTACATGATTCGCGGACGAATTTTTATTTTTATCATCTGCAATATCTGGAATCAATCCAACCACCGTTGCAATCCGCATACCAGCGATTGATATTTCGATATTTCTATTTCCATTTTTGGACTAATATCCGTAGGTCGGCCAGATCCTTTACCGCCTACGACCACCAAACGGACGATAACGACGAATGTCTATGCATGGGATAACCATCCATATACCAAATAGTTACTCGTTTCCATAATTTTAGTGCCAGCATCCATGAAGAGATGAGGTGATACTGATGATTTTCCGCGATTTACATTATACGAATATCTTTTGCCCTTCCATATCCCACAAGGACTGTTGATAATGGTAGTACTCTTCCCCTTTGGAAACGATATGCCTGATCTTGAAGTTTTCTACAAGAATTTATTGGATAATTTATACGATGGAGTCTATTTTGTCGATACTCATCGCCGGATCATGTATTGGAATAAGGGGGCGGAACGGATTACAGGGTACTCTCCGGTCGATGTCGTGGGAAGATTCTGCTTCGAAAATATCCTGAACCATATCAGCTACACGGGAGTCTGTCTTTGTACCGGAGATTGCCCACTTAAAAAGACCATCCAGGATGGCCAATATCGGGAGACAGAAGCGTTTCTTCACCATAAGACCGGCCACCGAATCCCGGTCCTGATCAGGACTTCACCGATCTATGACG
This sequence comes from uncultured Chloroflexia bacterium, assembly GCA_963752535.1. Taxonomy (GTDB): domain Bacteria; phylum Chloroflexota; class Anaerolineae; order Anaerolineales; family Anaerolineaceae; genus DAIOEK01. The sequence continues at coordinate 326,459 of CAVVYT010000002.1, forward strand.
AAACCGGAGTGGTAAAAGGCGCGGTGGAGGTCTTTAGCGACAACTCCGCTCACTTCCAAACAAGAATTGAAAAAACAAAATTGGAGCAGGCTGTCTACCAGGATACGTTGACGGGAATCTACAATCGTTCGTTTATTGAAATCAAAGCCAGGTCTGCCCTGATGGAATTTCAATCAGAAGCGATCCCGTTTGGCTTGCTTTTCCTCGACCTCGACAACTTCAAAGACATTAACGATTTTCATGGACACCTGGTGGGGGATCTGGTGTTGAAAATGGTGGCGAATACATTGGCGCATAATCTCAGGTCGATCGATCTGGTTGGCCGGTGGGGTGGGGAAGAGTTCCTGGTTGTGGCGCAAAACATCGATCAGGAAAACTTGATTCATCTGGCGGACAAAATCCGAATCCTGGTTGGAAGTTCATCACTGGATCTGAACGGGGGAAAAATCCATGTAACCATATCCATTGGTGCGACGATGGCGAAAGAGGATGATACCCTGGACGCGATCATCGACCGGGCCGATCTCGCTCAATACACCAGCAAAGCCAATGGAAGAAATCAGGTTACCCTGGTGTAATCTACCCTAACTTACACTGATCTATCGAGAATAGGTTCCCATCAGTTCTGCCATACCGACCATGTGCCCCTGGATGGCTTTTAATATCTCCGGTTTGGTGACTCCCGCTGGCAGCGATAGGGTGTCATCGAGCGCGTAGAGCTTGAAGAAATAGCGATGCGTTCCTGAAGGTGGGCATGGCCCATTGTAATAGGTTTTTCCCCCGCTATTTTTCCCATGGATTGCGCCATCGGCAAGCTCTCCATCTTTTCCAAATCCTTCCGGCAGCCCAGTACTTTCTCCGGAAATATTGTACACAATCCAATGCACCCAGGTGCCTGCGGGCGCGTCAGGATCATCCATGATCAGCGCGAAACTCTGCACCCTGTCCGGGACATCCCGCCATTGTAGTTCTGGGGAGATATCTTCAGCAGAACAGGTGTACCTGGCAGGAATTTTAGTTTTATCTTCAAAAGCGGGGCTGAATAATTGGAAAGATTGCACGACTCCCTCCTCTGATTCAATCGTTTGCGCGAGCGTCCCGTCCATCCTGGATTGACCGGGAATACATCCCGCGAGCCAAACAGAAATAACCAATAGGAAAACCATACAACCCTGGATTTTCATCAATGAGATCCTCTTTTATCATAATCATCCGGCATAAAAAATCAACACCAGAAATGGATGGAAGCTGAATTAGATCTTTCTGATCTGGTAGAGTGGAGCATCTTCGAAACCACGGGAACGATAATACGCTCGTGTACCGACAGCGGAGATCACAGCCAATTTCGCGAACCCGGCTTCTCTACTGATGCGGACTGCGTCGTCGATCAGGCGCGTTCCGAGCCCGATGTGTTGGGCGGCGCCAGGCTGATCACTTCCGACCCGCAGCGCCTGTCCGTAGACATGCACCTCGCGGATGATGGCACACCCGGTCAGGTCGGGCAAATGCCAGTCCCGTTCGGCATCTATGACCAACGGAATGGAAAGCCGCAAGTAGCCGACGATCCGGTCTTCCGGGGTGACGAATGAGAGGAAGTGCTCCCGCGACGAGGCTTCATTTGGGAGCGATGCCGGATTGTACATCAGGTCCACCAGGGAAAGCTGTTCCGGGTCGATCTTTTCATCTCGTACTTCCCGGCATCGGATGCACTGGCATGCCACACCCCGGCGCGCCATCTCCAGCAGGGCATCCTGCCTGAGGCTGGTCCGACGGTTCCCCTCGACCACATGGGTGCTGGGTATATCGCGGATGACGCGGTTGACCCGGCAATACCGGGGGATCATCGCTTTCACATCCGCCAGGAGTTGAACCAGTTGCGCTTCGGTATACGGATGGTACTCTCCCCGCAGCCAGTACTGGTACAGATCGGCGCTTTCCAATAACTGGGTCGGATAGATCTTCACTTCATCCGGGCATAATCCACCATTCCCCGTGAGATCACCCCACATTTTGCGAAAATCACGAACATCGCCTTCCGGGGTCGCCCCTAGAAGATTGGGCATCCAGTGTAAGACAACCTTGTATCCACCTGCCCTGGCGCGATTCACCGCCTGGAGCGTGTCCCGGGAGGTATGGCCTCTTTCGATTTAATTTCAAGATGGCATCGTCCAGAGATTGGGCTCCCATCTGCAGTTTGGTCGCTCCCAGTGAACGCATCCAGGCCAGTTCGTTGTATGTGATCTCATCCGGGCGGGTTTCCAATACCAGACCCACATTGCGATGCACCGCATTCTCGTTATGCAAAAGCCTTTCCTGCAGAACACTGACATCAGGGACATAGTCCACGCCTGGATTGGCCGGCTCCGTTTCGAGGGCTCGCTGCAGATCCTGATCCGCACCGGGAAGTTCCGGGAGTTTGGATTGATTCATAGCCCGAAAACACTCCTCAATAAACCACTGCTGGTAGCGTTTTGGGTACGCATTGAACGTCCCCCCCAGTACCAATAGCTCAATTTTGTCCACCGGGTGTCCAACCGAATGAAGCGCCTGGAGCCGGGTTGTGACCTGAAGGAAGGGATCGAAATGGTTTTGCAGCGCTCTGCGGGCGCCCGGCTCATCGGATAGATAACTCTTGGGTTCACAGGTTTCTGTCGGGCAAAAAATGCATTTCCCCGGGCAGGGATAAGGCTTTGTCAGAACGGTTACCGTGGTGACACCTGATAATGTCCGAATGGGCTTCATCCGGATCTTTGACAGGAGGTCCAGGTCTTCTTCCCATTCGCCTGATTCGACCAGTTGCCTGTATGCAAAGATCAAGGTGTGTTTGGCAATGTGACCACCCGCCGGAAGCGGATGCTTCCGGATCGCCTCCTGCACCTTCTGACCCGCCATCACATCCTCGATGATCAGGCGAGCCTGCGCAAGGACCTCAGGCGAGTAATTTCGTTGTTCCAACCACTTTCGGGGTACATTCATAATCATCCAGTTACCGCTATAATGAACCTGATGAAACCTGAAATAGCCAACACATTAATCGATCTAAACCGGCAATTTTACCGGAGCTGCGCCGGGTCTTTTTCAAAAACCAGACAGCGCATCCAACCTGGTGTACTGCGAATCATAAGTCAAACCCTGGTGAAAGACAACCCAGCATCCATTCTTGACCTGGGTTGTGGAAACGGCGAACTGGCCAGGGTCTTATCCACCATGGATTATCCCATACAATACACTGGGCTGGATTTCTCGCTCCCACTCCTCGAAAAAGGTTATGATATCAGCCAATCGGCTGCTTTTCGCGCGACTTTTCTGGAGACAGACTTGATATCCCAGGACTGGAGCGCGTTATTGCCTGAAAAGCCATACCACCGGATATTCTGTTTCGCGGTATTGCACCATATTCCCAGCATGGAAAATCGACTGCGTTTCTTCACCCAAATCCACAATCTGTTGGATCGTGATGGTTTGTTTGTTTTTTCAACCTGGCAGTTTCTGCGCTCCCCTCGGCTCGTGAAACGCATCCAACCCTGGGAGCGGATCGGTCTAACCGGCGACCAGGTGGAGACAAACGATTACTTGTTGGATTGGCGGGCCGAATGCCAGGCACAACCGCTGCGGTATGTGCATCATTGCTCATTGGATGAGCTGGATGGACTACGCAGCGAAACCGGTTTCAACCTGGTGGAACGTTTCAGTTCAGATGGGCATACCGGTGACTTGAGCGAATATCAGATCTGGTCCAGGTAAAACAAACCCCCTCATTCTTTTTGAAAGTGCAGCAGGATCAGCAAGACATTCAGGTTCTCCTCATAATCGGTGCTGAGGTGAGTGGTCAATTCCAGATCCACAGATGGGATACCCTGCAGCGCGGTCCAATCGACCAGGCCGCCGCTAAAATGGCATCCATTACGGATCGGGGGATAGTTATAATCGGTCACCGCTGCGATCATCTTCGCCAGGCGGACCGATCCTATTTGCCGTCACACTAAGCAATCCGGATGATAGTCTGGTCACCCAAATTAATAACCGGATTATTGAGATTGAAATCAGATTCCCGGTGAACATGATCCCAAAGAAAACCAACGCGATGACAAAACCAATGACGATCGCCAGGATACCCAGCGCCATTCCGGCGATAGCGAATTTACGCTTGGCAGATTTCAAGCTCATTGCGCCCAGGACAATCGCAGGAATGCTGGTGAGCCATCCACAAAACCCGGGAATAAAAATGGTGATAAGCCCGATGATCCCCAGTACCAGGGATGCCACAGCCCAGTAGGAGCGATCCTGGATCAGACTATTGATCTCCCGTATAGGGATGGTAGATGGAATTGATGGAATCGTGACCGGTTCCCTGGCTGGTGGTGGTGGAGGAGGCGGGGCATCTTTCCCGATGGTCTCCCGGTAGTAGGGAGATGGTGGTGGAATCACATTGTCGCCGATGACGGGTGCACCGCAAGCCGGGCAGGACAGGTCTGTTTTGGTAATGGTAGCGTTGCAAAATGAGCAGTTCATTTATCCTCCGTTGATCGGCTGGCAGTTCGGGCAAATATGGGTGCTTCGCTGGCCCACCCGCAGATGTTCCATGATCGTACCACAGACCAGGCAGGGCTCGCCACTTCGTCCATAAGCCCTGAAATGGTTTTGAAAATCTCCGCCCCGGTAAACCCAATCGATGCTGGCGCCGTTTTGTTCGATGCCCTGCATGAGCACCGTCCTGATCGCATGCAAGAGACGGGCTGATTCTTCCATGGACAGGCTGTCCGATTTTCGGAGCGGATGCAGCCCTGACAGGTGAAGAGCCTCATCGCAGTAGATATTTCCGATCCCCGCCAGGAATCGCTGATCGAGCAACAGCGGTTTGAGTTGGCGGTGGTTGTTCACGATCCGGGTGTGAAATGCCTGTGGAGTAAGCGAGGTATCCAATGGCTCAGGGCCCAGATTACCGGTGACAGTTTCCAGCGTGTCTGTCAGCCAGACCCGGCCGAACTTGCGCGGATCATTGAAAACCAGACGGATCCCATCATTAAAATGGATGACTATCCTGGCATGGGTAGGGAGTGCGGTAGATAGGTCGTTCAACACGAGCAGGTCTCCTGACATCCTCAGGTGGATGAACAGAATGTCCCGCGTCAGCGTCAACACGACCAGTTTTCCCCGGCGACCGACCGCTTCGACTCTCTGGCCTGGAAGTCGTGTCAGAAAATGCCTGCGGATCCGGTGCAGCGATCGTCCTGTCCCATAGGACCTCTGCCCTCTCGATCGTCAATCCGATGATCGCACGGCTTCGGGGGGTGCCGAGCCGCAGAGTATCGGGCAATGGTTTCGACTTCAGGAAGTTCCGGCATCGGTTAAGAAAACCGGGCGTGTGGATAACGCCCGATCTGATTTATTCGTTGAACATCTCGCCCACGCTGCGGCCTTCATGCGCGCGTGAGATCACCTCGCCGACCAGAGGCGCGACCGACTGGATCTTCAGCCTGTCACCGAAAAATACCTTTTTCTCGTCCGAGATCGGGATCGTATCGGTTGTGATGAACTCGCACACATCGAGAGCACCCAGGCGTTCGGCGGCATTGGCCGTCAAACCGGCGTGGATGAAGCTGATATACACATCCTTTGCGCCATTCTCTTTGGCGATGTTCACCGCCTGAACCATAGACCCGCCGGTATCGATCTCATCATCGACGATGATGACATCCTTCCCGTTCACATCACCGATGATGGTCAAGGCTTGAGATTTGGCGTCATTTCCACTGCGCCGTTTTTCAATGAAAGCCATGGGTGCATCCAGGCGGGCGGCGAAATCACGCGCTTTCTTAGCGAAACCCAAATCAGCGGTGAGAACCACCGGCGATACCAGTTTTGACTTGATTCCCTGCAGATAGGTTACCAATATGTGAAACGCGGAAAGGACATCCCCTGGGATGGAGAAAAAGCCCTGGATCTGGCCTGCGTGCAGGTCGAGGGTGATATAGCGGTCTGCACCCGCGACTTCGATCATGTCTGCCACCAAACGGGCGGTGATGGGTACCCGCGGCTGGTCCTTCTTATCAGACCGGGCATAACAGAGATACGGGACCACCGCGGTGATGCGGGCGGCGGAATCCAGCTTTAAGGTTTGCATCAGGATCAACAGCTCCATCAGGTTGCGATGGGTCGGAATGCTGGTGGTTTGGATCACATAGCAATCCTGCCCGCGAACGGAACTGTGCAGTTTGACGAAAAGATTGTCATTGGGGAAATTGATGATATCCCTTCCGCAGAGCGGAAGTTTCAGATATTTCGCGATCGAATCCGCCAGATCCGGGCAGGAAGTACCTGCGTACAACTTGATCCCACCATACATGCCGACATCATGTCGGGTATTTTTCATCATCTGGCCTCCTCATTCAACCAAGCAAGAATTAGATCAGCCCTACACTTCTATTGTAATATACATACGCTTCTGAAACACGTGTTATATTCCGTCTAAAAGGGGGATTATCTTCACCCGGTTTTTCTGACATGTCATATCGGGTGACGGATGATCGGAGTGGTTCCAGATTGCCAAATGATTCAACAAAATGAAAACTCCCCATTGAATGGGGAGCTATTGAGATTCACTGAATGAATTCGCTGATGGATGATTTCAAAATTTAGCAATGCTCAAACCCCGGGGTGATACTCATCCTTCCACTCCGGTCGCAGCACGCTCATCACCACGATGTCAATGTAGTTGCCGTTCTTGTATTCCGCTTTGCGCTTATGACCTTCGATCACAAATCCCACCTTCTGGTAGCATTTGATGGCGCGCAGATTATCATCATGGACACGCAGCCAGATCCGGTGCAGGTTCAGCACTTCGAAACCAACCTTCAACATCAGCAAAATGACCTCGCCGCCCAATCCCTTATTCCAGTATTTTTTCTCTCCGATCAGAATCCCGATCTCGGCATTAGCATTCCGCCAATCGATATCATGAAATCCGCAACTACCGATGCTGACCCAATTTTTACCCTCTTTGGTTTCGATCACCATCGGGTGCATTTCCAGGGGTTGCTGGAGCATGTGGTCAAACCAGCGGGTTTCATCTTCCAGGCTCATCGGATAGGTGATCATCAACCCATCCCGCACTTCCGGATCGTTCACCCATTCCACAAACCGGGGAATATCCGTTCGTTCGGGAGCTCTCAATCGAATATTTTTTCCAATATACATCGCGTTCCCAATCCCTTCACGCCAGCGGATGATTATGCTCGCGCCATTCCTTTTGGAGGATGGACATCATGACCATGGAGATATATTTGCCGTCTTTGAAACGGGCATCCCGCATGATCGCTTCCTGGATAAAGCCAGCCTTTTCGTAAGCGTGGATGGCTCGCTTGTTGGTCTGATAAACCCGAAGCCAGATGCGCTGTAGATGCATCGTCTCAAATCCAAATTGGAGCAGGAGGGAGGCGGTTTCGGTTCCGATTCCGCGATCCCAGTATTTCTTGTTTCCCAGAAAGAATCCGACTTCGGCATTGCGATTGCGCCAGTCGATATCCTGATAGTTGCAATGCCCGACCATCACCCATTCGGCTTGATCCAGGTATTCGACCGAGAACAGGCGGATATGATCCGGGTCTCCGGTCATGCGCTGCAGCCACTTCAACTGATCTTCCTGGCCAATCAATGCTGGCATGGACAGGTGCGCGGTCACCTCCGGGTCGTTCAGCCAGGTTACCCAGGCAGGAACGTCCGCTGTGGATGGCGCCCGTAATCGTATTTTTTTTCCCAGGATCATAGGGTCCCTAAGGGGTGAGCCGGTTTGGCCCGCGGAATAGATAGGTCGCCTCGCGGACATTCGTGAGACGCAGCAACACCATCAGGAATCGGTTCAATCCCATCCCAAAACCACCGTGGGGTGGGCAGCCATACTTGAAGAAATCAAGGTAAAACTGGATCGGTTCCGCCCGCAAGCCCTTCTCTTCGGCCTGACGCAGCAGCACATCGTACCGATGTTCACGCTGGGCGCCGGTTGTGATCTCCAGGCCGCCGCCAAGCAGGTCAAAGCTCTTGGTCAGATTGGGATTATCCGCGTGACGCATGTGATAGAACGGTCTGACCGTGATCGGCCAATCCGTGATGAAGACGTAATCATTGCCATATTTTTCTTTAATATATTTGCCGAGCAACCGCTCGCCGCCCGGATCGATATCGCCCTTGCGCTCGGGAGGCAGAGCGTAATCCTGGGCTTTGAGAAGCGCATACGCTTCGCTCATGCTCAGGCGGGGGAAGGGTGTTTCCGGTACTTCGAGCTCAAACCCCAACCGGTCGCGGATCTCGTCGCCATGCACATCCTTGACCCGTTTGTAAACGTACTGCAGCCATTCCTCGTGGAATTTCATCACGTCCTCATGGCTGTCCACCCAACTGATCTCCACATCCACCCCGGTAAATTCGGTCATATGACGGGAGGTAAAGCTGGGGTCGGCTCGGAAGACCGGTCCGATCTCGCACACCTTGTCATATCCGGCTGCCATGGCCATCTGCTTGTAGAACTGCGGGGACTGCGACAGGTAGGCTTTCCGCTCAAAATACTGAACCTCAAAGAGTTCCGCCCCACTCTCGCTGGGAGTGCCCATGATCTTGGGGCTGTGCATCTCGCGGAAGCCCTGGTTCATCCAGTATTCGCGCATGGCCATTTCGGCGGTGGTCTGCACCTTGAAGATCAGCGCGGTCTCAGGTCGGCGCAGGTCGAGGTAGCGCCAGTCGAGCCGGTAATCCATATCCGGCTGCGCTTCGGCGAAGGGGTCCAACGGTAAGGGAGAAACGGCCAGATTCTCCATCTGAACCTGGTGGAGCTGGATTTCAAGACCATTCAATTTGACGATCGGATTGTCGATCACCAACCCGGTGAGGGTGACGGCGCTTTCCACGGTAAATGTGGATATTTCCGCGGCCAGATCCGGATTGGATGCTTTTTCAAAAACAACCTGGGCAGCCGCGGTATGATCGCGGATGACCATGAATTGCATCTTTTTCTGGTCGCGCAGAGTTTGCAGCCAGCCTTGAATTTTGACCTCTTTGCCGATACTTGCGCGCAAATCCTTGACTAACGTTCGTTCCATGTTCACTCCAATAGATTCCGGCCAATCTGCCGGTTAAAATTCCGTGGGATATATGCCCGTTATTATACGATAAAGTGGGGATTTCACAACAAAACGAACTACTGCAGGCGATCGCGCCTATTGGAGAAGGATTTCAACCCGGGAGAGTCAAATCATATCGAGATACTCCATTTATTAATCCCCCGAAAGGATGACTTGAGCTCGATAAATTTGTGTCCGTTGTTATCGAAGCAACCGGCTGACCCCCTCCTGGGGAGAAATCTCACGTTTCAGCACTCTCTGCAATTCCGCCTGAAATGCACCGTGGCTGCCGTTTTGTTCCCAGCGGCGCACCAATTCCGCCTGAAGTTCGTCATGCATCTCGGTTTTTATCCGCGCCTGCTCGCGGCGAAGCCACTCACCGGTGTCCAACAGCCATTGACGATGCTTTTCGATCTGGTCGAACAACTCGGTAATTCCCTTCTTCTCGGTCGCGATGGTTCTTAACACCGGTGGGATCCAACCGGAGCGACCGGGCTGTTCGTCCTCATCCGCTTCGCTCGCTGTACCCGTGGTGACCGGAGTATCTGGCATTTCCATTCGCCAGTTCCAGCATGGAGCGCAGGGCGCGTTCTGTGGCTTCGACGCCGGGATGATCTGCTTTGTTCACCACCAGGATATCCGCGATCTCCAATATACCGGCTTTGATCGCCTGGATGTCATCACCCAATCCGGGCGCTTCCACCACCACGGTGGTATGCGCCAGACGGACGATATCCACTTCATTCTGCCCGGCGCCCACCGTTTCTATCAGAACCAGTTGGTAACCAGCGCAATCGAACAGTTGCGCCATTGCGGTTGTCTGCCGGGCTAATCCGCCCAGCGCGCCCCTGCTCGCCATCGACCGGATGAATACCCCATCATCGCCTGAGAGACTGCGCATCCGGACCCGGTCGCCCAACACAGCGCCGCCGCTAAATGGGCTGGTCGGATCGACCGCGATGATGGCCACTTTCTGGTCGGGGACCCTTTTGCGATATTCGAGAACAAGCTGATTGACCAGCGATGATTTTCCAGTGCCGGGGGAGCCGGTGATGCCAATCAAATGGGCATGTCCACCCTTCGGATAGAGCTCCGAAAGGATGGCGCGACCTTCCTGAGTGTTATTTTCAACAGCCGTCAGACCGCGCGCAAGCGCCAACCGGTTGCCAGCGAGGATGGATTCTATGGAAATGGACATGGAAGTTGACATCCCATCAGACCTGAGGGTTGCAGCCCGTTGATCTGTTGAGTAGATTATGCCTGGACAAAACCCTGAATATCCTGGGCGATCACCTGGGTGGAGGTTCCCGGCCCGTAGACCGCTCTGACACCGAGGGAAGTCAGCGTCTCCACATCCTCTTCGGGGATGATCCCTCCGATGACCACAGCTACACGGTCCTGGCCTTGCTTTTTGAGAAGCTCCATCACGCGTGGAACCAGAGCCAGGTGCGCTCCAGACAGGATGGATAATCCAACCGCATCCACGTCTTCCTGCAGGGCGGCTTCCGCTACCATTTCGGGGGTCTGACGCAACCCGGTGTAGATCACTTCCATGCCTGCGTCACGCAGGGCACGAGCGACAACCTTGGCTCCCCGGTCGTGACCATCCAGACCAGGTTTTGCCACCAGAACACGGATCTTCTTCTCTGCCATTGCATTCTCCCTTGGATGATTTGATTAAATTCTACACCAGCAATAAATGGAACTCGATCTTGCAGCGTCTCTTCCACTCATCCATCATGCTATAATTTGGCATCCAATACCGGGAAAGAACATGGAACCTGCTTCTGCAATCAATTCAACTGTGATCCTGGGGGGTGTGGCCGCGTTGATAGCCGCACTCTTATGGGCGTTCGCCGCGGTCATCTTTCGAAAACTCGGCGAGAACATCCCACCGGCGGAATTAAACCTGGTCAAAGGGTCTCTGGCGGTCATCGCCCTGATCCTGACTTCGCTCCTCCTCAGGGAAAAATTCCCCACGATTGCCAGCTTCACTCTCCTCTTGCTTGTATTGAGCGGGATCATCGGAATTGGTATTGGCGATACAGCTTACTTCTTCTCCTTGAATCATCTGGGAACCAGGCTCTCTCTACTAATGGGTGTCCTCGCACCTCCCATTGCGGGTCTGATCTCGTGGATCTTTCTGGGAGAGGTCCTCGGCCCCCTGGCCTGGTTGGGCATCTTCATCACCCTCGCTGGTGTGGGATGGGTGATCCTCCAGGAAAATCGAAGCGAAAACGTCAGACCAAACTTACGGAAGGGGCTCTGGTTCGCCTTGCTCGCCAGTTTATCGCAGGCGGTTGGAGCGGTCATCTCGCGGTATGCGCTGGTTTCATCCGATATCACCGCATTGCAAACCGCGATCGTCCGCTTACTGGCCGGAATCGCATGCTTGCTTGTGATCGTGGTCTTCTTTCAAAAGATCCGTTTTCAATGGCTCACCAACCCAAAATCCAGTGGGATTTCCACCCGGCGTTTGTTGGGATTGATCGCCCTTGGCAGTCTATTCGGAACGTACATTGCCGTCTGGCTTCAACAGGTCTCACTTGAATACGCTCCGACCGGGATTGCCCAGACCCTGCTCTCCACCAGCCCGATCTTCATTCTACCCATCGCTGCGCTGCGAGGTGAAAAGGTCACCTGGAAAGCCGTGATCGGTGTGATCGTTTCGCTGGCCGGGGTGATCTTATTGTTTAGTTTTGAATGATTTACTCTCTCCGTTGTCTGGGATTTTACAAGGAATTTGAAGGATCAAATGAACACCTGGAAGGCAACTGTAAGGCAAATCTGGTCAGAGATGGGTTCAGTCTGTGCGGAGCTGGAAATCAATCATCCCCCGACCTTTCATCCCGGTCAGTATTTCTTACTGAATGATGCTTCCCCGGATGGAGCATTGATACCCAATGTTGTCTTTCCGATTGAGGTCACTACATCAGGGATTCGGATCGCGCCTCCAACCCCGACCGACTGGACACCCGGTCTCGCCATATCCGGCCAGGGACCGCTGGGCAATGGGTTCCATGTTCCGGCCATGACCCGAAAGATCAGCCTGATCTGCTATCATTCATCACCACAACTACTCCTGAGCCTGGCATCGGATGTTCTTTCCCGGGGTGGGGAAGCGAATTTGTTCTGGGATATACCTGTGAATGGTAAATCCATCCTCCCATTTCAATCCAGCCTGGAAATCCTGCCCATCCATGCGGTGGACGATGCCTTCCTCTGGGCGGATTGGATCGCCATCGATGTACCTTTCTCCAGGGTGGCTGAGATCGGGGCGCTTCGAAAAAATGCAGGTCAGTTGCTTTCGAATGAGTCGGTTGAAGTCCTGATCCGCCAGGATATGCCCTGCGGCGGGATGGGTGAGTGCGGGGTATGCAGCATCCCCACCCGAAAGGGTGGCTGGAAATTGGCCTGTAAAGATGGTCCAGTGTTTACTTGGGGTGAATTGGCTGGCAGTGAAGGCTAACGAAATTTGATCTCGTTGTAAAAATCACGAATGGTTATGCGCACTTTGTTCGCGTCAACCCGTTCCCGAATGATCTCCTGATTGATCAAAAAAGCCTGCTGCCGCAAGATCGTATTTTGGATCCCCTCGATGATCCCATTGGCAATCGACGAGGGATCGCGTGGATCCACCAGGATTCCATTGCGTCCATGTTCGATCCATTCCCGCAGCAAATCGATATCTCCTGCAATGGGCAGGCAGCCCAGGGCCATTCCCTCCAACATCGAGTTGGGGGTTCCATCATGGATAGCCGGTGAGACGAGCAATTGGCAATCAATATACCTGCGCCAGAGCGCTTCCTGAGTTTCCGATCCCAGTAAGGTGACCGAGTTTTGCAGGTTCAGCTTATGCATCCATTTTTCCGCATCGATCTGGTCTTTCATCGCGGCGCACAGGAATTTGGTTTGAGGTTCATGCCTCAACACCAATGGAATAGCCTGGAAGAAACTGTCATTCATCACATACGCCGGCCGAATTCCCCTGGGATTGATAACATGGATGGGAACATCGCTCCCTACCGAGAAACGCCGGCGCTCATTGGCGATCTCAGCCAGATGGACCAGATCCAGACCACCATTCCCAGGCGCGAACTGGGCGGGTATGTCTTTCCGCAATCCCCATTTCTTCGCCAGCCAGATATCTCGAAAGCAATCCGCCATGAAACCATTGGCGCGATGAACCGCGGCGGCAGTCAATCTCCGCATCAACATCGATCCGCTTGCGTGCAGGGTGAAATCATTACCCCAGGTGGAGATGATCACCCGGTATGGAGCAGGGGTGTAACTGGCCAGCATCCCTTCAAACGGGATTCTGAGGGCGTGAACCAGATCTGGTTTGATGCTGTCGATCAAGCCCTGGTAGTGTGGACTGGATCTCATTACGCTAATCGGCCCGGCGTAGTACCGCAATCCCAATAATGCCAGGCGGAATCGTTGCACCATGAAACGCTTAAAACCCTCCGACCGTTGGGGCTGCCCTGTTTTAACGGTGGCGGCTCCTGCCAGGGGAAGAATGTGCATTTCCGTCACGCCGATGGGTTGTTCACAGGGATAAGACGATATGAGATAGATCTCGTGTCCGAGGCGGATCACCTGACTGATCCATCCCCGGGTGGTCGGGCTGCGTCCATCGGCTACCAGTACAATTCTCATGTTCGTTTCCCCGCTCTCATTGCCTGGATAAATACATCGGCCATCCGGTCCAGATTGACCTCTTCTTTTACGATCCGATAGGATTCTTCTCCCATTTTACTCAAGATTGTCCGATCAGATAGTGCACCCTGCAACGTGGTCTGTAAATCATCCAGATTTCCGGGTTGGATCTGCCAGCCATTGCCTGCCCGAACCAGATCCGATTGGGTGCCATCCCCTTCTGCCACCATCACCGGTAAACCAAAGGACATCGCCTGTTGAACTGCCAGACCGCCCGTGCCGGGGAGGATAAACAGATCTGCCTGGTTGAAACATAAGTCCAGCGCCGGGCCTGTGAGGTGCCCGGTGAAACGTGTCTCAGGGAAAATAGAATCTGCCAGCTTCTCGAGTCGGGATCGATCTGGCCCATCACCCACGATCACCAGCTCCGGCTGGATGGCGGCGGGCAGGCCAGCACAGGCCTGGATCAATAGATCCAGCCGCTTCCGCTCCTGTAATCGGCCAACAAACAAGACGGATGCGCGTCCTTGGCGCGACGAACGATCCGGCGGTTGGGTGGAAGGTGCCTGCGCCGCGGCGTTGGGAGCGATGAAAATGTTTTCCGCAGGAAAACCGATCTTACGATACTCTTCGGCACCTTTCTGGCTGTAAGCGATCAGGGCATCGAACTGGTGGAGGAACCGTCGCCGCCGATCCGTTCGCCAACCTGCCAGGAATCCGGGTCTGTCTGGCGCGCCCAATCCCCACCCGATGACCGGAAGGTGGCGTTGGCGCATCCATCGGACAGCGGTCGGTGAGGATAGGTACCTCGGGTTGGCTTCCAAAATGAGCACATCCGGCTGCCAGTCTTTCAGCCAATCCATCAGATTTCGCTGCCAGCACAGGTACAGGCTCCCCGAAAGGAAGTGGACATTGTCCGCCTTCACAAATCGGGCATGCTGCAAAACTTCGGTGGTCTCGATCTTTTCTTCCGGACGCGGCTCACCGGCGAAAACGGATAACCCATTCTCGCAGCGTTGACCAATCAGATCGAACAGGGGAGCGCGGTAGAACGGTATCACCCGTTGCTGCAAACCTGCGCGTCCGGCAAACCTCAGACTCACTCATGGCAGCAGCACATCCAGATAATGGTCGACCATGGAATCCAAACCAAAGCGGTTGACCGCGGTTTCACGGGCAGACCTGCGAAAGTCATACAGGTTATCCATCAATTGATTACCGGCTGCTTGAAAATCACCGACGCAGACCGGTTCCATCCGCCAGATATCGCTGCCATACGGCAGCACGATCCCGGCTGATTCAGGGACCAATTCCTTGATGGCACCCGATTCATAGGCGACAACCGGCAAACCACAGGCCAGGGCCTCGATCACCGAATTGGGACAGGCCGGGTTCATCTCCACCGAAAAGAACAAATGCGATTTGCGCAATTCATCGGGGATGTACTCCCTATCCAGAATACCAAGCCAGTCCACCCGTCCCGGAAGCTGTTGGTCGACTTGCTCACGCACATGGGCAGGGATCTCTCCGGCCGCTGCCAGCCGGATCGGCACATTCAGGTATTGCATCCAATTGGAAAGGGCGCAAGCCGCATTGAATAAGCCTAGCTCCAGACCATTCTTAAGATGACCTTCGACCACCATGATCCGGATTGCTCCCTTCAATCCTGGCTCATGCGACGCGGGATGGTAGCGGTCCAGGTCCACCCCGTTGTAGATCGTGTGGACCGGTTTATCGACCGGTTTGTAAACTCGATCCCACCATTTCCGTGAAAATCGGCTCTGATAAATGATCCCGGTCGCCAGATTCTTGCGGATGTATTGCAGGATCCAGTTATTGACCTCAGATCGGAGGTAATGTTTGACAGATGTAAATCGCACCCGGTGAACCCAATTCATCCCATTTAATCGCTGGATGATCGGAATACCGCGGTTCTTCACTTTCGTGAGCGTGCCCAGATGCCGGCTGCCCGCGATGACCAGAACGGAGGAGAGGTCAGGGTCATCCAGATCATAGGTCACCTGAATGTTTCGTTTGGATAATCCCTGGACCAGTTTTTGATGGAATGAAGCGGGCCCGCCCAATCCCCTCACATCCGGAATGATGCCGATCAATGGATCCGCGCTGGCGGTCATGGTTTTTGCGCTCCATCGTGAGGATAGGCCAGAATAATGTCACGAATTCGTTCCGAGGCATGTCCATCGCCATACGGATTGCTGGCCTTCGCCATCGCGCGATAGGCTGCTTCGTCATCCAGCAATAGCCGGGTCTCGTGAATGATCCGATCGGTGTCCGTTCCGACCAATTTGAGAACACCGCTCTGTACACCCTCCGGCCGCTCGGTGACATCGCGCAGTACCAACGCCGGGATGCCCAGTCCGGGAGCCTCTTCCTGTATTCCGCCTGAATCGGTCAATATCATCGTGGCGTGTTTCATTAAATGGATGAGTGGTAAATAATCCAGCGGCGGAAGCAGGGTAATGTTCAGATTGTGCCGCAACATCCGGTAGACCGGCTCCTGAACATTGGGGTTCAGATGGACTGGATATACAAAGCGAACCTTGCCCTGGTAATGATCCGCCAGCGTATCCAGCGCGGTACAGATCTGCTCCAATCCCTGGCCAAAATTCTCACGGCGATGTGCGGTCACCAACACCATCCGGTTTCCGCCTGCCTCGCCAACCTGCAGATCCTTTATCAGGTTGGTCACCTCAGCCGGTTCGGGTTGCTGCGTGATCCATTGCAGCGCATCGATCACCGGATTGCCCGTCACGTGGATCGTTTCCGGTGCGATCCCTTCACGAAGCAGGTTATCTCTGCTCCAATCGGTTGGCGCGAAGTGCAAATCGGCGACAGCGCTGGCGACCCGGCGGTTGATCTCTTCCGGAAAGGGTTGCCTTTTGTCATGGGTGCGTAATCCAGCTTCAACATGCCCCACCTTGACCTGCCGGTATGCCGCGCAGATGGCTGCTGCCAGCACCGTGGTGGTGTCACCCTGCACCAGTACCCAATCGGGACGCAATCGCGCCAATATGGGATCAAGCTGGGTGAAAACCGCGGCACTGATCTGCGCCAGGGTCTGATCAGGTTTCATGATATCCAGATCATATTCCGGGCGGATCTGGAATAGGCGTAACACCTGATCCAACATCTCGCGATGCTGTCCGGTGACGCAGGTATAAATTTGGATTCCAGGGGTTCTTTAAGACTCGCGTGACGGGCGCCATCTTCACCGCTTCCGGGCGGGTTCCATAAACGGCGAGAATTCGGATCGGTTTTTTGGGTTTCAAATTACCTCTTATCCGGTTTGTTATCTCCCAGGCGGAAAATTCTTAACGGACTGGAGCGCCATTCGGGTGAGTTGCAGATATTGACCACATCGAAAAGGACCGGATTTTTCTGCCATGCAGTGAAATACGCCGGCTTCAGTGCTTTGAATTCGGCATGCGCAACCAGCAGGATCACTGCATCCACCTGATCCTTGATGCTATTCAGCCCATCTACCAGGCTGATCTCGTGAAAAGTATCTCCGCAGGCATAGGGATCAAACGCGATCACCTCAGCGCCTTCCGCTTTCAGAAGGTGTGCCACATCCACCGCCGGGCTTTCCCGAAAATCATCCACATCCGGTTTGTAGCTCAGTCCCAATGCGGCGATTTTCTTCCCTTTCAGGCTGCCTATCTTTCTTTGCATCCAATCGACCACCCTGCTCGGTTGGGTGTCGTTCACGGTCCGGGCGGTCTTGATCAGCGGAGTGATATCGGGAGCCGCTTCAACCAGGAACCAGGGATCGACGCTGATGCAGTGTCCACCCACGCCGGGACCGGGATTAAGGACCTTGACCCGCGGATGCCGGTTCGCAATGGAAATGGCCTCCCAGACGTCGATACCCATCCGGTCGGACAGCAACGCGAATTCATTGGCTATCGCAATATTGACGTCACGATAGGTGTTTTCCATCAGTTTGACCATCTCAGCGGTGGTGGCGTCCGTGAGGACGATCTCACCCTTCACGAAGATGGAGTACAGATCCTTGCCCATCTCAGCGGACGCTGGGTTGACTCCCCCGATCACCCGCGCGTTCTCGATCAACTCCCGTAAGATCTGCCCGGGTAAAACCCGCTCCGGTGAATACGCCAGGTAAAAATCTTCCCCGCACTTCAATCCCGAACGTTCCAGGATAGGCTGCAGCAATTTGATGGTTGTCTGTGGAGGTGAAGTGGATTCCAAAACCACGAGGCATCCTTTGCGAATGAATGGAACGAGCGACTCGGTCGCGGAAATGACAAACCGCATATCTGCCAGTTTGCCGTCCTTGAAAGGCGTGGGTACCGAAATGAGAAAGGCGTCTGCTTCTTCGGGGGTATCTTGAAAGGTCAGATTCCCGGAGGAGATCGCTGATTGGAAGAGGGTCTTCAAACCGGGTTCGACGATGTGCAGTCCCCCGCTCCGCAGGGTTTTCAGTATATCCTGATTGATGTCCACCCCCACCACTTGAATTCCATGGGCGGCGAATGTGCTGGCGGTCGGTAATCCGATATACCCCAAACCAACAACACAGATCTTTTTGAAAGTCACAATCACCTCTCTACACTCAGAATCTCTTCTCATTTTATCCTATTCTTATCCGCATACAGGTATGGATTCAATTAATCCACTGGAATGCGGATGACCATAACCCGCTTGACAGGGAACAAATGTTCATGTATAAATATTGTTAGAACATATGTACGGTTTGTTCACCAATGGAGGATAGTATGGTAAGACGAACACAGGGTTTAGGTCCCCGCCATGAGAAAATTCTGGCATACATGGAAACCTATCAAAAACAGTTTGGATTTCCACCTGCCATTCGTGAAATCTGCGAAGAGACTTAAATTTCCTCCACCTCCGTGGTGAATTATTATCTGGATCAGTTGGAAAAATGGGGGTACATCAAACGCGAGAAAAATATCTCCCGCGGGATTACGATTTTAAAGAATGCACTCGGTGTGCTGCTCGATGAAAAGATACGTCCGATAGTCAATACGGTGGAAGAATTATTCCGCATACCGATCGTTGGGCGGATCGTGGCCGGTTTACCTGTTCCAGTGCCGGCTTCCGACCTGAATTACTTCGACCCGGAATCAGCCATCAGTATTGCCCGCAGCCTGCTCCCACCCCGTGAAAAACTGGAAGACCTGTTCGCACTTGAAGTTCAGGGAGACTCCATGATCGATGCGATGGTCAACGATGGTGACCTGGTCATCATGAAAAGAGCCCAGGAAGCCCGTAACGGCGAGATGGTAGCCGTCTGGCTGCTGGATCGGGATGAAACGACCCTCAAGTATTTCTATCGGGAAGGCGCCAAAGTCAGATTGCAGCCCGCCAATAAGACCATGCTGCCGATCATTATCGACGATCCACGTGTTGTTCAGATCCAGGGTAAAGTATTGATGGTTGTCAGGCGGTTACCCGTAGCGGCATAAGTCGGGGCATGTATACGTGGTATTTGTAGGGGCGGGTCTGAGACCCGCCCATTTTTTTGCATTTTATCCCAACGCCACATCCAACAGCATCATGATCGCGAAACCGCCCATCGCCCCGGTGGTCGCGATATCGGTGCTTTCTCCCCGCTGAGATTCGGGGATCAATTGCTCAACCACCACATAGATCATCGCTCCGGCCGCGAATGCCAACGCATATGGGAGCATGGACCGCATCGTCAACACGGCAGCCGCTCCCAGAACTGCGGCAACCGGTTCCACAAGGCCGGAAGCCTGCCCAAGCATAAAGCTCTTCCTTCGGGAAAGACCTTCACCCCGGAGTGGGATCGACACTGCCATGCCTTCCGGGAAGTTTTGCAAACCTATACCAATCGCAAGTGCAATGGCACCCGTGAGTGAAGCAGCGGGCAAACCGGCAGCGACTGCGCCAAAACCGACCCCCACCGCCAAGCCTTCAGGAATGTTATGCAGTGTGATCGCAAGGACCAACAGCACGGACCGTTGCCAGGATGTCTTGATCCCTTCAGATTGAGAGGTGTCCAAACCCATATGCAAATGGGGCAGGATCTTATCGATAATGAACAGGAACACTCCACCCAGCAAGAAACCAATCACAGGCGGCATCCAGGGAGTCAAGCCCAATTCTTCTGACAGCGCAATGGAAGGGATCAATAAGCTCCAGCAGGAGGCGGCGATCATCACACCGGCTGCGAAGCCCAACATCCCAGACAGGATTTTCTTATTGACCGTTTTATTAAAGAAGACAAAGGAGGCGCCCAGGGCTGTGACGCCCCAGGTGAATAATCCTCCCAATAGCGCCTGTAATACAGGGTGTAACGTTCGCAAATAGTCGATCATACTTAACCCTCTTTATCAACAATATCCTTCATTATATCTGTTGCGTCGGGGCGGGGCAATAAGGGATGATAGTTGGGAAAACAAAAAACAGCCAGAATTCTGGCTGTTTTTTGAAAGCAGGAAAGGGTTTAGGCGACTTCGACGACTGCGCCGGCTTCTTCCAGTTTCTTCTTGGCGTCGGCAGCGGCTTCTTTGGCCACACCGGCAGAGGACCTTGGTGCCAGCGGTTTCGGCCATGGTTTTGGCTTCAACGAGACCCAGGTTGGTGAGCTGACGAATGACCTTGATGACTTCGATCTTCTTGGGACCGGCATCTTTGATGACGACATCGAATTCAGTCTTTTCTTCAACAGGCTTCGGCGGCTGCAGCGGCACCAGCGGCGGCGGCAACAGCTACAGGAGCGGCGGCGGAAACGCCCCATTTTTCTTCCAGGGCTTTGACGAGTTCAGCGGCTTCCAAAACGGAAAGCTTGCTGAGTTCATCTACAATTTGGTTAAATCTGCCATTTCAAATCTCCTTACGAATTGAATTATTAGTTCATGTAGTTTACGGGAACCCATCCGGTCTTACAACCTGATTTCCCAGACGATCAGCCTGGAAAATCAGAGCTATCTGCTCTGAATAAGCTTTGACCACTGAGGCCAGATCCGCGGGCGGGTTCTGCCAGAGTGCGGACCAGTTTGCTGGCGGGAGCCTGTATTACACCCAACAGGGTTGCGCGCATCACCGGTAAGTGGTGGTAGATCAGCCAGGGATTTGATCTGAGCAGGATTCATGACTTTATCGCCAAGGAAACCACCTTTCACTTTGAAGAATTCATTACCCTTTGCAAAATCGGTACATGCTTTCGCCACGCCGGGGGATCGTTGAAGGCGAAACCGACGGCTGTGGAACCTTCCCACAGTTTGCCTTCGCCGTCCAAACCTTTGGCTTTGAAAACGTTACGCATGAGTGTATTTTTGACGACATGCACTTCGCCACCTGCCTCACGAGCTTTCGCGCGAACTGCATCGATGGCTTTCATATTCAACCCGGAGTATTCCACAATGATCATGGCCTGGCTTTTATCCAACCAACCCTGATATTGTTCCTGCATTACTGATTTATGCTGCTTTGAAAATGCCAATGTAAATTCACCTCCTTCCGTTATTAGATCATAAAAAAGTCTTTGCCTGGTTCATTCCAACCGGGCAAAGACTTCATTGCCTGTTTCCAGGCCAGATCATTGATCTTGAAGTCTCACCTCGGCTGGCAGTTCATTAAGCCTTTTCAGGCGCCGGCTGTCTTTGGCGAAGAAATATTCAATTCGCGACGAGTATTATACCTTATTCTGCCTTGGGTGTCATTGCCTGGGATTGATCAAGGATCGACATTGATGCCAGGTCCCATGGTCGAAGCTAAGGGTGACATGCTTGATATACAAACCTTTGGATGCTGATGGCTTTGGCTTTCCGGATTGCTTCCATCAGCGCAGCAAAGTTTTCAAACAACTTTTCTGCGGTGAAAGAGACTTTTCCAATTGGTGCGTGGATATTCGCGGTCTTATCCAAACGGAATTCCACACGACCAGCTTTGGCTTCTTCGATTACGCGGGGCAGATCATCGCCTGGAGCAACTGTGCCGGCTTTGGGGTTTGGCATCAAACCGCGGGGACCTAATACACGTCCCAGTTTACCAACTTTTCCCATCATATCCGGGGTGGCCATGGCGACATCGAAATCAGTCCAACCGCCGAGGATCTTGTTCACCATCTCGTCGTT
Organism: uncultured Chloroflexia bacterium; assembly: GCA_963752535.1. GTDB lineage: Bacteria > Chloroflexota > Anaerolineae > Anaerolineales > Anaerolineaceae > DAIOEK01. Next base: position 348,336 of record CAVVYT010000002.1, read on the forward strand.
ATCCACGATGAAATCAGCACCAGCGGCTTTGGCTTTTGCAGCAGCTTCGCCTTCGGCAAAGACCAGCACGCGGACGGTCTTGCCGAGACCATTGGGGAGAACGACCACATCGCGGACCATCTGGTCAGCCTGGCGGGGATCAAACCCATGCGCAGGTGGACTTCAACAGTGGCATCGAATTTGGTGAAGGAGGTATCTTTGACCAGGTCGACAGCTTCCTTTGGGGTATAGGCCTTATCAATATCAACTTTGGCTTTTGCAGCGTTGATAATTCTTACCGTGTTTTGACATTTCTACTCCTTGGTGGTTCTGGCGGGTTATTCAACCCTCCCACAGGGGTTACTTTTCTACAGTTAATGCCCATATTGCGGGCGGTGCCTTCGATTTGTTTCATTGCTGCTTCGATATCGTTGGCATTCATATCTTTATATTTCAATTCTGCAATTTCGTTGACCTGAGCGCGGGTCACTTTGCCCACTTTGGTACGGTTGGGTTCTGCAGATCCTTTTTCAACTCCGGCAGCTTTTGCCAGCAGAATGGCGGCCGGTGGCGATTTGAGTACGAATGTGAAGGAACCATCGGTAAAGATGGAAATTTCCGCAGGAAGAACTTCGCCGGGACGGTTCATCGTTCGGGCATTGTATTCCTTGCAGAAGGCCATAATATTGATCCCATGTCCGGCTAATGCGGGACCGATCGGGGGCGCTGGATTGGCCTTTCCGGCATTGATATTCAACTTGACAATTGCTTTTAGTTTCTTTGCCACTTTTCACTCCTTTGTGGTATTAGCGGGTTTTTGAGGTACACCCTTCCACCTATTTCAGCCAGAATTGGCTGTGATTACCAAAATAATTACCTTTATGCGCGTTCCACCTGCAAGAAATCCAACTCCACAGGGGTTTCACGTCCGAAGAAATTCACCATCACGCGAACTTTGCTTCGTTCCATATCAATTTCCGCCACAGTACCGCGGAAATCGTTGAACGGACCATCCACGATCCGAACCCGTTCGCCAATTTTGAAGGTGACTTTGACCACCGGCGCTTCGGCTTCCATTCGGCGTAGAATTTGCTGTACTTCTTCAGGGCGCAAGTGGTGTGGGTGTAGTTACCCATTCCCACAAACCGGTCACGCCCGGGGTATTCCGAACCACATACCATGATTCTTCGGAAAGAATCATATTGACAAGTACATAACCGGGGAACACATGACGTTCCACCGTTTTGCGTTTTCCGTCTTTGACTTCGATCTCTTCCTGGGTTGGAATGACCACATCAAAAATGCGATCTTTCATCCCCATGGTTTCAATACGCTGCTCCAGGTTATGACGAACTTTGTTCTCATATCCGGAATAGCAGTGAACCACATACCAGGCGCGTTTATCGCCAGCCTGCTCAATGGATTGATCAATGGCAGTATCTGGTGCTGCTGGCGCGTCCATGCTCAATGGGGCACTAGGCGCATCGGAGTGAGTAACTTCTTCTCCGGGCTTTCTGATTCCATCGGCAGTTCTGGATTTTCTAAATCGTGCGCTTCCATGCAATGCACTCCTCTCACCGGCTGAATGTCGGTAAGGACCTATACAACAATCCATTCGATCAGCTTCGAGAACACAAAATCCAGTGTGCCCAGGATGATACTCATCACGACCAAAACCATCAATACAATTCTGGTCAGATGCCATGCTTCTTTCGTGGTAGGCCAATTTCACTTTACGCAATTCACCAACTGTCTCACGAAAATAGCGCTGGATGACATTCGGTTTTTTCTCTTTTTCAATTTTATCAGCCACTGAGTACTCCTCCTGATCCTATTAAGGTGAGGTATATCCAGCCGAGGTCATGTTTATTTTACGGCTAAAACGCCGCCCTGTAGAGACGGCGTTCCACTTTTTCTGGCAGGCCAGGAAGGAATTGAACCCACAACCTCCTGTTTTGGAGACAGGCGCTCTGCCAATTGAGCTACTGGCCTAAATTGTCAAACGATCGGCTCTTTTGGGTTGAGCTGAATCGCCTGCTCGAAACTTACTTCGTCTCGCGGTGAGCAGTATGCTTTCGGCAATGCGCGCAATATTTCTGCATTTCCATACGACCCGGGTCGTTCCTGCCGGTTCTTCTCGGTCGTATAATTCCGTTCCTTGCACTCAGTGCATGCCATGGTGATTACAGGTCGAACATCTTTCTTCTTTGAAGCCATTTTATCTCTCTATATGGAGCCCGGTGGGTTACGACCAGGCTCCATTCTTTTTATCGAAAAATTAGTCCAGAATCTTAGTGATCACACCGGCGCCAACCGTCAGACCACCTTCACGAATAGCGAACTTGGAACCTTGTTCCAACGCAACCGGCATGATCAATTCCACTTCCAGGTTGACGTTGTCACCAGGCATCACCATCTCGACCCCATCGGGCAGCTTGATGTTGCCGGTCACATCCATCGTCCGGATGTAGAATTGCGGCCGATATCCAGTAAAGAATGCTTTGTGCCGTCCGCCTTCTTCCTTCTTCAGCACGTACACTTCGCCCATGAATTTCTTGTGCGGGGTGATCGATCCCGGCTTGGCTATGACCTGGCCACGCTCCACATCCGTGCGCTCAATTCCGCGCAGCAGCAATGCCCAGATTGTCGCCTGCCATACCTTCGTCCAGCAGCTTGTGGAACATCTCCACGCCGGTTACACACTGGCGCGGGTCTTTTCCTGCAATCCCACGATCTCTACCGGTTCGCCGACCTTGATTTGCCACGATCCACACGTCCGGTCACAACCGTGCCGCGTCCCTTGATCGAGAACACATCTTCCACCGGCATCATGAACGGTTTGTCCACCGCGCGCACTGGCTCGGGAATGTATTCATCCACCACCCGCATCAATTCTTTGATGCTGGCATATTCCGGCGCTTCCGGATCCGTGCTCTTGCTTTCCAGCGCCTGCAACGCTGATCCACGCACGATCGGAATGGTCTCCCCGGGGAACTTGTGCTTGAGTCAGCATCTCGCGCAGTTCCAGTTCCACCAGTTCCAACAGTTCCGGATCGTTCATCTGATCGACTTTGTTCAAGTAGACCACGATGCTCGGCACTTCCACCTGGCGAGCCAGCAGTACATGCTCGAATGGTCTGCGGCATCGGTCCATCAGGAGCCGCTACCACCAGGATCGCGCCATCTACCTGCGCTGCACCCGTGATCATGTTCTTGATATAGTCGCGGTGACCAGGCATGTCCACATGCGCGTAATGCCGCTTGTTGTCTGGTATTCCACATGCGCAATGTTGATCGTGATCCCGCGCGCTTTCTCTTCCGGCGCGTTGTCGATCTGGTCATACGCTTTGAATTCAGCCAACCCTTGCAGTCTGGCACCATTTCGTGATCGCCGCGGTCAATGTCGTTTTACCATGGTCGATGTGTCCCATGGTCCCTACATTCAGATGCGGCTTCGACCGGTCAAACTTTTGCTTCGCCATCGATTTTTCTCCTTACGTGACATTTATGTTTGATTACGGCAGCATGAGCCCTCAATGGGATTCGAACCCATGACCTCGTTCTTACCAAGAACGCGCTCTACCGACTGAGCTATGAGGGCTTGCTGAACCCTGGATCCGACCCTTTCGGCGATCCTTATGGTTGGTAAGACCAGTGGGCGGTGAAGGATTTGAACCTCCGAAGTCGTCTGACAGCTGATTTACAGTCAGTCCCCTTTGGCCACTTGGGTAACCGCCCGGGAGAATACCATTCGCGATGTTGAGCTCATCCGCGCAGAGCCGACGACGAGAATCGAACTCGTAACCTACCACTTACAAGGCGGTTGCTCTGCCGATTGAGCTACGTCGGCATCAATTGTTAAACTGCCTCTATCGCGCATTGCATTATACCAAAAGCAGCCACTCTCATCAAGGTATCGCAATGGATGGATTGCTTTTGATTCTGGCAATGAGAGCCGAGTCTATCAGGATTCAGGGTGTGCGTCAAGATGATATTTCCGTACCGTTGTACCGTAGTGGCGGGTTTGAAACCCGCCACTACGCAATTCGTTTTATTTAGGTATATTGGACACCCCGTCAGGTGGACCAACTGTTTTGATTATCGTCTCTGTATTTCCTGATCCGGGCATAATTCGGTTCATCCCGAATGATGTGTCCATAATAATTACGCTGCCATAATTGGGCAGCGATTGAATTGGTTTATAGATTTATTTTTCCTACTAAACTGAAAAGAGTGAGAACTAAAATCCCCTGGCCAGCCTACTTGTTCGGGACCTGCTCCTGATAAACCGGCAGCCAGACGGTGAACGTCGTTCCTGTACCTTCTTTCGATTGGACGTCGATAACACCACTGTGATTCTTCACGATCCAGTAAGCGATGGAAAGCCCCAACCCGAAGCTGCTGCCGTCCACGGAACGGGTACGCGCCTTATCCCCCCGGTAAAATCGCTCGAAGATATGGGGTAAATCCCGGGCTGGGGATGCCCGGTCCTGTATCGGTGATCATCGTCTGCACCCGGTTGTCGACCCGTTTTAGTGACACAATGACCGTGCCCCCTGAAGGGGTGTATTTCACCGCGTTTGCCATCAGGTTGAGATAGACCTGTTTCATGCGATCCCGGTCGGCCATCACTTCCACCGGTTCGATCTCGCTGATGTGTAGTTTGATCTTCCCCCCTGCCAGCACGGACACCTGTTGGAATACTTCCATCAAGACGCTATCCAGGTCGACCTTTTGCAGATTGAGCGGTAATTTGCCAGATTCCGCCTGGGCAAGTAAAAGCACGTCTCCCACCATCCGGGTCAGCCGGTCCACTTCACTTTCAATGGTCTGTAATGATTCCTCATCCGGTTTCTTCATCTTGCGAAGTAAACTGACATTGCCCTTGATGACCGTCAATGGAGTCCTCAGTTCGTGACTCACATCAGCCATGAATCTTTTCTGGGTGGAAAAAAGCTGCTCCAATCGATCGAGCGTCTGGTTGAATGCTTCAATTAAGATGCCGACCTCATTTTGAGCATGGGTGGTGTTGGGTATTCGGCGGGACAGGTCATCTGCGTTGGTGATGCTCAGCGCAGCGGCGGTGACCTTCTCGAGGGGAGCCAATACCTGCCCGGTCAGCAGCCAACCCGCGATAGCTGCGACGGTGACGAAAAGCACCAGCGCCCCGGCCAGCACCCACAACATAGTGCGGAGGGTCAGGTCCACCAGGAAACGATTTTCCCCGATCTGAAGCAACCCAACCCGCCTGCCTTCCACAACCAGGGGTACACTCAAAACCCGCAGCGAAGCTTCATTCACCCGACTGTCGCGATAGATGGGAGAGATCGTCCGTAATCCCACCGAATCGAGCGGTTGATCCAAGCGGCTGATATTGGGAGAGGTGATTTTGAGCGCATTGTCCTCATCCCAAACCTGCACGAAGATGGCTGAGGTCACATCCAGCGATGGTAATTCGATGACTTCCAGGTCGCCCAGCGCGTTCACCCGGGTATTCGTGATGATCTGATGCGCAGTCTGGTTTAATGCCAGGTCCATCTGGTCCACCAACATCACGCTGACCAGACCATAAATAGCGATCCCGAAAAACATCAGGATCGCTCCGGCCACCACCGCGTACAATACGGTCAGTCTGGTTCTAAGGGACATCAGGGCATTTCACGCAAAACGTAACCAACTCCACGCACGGTATGGATCAATTGCGCGTCTTCACCCACAACCAATTTCTGACGCAGGTATCGGATATACACGTCCAATACGTTCGATTCACCGCCAAAATCATACCCCCAGACCCGGTCGAAGATCATCTCGCGGGTAAGAACCTGGCGAGGATGGCGCATGAACAATTCAAGCAGATCATATTCTTTCGCAGTTAATCGAATCTCCCGCCCTGATCGGATCGCCTGACGGGAGGCGGTATCCAGCGTGAGGTCAGAAAATGTGAGCACCGGGATTCGTTCAGGCTGAGTGCGTCGGAGCAATGCCCGGATACGGGCGAGCAGTTCATCCAGTTCGAAAGGCTTCACCATATAATCATCCGCGCCGGCATCCAAACCCTGAACCCGATCCTGAACCATGTCTTTGGCAGTCAGCATCAGGATGGGAATCGGTCCACTCGCGCGCAATCGTCGGCATACCTCCAACCCGTCCATCCCTGGCAGCATCCAATCGAGCACGATCAGGTCTGGGTGCCATTCGCGGGTCTTGGTCAACCCTTCCTGTCCATCCTTCGCGGTTTCCACCTGATATCCTTCAAACGACATGCCTCGTCGTAAAAATCGGAGAATACCCTCATCATCTTCTATGATTAAGATTTTTTCTTTCATAACTCCCTCCAGGGTCATTCTTAATCATAATGTTAATAAAACCCTCCGTCAAGCAGAAGCTTATACCATACCTGTTCAATCTGTATACGGGTGATCCCTGCAACGCCAGGAAATCGCCGGGGAAGAGCAGAGTATAATCGGGTGCTATGACCAGAAAAACCGCAATCCGCTGGCTCCTCCTGGCTTTCATCGGATTAGTCGTGGTGATGGGAGGCTACTGGATTATTCGATCCAATATACACACCGGCAGCCGATCCATTCAGGTGATGCGTTTCATCCGCAATCCAGAGAAGTATTCCTCGTGGATTCAACCGGAACTCATCCATTGTAATGCCGCGCCGTTTGTGATGCCGACCAGGGGTTTTATTGGTTTTGTTTGGGGTGATTCTTTCCGTCCTTTCCATCGTCATCAGGGGATCGATATATTTGGTGGAACGGAACCCGGCGTTGTTCCGGTGTACGCCGTCGCCGATGGTTTCCTCTCACGCGAGCAAACCTGGAAATCCAGTCTAGTCCTCAGGATACCCAACGATCCAATGCAACCTGAACGGCAAATCTGGGTGTATTACACCCATCTGGCCGACGCTCCTGGCGAGACGACCATTCTTGAAGCCTTCCCTCCCGGCAGTTCTGACATCCCGGTGAAACAGGGCGACCTGCTGGGGTTTCAGGGGAATTACTCGGGGGATCCACAAAACCCCGTGGGCGTTCACCTGCACATCTCCATCCTCAAGGATGACGGACAGGGACATTACTTGAATGAATTGCGGATCAAGAACACACTCGACCCATCCCCCTATTTCGGATTGACTTTGAACGCAAATCACAGGATCACCCTGCCATTACTCTGTAAATAAGACAAAAAAGGCATCCTGTAATAATCCTGTAATATTTGAACGATTCATGTACTCTCCCGACTGGCTATAATGGATTTGAACTAAAACTCTCCCGAGCAGTAAAAGGAGGGTCTGATGCTTTCTTTTCGTGAGGTGTCAGCCAAATTACAAGAACTAAACCTGCCGTCCGAAGTTCCTATCATCATCCACGCCAGCCTTTCCAAAGTGGGAGAGATTCAAGGTGGTGTGGACACCATGCTGGGAGCTTTGTTTACATTGTCCAATCGCCTGCTCCTTCCCACATTTACCTATAAGACGATGGTGATCCCGCCCGAAGGACCCGATGATAATGGGCTGATCTATAACACTGATCGTCAGGTTAATCCGATGGCATCCATATTCAATCCAAAATTGCCTGCAGACCGGACGATGGGTATTCTACCGGAGAAATTCCGGTTGCTCCCCGACGCTCGCCGGTCATGCCATCCGATTTTATCCTTTGCGGCAACCAATTTCGATGAAGGCTTGAACGCCCAATCCAGAAAAGATCCGCTTGCCCCAGTCAGAGTGCTGGCAGATCAGGGTGGATGGGTCCTGTTGATCGGTGTGGACCAAACTTGTAATACCACCATCCACTACGGCGAAAAATTAGCCGGGAGAAAAGACTTTAAGCGTTGGGCATTAACCGATAAGGGGATATTGGAATTTCCCGGATACCCGGGCTGCTCCAATGGGTTTAATCAGATCACACCCGTCATTCAGGGAGTGACCCGCCAGGTTGTAGTTGGCAACGCTACGGTCCTGGCAGTTCCGGCTGTATATCTCATCGATGTGACCAGGGCACTGATCATATCTGACCCGGAAGCGTTGCTTTGTGACCGGCCGGATTGTCTTTGTTGTCAAGCGGTTCGCAAAGATGCCAGGGCAACAGCTAATAGCGCAAACGCCCGAAAGGCTGATTGATTATTGGCCAGTTTCATTACACACCTGGAATGCTCGAACTGCGGCGCTACCCTTTCTCATCTGGCAGTGAATAACACCTGCCCTCAGTGCAGCTCGCCTCTTTTTGCATCTTATGGGGTATGGCAGGCGAAGGATTCCATTTCCAGGGAGATGGTATCCGCCCGCCCCAAAGGGATCTGGCGCTGGTCTGAGTTGTTACCAGTCATCAGCCAGAACTACCAGGTCACACTCGGAGAAGGGGATACTCCCCTGGTTCCATTGAAAAATATTGGCTCGTTGTTCGGCGCTGATCGCTTGTTCTTAAAAAACGAAGCCGGCAATCCAACCGCATCCTTCAAGGCACGCGGATTATGTGTCGCCCTGGCGAAAGCCATCGAACTGGGATTGGATACTTTTGCTTTACCCACAGCCGGGAATGCAGGTGGAGCCCTCGCCGCGTACGCCGCCCGCGCGGGTGTGAATGCCCACATCTATATGCCAAAGAATTCCCCACAATCCAATCGAAGCGAGGTGATCGATTTCGGCGCACATCTCCACCTCGTGGATGGGACGATCCAACAGGCAGCCCGCATTGCATCAGAAGACTGTCAGAAAAACGGCTGGTTCAATATGGCCACATTTCGGGAGCCTTACCGGGTGGAGGGGAAGAAAACCATGGGCTTCGAATTGGCTGAACAATTCGAATGGGAATTGCCCGATTGGATCATTTATCCAACCGGTGGTGGCACCGGATTGGTGGGAATGTGGAAAGCATTTAAGGAGCTGGCCGAGATGGGATGGATCGCGCCCAAACAACCAAAATTCGCAGTCATCCAGGCGTCCGGCTGCGCACCCATCGTCAAGGCATTCCGCGAGCACCAGCCCAAAACAGAGGATTGGCTCAAGCCAAACACAATCGCCACCGGGCTGAATGTCCCCAGTGTGTACGCGGGAAATATCATCTTGAGGGTCCTTCGCGATACTCAGAGTGTCGCAATGGACGTCAGCGAAGAGGAGATACTTTCGTCCCAAATGTTACTTGGCAGATCAGAAGGAATCCTGGCTTCACCTGAAGGCGCGGCCTCACTGGCCGGTTTTGAAAAATTATTAAAAATGGATATGATTAAGCATCACGAAATCGTGGTGCTATTCAATACAGCAAGTGGTTTGAAGTATTTCTAAGGCGGATTGATGTCTCTTGACAGTACTCGATCATCTCTGGAACTTCTTTATCATGTCAGTCGAGAACTGGCCAATGAAATTGAATTGCGCCCACTCCTCAAGAAAACACTCACTCTGGCGGTCTATCACATAGGGGCTGAACGAGCCTCTATCGTCATATTAAATGAGAAGAATAAACCGATTGACGCCGCCATCATGTATGGCGATAAGATCTATACCCATACCATTCAACAACTCAAAGAGACGATCGAGAAAGGAATCGCCGGATGGGTCATCAGGCATCATAAGCCGGTAATGATCGATGACACCCGGGAAGATCTTCGCTGGGTTCGTCGCCCGGATGATGACACGAAAAAAAGCGGAGCGAAAAGCGCTTTGTGCGTCCCGCTCATGGCTCATCGCAAACTGGTGGGAGTGCTCACCCTGGTTCACCCACAGGTGGGTTTCTTCAATAACGATCATATGGATCTGCTTCAGTCCATCGCCGATATTGCCGGATTGGCCGCACTCAATGCCCGCCTGTATGAGAGCAGTAAACAACGGTCTCGGGTGATGTCAGCCTTGATCGACAATGCGGTTGCGCTCAATTCCTCACTGCAGTTGGATGAGGTTCTTCAGATATTAATGGAACAGACAGCCCAGGCCCTGGACGTGGAAGTGGCAGCATTGGGTTTTATCACAAACGAAGGCAAAGAGGTCGAATTCCATACTGCCTGGGGGGAGAACTCACAGTTTGTGGAGCATGTCCGTATTCCCATTGGGAAGGGCGTGGCGGGTTCAGTTGCAGAAACCGGAAAATCGGTTGTGGCTGGATCGGATGAACTGACAGAGATCGACCAATATCCGGGCTATTCCATCCACAGCATCGCGGCCGCGCCGGTTCAGGCGAACAGTCAGACCATCGGTGTTCTATTGGCCATGAATCCCAAATCGGATGAATTCGATCCTGACACATTGACCATTCTCAACGCGATCTGCAGTGTGGCAGGAACGGCCATCCGTAATGCGCAAACCTATGAACAACTGCATCTATCACAGCAGAGATACGCAGAGCTTTTTGAAGATCACATCGATCCTATCGTAATTACTGACTTCAAGGGAGTGATACTGGAAGCAAATCAGCAGGCTTGTAACATACTTCATTTGACCAAAGAGATTATCCTGCAGATGAACATCAACCAGATCCATTCTTTGAATGCGACCAAATTGGGATCGGATTTTTCGCTGGTCATGGAGCATGGAACGATCACATACGAATCGGATATGGTGGTATCCGATAACCGGCGGGTGCCGGTTCAGGTCATCGCGAGAAGAGTTAACTTCAGCGGGGCGGTCAGCATCCAATGGGTATTGCGAGACATCAGCGAACGGATCGATCTCGATAACCTGCGGAATGACCTGATCGCCATGGTATATCACGATCTGCGCTCTCCGCTGGCGAATGTGACCGCCAGCCTCGATATTCTGAGTTCGCTCACCCCGACCGACCGGGATGAGACCACTGTCAATCTGTTGAATATCGCCATGCGCTCATCCGACCGGATTCAGAGGCTGCTCAATTCTTTACTGGATGTCTATCGCCTGGAAGCCGGTCAGACGGTGGTGAACCGAAAAGAAGCCGACCCGACCACCATGATTTCGGAAGTGATCGAAGTGATCCAGCCTTCATTGGATACAAAAAACCAGACGTTAACGCGGGTGATCGCGGACAACCTGCCTCCCCTGTGGGTGGATCCAGATATGATCCGCCGGGTGCTGGTTAATTTGATGGAAAACGCATCCAAGTTTTCGCCTCAAGATTCCCATATCGAAATTGGCGCAGGCCTGGAAGATGGTCATTCCATGATTTGGGTTAAAGACGATGGGCCGGGCATTCCGACCGACGATCAGGAAAGGATCTTTGAAAAGTTCTCCCGATTAAAGGTGAATGGCGCCATCAAAGGATTGGGGTTGGGATTAAACTTTCTGCAAACTGGCTGTGATCGGGCACGGGGGAAAAATCTGGGTTGAAAGCGCTCCCGGGAAAGGCAGCACCTTCTTCTTTACATTGCCTCCCAAGGGATAGCATTGCCATCCATGCGGTGATACAATCCAGGCATTGGAGACACATGCAGGAAATCACCCCCGATATCTTTATTGAATTGAATTATGTTGGCGTAGTTCTGGGCGTCATCAACGCTTCCCATGGATTGATCTTAATTGACGCGCCCTTACGCCCGGAAGATTATCGAACCTGGCGGTCTTCCCTCCTCAATTTGAGCGGCGGGGTAGACCGGATGTTGATCAACCTGGATGCTCATCCTGACCGCACTCTGGGCGCGAGAGCCATGGAATGCACCGTCGTCGGTCAGGAGAAATTAGCGCTGGCTTTCCGTAACCGCCCCACCACCTTTAAATCTCAATATTCTGAAACTGGTTCAGATTGGGAACTCATTCCTTCCCTTGGCACCATTCGCTGGAATTCCACCCGAAATCTCCTTTAGCGAGAAGATGGAAATTCATTGGGGAGTCCACCCCATATTATTGGAAGCCAGACCCGGACCGTACGTAGGTTCGCTTTGGATCCACTTGCCGGATGAGAAAGTGATCTTTGTCGGAGATGCTGTCGTAAAGGATCAGCCGCCTTTTCTGAGTCACGCAGACATTTCCGCCTGGGTGGCCAACCTGAAAGAACTGCAATCACCCGAATATCACGATTACTTCATTATCAGCGGCCGAAGTGGATTGGTTACGCAGGAAGATGTGCACAAGCAGACCGCTTATTTGGAAAACATACACGGTATCCTAAATGAGTTTTGTGACCAAAAGCTCTCCGCCAATTCTGTGGATAAACTCATTCCAGAATTACTGGCGCCATTCCAATTTCCCGCCCACAAAGCCACCCAATATTCCCAGCGATTGCGTTGGGGAATGACTCATTATCACAACCCAGAGATTGCGCCCATCCCCATCGATCCGGAAGAGTAAACCTATGTCACCTGATTCGGTTGTCCCACTGTTTGAAGCAACGCGCGGACGTATTACTGAATCTGTCCAATTTGGCGCGCTGGTCGTCGTCAACGTCAATGGTGAAATTCTCGCCCATGAAGGTGACCCCGAGTTGGTCACCTTTTTACGTTCATCCGCAAAACCATTCCAGGCGCTTCCATTTATGGAATCGCACGGCGATGATCATTTTCACCTCAACGATACTGAGGTGGCGATCATGTGCGCTTCTCATGCCGGTACAGACGATCATGTGAAAGTGCTGGAAGGTTTCCAGCATAAAATTGGCATCATCGAAGGTCAGCTCAAATGTGGGACTCATCCGCCGTTTGATGCAGCCACATCGCGCCGGCTCATTCGGGAAGGGGTTGAACCCACATCCAACCGGCATAATTGCTCCGGAAAGCACACCGGAATGCTGGCGTATGGAATTTTACGTGGATTACCCCTGGAAGAATACACGACCATCGACCATCCGATCCAGATTCAAATATTGCAAACCTTCAGCGAGATGGTCGATGTAGCTGTGGATCAGGTGGAAGTGGGGATCGACGGATGCTCCGTGCCCACCTTCGCGGTCCCCCTGCGGAATGCCGCACTGGGTTATGCCCGTTTAGCTGATCCTGACCGCTGTCACCCCATCGTAAGGATGCCTGCCGGCGAATCGTGAAGGCAATGACCACCAACCCGATGATGATCGCGGGGCCGAAATTATTCGATACCCTGCTCATGAATCTCGCGGGTGATAAATTCCTGACCAAAACAGGTGCGGAAGGTTTTCAGGCACTCTCCATCCTGCCGGATGCCATTGAGCCTGGCTCACCCGGTCTGGGAGTAGCGTTGAAAATTTCCGATGGCGACCTGGATGGACGAGCCCGCTCGGTGGTGATGTTGGAACTCCTGCGCCAGTTGGGGGCCATCTCTGCCGCCGAATTGGATTCCCTCAAAGATCTTGCCCGACGTCCCATTTACAATTTCCGCCATTTGCAGGTCGGCGAATACAGACCAGTCTTTTCCATAAAGCCATGAATCCGGATCCATCCCAAAAGCAGAAAGCGCACCGGATCTATCGTAAACTAATCGACCATTTCGGGGAACCCACCTGGAGAAATCCCCTCCCTCCGATTGACGAACTGGTTTCCACGATCCTTTCCCAGAACACCAACGACCTCAACCGCGATAAAGCCTTTAGCATCGCTGAGAGCCCGTTTTCCTGATTGGACGCTCGTCATGAATGCTCCTGTGGAAGAGGTGATCAGAGCGATTCAGGTCGCCGGATTGGCGAACTCAAAAGGCCCGCGCATCCAACAGGTGTTGCGCGAAATCGTTGCGGAACGTGGATCCCTGGACCTAACCTTCCTCGGAGAGATCCCGCTGGAAGAAGCCCGCGGTTGGCTTCGCAAATTCAAGGGGGTCGGACCGAAGACCGCGGCGATCGTCTTGCAGTTCTCGCTCAACCGGCCGGCTTTTCCGGTGGATACCCACATTTATCGGGTTTCAGGTCGGATCGGCTTGCGTCCGCCATCGATGAGTGTGGAAGAGACCCACACCTGGATGGAGGCGTTATTCCAGCCGGAAATGTTTTACGCCGGCCATCTGGTCCTGATCCAACTGGGACGGGAAATTTGCACCGCCCGTAAAGCCTATTGCGAACGTTGCCCTCTGACCGGGGATTGTGACTATTATCAGGCGCTAATTCGGAATTAATGGGAAGAAATAGAGACTAGCGGGACGCTATAAGAGTGAACGAACAATGTTCCTCCACTTTTTTCTCTGCGATCTCAGCGTTCTCAGCGGTAAATATACAAAACTAAAGATTAGACCAAATGGCCGATCATCGACCATGGGCCAGTCCACTCAATTTTGACCGGAACCAATTTCCCCCGCAAGTCGGTACTCCGTCTCAACAAAAACCAGCTTGTTGGTGGGAGTTCGTCCCCGCCAACGTTTTTTTGATTTTTCTTCAAACAGCACATCCACCATTTGATCTTGATAGCGCTGGTTGATCTCGCTGACGATCCGTTCCTGCTGTTCTTCCAACACGCGGAATCGGCGCATTTTTTCTTCCGGCGTGACATCATCCGGCATCCGCCGGGTGGCTACCGTGTCTGGTCGGGGAGAATAGCGCGCCAGATGGGCAACATCCAGGCGCAACTCTTCCAGCAGGTCGTAGGTCTGTTGGAATTGTTCCGGCGTTTCACCCGGAAAACCCACGATGATATCGGTTGCGACGGAGACATGAGGGATGCGTTCCCGGATCCGGTTCACCAGGCGGCGATAATCATCCCGGGTATATCCGCGTTTCATATTCTCGAGCACCTGGTCATCCCCTGCCTGAACCGGCACTTCGATGTGGGGTGCTACTTTGGGCAATTCTGCCACCGTATCCAGCAGCTCATCCGTCATCCAGTTGGGGTGGGATGTGAGGAACCGAATTCTCTCCAATCCTTCGATGTTGTTCAATACCCTTAAGAGGGCGGGGAGGTCCTGTCCGTGGGGGAGGTCTTTTCCATAGCGGTCAACGATCTGTCCGAGCAGCGTGATCTCTTTGACGCCCTGCTTCACCAGCGAGCGAGCTTCCGCGACAACGACCTCGAATGGACGGCTTTCCTCGATCCCTCTCCGGTAGGGGATCACACAATAGGTACAGGCGTGGGAGCAGCCGAGCACAACCGGTAAATACGCGCAAACCTGGCTGCTGTGGTCAAATCCGGGCAGGGCAACCTCGCCATCCATCAATGCGAAACGGCGGGCGGTTTCCGACTGGTCAAGGTCGTGGTGGTTCTTCTGGATCAGGTAATCCACCAGTGGCAGCGGGTCGGATGGCGCGGAAAAGACATCCACATACGGGAAACGGGCTTTCAAGCGCGGATCCGGTTTGACGCCCACCAGGCAGCCCATCAGGTTGATCACCAGATCAGGCCGTTCTTGTTTGAGTGGTTTCAACGAACTCAATCGCCCGTACGCCTTGTTTTCCGCAGATTGGCGGACGACACAGGTATTCAGAACAATGACATCGGCTTCACCGGGCAGACGAGTCTCCAGGTATCCAAGCTCCTGCAAAGCTGAGGATACCCGCTGCGAATCGGCCACGTTCATCTGACAGCCTTCTGTCCAAATATGGTATTTCATAGCGGCGATTATACCAGATGAAATTCGCACTTAGTTTGTCCTATTTATTTACTTAACCGGTATCCCGCATGGTAGAATTACCGCTATGTTAAAGAATAAGACCTTGTCTGTTTTTATTGGTATGACGGCAATGCTCCTGCTCCTGATAGGTATCTATTTTCTGCCGGAAGTGAAACGCCGGGTCGATTGGCGCTTGGACAGGGCGTACACCTATCTTCGGGTCGTCTTGAATCCGATCGAAGAAATGCCAACCCCCATTCCCGTCACAACCGTCCCACCCACCCCGACTCCGGTCATCACGCCGGAGAACAAAAGCAATCAGCAGAAACCGGTCATTCCAGAGGTTCGGATCGTGCCAACCCTGACTCCCACTGCCCTCCCTGCGTCGGCATCCCTCCCGGCGCCGGAATACGAAAGGGAAAGTTCCAATAATTGTGGACCGGCTGCCCTGTCCATCTATCTCAGGTATTACAACTGGGAGGGCGACCAGGACGATATCGCCGGCTTGATCAAAACCACATCAGCAGATCGCAATGTGAATGTGGATGAACTCGAATATTATGTGAAAAACAACGCCGGCTGGCTCCAAACCCAGTTTCGGGTGGGCGGGGATATCGAACTCCTCAAAACCTTACTCGCGAATGGGATACCGGTGCTCATCGAAGATGCGATGGTCACGGGCAAATCTTACTGGCCCGGTGACGATGGCTGGGTAGGCCATTACCTATTTCTGAACGGCTACAATGACGCCACCCAGGCTTTCATCACCCAGGATGTCTATTTCGGACCGGATATGGCCGTCAACTACACCACGCTCGAGAAGAACTGGCAGGCCTTTAATCACGTCTATCTCCTGGTGTATCCTCCTGAGAAAGAGGAGACGGTCAAACAAATTCTGGGAGACAATTGGGATGAAGCCAAAAACCGGGAACTTGCATTAAAGTCAGTCGAAGGCGCACTTCGCCTCGAGCCTGAAAATTCCTTCCATTGGTTCAACCTGGGATCCAATCTGGTTTATCTGGAACGTTACGGGGAAGCTGCGGTCGCCTTCGATCAAGCCCGGAAGATCGGCCTTCCCCAGCGAATGCTGCGGTATCAGTTCGGCCCCTTCCTGGCCTACTTCAATTCCCTGCGCACGGATGATCTACTCGCGCTGGCAAAATATGCCGCTACGATCACCCCCAATTCTGAAGAAGCCCGATTGTGGCTGGGTTGGGCGCATTTCCGCAACGGGGATCGGGAAGCCGCGAAATCTGAATTTCTGAAAGCCCTCAAAGAAAACCAATACTATACCGATGCGCAGTATGCGTTAAATTACCTCGCCTCGAACTGATCTCCACTTCATCCACCTGATTTTCCAAACAACACCATCCTCAAAGATGGTGTTGTTTGGATATAATTAGAGGAAGAGGGCAAAGAGAATGATCCTTCGTACAATAAAGACACTAAAGGATGGTCTGATCTTACGCCGGGCGACCCTAGAAGACACCGAGGCTGTGGCGAAATTCCAGTCCATCATCCACGCGGAAGACCAACAGACTCCCGATGAGCGCATCGCGGACTGGGTGCGCGACCTGATGTCGGGCACTCATCCCACCTTCCACCCGGATGACTTCACCATCGTGGAAGAACCTTCGACCGGAAAGATCGTCTCCAGCCTGTGCCTCATTGATCAATCCTGGTCTTATGCAGGAATCCCATTCAAGGTGGGACGGCCTGAACTCGTTGCCACCGACCCTGCCTATCGGAATAAGGGATTGGTGCGTGAACAAATAAACGTGGTCCACGATTGGAGCGCCCAGCGGGGCCAGGTCCTTCAGGCGATCACCGGTATACCCTATTACTATCGACTGTTTGGCTATGAAATGACCCTGGAGCTGGATGGCGGCAGAAACGCCTACGAATTTCAGATTCCTTTTCTCAAAGACCATGAAGAAGATCCGTACCGCTTTCGCCTTGCGGTCACGGAGGATATCCCATTCATCAACGCAATGTATCATCAAGGCTCCGATCGTTCGCTGGTCAATTGCCTGCGAGATGAACACACCTGGGAATACGAGCTCAATGGAAAACGGGATGCGGATATTGAACGTTTGTGGATCTTCATCATCGAAACCCCGGCGGGAGAACCGGTGGGGGTATTGATCCACATGAATGAACTCTGGGGACCGGTGATGCCGGTCAAAGTATTGGAAGTGATTCCAGGTCATCCCTGGATGAGCGTCTGCCAGTCTGCCCTACGGTTCGCCTGGAACCAGGGAAAAATGCTCGCCGAAAAGTATCACCAACAATTTGATGTGCTGGGACTCTGGCTCGGCTCAAATCATCCGGCTTACCAGGCTTTGCCAGACCGTCTACCCAAAATACGCGCCCCGTATAATTTCTATATACGCATCCCTGACCTGCCCGCGTTCCTTCACCTGATCAAACCTGAATTGGAAAATCGATTATCCAACTCTGTGGCAAGCGGCTACACCGGCGATATACCGATCAGCTTTTACTCGGATGGGATCCGTTTTGGATTCGAGCACGGAAAGATCTCTTCGATTGAGTTATACCGGGTGAAGAACCAGGACGCCCAGGCGCGCTTTCCAGAACTCACATTCCTCCAGCTTGTATTTGGGACGAAGAGTCTGGCCGAACTGGTCAACTGGTATCCGGATTGCTCCGTGTCTCAGTATTCCGATGCCTATCCCATTTTGGACGCGCTCTTTCCTCCCGCTTCGTCCAATGTCATCCCGTTGTGTTGATCTGGTGGAGATTGCCCGGCCTATAAAACTAAAACAGCGATCAAGAAATACACCTTGTTCGCTGTTTTTGTCACCGAGATCACCCATGACCCGGTTGGAATTCTAATAGATTAATATTCTCTATTCATATTTCAGCGCATTCACCGGAAGCAGAGTCGCCGCACGGAGCGCCGGGTACAGCCCCGAAAGAAGTCCGACCAGGGTGGCAAAGACCAATCCAAAGATCGGCAGCCAGATCGGGGTATAAACGGCAGTCGTGGGCGGCAATCCACCCGTCGTGGCAGTCTGGGAGCTGAGATAGCTCACCAATACCACGTTGAGTATATATCCGCCTCCCCAGCCGATGGCGACACCACCCAACCCGCCGATCAGACCGATTCCGGAAGCTTCCCCCAGGAAGATGCCGAGCACATCCCGGTTGGTGGCTCCCACCGCTTTCATCAAACCGATCTCGCGGGTCCGTTCCAGGATCGCCATTGCCATGGTATTGGCAATTCCAATCGCTGCCACCAACAACGCCACAGCGCCCACACCGCCGAATACAAATTGCATGATCGTAAAAAAGCTGTTGATCCCTTGAATGTATTCCTGGGGAGTGTAAGCCTGGAATCCCATTTCTTTGATCTGCTCGGATATCTCCAACGCTTGCTTGACATCCTGCACGGAGACCGTGAGCTGCTGGTATCCTTCTTTCGTCCGGTTGATCGGCTTGCCCATTGCCCATCCATTGAAAGCAGTGATATCTTCGATCGGCATATAGATGGTGAAATCCGATTCGGATCGTGATTCGGTCAAAATTCCCACCACCCGCACCGGTACGGTCTTTCGCACTTCCTGCCCATCGGAGGTGTATTTGATCAGGATCAGTTTCATGCCCTGTTCCATGGGTTTGGGTGGTTCCGGGGGAGGCATTCCGGGACGGGCTTTCGGATCATAGAAATTGTTCAACACTGGCGCGCCCATGATGGCGGTGCCAGGTTCCAATTCCAATGTCCCTTCCTGCAGCTTGAAATCAAGGTCACTGAGATCATGGGTACCCACGCCCATGATGTTTCCCCACGATTCCAACCTCCCAACCTTGAGCTGGGCTCCCATCTGAAGAAAATCACGGGGGATGACCTTCACTACTCCCGGAAGGGCTGCAATCTCTGATAACGCTGCGGGGGTCAGCAGTTTGTTCTGCGATTGCGCCAGCTTATCGGTGCTGCCGCCGCCACCCCCACCCATGACCATCATCCCTCCACCCATGTTATCGCCATAGGTTGGAAAGACGTTAATTTGTGTGAGCGAGCCGATTCCTCCGAACTGCGAGGTGAAGTTCTGCTGCAAGCCCATGCCGAGAGAGACGAGGATGACGATGGCAGCCGTTCCGATGGTCACACCAATCGCGGTCAGCATCACCCTGCCTTTACGGCGGTTAAGATTCTCCAGTATCAACTGGATCAGATCAAAAAAGCGCATTGGGTTCTATCCTAGGGTTTGCCCGGCACAGGGACAACCTGGCCGCCCCCGCCGCCACCACCGCCCTGCATGATGACCCCATCCCCGCCGCCTTCCATAATAACGGAGGGTGTGGTCGGTTTGGAGCTATTCAGCCCAAAGATGCCTTTCACAAACCGAACCGCTTTCTGCCAGAATGTTTCCGGCATTTCGATGACCGGCATGTCCACCGGCGGACCTTCCATGACCGGCGCTTCACCAACATCCACAAACAGTTTGAATTCTTGATTACTGCGGTTGGTTGAAATCATCGGTGTATTGAATTTGGATAATGATCTCCGCCTGCCCGGGGAATTCGGGAATGAAGGATACATCCATCGGATAATATCCACCCGCTTCCAGGTTACCCACCAGAAGCGAGTTGTTCATCATCTGGCCTGCGTTCGAGATCACCTTCATGGTGCCGAGGATGGTGGAGTTTCGGCTGAGATTAACCACCTGGATGGGTAGTATGCCGGGTTGACCCACCATCAGCGGATCCGCCGGACGATAGAAATTGACTTCGAGCAATGGCAGACGGTATACCAGCAGGGTGATGACCTGGTCGTCCTGGTATTTGTTGCCATGCTCATCACTGTAGAGATATGAGAATTTCACCGGATAGGTGCCCGGGTTGGTGGTGACATTGACGATCAACTGCTGTGACGCCGTGATCGTATTGCTCACATCCAGGTTACCCAACAGTTGGACATTGGATGCGCCGATCGGAGCGAAATTGGTGAACTCGCCGCTCGCGCCAGACACACCGCCCGGCGCGGGTGTCCCATTATCGGATCCGGCCGAAGAGGAATTACTCCCGCCCATGACCATGGTGATATTCCGGGCGGTCGCCATACCCACATTCTTCACATCCAGGGTCAGCTTAAATGTCGTCCCGGGCTGAAGGGGGATCACATCGGATTGGTAGCCTGAAATGACCACCTGCGGCCGCTTGGAGACCGTAGGCGTGGCAGATGCATAAGATCCACCACCGGAAGAGGATGCTGCTTCACCGGAAATATTGAATGCCAGGGTCGCATCACTGCTGTAGGCTGTACCAGCTTCATCGGTGTAAGAAATGTTCACTCCAATGTAAGCTACCTTCTTCCCAGCTACTGAATCGGCAGCAGTAATGGATTGGGACAAATTCCAAACTCCGCCGGGCCCCAACGTTGGTTTCACTTGCACACCGCCAGTACCTCTGGAAACAAAATCACCTGAAGTAAAAGTGACCGTCACATTCGAAGCATCCCAGCTTCCTTGATTCTTGACAGTCATTGATACGTCAAAAGTTTTACCGGCGACAATTTTCTTTCCACCTCCGCTATATTTGGTCACAACCACCAGCGGACGGGGATATGGAGTGATTGGTGTGGCTGTTGCAGTCGGGGGGGTTGTTGCCGTTGGTATGGGTGTTTCAGTTGGTTCAGTAGTATTGGTTGGCGCTTCGGTTGGGGGAGTAACTTGAGCGTAAACAGGGTTCCATCCGAATCCGGCTATCACAAGTGATAGTAAGAGTAGTATCCAAAAAACAGAGGAAATTCGTTTCATCGTTTCACCATTTTATTGAAATGCTGTGGTCGTGCTGGCCTCGTAGGCAGCCGCATCCACCACCTTGCCATCCAACAGGTAGATGGTATGGGTGGCGAAATGCTGCATACGGGGATCGTGAGTCACCACCAGGACGGTTCGTCCCTGCTGGTGAAGCTCTGATAGGAGCTGCATAATTCCCAGCCCGCTGCTGCTATCCAGGTTTCCGGTCGGCTCATCCGCCAGGATCAATTCGGGGTCGTTGACCAACGCGCGTGCGACGGCCACCCGTTGCTGCTGGCCGCCGGAAAGCTCGGTCGGTTTATGGTGGGCTCGTTTCTCCAAACCCACCTGGGTGAGAAGTTCCTGCGAGCGTTGTTTTCGCAGGCGTTGTGAGACCCCCGCAAAGCGCATCGGGAATGCCACGTTTTCCTGGGCGTTCATCGACTGCACCAGATTGAAGGACTGAAAAATAAATCCAATCCTCTTGCGGCGGTAGAGCGCCAGGGCATTCTCATCCATTTCATCCAGACAGGTTTGTTCCACAAAGATCTTACCGCCGGTCGGACGATCCAACCCTCCCAATAGATACAGGAGAGTACTCTTCCCTGACCCGGATGGACCCATGACTACGGTGAGGCTTCCACGCGGAATCTGAAGGTCAATCCCTGCCAGCGCGTGGACAACATTTTGCCCCATCCGAAAAGTCTTGCGGAGTTGGCTGATACTGATGTAAGGATTCTTGGTCATTAGAAGAAGAATGGCCTGGAAAAAGACATCCCGGAAACGACCTGAGTTGCCGTACCTGGAATCGCCTGCAACAGCAGTACCAGGAAGACGCAAACCAGGACGCAAAGGATCGCTTTTGAGCGGGTGATGTTACCCATCAGGCGCGCGCCAACGATCAGCAGGATGATCTGCCAGACGAGGTACAGGTCAATCAATCCCAGCAGTACCGCCAGATAGGTGCTGAAACCTCCGGTTGGCGTCATAAATCCTGCCAGACCCGGCTGGTTGATCACCTGCCTCGTAGCGATGGTGGCGATGATCTGGACGATCAATCTTATTGCGATTGGCATCGATGACCAGGCAACCACATTTAATGAGGTGACGGTATTATTGCGGTTCCCTGCCAGGGTTAATCCCAGATGCAGGATGCTCCCCAGGATCACCCAGGAGATCCAGATGCCTATGATGGCAATGATCGCCGGAAATAACACCGTGAAAAGGGGTCCGTTTGTGGTGGCTGTTCCCTGTTGGATCTTTGCCATGTCTTCCGGGGTGAGGTAAGACATTTCCGGAGACGGCATTGCTTGAGCCGCGAGAGCTGCCGCGCTTTTGATCGGACCTTCAATGAGACTTTTGATGATTTGCAACCCTGAGAGGATCAGCAGCGGAATCAACCATACTGCTTTTTCCTGGGCGCAGATTTCAGAGAGGACAAATCTGGGTTTGAGCCAGATATTCAACAGCCAGGTTAACGGTCTCGGTTCTGCTTGGACCGCAATCTCAAACTCCCCAGGCTGAGTTGCGATGGTTTCAGTCATATACCCTCCAGTCCTGAATTTCGCCATTATACTACAAGTCAAAATACGTCAAATCAGCAAGGTGTACAGGAGAGACGTTACTCCCGGAAAGAATGTTCCCTACCAATACTCAGAACGGTTCTGCTCAATCATCCCCCTGTCAGGTTTTGCCTTCCTTCCACAGATGAAAGAAGGTCAAAAATATTAAAGGTATAATCATCCAGGTAAAGAGGCTTTATGGCACAGATACTCGTCGCGGAAGATGAAAAAGATATCAGGGAGTTGATCGGATTCTCGCTTAAACTGGCCGGGCATGACGTCCGCCTGGCAACGAATGGTCAACAGGCCATTGGTCTGGTTAAGGAACTGGCTCCGGATCTGATCTTGATGGACCTGCGCATGCCGGTTCTGGGCGGCAGAGAAGCGGCTGCGATCATTCGCCAGGATCCGCTAAGCAATCATATTCCCATAGTCTATCTGACCGCCAAGGACAAGGACCTTATGTCCCAGGAGGATTTGGCAGACGATTCAGAGTTTATCGCCAAGCCTTTTTCGATTGAGTTATTGAACAAGAAAGTCGCTGAGATACTGGCGCGCTGAGTAAGCATTCGTCATATGTACTGTTCATCCATCCAGGCCAGCTTGCCTGGATTTTTCTTTTATTTTCAATCACTCATTTTCAGGATCTTGCCATTCCTTTTCGAGGTCTACGACCTCGACGATGTCGCTCCCAAGATGAAATCCGTATAATGGCGGGCGGGTTCGGATCAGATACGGATACTGTCCTGTTCGTCGATGCAGCTCCACCAGAAGGATGGCGGCTGCATGCCCATTCGCCGGGGGTAATAACACGTACCGATCCTGTTTCAATTCTTCCACGGTGAGCTTGACCTTCGCAAACAGCTTATCCACTTCACGGATGAACTCGGCCGCCTGGGTATACTCCATTGGCAGCATGATCTGTTCGGTGATCTTGCGTCCGGTCAACGCACTGAATTGCTCAAAGCCGATCTTCTGCATCTTGCTTCCAAAATTCAATAGGATCATTCCATCCTCTACTTTGCTAAATTCGTCCCGGCCTGCCCGAGAATTTTCTGAATATGCTGGTAGTGATCCCGCTCATGCCAGCACAAACGGCGGACCACTTTCCGCGGGGACCACAGCTCGCCGCCTTTCCCCACCACCTGGTCAAGATCGATCAGATCCGGCAGGGTGACCAATAACTCGGCCCTCTCCTTCTGATAACGCTCGATCGGATCCTGATCCAGCATCCCTTCAGGGCGCGAACGTCCCAATCGATCCATCAGCCACCATTCCGACCGGCCGATATGCCCCAGAATCTGGCGGATGGTCATCTCCTCATTCGGATGCGGTTCATCCAACACACGGTCAGGGATGGCGGTGATCATTTGCAGCATATCTTCCCGTGCCCAGGTCAATATTTTGATCGCATGTTCCACATCCTCCGTTGAGAGGACTTTCCAATCTGTCTTGAACCAGGCCTTGATGAGACGCCCACCGCCGGGAATGACCTGATACGATGGATCAATGAAATAATCATCGACCACTTCTGCCAGGCGGATGTCAATTTCTGTTGGAGTGAACCAGTTTTCCTGTGTATGCGAATTCAGCCAGGCAATATAATCGGGGATCGCTTTCGCCATGGCGACCACGGCGGTTTGTCCATCCGCACCATACCCGATGCAGCCAAAATGCTCGAGCGCCCAGGCCAGCGAACGGCCCTCGTTATTGTTTTCCACACCGATCAGAATTCGCATGGCAGTCTCCTATGCACGATAATGCCGAACCACTGCGTCCCGTTGGAGGTTAAAACCATCCGGGACGGTGAAAATCTGTTTCAACTCTTCCAACGCAGCTAAGGCATGAACCCGCTCCTCCGCAGGGATCTCTTCATCTGCAAATTCATCCTCATCCAACACGATCTGCTTTCCATCCGGGAAGACCAATAGATCGAGTGCCAGGTCGCGGTACGAAATTTCCCAGCGCCGAAAATTGGCGGGAGCCGTGACATTACAATACCATCCCTTCAGCCGGCCATCATCCCGATCGTAGATCTCCACGATGTTGTACCACTTCTTCCGAAAGTAAGCTTCGAAGAAGAGATCATCCCGTTTGAGCATCATCCCATTGAACAGGAAATCATCCTTATTAAATTGGGCAGTCAGGACGACCTTGTCAGGATTGCGAACGATCACCTGACCATTGTATCGCCAGACTTCCTTCCCGGTGGCAGTGAGCTTGATGATGGTGATATCAGACATGGGCTTCAGACGGATAGAGATTGATTTGATCGGTAGGTATTTCCAATTGTACCTGATCGCCCGAAGGGTAATGCCAGTCGAGCAGGAACTGAAATTCTTGACCGTTGGCCGTCAGCAATTTGGTTTGATATCCTGCTTCGCGAAACATCGAATCGATGATCTTTCCCTGGATACGATTACGGTCTGACCCTACTCCCCCTTCGATCACCCGGGCATTCCGCAATACCAGGATCACTGGTGTACCGGGCGGATAAGAGCCGGGCGACAGTCCGCCCATGGTTTCAAAGGGGCCGAGATCAGTTTCTACGGTAAGCTTCCCACCCGATTCAGTTACGATGCCGGACAGATGATTGGTCAGACCCAGAAAAGACGCCACCCCCGGATTTGCCGGATTTCGATACACCTCATCCGGCACACCCATCTGGACGATCTGTCCATCCATCAGCACGGCTAACCGGTCTGCCAGGGTATACGCTTCTTCCTGGTCATGGGTCACATAGATCGCGGGAATGCCTGTTTCATGCAGGATCATCCGCAGCTCAAGCACCAGTTCCTGTCGCAGGCTGCGGTCGAGGGCGGCCAGCGGTTCATCAAGCAGTAAAAGCCGTGGACCAGCCGCCAAAGTCCGTGCGAGCGCCACCCGTTGCTGCTCACCCCCGGATAGATCGGTGACGGGGCGGTGGGCAAATCCCTCCATCTTTACTTTTTCCAGCGAGGATTGAACGGTCTGCTTCAAGACGGCAACAGCAATTCCCTGCATTTGCAGTCCAAAAGCCACATTGTCCCAAACATTCCGGTGCGGGAACAGGGCATAATCTTGAAACATCAGTCCAAAGTGCCGTTCGTGGACTGGCACACCCAGGATGGATGCGCCGTTCCACCGGACATCGCCCGCATCCAGGTTTTCCAACCCGGCAATGATCCGCAGGATGGTGCTTTTTCCGCTGCCGGATGCGCCCAACAACGCCAGGGTTTCTCCTTGTTCCACGGTAAATGAGATTCCACGAAGCAGCGGTTTGCCTTCGTATTCCTTTTGGATATTTTGGGTCTCAAGCATGGTTATCCTCACATCAGGCTGCTGCCCGGC
Organism: uncultured Chloroflexia bacterium; assembly: GCA_963752535.1. Classification (GTDB taxonomy): domain Bacteria; phylum Chloroflexota; class Anaerolineae; order Anaerolineales; family Anaerolineaceae; genus DAIOEK01. Next base: position 374,372 of record CAVVYT010000002.1, read on the forward strand.
AGTTTCAGTTTTTCGATCAGCGTAATCCCGGCCCCGCAGACCACCAGCAGGATGACAGCCATCGCCAGCGCTTGCCCGTAATTTAATCCGCCGGGTTGCGAGAGGTAGCGGAAGATCGCGATGGGAATGGTGGGGAAATCAGGGCGGGTCAGGAAGGCGGTCGCGCCAAATTCGCCCAGCGAGATGGTAAACGCGAAGATGACGCTGGACAAGATAGCCCGCCGGATCAACGGCCATTCGACGTATTGGACAACCTTCAGCGGAGAAGCGCCAAGCACTGCCGCGCTTTCGGGCAGATGAGCCGGGATGGAAGACAGAGCCGGTTGGATGGTGCGGATCACGAACGGCAACGCGGCCAGACTGTGCACTGCCGGAATAATCCAGGGAGACGTCGCCCAGAGAAAGGGCGGACGGCTGTAGGCCAGTAGTAATCCCAGTCCCAGGGTCACCGCGGATGCGCCCATCGGCAGCAGGAATACGATATCCAGCCAACGCGTTGCCCGGGTTTGATGACGTAATCCGTACGCTGCCAGTCCACCCACCAGCAAGGCGATGATGGATGCCGCCAGTGCGAATCGCAATGAATTGTAGATCGCTGCGATCGGTGGAACATAGAATATGCTTTGCTGTGTGTTTACAAACAACGCCTGATAATAGGCAGTGGTCAATCCGGGTTGAACGCCACTTCTATCCCCGCGATCCGCATCCAGGCGGATGAAAGAGCGGGTCACCAGGGCGGCCAGAGGAGACAATACCAGCGCGATCAGGAGGACGACCATGATGCTGACAAACAGTTTTTGCTTCCAGGTTCGCGCTGTCACTTTGACTTCCCTCTCAGATGCCGGAGAAAGAGGCACACTTTTGGATGAGAGCATCCGATGGACAAGCGTAAGAATCAGGGTGCAGATTAGTTGGATCACGGTCAAGAGGGCTGCTACAGGCAAATTGAAGAGATGAATGGCCTGTGTGTAAATTTCCACTTCGATGGTGGCGTTATTCACTCCCCCCAATAACAATACAACTCCGAAGCTGGTGAAATTGTACAGGAAGACCAGCACCAGCGCTGAGAGGATCGCTGGACGGAGGAGCGGCAAGGTGACATGCAAAAGCACCTGCCAGCGGTTCGCGCCCAAGTGTCCGCGCTGCCTGTTCAGGATGGCGTGATAACACCGACCAGGCTCCTCCCACCAATCGGATGATGATGCTGGTGTTATAAAACACGTGTGCCAGTAAAATGGCGCCCAGCGTGCCTAAGAGCACGATCGGTGGTTTCTCCAATTGGAACAGGCTCTGCAAGCCCAGGTTCAATAATCCGCGCTGACCGATCAGGGCATTGAAACCTGCCGCCGCGACCACCGTGGGCAGAATGAAGGGCAGGCTGATCAGAATGCGCAAAGCTTGATTCCCGCGGAATTGATAATGCGAGAATAAATAAGCGCCTGGCATGCCGATCAAAAAGGTCAGACCCGTGGAGAGAATAGCCTGCCAGAAGGTGAATCTCACCGTCTGCCCGATATTCTGCCAGAGTGAAGAGGATGTGAGATCTAATCCCGTCCGTGCGAAACTGGTGCTGAGGATCACCCACAACGGATAGAAGAAAAAAAGCACAACGAATCCGAGCGGGATGATCCATAACCAGGGCGGGGATTTTCTCCAGCCGAGATTCTCCAGATCGAAATCATTTCAGGATCGTATCCGTCCAGGCTTGTAGAATGGCGTCACGATTCTCATCGATCCAGTCCGGATCGAGCATGGCCGGCGTCTGCGGGATCTGGCTGTTCTCCACGAACACCTGCGGCAGGGCAGCCTTTGAATTCACAGGATAGACAAACATCTGCAGGGGAATATCTTCCTGGATGGGAACATCCAACATCGCATCGATGAATGTCTCGGCGAGCTCGCGGTTTTTTGTACCTGCCAGAATGCCGACAAATTCCACCTGACGAAAACACATCCCCGGTCCAACCAACGATGCGGTCGGGGATTCAGTCAACTCTGTCTCTGCGAACACCACTTCCGCTGCCGGGCTGGAACTATATGAGACGACCATCGGCTGCGGACCTCTCCCGCTGGAAGCCGAGAAATTGGTATAGTACGCCGTCTCCCAATCATTCACGATCACCAGACCATTAGCTTTCAAGGCTTCCCAATATGCTAAGTACCCGTCCTCGCCAAACTCAGCCACAGTGGCCAGCAGGAAGGCCATCCCCGGAGAAGAGGTGGCCGGGTTTTCCACGACCAACAGGTCCTTATAGGCAGGCTCAGTCAATGCCTCTAGCGAGGCTGGCAGTTGAAGGTTGTTTTGGTCAAAGTAAGCTTTATCATAGTTGATACAGACGTCGCCATAATCCACCGGTAAGGCGCGGTTATCCGGATCGAGCTTGAATTCAGCCGGAATATCCGCCAGCATTGGTGAAGCATAGGTTTCAAAAATGTCCTCGTTCAGACGCCCGCGAAAGGAAAGTGCTATCCACCCCGAACAGGACGTCTGCCTGGGGCGCGGTCTTGGTGAGGATGGCCCGGTTCAGCAGCGACCCTGAATCACCGGATTTGATGAATTCAAGGGTGACGTTGTTTTTCGATTTCATATTCCCGCACAACGGTCTCGCTGAGGGAAAACGAATCGTGAGTCATCACCTGCAGAACCGGCTTCGTTGTCGGCGTGAGCAATTTGCCTGGAGTACAGGCTGCCAACAGAAGGCTGACGGACACCAGGACCATTATTGTTTTCGATGAATGCATAGTAACCTCCCGGTTTTTACTTGAATTTCAGCGATTGTGGTGAGCATTACGTTGGAGACCCCCCGGCTGCTGTCTGGATAAAGTGTTTCCTTGTTCAAGGGATATTCCATTCCCAGGGTTGTGACGCCGGTTGCCTCTCCGCCCCAGGGAATCAGCGATATGATATCACCCGCGTGTCCATCCAACTGCCGCTTACGATGAATAAAAAACAGCTCACCTTCATCATCCCAAAATGAGATCTCTGGATCTGCGAATCTGGGTGAGGAAGCCAGCGCCAAATTGGCCAGCGTATGATCAAGCCGGTCTCCCAGACCTGCAAATACATTGACGTTGATCGGCCGCTGTTCGTACACATATTCAAGCGCCAGTTCAAAATCCGTTTCATCTTTATGACTGGGATACTGTAAGATCGCCCCTCCGCGCTGACGATGTTCTTCCAGCTTCGATTGGGTGACGGAATCCATGTCGCCGATCAGAATATTGGGGATCAGATTCATGGCGTGGACGTGATTAAAACCGGCATCCACAGCGATGATCACATCGCCGGGTTGATACATCATTCGGAAAGTGGCGGGATTCGTCATCCGGCCGTTGAGAAAAATATGAAAGGTATTACCAGGCATAAAAAAAACCTCCCCGGAGGAGGTTGGATGAACTTGCCCTATTCTCCCTCCGCCGGCATTACCCGGATCAGGTTCATTGGGTCGAGAGCTTTGCGCCCTCCTCTCAGCCTGGCCATTCAGGCTCCCCGTTCCATGTACTATCAATTTTATCGGAATCGATTAATGATGTCAACGATTTGTATGAAGAGTGACCTTATCATTAATCCCGGCAGAAAACAGGCCCCCAACCGGATTTCAAATCATCGTGGCTCTATTCGATGGGAGTAGGATCAATTACGATCAAGCAGGCTTTAGCTCCCCGCGAGATGCATTCCACTTCGTCCACCAGGAACGCTTTGCCGCCCCCGATCCAGGCTAGAAATTCCTGGGCGAACCCGAGATAAAAGGTACACATCCCCGGGTCTTCCTGTGTGTCCTCGCATTCCAGGCAACATTCGATCCGCCAATAGTGAATACCGTCCTTCGTTGAGGTCGTGAATTCGCTGGGAACCTATCTCCGAGAACATCTTCCCAAGGATGGCCAGCCCTTCAGCCGCCTTACGCTTGAATGGTAGATAGCGCTGTTCTGCTTGAAGCAAGCCGCAGTCATCTTCCAGGTTCGTCAGATACTCCCGGAAGTAAGTCCGGCCTATCCGCCATAATAACCCGGCCCCGCTCCGCGCACCATATCGATCCATCAAGTGCGCTCGTAACTTCGCCAGGGGCCATGAATTCGGTTCCGATAACTGACTTAGCATGGATGCAGAAGCCTCTGGCCCAACGATCTCCATGAGAGCAGAGTGAAGCATCATACGCATCCGGTCAATCGTCATTGATCCGGATCGGGGATCATTCTTATTCGTAAGCGGTACTCCTCAATCAAATATGGAAATCAGGTCAGCTTTGCGAATGGTCTTTTTCCATTTCCATCAGAATGCTGTAAAGAAGCTCCAATAAGACTGCTTTCACCGATTCCTTGTCGATGGCAACACAGGGGAGCAGTTTCACCGACGGATCCAGCCGAAGGGCATGCCGGATATCTTCAACATCCCACGCATCGGGCCGGTCTTGTTTATTTGCGGCGACAATATAGGGGGTTGGCGCATAAGCGCGGAATGTTTCCAGAATGGATCGAGCTTCGCGGAAAGTCTCCGGCCGGGTGCTGTCGACCATGACAATAAATCCAAGCATCCCTTCGGAGAGTATTTCCCACATAAAGTCAAACCGTTTCTGCCCCGGCGTGCCGAACAGATATAGCACCAGGTCTTCATCCACGGTGATGCGGCCGAAATCCATGGCCACCGTGGTGGTTTCTTTGATCTGTTCGCTCTCAAGAGAGACTTTCTTTTCGGTGGAGACAACTTCAATCTCACTGACAGAACTGATCAGCTCTGTTTTCCCTGAATTGAAAGGCCCTGTTACTACCATCTTGACGGTTTGCATATCGCAACGTCCTCACACACGAATTATAACGACTTGATCCGGTTGATCAGTCGGTTCACCAAGGACTTTTGCTCCTCCCGGTTTTGAGTTGGGAATTGACTACGCCCGATAGGTCCGGTTGAGCTCACCGGTCGCACGATTTCAATTAAGCCCAGCCTGTAATAGACTGTAAACAACTCTTCGGATCTGCAGATCATCCATTTTGGTGGTTCTGGCGATCTGTCGAATCGAGTTCTTGGGATTGATGAACGAAACCACGCGCCATTCTTCGACATTGAGGTTGATATTGCGAAGATTGGCTCCGGGCCGGTCGGTGAATTTTAAGGCCATATCCAGACTGGGTATCTCTTCCTGGAGCTGAACCATCTCTTTCAACTGACGGGCGCCTTCGATGATCAGGTTTTCCAGGTCCACCCTGACCAAAATCTTCCCATCCGCCGGAATGAATGGTTCTCAAAATGGAAATAACCTTCCACCCAGGTAAATAATCGTCTTACCAGGTCCAGATAATATTCCTGAAGGCTGGTTAATATCACATCCTGGCTGAAGAATCCGGCATTGATTAAGAGAAGACCAAGTTCTTTGTCGGTCATCTGAACCGCGCGGGCTTTCAGGGAAGTGGATTGTTGAGGGGAGATCTTTTTGGTGGACGCCAGTACAGAAGGCAGACTGCTGTCTTCCTGCCCAATCTGGGCATAAGACAATTTTCCATCCCGGAAAGATAGCTGAGCCACTTCCGTGGGGCCCTCAATGATCAGCGTGCCCGATTTACAGGCAAGATTAATCAGATTGAGCAATTGCGTGATGGAAAAATCTCTTAAGTTCCCCTGCAGGGCCATTGACTTTGCTCTTTTGCGAAACCGTGGTATATGGAATTATACAGGCACAATCAAGGAGCGTCAATTAAGAACTTTGTCGGATTTCGTCAAGTGGAACACTCGCTTGCAAAGACCTTGCCAATTAATGCTATACTAGCATATGTAATCCTTTGCTATCCCATCGACGAGGAGGTGGTGCCTACATGAACGATAGTCATAGTACCCGTAAAAGCGCTGCGGCATCCCTCCTCAACGTCGGTTGATCAGGGATCCGCAGCGCGGAAAGCGCCGCCGAAAGGCGGCGTTTTCACTTTAAACACTCATTCGCGCAAGAACCGGTATCCTACCGCAAATTCCGTTTGGATAAAGGTCGGATTAGCCGGATCATCTTCGATTTTTTTCCGCAAATTACTGATATTTACCCTGAGCAGGTGGGCATCTTCCTGGTAACCACTTCCCCACACTTTCTGCAAGAGCTGATGATGTGTGAGCACCTTACCGGCGTTCTGCATCAATACCTTTAATAACTCATATTCCGTTGGCGTCAGTGAGATCTCCTGATCATGTAAAGCGACCACCCTGCGAACGATATCCAATCGCAAGGCATCTATTTCCAAAATAGGATCCGTCATTTCAGCTTTTTCTGAATGCCGTAATGCAGTCCTCATACGCGCCATCAATTCGCCCACGCTAAATGGTTTCGTCAGATAATCATCCGCGCCTAAATCGAGGGCATCTACTTTGTCTTTTTCACTCTCCCGGACAGACAGGATAATGATGGGTAATTTGCTCCATTCACGAATCTTCTTTATCACTGCCAAGCCATCCATGTCCGGGAGGCTGAGGTCGAGGATCAACAGATCCGGGTGGGATGAAGCGGCTTTGGAGATGGCTTCCTGCCCATCTACAGCCTCCTCAATCTCATACCCATACACCGCTAGAGACGTCTTGAGGAAACGTCTGATGGGACGTTCATCATCTGCAATCAAGATACGCGCACTCTCCGTTTTCATCCTCCATCTCCCATCTGATCGCTCTCATTGTTCAATAATGGTATCGTGAAAGAAATGGATACACCCCTATCCGGATTATTCCAGGCGACAATTTGACCGTCGTGAACCTCAACAAATCCTTTGCAGATCGCCAATCCCAATCCACTCCCGGAAGTCCGTTCGTGTGATCTGCTTCGATAGAATTTTTCGAAAATCCGATCGATCTCATCCGCCGGAATTCCTGAACCCTGGTCCGAGATTGTCACGGTAAGGTGGTGATCCATGACATCCGCTTTCACGAGGATCGTATCGCCGGGGGAAGAAAATTTGACGGCGTTATCCAGAAGATTGACGATAACCTGTTCAATCAGCGTGATATCCATGTTGACAGGTGGAATGTCCGGGGCAATCTCCATGTGGATGACTATCTGGCCGGTCTGTGATTTCAGCCGTCGAAGAGCGCTGGCAATCACATCCGTGATATAAGCTTCGGATAATTTCAGGTGAATGGCACCGGATTCGAGCCTGGTCATATCCAACAGGTTACCGATCAACCGGTTCATCCGGTCTGCTTCCTCCAATCCCGCGTTCACCAGGTCAAATCGGGCATCGCGATCCATGACCAACCCCGGGGTAACTTCTGCTTCATGTAAAGTACTCAATGTTCCAAGGATTGTCGAGAGTGGTGTCCGCAGGTCGTGGGAAATGGAATTCAATAACGCTGATTGCAATTTCTCCGTTTCCTTCGATATTTTGATTTGATTGGCCTTTTCCATAAGCTGCACACGCTCCATGGCTAAAGCTGCCAGATTTGCATATGCCTCAAGCATCTGCTTTTCTTCCAAATTGATGAAGTCCGCAGGATCTTTCAACCAGATACCGAGCACGCCCCGGCTGATCCCATTGGAATGGATCGGGAGATAAAATATCCGCTCATTCGGGTAGGTTGAGGTATTAAAACCGGCGGGCTGATGTTCCTCCATGACCCATGAAACGATCTTGAACCAATCGCTGCTCTGAATTATTCCCGTGGTTGATGACTTTTGAATTAATTTCCCGTCGATTTCCAAATACAGGCAAACTTCGCGGTGAATTGTGGCTGTCATTTGTTTGAGAAGTGTGGCGATCACAATCTCCAAATCCATGGCGGTGGAGAGTGCCCTGCTGAGATTGTATAATGCTGATGTTCGGATTTCGCGCATCCGGCTGTTGTCAACTTGTGCCCGTACTGTGGCGGCGAGGTTGCTTATAAGCAGGCTGACGATAAAAAATGCAAGCAGAGTGATCAGATATTGGGTATCCTCCACGGTAAAGCTGAGCTTGGGTTCGAGCATAAAAAAATCGAACACGAGGACGCTCAAGACAGAGGCAAATAAGGAAGGTCCCCTTCCCCAATAGATCGCACTGATCGTCACCGCTGCCAGATAGATCATTACCACATTAACAGCCGTTATACCAAAATGGAGCGGATAACTCATCGCCGTGGCAACCAGGACCAAACCGGCAGCTTTCAAATACATGGACCAGCGGCTGTGGGAAGTTACCCTTTCAAGGAAGGATTTTTCTAGAGCGCTGCGCTCATCGCTGATGATAAAAACATCGATGGAACCACTCTGTTTCAGTAATTGATCGACAACCGTGGGGTTAAACACTTTTTGCCACCAGGGTCGACGAGGGTTGCCGATGATGATCCGGGTGATACCATTTTCCCGGGCATATTCCAGAATGGTGGATGCAATGGCATGCCCGTGGCGTTGGACCACAACTGCGCCCAAGGATCGCGAAAGCTCAAAGGTCCGGCGGAGTTGTTCACTGTTCGGGAACATCTCACCCAATCGATCAGGTGTTTCAACAAATAGCACCTGCCAATCGACATTCATCTCATCCGCCATACGCCTTCCGGCCCGGACCAAACGCTCAGCCAGCGGATGTGAACTGAGGCAGACGAGGATCTTGCTGGGAAGTAGGTTGATCTGTCCGTCACTCGTCGTCCTCGAATAGATCGATTTCACCCTTCCGGCGACACTTCGTAAAGCAGCCTCACGCATGGCGGTTAGTCGTTCGAGCGAGGAACAGGCCTCTATGATCTGAGGATCAATTTCTGTGGATAACTTTATTCGCTGGATCAGTTCAGCCGGCGGAATGTCTATGACTTCGATCACCGAGGCCAGATCAAAGAAAGAGTCAGGTACCGAGCCTGTTTCCTTTAGGGCTTCGCATTGCCAGGGAGCGTCCTGCAGGCTCTCCAACTGGTATACATTCATGGCGGTGTAGACGTCGATCCCATTTTCAAGCAACTCCATGACATCCTGGTATCGGCGTGGATGCCTGGTGGAAAATGAGTCAGGCGATGCCACGTCATCCACGACCACCAGGTCAGGATGGATTTGAAGAATTTGATCGAGCGAATAAGTGCCGGAAAATGGAATGCCATCTGGCAGATCGGTTTCGACTTTACGGAGAAAGGTGTCATATCCCTTCCCCAGATACTCTGTGATCGCAACCGGCAAGACATGGATCCCCTCTGCCTGTCTTCTGACAGCAGCATCGAGCATGGTGTAGGTCTTCCCTACTCCGGGCGCATAACCTAAAAAGACCTTTAACTCACCCTTCTGCTCACTCTCACCGTGATCCATGTTGTCATTATACTTCTACCACCCATCCAAATAAAAACTGCCCTGCTCCATGGATGAAGCAAGGCAGTTTGGTGAAGAACGGGTCAGACCTGGTAAGGCACTTCGATAATGACAATGTCATCCCGGTTTAGTAACGCTTTCCGAAGCGTCTCGGCTGTTCTGGTGTGCAAGTATTTCGTCCACCAATGCTTGGAATTGAATTGTGGTACCACTATGGTCATGATCTCATTCGCAAGAGTTACCTTTGAGATCTGATCCACGTATTCCAGCAATGGTTCGATCAGCGTCCGGTAAGGCGAATGGAGGATGATGAGGCGGTTACTTTCGCCCCATAAGCTCCACTTTTGCTCAATTCGGGCAGCTTCCATCGGATCTAGACTGATATGTACCGCGGTGACATCGTCGGATAAACTCTGTGCAAATTTAAGCGCTTTGAGCGTCCCGTTATGTACACCACCGATAGGCATGATAACCCGGTTGCGATTAATTCTTCGAGCATGCTGATGTGACTCTAAAGAGAGCTGCCTCGCTACACTCTTGTAATGGTGATGTATTGAAAAGAAGATAGTAACCAGTATTGGGGTTAGAACAATAACAACCCAGGCGCCATCCTTGAATTTCGTTACAGCAAATACAATCATTACAACCGCCGTACAGACCGCACCAAAGCTATTGATAATCATTTTCAATTTCCAACGATTATCATGTACCAAAATCGAGCCTGGTTCAACCACTTGTTCATCGGGCTTCAGATGGCCACTCTTCCACCAACGTTTTGCCATGCCAGTCTGCGATAATGTGAAGGATAAAAATACACCGATGGCATAGAGTGGAATAAGCCCCGTAACGCTAGCCTGAAACCCAATGACGAGTAGCGATGCCAGGACAGCCAGTGACACGATGCCCCGATCAAAAACCAACCGGCTGCCTCGGGAAGTGAGTTGCCGTGGCAGGAATCCGTCACCCGCATGTAATGCACCAAGTCTTGGAAAGTCTGCGAATGCCGTATTTGCTGCCATCACCAATATGATTGTCGTGGCTGATATGGTTGCCAGGTAAAGAATTCCCTGACTTTTATATACCGTCCGAGCAAGCTGAGAAATGATAGTTTCACTTTCTCCGGGAATTGCCTTCGTGTGAACGGCAAGAATAGTAGTAACCAACAACATGATGCCAAGGATCCCTGCCATCCACATGAGTGTTATACCAGCATTCTTACTACGCGGCTCTTTGAAAGCTGTAATCCCGTTAGAAATAGCTTCCACTCCCGTTAGAGATGTTGTACCATTTGCAAATGCTCTCAGGATAAGGAGAATTGTAATTGGTTGTAATAAAGCATTTTCGATATGAGGAGGATTTATAACAACGCCCAGTGTGCCTGTGGCATATTGATACAATCCAAAAATCAACATGGTAAACATGATTACCAGGAACAGATAGGTCGGAATTGCGAAGGTAATTCCTGATTCCTTTACCCCGCGCAGGTTGATCACCATGATGAGTAGGATCATGGCGACTGCGATCTCCACCCGATATGGGTAGATCGCTGGATAAGCCGAGACAATTTGCGCTACTCCGGATGAGATCGAAACTGCCACCGTGAGTATATAGTCCGTCAGTAAAGCTGCGCCGGCAGTCTGGGCTGGTAATTCTCCCAGGTTATCCCGGGCGACGATGTAGGCGCCGCCTCCACCCGGGTAGGCATGGATGGTTTGTTCATAAGATATGGTCAGAATAAAAAGTAATGCGACAATTCCAGCTACGATAGGTATGGATAATCCCAATGCGCCCGTACCGGCGGCTGCCAGAATGACCATTAATTCCTGCGGTCCGTAGGCGACAGACGACAGTGCGTCTGATGAAAAGACGGCCAAACCAACTACTTTACCAATCGCCTGGTGTTGTGCATCGGCGCTTGAGATTGGTTTTCCTACCAACAGAGACAACCAACTCCGTTTGGGAGCCTGTACTATGGTCTCATTAAATACATTGGTGAATTCATCGTTTATTTGCATATAAGTCTCTCATTCGTATTTTGTCAGACTGATTAATACCGCTAACAATGACAAGAAACTGGCAATGATTGGGAAAAACCTGTCAAGAAACCGTCAAGGAGAAGCATAGTCATTGGATCGTATGCGATTGGTCTCCGAAATAGAAGCTGGATTCCAGGATGTGAGAGGGGTGTCTCTAACGAGTGAGACGCTTCCATGAAATCCAATAGCACCTTGATAGCGATGAATGGGTTAAGACTATATATAATTTAACCCATTCCATATTGGAGAGCCCCATGCCAAAACGCGTCAAACTCATTTTTAATCCGATAGCAAATCTTGGAAGAGCCTGGTCCATCGCGGCTGCCTTAAGACCGATCGTATACGAACTGGGTGGAGCGGATTGGACAGGGACCGTTTACCCGACCCACGCGACGGAATTAGCCCGCCAGGCTGCTGAAGAAGGGTATGACCTGGTCGTCGCTATGGGTGGTGATGGCACCATGCACGAGGTCTTGAATGGGTTGATGCAGGTTCCTGCCGCGAAACGGCCTGCCCTCGGGATCGTCCCGGTCGGTTCAGGAAACGATTTCGCTCACGCCTGCGGTATATCCGCCAATCCCGAAGAAGCGTTGCGCCAGACCCTGTCTGGTACACCCAAAGCGATTGATGTGGGCCTTGTACGGGATAGCCAGGGCCGGGAAGAATATTGGGCTAACGCCATTGGTATCGGATTTGATACGATCGTCACCTTGAAATCACGAAAGATTCAATTGTTCCAGGGCTTTGCCGTATATCTGATCGCCGTGTTACAAACCATCCTTTTTCAGTATGATCCGTTCAAGGTCAACCTCAAGGTGGATGACCAAGAAATGACCAAAGACCTCATGTTATTGGTCTTGATGAATGGGAACAGAGAAGGGGGCGGATTTCATGTAACCCCCAAATCAAAACCAGATGACGGGCATCTGGATTACTTGATGGTCGATCATGTCAGCCGGCTGCGAATGCTCCGAATCCTGCCTGAAGTTATGAATGGCACCCAGGAGAAGCTTTCCGATTGTACGATGAGCACATTTAAGAAATTCGAACTCTCTTCTGATAAACCGCTATTTGTTCACTCGGATGGCGAAATATTCGCCACTCCCGCTTCAAAATGCAAATACTTGTATGCAGAGATACTTGAAAACGCCGTGCAAGTGGTAAGATAAGTCTATATTTGAAATACCGAGGATTGACGCACAGGGATAACGATCCGAATACTAATTTCGTCCAGGTTTATTGTCTCATCCAGTTGAATACCAATCCTATCTATTGATACCCCTTATTTGTAAAGGAATACTCCCATGCCCGATATTGTGCAGAGTCTGGAAGGTCACGATCTTGGTTTTTTGATTATATTATCCAATCTCTGGGATATTGAACCTCCTGACAGCGACGCCAACGCTGAAAAAACCGAAATTGCCCGCCAGTTGACGGACCTCTCCAAATTCCAAACCCTGTATGCCTCCCTGCCGGATGAAGCCCACGATGCACTTCACGAGCTGCAGAAACATCATGGCAGGTTGAATTGGAACTTGTTTACCCGAAAATACGGCGAGGTTCGCGATTTTGGTCCTGCCTGGAGAGACCGGGAACAACCCCACCTCAATCCTGTCTCGACCGCGGAGTACCTCTGGTACCGGGGATTGATCGCCCGAGCCTTCTTAAAACAGGGACCTGTCCCGCAGGAATTCGCCTATGTGCCGGACGACCTGCTGCCCCTCATCCCACCTCCCACCCGAAGAAACAACCGGCCTATCCGGGTGCAATCCACCAACAACCGGGAACAGATCGAGCCTCCCTATACAACCCGTCTACTGGATGATCTGTGCACCGCACTCTCAGCGTTGCGGTGTGGATTGCCGCCTTATCAAAACGCGCACCTGCTTATCCGTCCTCCGTATTCCGCATTCCTGGCCGAGATCCTGCGCTCCATGGAACTGGTCAGCCACGATGGCATCCTGCAGCCGGAAAAAGCGCGCCAATTATTGGAGGCGCCACGAGAACAGGCTTTCCTGGATGTATTCCAGAATTGGCGTGAAAGCCGGGATATCTACGAACTGGCGCTGGTCCCGGCGCTGCGCATGGAAGGGAACTGGTCTTACGATGCGAAGGTGGCCAGATCGGCCGCATTGTCCATGGTGATCGACCTGCATCGCGAGGACTGGATCAGCCTGCAGGAGTTTTGCGCCGAGGTGAAAGAACGTAATCCGGACTTTCTCCGCCCGGATGGGAATTATGACACCTGGTTTGTCCGCACCCGTTCCACCGGCGAGTATTTACAGGGTTTCGAACATTGGGACGAAGTGGAAGGCGCCTATCTGCGCTTTCTTCTATTGGGACCCCTCTTCTGGATGAATGTCGTCGAAACCCACCGCGATGAGACACCCGGCAGCCAGATATTCTTCCGTCTGACCGAACTCGGTCAAGACCTGCTCCATGGCGCGACACCGCCTGCCTTCCCTGGCGACCTGGGGAAGATCGGGTTCCTGAAAACCACCATGTTGGCCGTGCCCGCCGCCACCCCCAGATGGGTACGCTACATGATCGCCCGGATGAGCGAATGGGTCGGCCGGCAGATTGATGTCTACATTTACCGGATCACGCCGGAATCGCTGGCAGTCGCCCGAAAACAGGGATTGTATCCATCCCACTTGATCAAATTGTTGCAGCGTTTCAGCGCCACACCCATCCGCCCTACGCTGACCAGGGCGTTGGAGCGCTGGGAAGATACCGGTACGGAAGCCGTCATCGAAACCGTCGAAGTGCTACGGGTCTCCTCTCCAACCGTTTTGAGTAAACTGAAAGAGACGTCTGCCGCCCGCTTTTTGGGAGATCCCCTCGGTCCAACCGCGGTGACCATCAAACCCGGGGCACGCAATTCCATCCTTCGCTCACTCGCGGATATCGGCTATTTGGCCGAAATTAAGCGAGAGTATAATGACAGCAATCCACCTTCCAATAATCGAGAATCAGAAAAACCATCATATCAGGGAGATTATGAGCACAAAACTGCAATGGATTCAGGAAGAACTGACTAGCCTTCAAAATTCGGGGGCGTATAACCGTATCCGAACCATCGAATCACCTCAGGGTGCCCGTCTGGTCGTCGACGGCAAGCAGGTCTTGAATTTCTGCTCCAATAACTACCTGGGTTTGGCCAACCATCCAAAACTGGTACAGGCGGCGAAAGATGCCATCGACAAGTATGGCGTCGGACCGGGCGCGGTGCGGTCCATCGCCGGAACGATGAGCCTGCATCTGGAATTGGAAAAGCGGCTGGCTGCTTTCAAGGGAGTCGAAAGCGCCATCTCCTTCCAATCCGGTTTCTGCGCCAATCTGGCCGTACTGCCTGCATTGGTTGGCAAGGAAGATGTCATCTTCTCGGATGAATTGAATCATGCCAGCATCATCGACGGCAGCCGCCTCTCTGGTGCGCGGATCGTGCGATTCGCCCATGCCAACGCCGCTGACCTCGAAAAAGTGATCACAGAGAACGCCGGCTCTTATCGCCGGGCAGTGATCATCACAGACGGCGTTTTCAGCATGGATGGCGATATCGCCCCGTTGGATCAACTGTATGAGATCGCGCAGAAGTACGACATCATCCTGATGGTGGATGATGCCCACGGTGAAGGCGTTATCGGACGGGGCGGCCGGGGTATCGTGGATCATTTCCATTTGCATGGAAAAGTGGATGTCGAGATCGGCACCCTTTCAAAAGCGTTCGGTGTGATGGGGGGCGTGATCGCCGGGAATCCGGTTGTGATCGAGTGGCTGCGTCAGCGCGGCCGTCCCTTCCTGTTCTCTTCTGCCCTAACCGTCCCGGATACCGCCGCTTGCATTGCCGCGGTGGATCTGCTCGAAAATTCGACCGAACTCGTGGATAAATTATGGGAAAATGCCCGCTACTTCAAAGCGGAAATGAAAGCCATGGGCTTTGATACCGGCGTCAGCGTTACGCCCATCACACCCATCATGTTGGGTGAGGTGACCCTCGCCAAACAGTTCAGCGCGGAATTATTCAAGGAAGGTGTGTTCGCCATGGCCCTGGGATATCCCACTGTCCCGCAGGGGAAAGCCCGGATACGCGTGATGATCTCCGCCGCTCATGAACACAAAGATCTCGATCAAGGTCTGGCAATATTCAAAAAAGTGGGCAAAGCGTTGGGTGTGATCAAGTAAAGATATCGTTGGACATTAACATAAAAGCCGCACCGGGTTAAACTGGTGCGGCTTTTTTTATACTCCGGACTACTTATTGGTCCTGAAACGGATCCACATCGGGATTGGAGCCGGCGTAAATACAGGTTCCCTGACTGAATTGGCTGCAAGCAAGGCTATTCGTGCAGCGGTGCGCCCCCACTCTGGGCGTTTCACCCAGAAAATCGATCGGATAGACCACTTCCACTTCCAGGCTCACATCCAGATCGGCATGAACGCAATGAAGGGACTTTACCTCTTCCCATCTTTTCTCAGCCATATCGCCTCCTAACAATAAGAGTGCACCTTACTCCTTTAGAATCCAGTTCCTTCGCTTCTGCGTCCACGACGATGTCATCATCCATCCCTTTCTGAAAAGGACCGGGGATCACCAGCCGCATATTGGTCATATGCTCTTCCACCACATATTGCGGACAAAGCTCTATGAACAAGTACATTCCCAGACCGACAACGGCAATATCATCGAATGGCATGAAGGGTAGAAAATCCGCTGGAAATACCAGGTAAAGCAACGATCCCACAGGAATGAGTTTCAAACCGGCGCTGACCCGTTTGTCGCCCATCAGGCGGAATACCAGCTTTGCCTTCAAGAGTATGTCTTGCAGAAATCCTGGATTCGAAGGAGTAATTTTTCGGGGTGAATTCATTGGTTTTTTCCTATCTGTACCTTACTTGATCATATCATGATTCAGTATCAGGTTCTCGCATCTGTCTACGCCTTCGCAAGTTGATCAACGGTGCAATGATCTTTCGAAGGAAATACTTCATGACAATAACCGAAAAGAAACTGCCGCCATCCCGGTAGTGGACCCGCAGCATTTCCGGCCAGCACCGGTCATCCGCCGCGATGGTCTTCCCGCTGCCGTGTAGACGGAAATTCGCCCATTCACGCCGGACATAAACCAGCGGCGCTTCCTGTGAAAGCCGTACCCACAGGTCATAATCCATGGCGAAATAGAAACTGGGGTCCAATGGACCAACCTTTTTCCATAATTCAGCCCGGAAGAACGCTGCCTGCTGCGGAATATGGACATACCCCTGGCGCAGCTTCTCATAATCCGTCTGGGAGGCCGGGAACCTGCCGATCGATTCACCCTTCCCATTGATGAAACGGGTATCCCCGTAGACCATTCCCCAGGTGGGATGCTCATCCAGGAGGGCGACCGCTTCACTGACCGCTCCCGGCTGATAGGTGTCATCAGAATTCAACCAGGCGAGTACCTGTCCATTCGCACGGGCGAAACCTTTGTTGATCGCATCGGTCTGTCCGAGGTCTTTCTCTGAGACCCACCCGGCCAGACGGGAACCATACTTTTGGATGATCTCCCGACTTCCATCGGTGGATCCGCCGTCTATGATCCAGTATTCCAGGTGGGGATAGTCCTGTCCGAGCACAGACAGGATGGTTTCCTCCAGGTAGGCCGCCTGGTTGAAAGATGGCGTCACGATTGAAACGAGGGTGTGATTTTTCATTGGGCAGATATGGAATCGATCTGGTAATACGAAGCCGCACACCGGTTTACCCAGTGCTGCGGATCGTCGGATAATTCACGGATCCGTCCCATGCTGTCATAGGCGGGGACAATCTGATCCATCTGACCGGCTATCCGGTTGGTCTCAATATCCTGAGCCCGGGCATCCCAGGCATTCGCCCTTGCCTGATAAGCCGGGATTGCAGCCAACGTCTGTAAAGCGCCATAAAAGAGATAGAAACACATCATCACCAGGATGAAACCGTGGAATGATTGTGCTGGAAGTAGCTTAAATTGGTCCGATCTCTGCCGCCAGTGCAGGTAAACCGCACCGATCAGGTAGGCATATGCAAGAAGACCTGCCGTCAAAATATACCGGGCGAAGATCATGGCCCGGTCTTCCGGATAGGCGCCCTGCGCGTATGCACTCGGCGCGCAGCCAGCGACGATCACTAATAGTACAACTGTGGGAATTGCCCAGAAAGCCCAGTACCACCGCTTGGGTTGCGCGTCATGCCAGTCTCGTTGCTGCGATAAGGCAAAACCAAGGATCACCGTGGCCAGGAGGGGGATCGGGTACGAGGTCACTGTCTGATAGATAAAGCCCGCGCCAAATCGGAATATCAGATAGAGCCAGCGAAAAAAGTCCGGCGGCGCGGGCATCTGGCTCAGCCGAATGGCATTTCCCGGCGAGAGGATCATCACCACCATGGCGAGAATGGATCCGGCGATGGCTGCCCATAGGGTGGCCTTCCCGGGAAAATTGGTCGCACCATGTCCGAACCCGCCAGAGAATCCATCCCGCAGCCATCCCCAGTAAAGCCGATTGCATGACGGCCGTAGTCTCAGAGAACCCGCCGTTGAAAAAGGCGAGCAAGCCAATCAGGATCACCTTCCAACCGGTGGGATTTTTTGACAGGTGAGAAACAAGGATCGCAGCCAGGATCAGAAAACCCAGGATGGGAAGCGTATACGTGATGCTCCCGGACCGCCAGTAAATGGATTGGAATGCATTGGGGGCAGAATACACAGAGATGAAGGTGATGACGCCTGCCATTGCCAGGATCTCCAGGTCAGACAGGCTCCACCCTCTGGCATTGCGAAGTGTATGCAGCAGATAATATCCACACAGCAACAGACCAACCACCAGAATGGTCGGGAGAATTTGCATCCCAAGCACATCCAACGGGTCGATCAGCCCGGTCATGAACATGGTGCTGAACCGGTTTGACCAGCCGGTATAAAACTCCCATTGAGCATTCAAAAAACCAGTGGATCGCAATAATTGGGCTGAACAATAATCGTCTGCCTGGAAGCGGGAGTAGATGCCTGTATAAATGAATGGCAAGAGTGCCAGGATCGAAGTCACCGCGACCAACGCCAATACGGTGAATTTCCAGCGCGGCTGATTTGGATCACGCCCGGGACGGTTTCGGAACATCGGAGCCAACCACATGCGAGTTACACCTTCTGCAGGAGAGATTCTTGGTATTCTCCCCGCCATCCCTTCCAACGGATTGTCAGGATATCTTTTAGCATATCCCATAAATCAGCAAAAATGCGAAATCCGGCTTTCATTCCGGTAATAAGACAATTTGACAGGCACTTGAACCATGCATAATCCCAGCTCACGGGCGATGAAAATAACTTCCACATCAAAACTGAAACGGCGCATCGTTTGCCTTGGGAAAATCGTTTTCGCTGTATTCCGGCTGAAGCCTTTTACGCCACACTGAGTGTCGGGTATCCCTGAAAATAGGAGCAATTGAACGAGAAGGTTAAATATCTTCCCGGAGAGGTTCCTTACAAAGGGGATCTCCGATTGGATTTGTGAACCAGTCACACACCTCGATCCGATGGCAATATCTGCTCCATTATTAATGGTTTCCACGATTAGGTCAATAATGGATAGGTCGTACGCAAGGTCAGCATCCATAAAAAGGACGACTGCTCCACGGCTCGCCTCCATTCCCCTTTGGATGGAATACCCCTTTCCCTGGTTGATTTCATTGCGCAGAATTTGAACTGAGCAATTCACGGGAAGTGAAAGCGAAGTTGCTTCCAGTACCTCTGAAGTCCCATCACGGGAGCCGTCATCCACCACAATGATCTCAAAGGATGGGTATCTTGGCTTGAGATAATGGATCAGCGATTGGACCGTACCGGCAATGTAACGGCTTTCATTGTATGCCGGAATGATCACGGAGAGTTGCGGATTTCCCACCCTGAAATCCTTCTAGAGGGAATAACCCATTTTGTCTAAATAGGGTGAGAAGGCGGCTGCCATCTGTTCCTGTTCAACAGGCGAGAACTTCTCACGGAAGCGCCCGATCTGTCCTTTGAAGAAATGCAAGCCATCTTTTCCTTCCCGCGCTTTTCCGGGACGGTATTTCTCCAGAATTTCTTTGTTCGCGGGGATGTCGGGTGAATAGTTCAGGAAGCGGAGCAGGCTAGCCAATTCGACATCGTAATCGGTCAACAAATCTTCGTATCGGGCATGCAGTACATCTCGCCGGTCCATCCATCCTTCCCAGATCCGGCAATACTTGAGCATAAAGTCGATGGCAAGGTCCAGGGTTGTCAGGTGAGAAAAGGCATTGGGTTGACCTTTTTCCAGGGTGCGGCGGCCAAAATCCATCGCCGAGAGTAACGCGTCACGCGGATCACGATAGATGTAGCTGCATTTCAGCCAACCCGCTTTGCCCGCCAGGTCAGATACCACGGTCGGACCTGAGTGAGCTTTGATGGTAAAGGTTTCGCCTTTCAAGGAGGGCATGAGTACCCGTGTCACCCTGCGCAGAGTGAGCGCGCTGATATTGCAATTGACCTCGGTCAAAATACTTTCAAGATGGTAATTGTGTCGAATCTCGCGGGAATTGGTCCCGCCATTACTCACGACCAGATCTTGAATGAGATTGAAATACCAGCCGGAACCAGCCCGCGGCATGCCTACAGAGAGAACGATCATTCGAAATCCCTTGTTATTTGATGTGGTAACTCAATGATAACATGGATTCAATGCTCATTTTCCTGTCGGGGTGCGTGCGATTTTGCCTGTGTCAGATAGCCAGAAAGACCGAGGAATAGTCCGATTCCCCACCACCCATTGGGATCGATGAGGGAATCCTGGGTGAAATTATATAGTAGAAGAACCAACCAAATGGTCATTCCCGCCCCGGCAACAAGCCGGCTGAGGGGTTCTTTCCTGCGATGGATCTCGATGATCTGCGCCAGAATACTCAGCCAGAACACCAGGTAAAAACCAAATCCGATCAGCCCGGTTTCAGCCAGAATCCGCAGGTGCAGATTCTTGATGTTTGGATACAACCAGGCATCCGGAGTGAGTTGACGGGTGATCTCAGACAGGGTCGTGGCAGACCAATCTGGAATATGATCGTAAAGATACAATCCGCTTGCGCCCAGTCCGACTCCGGTCCAGGGATGCGTGTCGTAGATACCCCAGCCGGCCAAGGCATACGCCAATCTGGGTCCTGCGGAAATATCAACCACATAATCGACCAGGTTGGTTTTATTGGATTTCCAAAGGCGGGAGAAATATCGGTTTTGCGACAGCAGGTAACCGGCAACCACTACTGCTGAAGCCAGCATGAGTGTTATGCCTACGCGCAACGCCGTCGCCCAAATTTCTCTTTTCCGGAATGGCTCGCGGTACCATTCGCCGACTTTTCTGAATAGGGAACGTTGCGAGAGCAGAAATCCACCCGCGCAGGAAATGACCGCCATGACCAAGCCGCCCCTTGAAAATGTGCTGATGAGCAGGAATACCGCACCGATCAGCAGGACCGGTTCGATCCATCTCCGGCGGAATACTCGATAGCCGGTCAGCACCGATATCCACAGCCAGGGCAGGTAGATCGCCGCCAGTTGGTTTGCCAGCCAGGATGGCTCGAATGCAAAACCGGCCACCCTTTCTTTCACCAGTAACTGCCTCACAGAGAACAATAACTGGAATTTGTTGAGTACCCCTCTGCCCGGAAAATCACTGAGATAGGATATAAACTGGATCCCGCCCCAGACGATGCTGGCAGCCAGACCCACATACAACCATTTCAGGGAAAAACGAAGATCCTCCTCGGATTGGTTCATACCCAGGGTAGTGAGGAAGAATACGATCCCCCCGGTAAGCGTCACCCAGGCGCGAAGGCTGCGCCCTAGATATTCCTGACCATGCATCTGCACGGGAGCGAACAAATATCCGATCACTGAGGCTACTGCGGCGCACAACAGAAAGAAAAATAAGAGCTGCAGACTGCGGTTCACACGCGGCCGGAAACCAAACCACAACATCCGGACAGCAAGCAGAACCACCAGGATTGCCAGCGGGTAGAATGCCAACGGGCGAACCATGGTATCCTTCCCCAGGAACGGGAAGTAGCGAAAGCTGGTTACCGGCAGAGTGACGACCACCAGGGCCCAGAAGATTCGGCTCCAGCGCTCCAACCCGGTGGTGATTGATTCTCGCTTATTCATTTTCTTTACGGAACAATGCCATTCCGATCATCATGGCCGCCAGACCGATCATCGCGCCGGCCAATAAATAGGCGCCCTGATTCACAGCCGGTGTGACAGTGAGGTCGAATTTCTGGCTGCGGAACACCTCGATCTCCGGATGGATCCCGTAAGAGGATTCGGTCAATTGGGTAACCTGCAGGTTCAATTCAGTGATCCGCGCAGTATGGGCAGGGTCGGATGGGTCAAGCAGGGTTAATGCCTCTTGCGCTTGCCGCAGATTCCTCGCATTTTCAACACCGGTCATCACGGTATTGGCGAACGCGTTCGACCAGACATTCGCCAGCTTTCTGGCTGTTTCCGGTTCGGAGGAAATACCATACATCCGCCATCCCCCGTCGTATGGTTGGGATAGTTGAAGCATCCCATCCCGAAGGTCGACGACGCTCACACCTTCGATTTGCTGTGCCACTTTTTGCATCACCACATCCGACCAGGCCAGTTCTTCCAATTTCTGGGTTTCACGTTCCAGAAAGTAGAAGATCTCCCGGTCAGGCGCGGTTGGAAAGACTTCTTCCAGATTCTGATCCATCACCACGACAGCCATCGCTCTATATGGTGGTGGGAAAAGCCCGTATACTGCCGCGCCCATCAATCCCCCCGCCAGAAATGCGATGATCAGCAGCTTCCAGCTCTGGAGAATACGGCTGATGGAATTGATGTTTGGCGCAGATAGCATGGAGTCAACTCGATTTTTCTTCATCATAATTTTCCCAAATCAATTTCCCGATGGCAATGGCTCGAGCAGATTGAAAAGCATGTACCCATCGCCCTGTTCAACCGGGAAGTGATCATACAGGTAGTCCTTCACCTCTGGCTGGCGGTCGAATTCTTCAAACCAGGTGACCAGGAAATACTCCTCGTCCGCGATTTGCTTTTCCAGTAGGCTGATGACATCCCCCTTATCTTTGCCTGCCAGATCGCGGATAGCGAGGTCACCTGTGGATGGCCAATTCTCAATCGTATCCCAGCCATAATAAGACATCCGATAGCCATAATCCTGGGTGATGCCCAGCACCGAACTTTCTCGCAAGCGGTCTCCCAGGTTCCGCCAGAATGAGGGTTCCGATCGGTAATCTTCATTAAGCAGTAACAACCTTCCAGACCAGAACGACGCCAGGATGATCATGACCAGCAGGATATTTACCGGGATATCCCATCTTTTCTCCCGAACAGCCTCAGCCAGGCGGCTCAGGATCGCGGCGCCGATGGGCGCCATGGAAATAGCCGCCAGGGGCAGGAACGGAAGCTGGTAATAATCATGGGTGCCGATATGGTAAGCGAAGGTTAACCCGTATAGGATATAGCCCATCCAGGCGCCCAGGATCAGCCGCAAGGGTTTTCCCGCCATAAAAAGCGGTATCCCTGCCAGTGCGAGCAATAAGCCCGGCAGACCGACCGTATCAATGACCTGTTTGAACCAGCGTGAGTAGTTCGCCAGCTCAAACCAGAGTGACGGGAAGAACCTGAATCCGAATTGCTGAGACAGGAATTTCGCCACGAACGTCCCATACAGGGTATAGCTCAATACCGGCAGTACAGATAGCGCCACCACCCACCAGGTCTGCTTGCTGCGGATGGCTTTTTTCAAATCCTCTTCGAGTACCAGGAACAGGTATGGAAAGAATAAAAAGAAGATGGATGTGTTTTTAACCAATAGAGTCAGCCCGGTAACGACCCCGGCCAGCACAGCCGTTTGGATGGTGCGTTTCTCCCGCCAGCGATAGAAAGCCCACCAGGAGACGATGATCAGGCTGACCATCATGGGATCCGGCTGGAATGTCCGCGAGGCTTGCACCGCATAGGAACTGAACAAATAGACACCCAGTGAAAATAAACCGCCATCGGGATTCACCAGGGAGGAGGTCAGGCTGTACAGAGCCAATCCTGCCGCCACCCAGAATAAGGCAGATATTAATCGCGCGATCCAGAGATTTTCACCGCCGGTCAATTGGTATCCCCAGGCAGTCAGTCTTTCCAGGATCGGCGGTTCGATGACAGCTTCCCGTTTGCCCTGTTGAATGGCGGTGCGGATCATCCAATCCGGCGCATCCTGCACCTGCTGGGAGTAATACATGCCTCGCGCCATCAAGGCAGAATGCAACTGCCGGGTAGGATGGATATCGAGCGGTGGATCGGTCAGATCCAGCAGCCGAACACCCATTCCCGCGATGAGCAGCATCAGCAGGATGATCTTATGGAACAGGGGTCTTTCGCTAAAATAACCGATCAATGGTTCTCCAGAATAAGTAAACTTAGTCTTCCAGGTGTACCGGTTGCAATTTCCGACGCAGATGTAAATAAGCCGACTTTAATTTTTTCAATCCCATCAGGGCCAACAGGCAATAGACCATCCTATGCCATTCAGGTATAACCAGGGCAGGGCTGCGGGTCAATCCATTCCAATAAGCGCGGAAAGCTGCCGCGTATTGATCCGCATCCAGCAGGTAGCGGGCATTCATTCGATGGGCGCCAGCCCATACCTTATTCTTCAGGATCAGGTATTCGCCGGCATAGGCTGGATCTGATTCCAACCAGCGCGCAATCCGGTACGCCTCCTGTCCAAATTGATCCGCGGATGCCAGATTCTTGGCAGCCGGGTGAAACCGTCCGGCAGCCCAGACTTGCGGCACATGAGTCAATCTTCCAAACCTCGCCAGTCGCAGCCACAGGTGGTGATCCAACAGGAAGTGATAATCCAACGACAATATTCCCGCCTGATCCAGGGCTTTCCGGTTCATGAATACGCCGGGTTGATTGATGATCTTGAACATCATCAAGTCCGCCAGTTGATAATCCCCGCACGGGATTCTGCGGATGGGCGTGTCATTTTCATTAACCGAAATCACATCGCCATACACAAGCACCGCATCAGGATCAGCCATCCAGGCTTCCGCTGCACCGGCAACCGCGCCCGGGCGATAGGTGTCATCTGAATTCAACCATGCGACCAGTTCACCTTTCGCATGCGCCAATCCATGATTGATCCCATCCGCCTGTCCCAGATCTTTTTCGGATACCCACCAGGCAAATCGATCCTGATAGCGCTGAATGATCTCCAGGCTCTGATCGGTGGAACCGCCATCGACCAGAAGGACTTCCATTCGGTCATATTTTTGCTGCAGTACCGAGAGGATCGTCTTCTCCAGAAATTCCGCCTGGTTGTACGAATTGATCACGATACTGACGAGGGGATGCTGGTTCATGGAATGATCACAATACCTTGGGAGATGCGCCGAAGTATTCGCATTTTATTTGGGAGAGAACAGGCTCTGGTAATCCACTTTTTTGAAAATCGTGAGCTTCCCGCCCACAGTCGCGTCCAATACCTGGCGGCCGTCTGCGGAGAAGGCATCCCGGGCGAGCCTGTATCCCAATTCGGATGTCTCCAGGTCGGGCAGCTGCCAGCGGAACCCCTTGCCGAAATACTGGGGGTTGAAATGGTTTGGGTCATCACCCTGCGAGACGACGGTGGTGTTCGGCTTTCCCTGGGTCACAAAATTATGATCGACGCCGATCAAGATCACGGTGGAAAATCCCATATAGTAGGCAAGCTGCAGCGCGACATAGGTGACAGTCGCGCTTTCCCAAACCCGACCGGTGATATCCGTCGAGAAACCCGGTCCGGTATAGGTGGAATAGATGAATTGGGTCTGTTCATCTGGAGTGATCCATCTATGCGCCCGCCAGGAAAAAAACTTGGGTATAGTGAGTGCTTCAAAATCTCGCGCGCATTGTTCCGCGACCAGATCGTTCATCGAAACAAAATAGGATGTCGGAAAACCCATCTCGGGGAAAGCCATATACAGGCGGTTCATCCCGAAAGTAAACTCATGTTTCAGGAGGGAAAGATCCATCTGTTTCAGGCTGGGTCCATTCCCGATGATGAAGCAGCGCTTTCCGGCGTGGATGTTGTGATATCCCTTCAACCGTCGGATGCTGGCACGCCGCCAGGGATGCAAATACGCACCTGGCAGATCCGGAATTCTGCGAATACCATCATAAATGGATTTGACTCCCGGTTTAAGGAGGAAGGTATCAAAGAAATCAATTGTTGCTTCAGGGTCGTCATTCCGTACTCAAGCGGGCTGTCGCCCCTCCATCCACCACCAATGCCTGACCGGTCATAAAGGAAGACTGGGTGTTGTCTGCCAGGAAGAAGATGGCGGACGCGATCTCGGCCGGCTGCCCGACCCGTCCATTCACCGTCTTGCGGGCCAGGTTTTCCAGGCGATCAACGATGGTGCCTCCATCCAGATGTCCGCGTTCAAGACCAGCTCTGAGCATGGGGGTATCCACCGCTCCGGGCAATATGGCGTTCACCCGGATATTGTCGACGGCAAATTCAATCGCCATCGCCCGGGTTAGAGCCAGCAGCCCGCCTTTGCTGGCAGCGTAAGCGGCGATGTTCGCCGAAGTCGCGATGGCATGTACCGAAGAGACATTCACCAGCGCGCCTCCGCCAGCTTTGACCAGTAATGGGTGAGCCAGCTTCGCTCCCAGAAAAACCGAGCGCAGGTTGGATGTCATGACCGCATCCCATTCCTCCACCGACGTCTGCAGGATGGGTTTCGCGATTTGCATGGCCGCATTATTCACCACCGCGTTGAGGTGATGACTGAAATGATAGGTGTCGTCATAGACCCGTTTGATGTCATCCGGGTTGGAGATGTCGGCCTGAATGAACAATCCAGATTTTGGAAAATCTTCCGCCTGGTTGGATCGATCAACCCCGATGACTTTCCATCCTTTATCCGTGAACAGTTTCACGGTTGCCCTACCCACTCCGCCTGAAGCGCCGGTAATCAGTACGGTCATCACCTGTGGTGTCATTGGTTTTCTCCATTCTCATAGAATTGAGATAGATCGGTGCATGGAATCTTCAACCCATCCAGCAGATTTCGGATGGAATTCCAATGCACTTTCTCCCATGCAGCCGGGCTGGAATTGGAATTGTGCGGAGCCAGTAAAACCTGGTCCATCTTCAACAGGGGGCTGTCCGCCGGAAGGGGCTCCATTTCATAGACATCCAATCCCGCCCCGCCCAGATTTCCATTGGTGAGCGCGTCGATCAGGGCAGGCTCATCCACGATGGGTCCTCGAGCGGTGTTGATCAGGATTGAACCGGGTTTTACAAGAGCCAGCCGTTCCGGGTTGATCAGATGGAAGCTGGTTGCATTCAGGTCGCAGTTCACGCTGATAAAATCAGACCTGGTCAACAGATCCTCCAGGGAAGTCAACTCGACTCCATATTGGGAAAGAAAATCTGGATCAACCTCAATGATATCATTGCCAAGCAAGGTCATGTCAAAGCCGTGTGCCTTGCGAATCACCGCCTTGCCGATATTTCCCACGCCGATGACGCCCAGGGTGCACTCGCTTAATGATTTCCCCATGAGTTTATCCCACCCGCCCATCTTCATCTGGCGATCCATCCACGGAAGTTTCCGGGCGAATGCCAGGATATAGCCCATCACGGTATCGGATACCGGAACCGTGAATGCGTTGGTCGTTCGCCGGATCAGGATCCCAAACCGGGTCGCCGCAGCCTGATTGATCGAATCGATACCCGTCCCCCACTTGGAAATCACTTTCAGCCGCGGCGCACAGGCTTCGATGACCCGGGTGGTGAAGCGGTCGTCTCCGCACAAAACGCCGTCGAATTTGCCGGCATACTGCATCAGCTCATTCTCTGAAAGACGTTCGTGGACTTCCGGGATGATCAACTCCACCTGGTAATGTTCGAATACTGGTTTGAATCGCTCCATAAATGGGAGCATGTAGGGCGCGGTTAAGAGTACGGTTTTCATCAGAGTCCTTATTGTGCCGGGCATTGGATCGGAATCATGTAGGTCGTTTCATCCGGTTTCGACGAATACATCTCGTCAGGCAGCAGGTCGAAGTGCTGCCCGAAATATTGGTTCAATACAATTCTAAACGAATTTATGGGCGAGATGGTCGGATACAAATTCTGTGCGCCGTTATCCGGCAGATAATACGCGTTCAGGATCTCATAGAACTTGCTTTCGCCCGCCTTTTCAGGTCCGTGATCCCCCTGGATAATGATGATGGGGGGATTTTCCGATTTTTCCAGCAAGGTATCCACGACCTCACGCATCTTCTTGTCTGAGTAGGCCAGGGTCCCCTTGTAGCCTTTGTAATAGTCGTCCTGTCCCTCGCGCGGCTTCAACACGTGCAAAGCCTGAGTGGTCTGTTCGCCATTCTCATCAAAGACAAATGGCGGATGGGTGGTGCTGAAATGGACGAAAACCAGCTTCGGTCCGGTAATATCCGGGATCTCCTTCAGCTTTTCATAGGTAAACAGGGTCAGGGTGCGGCGATACGTATCTTCTGCGTCGTTGGTTTGCTGAATATTGGAATCCACAACTGTGGCCAGCATGGTGCTGCGCAGGAAGAGGATATCAAAACTGCTGAGCCGGCTGAGGATGGATTTGGTACCCAGCGCGGCACTGGTTGGTATGAAGTAATAATCCGCGTCAAACCATTCGGTGAAGTTGTACCCTGTCTCAAAGGCAACCGTCTGATAGCCCAATCCCTCCAGGATCTTCCGGACGGGATTATGCCGAATCCCTTTCCCCAGCCGGGTCACTTCCAATTGGGAATTATCCGCGAGATAGTCCATATTCAGGGAAAGGTAAAGGGATAAATTGGTCTGGTTGTAATTGGCCATACTGCAATCAGCCACATAAATCCCCTGGATCTGAGATAACCCAGGAACTCGGAATTATCATAGTGGTATTCAGATTTGAGGATATCGCTTCTTCCATAGGTATCGATGATGATGTAGTAAATGTCGGGCAGATATCCAAGGGATTGGGTGCTGGCGGAAATCTCACTGACGTCTTCTGTAAACGCATCCACAGCCATCTCGGCATTGACCTGCCGGTACGCGATCTGACCCAGCGGAAGCACAACCAAAACCACGCTCATCAGGGTTAATACTTTTGTTACCAATTCATGGATACGGCTGGTCTTCGAAACCAACCACAGGATTAGGACGAGCAGTGCCAACCAGAGTGGGAACAGGAAGCGGTGACGGCCGATCAGCCATTCCCCGAGGACGAAGCCTTCCAGAGAGGGAATAGAGATGCCCGTAGGAGAAGAAGAATAATTCAACAACCACTGTCAGGATGGCGGCTTTATCCGGGCGGTAAGTCAACAAGAGGGAAACGAGGTATACAACGATGGCGAAAATGATCGAAAACAAAGCAGGCCAGATCAGTTTATCGATACCGATCTGACCTTGATTCGCTCGCAAATAAGGCCAATGGGGGATACAGGCTCAGGATTAAAGGATAATAGATTAAACGATGAAAAATACTTTTAAGGTTGGTCACTCGAATTCGCTTTTCAATGGGTGGTAATGTGTAGGCTTTCTCAGGCGCGCAATGAGAGCATCAACTCTGCCATGCGAAAATCGATTTCCTCGTCCACGTCCCAGGCCTCTTCCGGGCTGATCTCGAACATCATGGGCCGTTCACCCAGTCGATTCCGCTTTTGCTCAAGGCTTTCCCGTGAGAACAGATACATGCAAGAATTTTCTTCATAAACGGGTGGAAGATCCTGGGTTTGGATCAATACCGCGGGGTTGTGATTGATAGGCCTGCCAATTTGATCCCAAAACCGGACTTGCCGTCTGGTCACACTGAACATTGAGTCGTAGGCAGGATACTTGGCCAGGAATTTACGGATCCCATTTGAAATGGTGCCGGCGGTGAGCAGCGGATTGGTGGAGTGAGTTTGCAGGTAAAAATCAGCGTTGACCTGCTGGGTATCGTGCATCAGGATTTCATTCATCGCGATCGTGTCTGCCCTCAGATGCTCCGGCCGATGAACCCGTATCACCGAAGGGAAATCCCTGGCCAGCGTATCCATGATCGTATCGCTGTCTGTGTCCACGACAATTTGTTGGATCTCAGGAACCATCAACAGGGTGGATATGATGTGGGCGAATAATGGTTTTCCTGCCATCACCCGGTAATTCTTGCCGGGTACTCGTTGAGAGTGATGCCGCATGGGTACCAGTGCTGCGATTTGAGGTTGAGTCATATCAGTCCCCTTTCCTGTTTTTCTTATTATACTGAATTGGAGCAACCGGCCTGTCATGATTCCCGGCAGGTGATAAGGGTTGATTCGGATAATAGAAACGCTGCCTTAATTGCGCAGTGAGTGGGCCGGATTGGTTATACCCCTGGTATGTTCCCCAGAATTGCACCAACCTGAACCAGATGATCTCTTTCCACACCCGGGAGAAAACACCCTGGCTTTTCGCATCCCGGAGATCATGCCAGATATTTACCCAGCCCAATCGAAAGAAATCACCCAGGCCAAATTTCTCGTGCGGAAAGATCCGCTTGAACGCCATTCCCTCACGGAGATACCGGTTCAACACCCCCTTGGGTGATTCCTCGTGGACATGGATGATCTCTGCCTCAGGCACATATTGGATCAGCAACCCCTGCTGGAAGATCCGGTTTGCCCATTCCAAATCTTCCAGGCCCGGCAATGTCTCCTCGTAGGGATTGGCTTCCCATAAAGATTTTCGAATCGCAGCATTCGCATTGTTGCAGAATGGGTGTGCCTGGATGGGATGGGGGCTGTCGGGAAACCATTGTCGGAAGATTTGTTGTTCGGTAAATTTGCTCCGGCTGTCTCCACGCTGCTTGCCATACGTCAACCCCACCTTCGGATTCATAAACGGTTGCAACAAGACCTCCAGCCAGTCGGGATAGACCGGATAGACATGCGCGCTGGCCAGGACGATCAATTCCGCAGTGGAACGGGCTATTCCCAGATTCAACGAACGCCCGAAGGTAAACTCGGCCGGATCGATCTGAACCAGTTTGATCGGGTACTGGCTCGCGATTTCAATCGTCCGATCCGTGGAACCAGAATCAACCAGGATGATCTCCACCGGTTGGACGCTCTGATGCGTGATCCCCTGAAGAAGCTGGTCTATGTGCTTCTCTTCGTTATGGGCACGAATAATGATGGAACATCGCGGACTTTCAATCATCGGCTAACTCCACCAGTGATCGTAAAAATAGATCTCATTATTGGACCTCGCAGGGAGCGGAAGCGTCGAGCGGAGTAAACAGGAACGGATCTTTATTCACATTCGATGACGCGTATTGATTTGATCGGAGAGGAATATTGCTCTGGAACAGATCATTGAAGACCACCGGGAAGATATTGACCGGAGAGAGGTCTGGCTGGAGGACTACATCCGGGGACAGTCCAAAGATCGAAACCAGGATGCTGTTCCTGCCCGGAGCCAGCACACCATGGTCGCCTTGAAGGATGATCACGGGTTTTTGTTTGCTCTCGGTGATGATCGTCTTGAGGATGGGCAAGAGTTGGGCATTGGTATATTGTAGAACCCGTTGATACCCATCGATCAAGGTCTCATTGTTCGCCGGAAAACCATCGTACTGATAGTATTTCTTATCCACGATCGGGGTCCCATCTGGATTAAAGATATAAGGTCGATGGGTCGTCACCAGGTGAATAAACACAAATTTTGGGACTCGGAAGTGTTGGAATAGCTGGGATTTTTGAAAGGATATATTGCTGGCGCTGGTATTTATCATGGAATTCGAAACCGATTCCCAGCGCCTGAACGAACGCCTCATTCCCCTTCAACGCAGACACAATGGTATTATCCAAAGCCAGAACTTCGAATGCTGTGAGATAAGGAGCCAAATACGGTTTGGCGGTGACCGAATAGTGGATATCCGCATTGACCAGATCGGTGAACGGATAGCCGGTCTCGAAAGCCACTATCTGATATCCTCTCGCGCGAAATTCTGCAACAACTTTACTGTTCAAGATATAGGGATCGAGGGTGGTCTCGTCCTTATTCTGGGGGATAAAATCCGGGCCCAGTCCGTCGAGATAATCCATGTTCAAAGAACTGGCCAGTGATAACCGTGTGGCGCTGTAATTGCTCAGGCTGCAATCGGCTACGAAAAATCCCATCTCCCGCAGTTCATTCAAAAAAGGACTATTGTCATACTTCATGTATTCCCGGATGTAATCTTCCCGGCTATAACTATCCAACAAGAAGTAATACACATCTGGAGATGAATTCCCGTTTGCAATGCGGAATTGATCCGGTCAGAGATGGTTTGTGGTTTGAAGGGAGTTTAATTTTGTCCAGGTTGAATACGATTTGGGCGACTGGCATAATGAGAAGAGCCAACCCGATGAGATTCGCGTAGATTGCCATGGATTCCAGTCTACGGCGTTCCATGATCACCACCCGCCAGCAGACCCATCCAAACAGAACCAGTGTAATAGGTGCCAGAATCCGATGCCGGCCAAAATCAATCCCACCGAGTTCGACCCCTTTCATCTGTGTGTAGATTACCCCATACGAAGAGAAAAGGATGACAATGACCGCCGCGATGATCCCTGCCCGTAGGTTGTCTTTCATCCAGCAGCGAGAGGATTCCCCAGGTAGCCAGACCAAAGATCAAGTAAAAGAGAACCGGACGGATCAGGTTTAATTACATTCACTTCAGTGATATTGGATGCATACAGCGTCATCACTGGATAAAGGGCAGTAAAAATGACAAACCAGGGGAATTTTCTCATAGGATAGGCGCGCAATCTTTACTCAAGATTTGAGCAGATATCAGGTCTAATCGCAGGTATAGCTGAACAGCATTTTTCCATACACCTGGGATAACGGCTCAAGACATCCGGCGAATATCTGATCGTATGGAGGACTGGTGAGGATCGCATACTGGTTTGCGTATACGTACTCCATCCCCATCCTCTTCAGGATGGGGTGCGTGTCTCTCAATTTCATTGCGTCAAAATATTCCTTGCTATTCATCAGGCCGTCCAGGTTAACGATCCGCCGGTCGCGGATAAAGTAGGAGAGGGTTCCGCCGCCCGGAGTGCCGATGACTGCACCTGGGGAGGTGAGCGCCTCAACCGTCCGTGGTATGGTCAAATACAACTCGGGGTCCAAGCCACCTTTCAGCGGAGGATAGGTACTGTATATACGGGTGGTAGTGGTGGTAATCACAAGAATCGCCGCAATGCCAGTGATAGCGTAGATGATGCCCCGGATGCTTTTGGATTCGGGATACATGTCATACCAGACCAGGAAGGCGGCCAGGACGAGTAGGAATATCAGGAATGATTCAACCGTCCAATACCAGGAACGCATATGGACATAACCGGACACGTAAAAATAAAGGACCCGATATACTGTGGCGAGCAGGATGGGCAAGATCGCCAGCCGGTCCCAGCAGACTGCCACCGGTTTGCGCTGTTCGTAGACAAATAGGATGAGATATCCGCCGATCAACATCAGCCAGGAGGCCGTGCTGACCGGGAATTGCTCCATTTTAAACGGTGAGGTGATGGCGCTGGTGATTCTATACAAAAGAACAAATGGTGATTCGCCGCTGAGAAAGTAATGTTGCACTCCGGCCAGGTTATGGATCGGCGAACCATACGTGGTCACCTGGAGGGTTCCCCACCACTGTTTGATCTGTCCACTGACGGGCATCGGAGTTTGGAAATTGACCTGGCTCCAGATCATGTAAGCCCCTACCAAAACGAATACGGGCAACAGGAATACAGCCGGCTTCTTCAGCCACTGTCCCACAGACTGGATCAATACCTTGAAGGTGGTTACTTCCCGCACTTCCCCGCCGAAAACTCGCCGTGCCAGCCAGGCTCGGATAAAGGCTGAATAGAATATCCATCCGACAACCGCAATGAGAATGACTGACCTTGGGAAAAGGAAAAACATTCCCTGTCTGCCTAGCAGGTAGATGATCACTGCCGTGATTCCGGCGCTGACCAACCCTGCCGCCGCCCCTCGTAGATACCAGTTGGAGAAGGGAATGCGAACGGGTCGCCTGCTGTAAAAACCCATCAGATAAAATGCCGCGCTGCCAAAAATGATGAGCGAGGCAGTGAGTGCATAGATGAACAATTGGGATGGGGAGAGGTTGTATCCCACCCGCTGCATGCTGGCGACCACAACCAGGAGCACCGGAAAAAGGGTGTCGAGCAGAAGGAAGGAGGAATCCTCTCTGCGATCAAAAACCAGCCAGATCCCCAGAAACCCGATCAGAATAAAATTATCCAACCGGCTCAGGATGGTCAAACCGGCAGCCAGACCAACCCACATCAGGAATCGAAGTGTCCTGTTTTTCCCCGAGTGGTATTGAATCGCAAGCCTCCACGTAATGACCGTAAACAACAGGCTCAAAGCCAATTCCAGTCCACCCGTAAAGGTGCTGCTGAATACCGTCCACGAGAACACAAAACAGATGGTAAGCAGCAACCCCAGCCAATGGTTGACCCGTTCCGAAATGACCTTCAAGATGATGATCGCGGTGATAAATTGGAATACCCCAAATAGAAGTACGACTATTCGAAGGGGAACAAGCAGATCACCCTGGATGGCAAAGATGGGAATACAGATCAACATCCAGAGCGGATGAAAACCGTTAGTCGGATTGATCCCATCAAATGTGACGCCATTCCCGGCAACGATATTCTGCGCCACCTTGAAATAAAAGAAACCATCGTCATTGTTGTACCAATTCACCAGGCTGGAAGGGGTAATAAAGGCAATATAAGAGGCTGCGCCCAGGATCAGGATTCCAAGGATGATTTCAGGCAGATGGGATAAGAGTCGTTTCTTCATTGGATTTGTCATCACCAGTCGTTGTTGGTTTCGTAGCCCAGCCGGATGAGTAAATCGCCGCCAGTCTTCTTGAATAAGTCGCACACCTCAGGGGTGAATGCGGTCCGCCATCCTCCGGCTTTTCCGGTGCGGAATGTGGGGGATTTTTGAGGATTGATCCGGGCTAATAATAATTGAACAGCCTCGCTTTTATCAAGATTGAGCGAAAATCCCCTTCCCATCGCGAAGTCGATCATTCGGCCGATGACGGGTTCCCGATTCTCGAGCAGATCCTCATACTTTACGGAAAAGACAGCCGGCTGATCAAGCCATGCCATAAATGGCGCGAACCTTCCAGCGATATCCGGGAAGGGATTGGGCGCATCCGGTCTTCCCAGGATACTGGTCTGTAACCTTTCTTCAAATGTCTTAAGCGTGTTCGCGTAATGGTCATGGTGGACGTGCTTGGGTTCCATCTCTGTCACGTAATGGACATGGGAGACCACAATATCCCTGGGATCGCGCAGGATGAAATAGGTGGCGAACAAAGGGGAGGTTAAGTATTCCACGATCTCTGGCGTGGCGTGCAGATGCCCGTATGCGATATCGCCATGGAACAATTGCTTAACCCACGGATGATCTCGGCACTCTGACGCTCCCGTCCAGTAGAACCCTCATACATGACCATTGCCGGCAATCCGCTGTTGACGGCAGGACCAATTTGAGTAAACCCTTCCAGAATTTGGGTCAACAAATGGGTGCCGCTTTTAGGGAATGAGTTGGCGAATAACACCGGTGCATTCCGCAATGAAAAGGAACGATAGCGCACCTGTTGAACAAACCGTCTCATAAAATGACGGTCCTGTTTTATATGGGCTACCAGCGCACCTTTCAGTGATTCAGCCATACGTTCACCAATCCATATCCTTCTCATAACCAAGTTGAATGAGCAGATAGCCGGTCGCTTTCTTAAACGTCGCGATATTCTGACCCGTGAAATGTTCCCGCCAATTACCCGGTTGTCCTTTTCGGAATGTCCCGGATCGCTTCGGTTGGATCGCGTCTGCCAAAACTTGCATGGCCTTCTCTTCTCCCTGCGGTGGTTCGAATCCAAATCCTTTTAGATAGGCCAGGATCTTCCTCAGCGCATCTTCCCGCTCGAGGATCAATTCCTCAAACCGCATCGAGAGAACCAGGGATTGATCCAACCACCCGAGATATTGCTGGTATTTTTCGGCAATGGGCGTCAACGGATTGGCCGGATCCTGAACACCCACGATCGCAGCGTTGATCCGCTCCTCCATGCTGCCAAGTTGTTCGGTGTAATACTTGTGCATGGAATGACCCGGGTGCATATCAGTCGCGTAAAAAACATGCGAGACGATCATATCCCGCGGATCGCGATAGATGAACAGGGAGGCTCGGCCGGGACGCGTCAATTCGGTCAGATATGGCTCATCCGCTTTGAGATAACAGTATCCGATATCGCCCGGCCTTAGCCTGTTGAGGTTTTTAATAATTTCCTCTTTTGGCAGGTTACGGTTTTCGTGATTCCGGTTCAGCGGCGGCATGCCTGGGTTGACAAACGGACCCAGCCCGGTCAATCCTTCCAATATCTGGATGATCAGGTGGGAACCTGATTTTGGCATCGAATTGCCAATAACCACCGGCATCCGCATCAACAAATCACGGCCCCATTGAGAAGCAGCCTGGGCTCTCCTCCACTGCCAGCGGGCCAATTTTAAGCGGTATTTGACTTCCAGCGATGTTTTCATTCGTCAGCCAAAATAAAAGGTGTTTGATTCTGGATGCCATTCAAAATAGTTTGAATGGCAATGGATTGTTCAGGCAAGAGCTCATCCACATTAAATTTCTTCATGAGTACCAATCCGGGACGATGTGCTTCAGAAAGAAAATCTCCAAAGGGTAAGGCGGTTTTATACAGTTGGTAGTATAAAAATCGCCTGGCCTGGGCGCGATGCTCTTCCGGCGCCGAGACATTTGCTTCAGTCAGGAATTTTTCCAGCATCGTGAAGTACGCTTTGGCAAAATCCGGATAATGGACGGTCGGGTACTGGGTATACCGCGACCTTCCGGCTGCCAACACCGTTGACCCAAGTATGGAAGCTTCCAAACCTATACTTGAATTGTAAACCATGACAAATTTAGATTTCTGGATCAGTTCGTAGGAACTGAGGTATTCCACTGCGTCAACGAACACCACGTTGGGATACGCTTCCACTTGACGGAGTTTCACCCAATCGCGCACCGTTTCCCGGCTTTGCTTGGCGCTCCCCGGTCTCAGCTCATCCGGGTGGGCCCGAATGACAAAGAGCGTCTCTGGGTGGCGCTGGATCACTTCGAGAACCCGATCCAGCCAGGTGAACATTTCGGGGAAGAGGGTATTGGAATGGGGCTGGCTGGTGTCGAAGATCACATTCGTGAAGATCGGCACGATCTGGCTGAAGCTTGCCGCCTTATCAAGGAACTGCTGGTCCAGGACGCGCATTCCCTGCCAGAAACGAATGCCAGCCATTTTGAAATCACCCTTAAACCGGGCTGACAGGTATCCATCCAGGCGTTGATTCATCGCTTCGGTCAGTTCAAATGAGGGCGGTATATCCATCGGATAGGCTGTCGCCTCGCCGTCGGTGAAAAAACCGGTGAAGGGAAGCATGCCGACCTCGTGTGTGACCACACGGATTCCCCGTTTCGTGGCCAGATAGCGGACCATCGCTTCCGGGAAAAACTGCCCATTGAATAGCACGACCACGGCAGGATCCACCTGCCCCAACAGATTCAAGAATTCCCGGCCCACATTCCAGGCGGAAAGAATGAACTCCCGAAAAAGATAACGGGTGGAATCGTCATCCATCAGGTGATGGCGGCGTAATTCCCAGCGGAGCGCCGGCAGTACGATTTCGCCCAGAGGAATATCCTGGTAACGCACCTTCGCCATCGCGTCCACCGAAAGACCAGACACCAAATCCTGCAAGACCTCATCCGCCTGATATTGGAACCAGTACATATTGGCATGATCATATTCCGCCCGAGAATGCCGGATGCACTGTTCGCATGGCAGTGGTTGATGTACCTGGTCGCGATTGGTACCCAATACACACCGGCTCATCCCCCTCTGACAGACGAAATGTACCACCGGGTAACCGGCCAAACGTAATCCCCAGGCTGACAACAAGGAAAAAGCCGCATTCAAACTCAAGCCACTCAAGCGGGTGGATGCGTTGAAGAAGATGATCGGCTTCAACCCGGATTGATTGCGGGCTTTCGCGTCAACAGCCTTCGCCATTGCCCGGATGGTATCGTCATTCCGCATGCGTGCCAGACTGAATCGGATTCGTTGTGTGTATTTCGTGATCGTTTTGAGGGCCATATTCCCTTTATTCGCAGACTCGATGGTCTTTCACCACCGAAAAATCAAACGGTGTGGCGTCTTTCGAGGCGTAATTCACATCCGACAGGAGATCGTAATCTCCCTGGAAATATTGATTGAGAATTGTGCGAAAAGTATTAACCGGGGTGATCTCCGGGTATAAGTCCGCCGTCCCGCCATCCGGGAGATAATAGGCGTTGAGAATGAATGAACGTCTTGGATCAACCCCATGATCTCCCTGAAGGATAATGATCGGGGGATTTTTCGAATTTGCCAAAATCTCTTGCACAATAGGGAGGATGCGGTAGTTGATGTAATCCAACTGATTGCGATACCCCATGGCGTAATCTTTCGGGGTTGGCCCAACCGGGGTTGCGCCGTCATTACCCGGGAAATTGATATTCACCCCGCTTCGACTGAATACAAAAGGCGGATGTGGAATGAGGATGTGGGCGTATACAAACTTGGGGCTTTCCTCCACGGCCAGGGTGGGGAGCTTGTCCAGCACAAATAGTTCACGGATCACGTGCGCTTTTCGGGTGTCCAGCGCGTCAACCACAGGATTGAACCACTTTGTTTGCGCGTCCAGGATGGCAGATACGGCGGTTGTGCGCGCCAACATCGCTTCGAACGCATTAATGTGGACGAGGGTTTCGCTTGCGTCCAACTCATGGTAAGACGGGGATAGGAATTCATCGGCATCCCGGATCTCGGTGAAGCTGAACCCGGTTTCGAAATTGATAAACCGGTAGCCCATTTCTTCAAAGATATGCCGGACCGCGCTCTGATGGATCAGCGATGGAAGACCCGACCTGTCCCGATTCCCGGCCTGATACTGGTCTCCAAGCCGCTGCAGATAATTCATATTGAAGGATGATGCCAGCGACAGTTCGGTCATATTGTAGTTGGACATGCTGCATCGTCCAATAAAGAAACCCATTTCCTCCAATGACGTGAGGAATTTGGTGTTATCGAACTTGAACTTTTCTTCGAGAACGTCATCCCGCCCATACATATCGAGGATGATGTAATACACATCCGGCTTGATCTGGCCTCCCGGACCAATCTCGTGGGTGATCTGCGAGACGGTTTGTTCATTCGCCTTCGTGTTCTGGTAAGTCGACCAGGCGCTCGCGCCCAGTTGGATCAGCGGAAATCCAATCAGGATGATTGAGATGATGTTGATGATCTGGTTGGAGTAGCTCAGGTCCCGCTTGGTTCTGACTGCCAGAAAGATGAGTGCAAGGGCAATGATCAACCATACCGGGGCGAGGTAACGGTGCCTGCCCAATCCTTCACCTGCGCTATTCAATTTCTCCAGCGCATTGTAGATCTGGCCGTAAACCGAGAAAGAGACGATCACAATCGAGCTGAGGATGCCCGCCCTCTGCCAATTCCTGCAGATCAGCCATGTCAACAGATAGACCAATCCGCCGAGGAACAGAAATACAAGTACAGACCGGAGGGCATCCACCGGTCTGATTTGCAGGATGTTATTCGCCAGTAAGGCAATGGGCGGGTAGAGGGCAAACAGGATCGGATGAAACGGGATCATCCGCCTGGTTGAATTTCCTGGCATTTATTTTCTTTCCAGAAGATACAACAGCCGTTTTGACCCCGGGATCGGTTCTTTTGCCCGCATACGGAAGCAGGTCTCAAACGCTTGTTCAAATCCCTCCGGATGATAGTCCGGGAAGATGTCTTCTCTGGTGGAAAGCAGCCGCTGGACTTGCAAATCTTCTTTGGGCACGAATTCGATGATGAGCCACTTGCCGGCCAACGCAAAAAATTCTGCCAGCGTAACCAGCGGGACGTTATTGGAAATGGCCAGATGATGAATGAGCGCCAGAGCCATCACGCAATCCGCGGGACCGCGTTCCAAAAAGGATGATCGCTCCTGGTTGGACCAGCCAATCGCGGGGCTGGGATTTGTCAGATCGAGCACCAGGGGCAATAAGCTTTTCTCTTTTTTCGCCTTTACATCCTGCCAGCCCTGCTCGACAGCCAGCGGATCGATATCAAAAGCGACCGTATAAATTCCCCTGTCAGATGCGACCCGGCTGAAGTAACCGGTATTGGCGCCAAGGTCCCACAGGTTTTTCGGGGATGCCTTGTCGATGAATTGGCCTACCAGGTCCCGCTTTTCATTTAAGGGAACCTTCGGTATAGTTGGTCGCGGTGTAATAGTCCGCCCATTCAGTTTTTACGCCCTTTAGCGCCAGACCTTTGATGGTGGACTCCAGCGAATCGATCAATCCCAGGAAGGCATTCCGGTTCATCTGTCCCCGGTTTTGCTTCTTCGCGGAGGTGTCGTTCGGCGTATTTCAATTGAGCGGCAGCGTGGGTGTGAATATGCAGGTTGAGGCCAAGGTTAAATTTGGTGCTCCCGGGCAGCAGTTTGCTGGCCAGATCCAACGGGATGCCATCGATGTACACCCGCAGCAACTGTGACAGGCGGACGTCAGTCAACGCCATCAGCGCCAGGGGAGCCAGAAAATGCTGGCAGAACTGCCGGTAGGCCACCCACGGTTCACCGGCCTGATATGGTTCGAAGGATAGGGTATCGATCAGAACCGCTTTGCCATTATTGAACTGGATGTTGTACGCAGATGCATCCTTTAATGCCAATCCCTTCTCAAACGCCTGTTTCTGTATCTCCAGCGTTGTGAGGGCAGCGTCTTTCAATTGCGAAAAACTCCATTCATACGGATAAGAGATGAATGGCAGCTCAAGTGGTTTGAGGATCTTATACGCGGTGTCGGCGTTCGCCGGTCGAACATCCACCTCTTCAGATGGGACCAGCAAACCCTGCTTCCAGAGCGTTTCGAGCAGGCCAGAGGTTACCAACAGATCATACTGAATCGCGATAGTGCTGGTTTACCTGACGGTAAAGCACTCCATCCCGCCGAAACATGAACCCGCTTGGATCGCGAAAGGATGCGGCAACTTTATTGTGGCTGCTCATCCTTATTCTCTTCCTCTGTTACTGCGGGTTTGCCAAAGAGTTTTCGAAAAAATGCACTGATCTGTTTCCAGAAAGCTTTGATCGCGAAACCGCCGCCAAGTAACGCAGCGATGAGGAGTTGGATCAAATAACTGCCTGAACCTGGATCCAGATATGCCAGGATGATGCCTGAAATGGATGTGAAAGGATGCATTAGTACCTCCAACGGGTTATTGATATCTTCGCAGTTTTTTCAGCGAAGATTTTTCTGATTCATAAATTCGCTTCACGCCATCGCCGAGCGCTTGCTCTGTGACGCGCAAATACTTCACCAAACGTTCTATTCCGCCCGGTTCCACAGACGCAGCCTGGTCGGTTCCCCACATGGCGCGGTCCAGGGTGATGTGCCTTTCGATCAGGCACGCGCCTAACGCGGTGGCGATCACCGATGGGATCAATCCCACTTCGTGACCTGAATAACCGATGGGAACCGGGAAGATGTCCCGCAGGGTTTGGATCGTGCGCAGGTTCAATTCGTCCGGCTCGCATGGATACGCGCTGGTAGTGTGAGTGATCAACAATTGATCCGTACCAACCACCTTCACCGCTTCTTGAATCTGCTCCATGGTCGACATACCGGTGGATAAGATGACCGGCTTTCCGAGCGATTTGACCTTTCGCAGCAGATCATGATCGGTCAATTGCGCGGATGGGATCTTATAGCAGACGGGATGGAATTGCTCCAGGAAATCCACCGAAGGGACATCCCAGACCGACGAGAACCAGGTAATGCCGACTTCGTGGCAGTACCGGTCAATTTCAGCATATTGTTCCTGGCTGAATTCAACTTTATACCTGTAATCCAGGTAGGAGATGTAACCCCAGGGAGTTTCACGCATCTGGTCGCGTTGTTCCGGTGGGACACATAATTCCGGCGTCCGTTTTTGGAACTTTACTGCATCCGCCCCAAATCTCCGGGCTACGTCGATCATCTGTTTGGCAATATCGAGATCCCCGTTGTGGTTGATTCCAATTTCTGCCACAAAATAGGTCGGGTAACCATCGCCAACGATCTGATCGCCAATTTTAATCGTTCGTGTCATTCAACCTCGCTCGAGATCCGCAATTCCTTAAAACCAAAAACCGGGTTTAAATCGCAGTGTGTTTTATCCTGATCAATCGGTAATAGCTGGTCTATTGTACTATGAGTTGGGTAATCTGTTCGGATTGGGCTATTTTATTGGCTTGAATAACGCTCCATCAACATATCGCAGACTTCCCGGACGGCCCCATGCCCGCCTGCGCGGGAAAGGACCAGATCTGCAGACATGATCACCTCTTGTTCGGCGTCGCTCGGCGCGATCGCATATCCGACGAGCGGAAAACATTCCAGATCATTGATATCATTCCCGATATAGATCACATGCTGGGGATCGATACCTCTCTCATGCAACACTTTTTTAGTGCATCGGCTTTTTGGTCGATGCCCTGCAGAACCGGGATGTTCATTTTCTGACAGCGGGCGGTGACCACCGGGTTGGTTTCCATGGAGATGACCATCGGTTCGATCCCGGTTCTTCCGCGTAATAGCGCCAATCCCAGACTGTCTGAACGGTAGGCGGCAACGGCTTCCTTTCCATTTTCGTCCACCCAGACCCGGTTATCGGTCAACACGCCATCAAAATCCATCACGATCATCTTCACAACCTCGGGGAATGGACGGGGCGGCTTTCCGGGAAATACCATGTCCAAACCACTGTGCCAGACCAGCCACTCTGCCCGGCTCCAGTCTCGGGGCGAATCGATATCCACTGTAAATGCAGGATCGATCATCAATGGTAGAATGACATCGCCCGACAGCGATTTTTTCTCCAGAATGGTGCTGGTACGGATCGCATCAATATGTCCGGTTTGCCAGTAGGTTGGCGGTAGATTCTGGCGCGGTGCGTTGTATGGTTCGGCGATGCCATCGACTTTCAATAACGGGATCAACCGTTCAGAATCGATCTGCCACATCTTATACGGGTTCTGTCCGGACGGAACCACACCTCGGACGGAATCTGCTTCCGGATGATCGAACAGCATTTGCACAGCCTGATCCACCATCCCGTTCGGGCGGATCGGCGAAGTCGGTCGCAATTGGACGACGAAATCAGGTGAATAATTTTCATTTTCCTTCAACCATTCGAGCGCGTGCTCAAACAGAGGAAAATCGACAGACAAATCCTGTCGCCAAATTGGCTGGCCGCAGGAAGGGCGCTTCCGCGCCGTGCAGACGGCTGACTGCGGCGATCTCTTCATCATCCGTGGATACGATTACCCGTGTCACCAGGTTGGCCTGTTTGGCGGCAGCGATACTCCATGCTACCAGGGGATGGCTGGCAAAG
Source organism: uncultured Chloroflexia bacterium (assembly GCA_963752535.1). Taxonomy (GTDB): domain Bacteria; phylum Chloroflexota; class Anaerolineae; order Anaerolineales; family Anaerolineaceae; genus DAIOEK01. The sequence goes on from CAVVYT010000002.1 coordinate 417,265, forward strand.
TTCTTGATATTTTTCCGTGGGATTCCTTTGGAACCACCCCGGGCGGGAATGATCACCAGTATTTCCGGTCGATCTACCATGCAGTCCAACCTCCATCCACAACCAGATTCGCACCGGTCATATAGGATGACGCCTCGGATGCCAGGAAAAACAACGCGCCGTTCATCTCATCCTTTTCTGCCATGCGTCCCATAACAGTATGAGCAGAATAGTTCTTCACAAACAAATCATCGTGATTATTGAACACACCGCCCGGAGTCAGGGCATTGGCTCGGATCGCTGTTCCTGCATAATAGGTTGCCAGATAGTGGATCAGACCCAACACACCGGCTTTGGTGACCGAATAATAGACCGGTTTCACCCGTTTCGGATCGCCGGGGCGTTCGTAGATGCGCTGATCGGGACCGACCAGACCATACGTCGAGCAGATATTGATAATGCTGCCTGAATTTTTTTTCACCATCTCGCGGGCAGCCGCCTGGCAGCAGAGGAACATGCCGGTCAGATTGACATCCAGCGCCTGTTTCCACGATTCGAGGGGAAAATCCTCAAAGGTATTGCCGTGCTGTCCGGTCTGGGTCTGGTCAAATTTGGGATCCATCGCCGCGCTGTTCACCAGGATATCGACCCCGCCAAACAGATCGACCGCGCAATCCACCATGGCCTGCACGGATTCAGGATCGGTCACATTGACCCGGGCAAAACCCGCGTCAAATCCCTGCTGCCTAAGCTGATCTGCGTACGTTTCTGCGGCATCGCCATCCAGGTCAGCAACCAGTACCGACGCGCCGGCTTCTGCCAGTGTTCGGCAGAACTCTTTCCCCAGCAAACCAATTCCCCCGGTGACAATCGCACATTTCCCTGTGAGAACAAATTTATCCTGAATGGGTGACATGGTTCCTCATCTGGAGCAGACGATGAGAGAGACGGGATTTTCGATCAGCCATTGCCTTGAAATATCCCGTCCCTCCTCTCTATCTGCTCTCTATCTCTCAGATTTATTATTATTCTGGCAGTCCATCGGGGGTCAGAAAGCCGCGTTCTTCCAGAAGTTGAATGATCATGCGGGCATTTTCTTCCGGAGTGACACCCACTGTCTTCAGGGTGACCTCAGGGTTGATGGGTGCCTCGTATGGATCATCCACACCGGTGAAACCTTTGAGTTCTCCGCGGCGGGCTTTGGCATATAAACCTTTGATATCGCGTGATTCGCAGACCTCAATCGGGGTGTCCATGAAGACTTCCACGAATTGTTCGCTGCCAACCATCTTGCGGCATTCATCACGGGTTGCGCGGTATGGGCTGATGGCGGCGCAAATCACGACGCCTTTATGGCGGACCAATTCGCCGGCAACAAACCCGATCCGGAGAATATTGGTATCGCGGTCTTCCTTGCTGAAACCCAGACCTTTGGAAAGATGGGTGCGGATGACATCGCCATCCAACTGGGTGATTTGCTTGCCGTGTTCCAGCAGAAGGGTGGTCAGTACTTCGGCGGTGGCGGTTTTACCGGCGCCGGATAAGCCGGTGAACCAGACACAGAAGCCCATGTTGTGGCGGGGCGGATACATCTGGCGCAGGATTTTGGCGGTTTCGGGACGGGTGAACCATTCCGGAAGCAGTTTGCCCTTCGCCAGATAATCATCACGCACCTGGGTACCAGAGATATTCAATACTTTCGCGCCAGCGGGGACTTTATCCCCTTCGACGTATTCATCGGTGTCGGGCAGATAAACCAGTTCATAGAACGGAACAGCCTTCATCTGAGTTCTTTGGCGTATTTGTTGAATAATTCCTGGGCATCATACGGCCCGTAGAATGGTTTGCCGGTGCTGTCATTGCCCGGACCAGCGTGATCACGGCCGATGATGAAATGGTTGGCGCCATGGTTGCGGCGGATGATGCCGTGCAATAGCGCTTCCTTCGGTCCGGCCATGCGCATGGCCAAAGGCAGAAGGCTGAGCATGGTTTTATTTGCATCGTAGTATTTTTCCACCAACGCTTTATAAATACGAACGCGGGTGTAATGATCCACATCGCCGGGCTTGGTCATTCCAACCACCGGGTGAATCAGCAGGCTTCCGCCAATGGCTGCGGCGGCGCGTTTGGTCAGCTCTTCATGAATGCGGTGAAGCGGATTGCGGGTCTGGAATGCAACCACATTGCTGTTGCCCATTTTCTCAAGCTGCGCCCGGACTTGCGCGGGGGTGTGACGAATTTCTTTGAAGTCATAATAGGTGGGCAGGTTAATGACTTTCAATTCACCGGAGATGCACAGGTTGCCCCAGCGAACCATCTCGGAAACCATCGGGTGCTTGGAATCGTTCGTTCCATAAGCCAGACGGGCTTCTTTTTCCTTATCGAATGGAAAAGCTTCTTCAATCTTCATCACCGCGATCAGATTATTCTGCACATCGCGCATGACCACTTCTTCACCCAGTGAAGCGTATGCTTCTTTATCGACGGTCAGAGTGATCGGCAGCGGGAAAAGGGTGCCGTCTGATAAGTCGCATCTCTTCCAATACCCGTTCATAATCCTTGTGTCCCATGAAGCGGTCAAGGGGAGAGAATGCGCCGGTGGCCATCAATTCCAGGTCGCACAGGTAGCGTGGGGAAATCTTGATGGATGGCAGATGGGTTGCTTTTTCGATGAGAGCCTGTCGTTCCTCTCCACTCACAACCAGATCAACCAGTTTGCCACCATAGGGGGCAATGATTTTCGCCTTCGCTGTCACTGCCATTGTAAATAAGCTCCTTCTTCTATCGTTTTTTCGTCCAGTCGGGCATTTTTGCCCGAAAAATTCGTCCAATCGGCAACCGATTGATTATACCCTATCGAACATCCGCCAGTGTCCTCGTCATTTGTCATCGACCGTCACCATTTCATCAGTCGTTCTTCCCTGGCTGATTGGTGGACAGCGAGTGCCAGTTCCAGCGCGTGGATGCCATCATCCAACGTACAGGGAGAAGTGATCTCTCCCCGCATCAATGCCAGGAAGGCTTTGGTCTCCTCAATGAACAACCAATTTCGTTCAAATCCAGTGGGCGGAAGGAACTCCTGCCATTTTTCTGACTTTGCCGGGTACATTTAAGTGCGCGGTGGCATTATCCCACCGAAGCATGCCTTCTGTGCCGGTGATTTCCAGAGTGTGAGCTGCCCGGTCGCTGCAAATAATCCAGGTGGATGGTGCCCGTTACCCCCGATTGATACTGCAGGCCGATCTCCGCCACAGCGTCCACATCGGAGCCCAATTCAGGGGCAGACCTGGTGAACGCCCAGAGGGATTCCACCTCACCCAGCATCCAGCGTAAATAATCCAGCGGATGGCAGAGCGTCAACACCACTCCACCGCCCAGGTCCTGCCGGGCAGCATAACTGGCGCGATGATCTTCCCATGGATGCCAGTTGGGCAGGTATTCCCCCCAATTGGATTTGAACGAGACAACCCGTCCAATGGCGCCATCGGATCAATAAATCGCGGGCTTTCTGCAGGGTCGGGTGAAACCGGAATTGGAAACCCACCAGCACCCGGCTGCCTGACTCTTCCACCGCTCGGCGAGGATATCCACCCGCTCCATCGAATGGGAGATGGGTTTTTCCAATAACAGATGCGCCCCCTGCTGTGCGGAGGGGATGGCGGTATCCAGATGCAGCGCGGTCGGATTGGATACGATCACTCCATCCGGTTTTGTGGATAGAGCAGTCGCCAGGTCGGACTCCACCGGGAAACCGGCTAATTCTTCTTCCGGCATCGTGCTGTGATGAGTCCGGTACAGGAGAATATCCGCTCTCCCAATGCGACCAGGTTGCGCAGGTGCCTTCGTCCGATCGATCCTAGTCCGGCAATCAAAAATTTCACGCTACCATTCCAGATCTTTCTCGTAACCCCAATCGATCAACAACTGGCCGGCCACTTCTTTGAAAATGGCCTTGTCGCGGGGGGTGAATAGTTTTTGCCAACTGCCTTGCTGTCCTTTTGGGATCAAACGGGCGAGGTCGTTGCTTTTTTCCGCCTGCCAATCGGCATCCGGGTTGGCATTCATTTCGGCACAGATCTTCTCTTCCAGTTCTGCCGGGATATCGTGGACACCCAGGAAATTCCAGATCTTGCACATCTCTTCCCAGGGGGTTGCCATAAGGTCTTCATAGCGCAGATGGGTGAATTTCTCACCATACAGCCGTTTTGCTTCGGCTTCCGTCTCATTGACATTCTGTACCCAGGAACCGGTGATGTGGCGCATCTCTTTTTCCGTGAAGATGGATTTCTCGCCATTCAGGTAAGGCTGCGGGTCGCGGATGAAGTCCGCGCGGATACGCCGGTCTTCCGCGGTCAATTGGTCCTGCCGGTCGACAAATCCCTGAAACCGGTGGGAAAGGGAGGTGTCACGGCCATCCCGGACGATGTTGATCAGATAGGCATCCGGATAAACCACCGCCACATTACGGACCGCCTCGCCATGGAACACGCTCGACGGGCTTTTATCGCCAACGATCCGTTTGCCTGCCTTCATGGCATCCCGTTCCATGATCAGATCGGCAGCACCGCGCAACACCAGAGGGGAGAGGTCGCGGCCGTGATTCCAGCGATTACTGGGATGAGACAGCCATTTACCAATTTCCACATCATTGACCAGCGACTTCAGCAAAGGCGGGCGGGTGAAGAAATGCGCCTGCCAGTTGCAATGCACTTCCGGGTGAAGCCGGATCAAGCGAGCCAATAGGGTTGTACCGGATCGGGCATGTCCGAAAATGAAGAATTTTTCCCGTGAGAAGAAAGCTCTGGCTTCAGCCACTTCTTCTGCAGTGATGGCCGGAATGTTGGCGCGACCAGTGCGGATGGCAGGCGTTCCTTTCAACAGGATCCTGGCTGCGTTCTTAATTCTTTTTGTGATTGAATCGGCCATCCGGACTCCCTCAGGCGTTAATGAACTTGTACAAAGCATTATAGATTCGGCGGGTGAGACCATTAACGAAATGGTTGCGAGCCAGCTTCTGCAATAACCCGTGCGGCCGCTCGACTGTGCCGGCTTTCGCCGTGATCCCGAGTTGATTTGCCAGCTCGGCCATCTCAGAGCTGACCACATTCCCGAGCAATCGGGTGACCGGTTCCGGCGTATTCAAGCGCAGATATCCCGCCTTGTCGACAGCCTCATCCAATTCACGCATCTTTCCCATCAATCGCCCGGTCCAATGCCCGGGCAGAGATTGCCGGATGACTTCCTTGTAAGCCACAAATTGATGATGCCCGGCGGAAGCCAGCGCGGAAACATCCTGATAGGTTAACAGGGTATCCTCCAGCCCGCGGGTCTCTTCATCGTATTTTTCCCAGGTCCGGCCCATATTTTCAACATAATGCTTCTCCCATTTTCGATCCCAGAAGATCCCCTGGGATGATTCAACATCGGGATTTTGGGCAAAGGCGCGGGTAGATTTTACGCTCCAGTTTAGCTGGGACCTGATATAAAAGCCGGTCACCATCCCAACCTTCGGAAAAGTTTGTAAAATTTCCAGGTGGGCATCCAACCATCCGGGCATAAAAAACACGTCATCATCGGTATACGCCACGATCGATCCAGGGGCGGCGCGGAAGATCATCTGCAAAGCATCGATCTTCCCAATATTGCGGCTCGAAAGGATCAGGTACTGGATCCGGTTCTCATCCCGCAGTGTACGCAGATAATCCACCACTTGCGGACTGCTGGCATTGTCGAAGACCATCAGATCGCTGCCGGCTTTAGTGGAATGGATCAGGCTTTCCAGGCACAAACGCAACACCTCAAACCGGTGCTCGAAATAGCCATCCTCATTCGGAACATGCGTCAGCACAGCCAGCGTGACCCGGCTGGGCAGATAGCCTGAATCGCGATTACGGGCAGGATTCATTCCTATTCGAGGCATTTGGTCGTCTCTTTCATGGTTGGCTACTCTTCATCTTCCTGTGGACGTTTGATGCCAAACAGTTTTGCCACGCCGGGCAGCTTATGGCGAATGAATTTCACGGGATGGATGATGTAAAAAAAGACATCCATCCAGAACCGACTCGCTGAATGTAGTACCGGGATCCGTTCAAAATTCCGTCCGATTTTTCGCCATGAGATGGGATACGGAAGAATTTTACCATCCACAAGCACCCTGTCTGCATCCAGCAGGGTGAAAATGTACCTCTTCCCACCGGCGAGACGCAAATTCAGATCTGATTCCGGGTGAGTGTAATGCTTGATACCGCCCGGCAAATGACTGTAATCGTGCTGCTGATGGATGATCGCGATATCATGGGTCGCATCGATCACCGGCCAACCCTGTGACCGGGCATGATAGATCGTCCAGTTATCCCAGCCAGCCCTGCCGATGGCGAAATCAGGATACGGGTTCAAGTTCTCCCGTGGAAAAACAAAATAATCGCTGCCCTTGTTCTTGTGCAATTTTCCTTCGGTTTGGATTTTTTCTCGAAGCCGGTCGTCCCAGCCGGACGAAAAGGATATGGGTTCGCGGATATCCATGTCCCAGCGATGACCCAGGATCAGGTAGGGATTGCAGGTTTGATCCACCTTCAGGATGGATTCGACAAATCCCGGCAGGAGGATGATATCAGCGTTGATGATCGCCATGATCCTGGCCTGGCTGTTCTTTCGAGCTTCTTCCAGCATCGAGCTGATCAGCGGGGTCCCCGATTCGGTCCGCCGCAGATGGGACGAGTGCTGAACGCCCAGGTCTCGGGCAGCCTCCGCCAGGCCTTCTTCTTCACCCAGTAAAAGCACATCCACCCGCGCGCCCAACTGTTTCCAGGATTGAATGGCGTTGCGTTGAATGATCGCGATATGCGGATTGGTGAAAGGCTTGGGCGCCGAGAACAGGACAATGTCTGCCACTAGCTGTTCCTCCGGGTATCTACTTCCCGAAAATCCTTGTGATGCGTTCCAGCATTGATCTGGATCAACGCCGGATCCTGCTCGAAGAGTGCCAGCACATCCAGCCATGCGAAGGGTTGGTTTCCCAGGCGGGTATACACCTGGCGGATCAATTCCAGGTCTTCCGGTGTATCCACCGTCCAACGGTGGAATCCCAGGTCCACCGGCCAATCGGCCACGATACAGCGGAACCGGTCCGGCACGTCATAAAAATAAGGCATGACATGTTCCCGTTCAAAGGGAGCGGTCGCTTCCCGCCAGGCTTGCTCAAGGGCATAGAAACGGCAGGCTTCCACATCCAAACCGATCGGGAAAGTGCGCTGCCAGGGAGGAGGCAGCCGGGTGGAAGCGTAATCCCAGGCCAGACCATCTTCCGTTTTTATAGGATTCTTCTCAGCCTTCCCCTGCGGTTTCCAGATGGCTGTCCGGCCTTCCAGACCAAACATCACATCCACGGTCTCATCGATCAGTCCCGGATCGATCAACGGGCAATCGGCCGTGATCCGCACCACGATATTCGGCTGATGCGGTTTCGCGGCCTGGTAATACCGGTCGAGCACATCCTGCAGGCTGCCGCGATAGCAATCCACTCCCGCCTTCCGGCACAGATCTGCGATCGGATCTTCGTCCGCGCCGGTCGTGGTGGCGACGATCACATGATCCACATTTTTAGCGAGGCGGACGCGTTCGATCACCCGAGTCAACATGGGCTTTCCCTGAATATCCAGCATCACCTTGTCCGGCAACCGGCTGGATTTCATACGGGCTTGAATGATCGCGACCACTTTCTTTTTCATCTATCTCGTCCTACCAGGGCTCCGCGATGATCGGCATGGGCAGCTTTGCGATTAATCCGCTGGCATGGAACTTCTCGATGTAATCGCGGACCTCTTCATAATCCATCGAAACGGTCTCAGCGATCTCAAAAACCGAAGTGTTCCCTTCCATCTGCATCATGATCCGTTCGGTTGCCCGGTTCAGCGCCCAATTGGTACGCCAGTCCACCCACAAACCGTACCGTGACAGGAAGACTGGTCCGCGAAATTTTCGTTTGGGAATGTAGTTCGCCGCGTAAATGCGGATGATTTTTTCCACGACATCGGCCGCACCCTGAAGATTCTCTTCAGAAATGATCTCCGGGGTATCGTCTGAGGTGTGGTACTCCTCGTACGGCCAGCGGCTGATCGAGATACACGGAACATTCACGCCGGGACCATTGATCACCCGTTCGTCATTCGCCACCACCTGGGCAAATTCGCCTTCACGAAATTCTTTGCCGTGCCGGTTGAGGACATACCGGGCGACCCGGTCAATCAGGCAATCGTTCTGACGGCTGCGCTGAAGGACGATGGAATTTTGATTCCCGGTCATCTCGACAAAGATCCCACCCTTCAATCCTGGGATGATCTCTTCGTGGTGGGAAAGATAGGCGATGCTGCCGATCGTCTCAGGGCAGAACAGGAAGCGGATGCTCATGGAGCCTGCCGGGAGCGGATTCGCCGCCAGACGGCGGGCCACTTCAATGGCAGAAGCCACACCCGCCGCGTCATCGTTCGCTTGCATCGGATGGCAAATATGGGTGCAAATGATCAATTCGCCGGCGGCATCCGATCTGCCACCCTCCGGGTGGATGACCCCTGCCCCGATTCGAAATCCATTTTCAGGATCCGTGCCAAAATCCGCTTCGATCACTGCATGATAGCGCTCTTCGCGGGGAAGCTTGTCCATCTGATGTTTGCTTAGGCAAAATCCCCAGTCGCGCTCGTAATACTTGAACTGCCACGGTATGGCCCACGGTCTTTTGGAAGACACATACAGATGGGGTTCCAATTCTTCCCAGGATAAAACCCTGTCAATCGGCAGGGAATAAGACAGCAGATGCAACGGATTGTCTGCGAAATCCACAATTTTCTCGCCAGACTCCGTTTCCAGGTAGGCCTTGTGGACAGTGTATCGTTCCGGCAATTTCCAGGTCCAGGCTTCTTCTCCTGGAGCATAATTCTCGATGGCGTAGTCCATCGCTGCCGGTGAATACTCACCCACGATCTCCAACGCCCGATCCAGCCCCGCCGAAACCAGCGTCCGGTGAAGCGGATAAAGTTCCTCTACAACTTGTTTTGCGCCAGAATAGTTCATCATCATGCCCCTATGAATGATGTCCCGGATCTATTTGATACATCAAGGTCGGATCCTTCTTCATCTCTTCGGCCGTGACGCGATAAACGTCGTTGGCCTTCATCAATTTCACATCCGCCTCGCCAATCTTTTGCATCTTCACAACACCCCGCTTTTCCAGAACTGCTCCCATCGGGTCAACTTCAGTGAGGACGCCCTTGGATATGTCGCGCACCAGCATCGTGAATGTGTCGGTGTAGGTTCTGCCGGCTTCATCAGTGACTTCACCCGTGAATTCTTTGATGAACCGGTAATCCACCCCTTCCATCTGTTCGATGTGATGGAAGAAGGTCATGCTGTGAGTGTAGGATAACCCGATGATCATAATTTTGGCATCGCGCTTACGAAGCTGCATGAAGATCGAATCCTTGCCATAGCTGTCCTTGTATCGGATGCGGGTCATTTCATCTTTTAGTTTACCCAGGATGGAGAAGGAATAGAACGGATGGAATACCCTTCGGCTTTCAGGGTTGGTGCGGACAAGTTCGGTGAGGACGCCCATATGCGAGGGTGTTTTCATGACATCCCACGGCTCACCCTTGTTGAAATTGAAATTGAAGGTCGGCATGATGAGGGTGCCATCCGGGGTCAGCACTTCCAGCAGAGCATCGATGACGGTCTGCGGACCACCCTCCACCGGGCCGAGCGATTTGTACGAGCTGTGGACCAGAACGATATCCCCAGCCTGTAATCCCAGCCGGGAAAACTCACTTGCCAGATCCTGTTTCGTCAAATACATCATCCGCTCCTCATGAGGATACTACCTTCTTGTATCCATCCAACATCCGAGCCTGGTTGATCTTCCAATTCGCGAATTTTTCTGCTTTATGCCTGGCTTTCAGGCTCATGACCGCCAGATCCACGCGAGACTGGCTGGCACGCTGCATGATCCCGGCAAGCGCGGTATCGTCGCCGTCATTAAAGATCCAGCCCTGTTCACCCTGTGCGATCCATTCCAAATTCCCGGCAATATTGGAAACAGCAGCCGGTACACCACAGCCCATCGCTTCCATCAATGAGACCGAAGAACCGTCGGTATGGGATGCACTGATGTACAGGTCGGCGGCGCGATAATAGTCCGGTAGTTTCGCAAAGGGTATTTGACCGGGCATGTGAACTCGATCCAAAACGCCGCCCGCATCCAGGATCGCTTCAATCTGTTCGCCTTGCGAGCCGCTCCCAAGCAACAACAAGCGCAGGTTTGGATTTTCTCTGGAAGCCTTAACAAAAGCCCTGGCGACCACATCCACCCCATATTGACGGTTCCCAAGACCGGTTGCAGAATAGGATAAAGGCGTTTTTCCAACCCAATTCCCGGCTGATATCCTGGTTCTCACCGGGATGGAAGTGATCCAGGTCGACACCCCACGGGAAATAGGTGCTCCGTTTGAGATCATAGCCAAAACGAGCGGCTTTATTCAAGACAGCCATGCAATCGCCGAACAGCCAATCTGACTTGCCAAGCACATTTCGAGTGACCCACCGATACCAGAGGTTTCGATCCGCGTGCTGCATCAGATCAAATCCCCAGGACATGCTGACGAGCGGGTGGAACCCGGATAAGGCAGCAAACAAGTCCCACTGATTGGATCGGGCCGGCGTGGACAATATCCGGTTTGATATCCGTCAGAATGCGTTTAAGATCCAGAACCAATCCGGGTACATCCACCCAGCGAAAATTTCGATGGGCTTTGCTCCATTCCACCAATTGAATTCCAGCCGGTATCTCTCGCGATTCCAGATTTCGGCCTGAATTTTCGAGGCGCAAATACCAGGCTTCATGCCCACCTGACTGGATCGCTGTCAGAATTCGGTGGTCATGCGGAGAGTAATCGCGCGAGAAATACAGAATTTTCATCGACCCAGATCCACCCAGTTGATCTCTTTCCCGTTAGGAATGTCTACCAATGCCCTGGTGCCAATCACCGCTGGGATCTCAGATGGTGGGATGGCGCCGGGAGTTGCCGGTCGGAGTACATCGATCATTTCACGGGTGAGGACTTCTCCGGCTTTAATATCACGGGCTGCCCGCAGGCATCTTCGCTGCACAATGACGGTCTGTTTTTCGTTCTCATTGACCATCTTGTCGGCGCTGCCGAGAGCACGTTCCAATTCCCGTGTCCGGTCTACCATTTCTTTCCAGGTGGCCGGTGTCATTGAGAAGGGATGATCCGGTCCCACCCGGGTGTTATCGTCGGTGAAATGTTTTTCAATCACCCGCGCTCCCAGTGCAACCGCTCCGAGAACCGTCGCATGCCCGGAGGTGTGGTCGGATAACCCGAGAATCAGGTCGGGGAACATCATCCGGTAGGTGTTCAACACCCGCAAATGAATGTGATCGAAGTTTTCCAGGCTGGCGGTGTAATTGGTATTGCACTGCATCAGGACGAGTTGTGGGTTGACTGCCTGGATGAGGTGAACAGCCCGTTGCACTTCACCGATATCCGAGGCGCCGGTCGCCAGCAAGATGGGTTTCCCGGTCTTCGCCATACGGAGCAAGGCTTCGTCCCAGGTGATATCACCGGAACCGATCTTGTAGGCAGGCACGAAGGGTTCGAGCATGTCGATGGCGTCGAAATCATATGGCGAGGAGAAATAATCAATGCCCACCCGATCGCATTCCTCCTTGAGGATGGGAGTCCACTCAAATGGGATGGAGGCATCGGCGTAAACCTGAAAAACGGATTTCTTCCAGGTGGATTGATGGGATACCTGCCCGCCCATGTGGGTGAAGCCATAATCAGAGACGATCTGCCCCGCCCGAAAATTCTGAAATTTGGCGGCATCCGCGCCAGCATCCTTCGCCAGGCGGATCAGCAATTTTGCCCGTTCAAGTTCGCCATCATGATTGGCGGAAATATCCGCGATGAAGTAGGTGGGATGGTTATCGCCGATCCAATGCCGTCCGATTTGAATATCCATCGCTAGCCTGCTTTCCGGTATGGATTCAAGTCTTTGCCGGTGTTATCCACCATTTTTCGGAGAACCTGTGGATAACCCTGTGTATAAAGCTGCTGAAACTGGGGTATACCTGTGGAAAATCCGGGCAATTCCCTGTGGAGAGCTTCGCAAACCTTGGTGGTGTCCACGCACAGGTTGTTGGCCCGGGCAGCTTTCAATCCAAAATCCTGGACAGACAGCGGTGCAATGAGGCTTTCGTCCAATTGGAAGGCTTTCGCAATCTGCAAACCGAATTCATACTTGCTGATGCATTCGGATCCGACCACATGGTACAACCCGGAGAGATCCGCTGAGAACATGTCCAGGAGGATACCAGCCAGATCGTTGGCGAGCATCGGGCGGAACATCACATCCGTGAATCCCTTGACCGCTTTGCCTGCTTGCATATTGTAAAAGAACCACTCCGCCAGGCTGCGGTTGCCCTTCAAGACTCCAACCGAATAGATTGATGCGGGCGATAATCGCATCGCTATTGGCTTCCATGACCGCCCACTCACCGGCCAGCTTTGTCTTGCCATACACACTGAGGGGATTAGGCTCGTCGTCTTCGGTGTAACCTGCCCGTTTGCCATCAAAGACTGCATCCGTGGAGATGTGGATCATTTTCGCCCGTCCGCTGGTTACCCGCGCGATCTCGCCAGGCAGCACCGCGTTGAGCAGTTCTGCAAAAGCAGGGTCTGTCTCACATTCATCCAATTTGGCCAATGCAGCGCAATGGATCACGGCGTCCGGTTTCACCTGTTCGAATATCTCAGCGAAGGCGTCCTTCGCCAACAATTCTGCTGTGATGCAATGGAACGGAACGCCTTCCAAAGGTTGGGCGTTGACCACGCCATAGACTTCATGCTGCTTGGATGCTTCCATTGCCAGGTTAATCCCCAGCAGACCACTTGCGCCAGTCACCAGGATGCGCATATCGACTCCTATTCCACTTCCAGTGTATCAATAATCGATTTGATGGCCGGAATATCCAGCCAGTCTGTGTTGGTGTTGCTGGCATACCGGAAACCGTCCGGCAGGCTTTTCCCTTTCGCCTCCCAACCTCTTCCGAACCAGTAGGCTTCCGCGGGTTGGACAACAAACATATTCTCCAATTCGATGCTTGTCCGGGCTTCATCCTCCGAGATCAATACTTCGTGCAATTTTTCGCCGGGTCGAATCCCCACTACCTGAACTTTCGCCTCGGGGGCGATCGCTTTCGCCAGGTCGGCCATGTTCATGGATGGGATCTTCGGGACGAAGACTTCGCCGCCCTGCATCTGTTCGATGCAGCGGATGACAAATTGGACGCCCTGATCCAGGGATAGCCAGAAGCGGGTCATGCGCTCGTCAGTCACGGTCAGCACTCCCGATTTCACGCTGTTTGAGGAAGACCGGCACCACACTCCCCCGGCTGCCGACCACGTTCCCATAGCGGGTGCAGGCGAAGCGGGTCGGTTTATTGCCGGCATATGAGTTGGACTGGACAAAGAGCTTTTCCGCCGCCAGTTTGGTGGCGCCGTATAAGTTGACCGGGTTGACCGCCTTATCCGTGCTGAGCGCCATCACCTTTTCAACACCGGCATCCAGGGCCGCATCGATCACATTGCTGCTGCCCATGATGTTGGTCTTGATCGCTTCCATCGGATTGTATTCGCAGGCCGGAACCTGTTTGAGAGCGGCAGCATGGACCACAATATCCACCCCCTGCATCGCCCGAACCATCCGGTCGCGATCACGCACATCGCCGATGAAATAACGCAGGGATGGATGATCAAATCCTTTAACGCGCATCTCATGCTGCTTCAGTTCGTCCCGGCTGTAAATGATAATTTTCTGCCGGGTGATAATCTCTGCAGCATCACCTCGATGAATTTCTTGCCAAAGGAACCGGTACCACCGGTCACCAGAACCACTTTCTCATTCCATTTCATGTCCACTCCTTCTCTCCAACCAAAACTCGACGGATGCGTCGAATGGTCTATTTTCGAATCAGGATCAACGGATATTGTCCGTTTTCTCCAAAATAATGCGGATATCTTCTCTTCGAGGTTGAATAACAGGCGCAAGATCGCTTTCCCACCCAGCCACGAATGGATAAATGTCCGCAGGAAACGAACACTGGCGCTGCGCCAGACCCGAATCTCATACGAAAACGCGCCATCCAATTGATGGTTCAACCAGGCTGCGTCATATTTCTGCACGAATGTCCCTTTTTCTTTGGCAGCATTCGGCCTCCGACTGGTTTTCCCTTCAGCGTTCGAACCATGCGTTTTTTCAACCGGTTGAATCCTTTGACCGAGCGATCCAACCAGCCGACCAGGGCGGAATCCGTCCAGCCGTTGACCACGACCGCCGTGTTGCCGGGCTGCAGCACACGGAACAATTCGAGGTAGGCTTTCTTGTGATCTTCCCGCGGCAGGTGATGGATGGTGTGCATCGACATCACCCCTTCGAAGGCTTCGGCTTTAAATGGCAGATTGGCCACATCAGATACCACATACAGTCCTCGTTCGCCCAATTTCTTGCGGGCTTCTTTCAGGGCAACGATCGAGATATCCGCGCAAACCCGATAGGTGTACCCTTTCAAGTAATCGATGTATTCTGTGTACTGAACCGGCCCGGAGCCGGCATCCAGCAGGTATTTGCCGCTGGCGCCCAGATATTTGCCCACCCGCAGGTGGCAACGGTGGATGTATTCCGCCGAAACCGGACGAAGGTCCTCATAGTGCGCGTTCTGATACAGGCCATCGGCTTCCAACTGCCAGCCTACCTGGTCGTAAAATCGTCTGACTTCCTGTTTGATGTCGTTTTGCGTCATGGTTACCACTTGATCGGTGCGCCGGTAAGATAATTAAACGTACTGCTATATTTTCCCATACCTTCGCCTAATACGTATGAAATCGGTCGTTCTTTAAGGTCATCCCACATCTGAACCAGCCGCCAGGGGAAGGGCAGCGAAAATTCAAAGAAGAAACAATAGGCATAATGCCAGGCCAGGTCGATCTGCGCTTGCGTCAGCCGGAAATCCTGCGGATGTTCCAGCAAGGCATCCAGGCGTTCAAAATATTCTTCGTAGGTCTGAGGATCATCGTAAAACCGTTGCCCTTGTAGTGGGTCACCCCGGCCACGATCACCGGAACGCCGCTCATGGCCATTTCCATGCCGGTGGTGGTGGTATAGACCAGGCCGAGGTCAGCCATCTCGATCAGATCGTAGGTGTTGACCTTATCCTTCGGACCCACCAGGTGGATATTTTCAGGCAGTTCGGGCAGCGCCTTCTGAACAACATCCACCATGGATGGACCGTGTGTCAACACTTCGCCGGGATGGACGCGGATGACCAATTGCACATCCGGCCGTCTGGCAAAATAGTGCCACGCTCCGCTCGATCCACTCGGCCATCGTTCTGACTGAAGACTTGCCGGCCAAGCGTCAGACTGTCTCCCAAGACATTGGTCGCCAGCAATACCACAGGGCGGTCGTCCAGGCCCAGTGTTTTTGCCACTTCGCTGCCGCCCTTGCGGGGTGAGGATTGCCAGTGGCGGACAAAATTTTTCCAGGTATCTCCCTGTACTTTGGCCTTGTAAAGGATTGGATCGTTTCCTTTTGTTCAGTGGTCAACGCGACATCTTTACGCGCTTGCCACAAGGCGTCTGTCTCCTGGCGCATGATCTCGCTATTTTGGGCAAGCCAGATGCGGTCTTTCTGGTCACTGAATTCATAGGTGCTGACCGGGATGCCCAGATGTTTCGCCACCCGGTAGGCTGCTCCCAATTCCTGGATGGTGCCGTTCGGCACGAGGATCACATCCGGTTTGAGGTCAGCGCATAAGGCCAGTAATTTTTCTGCGGCAAAGCGGTTGCGTTCCAGGCGCATCCGGTAGATACTCACTGTCGAGATCGACTGTCTCCACCTGGAGGGTGTATTGAGCATCATAGTAACTGACGGTTTCGATCTCCTTCAGCAAGGATGCGGGCAGAACCCGATTGGTTTTGTATCCCAGCAAAGAGACTGGCCGAACATATGGCAGGGCTTTCTCCAGGGTCAAGCGGGCGTAGATATCCTGGCGGCGCAAATCAAAACGGTTGATCTGTTTCTGCCAGTCGGAATACGGCAGATAGGCGAGATGGCATTCATGCCCCAGACCGGCCAGGGTAAGACCCAATAAGGCTGCCTGTTCGATCCAGTAATGGAGGGTGGCGAAGAAGAGAACTTTCTTGCCGGTTGGTGCTTTATCGGCAAATTCACCCGCCTGCATCACCAGATCAGGCAGATTCTTTTGCAGGTTGATCAGTGAGAACCGCGAAGCGAGATGGTTTATTCTTCTGGCGGAATAGGTAATACAACTCGGCGGTGTAGGGAATCTCACCGAGCAGATCTCTTGAAGGATTCCACCGCGCCATTTTTCATCGGCGTTCCTCAATCTGCCAATCCAATTTCGGCCGCAGGGGTCCGACCCTGGGTTCGCTCCAATGGGTTCCGGGGGCACCGGTGGCATCCACCGCGAAGATGATTGCCTGCTCATCCTGGAAATAACGTTTGATCCGGTAGGAACTGGCGTTCAATCCGATCACGAAGCGGCCTTCGTTGAAGGTATCCGCCGGAATGATGCAGCGGCTGATGTAATCGGCCAGCTTTGCGGGATGGGGTGCTCTCGAACCGTCCCGGATCATCCGTATCAAAGGTGGCGAAGATGTGCTCCCCGCGGGTGGTCTGGAAGTACAGCCCGACCCTCAGCCCGGTGAGCGCCTGGGACAGCTCGTATTCCATCTCCACCTGAAATGGCTCGGTCGAGCGGATGGTATCCACCGTCTTTCCGCGGATATCCACGATCCGCAGGGCAACCGGTCTGAATGGCGCCGCATCGGCGGGGACCTCATCCGCCGCCCAGGTTCGTTCGCCCTGGCGGGAGAATCCGCTCGAAAGGTAGTAATCCACTGCCTCCTGGGTCGGAGCCCGCATCACCAGATGACCTTTTTCCAACACCAGCGTCTCTTCGGTCAGGCGCAGGATGGCGCTCATGTTGTGGCTGACGAACAAAACCGTGCGTCCCTGCTGGGCGACGTCGCTCATCTTGCCCATGCATTTGCGCTGGAAATCGGCATCGCCGACCGCCAGCACTTCATCCACAACCAGGATTTCCGGCTCCAGGTGCGCGGCAACCGCGAAGGCCAGCCGCAGATACATTCCGCTGGAGTAGCGTTTGACCGGGGTATCGATAAATTTTTCCACTTCCGAGAAGGCAACGATCTCATCGAATTTGCGGGTGATCTCGGTTTTCTTCATGCCCAGAATCGCGCCGTTAAGGAAGATGTTCTCCCGCCCGGTCAGTTCCGGGTGGAAGCCCGTGCCCACCTCAAGCAGTGATCCGACCCGCCCGTGGATTTCGGCTTTCCCTTCGGTTGGTTCGGTCACCCGGGAGAGGATCTTCAACAGGGTGCTTTTTCCGGCGCCATTGCGGCCGACCACGCCCAGCACCTGGCCATAATGGACATCGAAATTGATGTCCTTCAACGCCCAGAAACGGTTGTCGGTCTGCTTTTCCGGCAGGTTATTTTTCTCGCCAGCATGGAGTAAAGCCTGGGTTGTGGCGGTGAAGGTGTCCACCAGGCTGTCGCGCAGGGTGCGGTAATTCGTCCCCAACGCACCCAATTGGTATCGTTTTCCCAGATTTTCTACCCGAATCGCATATTCGCTCATGGTTACACCGTATCGGCGAAGGTTTTTTCCATCCGCCTGAAGTAATAAAGACCGGAGATGAATAACAAGACCATCACCGTGGAGGAGATCCACATCAATTCGCCGGGAGGGGTTCCACCCAGCAGCGACCAGCGAAATCCCTGGATGATCCCTGCCAGTGGATTCAGCCCGTAGATGAGCTGCCAGGTGCGGTCTGTGATGATCCGCGCGGAATAGGCTACCGGGGACGCGAACATCCAAGCCTGGATCAGGAAGGGGATCATTTGCTGTACATCGCGGTAGCGGACATTCAAGGCTGAGAGCCACAATCCCACCGCCAATGCTGTGATGAGGGTCAACAGCAGGAAGGGGATGATCCAGAGCACATTCCAGGTCGGGTAGACCTTGTAGTAGATCATCATCCCGATCAGGATCACCAGGGAGATGGCGAAATCGATCAGTCCGCCGAACACCGCCGAGATCGGGATGACCAGGCGCGGGAAGTAGATCTTGGTGATCAGGTGCGCGGACCCAACCAGGCTGGTTCCTGCCCGTTGCAGGGCATTGGCAAAGAGCTGCCAGGGTAATAATGCGGCGAACGTGAACAATGGATAGGGGATCTGGTTATCGGTGGGCAGCTTGCCGAACTTGCCAAAGATCACACTGAAGATGACCATGGTCAGGATCGGCTGCAAAATCGCCCAGGCAATTCCCAGCGCCGCCTGTTTGTAGCGGACCTTGATATCCCGCCAGACCAGGAAGTAGATCAGCTCACGATACTTCCACAGGTCGCGCAGGTTGAGCGCCACCCATCCACTTGAAGGTTTGATGATTGTCAATTCGTCATTCATAATGATCCTATCAACCGCAAAGTTCATATTTATTCTCACCACAGAGGACACAGAGCACACAGAGAAAAATAGAGATTAATTAACAACTATCGTCTTGATTCCTTGTTTCAACTGCCTGAACATTGAAATTGAGCAGCAAACCAAATTCGCGACCTGATAGCTTCAAATAAGTCAATAATTGGGCTTCGTGAACAGGAGAATACATTCCACGGCTTTTATTTCCAGGATTAGCCATTCCTCAATCAGAAAATCAATCCGATAACCACAATCCAATTGGATTTCTTTATATATCGACCGGGAGATCTTTCTGCCTTTGGAAAGGTATCAGGTTATTCGAAAGTTCATAGGCCAAACATGCTTCATAAGTTGATTTAAGCAAACCTGGACCAAGATTCCGGTGAACTTCAATTGCACAACCAATTACTTTCTCAGTAAGCTGATTTATTTCCATCTTTTGGCTTTCCCAATGATTTAAGTATTTCTCTGTGCTCTCTGTGTCCTCTGTGGTAAATAGGCTTTATCGATTTACCAAGTACCAATCAATCGTGCGGCGCAGACCATCTTCAAAGCTCATCTTCGCCCTGAATCCAAACAGTTTTTCCGCCCGGGAGACATCCAATCCACGCCGGGGCTGGCCGTTCGGTTTGCTGGTGTCAAACACCAGGTTCCCCTGAAATCCGGTTAGATCGGGCGATCAGATTCGCCAGGTCTTTGATGCTGATCTCGTTGCCGGAACCGATATTGACCGGTTCGGATCCATTGTACTTTTCAGTCGCGGCAGCGATGCCTTCCGCGGCGTCATCCACATAGATAAATTCCCGGGTTGGGCTGCCGTCACCCCAGATGACGACTTCCTTCGCCCCGGCTTCCTTTGCCTCCACGCATTTCTTGATAAGCGCGGGGATCACGTGCGAGCTCTCCGGTCGGAAGTTGTCGCGCGGACCGTAGAGGTTGACCGGGATCAGGAAGAGCGCGTTATAGCCATACTGCTGGCGGTAGGATTGGGCCTGCACCAGCAGCATTTTCTTCGCCAGGCCATAAGGCGCATTGGTCTCTTCCGGGTAACCATTCCAGATATCGTCTTCACGGAAAGGTACGGGCGTGAACTTGGGGTAGGCGCAGACGGTCCCGACCGCCACGAATTTCTCCACCCCCTTCTTCCAGGCTTCATGCATCAACTGGACGCCCATCATCAGGTTGTCGTAGAAGAATTCGGCCGGGTGTTCGCGGTTCGCCCCAATGCCACCCACATGCGCTGCCAGATGAATGATCACGTCCGGTCGGCTGTCATCAAGCATCCGCAGGATATCTTTTTGTTGGACGAGATCATATTTTTCAATGGTTGGAATGAATATATCCGTCGCACCACGGCGTTTGATATTCTCAACCAGGGATTGTCCGAGGAATCCGGCTCCACCGGTGATGCAGATCTTCTTCTTGTTCCAGAATGATTTGTCCATAATTACTCCTCCTTCAAGATGCAATGGGCAGCCAGTTGGGCAACTGAGTGCGCAAAGAATGTGCAATAAAACCGATACCATCGTCCGCCCAGGAACCAAATATCCGTTTGTCTTCTTCCCGAACCTGCTGGATGGATTGAGAAATTTGTTGTAAGGCGATCAGATCTCCAGAAAAGGCAAGATCGATCCGTCCAGTACCATTCCCAATCCGGTCTTATCCAGCGTCACCTGGGTATGCCCCATCTCGGGATCTTCGGCATAGGACATCCGTGGTACTGCCAGCGGTTTGATGTTCGCCAGGCATTCCCAGATCGTTCCCCAGCCTCCCCGTGCGATGACCCCGGATAACGCAGGGTCGCCGAATACCGAAGCATTCACCCGGGAAAATCGATTCGGCTGAAAAATCGCCATGGTTTCGCAGATGACCCAACACCAGCCGCTCATAGGTTTCCGGCGTTTGGGCTGCCAGATGATTTAGCGAATGGACATCCGTCCGCGTGCCCGAAGGAATAAATAAGATCGACTTTTGCTTAAGCTTATTCACGATCGGTCGTTTGAATGCCAGGGGCGGAGTGGAAATGACATCCTTGATCTTGTCTTTGCAATAACTAAAGGCGTGTATGCGTGGGATGAACGCGTGAGTATACGTGGATTCTGCCCGGCGCCACAGGTCAGCGAAAGGTTTTAGTTTCTCCTGTGCCATCTGCGACTCTTTCGACACATCGCCATCCGGAATGATGCCGTACAGATCAGACATCCATGCGGTGAAGAAGAAGACATGTACCGGCAGATTCACCCGTAATGGCAGCGTGGTATTCAATACGCCTGAGAAATCAGAGAGGGAAAACCGGATGTGTGAACGTCCATCCAAACTTTCAGCCGCAAAGCCATCCCGGAGCATCTCCCCCAATGAATTTTCTATGGCTGATTATCCCGTTCGGATTGGTCGGGTCAGCCAGAGTTTCACCAAACTCTGAAAAAGATAGATCGCGGCTTCCGTCCAATAATAGCGGCATTAATAGATTGCCCAGTTCACGGGAGAGATAGACCTGCGATTTACAGCCGGGTAATTCTTCACGGAGTATCTTTCGCTGCGGATCGCCGTAATAATCAGGGATGACCACCCGGATATTCCCGAGCGCCCGAGCCAGACGGGTAACCATCAGATATGGGGCGTTCCCATGACTGGTGAGTGCCAGTAGTGTCGGAGGATTTATGCATCCACCTTATCTGGCATGATCAACACCAGCTTCAATCCCTGCATCTTGATTACTGGAATTGGGCCGTCGTTCAGGACGGAGATCTGGTGTTCCAGGCAGGTCAAACGGATCACGTCCTCCGCGTCTCCGGAGGCTTGAATTCGAACGGCGTGAAAGCCGGCTTCTTTAATTTGGGGAATGATGGCCTGGGCGCGTGAGCGCATCAGCCGATACAGCTTGAAAGACTGTTGGACGAAATCAAGGGTCAAACGGGCTCGCAATGCCAGACCTTCAGAGGTGATGATATAGCGGAGTTTGCGGCGGGTGGCGCGCTTTACCTTGATCGCGCCCTTTTCGATCAGGCGCTTTAAATGCCAGTTGACCGTGCCGACCGCCACCCCCAATTGCACAGCCAGCGCCGCCTGATTGATATCCGGATCCTGTTCTATCTCTTCCAATAGGGTCAGATCACGGACGGTGTCCTGAGACAGTTCCACACTAGTTTCAATATTCAATAGTTGAATTATAACGCAGACAGGTGACCGGTCAAGAGGGTTTTATCGGATTGCACCGGTATATAATAGATCCCAGAAGGAAACCAGTATGCTTCTTGCGAGGCTCCGCAATCAGTTCCAGAAAGATGCGACTTTTCGTCAAGGCTTAGTTTTGGCGGGAATCTGTTTGCTTGCCTATGTGCCTTTCATCCCATGGCTGGGATTCTATGGAGATGATTGGGGATATACCTGGCTGCTTTTCCGTCACGGCACCTTGGAACCATTTCTGCGGAACAACCGCTTCGGATTTATTCCGGTATATGATGCCCTGGGCGTAATATTGGGTCCCCATCCCTGGACGTGGCAGGTCTTCATGGTTTCCCTGCGCTGGCTCTGCGGGATGGGATTCTGGCTCATCCTCAAGCGGTGTTGGCCAAAACAAGACCGCTACACCATACCTGCCTCGATCCTGTTTGTCCTCTACCCGGGATTCCTATTGCACTTTGCGGCGTTCAACCTAAGCGCCCACTTCATAGCCCTGGCTTGCTTTGTCTTTTCCATCTGGTTCAATCAATGTTACCTGGAGAACAATCGGCATCGTTGGATCTACCTTGTTGCGGGTCTGCTCTTAGCTGCCGCCAATTTGTACCTTACCGAGTACTTCTTTTTCCTGGAATTGATGCGACCGGTACTGCTGATGATCACTTCCCGGAATGCCGTTTCCACCTGGAGGCAAGCCTTCCGGCAGATGATCCCTGCCTGGATACCCAATCTGGTTGTATTCCTGGTCATGATCGGCTGGCGTCAGGTATCTCAATCCCAAATCAACAGTTTCCACAGCCTGAAGCTTTTGGATGCGATCCGCTCCGACCCCTTCCCGGCGATGTGGGCACAATTCATTCAAATGATTTCCGATATCTGGACCTCAGGAGTGGTGGTTTTCATCCACACTCTCCTGCCGGGCGAGCTTTTCCAAAATCGTGATTCCTGGCAGCTGATCGCGTATATTTTAGCCATCATTTTACTCACCGGGGCAATTTACCTCTGGGCTCAAAAACAGCCCTGGATGAGTGAAAAACAACCGGAACGTATCGGGTTGGCTTGGATATTCACTGGAATTCTGTGGTCTGTCATGGGTGGATGGGCCATCTGGCTGGCTATGTTGCGTATCAATGGGGAGATCATCAATTCAAGGTTCACACTTCCATTTATGCCAGGGGCTGTTCTCCTGGTGGTCGGTATTGTGCAAATCCTGTTCCGACGATGGCAAAAAGTGGAAACAATGCTCCTCTGTCTTCTGATCTCCGGAAGCATCCTGTTTCAAAATCTGGTGGCGAACGAATACCGCCGGGACTGGTCGAACCTGAGTTCTTACTTTCACCAATTGACCTGGCGTTTCCCGGATCTGGAGCCCGGGACAATGTTGATCCTATCTGATAATCCGATGAAATATGGAGAAGAGAATTCGCTCTCTGCCGCGACGAACTGGGTGTACGACACTGCGTCTGGGATAGATCTCGATTATTACGTCTATTTCATCCCTGGCAAATATGATAGCGATATACCCCCGATGCAGCCGGGTGAAACCAAATTAAAAGGCCATCTGGTCGGGCAATTCAATGCCTCCTACGAAAAAATGGTCGTCCTCCAATTCGATCAGCGGGGATGTATCCGCACGTTATATCCAGACCTGGATCCTACCAATGGCAAGTATAGTGAATTTATCCGCCGGCAGACAGCCCTCTCCCATCCAGAATCAGTCTTGCGTTCGGATATCCTCTCTAGAAACAATCAGGTAAACCTGACATTTGGCAGGCTTCCAGAGACAGGCTGGTGCTGGCTTTATCAGCGAGCGGATTTGTTGGCTCAAACGGATAAATGGGAGCAGATCGTAAGTATCAGCGCGAATCTGAATCCCGCTGAGTATAGCCACGACGAGCAGAAGTTAATGGTGTTTATTCGGGCCAATCTGGAAATTGGAGACGCATCGAAAGCAGATTCTTATTCTGCGGGAAATCAAGTTTTACGACAAAGGGTTTAGGCGTCCGTTCTGTCTTCTCTCACAGAAGTGGGAAGGACTTTATCCACCTGACAGCCATTTCGCTCAAACGCTTGTGTCCAAACAAAACCAGGCTGAATGCAAATAACACAGGGCGTTTACTTAATAGCGAACACCATTGCCTGAGTAACTGCATCCTGTTCGTCCATGCCCGTTAGGAACTCAGGAGATATTCGGTGCTTTATCTTCAAAAACTCTGGAACATTGGCTTCCAAAACTTTCCAGTTGGTTTGGGTAAACTTTGGATCGATGATCCGTTGATAATCACGCAGGCGCAACCGGTTTAAATGGCTGGTGGGGTTGAGCCAACGCCTCCAGGTCGATTCTGCAAATGTCAACATCTCAAATGGATACTTGAAGAAATGATCCCTCAGATCGATAAATGCGATGAAACAACCTTCCGGTTTCAATAAATAGCTCAGCGCGGATGTGATTCCTTCGAGGTCAGCAAGATGCTCAAAGACAGAGGTACTGACGATACCGTCATAGATCGCACCAGAACTTGTCCTGGAGATTTCACGGATATCACCATGGACCAATACTAGGCGGTCGCCTTTTGGATATTACCTTCCCATCTATTCCGTTCCAGATATTCATTCAAATTCGGGTAGCAGATGGTCATTTCGCCGGTCATCTGGCGGTGCGAATAGATCGGTCAATGTCACTCGCGCTGCTCCCAAACGGAGCAATTCCACTCCAATGGCATACCTTCCGCCATACCCGAAGACAAGAATATGCTTTCCCTGCAAGGTCCTTCCGAATTGGGCAAGGACTTGTTGATACCGTGCGGCAGCTTCGGCAGGTTCGCGAGTCTCCAACCCGGGTTTGATCAGCACATTATTTCGGAGTAAGGCTCTTGTTACCCCCTCCGGGAGGAAATGGCGGACCAACCGGGCGAAAATGTAGATCAGGTTCATGCAGGCCGGTATTCTTTTATGGTTTCAACTACTCGGGCTACTTCCTCATCTGTAATCCCGGTAAAGAACGGAAGGCGAACCAGCCGATCGCTTAAGTCTTCTGTGACAGGGCAGTCACCGGTCTTTCCGCCGAGAGACATACCCATCGGGGAATTATGCAATGGGATGTAATGGAAAACCGCCATGATCCCATTCGCCTTCAGGTATTCGATGAATGCCTGTCTTTCGGAAAGTGACGTCAGAAGAAGATAATACATGTGGTACGTTTGTTCACATCCCACTGGAATATACGGCTGCTGGATATTGAATTCTTTCGCCCAATCGGCCAGATGAGTGTCATAGAATTCCCAGATCTGCTTTCGACGGCCCTGGATCTCTTGTCTGCTTTCCAATTGCGCGAGTAAGAAAGCAGCCAGAATTTCGGATGGAAGAAAACTGGAACCCATATCCACCCAGGTGTATTTGTCCACCTGTCCACGGAAGAAACGGCTGCGATTGGTTCCCTTCTCCCGAATGATCTCTGATCTTTCGATCAGATCAGGGTCATTGATGAGGAGAGCCCCTCCTTCGCCACAGGTAAAATTCTTGGTCTCGTGGAAGCTCTGAGTTCGCGATGCTCCCGAATGTACCAAGATTACGATCTTTATATTTTCCGAACAATCCGTGCGCATTGTCTTCTACTATTTTCAGATCGTGCTCGAGGGCGAAATGACAAATCGAATCCATCTCGCATCCCACTCCCGCGTAGTGGACCGGGACAATGGCTTTTGTTCTTGCGCTGACCAAACTGGATAGTTTCGTCTCGTCCAGATTCAGGGTGTCAGGTCGGATATCGATAAACACCGGTTTTGCTCCACGTAAAACAAAGGCGTTGACCGTGGAGACGAAAGTAAATGACGGGATGATCACCTCATCGCCAGCTTGAATATCGAGAAGAATGGCTGACATATCCAGCGCATGGGTACAGGATGTGGTCAATAACACTTTGGGAACGCCAAGACTTTTTTCCAGCAATTCGCTGCATCTTTTGGTGAAGTCCCCATCTCCAGATAATTTTGCAGTAGCAAGTGACTGGGATATGTATTCAGCTTCTTTTCCGGTCAGATATGGTCGATTAAAAGGAATTGGATTCATAGAAGTCTCGGTGTCGAATGAAATAAATAAATCTGCAAATAACGATGAGCCAGAGCTGAGCTCTTACTCCTCATAAAAGATACGGTTGGCTTCGAACCATGATTCAGGAGTACCAGCGTCCATCCATCGCCCGTCAAATATGTCATATTGCATCTGTTTCAATTCGATGTAGGCATTATTGACTGATGTGATCTCGAGTTCTCCGCGGGTTGAATATTGCTGTGCCTTGATAATATCAAACACTTTTTCATCGTAACAATACAATCCGACGACGGCGAAATCTGAGGCAGGTTGTTTTGGCTTCTCTTCGATATATAAGACCTGTTTTTCATCAAGAGCTGCCACTCCGTAACGTTCTGGATCGTTCACCTTTTTCAGAACCACCCGGGCGCCTTCGAGTTGATCTCGGAAGTGTTGGATGATCGGTTTGATAGGCCCGCCAAAAATATTATCAGCCAGAATGACCGCCACCCTTTCACCGCGTGCAAAGTCTTCCGCCAGCGACAATCCGTGTGCGATTCCCAGGGGTTTCTCCTGTACGCGGTAGCTCAGGGCACAATGGAACTCTTCACCAGATCCCAGGCACCGAACCAGGTCGCCCATATATTCTGTGCTGGTTACGACCATGATGTCTCGTACATCAGCTTCCACCAATCGATTCACCGCATGAAAGATCATTGGCACTCTGCCAACAGGTAGAAGATGCTTGTTGGTCGCTTTCGTTAATGGGTACAAACGGGTGCCCTGCCCGCCTGCCAAAATCACACCTTTCATCTCTTTTCCTCCATACGCCATTCATAATTTTCCTTCATCCACTTTTGATACTCACCGGTCTGAACATGATCCACCCAGGTGCGATTTTCAATAAACCATTGTACGGTCATACGCAAACCGGTTTGAAAGCTCATTGCTGGTTTCCAACCCAGACCTGCGGAAATTTTACTGGAATCAATGGCGTATCGTCGATCATGCCCCGGCCGGTCTGGCACAAAAGTGATGAGGTCCAAATACTTTTTGGTCGTTTTGCTCATCATCTCCGGATTTTTCTGCACAGGGAAAGCATCCTCCAAAATATCACAGATGGAATGAACGACGTCGATATTTTTCTGCTCTGAATCGCCACCAATGTTGTAGACTTCACCAGGTTTGGCCATTTCCAGAACAGTTTCCAGCGCTGCGCAATGATCTTCCACATAGATCCAATCCCGGACATTCCCCCCATCCCCGTAGACCGGAAGGGGTTTGGCTTCGATCGCATGGTTGATCATAAGTGGGATCAGCTTCTCGGGGAATTGATACGGACCATAGTTATTAGAGCAGTTTGTGGTTATGGTAGGTAACCCATATGTGTGGAAAAAAGCTCGGACAAAGTGGTCACTGGATGCTTTAGATGCGGAGTAGGGAGAATTCGGTTGGATCTGCGATTGCTCGGTAAACTTACCCATCTCTCCAAGTGAACCATATACTTCATCGGTGGAGATATGGATAAATCGAAACGATTCTTTCCGGTTTGGTTCCAGACCTGTCCAATATGCAGTGGTTTCTTCAAGAAGATTGAACGTGCCCAATACATTCGTCTGAAGGAATTCAAACCCACTCACGATGGAACGATCTACATGTGATTCTGCCGCCAAATTGTACACAGCGATTGGATTGAATTTTTCCAACAATGACTTAACAAGAACTCGATCACCAATATCTCCCCGTACAAATGTATAACGGGGATGGTCCTGCAAATCGACCAGTGATTCCAAATTGCCTGCGTAGGTGAGTTTGTCCAGGTTAACGACATAGTACCCACCTTTGAGGCACAATCGTCTGACCAGGTTATTTCCGATGAAACCAGCTCCACCAGTAATTAGAACCGTTTTGACGGTCATTTCGAGTCCCCTTCTGGTACTTCCTTTTCAATCACGTAAGGCGGACGGTCCGTGCTGCGGGTGAAAATGGACGCCAGATATTCGCCAAATATGCCCAATGTAAATAATTGTGCTCCACTGAAGATGGTGATGATCGACGCCAAAAATGGGAAACCGGGAATACTTCCTTCTGCCATATAGCGGATAAAAACATATAGAAAGGTCACAATCCCGAATAATGTGATCGCAAATCCGAGCATGGATGCAAAACGTAATGGGGTTGTGCTGTATCCTGTCAGCACCAGAAACGCCATGCCTGCCAGTTTCCAAAACGAATAATTCGATTCTCCATACTTCCTTGGCACTTCATGGACTGGAACAACTCCGAATTGCGTAGTGCCCCAGGATAGCAACACGTCAATGATGACTTGCGAATTTTGATAATACGCGAAAGAATTTCTCAGGTTGGTCCGGAATAAGCGAAATGGGCTAATGTTGACTACAGTCGGAATACCCATCACGAAGGACATTACCCGCTTGGTTAATTGAGAGGAAGCATAGCGCCAGAATTCATGCGGAGGTTTAATAGCATAACCATAAACAACATCATATCCCTCCAGATATTTGTCCAATAACTTTTTCGCTTCTTCAGGTGGTTGCTGCAAGTCATCGTCTATCGTCAGGATGAGATCATATCGGGCAGCCCGGATACCGCATAGGAGGGCGTTATGTTGACCAGAATTTCGCATCAATTGGATACCATGAACCTGTGGGTGTCTCTTCGAAATACCTTGTATCACTTCCCAGGACTTATCTCGACTGCCATCATTGACCAAAATGATTTCAAAAGACGCGCAAAGTGACGGCATCACTTTTTCAATTCGGTCAACAAGTTCAACGAGAGATGACTCGGAGTTATAAACCGGCACAACCACCGAAATGGTCCGATTCCGAGAATTTGCCTCTTGAACTAAATCTGCCATTTTATCTCCCCAATACTCGCGGATCACTTCAACAATCGAGAATTTCGTTATGCTGATTTTACTGTATAAATCCAATTCTCTACTCGCAGTTCCAACACAAGATCTCAGGACAACGTCTCTGATTTATCATCAAACCCATAAAAAGTCATACGGTTTTACAGGCATCCTAAGAATAAAATAAGATATACTGACAATAATCAGTTCGATCATACCGGGGATAAATATGGGACATTCAGTCACAATTGTCATTCCAGCATACAACGAAGGCAAGGCGCTCCCGATCACCATACCAGCTGTTCTTGAATTGTGCCGGAAGCATCATTGGAAGTTGATCGTTGTCAATGACGGCTCAATGGATGATTCCCGTCTGGTTCTTTCTTCCCTCGAAGAAAATCCAAGATTGACGGTGCTGCACCACAAGATTAACCAGGGATACGGCGGTGCGCTAAAAACCGGGCTCGCAGCTGCCGATACCGATTACACGGTCACCTTTGACGCGGATGGTCAGCATCAGTTGGAGGATATCCCCCGCCTGCTTCAGATCATGATCGATCAGGATGCCGACCTGGTTGTCGGCGCCCGCCAGCGGAATAATCAGTCTCATTGGTACCGTGAGCTTGGCAAATGGATCATCCGGCGAGTGGCCGCGTTCCTCATGCCCATGCCCCTGCATGATCTCAATTCAGGTTTCAAATGCTACCGAACTGACCTGGTTCAGCAGTATCTGCATCTCTGTCCCAATTCGATGGCGTTCAGCGATGTGATCGCGCTGATATTCTTGAATCAACGTCACCGGGTGATCGAGGTTCCCATCGAGGTATTACCCCGTACGTCTGGTGAAAGCACCATCAACACACGAACAGCATTCGAGACTCTGCTGGAAATTCTAAACCTGGTCATGTTGTTTAATCCACTACGGATTTTCCTGCCCATTGCGATGATCTGTGTGTTGGTTGGTTTGCTCTGGGGGATACCATTCATCGTCCTCGGCAGGGGCGTAAGCGTCGGAGCCATGCTGGCCATCGTATCCGGTCTGCTCATGTTCTTCATTGGATTGGTCTCCGAGCAACTCTCCCAGATCCGGAGACGACAGAAATAATCCTTATGTTCTTCGCGTCTTTTTGTATCACGATCGCTTTCGCTGTTTTTGCCACTGCCAACCTAAAAATAAAATCGTGGTTGATTTATATCATCAGCCTCTTTCTCTTTTCCTGTTCACATATTATTCTTGTCTTCCAGGCTGCAGGTTTTGTGGCAGTATTAAATCAACCAACACTCTTCCTCCTATTTCAAGTGGTTTTGGCAATTGGGGCAATTTCTGTTTGGTTATTAAGGAAGAGACCGACACTTTTTTGTCAAGTCTCACACCGAAAATTCTCAGTGAGTGAACTGAAACTATTTCTCCGGCAGAATCCTTTATTGTCAGCCTATCTTCTACTTGTTGATATTTGTTACGCGATTAATGCTTATCTGAACTATATAGTCCCCCCCAATAATAACGACAGTCTTTATCTGCATATGGCAAGGGTCGGACATTGGATGTTGGGCGGATCGTTTGATGGTATCAAAACATATTACGCTTATCAACTATATTATCCATATAATGCACAGGGGTTGATTTTTTGGACTGTCCTATTTACAGGATCCGATCACCTTTCTGGATACATTCAATACTTTGCTTTGATTTTTTGCCTAATTGTGATCTACGGTTTTTGCAGAATGCTGAACCTGGAAAAAGAACAAAGCATTTTTGCAGCTGCTTTTTGGTTATCATTTCCACAGGTTTTCTTCCAATCAACAACAACCCAGAATGATCTCACTGCCACCGCCTTTACAATGGGGGCGATATTTTTATTGTTTTATGGATTTAAATATTCAGACCTTTCCGCCCAACTCCTTTCCGCATTATCGCTTGGTTTAGCCATTGGAACGAAACAGACCGCGTTTTTTATTATTCCATCTCTGTCCATAATAATCTTAGCTTTACTTCTTAAAGGAAAGATCAAGTTTTCGACCATTAAATACTGGCTATTAAGTAGCTTACTTGCGATAAGTCTCTTAGGCGTAAGCAGTTATCTACGGAATTATTTGGTATTTAGCAATCCGATCGGACCGGGTGAAGAGATCAAGGATTTCGTTGGAATTCAAGATGATACTCCATTATATAAAGCCTTCGCTTTGAATAGTTTTCGTGTAGCGTATCAATTAATCGATACGACTGGCCTCCCTCCTATCATTGAAGGCTATGTTTTCCGAGGGAAAGCTAACCTCGCGCAACCTTTCCTCAAATCAATTAATATGCCATTAGATTCTACTCAAGCCTGGTACTCCCAAAGTCAGGTGAAATTCGATTATTATCGACGACCGGCATTACAAGAAGATGGTGTATGGTTCGGATTATTCGCAGGTATTTTCCTGCCGTTTCTTATGGCGTATTCTCTTGTTCGTGGAATCAGAGAAAAGAACTGGATATTAATGGCTATTCCATTATTTGTCATAATTTTTCATATCATGGAATTTTTGATCCGTCCCGGATGGGATTTCTACCTGGGTCGTAATTATCTAATCCCGGTGACTTTGGCTGCAGTCCTCTTCGGGTATTTGTATCAAAGACCACTTAGATATCAGCTTCTGAATGCTATTGTCATCCTCTTAAGCGGTTATATGATCGTCAATATGGTCTTGAACAACCAATCCAAACCTTTGATTGGGAAGGATGCCATCTGGAATATGGATCGCTTCCACAAGATCACACTGCAAACCCGCTTCTTGCGAATGCCATTGAACTTTGTGGAACGGAAAGTGCCAGATGGAGCTACGATCGGGCTATCAGATGGGACCATGGAATATCTTTACTTCGGGGAACATTTCACCCGAAATGTGACTGCAATCCAACCGGTCTCCCGTATAGAAGACCGGTCTTGGCTGCTGAAGAATGGGGTTGATTATCTTCTCGTGAGGTATAGCGCTATTCCACAAGAATTAAACATCCCATTTGCCCCGCTCCTCAGCGATAGCGAATGGGGTCTCTATCGGGTTGAATAGTCTTTCTTATTTGGGGATAAACAGTTGAATATTGTTCTTCTTATCCAGATAGATTGATTGGTAATAATCATACATCGGGATTGTGACGTGCTGAACCCAGGCGTTATTCTCTTCTGAAAAATCGTCGATATTCGTCTTTTCGGAAATATTAAGTGGTTCGGAGACGATCAAGGCGAAACGTTTATTTTGCAGATCCTCATAAAACCGGGCGAAATAGGACTGATTTCCCGCCATGGCCTGGTCCATCATATATTTCTTCTCATAATCAGGTACCAATTCAATCCCCCTCACTTCCCCGAAGGTGATCAACTGGCGCTGATCCAGGAACAAGACTTCCCCAGTCTTTACTCTTTCAGCAGATTCTGTCTTGATTTCCCTCAACGTGAACTGGGTGAGATCCTGCTTTGGCAGGACGAGGGGTCCACCCGACCAGGTGGTACTCAAAACGGGCAGGAGAATTGCCAATCCAAACAATACTCGTTGTACCCATGGTTGGGTCAGGCTGGCCTGGTGTGGTTTCTTATCCTGCAGAAATAATACAAACACCAGCAGCAATACCGCGAAGTACATGTCCAGATTGTGCAGGTTACTCCCGCCACCGATTTTCACGCTGGCGACCAGACCTGCGATGAGCAATCCGAGCACCGCTGCCAGAATAGCGGCGCTTTGCCAGAAATCCAAACGCCGGGTCCTCGTTACCATCCAAAACAGAACCAATACCAGCATCGCGCCAGTCGCCAGGACAGAGCCGAACAGGATTCCGAAGGAATAGGTGGAGTTCGGCCAGAGTCGATACCACAACAGCGCCTGAGATTGGATCATCTCGCCCTGGCTGGAGAAGACTTCCGGCCAGCTTACCGCCATACCCGGGAGCAAGCCCGCCAGGATGAGTATCCCGGTGGGAATCAATCGCTGGATCCAGGTGCCTTTACGGGCTGGATAAAATTGCATGAGGTCGATCAGTCCGACCACACCGGCGATGGCCAGCACCCAGGTGAATCGGCTAATCCAGCAAAGAGACTGCCCGCTACCGCCGCGAAGATCCGCCAGCCTAAACCTGACCGCATGAAGATCACCGGCAGAATTACCGCGAGCGTCAGGGTCGGATACACCGGGCCCTGGTTGAAAAAGATTGCCGTTCCAAACGCGCAAGCCCAACGGTGGAATCGGTTCGCAAATCCTCTTCCCAACAGCCAGCCGAGAACCAGGCCGGGAATGAGATATAGGATGGCATTCCAGAGTCGATGCGCCCAAATGGGTAATCCCGTGATCAGGAAAGGCAATCCCCAAAGCCCATATCTGCCGGGAGAGAAATAGTTCGGCTGCAAGTCACCTGTGTACTGATAGATCGCCTTGCCGAAGATGAGCGAATAATCATAAAACCGGTTCCCTTCCGACCAGTACAGGCCAAAGGGATGATCGGTCACCCGGCTGAGATAGGCACCTGCCATCACCGCGAAACCCACCCCGGTGAAGCTGAAGAGGAACGCGGGGCTTGAAATCCATTTTGAGGATGAGTTATCCACAGCCAGACTGAGGAGTAACGCCGCGAGAATCATCCACTCCAACCGCAGAAAAGCTCCTGAGGCCACCAGTTCGCTATCCAACCAGAAAAGGTACCAGGCGATCAAGATGGTTGGGATCAGCGCAATCATCACAAGAACGGAACGAAATCGTTTCCGGATCTCCGCCCAACGAGGGTGGATAGTATTGTAGGATGACAAATTCTCTTTAACGATCCACACCGCCGCCATTAAGATGGTGTTGAATGCCAGGAAGATGTAATGCCAATTGCGCCAATTCACCTCCAGTGGAGCGGCGAGCTTGAATTCCTGTTGCGCCTTGATCAACAGGAAGGCGATCACCACCATCACCCAATCGGAAATCGATAGTCTTCTGATTAGGGACCGAATATCCAGTGTAACCACCGCCCGAACGATCACCACCCATCCGATCAGCCAGATCGGGGTTAACCACGATGCCAGGAAAACACGGAGAGGTGTGGCGTGGATGAAGGCGACCGCCAAAGCCAGATATCCGCCAGCAGCGACCAAACCGATCCAGATCCTGGATGGTCGTCGGGCGGGTGTTGCCGGAGCTTCATTTCGTTTATGGATTAAGCTGACCCAACCCAAAATTCCGGCAGCGATCAGCGTAATCAAGATCCCAACACCCGCCCACAAAATCAACGGATGCACCTTGTAAACCCCGGCCGGTTGTTGTTGAAATATTTTCCAACTAAGGGGAATCCCGATCGCCTCGACCAAAACAAATAGAAGGCACAGGAGGATTAATTTGGTTTTCGACTTGAAGATCATAGCTCTTTCAGACCCTCGTCTTTTTCGCTTCGCACCTTTGACCAGAGGAGGCGATCATTGATTGCCAAAAGTATACCGCCAAAGGCGCTCACTAAAAGTGTAAGCAAGCGAATAAATAAGGCGGAAGCGAGTGCCTGTTCATAGGTAAACCCAATCTGCATTAATAAAGCGAATAACTGCCTTCCTGAATCCCGATACCATTGATCGAGACCGGCAGTATCGTTACAAAATACGTTAAGAGGGTAATAAAGAATACTTTTTATTAAGGGTACGGTTGGTTGAAAAGCCTGGATCACTACCCAATAGGAAAGGATCGTGAAAAATAGGGAGGTATAAGACAGCAGGTAAACGACCGCGATACTTCGAAATCTGAACCAGGGCTTTACCGCGGACCAATACCGCCGAAGCTTATCGGTTAATCCTTTGGGAATGAGGGAGACCCATATCGAGGAATGTAGGAACGGGATATCAAATACCGGTTTTAGTCCCTGCGGAAACAGCCAGAGTATAAATGGTAGGATCAAGATCTTACTCGAAAGGCTGAAGACGCGATCCGCAACTACCGTAGAAATCCGTAATGTCCGGTTCTGATTTTCTTTTCCCTGCAGTATTCCAACCACTTTTACCAGGTCTCCACCGATGGTTGACGGCAGGAAATTGGACAGGAATAAACTGTAGTACACCAACCGAACCGTCATCCAAAATGGAAACTCGATCTTGACCGAGCGAATCAGGTAATACCACCTCAGAGCAAAGATAAAATTGGCAAAC
The DNA here is from genome assembly GCA_963752535.1 of uncultured Chloroflexia bacterium. Lineage (GTDB taxonomy): Bacteria > Chloroflexota > Anaerolineae > Anaerolineales > Anaerolineaceae > DAIOEK01. The sequence continues at coordinate 452,061 of CAVVYT010000002.1, forward strand.
AGATTGAGTATGAATGCCAACACCAGGTAACCGTAGGGGTAACCCGCCATGATGCGCAGGATCTGCTGCCAATCCAGATTTCGAAATAAGAAGTAGAGCAGGACCAGCGGAATGATCACTCTCAGGATACGAAAGAGTACCCGCCAGGCAGACTTCAAATCGATCGTGGATTTGTCCTTCTCTTGCATTATGAGTGACGCGCCTTCCCAATGAGCAGCTTCTCATACCGGTCAAGGATCGCATGCAGATCAAAATCTGCGGCCAGCCGACGGGAGTTCTTGCGGAATTTAAGCAGTGTGACCGGGTCGGTTACAAGGGCGGCCAGAGCGGATGCGAAATGGTCGGTATCATTCGCAGGGAATAAATATCCATTTTTGCCGGGTTTAATCAAGTCGACAAAACCAGTCGTACTTCCGACCATGGCCAACCCCATTGCCAGCGCTTGCACGCCGACCACCGGCAGACCCTCCGATAATGACGGCATAAACAGGATATCACTATGCCGAAACGTTTCAATGACATCATCCGGTGTGAGCCAACCGGGTAATTCGATCCGGCCTGCCAGGTCATTATCCCAGATCGCCTTTTCCATCTCGGTACGGCAGGGACCATCGCCCAGCAACGCGCAGGTCCACGGTAAATGCTTGATTCGCGCGAGGGTATGGATGATTTGAAGAGGATTTTTCTGGATAACAAACCGGCCTGCAAAAACGATCCGTGCAGGGGAATGTACTGAAATCTCGCCGGGTTCAAACCGGTTGACTTCGATACCGTTGGGGATCACTTCCACCGGCACGGAATAGGAGCTGACTGCCAGCGCATGGGTAAACTCGCTGACTGCGACCACCGCTTTGGCAGATCTCCAGATGGGCGGCGTAAACGGTCGCACCCATTGGAACCATCGGTCGGTCTTTTCAGGAACGCCGCCCGGGACATCTCCCAGGTGCGCCGTTAAAACATAAGGCGTGCCGGTTAGTTTGGATAGAATCCAGGCCAATGCTCCGGCAGGAACTGCGAAATGAACGTGGATCAAGTCAGGCTTCCAATTGCGGATTTCCTTCAGTCCGCGGAAGAATCCTGATAGAAGATAAAAAAACATACTGGAAAGGGATGCTTTATAGGCATATCGCCTCCCCGAACGGATGCGAATCAACTCCACCCCATCCCGGGTTTCAACCGGCGGCAATCCTTTGAGCTGCATCGTGAGTACACGAACCTCATGACCACGCGCGGCGAGACCTGCACAGATGTCTTCTGCTACTTTTCCCCCTCCTCCGCCGATGGGAGGATACTCATGGACCAGCACCAGTACCCGCATGCTTACTGGCTTTCAGGGGCAGCAGGTTTGGTGTAAAACGTCTTCACGTTGTAGATCGGCTTATCTTGCGACTCGTGATAAGTGCGGACCAATAATTCCCCGATCAAGCCCATCAATAATGCCTGAAAACCCATCAGCCCTGTGACGGTGCTGATCAGGAAAAGAGGGGATTGGGTAACGCCGATCATGAAAAAGGTCCGGCGGATGAACAGGTATAGCAGAACAAGGGCGCTCAACGCCATTAAAGTTAGACCGAATCCGCCAAACAGGTAAATGGGCTTGGTCGCGTAACTGATCAGGAACTTTACGGTAAACAGATCAAGTAAGACCTTGAGCGTTCGCTCCAGGCCATAGCTGGTCTTCCCAAACTTGCGCGGATGGTGCTGGACCGGCACCTCGATGATCTTTGCCCCAAACCGGTTGGCGTAGACCGGTATGAATCGGTGCATCTCCCCATACAGACGGAAGCCGGTGATGACTTCCCGACGGTATGCTTTCAGCGTGCATCCATAATCATGCAAATGGACGCCGGTGGCAGAAGAGATCAATCCGTTGGCCAACCGGGATGGCAGAGTCCGGTTGAGGAAGGCGTCCTGGCGGTTCTTGCGCCAACCGCTCACCACATCATAGCCTTCTTTGATCTTGTCCAGCATCATCGGGATGTCGGTCGGATCATTCTGCATGTCGGCATCCAGCATGACGATCACATCACCGATCGCATGGTCGATCCCGGCGGCGATGGCGGCTGTTTGTCCGAAATTTCGGCGAAGTTGTACGACACGGACATGTTCCGGATCGGTTTGGTAGAGCTGCATTAATACATCCATGCTGGTATCTTTGCTGCCGTCGTCGACAAAGATCATCTCCCAGCCCGGCTCGGGGTGATAGGGGTCAATCGCCTTATGAATGGCGTCATACACCAGGGGTAGGTTTTGTTCTTCGTTATATACCGGAACTACGATGGAAAAATCCATAAATGGTTTCACTTTCAAATGTGATATGAATTCATTTTACTATATGACCCGGTTGGAAAATGAGTTTTTCGATTTCATGGAATGCATTTGGAGATATCCATCAGCTTCCGGATCAATCCCGGCCACATTTTTATTGATTCCATGGGTTTAACGCAGGATTGATTGAGCAGTCCTTGGTTCTTGCCATTCTCAAGTGACCAGTATTCTTCGTCGATGTAAACATAATCATATCCCGCCTTCTTCAGTTGATAGGGGTCGGGATGCGCGACCAGCGATTTCCATTCGGGGTTGAGTTCGTACCAGGTGGCTCCGGCATTGACCGCCCGGCCAAACACCGTCACCGATCTGGATGGGATCGAGTCAAAGACCATCGCTTTCGAGTCCAGCTTATTCCAGTATCGATCCATGATCCTCGCGTCCAGTTCGTTGAGGAAGGTCGATTCGACGGACATCTGTAATCCCGGTAACTGGACTGCGAAAAGGACCAGACCGCCGATGAGCGAAATCAAAGTCAGCGAGCCAAATAAGACGTGAGCCCATTCTTTCTTATTGGCAATCCACCGCCAGATCAGCGGAATGAAGAAAATGGTAGACAGCGTCAGGAACGAGTAAAGACGTGAAGTATTCCGCACTCCCGTTGAGCCTTCAAAATTGATCAAAATGGACCCGATAGTAAGTGCAAAACCCAGGATGAGAGAAGCCTCAATCCACCGTCCACCACGCAAGGACCGAATTCCATAATAGATCATAAAAGGTACTGCGAGAATCACCGGCCCGATTTCAAGCAGCGCCATAATCAGCGTGCGCCAGTTGAGGAGAGGCAGGACCCCAAGGTGGGAAGATACTATGGTGGGAGGCCATTGGAATACAAAACCGACGGTCTGGTAGGATTTCGCAACCGGAGATATCGCCTTGGAAAGGATATCCAATAGGGCGCCGCCCTCAAGCAGGCTGAGTACAACCCCACCGGCGATGATACATCCCCAGATCCAAATCCGTTTATAGATCCTGAGCGACCGTTTTCGAATGATCGTTATCAGGGTGATCAGCACCCATCCAACCAATATGAGGAGTAAACTCGCTTCCCCCACCAGAGAGAGTGAGGAAAGGACGATGGACAGAAGAATACCCGCCTGCCAATTGCGCCAGCGATTCCAGGAGAGCAGCATAAGGAACAGAATTGCCAATTCCATCAAACCGTTCGGACCGTGCACCGCCAACACCCCCGGTTGGACGATCCCGTTGGTGAACGCGAACGGAATGGGAAGTTTCGCCGCCCCTTCGATCCGCCAGTTGGACATGATCGCTTCCAATAAGTTTGCCCCGCTGCTCGCGCCAGATCCGATCAAGGTGACCTGTTTGGATAACTCTTCCAGAAACTTCGCCGGAAACAGGAAGATCAGCCAGCGTGTCCCCGAACCAAAAGCAATGAATATTCCCGCCAGTGCTCCGGCCACTTTACTCCTGGTCATTCTGACGGTCCAGAATCCGGCCAGAAAAACAGCCAATCCGAAAGAGATCGCCCGCGCCAGGTCCAATGCCGTCCAGGGAAGGACAGCGCCGACTCGCACCATCTGCGCCGCGAACAGCATTAAGAAGTAGTGGTACGCGTAGGTGACGCCGGGGTCATATGCGAATGGCGGCGGGATCTGCCCGGCGGCCATGAGCGAAGTGGTTGGGAGATGGGCATAATCATCGAAGATCGCCATCCCCCGGCAGATGGCAAACGCGAGCAAGACCACCACGAGGAAACCGAGGAGCGGCAAGCCACCCCGCCAGGATATTTGTCTGGGGGTGTTATGGTGAAGAAAAAATAATCCCGATCCGGCAACGAATACAAGCCCCGCGGAAACAAAAAAAGAAACGGGAGCGTTAAATATGCGTGAAAGGATTGCCGTGAAAACCACTTCCACGGTAATACCGACGGCCAGGCCTGTGATCCATTCTTCTTCCGGCTTAAGATTAAAGCAGGATCTGGCAAGGAAGAATCCACCTGCCAGAATGAAGCCAAGCCAGACAGCCAACAAGAGTATTGGGATCATAAATGCCTGTGAAAGATAGAAATAGATAAGATCTGTATCTATTCTACAACAGAACGACTTGCCGAATACCGCTCAGCCCCCATAACCGGTAATGATCCTATTTCAAGTTAGATCGTTGCCGCAAACGGTCAGCCGTCCATCCGCCGAGCAGGATGAGCAAGCTTATGATGCCAATGATGCCCATCATCACTCTGAGGTCGAGTCGGCCAAAGAGTTGATAATATCGGGAGGCGTACCATTGCGCAAAGAACAGCAGGAAAATCCCTTCGATCAGGCCGATCCGTTTCAACCAGACGAAGCGCTGTCCATTCGCCCATTGCCAGGCCCAGGCTGCAAGAATTGCCAGCCACGGCATGATGATCACCCGGTAGCGTGGATTATCCCATTGGTCTCCACCCGCCCGCGCCGAGCAGATCAGAATCCAGACCCAGCTGACGATCGTCATCCAGATGAGCTGGTTACGCAGCCGGGCGTCCTTTTCTCCGCGGATGGCGAAGGGTGTGTAGATCAACAACGGCAGCAGCATGTACCAGCCCGCGGCCAGAACCGACGAGATCACATTCCAGATCCATTGGGCCTTATCAAGCAATGCAGCCGGGAGGACCGGTTGCAATACTCCATAGATGATCACGAATGGGAATTGCAGAATTCCTGGCAGGGACTTGAAGAGAAATTCCAACCTGCCGGATCCTTCGGTGGATAGATAGACATCCCAGGCGATGGCATTCTTGAACCATTTGAAGATGATCTCCAATGGTGAATTTTTAGCGAATTGCTGCGGGCTGGCCAACCCGTACGCGAATGCGAAGATGCCCACCAGAATCACGCCTGCGCCAGCCAGATAAACCCAAACTGGGATGGGCTTCTGGCGACTTTCCAACAGCATCCAACCGGCCAGGAAGATGACGGTTAGTAGGATCATCCCGGGTGAAATGAACAGGAATCCGGCCAGGCTGATCGCCAGCGCCCAGAGGGCTTTCCGGTTATTCGCTTTTTTCCATTCCACCAGGCTCCAGAACGCCATTGTCAGGAACAAGATCAACCAGGGTTCCCGCATCTGTGAAGCGCCCATCAATACGCTTTGCGGGAACAGGACGAATATCCATCCTGCCAGGGTGGCGAATGCTTCCGTCCAGATCCGTTTGGTCAGCATCCACAAGAAAGGAACGGCTGCCGCTCCTGCCAGTGCCGACAGGATCAGCATCAACTGCGGACGGTGAACTTCAGGTGAGAGATAGCGATAAACGAAAATGCTGGATGCGAGATAGCCGCCATACTGGTCGGTGCTGTACCGTTGGGTAAACGCCGACAGGATCGGAGCATCAGATGCAGCCAGGTTCGCAGCCTGGGTATCCCGGCGGTAGGCGTCGAAGAAAACATAACCGGCTTTTTGCTGGTCGGTGGGGTAGCCTGCAACCGGCAAGTGCTTCCATCAGGGTGATCCCAATCCCCAGGCGAAGGACAAACGCTAATCCGATCATCCAGGCCAGCGTTTTTCCGCGGCCGGCGAAATGAAACAATCCGTACAAGATGCCAATGGCAATAAAATAGAGGACGCTGGTTGCCAGGAATCCACTCATCCAATCGGATTGCTCGATGAGGGACGTGGTTGCTGCTCCGCATGTGATCGACAGGAGGAGCCAGAAAAGAATATGCCTTGCCACGATGAAGCGATTCGACCCGCTCATGATCCGCTCAATCCTTTCAAGATCTTTTCTTCCCTGGCCAGGATACCATACCGGCTGGATTTATTCCGGGCTTGAACCGCTTTTTGCTGACTTTCCGGATCGGCTATGACCTCTGCAAGGATCATCGCCCAGGCTTCCTTGTCTTCCGGTGGGCAGAAATAGGCGCTCTCCTCATCCAATACTTCCCGGATGACGGGCAGATCGCTGGTGAGGATGATCCTCCCGGCCGCCATGTATTCAAACATCTTCATCGGGCTGCAAATGTCGGCCGAGTTCCCGCCGCTGCTGCCGGCGATGGTTAGTTCGTAAGGCATCAGCAGAATCTCGGATGCGGCTTGATACATAGGCAATGTCCGGTTATCCACAAATCCGGTCAGGATCACATTTTGGATCTGATCCCGGCTCAATCTTTCCCGTACAGCGGTCAGTTCTTTTTCCCGTCCGCCCACCCATAAAAATTGGATCTCCGGGAAGGTCTTCGCCAGATGGAAGAGGACCTCCATCCCGCGTCCTTCATAGAAATGGCCGGTATACGATACGGTCATCCGCTCAGAATATCCCAGAGCCTTTCGAGCATTCCCGGGTGTGGGCAGATCTGCATACCGATCCAGGTCCACCCCGTTGGGCGCAATAACCACCTTACGATCAGATATTGTAAGGTGCAATTGCTCTTCCAGCGCCCTACGCAGGGCATTGGTGATGCAGACCAGCAGGCACTTCTGCGGTCGGAGTAAATATTGCTTCAATATCCAGGGCCCCAGATTGCCGGTCGCCCGGTCGTGCATCTCCAGCACCGTTTGCATTCCACGCATTTTCGCCAGCAGCGCAGCCTGGGGAGTCCAGGTGTAAAACACCTCCGCTCCCCACTTTTGGGCTTTGCGGACTGATTGCCAGGAGAAGTCATACCGTTTGAAACGGGCGGATGCCGGCAGCCATTCGATCTCAAAGGTTGTCGTTAATCCGTATTGAGTTGGAATTTCCTCAGTCGTGGCGGGAAGCTTACCCGGCACCCACAATTTGACCTCATGTCCGAGTTGCGCCAGCGCCTGGCAAACCTTCATCACCTGGATGCTGTTCGCGGTGGAAGAAGGTACCTGCGAAGTGCTCACACAGGCGATCTTCATTCCGTCTCCGCCTCTCTCGCTCTGATCATCGATAGCCCTTTCCAGACCAGCACTCCGACAGTGACCGTCAGATAAACTGATAACAGGACGGCTTCCCAAATGTAACCCAACCTGGGAATGAGGGTGACAGTCAGGATCACTTTGATCAGGGTTGCCCAGAAAGCCACCTTGAGCGGATAATCCGCCTGGCCGAAGCCCAGTAATAAGGAACGGTTCCAATACAGGCTGTTAGCTGCGCCAAAACCGATCAACAGGACCAGGATGATGGGGAGCGATGGTGCGTATTCCGGTTTATAGATGGAAACCAAACCGCCCTTCCATGGGATCCAGGGGGTGAAGAGAAATTGCTGCCCGAAAAGAAGCAAACCGCTTGCTACCAAAATAGTCCAACCACCCGCCAGCAGAGTGACCCGCCGCAAAAGTTGTTTGAGCGGCTGCCAGAGTTTTTGCGAGATCGAGCGGGTGATTTCCGGGTAGGTGGTCGCGATGAACGGATTGATTGGCATGATCAACAGGTTGATCACCGCCAGTGCCGTCTTGTAATAACCGGCAGCCTGGGCGTTGAAGATTCCTCCAACCCAGAGCAATTCACTGTCACGGACGACCATATTGATGGTGCCGCTGATGTTGGTGCTGGCCGCGAACTTGAACAGCTCCTTTGGCGAGGGAAGCAGATCAAACGAAGCGCGCCACCAGCCCGGACCTGTCATTTCGGTCATCCGTCGGACTGCGAGAATGATCGGTCCGATTCCTGCGATCAATTTCCCGATCAGGTAGGCAAATAGCACCACCAGAATGCCCGATTGGGTGAAATAGGCGTACACGATCACCGCTGCCGTCGCGAGAGCCTGAATGAGGTTGATCACCGATTGGCTGCGAAAATATCCGCCCACCTGCAAGACACCGGTCGCAGTCTCCGTGGCGAACATCCCCAGGATCGATATGCCGTAGAGAATGACCAACGGTGTGCTCGCCGGATCGTGAATAATATAGGCTGCCCCGAGAGGGGCCAGCAGGATCAATAAGCCGAAAGCGGCCAGAGAGGTTGCGGTTTCTGTCAACGCTGCTGCCTTGACGATCGCTGCGGCTTTTTCTTTTTCGTCGCGGGCTAGAAAATCGCCCATGTATCGGACGACCACATCCCCCATCCGAAAACTGAGCAACCGGTTCACGCTGGAGACAAACGAGATCACGATCCCCAACGCGCCGAACTGTTCCACGCCCAGTAAATTCGCGGTGAGGATGCTCAGGACCGCGCTGATCATATTGCTGGAGAAGAGGTAACCTGAATTCCGTACCACCCGTCTGAGCAGCCGATCTTGCCCCCAGGTCCCTGCCAACCGCCGGATCAGGGTCATCCGGTCACCACCTGGCTTGCCCAGGATCGTTCATGTAAATACCACTCCACCAGCCGGTCGACGCCCTCTTTCAGGGAGACTTGCGGTTCCCAGCCTAATTTCTCACCGGCTTTTTCGACTGAAGCCAGGTTTGCCAGTGCATCCGCCATATGACGAGGTTGGTATTCGACCTTAGCCTGAATTCCCAGTTTCGACTCAAAAAGTTTGATCAGGTTGTTGATCGTGATCACTTCGTGACCGCCCAGATTGAAGATGTCATATCCCACCGGTTTCAAACCGGCGATGGTTCCTCGGGCAATATCATCCACATAGGTGAAACCCCGGGATTGTTCGCCATCCCCGTTCACGCGGACCGTCTTTCCTTCAGTGATCCACTGGGCAAAACGGAACATGGCCATATCCGGTCGGGCAGCAGGTCCGTACACAGTGAAATAGCGGAAGATGGTCACATCGATATTGTGCAAATAATGATAGGTATAGGCCAGCGTTTCACTGGCTTTCTTCGATGCGGCATACGGCTGCATGGGGAAATCGGTGATGGCATCTTCGCGAAACGGCATGGGAGAATTCTCGCCGTACACGCTGGAGGAGGAGGCTTGAACGAATTTGCTGATCCCCACCCGGCGGCACACTTCCAACATATTCAGAGCCCCGTGGACATTGGTTTCATAATAGATCCATGGGTTTGACACACTGGTTCGAACCCCGGCTCGGGCTGCAATGTTGAATACCGCGCTGGCGCCTTCCGCGTTCTTTGCAAAAAGGTCCAGATTGCTTTTATCGGCAATGTTCTTCTGGAGGAAGCTGAAACGAGGATTTGCCAGCAGCCGATCCAACCGCCACTGCTTCAATCGCACATCATAGGCGTCATTCAGATCATCGACGCCAACCACCTCGTGCCCGTCAGCCAACAGGAAATCCACCACCCGGGCGGCGATGAATCCCGCCGCGCCCGTCACCATGTATCGAGCCATTACAACCTCACCACCTTCGGATTATGTTTGCCCAGTTTTCCGGTGGCGTTCCGGGTATCCATGATCAATGCAGCCTTTTCGAGAATGGCTTTGTAGTCATACACCGCATGATCGGTAACGATCACCACGCAATCAACCTCACTCACAGCTTTCATCACATCCGGCACTGAGACCAGATTTAAGGAGTCATGATGGATCTCCGGGATATACGGGTCGTGATACTCGACTTTGGCGCCCTTGGCGATCAGCAAGCCCATCACATCCAGGGCAGGTGATTCGCGCAGGTCGTCGATATTCGGCTTATAGGCGGCGCCTAAAACCAGTACCCGGCTGCCTTTCAAGGCTTTCCCCTGCTCATTCAGCGCGTCCTGCACCTTGCCGGCTACAAATCGGGGCATATTGGTGTTGATCTCGGATGCCAGTTCAATAAACCGCGCGTTGTAATTCAACGCTTTCAATTTCCAGGACAAATACAACGGGTCGATGGGGATGCAGTGTCCACCCAATCCCGGCCCCGGGGTGAAACGCATGAAACCGAAGGGTTTGGTGCTCGCGGCATCGATCACTTCCCACACATCCACCCCCAACCGGTCGCACATGATCGCCAGTTCGTTCACCAATCCGATGTTGATCATCCGGAAGGTGTTCTCCAGTAATTTGGTCATTTCCGCCACTTCTGCGGAGGTGACCGGAACCACGGTCTTCAACGCCTTGCCGTACCAGGCAGATGCGACTTCCATGCAATTCAGGGTGATTCCGCCCACCACTTTCGGGGTGTTGTAGGTCGTCCAATCTTCCCGTCCGGGATCGACCCGTTCGGGAGAAAATGCCACGAAGAAGTCTTCGCCGGGTATCAGGTTGCAGCAATCACTCAATCGCGGCAGGATCAATTCCCGCGTGGTGCCTGGATAAGTCGTCGATTCCAACACAACCACCATCCCGGCGTGGACATATTTGGCCAATTCATCGGTCGCGTTGACGATGAACGATAGATCAGGATCGCCGGTCTTGCGCAATGGGGTGGGAACACAGATGCTGACCGCGTCGGCTGTCTTGAGTGCGGAAAAATCAGTGGTTGCGGTCAACAATCCCGCGTCCACCAACCGGCGGATATCGCTGGTTGGAACGTCCTGAATATAGGATTCTCCCCGGTTAAGGCTGTCCACCTTGCGGGCATCGACATCGATTCCCACCACGTGATAACCGGCATTGCCAAAGACAACCACCAGCGGCAGTCCGACGTAGCCCAATCCAATGATCGCCACGACAGCGGATTTATCATTGATCTTGCCCAGTAATGTCTCTTTGATCGATTTCGTCATAAATATTCCGTTTCCGGATCTAAAACAGACTCATCTGCTTCGGATCATTCTGTTCGGTCTGATTTGTCTCTGGTTCGGGTTGTTCCGGTATCTGGTCCAGGAAACCTGGCTGCGTAACCGGTTTAGTGACATATGGTTCGCTCGCATCGAGAAAGGATCTCACGGGCTGTTTTGATTCTTCCACCGGTTCCGGTTTGGGTTCCATAACAGCGGATGGATGCAGCAAATTGGCCAGCCCGGCAAAATCCTTCTCCAATTCAGGGCGCAGCAGGGGTTGGTGCAATGCAGCGGCCGGATGGTACATCGCGACCACCAGGCGTCCGTCCACCCGGCTGGCGTTCCCATGGATCTGGCTGATGCGGGCGTTCGGGAAATAGCGCGCCATGGAGAACCGCCCGAGCGTCACGATCACTTTCGGATTGATTGCCTGGATCTGCCGGTCAAGATATTTTCCACAGGCCAGAATTTCTTGCGGTTCAGGATCGCGGTTGTTGGGAGGCCGGCATTTCACCACGTTACAGATGAAAACATCCTTGCGCTTTAATCCAGCCTTGCCCAGGAGTTCCTCCAGGAACTTGCCGGCTGCCCCCACAAAGGGACGTCCCTGCTCGTTTTCATTATGCCCGGGGCCTTCCCCGATGAACATGATCTCAGCGTTGGCAGGTCCCTCTCCGGGGACGGAGAGCTTGCGGGTGGAATGCAGGTTGCATTTCTGGCACACCCGCACTTCCTGAGCGATCGTTTCCAGCGTATCGATTGGATCCACATCAACCTCCGGGAGGATTCTACCTTATTTATTCCGTTTGGATGGAGGCGTCAAAATTGCTCCAACGAATCCAGGGACATCAAAATGGCGTCTTCGTGATTATCCTGGTAGTATCGCGGCCGAATTCCGTCCACCCGGAATCCAAGCTTTTCATACAATTGCCGGGCACTAGTGTTTCCAGCCCGCACTTCCAGGTAGGCTTTGACGGCGCCTTTTTGCCTGGCTTCATGCAGTGCGAACCTAACAAGGACTTCACCCACACCGTTCCGGCGGTATCCCTCATCCACGGCTACACTGCCGATATGGACTTCATCCACGATCAACCAGACCACGATAAACCCGATGATCTCAGGCTGCCCATCAGAACCGGTTGTCTCAGCGACCAGGGGAAGGCTGTGTTCATTCTCCCGGATTTCATACAAGAAGGAGCGTTCCGGCCAGGGCAGCGAAAAACTGGCATGATCGATGGCGGAGACAATGGGTGCGTCCGCTTCCCGCATGGGGCGTATTCGGATCGGTTGTTGATCTGCCAAGGATTTATCCGGGAATCGGGTCTTTGTAATGCAGATAGGTTGGCGCAATGGTAACCGCGTCGTCGACATCGTTATTTTGCCAGCGCGCCCAGGCTAATTCAGCCAGGTATGCCGGCCTTCGAACTGAGACGGCGGGTGATGCCAGAATGACATTCTTCCAACGCCGGGCAAGGGTTTTTCGTTCATCCACGGACAATTCACCGCAGACCAGGGTGGGTTTCTTAATGAACTGCTCCAATTCGGCCGGGGTCATCACTTCCAGGTTACCCTGCCCCTGCCAACGTCCATCCACAGCTTCATACATCCCGACAGCCAGTCTGCCTCGTCCTGCCTGCAATACTGCCGCCATCCGGATGGGTTGCACAGGCACTCCTGCTGCCAGAATATCCAGGGTTGGTATACCGATGACCGGGATATGCAGTCCCAGGGCGAGACCTTTCACCACAGCCATCCCGATCCGCAGGCTGGTGAATGATCCGGGACCGGTTGCCACCGCGATCACAGATAAATCTGCTGCGGAAATTCCGCTGCGATGCAAGATCAACTCAATGGCGGGCGACAATTCCACGCTGTGATGCGCGCGTGATTGCCAGACTTCTTCACTCAGGATCTGCTCATCTTGATAAATTGCCAGACCTATCCATTGGGTGGATGAATCGATTGCCAGAAGCATTAATCACCTCCGAAAAACTGTTTTCGAAGCTGATGGATCATTTTTTGATAGCGCTTGCCGGTGCCTTTGAATAACAAACCGCGTTGCTCGTCTGCCAGCCAGCGTAACGACACCCAGACCCGTTCCCGTGGGAGGACAGACTCAATTCGTTCCGGCCATTCAATGATCACCGGCCCGTTATCCATCAGGGGGAGGAGATCCAGATCTTCCGCTTCATCCGCCCCGCCCAACCGGTATGAATCCAGGTGCGAGAGGGTCTCGCCATCTGGCCGGCGATAAACATTAACCAGGACAAAGGTCGGGCTGGATACCGGATCGAGCGACCCCCAGCCGCGCGCAACCCCCTGAACAAAAGTGGTCTTGCCGGTGCCCAATTCCCCGGATAGGCAGATCACATCTCCCGGACGCAGCATCATTCCAAAACGAATCCCCAGCCGCCGGGTTTGGTCCGGACTATGTGAGAAATAATCGAGGGAATTTTCATCCAGTATGGGCATATGATGGATTATACGATATGGACAATATCGGAGCAAGAAAGCCCTCCGGTACGGTCAAAGATTTGTTATTCAGGTTTCACGCCGACCTTGTGCGCGATGATCCGGGCGATGTCCCTGGAGGCATTCGGTTTCGCCAGTCGTTTGCAGGCGTCCACTGCTTTCAATCGAGTTTCGGGATGGTTGATCCACCCTCTCAACGCGGCGACCACCCGCTCAGGATGGGGCGCCCAAACGCCTGCCTTGTGGTTCATCACATAGAAGACATTGCCATCCTCCTGGCCGGGCATCCGCGAGTAGATGATCAAAGGTAACCCTGCGATGAACGCTTCGCTGATGGTTCCGGGGCCGGCTTTGGTCACCAGGATATCCGCCGCTGCCATCAGGTCGGGCATGTTGCGCACAAAGCCATAGAGATATGCCGGGATGGTCCAGGCTTTGCTTTCCAGCCGCTTCTTCGCGGAATGGTTCCTGCCGCAGACGACCGCCAGCGCGGTATCCAGTCCAGCCAGATCGATGGCATTCGCGACCATCTCCAGCGGACCCATCCCTTCTCCACCGCCCACCAATAACACCACCGGTTTGTCCGTATTCCACCCGAGGCTTTCCCGCAGGGCTTGCCGGTCGGAGGGAGGATGGCAGAACCGCTGGGCGACCGGTAATCCAACCACCTTGATCTTTTCAGGATCCACCCCGTAGCAGATACCCCGTTCCTTCGCTTCCTGGGTTGGGACGATCACCAGATCGGCTTTCTCATCGTACCAAAACGCATGGGTCGAAACCATGTCTGTCACCACCGTCATGAACGGTTGGGGAGAGTCTTTCATCGCCCGCAAGACCGGGCTGTTCGCCAGCGGGTGGACGGACACGATCAAATCCGCCGGATTTTCACGCACCAGCTTTCGGGTAGCCCTGCGGATATACGGCCACAGGAAAGAATTGAAGGCGGATGTCCGCTTTTGTCCGTCAGAGATGTGATAGCCCAACGCCCAGACATCCGGCATTTTGGAGATGGGTGGGTAAAACTGGGGAGCGTATTTTAGCGGGGTCGGAGCGTAGCTCTTGAAGATGTCGATCATCTCGGTCTGGATCTGATTTGGGTAATCCAGCTCAAGGGCTTCGATAATCGCTTCCGCCGCTGATCGATGCCCGCCGCCCGTATCCGAGAAGAGGAAGAGCACATGCGGCCGTTTATGGGGATTCACTTCCATCGGTCTCTCCGGTCAGGTTTTTCTTGATCCGTTTGGCCAGTTCGCGCCGGGTAATGAGCACTCTCCGGCTGCAAGTCTGGCATTCCACACCGATATCCGCACCCAGCCTGACCACTTTCCAGGTGAAACCCCCACAGGGATGTGATTTTCGAAGCAGTAGTACATCGCCAATTTCAAGATCGGGTAGCACAAAATCATTATAACATCCGCATGTTATAATCACTTTTGACTATGTTAAACCTGACCCCGGCCATATTAATCTCCCAAATCATCACATTGCTGATCGCATTTACCATCCATGAATTCTCTCATGCCTGGACTGCGTACAAATTCGGCGACGATACCGCCGCCCGGGCAGGACGGCTGACTCTTAACCCGATCGCCCATCTTGATATCGTCGGATCATTGATGCTGCTGGTGGCAGGATTCGGCTGGGCAAAACCCGTCCCGATCAACCCGTACAACCTGGAACGCAAATCCCCATCCGCCGTGATGATCGTATCTTTGGCCGGACCGGTATCCAATATGCTTCTCGCGATCCTGGCTGCCATACCCTTCCGGTTGAACCTGGTCAGCTACGCGCCCAGTACATCCATCTTCTTCCCAAGCATCTCCGATTTTCTGCTCGATTTTATCTTTATCAACATCGCTCTTCTGCTGTTCAACCTGATTCCGATCTCCCCACTGGATGGTGAAAAAGTACTCTACTCATTACTGCCCGCCGGGGGAGCACGCTTTATGGATACCATCCGTCCGTATGGGCCTATCATCCTGCTGGCCTTGATCATGTTGGGACGGATCGGCAGTGTAGACTTGCTCAGTGCGATCATGAAACCACCGATGACCGCACTCTTCCGATTGCTAATGGGAGTGTGACCATGACCTTCAATATCACCATCATCGGTTTGGATATCGTCGGATCATCCATTGGACTGGCCCTGGGCGAATACAAAGACAAAGTGACCCGCACAGGCGTGGATAAGGATCATGACCGGGCGAAAAAAGCACTGAAGCTCAGCGCGGTGGACCGGGTTGAGCACAATTTACCCAATGCTGTCGCCGACGCAGATTTGATCCTGTTGTGCGAACCAACTGCCGAATCGATCGAAACGCTCAAGACCATCGCAGCGGACCTGAACGACGGCAAATACCTGTTCGATGTAGGCTGCTCAGCCCGCTTATTCAATCAGGAATTGATCCAGGTCTCTCCTGAGTTCGCCCATCATGTCAACCTGAGTCTGACCGTCAACCCGGCCCATCTGAATGAGATCACCCTGAATGCGGAATCCGCCAGGGCAGATTTCTTTAAGGGCGGCATCCTGTTCATTTCATCCACCAAACAATCCTCAACCGACGCGGTGGAGCTGGCAGAGACGCTCGCCTCCATGCTCAAGACCGATCTCGTCTTCACCGAACCGGTCGAGTTGGATGGTCTCCGCACATCCACGCAGCAATTACCTGAGATCCTCGCGTCCGCGCTCGTGCATGTCGTCTCTGACCAGGCTGGCTGGCGGGAAGCCCGCCGCATGACAGACCGCGGTTTCTTCACGGCCACCGCGCCTGTGTACCTCACCGGAACCAGCGACAAACCCGCCAAAGGCTTCATGGCCAATCGGGATAATCTCATCGTATGGATCGATCTGGTGCTGCAAGAGCTTCAACGCATCCGCCACCTTCTGGTTGAGGGGAAGGAAGAGGACTTGAACACCTGGTGGAAAGGCGGGTTGGAGCAGTTATTGAAAGTCCAGACGCACCGCCAATCCGGCGAATGGGATTTCCAGAACCAACCCAAAGTGGAAATTCCCAGCATTGGCGAACGATTTGGCCGTTTGGTCGGTCTGGGCAAGAAGAAGAAATAAGTTTCCAAAATGGAAACTGGATTCTATTGTTACATCCTCTCCTGCGCGAACGGCTCCTACTACACCGGTTGGACAACCGACCCCGTCCGTCGGGAAAAACAGCATAATCGGGGGACAGGCTCCAAATACACCCGCCAACACCGGCCGGTCATCCTGGTCTACATTGAACCGCAATCCAGCCGTTCTGAAGCGATGAAGAGGGAATTGAAGATCAAACGGCTGACCCATGATCAGAAACAAAAACTCGTCCAATCAAAACCCTATGGAACAGATTGACCTATCCCAATTCCCGTTTGTATCCGAAGCCCCCGGCCGGGTGAATTTGCTGGGTGAACATGTTGACTACAACGATGGCCCGGTGTTGCCGGCGGCCATCGACCGGACGGTAAAGCTATTCTTCCGCCCCAAGAAGGAACCCATCGTTTCCCTCACTGCCATTGATTTTGGATCTGAACATACCAGTTTCAACCTGGCCCACCTGGATGAACAAATGTCCGACCTCAAGAACTCTCTCCCCGCCTGGGCAGTCTATCCCGCAGGGGTTGCCTGGTCTTTACAGAAGATCGGCCTGCCAATTGGCGGCGTGGATGGGGTGATCACCTCCGATTTGCCGATCGGCTCCGGGCTCAGTTCATCCGCCGCGCTCGAGATGGCATTCGCGGCTGCCTGGAATTACCTGGCCGGAAATCGATTCCCCACCATGGATCTGGTCAAAGCGGCAAAAAGAGCAGAAAATGAGTTCGTGGGGGTCAATTGCGGCATCATGGATCAATTCGCCTCGGGGATGGGAAGGGAAGGGCATGCTCTTCTGTTGAATACCCGCACGCTGGAATGGCAGGCACTTCCTCTGCCTGAGAACACGGTGATCATCATCGCCGATTCCCGTCTGCCCCGCAGCTTGAATACATCGGCCTATAACCAACGCCGCGCGGATTGTGAACTCGCTCTGAACATCCTCTCGAAAGAACTTCCCGGTATCCGGGCGTTGCGCGATGTGACCAGCCAGCAATACCTGCAATTCATGCATCTGATCCCTCCCCCGGCGGACAAACATGCCCGCCATATCGTGGAAGAATGCGAGCGGGTGGATCAGGCTATTCCGTTACTCACTCGGGGAGATTCGGCTGGCTTCGGTCAGTTGATGTTCGCCTGCCATAATAGCCTGCGCGACCTATACGAGGTCAGCCTGCCCGAATTGGACCACCTGGTGCGGATCGCATCCGGCTTGCCGGGATGTCTGGGCGCCCGTCTGACGGGCGCCGGCTTCGGCGGCTGCACCGTCAATCTGGTGGAAACATCCCACAGCGAGACCTTCATGCGCGCATTAAAAACCGGTTACCAGAAGGCAACCGGTCGAACTGCGAATATTTTCACCTGCAAACCCAGCGACGGGGTTCGCGTGCGGACTAATCAGTGAACACAGGCAAATGCCCCAGCGAGATGATCTCGCGCCACTTGGCTCTTTCCCCTTCGGTAAAGATGGCGGCTTCCGCCACGATCTGAGCGCCCGCCTTCTGAATCAGCAGCCGCATCCCCTGCAGGGTGGATCCGGTGCTGATCACATCATCCACAATGACGACTTTCTTGCCAACCATCATCGCCCGGTCTTTTTCATCCAGGTAGAGTGTTTGCGGCTGTCCGGTGGTGATGGAGAGTGTCTCAGCCTGAACGGCATTTCCCATATACGGTTTATAGGTTTTCCGCAGGATGACATATGGTTTCTTCGTCTCAACACTGAGCGCGTACGCCAGTGGGATGGATTTCGTTTCGGCGGTGACCAGGATATCATAATCCGTGGAAGACAACTTCTCGGTGAGGGCTTTGGCGCAACTCTGCACCAATTCGGTATCCCCGAGAATGTTTAAAATGGCGATCTTCAAACCGGGTTTGATCTCGAACAGGGCTAGATCCCTTTTGATCCCTGCGACTTCAACCGAATAAACTTTTTTATCAGATGCCATGGCATTCCTCCAATGAGTGTAATGTGCAATTAAGTGTACTACACTTCAAACCGGCTGGAGCAAATTAAACGAAAGTGCCTTGCCGACCGGTTGAGGGGGGCAACCGATCCACAAGGCTTATATATCATAGTGGATACTCTTACAGCGCACAAGTAAAAAACCGGTGAAATTTCCGGTTTTTTGATCTAACTTTCATGAGGGTATTAAAATGGTGAGTGCCGGGGACGCCGACCCCGGCACTCAATTTAAGGAGGAGAAGAAGAGAAGTCGCCCTTTGATAGTAATATACTCCTTCCCCCTGCAGGGTACTTGACGCTTACCCTACGCTTGGTATACGATATACCTATGAGCAGTCCAAACCCCTCACAAGTTGCGCACACCGGTGATTCGCTGACCTTATCCGACCTCCCGATTCTTGGAACGATCACTATTCATGCCAATGGGAATGGGATCTGCCGGGTGGATTTTCGGACCGGCGAACCGCCTGCGATGCCAAAACAGATCTCCCATTCCAATCTTCTGCTGGAGGCGGCAGCCCAGATACAGGAATACCTGGACGGCGGGTTGACCCATTTCGACCTGCCGATTGATTGGGAGGTCGTGCACGGGTTTTACCGGGACGCGCTTCAGCTTTGTTACGCGATCCCATATGGACGGACGCGCACTTACGGCGATATCGCCATCGAGTTGGGGAAACCATCCGCGACCGCACGCGCCGTCGGAACTGCCATGGCCCGCAATCCGATTCCGGTCATCATCCCCTGCCATCGGGTGGTCGGAAAAGATGGCAAACTGCAGGGGTACTCCGGTCCGCGCGGGATTGAGACCAAAGCGGCGCTGCTCCACCTGGAAGGCGCGCGAATGCTGCCTTAAAATCTCACCCGAACTACACTATAATCAATTCCATGGAAGAAAACCTGCCCGCCCATTTTCGAAGTGGTTTTGCCGCAGTCGTAGGGCGTCCCAGCGTGGGGAAATCCACCCTGGTCAACACCCTCATGCGGCAGAAGATCGCTTCAGTATCTCCACGCCCGCAAACCACCCGCCGCCGTCAATTGGGTATCTATACAACGGATACTTCCCAGTTGATCCTGGTGGATACCCCCGGCATCCATCAACCGGTACACAAACTCGGCGAGTATATGAACCAGATCGCGCTCGACACCCTGCAGGATGCCGACATCATCCTCTGGCTGGTAGACGCCTCCGCGCCACCCCACCGGGAGGATGAACTGGTGGCAGGTTATCTGAACGATATACCCAAACTGCCGCCCGTGTTGCTCGTCTTGAATAAAATTGACGTGATGAAAGAATCGCTGCTTGCAGAACGCACCGAAGCGTATCTCAAACTCTTCCCCTCCGCCCAGACAATGGCGATCTCCGCCCTTCGGGGAAAGGAGACCGAGGCGCTCCTGGAAAAAGTGAGCAGCTTCCTGCCTGAAGGCGTCCGCTTTTACGAACCCGACCAGGTCACAGACCTGTATGAACGGGAAATAGCCATTGATCTGATCCGGGAAGGGGTCTTGCGCTGCTTGAAGGACGAAGTACCGCATGCCGTGGCTGTCCGCCTGGATGAGTACAATGACGAAGGGGACACCTTCGCGCGGATCTCAGCCACTCTGTTCGTGGAGAGAGACTACAGAAGGGTATTGTCATAGGTCAGGGCGGACAGATGATCAAAGAGATCGGCACAATCGCGCGCAAGGAAATTGAAGACCTGACCGGCCGCAAGGTTTACCTGGAACTCAGGGTGAAGGTGGAAAAGAACTGGCGCAACGATCCCAACGCGCTTCGCCAATTGGGTTATCAGTCGGATAAAAGGGATTAATCGGTGTTTGCGGGGGGAATTGGATTAACCCTGCTCTTCGCGTCGGCTGACTGGCTGATCGTTTTCACGCAAAAAGACCGCTTGAAGTACATTACCAAACCCCTGGTCATGCTGATCTTGTTCTTCTGGCTCTACCTGGAGACCGGATTGCAGGGTTTCACCGTCTTTTTCGGGTTTGGAATTCTGTTTTCACTGTTGGGAGATATCTGGTTGATGCTGCCCCGGCGCTTCTTCCTGGCCGGATTATTTTCTTTTCTGCTGGCGCACGTGGCCTATATTGTTGGCCTTAACCAGACTGCGCTGCCCTTTTCCACCCTGTCGATGGTGGTCGGTGCGTCGGTTTTTCTGATTGCCGCCTTATTATTCTGCAAAATCCGGTTTGGCTTCATGCGGATGATCGGCACGTTGCGGGCACGCTTTCCCCTGGCTTTGTACGGCCTTTCACTGACACTGATGCTCCTGTCAGGTATCTCGACCCTTTTTCGGGACGCCTGGAATTCGTCCGCCGCCTGGATGGTGACTATCGGCGCCATGTTCTTCTTTACCTCAGACTGTTTGCTGGGATTCGATCGCTTTGTGAAACCATTCCGATTCGCCCGGCTGCTGGTGCGGGTGACCTACCATCTGGGTCAGGTATTGCTCGTCGCGGGCGTCATCAGCCAAAATCATCTGCTCTAAAACGGGATCACTTTAACGGACGGAATCCTTCGCCCATCGCTTCGTGCGCTTCCCCTATCACCATGAACGCCTTCGGATCCATCTCTCTCACCACCGATTTCAGAGTGCTGACCTCGGATCGTGATACAACGCAATAGATCACATCTCGATCTGTGCCTGTGTAGGCTCCCCGCCCTGATAAGAATGTGACTCCACGTTCCATCTCGGTCATGATCTTCTGAGCCACTTCCTGCGGGCAATGGGTGACGATGATCGCGGTTCGGAAGACGCTGCTGCCTTCGGTGGTCACCTCCGCCGCCAGCCCGCTGACGTAGATCATCACCAGGCCGTATAAGGCAAATTCCCAACCAAACACGAATCCTGCCGCCAACACCACAATCGAATCGGTCGCCAGATACGCCTGCGAGATGGAGATCCCAAACCGGTGATTCAGGATCCGCCCGAGAATATCGCTGCCTCCGCTGGTACCCTGTCCGCGGTAAACCAGACCCAACCCGACGCCCAGCATGAGTCCGCCATACAGGGAATTGAGCACCAGATCGTGGGTGAGACCGGCAGGTGGGATGAACCATACCAACGCATCGGTCATCAGGGAGAAAGCGGCGATGGCCACCCCGGTCCGGGCCACAAAACGCGGCCCGCCCAGGTAGCGCCATCCCAGCAAGAAGAGCGGCAGATTGCCGAAGAAGACCATCAAACCGATCGGCCAGGCAGTGTAATGGCTGATCAACTGGGCTGCGCCGCTGATCCCACCGCTGACGAGTTGCCCTGGCACCAGGAACAATCGCATCGCCAACGCCTGAACCAGAGCGCCAGACAGAATATACAAGTAGTCCTTTGCATTCTGGCGGCTGAAATCCAATCCTGCCTGCTGGATGAAGCTGCGGAAATCCTTTTTTTGATTTTCAAAAACGGCCATCTTATTCTCTCCTTGCTTACCTCGATTACGCTGTACAAACAAAAAGCGCCTCAATAGAGGCGCAGAGTGGAAGTCATACTCGCGGGGTTATCCCTATTTGGATCCAGAGATACTGGGTGCTGCCTCTTTGGTTTCGGTCTTCACGCTGGTCGACTCACTTTTGGTGCTGGTCTCCGGCGTGGATGTCTTTTCGGTGGATGGAGGTTTTTCTTCATTCTTCGAGCTGGCGCTCATGCCGGAAGGCGACTTATGATCTGTGGAATAAAAACCGGATCCTTTAAAGACCACATTCACCGGCTGGAACACTTTCCGCAGTGATTTCTTCCCACATTCCGGGCAGGTGACCAGGGGGTTATCGGTAAATTTCTGTTTTTGTTCAAACCGCACACCGCAGTTCTCGCAATGATATAAATAGACGGGCATATATTCTTTGTACGATCTACTTCTTTCAGGATGACGACGAGTGTGTAATTATAAGCAGAGTCAGGTCGTCTGGCAAGATGGCAGGTGAATGTGCCTGTCGGGATTTAAAGGTCCGCAACTTTCCAATTGATGTCATTGCGTGGCAATCTCATCTCATAGTTCCGAGAACCCTTCGCCTTAACGGCTCCTTAAAATTATATTTCCCTTAGCCGCAAATGGGTAAGCGGCGATCTGCGCCATTTGTCAGGAATCGACTAACCGATTAGAATAGCACCCATATCAGAACCATATATTATATTTGTAACACCAACACAGAAAACCTTCATGAAAAAACCATTTTGCACCACCCTACTCATCCTGTCCATTATTCTGGCCGGTTGCGGACCAATTGGCGGAGGCGCATCTCCAGCCGACGAGTCTGGAACCATCGCCGCCCTGGTGCTGACCCGGGTAGCCGAATGGCCTACCAACACCCCGATGCCGTCACCAACCTCCACGCCTGTGCCTCCCACCTTCACCGCTACACCGCCTTCGCCCACCAGCACAGTCTCAACCCAGATCAGCGGTACACCAACGGGAACAGTCTATCCGTATATCAGCTGGACTCCCAGCGGATGCGACAAGTCTGCTTTTCTCGCTGACCTGGATGTTGTGGATTATTCATTCCTCTATCCGGGAACCAATTTCACCAAGACCTGGCGGATACGGAATATCGGCACCTGCACCTGGACCACGAAATACCGCTTCACGTATATTAGTGGCAACCCTATGGGCGCAGACACCATCTATCTGCCGCGGTCGGTTGCGCCAGGGGATACCATCGATCTTTCTCTCAATATGAAAGCGCCGGATATTGACGAAGATTATTCCAATTTCTGGCGGTTGCGTAATGCAGCAGGAGAGATCTTTGGCACGACATTCTATGTGGCCATTGAGGTATCCAAAAGCAGGGCAACGATCTCGCCATCTGCCACGAAGACCTCAACCATAAGCGCACCGACTTCCACCCCCTCGCCCACGATGACCATCTCGCCTACGAACACTTCCATTCCACCTTCAGAGACTCCTACTCTCTTTCCAACGGAGATAACGCCAACGGAGTAGCCCGGATTGGGAGGTATTGATACCGAAAAATAAAAGATCAATGTGGGGAGAGTTCTGCTGACGATCACGATGACCTGAATATTGGGTCAGACTTCGCTCATTTGTTTAATCCTACCCAACCGATTAAAATAAACCCACATGCCATTCAACCGCAGACCCATCCTCATTTCCTGCCTGGTCCTGGTGCTCACGATCAGTGTTGGCTTCTGCCTGGTGACCCTGCTTGCCTTAGGCTCACTCTTCATACCGGGCAAACTCACCAGCCTGCGACCCGGTCCTCTGCCTACCCCATTCAATTTGGATACCCTGCCGACCCCGGCCGGTGAAAGCAGCGCCTCCGTCATACCTGACGATCTCCTGGCAGAGATGAAGGAAATCCAGGTGCAGGTCATCGCCGAACGTAATCTGCTGCCGACCCACGAAATTCCGCGCGCTTTCCTGACTCCGGCTGAGTTGGGCGTCATCGTGGAAGAAGATATGTTCGCCGATTATTCCGAAGATCAGGCGTTTCTCGATGGCATGGTCCTCGCCTATTATGGATTAGTCCATCCAACCCTCGATCTGCTCCAATTCTATGAGGAGATGTACTCCGAACAGATTGCCGGATTCTACGATCAGGAAACGGGCGAGATGTTTGTGGTGAAAGGGAAGGATTTCGGACCCAACGATCGACTTACCTACGCGCACGAATATACCCACGTGCTGCAAGACCAAACCTTTGGCCTTGCAGATAATCTGAATTTCAGCACCGAAGGATGCAGCGACGACCTGGAACGATGCGCGGCGGTTCAATCGCTGCTCGAGGGCGATGCTTCCTTGTTGGAATACCGCTGGCAGGACGAGCATTTTTCGCAGCAGGATTTCCGGGATTGGCTGTCTACCGCGCTAACTATGCAATTCCCTGTGCTCGATCAGGCTCCGCCCTATTTCGAGGAAGACCTGCTCTTCCCCTACCTGTATGGTTACAACTTTGTCAGCGATCTGTATGACCGGGGAGGCTGGGATGCGGTGAATGCCGCTTACGCCAATCCGCCGGTCTCGACCGAACAGATCATGCATCCGGAGCGCTATCCGACGGATAAGCCAGAATTGGTGACCATTCCCATCAATGAGGATGAGCTTCCCGGGAGCTATGAGCTCTTTGATGAAGGTGACGTCGGGGAATGGTTTACCTATTTATACCTGGCTCACGGCGTTGATCCGCAATATCGATTGGAATCGCGGGTCGCAAAGCGGGCAGCCCGGGGATGGGGTGGCGGTTCATATAAGCTGTATGGGAATTCGGACTATTTCGAGGCAATCCTGGTAACCTGCAATATCTGGGATACGCCCGAAGACGCCCTGGAATTCCAGAAAGCATTTACTCAATATGGCAACTCTTCGCTGGCCGGGCATGCCGGTGGAAGATAGCGAAGGAACCGAAAGTCTGGGTCCGAGCAGAGGGGATATGCCACGATCCAGATCGATCAGAAGCGAACCTGTTGGACCATGGCTCCCGATCAGGCAACTTTGCAGTATTTCTCCACCATGGCGATGAGGTAGGTTGCGATGACGTTTGACCTCTCCCGTATCAAAGGGATTTGCTTCGATATCGATGGGACCCTCAGCGACACTGACGATCAGGTCGTGAATAAACTCATTCGCTGGCTGAGTCCGCTGCAACTATTCTCCGGGATAGATAAGGCAAAGTTGGCCCGCAGACTGGTGATGGCTGCCGAGACACCCGGCACCGCATCTGTATTCCATCCCGGACCGGCTGCACCTGGACGATGAACTCGCCTGGTTGATGGAGAGAATGACCCGCTGGGCGGGGAAGAAACACCACTTCCTGCTTATGGCAGGCGTCCGGGATCTGTTGCAGTCTCTCCTCGAAATCTACCCGATGGTGATTGTGACCGCGCGGGAACCATTCGCCGCTGACCATTTTCTGCGCCAGTTTGATCTGCTGCCTTATTTCCGGCACGTCATCTCTGGCCAGACGTGTGTCCATACCAAACCATATCCAGACCCGATCCTGCACAGCGCTCAATTGTTGGGTGTGCAGCCGGGTGAACTGTTGATGGTCGGCGATACCACGGTAGACATCCTCTCTGCCAGACGGGCTGGTGCGCAATCGGCCGGCGTCTTGTGCGGATTTGGGGAAGAGCCAGAACTGCGCCGTGCGGGTGCGAATCTGATCCTGCCGACCACATCCGATTTGGCGCTGCATTTATTACCGGTTAACCATGCTTAACAGGAGTGAGAAATGACAGGACATCGTTTTCAATCGATTTGTGTTTACTGCGGATCATCGGATACGGTTCATCCGTCATTTCTTACCGGCGCAAGACAGCTTGGATTAACGCTGGCAAAACACCAGATCCGCATGATCTATGGTGCGGGCAAGACCGGTTTGATGGGTGCGGTCGCCGGTGGGGTGCTGGCCGGGGGAGGGATGGTGACCGGGGTCGTGCCGGACAGTTTGAATCAGTCTCAACTGATCGCCGCCAACTTTATCCTCCCTTGAGGTCTGCCCGGATATGCAGACCCGAAAAAAACGCATGCACGATCTGGCCGATGGATTGATCGCGCTGCCCGGCGGTTTCGGAACCCTGGATGAATTATTCGAAGCGCTCACCTGGGCGCAGCTCGGTCTGCACCAAAAACCGATTGGTATTCTAAATCTGGAAGGTTTTTTCGATCCGATGTTCCTGATGATCGAGCACGCCGCCGTGGAAGGATTTATCTACCCGGAGCATAAAAACCTGCTGGTTTCCTCCCCCGATCCGGAAGAATTATTGAGACAAAATGGAAGCCTATCAGCCACCCGTGAACCTGGATCGCTGGGTCAGCCGCCCCAAAGAGGATTAATCCTTACTGGTCGATAATGGATTTTGTAGAGCTGGCCACCATAGGTCAGTAAGCCTAAACAAGATTGATACCTCATCCGCGTATAATTATTGGACGCTGAAAGTTATTTCCTGTCCGGTCCGTTTTATTTCCAACCCTATCGATGCCAACCGCCTGCAGGGTATGCGGACCGGCTGTCACCTTCCACGTCAGCAGGTAGGGGGGCGCCAATAATTCGGTTTGCTTCTTTCCATCCAACCAGATTTCCACACGTTCCAATCCAACATTGTCGGTCGCATCCACCCGGATGAGGATAATGGGCGAATTCAGTCGGATCGATGACCTGTCCGTCAGTGGGATACAAGATCCTCGCAATCGGTGGTTCATTATCCACGGTCACTTGTAGGTAGGCTGACTTGATCCGGTTCTGGGTATCGATCACCTGTAACCGCAGCACATACAAGCCATTCAAACCGGTTGTATCCAGTTCACCTAATGGACCTTCGATCACCGGCGAGCGTCCATCCTGCCCTACCTGCTGCCAGGAGCGCGGATTTAATCCTTCACCAATTTGGATCCGGTACACTGAAAAATCCTGGCTGCTCGCGGTCCCTCTCAAAGCGATCTTCCCGTTGACATAGGCATACATGACAGGGGACGAAAAATGAACCGCCGGATCATCAGCCCTGGATTGGATGACGTCATAATCTTTGGGGGGCACTTCCAGGCCGGCGCTTTTCGCCCAGGGGATAAATTCAGCCGGAACATCCAGAAATACCTTTTCCTCCGCCAATTCGGGCGGGGTGAACACGGTCGCCAGACGGCCAGTCTCGCGATTGATGGTCAGTTTTTGATAATAGGGGTCGGATGTATTCGGTTCTGAGCCGATCGCAAAGATTTCCTCACTGACGCCTGGACAATTATCGGTGGGCAAATATCCTGATGGGCTGCACACTTTCAATGTCGTGACTCCTGCGGGAGGCAGGAAAGGCGTATTCACCAGGTCCTGCATGGTGCGGTCCATGGCTGCCCGCCAGATACCGGCCGTCCAACGGAAATCCATCGTTCGCCCGGTCGATTTAGAATTTCGCGCTCCCAACCACACCCCGACCACCCGTTCGGATGTGTAACCCACCGTCCAGGTATCCTGCTTGGCCGGGTCCACCCCAATTTTGGATGCCGTGGAAGTACCCAGTTGCAGTACATTGGGGTAACCCAGGCTGGGTTGCCGGGCAATATCATCGCTTAAGGGTTGGTTGACCAGGTAAGCCAGTGGCGCGCTGATGATCGAAACCAAATCAGGGTTGGTCAGGTCAAGCAGCAAATTTCCATTTTCATCCCAGACCTTCTGGATGACATTGAGGGTGGGGAACTCCCCGGTTTCGGTGACAACCCCATGCCGGTCACCGCCCGCTGCCAGAATACTGTAAGCGCGCATCACTTCGGTCAATTTGACCGGCTGAGTCAGTAATTCCCCGGGGTCGTCTGTCTGCCGAAATTCAAAGCCCATCGAACGGGTATAGCCGCAGATAGTTATTCCAGCCAAGCTGTCGGATCATTCGCAGCGCTGGTTGCAGATAATCATTCGCCATGGCGGTCCGTATGCTCACCGGCCCGTGATAGCGTCCGTCTGTGCTGACATCATCAAAGCTGCCGGACAAGGAAGGATCGGGAGCATCCCATACCAGTGTCGCCGGGGAATAGCCTTGCGCGAATCCGTTCAGGTATACAAAGGGTGTCACCAATGATCCGATGGCATGCGGTTTCAAGCCCTCTGCTACACCGACTGAGGAGACCTCGCCCGTTAGCGCCATTATTTCACCGGATTGTGGATCAACCACGATGGCGCTGGATGCGATTTCACCGCGCGGAAGCGTCTCTCCGGGAGGAAGTAAAGGTAATAACTGCGCGGCAGGACAGGCTTTCGATTGTTGGATCAGATCCGGTGGATTCCCCTCCAATGCGGCGATCTGGGATTGGATGATGCAGACCAATTCTTCCTGGAGCGAATGATCCAGACTGGTTTGCACGGTCAAACCACCTCGCTCCATCCGGGCTTTTCCAAGGGTTTGTTCGAGTTGTTTCTTGACTGCCAGATTAAACGCCGGGGTTTCCCCGCTGGATGGCAGCCTGGCCGGTAATACAGCCACCGGAACCCGAATAGCGGCATTGAAGACCGCCGGGGTGATCGCCCCCTGCAGGGTCATGACCTTCAGGACTTCCTGTTTCAGCGTTTCCGCACCAGCCGGCGAGTCCCAGGGATTGATGGCCGGAGCCAGGGCTACACCAGCCAGAGTAGCTGCTTCCGGCAGGTTGATCTCTGAACTTGCTTTCCCAAAATAGGTCTGCGCCCCGGCTTCCACACCGTAAGCCAGGTGACCGAACGAAAGACTGTTGATATACCATTCCAACACCCGCTCTCTGCCGTACCTTGACATAATCTGGGCGGCCAGAATTCGCTCGCGGATCGCTCTGCGGATCGATGGTTCTTCCTGGGGAAGGAGCATCTCAAAGACAAGTTTTTGCGCAATCGTCCGATGCTCTTCCGGGTTCAGATTTTAGCAGATCCACCCCGTTGGATGTCTGATACCCAGGTTCGGTGACGGAAATAAGCGCGCTCACAAAATCCTGGGAAACCCGTTCACCCACCCCGCTGACGCGCATATACTTGCGTTGAATATCAGGCATGCTGATATCGAGCAATGCCTGAGTCCCGCTCCGATCCACGAACCGGGTCGGCTTGTTGAAGATGGCCGATTGGGCGTTCAATTGTTGTGGAATTTGTTCAATGGACGGCAAGTCAAAGGTTAATCGGGAGAGCTGCCAGGTCAACATCAAAATCAGCACAACCATACCGGTCGCCAACATCGCCGCCAGTCCCCAACCGCTTGTCCTTAGTGATGCGATGCGGTTTTTTCGGGTTTGTTGCCGGCGGTTCAATCTCGCTTTCGTAAGCAGATACGTGTGGATCCGGTTCATCCCTTCCTCACCAGCGCGTCTGTCATCCGTGCCACCCGGACTGCCTGTTTGACATCATGGACACGGATGATGTCCGCGCCCCGAACGATCCCAACACAAACCGCGGCGAGTGTTCCCTCCAACCGTTCTTCGGCGGGGAGATCCAGCGTGTATCCGATGAATGATTTCCGGGATGGACCAAGCAGGATCGGATAACCGGCTTTGCGAATCTCATCCAAACGGTTGATCAAGGCCAGGTTGTGCTCAACAGACTTGCCAAAACCAATCCCGGGGTCCAGGATGATATGGTTCTGTTGGACATCCGCCCGAAGTGCTTCGTCTGCCCTTTGCAGCAATTCAGTCCGCACATCTTTCACGACGTCCTGATATTCGGCACCCCGATACATCCCACCCAATCCTTCACGCACCATGTATTCTGATGGTTTGCTGCGATTATGCATCAACACCACCGGGCAGCCGCGCGATCCAACCAGGGCAGCCATCAACGGATCGGCCTGAAACGCCCAGACATCATTGATCCAATCCGCGCCAGCATCAAGGGCTTCCTCCGCGATCGCTGATTTGTAGGTATCCACGGATAGGATCAATTCTGTTTCCTTCCGCAGCGCGCGGATGACAGGTATGACCCGGCTGCGTTCCTCGTCCGGTGTGATATAGGATGATCCCGGCCGGGTGGACTCACCGCCAATGTCTAGAATATCCGCCCCATCTTCCTCGAATTGATGAGCCAACCGGATCGCCGCCTGGACGAGGTCTTTCCCGTTCAACAGGCCATCTCCCGAAAAACTATCCGGGGTGACGTTCAAGATTCCCATGACATACGTTCGTTTTCCCCAGGCGGGGATGGGCACTCTATCCATGTTTCCCCTCCCAGGTCATTACGCTGCTCCGATCCAGCTTATCCAGATAGTCACTTACCCGGATGTTTTCTCCGGGATATACCAACTCAGGGTTTAGTTCCACCAGCGGCACAAGGACGAATGCCCTCTCCTTAAGAGAGGCGTGCGGAATGTTCAGCACCCTGTCGGTGATCACCAAATTGCCATAGATCAGGATATCCAGGTCGATAATCCTGGGTCCGTATCGGAAGGTCTCCATCCGACCCATTTTATCTTCGATTTCTTTCAGGAGCTTCAACAAACCAAACGGTTCGAAGTCCGCGTCACATTCCACAACCTGATTCAAGA
Organism: uncultured Chloroflexia bacterium; assembly: GCA_963752535.1. GTDB lineage: Bacteria > Chloroflexota > Anaerolineae > Anaerolineales > Anaerolineaceae > DAIOEK01. The sequence continues at coordinate 482,305 of CAVVYT010000002.1, forward strand.
ACCGGGGTTGCTCGAGCATATCCCCATGGTTCCGTCTCATAAATGGAAGAAGACTGGTGAATGTTCACAATGGCGCGTAAGTTCCGCAGCGCTTCACGCAAGTGATTCTGGCGCGGTTCAATGTTCGTCCCAAGTGACACATAAACCGGGAATACCTTTTTAATCATGCCTGCCTAAAGGCTTCCTTCCTCACACTGGCAAATTGAACAAATGCCCACGGATGGTCGTTCATGGTCAATCAGATCGCGCGCAATTGATCCAATCGGCGAGCATCCCATAAGCGGTGGTCTCCGGACCCGGATCCAATTCCACGATCCCGAGCCCAGGTAGGGTGTCCAGTTCAAATTGGCAATAGGAGCTGGTGCCCTGAATGCTGTACAGGACCGACGTGGGATCGACCATCTCAGGTGCAACCCGGGTGTGGACGTGGTCTCCATGCCGGCTGGCCGTGCAGACCAGTTTCCAGCGCTTACCCTGTTTGGCTGCCTGTTGAAAATCAGCCGGGGTGATCCCTCGGATGCCGGTCCGATCTACATCCTGAGGTTTGCATGGGATGCCCATCAGCACGCTGGTAAGGGCAGCCACCTTGATCGAGGCATCCCAACCATCAATGTCTGCGGACGGGTCCGTCTCCGTGATCCCGATACTCTGACCATAAACAATCGCCTCTTCGAGGGTCTCGCCAGTTTCCATCCGCCCGAGGATCATATTGGTGCAGGAATTAAGGATCCCTCGGAAGGAACGCAGGTCAGCCAACGGAAGCGTCTCCCGAAACAGGGAGAAGATCGGCGCCCCATCCATCACAGCCGATTCAAAGTAAAACTTTTTGCCCAGTTTCACGGCCAGATCGGTCAGCTCGCGATAGCCATGCACAACCGGTCCTTTATTCGCGGTGACCACATGCATCCCCGATTTCAACGCAACCCGGATATGATCGATCGACGGTTGGCCGGTGTGATGATTAACGGGTGTGGTTTCCAACATCACATCACCCGGGCAAGTTTTGATGAATTCAATCCCATCGGTGGGAGCCGGGAGCACAGAGAACCCTGTCAGACTCTGACCAGACTCAACCATTTCAAGAGCGTGCTGCAGATCGATCCCTTCGGGGGATATCATACCCCCGTGCCTGCCGGTTAAGATCCCAGTCACTTTAAAGTGATCCCCTCCTGTACGCGCAACGCCTCTTCCTTTCTGAGCAAGAGGCGGGCAAAGGCTTTTCCCACATTTCCAAATCCAATTAACACCAACCGGTATTCTTTCATATTCTCCTCAATCTTATGGTCTACCCAATTTTACAATGGAGGGAAAGGAAACATCCGGCGGTCTTTGCCCAATCGTGGAAACTCACCGCAGATCAGGATGTCTTTTGCCCTTTGAATGATCGCTTTAATTTCGCCAGGACGCAAGTAAGGCTTCAATCGGACGGTTAATTCGTCTCCCCGTTGGATCAATCCCTGCAGGTCGGTCCTGATTGCCTGAGGGATTTCCTCACCCGCCAGATGCCAGATCACGCTGCGAAGTTTGTCCTGTACGTGAAAGCACAGACCGTGATCGATGCACCACAGGTGTCCGTCCGGTGAGACCATCACATGGCTCGCCTTTCGATCTGCGTTATTGATCAGGAGATCGAACGCCACCACCCGATCCAATCGGCCGCGATCCTGCTCGGTGAAGGAAAAATAATGATACGTTGAATCGTGGTCGATATGAAGTTGCAGGGACCCGCTCCCGTAGGGTAGCTTCGCCCGCCTGAGAATAGTCGGGGGAACCAGATCCCAACTGAGGAACTCGCTCACCTGATACGCCGCTGCTTCCCGTTTCGCCAGCGAATTCGCGGGAAAATCCCACAAGGGTTGTTCTCCACGCTTAGGCTTGTATACTACATCACAGGCATTCCCGCCCAGGTGGACGCGTCCCAGAAAGGTGTAATTTGATCCGTGGACGAATTGTCCCCGGAGTGTGAACTCACCTTCCTCAAGCAGCGCCAGGATTTCCTGTTTGTCCATCATTCTAATCATACTAGAAAACGAATGAAAGTCACGGAACGGGTAACAGGATTTCGTCGAGTGCCAGTCGGAAAGAAATAACCAGGAGATATTTTCTTCGAACATCCAATCAAAACGTGCGGATGGTTGATCCGCACGTTGGGGATTCACGGGTTGGCAAACACCGACTCAGTTACGCAGAAACAATCACTTCTTGTGACCATTCTTCTTGGGGCAAAGATGCCCTTCGGCTGGGATGGGCTCGCCGCACTGCGGGCAGATAGGTCGTCCGCGGCCGGATAGCTCAATGCCCCACTGTCCGAGCGCGGCCAGTTGTGAACGGGTGCACCAGAAACGAACCTCACCCAGATCATCCTCCGACGCCTGGTCGGTCATGATCTCTTTCACGACCAGAATGGCCAGGTCTTCTTCCACCGAGTACGCCAGGCCGATCTCGCCTGCCCGGAAGATGGGATCGATCGGGGATGTGATCCCCATGTTCTCTTCCGTATAGCTGGAGTCTGCCGGTTTGATTCCGGGATTTTTTTGCGCGATCTCAGCCAGGAATTGCTCCACTCCCACGCAGATGGTTTGCACCTGAATTTTCTCAACGAGAATGGTCACCACCTGGTCAATCAGTTGTGCTTGCAGATAAAACACGCGTGATCCAGGTTGTCCAATGGCATCCACCACCAGGCGGTCTACCGGATTTAGATCCATGTCCACTTTGGGCATTTAATTCTCCATTATCTGGCCAGTATGCGGGCCATTTCATAATATTCCGGGTTGATCTCCCGATGTTTGGCGATGATCTCTGTAATGGGAACGGCCAACACCTCATTTCCTCGCAGGCCGGTCATCACATCGCTTTTCCCATCCAGTAGAAACTCAACCGCTTTAATGCCGAACCGGGCGGAAAGCAGCCGGTCGTAAGCGCTGGGTTTCCCTCCCCGCTGGATGTGCCCGAGGATGGTTACCCGCGATTCAAATCCGATCCCGGCATTCTCGAGAGCCAGGGCCAGGTCGGTCACACTGGTGGCATAACCTTCCGCCACGATGATCACCGCGTGCGATTTTCCCCTCAGATAGGCTTCTGTCACCCCTTTGACCACCTCATCCACAGACACCTGGTATTCTGGAACGAGGACGATATCCGCGCCGCAGGTCACGCCCGCCATCACCGCCAGATACCCGCAATTCCGGCCCATGGTCTCCACCAGGAACGCCCGGTTATGCGAGGAAGCGGTATCTCGCAATTTGTCGATCGCATCGATGATGGTGTTCAAGGCGGTATCCACCCCGATGCACATGTCGGTTCCCCAGATGTCATTGTCGATGCTGCCGGGAATGCCGACCACCCGCACGCCTCTTTCCGCCAGCTTATGCGCTCCCGTTAGGGAACCGTCACCGCCGATGACGATCAGCGCGTCCATTTCAGCATTATTCATCATTCGGATGGCTTCCGTCTGCCCGTTGGGGGTTTCAAACTCCAGGCTGCGCCGGGTTTGCAGGATCGTTCCGCCGCGTTGGAGGATCCCACCCACATCGCGCAGACCAAATTCCTTGAATGTGCCATGCATCAGCCCATCGTATCCGCCGATGATGCCATATACCTTCAACCCCTGACTAACCGCCGCGCGGACAATGGCGCGGACACAGGGATTCATGCCAGGTGCATCCCCACCGGAAGTCATCACCCCGATGGATTTGATTTTCGTTTCAGTCATCTTCACCTGCTATTGAATGGTTATGGATTCTCACCACGTATTCATCAGCACCCACCAGGTGGCCTAACCGGTCCATCAATTCATGGCAGACCTTCGTGGTGTGATTTGGAAATTCGATCAGAAATCCTTTTCCGTGCTCAAAGATTTGAAAGGCAAAATAATCTTTGCCCGGAAAAGAGAGCAGTGTACCCTGGATATTCTTCATCTTGCGGACATCCCGGTCCAGATTTCCGGAAGATCGCAAAAACACCACCAGCCGTTTTCGCTCGTGAGTTTCTTCCGGTGAGGATATGGGCAGCGGCCGAATGGGTTGCATGACCACCGGCGGCATCTCCATCCGCACAGGTTCGCTGGCATAAGTTAAGCCTTCGGCCAGGGCGTCTGAGACGGAAACTTTCTCCGCTATGATGGCTTTCACAGGTTGATCTGGTTCGGTTTCCTGCCACAACGCACTTTCATTAGCCAGATCTTCGGGAGAGAGTTCCATGTCCATGTCCGGGGGGAAGGGATCCATGCCATCATCATCCCAATCAGATTCGCGGATCGTATTCATTTTTCCGGGCAGGATCACCGCTACAGGTGCATCGGGGATGGATTTGCCTGCGATTGCCTCACTGCTTGCAGGTATCGCTGTTTCGATGATCTCATCCTGTGCATCATCCGGGGAGACCGGAGTCATCTGGTCGACCAGAATTTTGGGAGTGGAACCATCGTTATCCACTTTCCCTTCTACCAGCAGGATCTCATCCACCCGAACCAGTTTGCCGCTCTTTTCCCATGTTCGTGGGAATATCACCAGCTCCATTTCGCCCAGTGCATCTTCGATGGTCACAAATCCCATCGGTTTTCCATCTTTGGTTTGATGCGGACGGAACTTGGTGACAAGCCCCGCGACTTTCACCTTATCCTTACCGGTGACATCCTTTAATTGGCCAGAGTTATGACTGACCCTGGCAGCCAGAAATGGCAGATACGGCGTCAACGGATGCGCCGATACATACAATCCGATGAATTCTTTTTCCCAGGCTAACAATTCTTTACGGTCGGGCTCGTTGACAACTGGGTAGATGGATATCTTCCGTTACGCCCTGTCAACAGATCCCGAATAGACTCAATTGTCCGCTTTCAACTGCCCTGAAATGGGCACGCTGACAAATTGACCAGACGTCCAGTGATTGGAAGATGGCATACCGGGTGCCAAATTTGTCCAGCGCACCAACTTTGATCAGAGACTCCATGGCTCGACGACCGACATCCGTCAGATCCACGCGGTTGGCAAAATCATGCAGGTCCATAAATGGTCCTTTTTTTCGGGCACGGCGAGGATCTCATCCACTGGTCCCTGTCCGACATTTTTCACCGCGCCCAAACCAAACCGGATCGCCGATGGCGATTTCCTGCCGGTCTTCAATCGTGAAATCCCACCCGCTGGTATTGATATCTGGTGGCAAAACGTCAATACCCATTGAACGACAATCCGCGGAATATTCAGCTACTTTTTCCGTTTCGCTTTTAGATGCAGATAATAACAGCGGTCATGTATTCAACGGTGTAATGCGTTTTTAAAAAGGCGGTTCGAACTGCGATCACGCCATAATCCGCCGCGTGAGATTTATTAAATCCGTACCGGGCGAAGTTTTCCCAATCTTCGAAAATTTCTTTTGCTGTCTGTTCAGGGTATATTCTTTTCCAACAGCCCCTCTTATAAATTTCTCGCGATGTTTCGCAATTGCATCAGCTTTCTTTTTTGAGATCGCTTTTCGCAGGTCATCTGCTTCTGCTGCGGTATATCCACCCAGTTCCATCGCGGCAAACATGACCTGTTCCTGGTAAATGGCGATTCCGTAGGTTTCCTCCATGATCGGTGCCAAGCGCAGGATGTCGGTAGGTGACTGCTTCTTCCCCATGCATCCGTTGAATATAGAGAGGGATGAACTCCATTGGACCTGGACGGAATAAAGCGCACCATGGCAATCACATTTGCCAATGTGCGGGGTTTCATCTGCACCAGATAACGGGTCATTCCGTTGCCTTCCAGTTGGAAGACACCTAGCTGTGTGTCCTTTGCCGATAAACTCAAAGTCTCTGGATCATCGGTGGGAATATTTTGAAGTGTAAAGTCAATCCTATGTCTGGCTTTGATCAGATCGCATGGCTTTTTGCATGATCGTCAGTGTGATCAAACCGAGGAAGTCAACTTTCAGCAATCCAAGTTTATCACATGCGACATCTCATATTGCATGACGCTCTTGATCGGGGTTTCTTCTGATCCACTGGTCGGACGGTGCAACGGGGCATATTCGACGATAGGTTTGTCAGCGATGATCACACCCGCAGCATGCGTACCCGCATTGCGGACTGTACCTTCCATCCGGCTGGCAGTATCGATCAAGGTTCCGTACGGTGAGCATCGTAATTATAAATCTCATGAAGTTCGGGAGATTCTTCCACTGCTTCCAGCAGAGTCATGGCTGCTTTGGCAGGATTATTGGGGATCATTTTGCGATCCGATCCACATCTGAGATGGGAATATTCATCACCCTGCCGACATCCCGCAGGGCACCGCGCGCGCCCATGGTGCCAAAGGTGATGATCTGGGCAACCTTATCCGAACCATACTTATCCGCGCAATATTCCATGATCTTTGCGCGTTGGTCATCCTGAAAATCCAGATCAATATCCGGCATTTCTATACGGCTGGGATTAAGAAAGCGTTCAAAGATCAATCCATGTTCGAGCGGTTCAACCAGGGTGATATCCAGGGCATAGGCAACCATGGAACCGGCAGCAGATCCGCGGGCGTTATACCAGACACCTTCACTCGGGAATACCGGCACAGATCGGAGACGATCAGGAAATAGGCATCAAAACCCATATTGTGGATGACTTCCAATTCGTATTCCAGCCGTTCGCGGACCTTGGGATCTTTCGCCTGATTCCATACCTGTCGATCAATCCTTCTTCGCACAATTTCCGCAGATACGAATCGGTGGTGAATCCTTCCGGCACATCAAATAGCGGGAGGTGATAACCCTTTCTTTTCCAGGTCGATCCGGCAGCGGTCAGCGATCAATTGGGTGTTGGATAAAGCTTCCGGAACTTCCGCGAAGATCTGCTGCCATCTCTTCCGGTGGACGCTTAAATAATACGAAGGGTCTTCCATCCGGAACCGCCCGGGATCATCCAGTTTTGAACCAGTCTGGACAGCCAACAGCACATCCTGCAGCCGGGCATCGTCCGGATTGATGTAATGGACATCATTGGTCGCGATATAGCGGCTTGATAGCGTGGCCCGAGATCAAGCAGCGCTTTGTTGATCATCGGTAATTCTTTGATATTATGCTGCTGCAATTCCAGGAAGAAATTATCCTTGCCAAACACCTCATAATACCAGTCCAATTTACGTACGGACCGGTTCCATATCGCCGGCCAGATCGCCCGCGGGATTTCGGCCGCCATACAGCCGGAGGTGGCGATCAAACCTTCGGCATGTTTCGCCAGAAATTCATGATCAATGCGGGGAAAATAATAAAATCCGTCCAACTGGGCAGCGGTGGCAATTTTTAACAGATTCTGATACCCGGTCTGATTTTCGGCCAGCAGCAGCAAGTGGTTGCTTTGTTTATCCAGCTTGGAGTCTTTGTCGGTCATCCTCCGTGCCGCCATATACGTCTCCAGACCCACGATCGGTTTGATTCCCAGCGGAGGTGGCGGCGTTGTAGAACTCTATCGCCCCGAACATGGTGCCATGATCGGTTAGAGCGATGGAGTTCATCCCCATCTCTTTGACTTTGGCGACCAGCTTCTTCACGTCGCTGAAACCATCGAGCAGGGAGTAGGTGGAATGGACGTGCAGATGAACAAATGACATGGATGATCGGTTTACATCTCGGTTAAAAGAAGCTGGATAACCATAACCTTTAAGATTATAGCATCGCGCTTCCGTGAAACAAAAAGGTTTAAGGTTAGAGTATTGGGTTTGGTCTCGGGGAAGGGGCAGAAAAGGGTTGAGTTGAACCACGTATAAAACTGACCAGGTAAGGACATTTGTATTTCATCCCTACCTGGATCAGCCGCCAGATCGAAAATCCTGCGGAAGTGAATCGACAATTAACATCATGAATGAGATCTGATACTAGCCCTTCAATGATCCTGCCATCATGCCGCGAAGGAAATAATTGCCCAGGAAGATATATACGATCAGGGTCGGTACCGCCGCCAGGAAAGAGCCTGCCATTTGAACATTCCATGAAACGATCTGACTCCCGGCCATATTATTCAAGGCAACCGTCACCGGCCAGGATTTGGGAGTGCTCAGAGCAACCGCAAAGAGAAAATCATTCCAGGAGGACGTAAATTGCCAGATCAGGACCACGACGAAACTGGGGATGGAAATTGGCAACAGGATCTTCGTATAGATGCTGAATATATTGGCGCCGTCTATCCGGGCTGCTTCCAATAATTCCCGCGGGATCGTCGCGTAGTAATTGCGAAACGTCAGGGTCGTGATGGGAATGCCATAGATCACATGGGTCAGAACGAGACCGGGTATGCCGCCATACATGTCGATCCGGCGCATGAAGTCAACCAGAGGAATTAAGATCGATTGATACGGGATAAACATGCCGAACAGGATCAACGGGAAGATGATATCCGCACCTTTAAATTTCCATTTGGCCAGGATATATCCATTCACCGAACCCAGGATGGATGAGATGATCGCAGCCGGAACAACCATCAGGAAGCTGTTTGCCAGAGCCGGCGCCAGTTGTTTATAGGCTGCCTGAAAATTATCGAAATGAATGCCAGATTTTGGGAGATCCCACATGGTTTGCAGGCTGATCTCATCAAAACTCTTGAAACCGGTGATCAACATGATGTACATGGGAATCAGGAAGAATATGGATGCCAGTATCAACGGAAGATAAAGGAAATAACGTGAACGTGAGCGGGTCATAATGATTCCTCCGTCCTTAAGCTGTAGCGGATATAGGGAATAACGAGGATCGCCACACTCACCAATAGTAAAATTCCAATCGCGGCACCCCGGCCATAGAATAGGCCGTCAAAGGTGACCTGCCACATATATATTGCCGGCACATCCAAAGCCACCTGTTTACCAGCCATGGCATAAATGAGATCGAATACTTTCAATGACATATGCCCCAGGATAATCAAAGCGCTCAAGGTGATCGGTCTCAACAGGGGCAGGACAATGTGCCGATAGATTTCCACTTCAGAAGCGCCATCCACCCGGGCCGCTTCGCGTAATTCTTGCGGAACACTGCGCAATCCACTCAGGTATAAGGCCATCACATAACCAGACATCTGCCAGACGGCCGGGATGGCAATAAATGCGATCCCCCAGTATGGGGTGGTATACCAATTATTGATCAGGAAACCCAGCCCCAATTTGTCGAACAACAGGTTTAATCCGCTCAGGCGTTCACCCTGGGCAGGGTTCATCAACCAGCGCCAGGCCACGCCTGTGACGATATAGGATATCGCCATCGGAAAAATGAACAGGCTGCGGAAAAAACCCTCTCCTTTTAGCTCCTGATCCAATAATATTGCCAGGAACAGGCCGAGCAACAATGCTCCGCCCACAAACAACAATGTGAAAATTAAGGTGTTCCGAATATCAATATGAAACCGTGGATCATTAAATAGGTCAAGATAATTCTGTAAGCCAACAAAAGTGTAGTCGGCAGTCAAACCTTTCCATTTGCTGACCGAAACTCGTCCAGACCAGAGAATAAAACCATACACAAAAATACCAACCGCGAGAATGGATGGGGTTATGAGTGCAATGCCGATGATTCGTTCTTTATCTTTACCCATGGATGTACTCATCAGGTAGTTTAGAATGGGGTGAGCATTTGCTCACCCCATTTACAACTGTATTGCAGTTAATGCTTACTTGCAAGGTCCGCTGGCTTTGCAGGCAGCGACTAAAGCGGTCTGGAAAGCGGGCACATCTTTGGTCCCCAGGAACAGGCCCAGAGCGGTATCAATCTCGCTCTTCCATGAGTCATTGGCTACCACACCGTGGGTCAGGGAGCCGACCACAGTGTTGGATGCCCAATCGGCCATGGCAGACTGTAGATAAACATCATACAGGGATTTATCGCCATCGGAACGAGCCGGGATGGAGCCTTTGACCGGGTTGAATGCATCCTGTCCGTCTTTGGAACCGCACAGGGTCAGCCAGGCAATCGCATTGTCACGATTGGGTGCATTGGTTGCCAGGGTGAAGGAGTCGGACAGGAACTGGAAGGTACCAACAGTTCCAGGAACAGGAGCCCAACCGAAATCGGTTTCGGGGGTCTTGCCTAATTCCTTGAAGTATCCTTCCGCCCAGTCGCCCATGACATTGAAGGCGGCTTTGCCGGTGATGACCAACTGGGAAGCATCCTGCCAGGTAAGGGAGGTCGCGTCGCTGTTGGTATAACCAAGCAGTTTTACGTAGTTATCGATCGCAGTTGTGACTTCCGCGCTATCCCAGGCTGTGGTGCCATCCCAAAGACCATTGTATTTTTCTGGTCCAAGGGTGCCAAGGAGAACGGTCTCGAACAGGTGCATGGTCGTCCACTGTTCGCCAAGAGCCAGCGGGATTTCCACACCGGCCGCTTTCAAGGTTTCGAGAGCGGCAAGCCATTCATCAATTGTGGTGGGGACAGCGACATTGTTATCTTTCAACACGGTCGGGTTGTACCAGAGGACATTGGCGCGGTGGATATTGACTGGCACGGAGTAGATGTTGCCGTCCTTCGAGATCAAGGGGATCAAGGTCTCCGGCATCACTTTCAACCAGCCTTCTTTTTCGTACAGGAAGTTCAACGGTTCAATTTGTCCGGCAGCAACATAGGTACCGATCAATTCCTGACCAGCGTGTCCCTGCCAGCTATCGGGTGGGTCATTCGCCTGAAGACGGGTTGCCAGAACTGCTCGCGCATTGGTTCCTGCGCCGCCGGCTACTGCCGCATTGATGAATTCAACCTTTGGGTTTTCAGCTTTGAAGATCTTGATCATAGCGTCAAGCCCGGCCGCTTCTCCACCACCTGTCCACCAGGAGAATACTTCCACTTTTGGTGCCGCCGCAGGCGCCTTCGGTGCACAGGCAGCCAGAACGAAGGTTAATATGAGCACGATACTGATGATTGGTAGAAATTTCTTATACATACTTTTCCTCCACTTTGGTTAACAAGAAATTTTCGACATATTTGTTATAACAATTCTTTGAGTGTGTGACAATCACCTCCTTCAAATTTCAGGATTATTTGCGCAGAGTCTGGTAAAGATTAGTTTCATTGAATGCATTTTCCATAACCAGTGTTGCCGCGCCTATAGCCACCGCTTCTGCGCCCAGTTCCCCTAGGACCAGTTTCTCTCGATGTGTATCGAATGGTATGGTCCTCTCACGCAGAGAAGCCAGAACTGAATTCATAAATAGATCACCGGCCCCAATTAATTCCCCACCGATAACGACCAGTCCGGGATTGAACAAATTGATCAGGTTCGCGATGCCGATTCCCATATAACGTCCGGCTTTCGAGAGGACCTGCTGGCAGGCCTGATTTCCTTCCCGGGCAATGGCGATCACATTCTCCAAGTGCAATTTATCCAGTTGGTTTTTCCAGGTTTTGTCCGTTTTCAAACCCTCACGCGCATCCCGTAATATTCCCGGAATGCCCACATAACTTTCAATGCAGCCGTGATTACCACACCGGCACAATCTACCTGAAGCCTCGATGGTGGTATGTCCGATCTCACCTGCGTTCCCGCTCACACCCCGGTAGATCTTGTTGCGGAGAATCAATCCCGAACCTACCCCCGTTCCCAATTTAATGTAAGCCATATCTTCAACACCACGTCCACTGCCCCAGTACTTTTCAGCGACCGCGGCTGCGTTGGCATCATTTTCCACATAGATCGGGATATCCACCATCTGACGCAATAATTCCGCGGGATGGATGCCCGCCCAGGCTGGCATATAATACGAGAGGAATTCCCCGGTTTTGGCGTTGATGAGTGGGGCGGGTACAGTGAGGCCAATTCCCAGAAAATCATCAAACCGAATATGATTCTCGGCAATGATCCCGGTGATCATCTGCCGGATCATGTCGATGGCATCATGTGGCTGCCCGATCACATCCAGATTTCGTGTCTTCCGGGCGAGGATATTTCCATTTAACTTCATCAAGACCACAGTGATATGGCTGGCGCCCATATCCACACCCAGGGTGAACCGGCTATCGTAATTGAACTGAAGTACCATCGGCCGCCGCCCACCGGATGATTCACCAATGCCGGCTTCATGTACAAAATTGCTGGCGAATAAGACATTCACAAGAGCTGAAATGGTTGTGGGGGATAGATGGGTAATCTGGTTCAATTCCGCCCGGGTGATCATACCCCGCTCACGGATGAGATTGAGAGTAAAACTGAGATTATGCGCCCGGACTGCCGCTGGTGTGGAATAATCTTGATTCATCGTATCGAACAGACCAACTTTTTTAGGGGATGGGATGTTCTTCTGACTCGAATCGATTCTAGGATAATTCAAATACTTTGTCAAGTAGTTTGAAAAAGTCATTAAGAAAGTGGTTAAATTAGTGCCCGCGCCCCATCCACCAATAGGTACAGATCACTTCCTTCGGACCGCATCATCTACAATCTGGCAATCGTGACGACAGAACGCTTCCCGCCGAGGGGGGTAAATATATTCCAGCTTCTCATAAATTCAGAATCTTGCATCCAATACAGAGAAGTCGCGGATGATTTCCACGAGTTGATAAACCCCCACGGCCGTTGAACTCCGTCTTTGCTGATATGTAACGGATCGTACGAGGCCAGGATCAGTGTATGATAGTTTACCCTGGCAGGACTGGCGTTTTGATTTGTGGATGCCTTTCCATACGTAATCTCGGGCGGTGGTTGAAAAAACCAACCGATCGTCACAAGCTTTAACTGATGGGTGCGTCCCAAACCCAGTAACAATTCCTCCCTGGTGCCGCTCCCGCGTTCGACCGACACATCCACCAGATGATGTTCTGCCGCGATCCATTTAATGAGGTGAACATGCTGCCATGGGGTCACCGGGCCGTTTCGCATCATCCGGTATTTCAAGATCGCCGGAAATGGGAGACTATCCACTTTTTCAGACCAGACAAGTGGATCCAGGTGCTCATCAAACAGGAGATTAAGGGCGGCGCAAGCCGAAAATAGCGCGCAATTGTTACCGGTTTGCTCCTGTTGGTATACGGCCAGTTTTTTCTCGGAGATGGTTCGGAATCGGATTGCCATTTTTCCTCGTCAGCTTCATTTTACGGGAAATGAAAGGTCGTGACGAGTGCTATTATGTACCTTTTTATGTTATCGCCCTATATTGACCATCCAGTTAAAAAGCAAACTCCCCATATGGGGAGTTTGAGGGTGTTCAGGTTAATTATTGCGCCATTGGATTTTGAGTTGCCCAATCATTCCCCAGGACAACGATCACATCCACCGGCGAGTTGGGGTCGTATGCCGAGTTCCGGATCTGAGCCGGACTGAGTTTCAACACACTGGTCAGATAACTGACCGTATACGGTTTGCCGGTGATATCGATGATATACGAAACAGTGGATGGATTATCGTTGCCAACTTCCACCACGTTCAAGCCCTGGTTCCGGAAATAATTACCGGAGGTCTCAGCCAGACCCTGTTGGAAAGACCCATTTCGGATGGAGACCCTGGCCTGTTCCTGTTTCAACAATTCGGTCGGATCGCCCGAGACGATTCCAGGACCGATCGGTCCGCCAGTGGCGAAAGTGTAATCGCGAACCTGGCGAATTTTCTCCATGATCGGGATTAAGATCGCCTGACCATCTGGAGACATGCCTGTCAAGGAAGAATCCGGTCCAAGCAGCCCGTAGCGGATGTTTCCCGATGGAACTTGGGCTGCATATAATGCCAACTGAACGATCTGGTCCAGGGACAGGTTGGTATGCACACCAGCGGAAAGCTGTGAATACAATTTGGGGGCTTTCGAGATCAATGTGGGAAGCATGTTCAGGTTCAGTACTTTTTCCCGAATGGCTTTCACTACCTGTTGCTGGCGGAAGGCACGGTCAAAATCACCGCCATCTGTATGGCGATTACGCGCATAAGCCAGGGCTGTCGCGCCATCCAAATTCTGGACGCCAGGTTTCAATACTTTTTCTTCCCGTGTATAGGTTTTACCGTCCCCACTGTGGACGGTGTATCCGCCCAGCAGGCTTACTTTGATCCGCTTGGGTACATGAATATCGACCCCGCCCAACTCATCGATAAATTGGACAAAAGCATCAAAATCGATCTGTGCGTAATAGTTGATGGGTACGCCCAGGAAGCTTTCCACGGTCTGGACGGCCAAACCTGCACCGCCGCCTGGCAATTTATACGATTTGCCCAGGAAGTAGGCGGTATTGATCTTGGCATAGTCAAAACCTGGAATATTCGTCCAGGTATCGCGCGGAATGGACATCACACCCGCTGTGCGGGTATGCGGATCCATTGATACGACCATCATCGAGTTGGTCCGCGGAAGCCTTCGTTCTTCGGTGTCGTCATAATCCAGGCCCATCAACAAGATGGTGACCCTGCTGGAGCCGTCCCAGGGTTGCGGGGTGGGTCCACCGGATGGCTGTAACGAGTTGCCGGACGCCGGGAAAGAGGTGCCCTGATCGTTGACGGAAGGAGTCGATTCGGAGAAAGAGGGGGCTCCGGGCAGATTGCCCAGTGTCCAGCTTGATACCAGTCCGCGGACGATAAAGAATGCGCTGATCGCAACGGCCAACGCGAGAACGCCGATGATACCAAAAAAGAGAGAATTGGAAGCCTTTCGCGGCCTCCGCGTATTTGAGTTTGTATTTCTAGGTTGAGTTATAATCTAATCCAATATACATTGCCCTGAGATAATAGCCTGCCTTCGGAAGATGCAAGAGATGTTCCAGCGCGGCAAATCAGGTTAAGGGTGTAAGTTGTTTTTAATCCAATTGGTTTCTCACCCCATGTCGGGTGGAGGCACGGGCAGTTCCGAAATATCCGTATTGATCCACTTGTCGCCTTCATCGATCAACATGACAGGGATTTCTTCCGAGATGGGGTACTTTCTGCCGCAGTCCTGGCAAACCAGCCAGGTGTCTCTTTCCAATTTAAGCAGCCCTTCTTTTTCACGCACACAAACCGGGCAGCGAAGAATTTCGAGTAAATCAGAATGAATCATCCATCCTCCATTTCATTGCTCTTCCAATCATACCTTCCATGATTGATTCTCTGTATAGGTCAACATTAATATATTTTAATCCACTCAGAATTGGATTAGTTCTCCTTTAATTCTGTCAAAGTCTGCTTCAATTCCGCAACGATAAGGCTATACTTATCATCTCTGGCTATGTTATCCAATTCATAAGGATCCGATTTCAGATTATACAGTTCGGTTTCGCCAGTTTCATATTCGACATACTTCCATTCCGAAGTTCGAATACCAAAAAACTGGGGGATGATAGAACCAATCCCCTCTTCGGTACCATCCACCGTGGGCCAATGCTCTATCAGGATCTCCTTCCGCCAGGCGCTGGATGGATTTTCCAATAGTGGGACCATACTAATTCCATCGATTTCCGAAGAGGGGGATATTCCTGCCAAATCCAATACCGTCGGAGCGATATCGATATTTGCCACTAGATTTGTATCAACTCTCCCAGGGTAACTTTCAGGCGAATATACAAAAAATGGTGTTTTAATGCATTCCTCATATGGGCAGTTTTTATCCAGTCCAAAGCGGTGCTCACCGATGGTAATTCCATTATCTGAAAGATAAATGATGATTGTATTGTCATCCAGCTCAAGCATTTCCAAAGCCTGGACAATTGATTGGACCCCTTCATCCACTGACAGAAGTGATCGCAGAATTTGTTTATGACCAGTTTCAAGTTCTTCAATTGAATAAGGCCTGAGCTCTTTCAAGTATTCTGGTTTGTCGCTAATATCCTTTTCATTCTGGTTCGGGGGAGTATGGTCTTTCCAGGTCCAACCAGATCCGTTGCGAAAGGTTTCCTTATGCCTTGGAGCGGATATATAAGGGGAATGCGGATTGTAATATCCGACCAATAAAAAAAATGGTGATTTTTTTCCGAATCGATGAATTTTACCGCTTGCTCGGTAATAACATCTGTACTGAAGTTAAATTTCTTCTTCGGATATTCTACGATTGTTCCATTTTCGGACATGGAATAATTAAAAGTAATACAAATACTCGGCTGTTTTTTCCAGCAGGACGGACCAGACATCCCAGCCGGCGGCTACTTTACCTTTGGGTTTTATCTGGTCATACTCATTGAGATACTTACCAACATATCCGGTTCTGTAACCTGCCTGCTGCATCTGAACAGATATGGATTTTCCATCATCAAAAATGGTTGCCCCACCATTTGGAGCTTTGTTGGTGTAAACCTTGTGATTGTGGACATATTGACCGGTAAGTATCGAAGTGCGGCTTGGGCAGCATAATGGGGTTGTCGCAAATCCATTTTCAAAGCTCACCGCATAGGGGAGTATTTCCTCCCGTATAAATGGCATATCATTTATTGTGAATGCGGGTTGATCATCCGTCAGAATTACGACAATATTCGGTCGTTCATCCATTTTCCTTGCATCTGAGACAGGAATTACGTGATCAAGGACAACCAATTCCGGAGTTTGAGTTGGCAGTATGGTTGGTATTTGGTTAGTCTTTGCCACCGAACATGATGAGACTCCTACAAGGCAAAGCAATAATGTGATCCTGAAAATTTGAATTTTCATTAAGCCTTCTTCCAAACTAGGATATGTTCAGATAGGGGATAATTTATTTAACTAATCCTGTACCCGCCTAAGACGGAAGAACTAATCCTATAAATTTAAATAATGGTAGAAATAAAAAAATGGGATGATACCCCAGGCGAAAATTAATACTCTGATCAGCCATGATCCATAACGTGCTGAAAGTATTGGTTTTTGCATGGATAGCCAATTCACAAAATAACCAATGGATAACAAGTAGATCGGCATCTTTACGTAAGTATATCTTGGGTCTTGATAAACTAGAGAGTAAGAGATTAATAGAAACAATCCCATATAAAGTATCGGCTGCCTCTCCTCTTTTGGAGTGTTCATAAAAACCATCGCCAAGATGGATCCCAATCCCAAGATGTGTGTTGCCCAAAGATAGGAATTAAAAGCATTTCGTCCAAAAGCATGCGACTTATTGTTTTTAAACAATTTCTGGCCCCAAATCTCTAACCGGCTGGTAAATATGGTCCGGAGATTAAAAGAGCACATTTGAGAGATAGGTGTCTGGATGGGTAGAGATATTCTTTATGGCTTCCTTCAGGAAAGCTGGTCGGGTGAGGTCACCATACTGGTACCATTTTGCGCCCAAATATTCATTGTCACCGGTTGATTTTATGAAGAGTGGCAGTCCGTAATCGCTCCAGATATTCCCATACTCTGCATGTTTTGGAGATTTAAAGAAATTTATAGCTGAAATATGGTAGAGCTCAACATACCCTTGTGTCCCGGTCAAAATAAATTTTCCGGTCACCTTGTAATTTCGATACGTATAAGGGGCGATCACAATAAAAGCTGTCACTAGAATGACAGCAAAATGTTTGAGATTGATAAGCCAATTTCGTCGATTTTGAAGCAATTTGACCACTAGGATGAAGAATGGGTAGATGATGAAAACTGCGCGGATCAAGTTGGAGAACCCAATTGCGAAGCCTAAAGCGGATAATTCCCAGATGCTTGGTTTTTCTTTATTAAAATATGGAATGGAGGTAAGGATTAATAACAAAATGCAAGTCAAATCAAAAATTGAATAATCCACCCGCATTACCAGGCTAAGTGAGTTCGGATTAAAATAGGAAAGCCGATAGAAAAAGGTAGCTAATCCATTTGGGAGTATATTTTGCCAGGATAGAATAAAAGATAAGTCCAGCTACTGCGAGTATAAAGATTTGTGATAAGACAAGAGTGTGCTGATTATCCTTCAGCATATCGGAGACAACTGATCCATAAAACGGTTTTTGTCCCTCAGGAGTAAGTTCGCTTATCCAATCTCTAAGATGTAATACACCAGCCACATAATATGGGTAACCCGGCAACCTCAAGACATTGGGATAGCCATTCACAGTTACTTCACCGGTTTTATATAGTGCCACCCCCAAATTAAAGTGTTCCTCCGAATAGTAAATCCATTTCAATTCTTCTTCGGTCTCTTTGAGATAAGCCTGGCGAATTAATGCAAAATTGATCACAATCGAAGCGAGGAGAATAGTGGCGACGAACCATATCGATCGAGATTTCTTCATAAAATCCCCTTTTGAAGCGGCGGTAGATTTTCAGGTTGTGAGATCAATAACAAGACGAGAATTATATCTAATTAATGAGACAAATCGGGCGGCGTCTTCGGGATCTTCGTGCCAGGTCCGTATTCATACACTGCCTGCCACGGCACATAATGGGTCTGATAAGTATCCTGGAAATAGACCTGTCCATCCTTGTAGACGGTCCGGGTCACATCAATATCCGCGCCATCTGCGGAATAATCAATTTGTTTAAATTTATTCTTGGCCAGCTTCTCGTTTTCCACATATTTGGGCGGCGGCGCTTTGACGATATTGACGGGTCCGGTCGTCTCCCAATCCATACTGCGGCCATCTTTAGTGGAATAGAATTTCCATGTGATGGACGAATCGGACACATACGTTTCCATCAACAGCCAGTAGGGTGAGTCGTTCTTGAATTTCAAATCCACCACCGGCACAAACACCGTCGCATCCAGCCCGGCAAGATTGTTGTCATGGCTTCCGGAGACCGTCTGCTCGTAATATCCCACCCGGTATGCGTGCGCGTACCGTTCCAAAATTGGATAGCCGGCAAAGAATGCCGCCCGGAACAGGGTGGTACTCACCTGGCAAACGCCTCCACCCACGCCCTTGATGGTCTGATTGCCAAAAATGATCAGCGCTTCGCTGTAACCGTTATCCAGGCTGATGTCGCCCAGGATATCTGCCATCGATACGATATCGCCAGGAGCGACCAGGACGCCATGGAATTTCCCCGCAGCCGTCCGGATATTGCTTATCCGCGAGCCGGCAGATCCATAAAAATAAGTGGATTCCGCGTGGACCAGTTCGGTTATTCCAAGTTGTTCTCCGGTGGACGAATCGGTGACGGCCGGTTCTGTGGTGTTGATCACCAGATTGACCGAATGCTCTCCTGCAATGACTTTGGATGTAATTTCCTCCGCCGTCTGCTCGATATCCAAAGTCCGGCCGATGACTGCGTTCGAAATCAAATCCAGTTTCCGGGTGTCGTCGTTGAAGATGAAACGTGCATTCGTGGGCGTTTGATCGATCACCGGCGACAAACCGGAGAGATACGCCCTTACTTTTTCTTTATCCAGGCCAATCTGAATCTGTTGAGTTCCGCCGGATTGGTTCGCGCTGAAAGAGATCAACCCGCCGAGGGTGGGGGGATCAATCGCCCAGGGACCTACATCACCTGACCCGGGAACAGAAATGATCAACGGTGCAGACAGGATCTTGCGAATGGTTTCCGCCTCAGAAGACAGATCCACGATCTTCGGCTGTGTTTCCTTAATGATCAGGGGAACCACACCATCCTGTTGGGTCGCCAATTGCACCTGGATCAGTTGCATAGTCCCCGATATATCCAATTCCCGTCCGGTCTGACCGGTGATGGTTCGGACTTCCGTTCCTTCAATCTTCAGGCTGGCTTCAACCACAGGTTTGTTGATCATCTGCCGCGAGCTGCAGAAGATAAGATTGTGCAACCGCCTGGTCCAGGATCATTCTCGGGGCCAGGTTTACCCCGCTGAATCGCGCCGAATATTGCGATAACGCCCTTGTGAAAATAAAACCCGACCGACCATAACGGATCGCAGCGGTGACGGATGACTGTGTGTCGGGGAATAAGCCCAATTGAACCGGTGTCGCAAGCCAGCTTTGCTGCCCATCAACCAGCATGAGTTTGCCGTTTGTGCTGAATGACTGTTCAGTTTGCAGTTTTACCACCGCGTCTTCCAACTTCAGGTTCGATAGATCCACTCCGCCAACCGTGACTCCCGGGAAGATTCGGTTGGGATACAACGCGGAATAACCGAATCCCAGAATCAGAATCCCAAATAATCCTGCTATCATGATGCCGGTGATCAAAAAGAGGATGGAGATGGAGAGGCTGGTGCGGATTTCGTCGAAAACTTCGCGTATACGTCTCTGTCATGTTTGCCAGATTATAACATTGAACTGGAGAGATTTAGTCCACATTGCAGGAGCCATGCCATCTTTGAATCGATCAGTCAGCATTTTTCCTTTATAATGTGGAGGATTAACCTTAAGACGATCCTGCGGGCTTTTGGTTCCCATCCAGAAAAGATTACTGTTATTCGGAGGACTTGTGCGCATATCAAACCGTAACACTATCTGGCTCATCGGCCTGTTTATGCTCATTGGGTTGATGGCAAACCTCTGGATGGTCGGCACGGTACAGGCCAAGCCGGTCTTGCAATCCGAACAAACTTCGCTGGATATATTCATGTTCTGGGGTGACGGCTGCCCGCATTGCGCGGCGGCCAAACCATATTTTGAAGAACTGGCCAAAAAGAATCCGCAGATCGTCCTCCATTTCTATGAGGTCTGGAACGACCAATCTAACCGGGATTACTTCATTGCCTTTTCGCAAGCGCATGGTTTTGAACCCACAGGAGTCCCCACCATTTTTATCGGCGACAGGTATTGGGTTGGTTTCAATGATCAGATCCAGTTGGAAATTGATGCTGCCGTACAAAAATGCCTTGCGGAAACTTGTACCAATGCTGCCCTGATCGTGGATTCGCCGCAGCCCGCCTTTCTGCCAACCCCCACGCCCCAACCAGAGCCAGAATTCCCCCGGTGGAAACGCGATCACCGTCCCATTCCTGGGTACCATTAACCTCGATCACCAATCCCTGTTTGTCAGCACGCTGCTGATCGCGCTTGTGGATGGCGTCAATCCGTGCTCCATCTGGGTGCTGACCATGTTGCTGGCGCTGACACTCCACACCGGATCTCGTAAAAAAATCATATTGATCGGTGTCATCTTCATCTCTGTCACTGCCCTGATCTATGCTCTGTTCATTCTCGGCCTCTTCAGCGTCATGAGCATCATTCCATTCCGTGGGGTCATCCAGGTCATTGTGGCCATCATCGCCGTTATCTTCGGGATCATCAATATTAAGGATTACTTCTGGTATAAAGAGGGGATCTCCCTTACCATTGCGAATGAAAATAAACCGGGGATCTATCGCAAAATGCGAAAGGTCGTGGACGCCCAGGATTCCTTCTGGGGATTGGCCGGCGCGACGGTCGTGCTGGCTGCCGGTGTCTCACTGGTGGAATTTTCCTGCACTGCCGGTTTCCCCGTCATTTGGACCAACCTGGTCAGGTCCCAACAGGTTCCCTGGCTTACATTCGGATTGCTTCTCTTCCTTTACATGCTGGTCTATCAGCTAGATGAATTGGTCATCTTCTTTTCAGCGGTCTATACTTTGAAAGCCTCCAAATTGGAGGAAAAGGAAGGCCGAATCCTCAAACTGATCGGCGGCGTACTTATGCTCACCCTGGCGACCGTGATGCTGGTCAGTCCGGAGAAGATGAATACCCTGGCGGGTTCGCTGGTCATCTTCGCCATAGCGATCGGTGTCACCATTCTGGTGCTACTCCTCCATCGGATCGTTCTTCCAAAAATGGGAATTCACATCGGCACTGAGAAAAGGAAATCCAAGTCAAAGCATTGAGTTTACGACATATCACAAAACGACACCGGCAGAAGCGTGCTTCTGCCGGTGTTTAATCAAGGAGGATGGCTCATTTCTTCCAGAGCTGATAGACCTTTCGAAGAGTATCCAATAAGGTGATGGCGGCCACCAATCCGAGCACAACCCGGATCCCTGTGGCGAATTGAGTTTGGACGATAATTGCCGTTTCGGCGCTCATGTTGGCAAAATCACGCAGCCAGTCAAGAGGGAGTTGCACGATGGATGGCCCGGCGACCATGACAACAAGCAATACCAAATTCAAGATGGATATACCAATTTCGAATAATCGGGTGGGTTTCGTCCACTCGTCATCCCGTAAGACTAGTCCGTGCAGGATGATCTCCAGGATCCAGATGATATTCAACCAGAGCAGATAGCTGAAAAATGTCGCGGTCAGGATTGGAAAACTGATCCAAACACCATCTTGCATGTGATAGAAACTGATCAGTTCAGGGTAAAAATTAAAAACCACAATACCAATTGTCGCAAATATGATGGATAAGATCACCTCTGCTCTGCTTAACCGGTTAGGCTCTTCGATCTTGAGCAGATCCTCAGGTTCCCATTCGTTCGTGATCTCCTTGCTTACAGGTGCGTACCTCTCCAACAGGGCAAAGACGATCACCAGGGTACCGAACGCCTGGATGGCAGCCTGGAACCACCCCAGGAAAGATCTTCCCAACATAACCGCACTCTCCGGAAAGGCAATCCCGGTCCGCCCCAACTGAATGCCCAGGACTACCACACTGGAAATCCCGAGGGCAAAGAGGACGATCTTCAGGATGGTCCAAAAGGTGGGGTAAATCCGAGGTCCAATCAGATATTTAGCCGGCTGGTACGTTGCGGCAACGGACGCTGGTGATCCATACTCTTTCAGCATCTCTTTTGCCATGGATTCGTCGGCATCCCTGTGCGCATTAAGAGCTCTGTCTTCCAGCATATCCATTAAGGTGGATTTCAATTCCGCTTCAATATCGGACCGGTTTTTTGCCGGAAGTTTTCTTCCTACTTCACTGACATACAAATCGATAATTCTCATTTCTCCTCACTCTCACTATTTTCTTTCAATTGATTGATCATTTGATGTAACGATCCCCATTCAGCTTCCATCATGCGAACCAGTCGTTCGCCTTCCTGATTGATGACATAATATCGCCGGGGACGGCCTTCTTCCACCCGCCAGACCGAGGACAGCAATCCCTGCGATTCCATCCTCCGCAGCAATGGATAGAGCGTACCCTGCTCGATGGTCAACCCAAATTTCGCCAGGTTGGTTTGCAGTGAATATCCATACTGTTCTTTCTGCAAAAGCAGCAAGACGGCCAGGCTGGTAACTCCGCGCCTTAATTCAAGCAGCATATTTTCGATGATTTCATTTTTATCCATAATTACCTCTCGTTATATAATACTGTATATCTTACTGTATTGCAAGACCTATATTATTATACGCAGATCTAGATCCACAGTTGCAAACTTGTCCTGTTGGACAGAAGTATTTCCAATACTCAAGCGACCACGGGATCGTCTTCACCATGTCTGCTCCATCTGCGAGTATTTCCATACTCCTCGCAGATACAATAAAAATCGCCATATCAGGTGTCTGATATGGCGGATCGAATTCACGTACTCAAGCGGCAACTGGAAATCCTGCGCCAGGTAGAGTAGACCCCAACCTGGGCTGGCAAGGCTATTTATTTCGGAATTGCTTTTTAGCTCCGTACATACTCTGATCAGCCAGTTTGATCGCTTCGGTCAGTGAAATTCCGGCTTCCGTACAGGCTGTACCAATGGATAATGAGACATTCGTCCGGTTACCGGCCTGGTTATTCTTATCCAAAAACTTGCGGATACGGACGACCGCTTTTTCCACAACTGGCTCGGTGGAATAAGGCAACAGCACGACGAATTCATCCCCGCCAATTCTGGCAACCAGATCATTCGTCCGGAAGGCCTGCTGCAGAACCCTTGACGTTGCCCGAAGAACCTCGTCCCCTTCGGCATGACCAAGCGTATCATTGGTTGCTTTTAATTCATCCACATCGATCATGATCACCCCTACCGGGTTTTGCCTACCCGCGGCGAGACGGTTGACTTCTTCCTCAAAATAAGCCCGGTTATACAGGCCGGTCAATTTGTCATGGGTGCTGGAAAATATTAACGCCTCTTCTGCCCTTTTCCGGTCGATGGCCATCGCGATCTGCGTGGAAACGATGGTCAACCAATCGCAATGCTCCTGTGTGTATCGCCGGCCCACTTCGTACGTTTGAACAGCAATGACACCAATCGTTCGGTCTTTCACATTCAACGGCACACCCAGCCAGTCAATCAAATCAGCACCTGTATTTTGAATGCCTTCCTCGTCCTGTAATTTGGTCACCAGATCTCGGGAAAGAAGGGATGTTTTTCCAGTCCGGATGACATATTCAGTCCAACCGTTACCAAATGGATGTGGTTTGGGCGGTTCATCGTATTGGTCCACGAAATAGGGGAAGGAAACCATCCCAGATTCTTCATCGTACAGCGCGATATACAGATTTTCAGCCGGCATAATTTTGGACAATGTTCGATGGATCGAATGGTACAGGTCGTGGAGCGTTGCGGCGGTGCTGGTCTCCTGGGTGATTTGCATGATGGTGGACTTCAGCAATTCCTCTTTCATTTCCTGCGTAATATCCATCGTGCTGACAATGACCCTCTCCATGTACTTTTCAAAACCAGGTAGTACTGACCATCGCATGCGGATATCAAGGACATCCCCGTCGAATGTCGAATTTTCCAATGTCATTTCAAACACATTTGCCCGCTTGGACATTTGAATCAATTCCTGGCGGATCTGATTGGCATTCACATTCTGGAAGATCTTCCCGGTATTTTCGACAATCTGTTCTTTGGAGGAAGTTTTATACAGGGAGAGTGTCGCCTGATTTACGTCCAGAATCTTCAGCCTGGAGATCAACTGATAAATTAGATCGGTATGTTGGGCGAGGTATTCTTCAAGAGTCTGGTTACCCAGGGGAAGTCCCTCGATTGCTTTGATCACCTCAGAAAAATCTTCCTCCCAGAGGGGAATGGGCGAATCTTCAAACAGACTATGATAACGCCGCTCACTATTCTTCAACTCCATTTCAGTATCTTGATGCACCTGCTCGGTCTCGATGTAGGAGTTGAACCAGTTGGATAAAGTGTCCAATTCCCGGATTGGAGACGACGGAGCGCGAACTGACCAATCTGTATTCCCGCTGCGAATATGTTGAACCGCTCTGATGATCTTGGTGAACGGCATGAGCATATACGAAACTGCTAATACACCAATGGATAGTGAAATCAGGAATGAAATCAATAAGATGAGGATGGAATTTCCCATTAATGAGGAGCTCATATCCATCAGGCTATTGAGCGGAACCAGCATGATGAGGTACGAGTTCGGATTCACGATTTTCCGATAAGAGAATAGGTGAATTTGTCCATCAATGGGTTTAGTGAAGTATCCATTTTCTGCGTCGATGCTTTCCAGGAGACCGGGAGTTGCCTCAGCGATCAATGTTTCGGAAGCATCCTTATTCAATACTTTCCCCTCGAGATCGACTAACAGATATTCCGGATTAATTCCAGACATCTCTTGAAATGAATCATCTGTGATCAAATCAATCGGGAAGGAAATGATCAGGATGCCAATGGCTTGATCCTGCGTTATGCCAGATGCCCAGACGGGCCTGATCAGAGACATCAGCTTGTCGGTGGTCACCCCATCGACGATGGTGATCTCACCTGCATAATAAGGCTCATCGCCCAACTCAATGCTTTTCTGGAGCAGGTCATCGATCATCGCTTCGGAATACAATCGTTTCGGATCATCCTCCTGGCGGGTGGTCAGCACTTTGCCGTTCAAAAACATCACATCGATGCTTTTTATATTCTCAATTCCAAGGTAAATTCCTAAATTTCTTTCGAGAGTGGGATGGTCGAGAGTAGACTGGGAACCCTCAGATCCATATTGCCGAAATTCTGTGATGAAATAACTGGTCAGTATCCGATCTGCCAGTGAGGAAATGGTGGTGATGGAATTTTCCAGATTTTGGGCGTGGACATCCAAAATGTCTGAGGTGAAAGAGTAGCTTTGTTCTACCAGGGTTTTTTTGGCGGTGGAGTAGGTAGTGATGGTGATCAATAGCAAAGGCATGATTGTGATGATTAACACAATCAGACCGACTAATACGGTAATGCGGATTTTTCCGTGGCCATGGTTTTCCATGAATCACTGCCCCTTGTTCTGATTAAAACAGAAGTAATCACTTTATAGCATAAAGGCAGTGTAAATAACGGGGATTGTAAGACGATTACCGGTTTATATGGTGGATCTGCCCATCGCCAGGGCAACCCAATCGGCAATTTGTGCCTTCTCCAACAGGAATAATCCTCTATTCTGGCCGGCTACGATCACATCCTGTACCTGATTATCCAGAATTCCAGATAGGAGGAGGACACCGCCGGTGGATACCAATTGATCCAGCCCGGCATCCAGCAATCGGATGATGACAGGCGCCAGAATGTTCGCCATCACCAGCGATGATTCGGTGACCTCAGCAGCGCCGTTCAATATTTCTGTAACTGAGCCCTGAAGTATTTCGATGTGGTTTTTCACCCGGTTGAGGGCGGCATTCTCATAGCTTGCTTTTACCGAAAGGGGGTCGATATCCACGCCAATCGCTTTTTTTGCCCCCAGTTTGAGGGCGGCAATGGATAGGATTCCCGATCCACATCCGATATCCAGGGTGATGGCTCCCCGGTGAAGGTATTTCTCCAGCAATATCAGACACAGTTGGGTGGTGGGATGAGTGCCCGTGCCAAATGCCATGCTCGGATCGATCCGCAGAGGAATCCGACCATGCATGTCAGGATCCATCCAGGCGGGAACGATCATCAACGTTCGCCCGATTTCGATGGGTTTGTAATGCTGCTTCCAGGAATTCATCCAGTCCTGGTCTTCAATCGGGGTATAAGTTGGAGTCGGAATCTCCTGAATTCTCCCGAGGAACCAGAGAGCCTCATCCAGTTTCTGGCGTTTGCTGTCGAGGTCGTCATTCACAGACAGATAGCCATAGATTCGCACTGGCCCTTCCGCAGTACCTTCATCTTCGGCATCATCGAACCGGACCCCGCTCTCCACTGCGACGCCGCCTTCCACAAACCGGCCCAACACTTCCGAGAGCGCCTCAGCCAGTTCGCCATTGACCACAAAAGAGACTTCCAACCAGCGGGGTTCAGCCACCGAATACCTCTTTCAGGATATCCATGAAACTCTTGTCTGTGGGTTTCACTTCTGTCCCAAGCGTCTTTGCCAGCTCTTCCAGCAATCCCCGCTGGGCGTCATCCAATTTCGTGGGGATATCCACTGTGACCATGACGCGCTGGTCCCCCCGGCTGGATGATTTGAGGTGGGGAACGCCCTTCCCGCGCAGGGTAAACACCTTTCCAGGTTGCGTCCCGGATGGGATCTTCAGAGTCGTTTTCCCTTCCACCGTGGGGACTTCAATTTCTGCGCCCAGGGTAGCCTGCGCGATATTGATACTTAAGTTCAAAAGAATATCATTCTGTCGCCGTTCAAAGAATTTATGGGGAGTGACATCCACCTCAATGAAGAGATTGCCATTCGGTCCGCCATACGCACCAGGTTGCCCTTCGCCTGCCAGGCGGATCTGAGTTCCGGTATCCACTCCGGCCGGGATGGCCACGCTTTTTTTGACGTGCTTCCGTTCGAAACCATTCCCATGACAGACTTTGCAGGGCGATCCAATGATCTCACCGTTACCGTTACAGGTCGGGCAGGTCGTCACCTGCACCATGGAACCCAGAAAAGTCTGGCGCACCTGCCGAACTTCGCCTTTGCCTGAGCAGGTGGAGCATTTCGTAGGCTGTGTCCCAGGCTCTGCCCCGCTGCCTTTGCAGGTTGAACAGACCTCATCCCTATCAAACTGGATCTCTTTCTCCGCGCCAAAGATCGCCTCTTCGAAGGTCAGCTTCAGGCGCATGCCCAGATCCTGGCCGCGACGGGGTGATGTCCGCGATCGCCGGCTGGATCCACCCATCGAGCCGAATCCAAAGAACTCGCTGAACAGGTCGCTGAGGTCGACGGACGAAAAATCGGGCATACCGCCCATGCCATTCAATCCGGAGAAACCATACCGGTCGTAGGCAGCCCGCTTTTCAGGGTCAGACAGAACGGCGTACGCTTCGTTGATCTCTTTAAATTTCTCTTCCGCGTCGTGTTCTTTATTGATATCCGGGTGATACTTGCGCGCCAGTGACCGAAATGCTGATTTCAGTTCATCCGGTGAAGCCGCTTTATTCACACCCAGCACGTCGTAATAGTCGCGTTGAGCCATAGTCTCCATTCAAATCACAGAGAACACAAAGAGTGAAACTTTGCGTCCTCTGTGCTGTATTCAGTCTGATCTCAAGATGTATTACACACTCTTGAATTCGCCGTCCACTACATCCTCGCCACCCGGAGGGGTTTGCTCACCGGATGGTTCACCAGCAGCCGGACCGGGTTCACCCTGCGGCTCTCCGGCGGTCGGACCGGTTTGTTGATAAGCCGCGGCGCCGATCCCCTGCAGGATCTGACCCAGTTCATCGGTCGCCTTTTTGATCACTTCCACGTCTTCAGAACCCATCAGGTCCTTCAACTTTTTGGAGGCTTCGTCTGCTTTGGTTTTCATTTCTCCGGGTACTTTGTCACCCAGGTCGCGGATCGTCTTCTCGGTGGTGTAGATCAAATTGTCCGCATGGTTGCGGGCTTCGATCAATTCCTTGCGTTTCTTGTCATCGTCGGCATGCGCTTCGGCTTCCTGGCGCATCTTGTCGACTTCCGACTCGGAAAGCCCGGAAGAGGCGGTGATGGTAATGTGTTGGCTGCGCCCGGTTGCTTTATCCTGCGCGGTCACCTTGAGGATGCCGTTGGCGTCGATATCAAAGGTCACTTCGATCTGGGGTACGCCGCGGGGCGCGCTGGGGATACCGTCCAAGGGTGAACCGGCCCAGGCTCTTATTGTCAGCCGCCATGGTGCGTTCGCCCTGCAATACATGGATCTCCACCTGGGTCTGATTATCTGAAGCGGTGGAAAATACCTGGCTCTTGCGGGTTGGGATGGTGGTATTGCGTTCGATCAGCGGAGTCGCCACGTTGCCGTAGGTCTCCACGGAAAGTGTCAGCGGGGTAACATCGAGCAGTAAAATGTCTTTCACTTCGCCGCCCAAAACTCCCGCCTGGATCGCGGCGCCAATGGCTACCACCTCATCCGGATTCACGCCTTTGTGCAACTCTTTCCCAAATTCCTTGCGGACAGTCTCCTGAACGAAGGGCATACGGGTCATTCCGCCAACCAGCACGATTTCATCGATGTCGGCTGTGGTGAGCTGCGCATCTTTCAATGCTTTACGAACGGGTTCCAGGGTTTTTTGAACCAGGTCGCCGGTGAGTTGTTCCAATTTCGCGCGGGTTAAAGTCATCACCAGGTGTTTTGGTCCACTGGCGTCCGCGGTAATATATGGCAGATTGATCTCCGCTTGCATGGTGGTCGAGAGTTCGATCTTGGCTTTTTCTGCCGCTTCTTTCAATCGCTGGAGAGACTGCCGGTCATTGCGCAAGTCGATGCCATTCTGTTTCTTGAATTCGTCCACGAAGTAATCCAGCAGGCGTTGATCAAAATCATCACCGCCCAGGAAGGTGTCGCCGGAGGTGGAACGGACCTGGAAAACACCATCGCCCACATCCAGGATGGAAATATCAAAGGTTCCACCGCCCAGATCATATACCGCAATGGTTTCATTTTTCTTCTTATCCAACCGTAAGCCAGGGAAGAAGCAGTCGGCTCGTTGATGATCCGCAGTACTTCCAATCCGGCGATTTTTCCGGCATCTTTGGTGGCATTTCGTTGCGCGTCGTTGAAGTAGGCCGGTACGGTGATGACTGCCTGAGTGACGGGTTCGCCCAGATAGGCTTCTGCGTCCGCCTTGAGTTTGGATAGGATCATCGCCGAGACTTCTGGCGGTGAATAATCCTTCCCGTCCAGTGGTGACCTGGCATCCCCATTGGGTGCTTTGCTCACGTGGTACGGAATCCGGCTTATGGTCCGTTGTACTTCAGGATCCTCGAATTTGCGTCCCATAAACCGTTTGATCGAAAACACTGTGTTCTCCGCGTTAACGATCGCCTGGTTGCGGGCAACCCGCCCGATCAGACGCTCATGGTTCTTATTGACAGCCACGACAGAAGGGATCAGACGTTCGCCTTCTGCGGATGGAATGACAATCGGCTCGCCGCCTTGCATGACAGCCACAACAGAGTTGGTAGTACCCAGATCAATTCCGATGACTTTTCCCATGTTTTTTCTCCTAGCGTGCTACCCTTACCAGCGCCGGCCGAAAAACACGGTCGCCAATCAGGTATCCTTTTTGAATAACTTCGATAATTTGACCGCTCTGGTGAGCAGGACAATCCTCATGCGTTAGGGCTTCATGGATGGATTGGATCAAAAAGTTCTCCAACTGCCTTGATTTCCTTGCACTCCATCCGATTCCAGGATCTGCTGCAATTTGCGATAGATCAGCTCGATCCCTTCCGCCCAGTTCGCTCCTTCTCCATTGGTGGGACGGGCTTTAAGTGCCCGGTCCAGATCATCCAGGACCGGAAGATATTTTTTCGTGATCGATCCGATCACATTTTGGTGGGTTTGTACCTGATCCCGCTCGACCCGTTTCTTGTAATTGACGAAATCTGCCCGCTCCCGTTGCCAGCCTTCAAAATATTCCCCGGCTTTGCGATGCCTGGAGTCCAACTGGGTTTGAAGGTCTTTGATCTGTTCGCTTTGGTCGATCGATTTCGGCGCGGATTTCTCTTCATTGGATTGTGGTTTATGCTTTCGTTCTGTCATAGATTTCTCCTGCTTTTTACATCACTGGATATGTGCTCAAGATGAGATCATCTCCAGTGTTTGTTCAGAGTTGTTATTCCACCAGGGTATCGGTCACCAGGTTGCTCAATAATCCGGCCATAAACCGAACCGTGGAGATCGTCCGGCCGTAGTACATTCGGGTGGGACCGATCACTCCCAACGTTCCGGTGGCCATCCCGGGAACACCATAACGGGCCAGAACAACTGAGCATTGTTTCAGTTCTTCCCAGTTTCCTTCGCCACCGATCAACACTTGTACCCCGCCGATGGCAGCGTTCATCCCCGTGCGGGTGAGCAGATTGTCCAGAAGCGGCCGTTCTTCCAACAAGCGGAGGGCTTTTCGGGCGTCTTCCGACTGGGCAAATTCCGGTTCGGTCAAGACATTCGTCAACCCATCCATGAATACTTCACCGGATACTGCCGAAGTGGATGCATCCAGTTCCTGGAGGATCAATTTATATACATCATCTTCCAACGGCGAGAGCTGGGGGACCAACTTCTTGATTGCGCTCAGATCCATGCCCTGACAAATTTGTGATGAGTTTACTGGCGCTGATAGAGAGTTGCTCTTGCGAGACCGGATCAGCCAGGTTGAGCATTTGCTGCCGAATTTCCCCGCCAACCATCACCATCACCATGAGGACCTGGCGTCCCCGGGTCGCGATCAATTCCAGATGTTTCATTCGCGCGTTTTCCGGATGCGGTGAGGTGATAATGGATGCGCGCATGCGATTGATGCGCCAGGACAGAGACTGCCAGCTTCATCCATTGCTCCACATCCTGCCGGCTCTGATAAAACTGGTGGCTGATCGTCCGCTGGGTGGTGATGGGCAGGTCGGTGTCTTGCAGCAGCCGCCCGACGAAATAGCGATAGCCTTCATCGGTCGGCATTCTTCCGGCAGAGGTATGAGGTTGGTGTAGATAGCCCGCTTCATCCAGGGCAGCCAGTTCATTTCTGACCGTGGCGGGGCTAAGATCGAGGTTATATCTATCCACCAGGTATTGTGAACCAATCGGCTGTGAATTTTGCACATAGTCGTGGATCACCAGATTAAGGATGAATTTTTGGCGGTCGGTAAGTTCTTTCATTTTCAATTTAGCACTCTAACCATGAGAGTGCTAATACCTCGTGATTAATGATAACATCCAAAGAAATGACCGTCAAGCAAGGGTGAATGGATTCCTATAAAAGGTTAATACTACGGCAAACAATTGACTTGTCTAAAAGCACCGTCTACACTGTATCTATGGATGCTGTGAATATCTCCAGGAAGAACCCAATGCAATCGCTACGCTTCTTTGCAGGTTTTTTCCGCACAGACCACGACCCCCCATTAATCAGATAAAATCAGAGTCCAATCCTGGAGCTGCATACATGCTCCAAATACG
Source organism: uncultured Chloroflexia bacterium (assembly GCA_963752535.1). Classification (GTDB taxonomy): domain Bacteria; phylum Chloroflexota; class Anaerolineae; order Anaerolineales; family Anaerolineaceae; genus DAIOEK01. The sequence continues at coordinate 514,247 of CAVVYT010000002.1, forward strand.
TCGATTACCAGTTATTAAGTGAGGTGAAAATGACCCCCAGAGAGTTTGTTTCGAAACGCGCCCCGGTGTACCAAACCGTACCCGATGAAAAATGGAATGATTGGCGTTGGCAGTTCAGCCACCGCCTGAATACAGTGGAAGAGATCGAGACAGTCCTTCCCCTGACCGATAGCGAAAAGAAAGCGCTGAATACCAGCGGCTTATTCCGGGTGGAGATCACCCCCTATTTTATTTCGCTCATCGATCCCACCGATCCCGCATGATCCGATCCGCAAGCAGATCATCCCCACCGCCGATGAGATCCTATCCTTCACCGGCATGATGGAAGATTCCCTGGCAGAAGATCGTCATTCTCCCGTGCCGGGATTAGTTCACCGCTACCCAGATCGGGTTTTGATGCTGGTGACCACCCAATGCGCATCCTATTGCCGCTACTGCACCCGGTCACGCATTGTGGGTGACCCATCCGCCACCTTCTCGCGGGCGGATTTTGAGGCCCAGATCGATTATCTGAAGCGCACTCCCCAGGTAAGGGACGTATTGCTCTCGGGCGGCGACCCGCTCACCCTGGCGCCCAAACTGCTGGAAGAGCTCCTCACCCGCCTGCGGGAGATACCGCACATCGAGATCGTTCGGATCGGCTCGCGGGTCCCAGTCTTCATGCCCATGCGGGTCACCCAGGAACTGACCGACATGCTCCAAAAATTCCATCCGCTCTGGTTGAATATCCACGTCAACCACCCGAATGAGATCTCAAGTGAATTGGCTGAAGCCTGCGACCGATTATCCCGGGCGGGAATACCGCTTGGCAACCAGTCTGTTCTACTGGCCGGAGTCAATGACTGCGTCCATATCCAGCGCCAGTTGGTCCATGAATTGGTGCGCATCCGCGTGCGACCATACTACCTGTACCAGTGCGACCTGGTCGAAGGCGCGGGTCACTTCCGCACGCCGGTTGCCAAGGGTATTGAGATCATTGAAGGTCTGCGGGGACACACCTCCGGGTACGCCGTTCCCACTTTTGTAGTGGATGCTCCGGGGGGCGGCGGCAAGATCCCCGTGATGCCCAATTACATGATCTCCATGTCCGATCACAAAGTGGTCCTGCGTAATTACGAAGGGTATGTAACCGCTTACGAAGAGCCCATCACCTACCAGCCGCATGATCCCAGCCACATGTTCATATTGTTTGAGCAAACGCGAAGAACCCGGTCAGCGCGGTATTTCGGGCATGCTGGATGGCGACCAGATGTTCATCAAACCGGAAGGCTTTAATCTCATCCACAACCGTGGGGGCGGCGAGCATCGTCTGCGCACGAATGCGGATAAATGGAAGCCGTTGGGGATTGGGGACGGTTCGCTCGGCGAACCGGAGAACGGAGACCAGAAATCGGAGAGCGGAGACAAATAATCCGGCATCCGGTGTCGAATATTAAGTCCGTAAACGCTCACTCACCTGAATTGATCTGGGGAATTGATAGATGAATGCTGAAGAGAGTACATCAACTGGAATCGAAAGATTGGAAGTCTGGCGTAAAGCGTCAGATATTGCAGTAAGTATTTGTAAAGACATTCTCCCAAAATTCCCGAGGTGAAGAGAAATGGTGCCTCGCCAATCAATTACGAAGATCAGCTCAGAGCATTCCTGCGAATATTGCCGAAGGAGTTGGCCGATACTATTACCAGGAGACCGTTCATTTTTGTTATATCGCACGAGGCTCTCTTGAGGAAACATACAATCATCTCATGATTGCACAAAGGCTGGGTTATATCCAAGAAAGTGAAATCCGAACATATATCAACGAATTGCAGACACTCCGGAAACTTAATTTCAGGTTACATTGAATATCTAAAAGAACTAAACGAGGTGAGTTTGAAACCGGAAATCGTATTACCGAAGGAAATATACGCTACTCTGCGGAGGGCGAAATTTCTGAAATGGGCTCTCCAGAAAGTGTAAAGTAAAGAAAAGTTAGAAAATATAATTGGTTAATTCATAAGCTAATCATCTGATATCTGATCCCCGATCTCTATTCTCTGATTTCCGATCTCTGATCTCTTTTTTGGGAGGCACTCATGCACTATCGTCGACTGGGCCGGTCAGGCCTGAAAGTAAGTGAAATATCACTGGGATCCTGGGTGACCATCGGATCGCAGGTCAATGAAAAAATATCACTGGAATTGGTGCAGGCGGCATACGATCAGGGAGTCAATTTTTTTGACTGCGCGGATATGTACGCCGAAGGAAAAGCCGAAGAGGTCATGGGTAAAGCCATTCAAAACATCCCCAGACCTGCCCTCGTGCTTTCCACCAAAGTATTCTTCCCGACGTTCCCCGGCCCGAATGGAAAAGGTTTATCGAGGAAGCACATCACCGATTCAATTCACACCTCCCTTAAGAGGCTGCGGACAGATTACATCGATCTGTATTTCTGCCACCGCTTCGATCCCGATACCCCCATGGAGGAATTGGTTCGCACCATGACCGACCTGATCGCGCAGGGCAAGATCCTGTATTGGGGCACCTCCAAGTGGACAGCGTCCCAGATTGCCTCCGCCGTGGCGGTTGCCCGCCAGTACAATCTCATCCCCCCCACCATGGAGCAGCCCAAATACAATATGCTCGAACGGCGTTCGGTGGAAGTGGATCTGGCGTATGTCGTCCGTGAGTATGGGATCGGTCTGACCACCTTCAGCCCGCTGGCCTATGGATTGCTTTCCGGCAAATACAACGACGGCATTCCCCAGGGCAGCCGGGCGTCTTTGCCTGATATGGCCTGGGTAAAAGACCGCTTCACACCCGAAGGGATCGCCAAGGTACGACAGTTGAGTGAGATCGCAGGGCAGATGAATCTGACGCCAGCCCAGTTGGCCATCGCCTGGATCTTGCGGCGCAAGGAAGTGAGCAGCGTCATCACCGGCGCTTCCCGTCTCGAACAGTTGGATGAGAATATTATGGCCGGCGATGCCGTCGACCGTCTGACAAACGACGTTTTGGAAGCGATCGAAAAGGTTTTATTGAACCATCCCGAAGAAGAATGAATTTTGCAATCCACGTAGGGACAGGTCTGAGACCTGTCCCTACTAAGACCTGCCCCTACAATGTTATTTCAACCGATATTATTTCAACCGATGTTATTACGACCTCAATTTCGCGCCCAATTCCTGCTCCAACCGGCGGATGATCTTCTGGCGGATCTGGGCTGCATCCTTGTCAGAGAGGGTCTTCTCGTCTGATTGATAGGTCAAGCCGTAGGCCAGGGACTTCTTCCCATCGCCAATTTGCTTCCCGCGGAAGATATCAAACAATCTCACGGCTACCACCAGCTTGCCGCCGGTCTGGCGGATCAAGGCTTCCACCTTCTCGGCGGGCGTGGCTTCATCGACCACCACAGCGATATCCTCCAGAATCGGGGGAAATTCCCGGATCGATTCCACAGGGAAGCGTTGAAAAGAAGCCAGATCGAGCATGGCATCCAGGTCAAAATCTCCTGCGATCACGCTTGCGGCCAGTTCGAAGTTCTGTTGCACCTGCGGGTGTAATTCCCCAAAAATGCCCAGGATCGCCTCACCGGATCGGACTGCTGCGCACTTGCCTGGATGGTAAGAGGATGTCGGTCGCCGGTGCGAAATGTACCGGGATGTGGAGCGCTTGCCATGAGCGCTTCGATGATCCCTTTCAGGTCATAGAAATCCACTGGCTTGGGCTTCTGGCCATCCCAACTGGATTGATAGCGGTTTCCGCACATCGCCATGGCCAGATCGGCGTGGTTCGAGGGGCAGATCGGTTCGCTGAAATGAAGACCGGGCCTACTTCAAACAGCGCAAGCGAATTCAACTCGTCTTTCATTGTTTTTGACCACATTCAATACCGAATTCAATAGGCTTCTGCGCAGAACCCGTTTTATCCGGGGCAATTGGATTGGCAAGCCGGACATAATCCTGCTCCGTAACCGGCTGGTTGCCATCTGGTACCAAGCGCTGCTCCAATTCCGGCGAGGTCATGCGGTGGGTGATGATCTCCTGCATGCCCAGCGAAACGAGGAGATCGCGCACATGTTCTTCGCCTTCCAGGGATGGATTCCCGCGTTGGGGCGGCAGCGGATCAGCCATGCGTGATTCGGGGATATTCTCATAGCCGTACATGCGGGCGATTTCTTCCATGACATCCGCCACACCGACAATCCCCTCGTCCGATATCCATGCGGAAGGGAGGAGTGTGCACAACCAGGGTCTCACCCTTGATCTCGCACTTTGAATTCCAGAGCGCTCCAGCAGTTTCTTCACCTCCGCCAGTGGGATGGTGATCCCGAGGGCGCGTTTGATGTCCTTTTCGGTCAGCTCCACCACCGAATCAATTCGGCGGCAGCGGATACTCATCTACGATACCCGGCGCGACTTTCCCGCCGCTCCAGGCAGCCATCCAGTACAGACAGCGTTTCAACCCTTCCATCGCCAGGCCGGGATGGACACCGCGCGAGAAGCGGTAGGAAGCCTCGGACGGCAGGGCATGCTGGGTGGCGGTCCGGCGGATGTTGATAAAGTTCCAGGCAGCCGCTTCGAGCAGGATATCGGTGGTCTGGTCGCTCACTTCACTTTCGGCGCCGCCCATCACACCGGCCAGGGAGAGCGCCCCGGCTCGATCGCAAACCAGCACATTGGATTCGGTCAGTTTGCGCTCCACCCCATCCAGCGTGGTCAGTTTTTCCCCGGCATGGGCGGTGCGGGTGGAGATCGATCACCGGCTGTTTTCCCGGCTCGTTTCTGCAGTACACTCGTAATCGAAGGCATGCAGCGGCTCGCCGATCTCGAACATGGTGTAGTTGGTGGCATCGACAATATTGCTGATGGCGCGCGTCCCGACCATGCGCAGTCGGCGCTGCACCCAGTATGGGCTGGGTTTGATTTCCACATCCGCGGATCAGTCCCAGCGTGAAGCGCGGATTGAGTTCCGGGTTGCCGATCTCGATCTTCACCTTGTCCTTCGATCGATTCACCTGAGGTTTCCAATTGATAACGGGTTTCTTGAGTGCACGTCCGGTCAGGGCGGCCACTTCGCGCGCCACGCCCAATACGCTGGTGTTGCGGGCCATATTCGGATTGATCTTGACTTCCATAACGGCATCGCCCATGTAATCGACCAGCGGGGTTCCGGCGACGGCGTCATCGTCCAGGAAGATCACGCCTTCGTGTTCCTCGCTGATGCCGAGTTCTTTTTCCGAGCAGACCATCGAGTAGGATTCGATGCCGCGGATCTTGGCGCGTTTGAGCGTGGTCAGCACCAGACCATCGGCGTGTCCGTCATAGATCGCCGAACCTTCTTTGGCATAGGCCACTTTGATCGGTTTTCCAGCTTGCCAATGCCCTTGAAGGGGAACAGGTTGGGCGCGCCGGTCAGCACCACGTGGCGGTCTTTGCCATCGAACAGATCGCACAGGGTCAGCCGGTCTGCGTTGGGGTGCGGATTGACCTCGTAGATCTCCGCCACCACGATCTTGTCGGGATCCCAGGCCAGACCGCTGACTTTGAACCCATGCCCTTCATGCTGCGGGCAGCGGCAGACCGGCGATAGTGGATCTCTTCCACTTCCATACCGGCCATGGTGAGTTTATACGCGATGTCGGTGACTTCCAAACCGGTCAGATCGACGAAATCTTTGAGCCAGGAAATTGGTATTTTCATGCCGGCCTCCTAGAATTGTTCCAGGAAACGAATGTCGTTTCCCCAGAAATAGCGAATGTCGTTGATCTTATGCCGCAGCATGAACTGCCGTTCAGGCCCCATGCCAAAGGCAAACCCGGTGTAACGGCTGGGATCGTATCCGCCGTTTGCCAGCACCGTCGGGTGGACCATGCCCGCAGCCCACGATCTCCAGCCAGCCGGATCGTTTGCAGACCGTGCAGCCTTTGCCGCCGCAGATGAAGCATTCCACATCCATTTCGGCGGATGGCTCGGTGAATGGGAAGTGGTCGGAGCGGAAGCGGGTTTTGGCGTTCTGCCCGAACATGCGGCGGGCATATTCCATCAAAGTGAACTTGAAATCGCCAAAGGTGATATTCTCACCCACCACCAGTCCTTCCACCTGGTTGAACTGCACCTCAGAACGGGCGGTGATTTGCTCGTATCGGAAACACATCCCGGGCAGAGCGATGCGGATGGGGGGCGGATTCTGTGGGTTTGTGGCGGAGAACTCGCGCATCGCGCGGATCTGACCCGGTGAAGTATGCGTCCGCAGCACCATGGAATAGGTATCCTCCTGGCGGGGAGATTCGATATAGAAGGTATCCTGCATTTCACGGGCGGGGTGATGAGGCGGGATATTCAGCAACTGGAAGTTGTATTCATCCGTTTCCACTTCACGCGAGGTGTAAACCTGGAATCCCATATCCGCCAGGATAGCCAGGATCCTGCGCAGGTTCTGCGTGGCAGGATGCAATCTGCCCTGTTTGGGTTGCCGCCCCGGAAGGGTCACATCCAGGTGATCGGTTTCGATAGTTTTTTGCAACTCTGATGCTTGAGCGCTGGCCAGTTTTTGAGAAAACGCCTCTTCCAACGCTACTTTCACCATATTGGCAGCCTGCCCCACCACCGGACGTTCTTCTTTTGAGAACTGCCCCATGCGGGTAAAGACGCCCATGATCGGGGCGCTTCGCCCCAGATATGCGATTCGCCAGGCTTCCAGCGCGGCAGTTTCGGTGACTGCCTCGAGTGCCGCCAACCCTTCCGCCCTGATCTGATCCAATTCCTTGATGATTTCCATTCTTCCTCCTTGTTGCCAGAAAACCTTCTTTACCGCAGAGACCGCTGAGAGCACAGAGAATTGCCGAACAATTCCAGATGGTTATTCTCCATGGCAATCATTTAAATTAAAAACCCATCCCAACTCTGGGACGGGATTTCTTGCCCGTGGTACCACCCGGATTGGCTTTGCAGCCCACTCAGACCAACAGCTATTCGGCGATTGGTTCTTCCACTAACGGAGAAGGTCCGGCCCAGACTACTTAGGGGATTTCACCCGGGCAGCTCGAGAGGGAACTTCGCCCCACTTTCCCCGAATGGAAGTTCCAGTCTGTGCTTCCATCTTCCTGACGTTTCGGGTGAGGTTACTTTCCTCTGTCGTCGCTGTTCTGATTAATTTTCTCAATTATCCCGCAATTGGGAGAATAGTCAATGCTTAGTTTCCACTTTGATGGTGAACTCTTTTTTCCATAGGTCGATGGACTGATACCGGATGGATTTTCGGTAAGCCGCGGATTCGCCCAATGAATGTTTCAAACGTTTGCCTAATTCATCGGCATTTCGGGTTGGTTCACCGGATTGAACCTCGAAGCGAAGTCCATCCCGATCCATCGCCTGCAGATGAATATCTCCCCGAGCAGATAGGAGGCGGATACCCAACTCCAGCGTGACCAGTCGTTGCGCAGTTGCCGCGGCCAACGATTCCAGCCGGACAGGTTGGCGCAATAGAAAGGTCGGGCCAGCCAGGATTTTTTTAACCAGATTAGAAAGGCTTCCGGTTGGTCCATTCGAGGATCGACACAAATTAGATAGACCTTGCGGGGTTGGACGATCTGGCATGACTGTCTTAATTTCATCTGCCCCGGGTGGCGCCGTCCAGATAACCAATTCTTCACCCCGGATCAGCTCCATCCGGTCTCTGCCGGGGACTTCTTTCCGCGCAGGACCCTCCGCCCAAACCTGGATGGCCGGATTGGCAAGCCTGATCCGTTTCAAGTTATCGTGAGGATCCGGAGATTCGCGTAGATCAATGAATTGGATCTGAATAACCGGCAGCGATTTTTGCGCTTCCTCGGGAATGATCTGCGCATCCACCCATTCCAACTGCGGCTGGCGTTTTCCACCAAAATCGCTCATTCGAATCGTGCAAGCCAGGTTGAACCATCCCTCCGGAACGATCTGATCTCCCCCCTGCCACCAAACCACCCGACCAGACTGACCTTGACCGTCTTGAACGGTTATGGCACGATGATCACCTGTCACCCCGATCGGCATTGATTCGCTCACGTGCACTTTTTCAATACGGATTATCGGAGCCGGATTCCCCCGCCCGTAGGGAGCCAGGCTTTCCAACTCTTCCAGCAATTGGTATTCTTTCGTACTCTTTCGCCGTCCATCTCCAAAGATCTCGCCCAGGGTGATCGTTCCTTCGATCACCAGACTTGCAGGTTGTATATCGGCCGGGTGAGATTTCCTGACCGTGTGGTTGATCATCTGTCGAAATTCAGGGATCAGCTCGGCGGGGAGAGATAACCCGGCTGCCATGGCATGTCCGCCAAATTTATGGAGGATCTTCGCCTGAGCCGCAACTGCCTGGATGAGGTTCACCCCATCCACCGACCGTGCGGAACCGGCGGCGCGGCCATCTTCCATCTCACGTAGCAGGATGACCGGTTTTCCATAGCTTTCCACAAGACGGGAAGCGACGATACCCAACACCCCGCCAACCCAACCCGGATGGGAAAGAACCAGCACGGGATCTTCCAACCATCCCCGGTTCTGTTCCAATTGTTGTAACGCAGCCTGAAAGACCTGGTCGGTCAATAACCGTCTCTGTGAATTTAATCCATCCAACTCCTGAGCCAGGTACGAAGCCAGTGCGGCATCAGAAGTGGTAAAGAAATCAACCGCCTTATTCGCATCATCCAACCGGCCCAGGGCGTTTAATCGCGGTCCGATCTGAAACCCAATATCCGATTCGATCAATCGGGAAGGATTGAGGTCCATCCTCTGATACAGGTTGGCCAGCCCAAGACGGCGGTTCTCCCGCAAGACCTGCAATCCACGTTGCAACAGATAGCGTGCATCCCCATATAGCTCAGCAACATCCGCCACCAACCCCAGAGCGACCAGGTCCAGCAACTCCCGGCACGATTCGCTTAAGCCGGATCTGGTATATAACGCCTGCGCCAGTTTATACGCCACACCACACCCGGCCAGGGATGCCATACGGTTTCCCTCTGGAAGGAAATGCGGATTGATCAGCGCCACAGCGCCCAATGGCAATACCTCAGGCAGCTCGTGGTGATCGGTGACGATCACATCCACCCCTCGGGCGACAGCCACCTGGATCTCCTCAACAGCGCTGATCCCGGTATCACAGGTGACCATCAGATCGATGCCAGCCAACAGAGATTCCATGGTCGCCAGATGAATTCCATGCCCTTCTGACTCTCTCAATGGGATGTGGTACGACACATCCAAACCAAGTTTACGGAAAGCGGAAACCAGGATGGTCGTCGAGGTCTGCCCATCCACGTCAAAATCGCCCCAGACCAGGACCCGTTCCTTGCCTTTCACCGCATCCAATATTCGCTCAACCGCCTGGTCCATGCCGGGGAATTCTTCCGGTTGGGCGGGAGTGTATTCGTCAGGATCCAGGAAGGCGCGAATCGCATCGGGGTCGACCAATCCACGCCGGATGAGGATGGATGCCAGCAGGGAATTCCCACCCGCGGCAGCCAGAACCGTCTCACTGATGTCGACCTTCTCCGGGTGAACCCAGGAACGCTCGCGAAGAATGGGCGCCATCATCTTAATACTCGACCGGTTCCACCTGGCTGAGATCCAGAGTAATCTGTCTCATCCAAGGCTTCAAAATCCCCCTGATTTCCCGCTTCAATTCCACGGTCGCAAAAAGACCGGTATGTGCAAAATCGGCAGCGGGATTTGTCATCGGTCAATGGGAATTCGTTGATGGACAAACGGGATATTTCATCCATCAACTCCATTAGATCATCCTGATCCTTTTGATACTGGCTTGCATGATAGGGGAAGCGGATCGGGTTGTGCGGGTCGGACGCCAACCAATACACCAGCTCCACATTCTCTGCCTGCCAGGCCTGCCCATGATTTCAGTGTGCGCCAGCAGATACCGCCAGCATCGGGTATAAACGGGTTTGAATTTTATCGGTCAATTTTTTCTGGTCCAACTGCGCTTTGGTGGTTTTCCAATCATAGATCCAGAGCTTCTGATCGGGTTGGATCACCAGCAGGTCATATTTTGCCTGGATGCGCCATGGACCCAACCTGCCCAACAATGTATGTTCGGCAACCCGAATGGATCCGGGAGGCGGATTGAAGACCGGTTCGAGATCCTGCCCGCCTGATTGGAACGAATCCCACCACAACCTGACCTGCGGATCCTCAATCGAAGCGGTCAAAGCATCAACCGGGACCCCTGCCACCATTTGATGGATCAATCGATGCAGATCATTTCCCTGCCGTTGATGCAACTCGAACGCTTTCTGGTCGGAAGTCTCAGCAGCCGGCCAGGCCATGTGTAAAAGATAGCGCAATTCAAATCGCCGGGGACAATCCAGATAATCTTGCAATGAGTTTTGACTGAAAACCATCTCGTGAAAATCCATCAGGTTGCCTTTTCTCCGGTTTGCATGGTCTCCTGGGATAGATAATCGGCCAGCGCTGTGACAGCCACCGCCAGGACAGCCTTCTCTCTCATTCCGTTGTTGCAGGTGATGGTAATTTCCTTTTTTGCCCGGGTAATTCCCACGAACAACAACCGCAGCCGCTCGCCGACCAATTTGTTCCGGTCGATCCGGGTGGCTTCACCTCGCTGTGAGGATCGATCATCCAGAAGTGTGGCTAACTCGGCCAACGCTTCCGCAGTCAGGTTGATCTGGTTGCGAATAAACCATTTTTCGGAGTAGAAATCATCTCCGGCTGCACCGGATGGAAAGTCAAAGTTGTTTGCGGAAGTGAGATACACCTTGTCCCACTCGAGCCCTTTGGCCTTGTGGAGGGTGGCAAGCACCACTTTCCCCTTATATTTGGACGGATCGAAACCTTCATCTTCCCGGCTAAATCCGGACAGTTTGCGTTGATAACCGGCAAAGGTGGCCAACTCTGCGCTGAATTCTGGCAGCCGCCAATCGGGATGTAATCGCGACATCTGGTTCAGGTAGGATGCCAGTTTATGGGTGAGAGCCAGATCGACCGCCTCTTTGAATAAGGACATGCCGATGATCAATAGTAACTGATCGACCGGGTAGACTGTCGCTTCCAGCCAGTGCTGGATATCCAGTCGGAATTCATAGAACTGATTCAGCGCGTGGACCGACAATCCGTTCCCTTCCCAGGTTTCCAGTACGTCCAGCTCGCCCGGATAAAACAGGTTGAAGAGGTCTTTCTCTTTATCCAGATAGGGTTTGACCTCTGCAATGAATTCAGAATCCTGATCGGAATCAGTCCGCACCTTATGCCAGGTTTGGAAGGCTCTTACGCATAGCGGAGCATTGGTTGGATCCACCAGGAACCGGAGGATGGCTGTCAGATGCGAGGCGGTCAGCCGCGATGTGGAAGTGCTTCGGAGAAGTTCAATATAAGGTATTCCCTTTTTCTCCAGAATTTCTGCCATCGCTTCCATGTGCTTATTCTGCATCGCAAGGACAGCCACGGTCTCATCAGGATGAGCTTGCAGCCATCCCTGGACAGACCTGGCTACATTCGCCAGTTCTTCATCGGAAGAGTAGACCTTGCTCACAATTTGAATTTTCGCTTCGTTATCCGGTGGATTGGGGGACGCGTCATCTTCGGCGACCGGTTCAATGTATGGTGGCGCCAGGGCTTGCCGCACTTCCGGATTTGGATGAGCATTCATCGTCCAATCGATCAAACGATTCGCCAGGTCGATGATCTTTTTGGCAGAGCGTCCACTGGCAGGCAGGGCCGTGAGATCACGCCCTCCTCCTGGATGAAGTTTCGGAGGTACTGGGGGGACGCGGTCGTAAATGTCTCGAAAATCGCCTGGTTTGGATCGCCCACCCGCACCCAGTTTCCATTCTCCCCGGCCAGCAAGCGCAATATCTCTTCCTGCAGCCGGCTCGAATCCTGGGCTTCATCTTCGAGGATATATGGCCATTTGTAACGCAGCCTTTCCAACATCATCGCATCGGTCTGAAGCATCAGCAGCGCATTTCGGATCAGATCGTCAAAGTCCAACCCGTTGCGATACTGAAGCGCGCGTTGATAATCGGTGTAGATCTCCAGACACATTTTCTGCCAAAGGCAGGTCCAACGGAGAGCGGGTCAACATTTCCTTCAACTCTTCGGGGAGTTTTTGCCGATCCTTTGCGGACCGGATGAACGCGACTGCCGTATCCTGCAATGCAGCCGGCAGGTTTCGCCGGCAAACGGTTTTAAAATCCATCCCATTGGCATCCGAATTCACAATTTCATGCAGTTCCGGGGTGTGGGTCTGAATCCAGGCGTTGATGGATTGGGTCAGGATCTGTTGCGCAGCATGGTCATCGATGATGGTAAAGTCGTTCGCCAACCCAACCAGGGACGGTCGTTCCCGGATGATGTCGTGCGCCAACCCGTGTAAAGTCCGCACCCGATAGCTCATCCCCGGCAAGATCGTCAAATTCGTTAAGAAGCCTGCTACTCGCCGGGTGAAGTTTTCCACCGCGGAATTGACCAGGGTAACAACTAAAATTTCCTGATCAGGTTTCAGGCAACCCGACTTGATCAATTCCGCCGCCAGGGCAGAAAGGGTGAAGGTCTTTCCACTTCCCGGAACAGCCGAAACGCCCATCCACCCTTTCCGATAGGTCAGGATTTCCTGTTGGGCGGGACGATAGGTTTCAGGCATGGTCACCTTCATTTCCTGAGGCCAGCGTTGGATAGAATTGAGCTTTCAGTGCCACTGCCTGAAGTGATTTTAATAATTCACCCTGTTGCGTATACCCCTGCTCGTTGACTTCCACATAACCCAGAATTGCTTTTTTCTTGCAGCGTCGTAATAACCCTGCTGATAACCGGTACATGCCCGCCTGATTGATGGCGTACTCCTCCGTGTCCGACCAGATCTTCCCATCCTGCCAGGAACGGCTGAGCACATACGGGTGAGTTAGCGGCTGCTCCAACCGTTCCCACCAACCATTGGATCCGATGTCCAGCCAGATCTGGTAATCCACCGGATGGTTCTGCATCAAATAGGTATGGGCCGGAGCCAGGAAAACTGCGGCGGGTTGTTCGGTATCGTACTGACGTAAGAATTGCGCAGCGACTAGACCATTCTCTACCGAGCGGATGAATTCTTTTCTTATCGGCTGGTCATTGATGGCAACATTCTCGATGTTCTGGCGGAATTTTGCGGCCGAACTCGATCAGATTGGCTGTCACCTCCCCTGCAAACGGGGACGTGTGGAAGCTGAAACCGGGTTGTGATAACAATTCACCAAATAGACGCCGGAAAAAGATGTCCAGGTCTTGAACGGGATCGGACTGATATAGCTCCATCCATCCCCGCAGCCGTTCATACATCTCCCCAGCCTGATAGGTGATATGGCTTTTCTCCTCAGCCTTGATTTGAGCAAAGTCAGACAGGAAGTATTTCCCACCCGCGCGCCGGTAGACGATCCGGCCAAGCAGGGTTGCGCGGATCAGATCCAATCCATCGATGGATCGATGCAGCGCAGTGATGACATCGTGAGGATGGGGAGCCATTTCCCAATCGGTATGAGCCAGTTTCGCGAGCGTGATCAGGCAGCGAACGATAGGCTCATCCCGTAATGACCGGGAAGGCCGGATGGTGCGTACTTCAATGTTTTGGTCCTGCAATCGTTCTGTCAGACCAAAGCGGAGCGTATCGGGCATAAAGGGCGCGACGATGGCGATCTCAGCCGGATCCACTTTCTCATCGGATACCAGTTGACGGACTTTGTCCACGCACCAATCTAAAAGCTGTGGGTAAAAATGGGTTGTCCGAAATTCCAAATGATTTCCAATGTCAGAAATGGGTTGGGTTTCCGCGCCAACACCCTCAGTCTGTCGTAAATGTTCTCCCAATAGTTTTGTAAACTGCTCCAATGCTTCGGGCAGCAAAAACGAGTGGTTAAACTCCACTTTCTCATCGCAAAGATCTGATAACGACCCCGCAGAGACAGGGTCCGCACCAAGAAAGCGCCGGAAACCGCCGTCTTCATCGCTGATCAATAATACCGTTTCGAAGGATGGGATCCATTCACGCAAAATATCATGCGTGGATGGTGTATCTTCTTCGATATTGTCCGCGATCAGATGGTGGTATTTATCCAACAAGTATTGACGACAAAGCAGACTTGGCCACAGATCCCGGACAAATACTTCCATTTGCAGAGAGTAATCCAGCACCTGATTGTTCAGGCAAAACTGCCGGAACAGGTTGATGCAATCCTGAGCCTGGTCATAGACCCGCAATTGGCTGGACGGTCCATTCCAGGCTTTCTTCAATCGGTCGGCTATCTCTTGATAAGGAAACCCTACCAGGGCTGCCTTGTTCATGTTATCCAATAATTGACTGCATAACCGGTTGGGATCGATCGTGATCGCCGCAAAATAGCCATCATTCGCTCGTTTTTCTTCCACAATGGCAGCCATATAATATTGGGCGGTTTCAATGGTCAAGAAATTGGGGGCGAAAACAGAGCGGGAAAATCCGGCGGTTTTGGCCACCAGGGGCCAGAACAGGCGGATCATATGCTGCGCGAGACCATTCATGGTCAGAATGTCCACCATGCCTCCCGGTGGAATATCCGGTTGAGCTAATACCGCATGGTATGGTTCGGCCAACGAGCGCTGGGGCGTCAGTACCAAGATCTGGTCCGCTGGAATTCCATTGCCCAGCATCTGATGCAGGCGGGCAGCGCCGGTCGTCGTCTTTCCCGTCCCGGCTATACCTCTGAGGAAACTGCGCGGGGTGAAGATCGGCCAGACAAGCCGTTGCTGTTGCGGAGTGAGCTGGAATGATTTAGGTGTCATGTGTGTACCGGGAGGCGGAAATTTGGCTGCTCAGATGGATGATTTTTTACCCTTGATGGATATATTTATCCATTTTGTTAGTATAGCATAGGCTATTCGCCAAACATTTCTCGCCACCGCTCACCTGCCAATCTGGATTGGTCAATACCGGATGGGCGCAGAAAAAGTGGGAATACCTTATCCCGGGTTGAGGTTACTAGCTGAAATCAGATTAAATCCAGTTTATAAATCTGTTAGAACATTATTAGATGTGATGCTTCTCTATTGACATTGGATTGCGCGGGTTGATAATTATTAATACATATGGAATATAAAGATTATTACAAGATCCTTGGCGTTGAACGGACTGCATCAGCTCCCGAGCTCAAGAAGGCTTATCGTAAACTGGCAATGAAATATCACCCTGATCGAAATCAGGGTGATAAGCAGTCGGAAGATAAGTTCAAGGAGATCAATGAGGCATACCAGGTGCTCAGCGATGCGGACAAAAAAGCCCGTTATGACCAACTGGGTGATTCCTACTCCAATTACCAGCAGAGTGGAGGAAATCCGGGCGGATTCAATTGGGAACAGTGGTACGCATCCGGTCAACCCCGATCCGGCGGCCGCCGCGTCCAAGTGGATGACTTCGGTGATCTCTTCAGTGGAGCTGGGGGTTTTTCGGATTTCTTCCGCATGATCTTCGGAGACCTGAATGGGGGTGGTTTTACATCCTCCGGGCGGTCTCCTGCACGCGCCAGCCAACCCCGGTCTGTCCAGCAACCCATTCAGATCACGTTGCAGGAAGCATACGGCGGAACGACCCGTACGATCCAATTTGGAAACAGCCGTCTGGAAGTAAAGATTCCAAAGGGGGCCAAAACCGGAACTAAAATTCGCGTACCGGCCGGTTCTGCTGCCGGGCTGCAGATGGATATTTTCCTGGTCGTGGATATATTGCCTGACCAGCGCTATGAACTCAAGGAAAATCATCTTTATACCGACATGACCATCGATGTTTACACTGCCATCCTGGGCGGGCAGGTTAATGTCACCACTCCGGGTGGATCCGTCCTGCTCACCATTCCGCCCGGCACACAGCCCGGTCAGACCTTCCGCCTGACGGGACGGGGTATGCCCCAATTAAAAAACCCAGCCAATCAGGGTGATCTATTCGTGAGGGCGCATGTATCCATACCAAAGACCCTGACCGAAGAGGAAAAGAAAGCCTTTCATAAACTATCCGGGCGAAGCCATCCTTAATGGTAAGGCGCCGGGACAAAAGAGGTTAATATGAAACGAATTAAACTACTCATACCATTTGTTGTGATTCTTTCCACCATCCTGGCTTGCGCCGCCCCGGTGGCCATCGAACAAAGCAACGATACCATCAGGGTGGTACCAACCTTCCTTGCAGATGTTCCATTACCCGGAGCGCAATCCCCATCCTTGGCTGAAGAGTCGGAATTACAGGTGGCACTCTACGAACGGGTTAGTCCGGGAGTGGTCTCCATTCAGGTAGGAACGGCATCTGGGGGTGGACAGGGCTCAGGGTTTGTATACGACAAAGATGGCCATATCATCACCAATTTCCATGTGGTGGATGGCGCCAATAACCTGGAAGTGAATTTTCCTTCAGGGTTCAAAACGCTCGCCAAAGTGGTCGGCACCGATAGCGATTCCGATATCGCCGTGATCAAAGTGACCGCCCCGCCTGAAGAACTGTATCCGCTGCCCCTGGGTGATTCAGATCAGCTCAGGGTGGGACAATCTGTCATCGCCATCGGAAACCCCTTCGGTCTGGACGGAACGATGACCACGGGTATTGTTTCGGCTCTCGGGCGTACCCTGGACTCAATGCACCAGAGCCAGGATGGTGGCCTTTACACAGCCGGCGATATTATCCAGACCGACGCCGCCATCAATCCGGGCAATTCAGGCGGGCCGTTGCTCAATCTCAATGGCGAGGTGATTGGCATCAACCGCGCCATTCGCACCAGCGGTCCGACCTTGACCGGTGAGGCCGGCAGTATTGGTATCGGATTTGCCATCTCCATCAACATTGCAAAGATGGTTGTACCAGAGCTCATAAATAGTGGAAAATATGATTATCCCTATATGGGTTTGTCGAGCCTGCCATCCATTTCATTATCCGCACAGGATCTGCTTGATCTACCCCAATCTGTAGGTGCGTATGTGGTGAGCATTGTTCCTGGAGGCCCCGCCGACGAAGCCGGCCTTCTAGTGGGTACCCAGAAAACCGAAATTCAAGGGTTGTTCAAAGGAGGTGATTTGATAACCGCCATTGATGGACGCAACATCATGACGTTTGGCGACTTGCTCAAATATTTGATTAACACCAAGAAACCTGGTGACACGATCACCCTGACAGTCTTAAGAAATGGCAGTACGAAGGAGATAGAACTGAAGCTCGGATCTCGCCCTTAGCCTGTGTACGCCTTACATCCCTAAAGGAGTGGCATATGTTGACTGAAAGCGAATTACGTGAGCTGCTTGATTTTACTTCCGCGCACCCGGTATTAAGTCTGTATCTGAATACCGAACCTGAGCAAGGCAACGCCGATGCCTATCGTCTCCGGCTGCGTTCGATGCTAAAAGAAATTGATCTACCCAAAGATGTCGAAAGGATTGAACAATATTTTGCGCATGAGCATGACTGGTCTGGCAGGAGCGTGGCTGTGTTCTCTTGTGCTGGCGATGGTTTCTTTCGAGCCTATTCATTATCGGTAACCATCCAGAGCAGGGTGAGGGTCTCTGATCACCCTCACTTTAAACCCCTGGCAGATATCTGGGATGCCTACGGCGGCTATGGTGTAGTCCTGGTGGATAAACAGGGCGCGCGCTTATTCCATTTCCATCTCGGTGAGTTGGAAGAACAACAGGGAACGGTCGGCGAGGAGATCAAACACATCAAGCGGGGAGGAGCCTCCTCTTTCCCAGGCCGAAGAGGCGGGATCGCCGGTCGAACTGGCAAAACCGATGAATTGGTCGATCGGAATATGAAAGCTGCGGCTGATTTTGCGGCGCATTTTTTCGAAGCCAATCACATCCGCCGGGTTTTGATCGGTGGAACGGAAGAAAATGCCAGGGCATTACTGGCGCTTTTACCAAAAACCTGGCAAAGCCTGGTGGTTGGGAGCTTCCCCATCTCAATGACCGCCAGCCACGTGGAAGTCTTATCAAAGGCCATGCAAATGGGCCATGAGGCGGAAACCCGCCAGGAACATCATCTTATCGATAATGCCATCACAGCCGCGGCCAAAGGAACCGGCGGAGCGGTAGGCGTGGAGAATGTCTTATCCGCTGTCAGCGCTCATCGGGTTCAAACCCTCCTGTTCAAGGAAGGCTATGTCTCGCAGGGGGTACGCTGTAAAGCCTGCGGTTTTGTAACCCCTCACAGGCTGGACATCTGTCCGATGTGCGGTGCCAAGACCGAGTACATCCTCGATGTCGTTGACCTGGCAGTTCGCTCCGTGCTTCAATCCGGCGGTGACGTGGAGGTGATTCATCACAGCCCCGAATTGGAGAGTGTCGGTAAAATTGCCGCAGTATTGAGATACTAATCCATAGCTGTCAAACCGGCTTCTTTCAAACGAAGAAGCCGGTTTTTTGATTCAAGGTCAGGTTATAATGGGTGTATCCTGGTATGAAAGCTAAAGAATTTATGGGAAATCAATCGAACTCTAAAAAAACCGGACTCTCGCGCGAACAACGCCGTTTACGCATTCAACGCGTCATCTTCGTCATCATATCCGTCATTTTGATCCTGTCCTGGATCATGACCCTGGTCATCAATCAATAACCACGCATCCAATCTGGATCGTCCCTTTCTGGTTGTGCCTCATCAAGATTGAAAAGATGGCTCTTCCTGATTCAGTCTGTTAATCAGGTGACCATTCTTTTTCCCACCCAAGCGATCTGCCTTCCGCCAACCCGCCTTCCTCCAGGAAGATCATTTCCACATTCCAATGGTGAGCGGTCAGATTGTCCTCCCGATTTGGGAATTCAATCTCATCACAACCCTGGATGATCGCATCCACCGTCAATCCTTTCCGGATTCCATCCTTCACTTTCGCCCGCATCTTCCTGACATAGCCGAGATCCCGCCTGATCCGCTCCCATGATTCAGCTTGCATATGGGTTGGATTTCCATGCCCGGGGATGATCGTATCCACATCCAACCGGGAAACCTTCTCGAGCGTTTTCTGATAATCCACAGCCGACTGGCTGAGAAATGGTATTTCAAGGTCAGACAGGGTGTCAGCCGCCCAGAGGAGACGATCTTCCCTGACATAAATTCCGATCTGGTCTACGGTGTGTCCAGGCAGAGGGACCACGTCCACCTCCAGTTCACCGATCAGGAACGATTGCCTACGGTTGACCCGCCAGTCAGAGCGCACATCCAGTGACCAATCCGGGCGTGTCATCTCTCCTTCTTTAAGCAAACGGTCAATCTTTTTTAATGACACAGCCTTCATCCGCTCGATCTCTTGCTCAAAGCAGGCATGCGTGATCACAACCGGACCATCAAAAGCATTCACACCCAGGATGTGATCGTAGTGGAAATGGGTCACCAGAATGGCTTCCACCAGCCAACCATGTGACTGACAGAAATCCCGGATCGCCAATACTTCATCCGGTGCCATGCCCGGATCGATCAGCCAGACATGACCATCCGAGACGATCAGTCCACTGTTGTAGTTGAAGATTCGGCTCGGAAACCGCCAGACATGCTCAGATACTTGGGTGGGGGCAATGATGGTCATTCATACTCTCCAGTTTTTGCCAACCGAATTAATATGGGGATGGCCGCTTTGACCGCTTTCGCCCGATGACTGTACAAATTCTTCTCGGACATCGTCAATTCTGCCATGGTTTTTTGCATGCCTGCCAATTGGAAGATGCGGTCATAACCAAATCCGAAATCACCCCGTTCCTCCGGAATGATCTCGCCTTTGCACTCTCCGCTGGTGAACCACTCACTCCCATCAGGCAGGGCGATACACACCACACAGGTGAAGCGCGCCTTCCAGGGTCGTGGAAAAGGATCAAGGTTGGCCAGCAGATACGTCCGTCGGTCACTGTCTGTTGCTCCCGATTCGGGTAAATATCGCTTGGAATGGAGCCCCGGCGCGCCCTTCAACGCCTGTACCTCCAGACCGGTATCATCCGCCAGGGCGGGCAATCCGGTTGCCTGGGCATAAGCGTGCGCCTTCAATTGTGCATTGGTCTGGTAACTGCTCCCGGTTTCTTCCACATTCATTGCCAATCCCATCTGGACGGCCGTGATCAGTTCAAATGGTTGCCCATTCAGAATGGATTGAAATTCCGCCAGTTTACCTTTGTTTTCTGTGGCAAGACATAATTTCATCATTCAGATATCTCCTTAAATAGATGGCGGAATGGAATTTCCTGCATCATTGTAAGACGTTTCACAAGATATGACCAAGAAATAATGATAGACCGTCAGACGCTTTAATCTTTGACGTGCAATGACCGGAAGGAGACCAATATTTTTTATCACTTTTATCATAATTAATTGACTTTCAAGAATGTATGTGCTATACTCAGTGCGCAAGAAGCAATTATCCCTATTTATTAAGTAGTGATTGTGAAACCAAACCGATACCCCCTGCGGCTAAATGTCGGATTCATCATCAGTCAATCCATTGGCTTTAGTCGCGACTTCGAGTTTGATTTCCCCACCATTCGTCTCCTTTCAGAATTGGATTTAACCGATTTCCACGGTGTCGCGCGCATCAGCCGAACCCCTCAAGGTTTACTCTGCCATGCGCAATTCGATTCGAAGATGACCCTCGAATGTGTGCGATGCCTCGAGCCTGCCGTTGTTCCCCTTCAGGCGGAGTATGACGAATTGTTCGCATTTACGCCCAGAACGATGTCTGAATCAGGGCTTCTTCTTCCGGAAGATGCGCACATTGATCTGGAACCATTGGTGCATGAATACCTCACCCTCGAAATCCCAATCCGGCCCCTTTGCAGGCCGGATTGCCTCGGATTATGTCCCGAGTGTGGGGAAAATTGGAATGAAAGGGATTGTGAGCACCGATCCAAGCCAATGGATTGAAGATAAGTACCTTTTTTCCGTTGGATGACCACCACCCGGGAAGATGTGGGGTGATTAGGTTGGAAGGTCAACTGAAGTATTGAGAGGAGGGTGCAAGTGACATATCCGGGCCGACACAAGCAGAACACCGAAATCCTGAGCATGTTGCTCGAAAAAGCAGATGTCCAGGGGTACTTGACGACCGAAGATCTGATGGAATTTTATCCGGAGGGGGATGACGAATCGGAGCACCTGGCTGCATTGATGGTTGCCCTGCGCAGGCATGGCGTCGATATTCTCGATCACGAAAATGATTACAGCCTGCAGGAAGAAGAACCCACTCCACCCAGCGATTTTGACCCATACACAGATCTGGAACGGATTTCGATTGATGACACCGTCGGTTTATATCTGAAAGAAATGTCCCGCGTTCCCCTCTTGAATATTGAAGAAGAGATGAGCCTCGCCAGCCGTATCGAAGCCGGTCGCGCCGCCCGAAAGGAAATGCTCTCCTGCGGAAAACCTGCCGCCGCCAGAAGGCACGAACTGGATTCCCTCCACCAGGACGGAATCCTCGCCCGGGAACACCTGATCAAAGCCAACACCCGCCTGGTTGTAAGCATCGCGAAAAAATACATCGGCCGGGGAGTGCCCTTCCTTGACCTGATTCAGGAAGGCAACCTGGGTCTGATGAAAGCGGTGGAAAAATACGATTATCACAAGGGTTTTCGCTTCTCTACCTATGCCACCTGGTGGATCCGCCAAACCATCACCCGATCCATCGCCGACCAGGGACGCACCATTCGCGTCCCGGTCCACATGATCGATCGCATCCGCCAACTGTATAAACTCACCCATGAATTGGAACAGAATTTGGGTCGCGCCCCAACCGTGGACGAACTGGCCGGAGAATTAGGTCTCTCCCTCCGCAAAGTCCAGTGGATGCTGCGTGTTTCCTGGCTGCCATTGTCTCTCGAAAGTCCGGTGGGTGACGAGGAAGATTCCGAGCTCGGTATGTTCGTGGAAGATGACATCACCCCCACACCCATTCAGACCGCTTACCGCAATATGTTGCACGAAAAAGTGGACGAGGTGTTGGGCACGCTCTCGCCCCGGGAAGCGCGCATCCTGCGCCTGCGGTTTGGTCTGGATAACGGACGCACCTACACGTTGGAGGAAGTCGGGCAGAAATTTGGTCTGACCCGCGAACGGATCCGTCAGATCGAAGGGAAAGCTCTCCGCAGACTTCGCCACCCAAGAAGAGCCAGACAGCTAAAAGAATATTTGTAATCTGATTATTGGAGGGAATATGCGGGCAATTTAAACGGAACCGATGGTTACCGTGGATGCTTGCGCTGATTCTCCTGTTGGTTTGTTTTTATTGGATGCTGCAATTTTCCAAATCTCAACAAAACTTAAGCCAGGCGAAATCCGCCTCATCCACACAGGTTGCGCAACTTGAAACACTTAATTCAAGCCTGAGCAACCTTAGCGCGACCGCTGACTGCCCAATCCGCTCAGATCGCTTCCCTGGAAACCCAGAAGGGTGAGCTGTTGGGACGTATCTCCCTTTGCCCGGACGCGAATACTACCGCGTTTGATCTCACCTCGTTCGAATCGGTCCACCTGGATTTGCTGCGTTATGTCCAGGACGAATATGCCTACGTCAATCCTGTCCACATCAACACCGCAATAAACCCCCGGTATGTCAACTATCCGCCTTTCCAGACCACCCTCATTGAGTACCCGATGCAGGAAAGCTCACTGCTATTCGCGGTCACCTTGCCCGATGAGGATTCACCCGATGGTGTGATCTATGATGTCACCTATCAATGCTTCCTGAGGATGCCCGGTCAGGGCGCGGACTGGTTATTTCAACAATAAATATCTCACCAACACATCACCCAAAACCATCCGGTTGGATGGTCTATTTGGTTGCAACTATTTATTTTCCTCTCCGTATATTGACTAAGAATGAATAACAAATACAAAAGAGGAAAAAATGTCTGAACAAACAATCATCAATGTAAATCCCAAGCCCGGTAAAGTCCAGGCGATTGAAATCATCCTGCTGGTTAGCGGTATTCTGAATATTGTCACCGGATTATCCGTTGTATGCGGCGCGTTGGTTTCTGTTATCGGTGTTCTTTGCCTGCCCGTCGTGGTTCTCCCGCTGGTCCTGGGCATATTTGAAGTGGTGTACGCTTCCAAGTTGTTCTCTGGCAAGGTCGTATCTGCCCAAAACCTGAAGACGATCGCCATCTTCGAAGTGCTGACCGTCGTCTATGGTAATGTTCCATCACTGGTTGCCGGCATCCTGAACCTGGTCTTCCTGGATGATCAGCCGGTCAAAGATTACCTGAGCTAGGACGCTCCTCCTTAAAGAGGCTTCCGACATGATGTCGGAAGCCTCTTTTTATTCCTCCAACACTCATAAGTCTTTGTTGGTTTGGAGCGTATATTGAAAACAAAGTACAATGGTCAGAAAATACCAAAATCTACGCTGGAGGAATGATGGCAATCGAGAATTTCCAGGAAAAATTGCAGAAATACGCGGATATCGCGGTCCATGTGGGACTGAATTTGCATCCCGGCCAGAATTTACTAATTCGCGGACCGATGGTGTATGGGGTTCCCTTTTCAGCCGCTCCGTTGGTCCACGCTATTACCAAATCCGCATATGAAGCCGGTGCGAAGTTGGTGGATGTCTTGTGGGGGGATGAACAGATGGAATTGCTCCGGTTTCAACACGCACCTCGGGATTCGTTCCATGAATTTTCTGACTGGAAAGCAACCGGACCTTACGAAAATGTCAAAGCAGGGGGAGCCGCCATGACCATCACCGGCTCGGATCCAGACCTCTTGAGTCAACAGGACCCGCAATTGGTCTCGCAATATTACCAGACTTGCTGGGAAAAACTTGATCCATTCTTGAAAATTGCCGGACGTAATGATATCAATTGGTTAGTCCTGGCGGTGCCCAGCGCGGGTTGGTGCGCAAAAGTGTTCCCCGACTTGTCTGTGGAAGAACGGGAAGACCGGATGTGGGAGACCCTGTTCAAACTTTGCAGGATCGATCAGCCAGATCCGGTGCAAGCCTGGAAAGATCATATCCGCCAACTGACCGCTCGCAGCAGCTACCTCAACCGGAAGGCGTACACCACGCTGCACTACACCGCTCCGGGAACAGACCTGACCATCGGGTTGCCGGACGGGAATGACTGGCATGCCGCCCAATCCAATTGTGCACTCGGGTTTCCTTTTACAGCCAATATCCCAACCGAAGAGGTGTATACACTCCCGCACAGAGAAAGGGCAGATGGAATTGTCAGCTCATCGAAGCCACTCAATTACAATGGACTGCTGATCGATGGGATCGTGCTCAAATTCGAACACGGACGGGTGGTGGAGGCTTCGGCGAAAATTGGTGAGTCGGTGTTGCGGGATATGATCGCCACCGATGAGGGCGCCGCCCATCTGGGCGAAGTTGCCCTGGTACCATATAGCTCTCCCATCTCATTATCCGGCCTGCTCTTTTACAATACCCTGTTTGATGAGAATGCAGCCTGCCACCTGGCGTTGGGGAAGGCTTTCGAGACAACACTCAAGGATGGGGCAAACCTGACTCCTGATCAATTCGTGGCAGCCGGTGGGAACTCCAGCCTCATCCATGTGGATTTCATGATCGGTTCCAATCAAATGGATATCGACGGCGTCACCCATGATGGTGTAACTGAACCCATCCTTCGTTCAGGTGAATGGGCGTTTTCTGTCTGATCAAGGAGAGCGGGCGACTGGCTCAGTCATTGATTGTCCTGGTGTAGGGGCGACCGGCCGGTCGCCCCTACCGGTGTCTATGGGGGTGGTTGTTGATAGAAGCGGGGGTTATGAGAATCGCACATCGCTGGAAGTGGACGGGGAATGGGCAGATAACTTGTGCCCGGGTATATTCGCCGAATCCTCAAACAACGGGAATCGCCCGGGCTTCTATTTTCTGGGAGTAGGAGGCGTTGCCTCCTACTCCCAGATGCCCACGTCTCTTCGGTATCGGTGGGTGAATGGACAATTCACTAGCCTATTGCTTTTTCGGGGGTGGTTGTTTATAGAAGCGGGGTTCGTGACCCCCTCTTCTATTATTAATTTTCTCCCCTTCCAGCGGGAGAACCATAGCCATAAATTATTCCCATCGCTGGAAGGGGCCGGGGGATGGCGCCCGGGCACGATCGCTTTCTGCTCAAACAATCGGAACAGCCCGGGTATATATTATTCTGGGAGTAGGAGGTCATGACCTCCTACTCCCAGATGCCCACGTCTCTTCTTTACGGCTGGTTGTCCCTATAAACATTTCGCAGAAATCCTGCCGTCAATTCAACTATTGCTTTTTAGAAAATCCTGTAAAATTAATATATCGTAAGGAAAAAGGTTCCTCCTTCACGAACCTTAATTCCGACAAATAACCAATATCAGGAGGAATTACCATGTACCATACCATCATCATCGTAGGCAACCTCGGCCGTGACCCGGAAATGCGCTACACCCCATCCGGTCAGGCGGTCACATCGTTCTCTGTCGCCACCAACCGTTCCTACACCGGGAACAACGGACAACCCGTCAAAGAAACCATCTGGTTCCGGGTAAGCGCCTGGGGAAAACAGGCGGAGACCTGCAACAACTACCTGCGCAAGGGGAACAAAGTACTCGTGGAAGGCCGTCTACAGGCGGACCCAACCAGCGGCGGACCGCGGACATTCACCCGCCAGGATGGCACCACATCCGCCAATTTTGAAGTGGTGGCCAGCCAGATCCAATTCCTCACCCCGAAAGCCGGGGATGACGATGGCGGAGTCGCTGCTGCCGGTGGCGCAGAGGAATTCGCTCATCCAGCCGGTGGAGACGAAGAGATCCCATTCTGATCCATATCCAAATCAGGAGAAACCGATGAACGCAGCGAACCAGCCTCGCCCGCTGCGGTTTGAACCCACGGGGGATGTGAACCCGCAGTACGCCAATCTCGTCCGGGTTTCGCATTCACCATTGGAAATGATGCTCGACTTTGCCCGTCTCCTCCCCGGGGAGGAGACGGCTCGCATTCTACACCGGGTGATCATGTCTCCATTGGGCGCAAAACTGCTTTTGAGGGCATTATCTGAAAACATGGCGCGATACGAAACCACCTTTGGTGAGATCGTCATCCCCGCCGCAAGTACGCTGGCAGAGCAGCTTTTTCATCCGCCTGCCAGCCCACCTCCCCCAGACGAGGAGCCGTAATGGACAAACTGGAACAGATCAGCGAAAAGATCCGAGAATCATTTGATATTCGTAACAAAGCCAGGGATGAGGCATTGGCTGTCTGCCGAATCCTTACCCGTCACGCCGCCCACGCCATCCGTGCCATCCACCGCAGCGAGGTGGAGGAAGCTCATACCCAACTGGAAGATGCCCGAAAACTGGCCGCAGGTTTGCGTGATTCCCTCGCGGATCATCCCGACCTGTTCTTCTCGGGTTATACCCAGGATGCCCTGAAAGAGTTCACCGAAGCAGAGATCACCTGCGCCCTGATCCAGAACCAGGCGCTCCCCACCCCGGAAGATTTGCAGGTGGAGAATGCCACTTATCTGAACGGGCTGGCGGAAGTGACCGGCGAATTGCGCCGCCGCTGCATGGACATCCTTCGACAGGGCTACAGCCAGGAAGCGGAACGCCTGCTCGGCTGCATGGACGATATCTACTCCGTCCTGGTGACCATGGATTATCCGGATGCCATCACCAACGGATTGCGCCGCCACACCGACCTCGTCCGTGGAATTGTGGAGCGGACCCGCGGCGATCTGACCATCAGCCTGCGCGAACAGCACCTCGAATCTGCCCTGGCGGATCTTTCAGCAAAATTGAAATCCGGGTAGTCATCCCATGCGTATCATCCGCGCATCAGAAGTAAACACGTTCCTGTTCTGTCAGCGCGCCTGGCAATATCGCCTGAAAGGGGTGGAACCCGCCAACCGGCAGGAATTGCTCTCCGGCACCGAGATGCACTACCGCCACGGTCGCATGGTGGTCGGATCCAGCCTGTTGAAAATCCTGGCGGGGATACTTATTCTCGCGGCTTTGGTAACGATTGCTCTTAGCCTCATCCCAAATGGTGGATGACCTATATTTTCGTTGTCTTCCTCCTGGTCGCTGCCATCATCATCTGGATCATCGCCGGACGGATGAAAGCAAAAACCGGCCTGCCGGGAGGGCGGATCATCTATTCCGATACCAAATTATGGGGAGCTCCGGTCGAAAAACCCCTCTTCGACGGCAGCCTGGGCCTCACAGGCAAACCGGATTATCTGATCGAGCAAGGGGATGAGTTGATCCCGGTCGAAGTGAAGAGCAGCCGCGCTCCTTCCGCCCCATACGATTCGCACATTTTTCAGGTCGCCATCTATTGCCTGCTGGTTGAAAAGGTCTACCAGCGTACCCCTTCGCATGGATTGATCCATTACCCAGGCAAGACGTTTGCGGTGGATTTCACGGATGAATTGCGCCAGAACACGCTGGACCTTCTGTCTGACATGCATCACAAGGAGAACCTCAAATCGATCCCACGCAGCCATGAAGATCCTTACAAGTGTGGACGGTGTGGGTACAGAGATGTTTGCGATCAACGCTTGACGTAAACCTGGTCAGGATATAATCTACTTAATGGAGTAGGATACACTGTGGGGAATGACCTATTCATTGGATTCTCAGGTTAGCTGATTACGATTTCTTGGTTTACCTCGATGCTCTGTTCCAGGGAGACTTGCAGATGTCATGGGCTATTGAAGTAAATTCACTCAACAAGACATTCAAAACCAAAACTGGTTTTTTCATTCGCAAGACCAAAACAACGATCGCCGTCGAAGACGTCTCGTTCAGCGTGCGGAAGGGGGAATTATTCGGACTGCTGGGTCCCAACGGCGCCGGGAAAACCACCACCGTAAAAATGCTCTCCACTCTGCTGCTTCCCACTCGCGGAAGCGCGACCATCCTCGGATTGGATATCGTCCGTCAGACCCAGGAAGTACGGAAGACGGATCGGGTTTACCTTTGGCGGCGCACGCGGTCTTTATGGAAGGCTCAGCGCCATCGACAATCTGCGCTATTTCGCTGAATTGTACGCCCTCGAACCGCAGGTCACAGCCCGGCGGATTCCGGAATTGTTGGAGGTCGTTGGTCTGACTGGACGGGGTGATGATCGGGTCGAAACCTTTTCAAGCGGGATGCAGCAGCGCCTTCACCTTGCCCGGGCCCTCCTGCATGACCCCGAATTGATCTACCTCGACGAGCCAACCGTGGGGATCGATCCGGTCGGCGCACGCGAGTTGCGCGCCACGGTTAAACACTTGATCGAACGTGGGAAAACCATCTTGCTCACCACCCATTACATGGCAGAAGCTGAAGAGCTCTGCGACCGAATCGCGATCATCAAAAAAGGCCGCATCGTCGCCCTGGATACGCCTGCCTCGCTCAAGAAACAGATCAGCGGTGATACCGTAATTGACGTGCAGGTCAAAGTAGATGGCCTGGCGAAGGTGCAAGGGGAACTGGTCAGACTCGACGGCCATTCCTCCATCCAAATCTCAGACCTTCCCCCGCTCAAATTGGTTTCCATTCACACTACTGAACCAGACGCTGTACTTCGACTGCTGGCGCCTCTCCTCAGTCCTGACCTCATCCCGTCACTGGAAGTCCGCAAGCAATCACTGGAAGATGTGTATGTGGCCATCATCCAGGGAGACCAGGCATGATCTCACGGTTTTTTCGACTGGTCAGGCGGCAGGTGGATGTGCAGCTCCGTGTCCGCACCTTCAACATGTTCAGTCTGGCCTTATTAATTCTGCAGCCTGCCATCTTTAGTATCGTCGGGATGATCCTTTCGCGGGCTGCCGGTCAGGCTGTCCCTGACCTTGTATATACCGTCATCGGCGGCGGGATCATGGGCATGTGGAGCGGGCTACTGTTCACTTCCACCTTCGACATCCTCAGAGACCGGCGTGACGGACTCCTGGAGTTGATCGTCGGAAGCCCCACCTCCCTGGGAAAAGTGGAAGCCATCCGTACGTTCGCGAATGTCATCGCCGGATTGCTCAGCATGGCTGTCGCATTTGCAGTGGCTATGTTGATCTTCAAATATCCGCTTCACCAGGCCAACATCACCGGGATCCTGGTGTCCATTGTATTTGTTCTCCTTGGTCTGTGGAGTATGGGGGTGTTTCTGGCGAACTTCCTGGCCTGGTCGCGGTTGAGCGGGACGATGGTCAATTTTTTGGAAATCCCGGTCGCCTTGGTCTGTGGATTCATGTATCCGATAAGCATTTTGCCCGGATGGATGCAATCCATCTCGATGATTTTCCCCATCCGTTGGGCGCTCGAAGCGATGAATGCCAGTTTACAGGGTGGCATCGCACCCATCCGGTTGTGGCAGCTATGGGGATTCTCACTGGGAATCTCTCTGCTCTTCTGGGCGGTTTCCCGCTGGATGGAAGGCAGAGTCCATGATGCGATTCGCATTACCGGGGAGTTGAATTCGATATGATCACGGCGGTCGTGCACACGCTCCGACTTTATGGCATACAGGCCTGGTTCTCTTACCGGGCATTGTACTCCTGGAATACTCCCTTTAATTACCTTTCCAGTAAATTCGGCTTCCCGTTCTTTACGATGATCCTGTTTGTGTACATGGGAAAATTCGTCGGTCTGAGGGATCCCATCTATATTGTGATTGGCAACATCCTGCTTATGCCCATCTCAAACAGCATTTATGGCGTATCCATGGCCATTGCGAACGAAAAGGATTTTGGCGCCTTATCCTACTTATTAGGCAGCCCGGCTCCCCGAGCGCCGCTCTTTCTGGGACGGGCGCTCTTCCAGATTCTCGACGGATTCATCACCGTCGCGGTCGCGTTGCCCATCGCCATTTGGATCTTCCACATAGACCTGGCGGTGATCAAT
The DNA here is from genome assembly GCA_963752535.1 of uncultured Chloroflexia bacterium. Taxonomy (GTDB): domain Bacteria; phylum Chloroflexota; class Anaerolineae; order Anaerolineales; family Anaerolineaceae; genus DAIOEK01. The sequence goes on from CAVVYT010000002.1 coordinate 544,074, forward strand.
CTCCCACTGATCCTGTTCTGCACAATCCTGATCACGATCACCACCTGCGGAATTGGTTTCCTCCTGGGGAGTATTGCCCTGGTGAGCCGGGATGGTTGGATGATCACCAACACCCTGGGTCTGGCATTGTACATTCTGGTTGGGGTCAACTTCCCCGTGGATATACTGCCCTCCTCCCTTCAAACCGTGGCGTATGCCCTGCCCATCACCCGTGGGATGATCGCCGCCCGTCTGGCACTGGCCGGCGCCGGTTGGAACGAGGTAATGCCGTTGATCTGGGGGGAAATGCTGGTCGGGTTGATCTATACCCTGATAGGCTACGCCATGTTCCGTCTGCTCGAACGCCGCAGCCTGGTGAATGGCACGCTGGATAATCTGTGAAGCGGATGCGAAACCACCCTCGATACTTCTATAGCAAATATCCCAATCTGAATGGGCAAATTGGTATTCTTCGCCGCACCAATTAGGTGATCCTGACGGTTGGGCTCATAATTGAATGTATCTCAGTTCGTCCCATCGGAGTATCATCCATGAAAACATTGGATCCTGGACTCATCATCTTACTGGTCATCATCGGCTTGACGTTGGTGGAAGTGGCCATCAGCACCAGCCGGATTTCCACCCTTAAGAAATGCGCCACCTCGCCCGGTAAGGCAGCTCTGGTCTGTGTTTTACCCGCCATATCTGCATTTATCATCCTGGTGGTTTTCGCGCGATTGAATCTATACCTGGTTGGGATTGTCCTCGCGGCGGTGAATCTGGGAGTGCAAATTTGGTTGGATTTTCGATTCGTCTATCGTCCTAAAGAGAATCACCAGTGGAATCATTGCACATGCGGGAAATGTGGTCTGTACCGAAATGAGCAGCACGACATTCCCCAAAAAACCTGCGTCTGCAAAGTCTGCAAAAATGAAATCCATGATCTGGATGGCTGTACCTGCAAGCGCTGCCACAAAGAGATACACGATCGGGTGGATGAAAGAACCTGTGTATGCCGGCGCTGTAACCGCACCGATATTCATGTGTTCCAGCGAGGCAAATGTGTCTATTGTGGAGCGAAGGATCCGGGTCATGTGCATGATTACCAAATTTGGAATAAGAAATCAGAGCTCTATCCGGGTTTGAATTATTACAAATGTTTGGGTTGTGATGAGATGGTCAGCGGAGCCTCATTGGGCTATTCCACACCCGGAGAAGGTTGACCGGACGAATCCGGCCCAGGCTTCATTCCTAGTTGAACGGGCAAGAAACACTTCGGGTGCATACGCCATTCCGTCCCGTTCAGGCTATAATAATGCCAGTATGTTGTCATCAGCAACCCCTCCTTCCCGTATCGTTGTCCTGGCTCATCCGTCCATGCCTCAGGCGATTCAGGAATCGCAGCGCGTACAGGAATTTTTTACCTCTCATAAAGTGACTGCCGCCATTGGTTTGTTGGATGAGACAACCCTGCTCGAGCGAATCGCGGCCGGCGAGTTTGATTTAGCCATCATTCTCGGGGGGGATGGCGCCATCCTGCGCGCGGGTCATATCTGTGGACAGTCTGACACTCCCATTTTGGGAATCAATTATGGCCGATTTGGATTCCTCATGGAAATCCAGCGAACGGCCTGGCATAATTACTTCCCCCGTTTGCTCAATGGAGAATTTCGTTTCGAGCATCGCATGTTGTTGCATGCCGTTCATTGGCGAGAGGATCAGATACTTGGTGAATGGGAAGTCTTAAATGAAGTGGTGGTCTGCCGGGGACAACTGGTTCGCCCATTACACCTTTCTGCATCCGTAGACGGGCATTTTCTCACTACCTATGTCGCGGATGGATTGATTGCTTCCACCCCGACCGGATCAACCGCCTATGCCCTGGCGGCCGGCGGCCCGATCATGCCGCCTGAATTGCGAAATATTCTCCTGATACCGGTGGCACCCCATCTCACGGTGGACCGCGCGATCATTCTATCGGAAGGCGCCAGAGTCAGCATCTGCGTTAAAAGTGATCATCCCGCCGTTCTCAGCCTGGATGGTCATCTCCCCATCACCCTTGAGCAGGAGGACCGGGTGGAAGCCTTCGCCGGCGATCACTCGCTCCGATTTATCCGGTTTCAAGATGCCGGCTACTTTTATCGAAATCTCATGTCTCACATGGAGCAAAACCCATCCACAGGTAAAAACCGATGACCGATACATTGCCCCCAACACTATACTGCGCCAATCACCCTGACCGTGAGACCAGCCTGCGCTGCAATCGTTGCGAAAAACCGATCTGCCCGCAATGCGCCAAATTGACTCCCACCGGTTATCGCTGCAAGGAATGCGTCCGCGGGCAGCAGAAAGCGTTCGAGACCGCCGTCTGGATGGATTATCCTCTGGCAATTGTCACGGCCGGATTGCTAAGTTTCGTCGGATCCTATCTGTCGCAATGGTTCAGCTTTTTCACCCTGATCCTCGCTCCGATTGTCGGGATGGTGGTTGCGGAAGCCGTCCGGTTTGTCATCCACAAGCGCCGATCAAAGGGATTATTTCTCACCGCCGCGGGGGCTGCCTTTTTGGGAAGCCTGCCTCAACTGGTGATGCCCATATTCTTTCTGCTTTTCTCCCTCTCCGGGGGAACTTCTCTGGTCAGCCTGGGCGGATCGGGATTATCCCTCATCTGGCAGGTCCTCTATTCGATCCTGGTCACAACCACCGTGTATTACCGTCTGACCGGAATTCAGGTCCGGTTATAAATAGATGCTTACCCGCCTGAAGATCACCGATTTCGCGATCATCGACCACCTCGATCTCGAGCCTGGCTCCGGATTGGTTGTCCTGACCGGGGAAACCGGCGCGGGCAAATCGATCATTTTGGATGCGATCCAATCCATCCTCGGCGGACCGGTCGACCAGACCATGATCCGGGCCGGCGCTTCGAAAGCCCGTCTGGAAGCCTGGTTCAATGGGATAGACACATCCGCAGACCTTGCGACCCTGCTGGCGGAACAGGACCTGGTGGATGAGCCCGGCGTCGTGGTCATCGAGCGGGAAATTCGTCTGGAAGGACGCGGTTCCGCCCGTATCAACGGTCATGCTGTCAGCCAGGCCGTGTTGAGGGAAATCGGTGCGCATCTGGTGGACATCCACGGACAATCAGAATATCTTTCCCTTCTGAATACCAAATCACATCTCAATCTCCTCGACCGCTTCGCCCACGATGAGGACCTCCTATCAGAATACCAATCGAGCTATCACCAATACCAGAAGATCCGTCGTGAAATTCGCGACCTGCAGCGACTCGACCAGGAAGCAGCTTCCCGTTTGGAGTTGATGCAGTTCCAGATGAATGAGATCCAGGCGGCGCACATTATTCCCGGCGAGGAGGAGACGCTCGAACAGGAACGATCCCGCCTGGCCAATGCCGAAAACCTGACCCTGGCTGCGCAGGAGATCCTCAGCATCCTCGACGAATCCAATCAGGATTTACCTTCCGTCAGCGACCAACTGGGACAGGCGCGACACGCGATGCAAACACTCACGCGGATCGATTCCTCGATGCAATCGGCGGCGGACCAGTTTGAATCATTGCTTGTGGAGGTCTCCGAATTGGCTCGGGATATCCGGCAATACACGGATCAGATCGAGAGCAATCCCCGCAAGCTGGCCGAGACCGAAGAGCGCCTGGCATTGTTGCAGAACCTGAAGCGCAAGTACGGGGGGACCATCCAATCTATCCTTGATTATGAAGAACGCACCCGGGAAAACCTCGACAAGCTCTCACAGAGCGGAGAGAGGTTGGATGAATTACAACGAGAAGCGGAGAGTATGCTGGTTACCCTCACCAATCAGGCCAGGCTGCTTAGCGAGGCACGAGCTGAGGCTTCCAAAACTCTATGCGACCGAGTGGAAACACAACTATCAGACCTTAAAATGGAAGGCGCGCGCTTCCAGGTGGATATGCAGCACCAGCCGGAAGAAGACGGTCTACCTCTCTTTGATTCGCAAACCGTAGCCTTCGATCAGCGCGGAGCGGACCGGGTGGAATTCCTGATCGCACCGAATCCAGGGGAAGGATTAAAACCACTGGTAAAGATCGCTTCCGGCGGTGAGACTTCCCGATTGATGCTGGCATTAAAGCATGTGTTGGCGAAAGAAGATCCCATCCCCACCCTGATCTTCGATGAGATCGACCAGGGCATCGGCGGCAGGGTTGGTTCGATCGTGGGTAAGAAGCTCGGGCAATTGGCAACCTCGCATCAGGTCTTTTGCGTCACCCACCTGCCCCAATTGGCAGCGTATGGAGATACCCATTACCGGGTATCCAAGCACACCAGTTCAGACCGGACATCCACCCGGGTCGAACATCTGACCAGGCAGGATCGGGTCGAAGAATTGGCCGCGATGTTGGGCAGCACAACGAGCATCTCCATCCAATCCGCAGAAGAGCTGCTCAAATCTGTGGAAGAAGACCGCCGGGGATCCTCGTCAGGTAAGAACCATGGATAAGCTGAAGATCTTGCTTCTGGGTTCTCCGGAAGTGGTTTGGCAGGAAAAGTCGTATCCCATCGCCCGGCGTTTATCGCGGGCGTTGTTATTTTACCTGGCCTGTCATTCGGAACCTGTCTCGCGCGGGCAGATACTCCTCACCTTCTGGCCGGACTTAGATGAGCCTTCGGCCAGAGCAAATTTACGCGATCACCTGGGCAAGTTGCGGGCGAACCTTCCAGATCCAAACATCGTCCTCGCTAACTTAAACTCGATTTCCCTTGACCCGGAAAAAGTGGAGGTCGATCTGCTTGAGTTCACCTCGCTCATCCGCGCCATCGGCCGGATTCCCTGGCAGATTCCCAACCAGAAGCCCATACCTGATCATATCCATGAGATGATGGTTCGGGCAATCCATTTATGGCGTTCGCCCAATCTTCTACTCGGTTTTAGCATTACAGGCTCCAATCAATGGGAAGAGTGGATTTCTGAAACGGAACAAAACCTGTTACAGCTTCGAAACAATCTCATCCAGCGATTGATCTCCCATACGGAATTGATCAGCGATTACATGACGTTGGTGTCCTGGATCAGGATGGCGCTGGATGGTGATCCATACAATGAGGATTTGCATCGCAAACTCATGGAATCGTTGATGCTGTCAGGAAACCGGACCGAAGCGATCAAGCATGGTCACCAGGTCATCCAACTATTCCAAAAAGACCTGGGTGAACAGCCATCTCCTGAGTTGCAGGGTTTAATTCAATCCCTGCATAGGGAGACCAAAAAGAATGAACTGAATCAATCCCAGTTATCTGTGGCGACTACCGGACTGACAACCAGTTTCGTAGGGCGTGAAACGGAGATCAACCAGATCTCGCTTGCAGAACTGCAAGAAAAAGTGGTCTTATTGCGAGGTGAAACAGGCATCGGGAAGTCCCGCCTGGTTTATGAATACTACCGCCGGTCATTGCGTCCATACCAGATGCTGATTGCTCCTTGCCTGGCCTCGACCCGCACGATCCCTTTTCAACCTTTCATCAGTTTGATCCGGAGTGATATTTCCTTACTGGAACGGGCGGGTCTACTTCCGGAGGATCGCCAAAAACTGCTGTCCATCGAACTTAAGTCTCGCTCCCCATTCGTGGGTAAGTAATCCAGATCCCTGGCAGACGATCCTGGCCGATTTATCGAATGTGAATGACCTGTTCAGGCGATTTTTCCAGGGCCTGGCCGGTAAATCCCGAATTCTTCTCCTGGTGGATGATGCCCAGTGGATTGATGAAGCATCCATCAACCTGATCCGATCTATGGTCCAGAATCAATTCATCCCGGTCGAAGCATTCCTGGTGCTTTCGTGTGATCAGGGCAAACAAAACCCGGGGCTGTCTGAATTACTGACATATCTGGAACAAAAAGGCGTCTGTTTCAAAATCTCTATTCAACCATTATCCGGGCCAGAAACGGTTTCCCTGGCAGCCAGTATTGCCCAGCAGTCCATCCCATCCGGTCAGTTGGACAACCTGGTGAGTGACACCAACGGCAATCCGCTGATGATCATCGAGACGATCCGATCGGTACTGTACCACCAGGCCGGGGGGTCGTTCCCCGCGAATCACAAGGTCATCCCGGGAAGTATCAGAACCATATTTCGAGACAGGTTCAATCAACTATCCCCGCTTCATCGTCAAATTCTGTCCATTGGCGCTGTGATCGGAACCAGCTTTTCGATTGACCTGCTGGAATCCATCAGTCAGCATTCCGCGGATGAAATCGTGGAGGGGTTGGAAGAACTGGAACGGGTGGGGATTCTGAGAGTGGTGGAAGACACATCCAATCAAACATTTTCGTATCAATTCTTACAGAATATTTTTAAGGAAGTGGTCCTGTTGGAAATGTCGCTTGCCAGGAAAAGACTCTTGCACAGGCGCATTGCCCGGCTGCTGGAACAATCCAGTCCCTACCCAGATGATGTCCTTGCTGCCATTCTGGCCGAACATTACACGGCGAGCGGGGATCTGAATAAGGCATTCCAATTTTGGATCAATGCAGCCAGCTATGCCAGAAGACTGTCCTCTCCACAGGATGCCTACCGTGCATTTCAGAAAGCCGAACAAATCTTTCCATCCATCGATATGCAGCTATCGGATAAGGAAATCCTGGATTTTTATAAGACCTGGGCGAAAGTGGCTTATCAAACTCAGGATATTGACACAGCAGAACAAATCAGCATTCGGATGTTCCAAATTGGCGAACTCAGGTCCAGCGCGCTTCTAATGGGGAGTGGTTTATACGTTCAATCGATGGCGCGATTCGGCTCGCATGATTATCAGGTCGGATTAAATATCTGCGAGCAGGCTCTCAGGTACTTAAAAGATTCCAGCACCCGCGCCGAATGGCTGAAGTGTGTGTCCAGGAAAACAAAATTCCTATATATGCTGTCTCGAATTCAGGAAGCCAGGCAAGTCCTCGAAGATGCAATTCAAACCCTGCCTGAGACGATGGATGAGGAAGAGCAATCTTCAGCGGGCATGCTCTATTACGATTACTCCACGGTGCTCACCCTGATGGGTTTTCCGGCTAAAGGTTTGGAAATTGCCGAAAAATCCCACCAATTGTATATCCAGACCCGGGACCTCGAAGGTGAAGTGAAGGTCTTCGGACAGATGGTTCTTTCCAGCGTTTATTGCGGCGAAAACCTCAAATCTGAGCAGGAAGCAGAAGTGGGATTGGGACTGGCTCAAAAAATATCCTATACCCGTATGAGCGCATACATTCAATCGTATCTGGCGATTGCCAGAACTGCGCTGGGGAAAATGGATTTAGCCTGGGATAGCGCGCAAGCCGCTCTTGAGATCAGCCGCCAGAATCCATTTCCCGAGATCACATCCATCGCATTGCGAACCTGTGGCGATATTCACAGATACCTGCTGGATTATCCCTCAGCGATTGAGTATTACATGAAGGGATACGAAATTCAGGGTGACAAAATCGTCAAATTCGATCATCTGGCCAGATGTGGTTATCTGACCGCCCTTCTGGGGGACGTGCCCCAGGGGTTGTCCATGCTGGATGAGGCATATCGCTCCTCTGCCGAGTTGGCCATCGGGAGCGTTCGCATCTCCTCCCGCTTATATACATTCATGGTCCAAAATTCACGACCTGATTTGGAGACAGTCAGCGATGAATTGGAAGGGCTCATTCAGGATTTGTTCGACCGAAGATTAATGACTCAATGGTGCGTCGCGCAAACCATCAAAGCCAGATTGTCTTTCTTAAGAGGTGATTCGGAAACCGGAGATCATCTACTCGCTAAGGCGCTTCATGAGGGCGCCCAGATGGATGGCATCTGGTCGCAACTGCTCTACCAGCATTTTCTGCAGGATCCGCCTGGTGTTATTCAACCGACGACTGTTTCAAAGTGGACAAACGTGCTGAAGAAACGATTGGATACCATGGCAATCAATTGTCAGGGACCGATCACTTCGCCCTTACAGAAGGCATTTCAAGAAACCGTTGACAAATTCAACTAAAATTGTATATTTGTCCATGTTTTGTCTACGGGTCTGTGATACAGTAGCTTCATCACTGCGATCACTGACCTCGCAAGGGAAGGGACCTTGCGGGAAGAAGTCGAGAGTGTCCTGAACACTCACTCTCGACTTCTTTGTTTTAATTAGCGGATATTCTCAAACTTCTAAGGCTCTAAGATTCCCCCAAATGGACGAGACGCATCACTCGGTCTTGATATGAACAACCGTCACGCCCTCACCGCCTTCGTTATCCATCCCTGAATCAAACCGGTCAACCATCGTATTTCCTCGCAGCGCCTCGCGGATGACCTGACGCAGCCTTCCGGTCCCTTTCCCGTGGATCACACGGACAAAGGGCAGGCTGGAATTATAGGCATCGGCCAAATAGCGATCCAGCCGGTCCAACGCGTCTTCAGCGCGTTCCCCGCGTAGATCGATCTCCAATCCAACCGGCGCGGACGTTTCCCTGGCCGGTTTCGGCATTTCGGTTTTTGGCTTCGCTTTCGGTTTTGCCTCAACCACCGGCAATGGCTCTTCATTCGGCAATCGTAGATCCGTCAACCGTGCACGCATCCTGAGCCGCCCAACCTGCACCTCGGCTTCTTCCACGCTCAGGCTGGTTACCACACCCTCCATCCCCAACCCGGCTACGATCACCTTGCTTCCCAACCGGAGAACGGATTGCTTCGCAGCGCTGTCTGGTTTCCGTTCTGTGGGGATCATGGCTTGCTCTTCGATCTGTTCCAACTGTTCCTGGGCTGCCTTGATCATCTCCAGGGGTTGGTGAGCCCGGGCCAATTCCCGGCGGATGTCATCCATCTCATGACGCAAGTTGTACGCTTCTTCCTCCACCTGTTTCCGGGCGGTTTCGAGGACACCCATTCGTTCGTCTTCAATTTTCTCCAGACGCGAACGCAGGTTGTTCTCCAAAGCGGACGCTTCCCTGGAGATTCTCTCCGCTTCCGCGCGCGCTTCTCTGGCCAGTTTGCGCTGCTGATAGATCTCATCCAGCAGATCTTCCGCCCGCAATTCATCCGGGTGGATGGTGGATCGGGCCAGGCGGATGATCTCCTCAGACAACCCCAACCGTTCGGCAATGGCCAGGGCATTCGACCGTCCCGGGAGTCCGAGCGAGAGGTGATAGGTCGGCTTCAAAGTTTGCAGGTCAAATTCCAGGCTGGCATTGATCACGCCCTTCGTATTATGGGCGAAGGTTTTCAATTCAGGATAATGGGTGGCGACCATGCAGGTGACGCGTCTTTCGAGCAGATGCTTCACAATGGCCATGGCGAGCGCCGCCCCTTCCTGGGGGTCCGTCCCGGCGCCCAATTCATCCAGCAAAACCAGTGAACGGTTGTCCGCTTTTTTCAGGATCTGGATGATGTTCGTGATATGACCCGAGAAGGTCGAAAGGGACTGCTCAATAGATTGCTCATCGCCGATATCGGCGAAAATATAATCGAAGACGCTGATCTTCGAGCCGGACAAAGCCGGGATATGCAAACCCGATTGGGCCATCACCGCCAGCAACCCGACAGTTTTCAATGTGACCGTCTTGCCGCCTGTGTTGGGGCCTGTGATGATCAGCGCGTAGGTTTGGGGGTCGAGCTCCAGGTCGATGGGTACGACACAGTCCGGGTTGAGCAGTGGATGCCGAGCACTAAACAATTGGATCGTGCTTCCCGGATGACCTTCTGTTTTCCTGGATTGAAACGGCACCAGGATCGGCTCCGTGGCGGAGAGTGAATCCGCGTAGCGCGCCCTGGCCAGGATCACGTCCAGATCTGCGAACACTTCGATCAACCCGCTGACGACTTCTGCGTGCAAACCTACCTGAGCGGAAAGCTCAGCCAGGATGCGGCGTTCCTCGTCCCGTTCGGCCAGTTGAATTTCGGTATACTGGTTGTTTAATTCAACCACCGCCAGCGGTTCCACAAACAGGGTCGCTCCCGACGAAGATTGATCGTGGACGATCGATTTAAGCTGTCCCTTGAATTCCGATCTCAGGGGAATCACATACCGCCCATTCCGTTGGGTAATGATGGCTTCCTGCAGCATCGGCCCATGCCGGCTGTCGTTGATCATCCGCTCCAGCTTGCCAAGCAGACGTTCATGGCAGATCTTGATCTCGCGCCGGATCGATGTCAATTGCTCTGATGCGTTATCGGGAATCTCACCGCGATCTGTCACACACCGGCTGATCGAATTGATCAAACCAACCGGCAGGACAGTCCCCTGGAGGATCGCCGCAAGGTGTGGATAGGCTCCCTGCATTTTTTCGAAGGCGCGCAAGACCGTCCGCGCAACAACCAACGAGTTTTTGATCTCCAACAATTCTGCCTGGGATAGGACCCCGCCTCTCGCTGCCAGCGCACAATACGCTCGGATGTCCGTCAGGCCGCCCAGACTGATCTCACGTGTGGTGGAAAGCAGCAATCGGGCTTCGGAGGTTTGTTTCAGCCAAAGGGTGGCCAGGTCAATATCCCGTGTTGGTCTGGTCTTCAACGCCAGATCCCGCGAAGTCGAAAAGCTGGTGTGCTCCGCCAGGGATGCTCGTATTTTTGGAAATTCCAACAAATGCAGGGTCTTTTCGTTCATGAGTTTAAGAATATCATGGAATATAAATGATGCGTAGGATGTTCTTTTGATCGCGAAAAATATATCGCCCAATATATTGCATCAAATTCGCTCTGGTTCCGTATACTGGATTAGGAAAACCCAAAAGGGATCACCGCGATTGCGGAAGAGAAAGTGAGAATAAAAAATGCCATCTGAATCCAGCAAATCGGTCATTATCATCGGCGCAGGGATCGCCGGTCTGGCAACCGGTATCTTTGCCCAACGCAATGGATATCGGACTCAGATCTATGAATTGCACAGCCAACCAGGCGGTTTGATGACGGGCTGGAAACGGAAGGGCTACACCATCGATGGCTGCATCCACTGGCTGACCGGGTCCAATCCGAAATCCAATTTTTACAAGGGGTGGATGGATCTCGGTATTTTGGACCCACAAACCGAAGTGATCGATCCGGAAGAATTTATGCGATATGTATCCCCGGATGGACAGGTGATCCACTTTTACCGCGATATCGATCGGCTGGAAAAACACTGGCTTGAGATCGCGCCTGAAGATGAGAAGCTGATCCATGAGCTTTGCCGGGCGGCCAGGAAGATGATCGGCTTCAATCCCCCGGTGAGTGGCAGCGGTGGGTTTCTGCAAACGATTCTCAATAGCGCGAAATTCTTGCCATCTTTTCTCTCGAAACTGCCTACTGTTCGAAAGTACGCCATCATGAGCGTGGGGCAACTGACTCAGAAATTTACCAATCCACTGATGAGAGACTTTTTTCGTAACCTGTGGATGCCGAAAATGTCTGCCGCAGGATTGATCTTTGTGATGGCTTACCTGAACGAAGCGGATGCCGGCTATCCGATAGGCGGATCCATCCCCATGGCGGAAAGGTCCGAACTTCGCTATCGTGAACTGGGTGGACAGATCCATTACAACAGCCGGGTGGACCAAATTCTCGTGGAAAATGATCAGGCCGTTGGTATCCGCCTGTCCGATGGGAGCGAGCACCGGGCCGATTATGTCATCTCCGCCGCGGATGGTCACGCCACCATTTTTGACATGCTGGATGGGAAATACATGAACGACAGGATCAAAAAGGTGTACGATACCTATCCCCTTTTCCCGTCGATCCTAATGGTTGGCATCGGTGTCAACCGCACCTTTCCCGAGATCCCCGCTCTGAATGGCGGGTTAAGTCTCGGATTGAAGAAGCCGATTGACATCGGAGACCGCGAGGTCACATCATCTCGATCTGATGATCTACAACTTTGATCCCACCCTGGCTCCGGCCGGAAAGACCGTGATCAATTCCGCCATCATAACGGATTATCAATACTGGAAAGATTTATCCTCTGAACCGGAACGATATAAAGCGGAAAAAGACCGGATCGGGATCGAAGTGATCAAACGACTGGAAGAATTTTTCCCGGGCATCGAGAGCCAGGTTGAGATGGCCGATGTGGCAACACCTGTGACCTTTGAACGCTATACCGGAAACTGGCAGGGCAGCTTCGAAGGATTTCTGCCCACTCCAGACAATATCATGGGGTCAATTCCCAAAACTCTGCCGGGGTTGGATCGCTTCTACATGGCGGGTCAATGGGTTCAGGCGGGCGGTGGACTGCCTGCCGGTTTGATCACAGGCCAGGATGTGGTAACCCGCATGTGCAAGGCGGATGGTAAACGGTTCGTCTAAATCCGTGCTCCATCTATGGATGGGGATAGCAGAGAATTGTCTCAGCCTGAAAACGGTTAAGGCGTGGGAACTGTGGGTACCCCCGTGTTCGTAGGCCGGATCGTGGGCGTGGCTGTTGGCGGATAGTCCGCCGGGGAAACCTCATAGACTTGCAGATCGGTAAACTGGGTCGTCACCGCTGTCGAACCGTTGGATGAAGCGAAAAAGCCAATTCCGCCCGCGGTGGGAGACAGCGACTGCGATGACTGAAATTCATCATTCAGATACAACCGCACCAGGCCTCTGCCGACCCATACTCCCACCCGCACAGGCAGACCGGGCGTCCGGACCGCCTGAGAGCTCGACGTCCACTCCGTAAGGGCCGATACCCTTCCATTACTGACCTTTTCGAGCCGGAATTGTCCGCCGCAGTTGAATGCTGTCCGATAATAATTCCGGTCATTGGTCGCCCAAAATATCACACCGAAGGTGTCTGGCGGAGTGCACAGGTTGGCTGTGATGGAGGCTTCCAAATAGAAATCATTCGTGAAAGTGTCTGTTCGCAAACTGACCAGCGTACCGCCCGGGGATGCAACGGCCAGATTGAGGGCATTCTCACTGAACTCGATGTTACCTTCCGGGTAGATCCCGCTTGTCCAATCGGCAGGCGTTTTGAACTGATCGTCAATGACCAGGTTTCCATACAGGATCGATGAGTCAGGTGTGGCGCTGGGTTGGATCGTGACCTGCCGGGTCGGGGTCGAAGTGGCCGGGAACCACACGATGGTGGCGGATGGGGTCAGTGTAGCCGGTTGGGAGGTGGGAGTCTCCACCAGCGAGGACCCGCGCTGAAAAGAGCATCCCGCCAGGACAGCCGCGATAAGAATGACCGATACGATGCAGGCAAACCGAACCTGCTCTCTCTGGTTTTGCATGGACTGATTATAGCCAATTGTCACCGGAAGGCATACCTTTTCACATTCCGCAGCAACTTAATCGTCAGCCCTTCGTAAGTATGATTAAGATTGCGAAGTAAGAAATCGTTGGAGAAAAAATATGAGTGGATCAACATTTCGAACAGAAGAATTTCAGGTGGATGGGGAAGCCCTCATCGCCAAAGTAAAGGAACTCCTCCACGAAGGAAATATCCGGCGGATCACGCTTAAGAACGACGAAGGTCGAATCCTGATGGATTTTCCCCTCACGTTTGGTGTTGTCGGGGCGCTGCTGGCTCCCCAGTTGGCGGCTGTGGGCGCGATCGCCGCCCTGGTGACCCGCTGTACCCTGGTGGTGGAAAAGGAAAACCCGGTTCAGTAACTCTTTCATGGGGGCAAATGTACAGAGTGCAAACACGGCGCGATGAGGGGGAATTAAGCGCCGTATGAATTATCTCGAATTGTATCCGCACATTAGTTTCTTGAATGGATGGCGTAGCCATCTTTCCCTTGCGATTTCGCCTGATACATAGCCCGATCTGCATCTTCCAGAACTTGCTCGGGGTTGTTATATTCGTGCAGGGAGTGGACCACGCCGATGCTGGCGGTGATTTGGAAGCTTTTTCCCATCATCCATATCGGTGGATTCAGCTGATCCTTGATCCGCTCGATAACCTCATGAATTCCGTCGACGGTCACATCTTCCAACAGGAACACAAATTCATCCCCGCCCAATCGTGCGACCGTATCCGTGGCTCGAAGGCTGCTGTGTAAGCGCCGGGACACCTCAACCAACAATCGGTCGCCGCAAAAATGCCCGAATTCATCATTGGCTGACTTGAATTGGTCCAGATCCAAAAACAAGACGGCGTAATTGGTCCGTGGATGGCGAATACCCAATTCGATCGCCTGTCCCAATCGATCCAGAAAGAGCACCCGGTTGGGTAAACCGGTCAGGGGATCGTGCAGAACATCGTGCTGCAATCGCTTTTCCAGCGATTTACGTTCCGCGATCTCAACCTGGAGAGATTGGTTGAGCTGCAATAACTCATCCTGCCGTACCTGAATCGTCCTGAGGGCGATCATCAACTCTTCATTCAAATTTTGGTTCTCCCGCATGGCCAGGATCTGTTGCAGGATCACCAGGATCAAAATAATTCCGAGCACGATGGCGAATGGAGTAAAGCCAACCGCCATGGGAAGAAAATGGGATTGTATTAGGAATATGAAGATCCCAATCAGGTACAGATATTGAATATAGACGAGTTTCCCCTGGTATCTCCTGACCAGCAGGTCCAATTTCCGCTGATTAATGCCGAAAAAGGTCCCTTCGTCATCGCGATGTAATTCACTGTATCCCGCGCACAACGCGAGGAAAGCAGAGATCAACCAGCCGATCTGCACGAAGCCACCAGGTTGATAGGTTTCATTTAATACATGCCAGCTAAATATGCCATCAAACAGGATCATAGTGATCAGGCTGAGTGCAAAGAACAGGGCGAACAGCGAACTGATCCGGTTGGTCAGCCGTTCGGTCAGGATCATCACCCCAAACAGGAGCAGTAATCCTGTAAACGGAAAAAAGTATTGGATGACATCCGGTAAACTCAATCTGCCATCCAAATGGTTGAATACGGGAGCGAATAAGAAATTCCAATAAATGAGCACCAGCGCAAGCAGAATGGCAATGACCTCGATCGTCCTCCGAATTCGTTCCATCCGCCTCAGCCGGACAACCGGCAACTGCAATATGCCGATCAGGATCAAGGGATAATAGAGGAAGAAGAAAATATGATACAGGTCAACCTTGCTCGACAGGATCGGTCCGTGCTGGACGAGCCCCATGATGACATCGCCCAGGAACGTGCAGAGATAGCCCGTGCCAAACAAAATGAAAACGCGATGCACTGCCTGGGAGGATTTCCGTTCCTTGATCGCAGCCAGGAACAACACGCCGGCGGCAAGCAGGTTCATCCCCGGATTAAGGTAGTACAGAATCGAGAATAAAGTGGTCCTGGCAGCCGGAATGAACCACAGGACGAACGCGAAACCCGTACTTATCGCTGCGATGGAGACTATCCAACCAGGAATGTGTTTTTTTTGAATGGGGGCAATGTTTAACATGCTGCTTTGACGCGGTTCTGGATCGCTGACTTTGGTGAGGGCTGATCCGTGAATGGTAGGACAATTTTATCAGAGGAGTCGTATTCCCCATGTAAAAATTGTGTGAAGACCACCATCCGCGTCTATATTGGTCTTGTGGGCAGGGGATAAAGACTGAAATCTTGACACTACTCACCCTACGGGGTAAAATCACTTTCCTGTAAGCCTGCCCCCGTAGCTCAATTGGATAGAGCGCCTGCTTGCGGAGCAGTAGGTTCGGCGTTCGAGTCGCCGCGAGGGCACACAAAAAAACGGTCATGCTGGCATGACCGTTTTCATTTCCCAGCGACATGATATAATTTTCCCGATGGATAACACCCGGAAAGACCATTCCTTCTTCTGCATCACTGTCGGTGGCAATCAGACGGTTCCTTGTCGTATTGCGCCTGCTGCCATCTGATCCACTCCCTTTTCCATTCCAAACACCGCAGGCGACCCTTGCGGTGTTTTTGTTACCCATAAAAAGGTTCCCATGATACAAATTCAGCTCTCCAACGTAAGTCTTACCCTGGCTGCCCGTCCGATCTTCCGCCAATTGAATTGGGAGATCCAACACGACCAGAAAATTGGATTGATCGGTCCAAACGGCGCCGGAAAATCATCCCTGTTCAAGCTGATCATGCAGGAATTCCAGCCTGAACCGGGCGGAACCATTACCCGGGCCAAAGGAGTGACTGTCGGTTACCTCGCCCAGCAACCCGGATTGGATGAAAACCTGAGCGGATTTGAGGCAGTGCTGGCCGGGAATCCGCGGGTGGGAGCGATCCGGGCAGAGCTGATCCAACTCGAACACCGCCTCTCAGACCCGGAGGTGTACGGCAACGAAAAGCGGTTAACGCGAACCCTCGAGAACCAGCAAACCCTGCTGGAGGAATATCTTGAACTGGGGGGCGACCAATTCGAGCAAAAAGTGTCCGGCTTGCTCACCAGCCTCGGAATGCCGGAAGCGGACATTCATAAACCGGTTCGGCAGTTGAGCGGCGGCCAGAAAAAGCTGGTCGGTCTGGCCAGTCTGCTGCTCCTTTCACCCGATGTGCTCCTCCTGGATGAGCCGGATAATCACCTGGATCTGGCGGCAAAACAATTTCTCGAACGCTTCATTCGAGAATACAAAGGCAGCGTTGTCATCATCTCGCATGACCGATATCTGCTGGATGCGGCAGTGACCCATATCGTCGAGTTGGAGGATGGCCGCTTGGGTACCTTTGCGGGAGATTACTCCTCCTATATATTCGACAAAGAACAGCGGCTTGCCCGCCAGGATGAACTCTTCCACGTCCAGCAGCGCCAGATCCATCGCATTGAGGCGGCCATCAAACGCTATGCGATTTGGGCAAAGACCTATGACAACGAGAAATTTGCCAAGCGGGCGCGATCCATTCAACATAGATTGGATAAGCTGCCGCGGATCGACAAACCGGTGCTCGAACGCCGCCGGATGGATCTGCGTCTGCATGGTTGGCGCGGCTCAGACAAGGTGCTGGAATTTCAGGAGGTCGCGAAATCTTTTGGAGAGCAGACCATACTTCGGCCTGCCAACCTGATTCTTCGCCACGGGGAAAGGGTGGGGGTGATCGGCCGTAACGGGACGGGAAAATCGGTCCTGCTCAAATTGGTTCTGGACATCCTCCAGCCCGACTGTGGCGATATCTTGATCGGACCCAGCATCACGACCGGGTATTACGCCCAGGAACACGATACCTTGTCGCTTGAACAATCCGTATTGGAGTGCGTGCGCATGGCGGGAAATATCTCTGAATCGAGGGCGGTTTCGTTTCTGCAGCATTATCTGTTCAGTTACCGGCAGGCCGCCCAAAAAGTGAAGGAGCTATCCGGGGGTGAACGCAGCCGGCTGCAACTGGCGCTGCTGGTTCTTTCCGGTGCGAATTTCCTGTTGCTGGATGAACCCACCAACAATCTGGATATTGCTTCCGCGGAAGTATTGGAAGAATCACTGGAAGAGTTCGAAGGGACGGTGCTGGTGATCTCCCATGACCGCTATTTCCTCGACCAGGTGGTGGACCGGATCCTGGTTTTGGAAGATGGCGATCTGCTCGAATTCCCCGGAAATTACACCGATTATCTGATGAGATCACAGGTGATGCAATGTTGGAATGGGGGATGTTACAGGATGAACAGGTAGACCAGGGTGGTGAAGGCGCACAGGGCGCCGACCAGCATGTGAATGGATCCCTGGGTGCGCATGGCCTGTTGGGTCTGGAGGCGTCGTAAGAATACCGAGGCGGATCGGCTGCCCTCCGCTCTCCTTAAGATTCCAGTGAAAAAGATCAGCAGCGGGGAGATGATCAACTCCCGCAGAGTCCACATTCGCCAACCCATCCAGAAAGTCACCAGGCTGAATAACAGGAAGATCAAGTCCCGCAGTCTCAGCGCCAGGCTGCCCAGGCTGCCGGGCAGGATGGCGCCGATCAGCCAGATGACTGCCCAGCCGATAAACAGGTACCACTGAACCCGGGCATAAGGATGGAGTGTTTTCATGATGTCTCATTATACCGGTTTGCAAACCCTTGACAGAATGGTTAGGTTGAATATAATACAAACTAGTTTGCATTACAAACTTACTAAGAGGTAACATGAAATCCAATTTAGATCAAGTTCAACGTCGTACTGTCGGTTACTGGTTCAATGATGGGCTGGTGGACCTCTTCGTGGGAGGGATCTTTCTGATCCTGGGCCTTTTCTTTTTCGTCTCTGGTCTGCTCCAACCAGGATTCCTGACCGCATTAACAGTTGGGATCGGGCAGCCGCTCATCATCCTGGTTGGTTTTCTGGTGGGGAAGAAAGTGGTTCCCTTGCTCAAAGAGAAATACGTCTATCCCCGCACCGGGTATGTCGCCTACAAAGAAGGATCGAAGGTCAGCCGCGGAGGACAGGGCGGTCATCGCCCTGGTGGTCGGTGCGCTTACCAGTGTAGCGGTGATGTTGATCCTTCCTTCATTGGGTGAGGATTCGATCTGGTTCATCACTGAAATCATGATCGCCGTGTTCATCGTGTACCTGAGTTTTCGATCCGGTTTGATCAGATATCTGATCCTGGCCAGTGTGGCTATTCTCTGTGGGTCAATCGTTTCCGTCCTGGGTATGGCCGATACGTTCAAATCAGCTGTGTTTTATGGGCTCTTTGGCCTGGCCTGGATCATTCAGGGTGGGGTCAGTCTGGCTGGATACTTCCGGAAACATACGCTTCCCGGTGAAGAGGTAGAATGACAACCCCTGCCTTGAATTGGGCGGATGTCGATAAGCTGGTTCACGAGCCTGCCAGGCTGGTCATTCTGACCATCCTGGCAGCCGTCGATCAAGCGGATTTCCTCTACCTCCTGGGCGAGGCGAATCTCACCCGGGGCAATCTTTCGGCGCATCTGTCGAAGTTGGAGGAAGCGGAGTATATCCGGATCGAGAAAACATACCGGGGTAGACTTCCCCTCACACTGGTTCAGCTCACCCCCAAAGGCCGCCAGGCACTGGACGACTATCGCACCCAACTTAAAAAAATGCTCGGCAATTCCTGATCCTCCGAGATCCCAGTCCCTTCCCGCTCTCCGCTCCCCTTTCTCCATTCTCCAGATTCCCGATCTCTGATTTCTGGTCTCCATTCTCTGGTCTCTGGTCACTGCTCTCCGATCTCCGATCTCTATTCTCCGATCTCTCCCCAATCCGCAATGTGATATTTATCACTTGCATTCACCAACCAGAATCCCTATCATAACATCTGATAATATGATATAACATTCTATAACATCCTATGGACACAATATACACAGTTCGCCAGGTTCAAGAAATACTCAAGGTAGACCGGATCACCATCTACCGGATGCTTCAGGACGGCCGTCTCAAGGGAATGAAGATCGGCCAGCAATGGCGTTTCGCCCAGACGGAAGTTCAGCGATTGCTTCAAGGTGATGGGGCGATTCAGGTTCTGCCCTCACAAGCGCTTCAAGCCGATTCCGGATTCCCCACCCACTGCGTCCAGACCATCCAAAACCTCTTCTCTGAGATCAGCCTGCTGCCCGGCTTCACCGTCGGCCTGGATGGTGAATTGCTGACCGAGATCAGCAAACCATCCAACCTGATGCTCCACCTGCTCAGCTCTCTCCCGGGCAGGGAGGGATGCCATGACACATGGTTGGAGATGGTAAGGGAATCTACCGTAAGAACAGGTGTTGTCCAGTCAAAGGATGGTTTCCAGTACGCTGTGGCGCCGGTATTTGACATGGACGTGCATATCGGCGCTTTCATCACCGGTCAATTCTATCCATTCAAACCGGATCCCTATGCAGAAGCAGAGCGGGTGGAAAGAATGGCCAAACTGTATCATCTTGATGCCAGTATCCTCCAGGAGGATTTCCGGAAAACACCGGTCATATCCGCCGAACGTCATCCACAGGTGGAAACCTGGGTCCGCGCTGCCAGCCATGCCATCGAAAGCATCTTAAAAGAGCGAACCGGATTTTTGGTCCGGTTGCAGCAAATTGCAGACCTCACGCAGATTAGCTAAGGAGCATTAATGAAGACATTTCTTATCCTGGGAGCTGGATCAGCCGGTACCATGATCGCTCACAAAATGGTCAAGGCGCTGGACTCTCGGGAATGGCAGATCATCGTGGTTGACAAGAATACCAATCATTATTACCAACCCGGATTTTTATTCCTGCCCTTTGGATACTATACCGAACAAGATGTGATCAAACCGCAAAAGAATTTTATTCCTTCCAGAGCCAGGTATATCAATTCAGATATTGAGCTCATTGAAGCGGAAAACAGCCAGGTAAAGCTGACCAACAACGAAGTTCTTCACTACGATTACCTGGTGATCGCCACCGGTGCAGACATCCGACCTCAGGAGACCGAAGGCTTAATGGATGGCGGATGGCGTCAAAACATCTTCGATTTTTATACTGTCGAAGGCGGCGTTGCCATGAAGAAATTCCTGGATGGCTGGCAGGGTGGGCGGATGGTGGTCAACGTGGTGGAAAACCCCATCAAATGCCCGGTTGCCCCGCTGGAATTCCTCTTCCTGGCGGATGATTATTTCACCAAAAAGGGTATCCGCAATAAAGTTGACATCGTTTATGCCACTCCTCTCTCAGGAGCATTCACCAAACCGCGTCTCATCGGCCATGCTTGGTGAATTGCTGGCCAGGAAAAATATCCGCATTGAACCGGACTTCGCCATTGGCGAAGTGGATTCTGGCAAGAATGTCATCCGGTCGTATGATGAACGCGAAATCGGCTATGACCTCCTGGTTTCAGTCCCCACCAATATGGGCGCGGATGTGATCGCACGGTCGGGTCTTGGCGATGAATTGAATTATGTACCCACTGACAAACACACCCTTCAATCTAAAAAATACCAAAACATCTTTGTTCTGGGTGATGCCGCCAATATCCCCGCATCCAAAGCGGGCGCGGTGATCCATTTCCAAATGGAAACCGCCTTCAAGAACATCATGGCGCACATCCAGGGCAAACCCATGCCCGCCTCGTTCGATGGTCATTCGCTCTGCTATATCGAATCCGGTCACAAGAAAGCCATCCTGATCGATTTCAGTTATGACCAGGAACCTCTGCCCGGCATGTATCCTCTCGGTGGGATCGGTCCGTTCTCACTTCTGCGGGAAACCACGATCAACCATTGGGGAAAACTGGCCTTCAAGGAAATGTACTGGAACCTGATGCTGAAGGGAATCGAAGTCCCGTTACCGAGCCAATTCAGCATGTCTGGAAAAGAGAATAGGATATCTGCGGTACTTCCAGCAGATTAATCGAAATCATTTACTCAATAACATCACGATCAAAGGAGAATTTAATGTCTGAAGAATTGTTAGCCAAGATAGCGTTCGATGCCGATGGGTATATGGTGGACGGGAACGCATGGACCGAAGAGATCGGTAAGGCCCTGGCCGCCCGGGAAGGCATCGAACTGACCGACCGCCATTGGGTGGTGATCAACTATGCCCGCGCCGATTGGAAATCCAAAGGCGAGTCTCCCAGCCTGCGGGCGATCACCAAGAACACGGATGTCAGCACCAAGGAACTCTACCAACTTTTCCCGGGTGGACCTGGCAAATTGGCCGCCAAAGTAGCCGGGTTGAAGAAACCCACCGGTTGCATCTAAACATCGCGAATCGAAAAGGACCCTTCTATGACCCCCGACATGAACATAATCAAGAAAGACATCCGCAAGCTCTCCATCATTGCCTCCAAAGGTTCCCTGGATATGGCCTATCCGCCCTTGATCCTCGGCAATGCCGCCCGCATGAGCGGGATCGAAACCCACATCTTCTACACCTTCTGGGGTTTGGATATCATCACCAAGAAAAAGATGGACAAGCTGAGTGTGGCCACGGTCGGCAATCCGTCGATGCATCCCTGGTTCCACATCCCCACCTGGCTGGGATCCATCCCGGGCATGTCTGCCGCTGCTTCCTGGATGATGCGCGGTGAGATCGCCAAGCTCGATTTCCCGCCTGTGGGGGAATTTGTTCAGCTTCTGCTCGACTCCGGTGCGAATATGTACGGCTGCAAAATGTCGATGGACATGATGAAACTGACCACCGCCGACCTGGTGGACGGTTGTACCGTGCTGGGCGCCATGGAATTCCTGGAGATCTCCGAAGGCGCGCAGGTCCTCTTTATCTGACCAGCCCGTTTATAAAATAGATATATGTAGGGATAGGTCCTTTTGACCTATCCCTACCTTTTTGCGTTAACAGCCGCGGGAAATCTGACGTTACTCCGAACCTTGGTGTAACCGTTCCATCCCCTGTGTGTAAAATCCCAATTGGGCGCAAGCCATCCAGACAAAGACCATCGTCATCGCCAGCCAGAGGATGGTCAATGCAACCGGCAGCGCTTTCTGGATCGCCTCCATCTGGACGATCATCCGATCCACCGTGGATTGATATTTGGCTACCACGTCCCGCGCAGAGGTCACACTCGCGTTGATCTTGTCGATCTCGGCCGCCAGCCGGTGTATCGTCGACGGCATTTCGGTCAGGCTGTCACTCGCGGTGGTCAGCGTGGTTTTGAATTCTTTCAGATTGCCTGGAAGCCCCGCCATCCCCGTTGAGATATTGCCGACCGACTTGTCCAGCGGCACTTCAGGATCATATGGAGCATTGCTCACGAACGGAATCCTGGAGATCAACGCCAGCGTGGTGTCGATCACCTTGGCGGTTGCCTGCAATCCGACCAGCGATCCTGTACTTTGGTGACGGTGTTGACGAGATCGGTCCCCACCAGCCCGGACAGGCTGTTCAGAAGGGGAGTCGTGGAATCCACGGCGTTGGCCACCTGCCCGGTGATGTCGCTGACGAGAGCCAGGTTCTTCCCGGCGCCATCCAATGTGTCTTCAATAACCTGCAACATGGAACTGGTGGCATTCAACGTGTCCAGCCCGGTCGAGACCAGGGCTGTCACTGATTTGGAGACCACCGGCTTGACTGCCCATAACGCCACCGTTCCGGCCAGGCTGACCAACCAGCCGAATATCGCGGTCATGATCAAAATCCAGCCAATAAGTTTGCTGGATCGTACTTTTTGATTGAATGAACTCATCACACCCTCCTATTAAAAAACAAAGCCGTCTATATTCATTATAGACAGCCGGTCATCAAATCATACTTTTTGCGGATGCTTTAGGACAGTCCTCCCTTCCTAAGGGAGGTGGCACGCAGTGCCGGAGGGATCACCCTGCTGTCAGCGACTGCCGCACAGCACCGCGTGGATTGGTCTATGTTTGTATTGTCCTCCCTTCCCAAGGGAGGTGGCACGCAGTGCCGGAGGGATCGCCCTGCTGTCAATGTCTACTTTGCAACGCCGCAGGGATTATTCAGTGTTGGTTTGTCCTCCCTTCCCAAGGGAGGTGGGAAGCAGAGGGATCTACCCGCCAAGACCGGAGGGATCTACTTCCCTTCCGCCAAAACCACCACCCGATCCATTCGCGGACCCGTGGAATACACATACATCGTGAATGGGATTCGCCCGCCTTCCGTCATCCCCTCCGGAAATTCCAGCTTGCGCACACCGGCCGGCAAATCACCCTGGTAACCCGCCGCGATGATTGCCGCGTAAGCAGCGCCTTGCCGGGATTCACCAACTCACCGCTCAGCTTGATCCACGCACCTGCCGGATCGATCTCCACGGTTTGGTTTTCAACGGACAAAGCCGTGACCGCCGCACCCTCGGCTGCGAACGACGTGATCAGCGAAAACTCCGCCTGGAACGGATACCCGACCGGACCCTGGATAAAGCCGATCAGGGGAATCTCCTGACCAACCGGTATCCTATCCGCCAGACCTGAGACGGTGACCGCATATCCCTTCTGACCATCTCCCACCCTGAACTGGCCGGTCAGAAAATAGAGGTCATTCTGCTGATTGTTACTGACATTCACCAGGCACCACAGATCCTGATCGATGGTCGGATAACAGTTCACCCCGCCCAATTCAGCCAGGACTGGCGTAGGGGTGTATAAAATGGGTGATGGCGTATTCACCGGAGCGGGAATGATCAGTGTGGACCCTTCCTTCAGAAAATTAAGGTTCACATCCGGATTGGCCGCCTGCAGCATCGGCAGTGTGACGCCATATCGCAGGGCGATGTAGGATCCCAGATCATCCTTTTTCACGGTGTACACCAGGGCGGTGGGCGTTGGCGCCACGATGGTCCCCACGCTCCCGTTGTTGGGAACCGGAGTCTCGTTCGGCTTGACCGGCAGCGGAGATAAGGTCACCGCCGCTCTTGCGCTCGGGCTGACCGTCTGGGTTGCCACGGGAGTACAGCCCGCCACCATAAGCGCGACCGCGAGCACTGCCATCCACATAATTGCTCTTCGTCGAAGTGTCCTCATAAAAAAATTATACCAGAGCGGTCTTGCGGCGATATTCTGCCTGTGCTAGACTAGAACGTATGCCAGAAGATCCGCTCCTCGAACAGGCGATTACGGCCATCCGCCAGCACGACCGCGCGAAAGCACTGGGGATTCTCAAACGCCTGGTCAAAGCGGATCCGCATAACCATCGCTACTGGACCTGGCTCAGCACGGTGGTGGAAACACCCGCAGAAGCGATCTTCTGCCTGCAGGAAACCCTAAAGTACGATCCCGAAAATATCACTGCCAGGCGCGGACTCGTCTATTACGGCGCCTCCCGATCTGAAAAGAACATCAGCGAGAACCCATTCTCCAAACGGATTGATTGGCAATCAGAGCTCATCAAGCGGATGACGCCACCCCCGCCGCCCAAACCGGAAAAAACCGCCCGAAAACGATCCACCGGTGTGATGGTCCTGGCAGCCCTCGTGATCATGGCTGTCATCGGCGGTAGCATTTTCTTCATCACCTCCTTCCGGCGTCAAACCGGGCCCACCGTTTCGATCTCCCGTCCGACCCCCAAAGCCTCGGCCACCTATTTGCCGACCGCCACCCCCTTCGGCTACAAACCGTCTCCGACTCCCAAGGGCGCACCACCGCTCTGGACTCTGCTCGAACAAACCTATACCCCCACTCCCCTCTATGTGAACACCCCCCATCCGAGCGAGGCATATCAGCTCGCTGTGAGAGCGTACGATAAGGGCGATTGGGAAACCTTCCACCGATATATGGAACAGGTCCTCGCCGGCGAACCCAATTCGGTGGACCTGTATTACATCCTGGGTGAGGCGGAACGAAAATCGGGCAACTGGAATGAAGCCCTGGTTTATTATGAAAAAGCGCTGAGTGTGGACAAGAAGTTTTCACCCGCCATTTTGGCTCATGCCGAAGTGTTGAACCACCTGAAGCCAACCACGAATGTGATGGATGACCTGACCAAGGCTATCGAGTATGATCCGGCTTTCTATCTTGCCTATATCAGACGGGCGGATTATCTGATCAATCGCGGCCAGTACGACCTGGCGATGGACGACCTGACGACCGCCCGCGAGCTGAACCCTGAATCGCCCTTGTCCTACCTCGGCCTGGCCAAGGTCTATCTGGCCAAAGATGAGGCAGCGCTGGCGATTGAAAATGCCAAAAAGGCTTACGAGATCGACATCACCATGCTCGACACCTATCTGGTGCTCGGCGCGTCGTACATCGCCAATGGCGATTTTGAGAGCTCCATTGAACCGCTCCAAACCTACCTGACCTATCAGCCTTACGACGCCAGCGCCTACGAACTGGTCGGCAAGGCATACTGGGTCGCCGGTGACGAGTCAAAGGCCATGGAAAACCTTGAAAAATCCATCGCCATGGATACCCACAGTTTCGACGCCTACTATATTCGGGGAGTGACCAATCTCAAGATGGGCAATCCTTCGGCTGCTTTCGAAGACCTGACCAAGGCTCTCGACATCGATGATAATCACTACGAGGCGGTGTTCTACCGCGCCCAGGCACTCATGCAAATCAAACGCTACGGTGATTCCTATAACCAATTCCTGCGGGCGGAAAGCCTGGCTGCGGATGACAAGGAGCGCGCCGAGAGCATCTACTACCAGGCGAAATCCGCCATACTGGCCGGCTGGGAGAGGAATGCCCGCGACGCCTACAAACGCCTGATCAAATTGCCCGAGACCTCCCTGCTCCCGTTCTGGATGGCGGAAGCCCAGGCCTACATCAATCCCTGCTCGGGGAATAAATGCGCCACCATGACCGTCACCTTCCGGCCCAAAACCCCGGCCATCAGCACCAGCACGCCCACTCCCTGATATTCACCGCCGTATATATTATCTATTCCTTAACGAAGTCGTTTTTCGCTTGCGTGTAGAAATGAACCTCCTATAATTGAGCTTGGGTGAACCCGTTTTCCATTCGGTTCTCCCAAATTCTTTTTGAATAGGGCCAACGAAAGGGGGTTTCCGTCACAACGAGATCTCTTTCTTTGTTCAAACTCCTAACTATTTATAGTTCACTAATGCCAAGGAGGCTTTATGTCTGGGTATTACCGTAAGATCTGGTATTGGCCAATTCTGCTCTGTATGGTTTTGGCTGTCGCGCTGCTGATGGCGTCACCGGTTTTTGCCGATGACGGCCAACCAGTGGATCCACCGGCTGTGGAGGAAGTCACTGCTCCTCCGCAGACGGACGCACCCCCGCTGGAAGCACCTGCTCCGGTCGAGGAGCCGCTGCTCCTCCAGCCGACTCCTGCGCCGGTGGAGGAACCGCGGTGGATGCTCCACCGTTGAAGACCTGCGCCGGCCGAAGAACCGACCGTGCAGGAACTCACGACCGCTGTGGCGGACGCCGGACTGGTCCTGGTGGATTCCACCGGTACCTCCGCGCCCATGGCCACCCGCGACACCTCCCTGGGTGTGGTGGAAGGCGATCCATACTTCAAGGTGGGCAGTTCGAGTATCAGCTTTACTCACACCGATTGCGAGCCGGACGTATCAGGCAATCAAGGTTGCTCCAACCCCATCCAGGCGGCTCTCGATTTCATGGACGAATTCAACCTCACGCCGACCGACCGCAAACTGTACATCGAAGCCGGTTGGATGATTACACCGAAGATGTGTATATCAATGGCACCTATAACGGCGTCAAAGGTTGCTGGGTCTGGTCGGATTGGGCGCAACCCCCGAGGATGTCCAGATCAACGGCTCAATTTAGGTCAGCTATATGCCGGCAGGGTTTAGTATCAGCAACCTGTCCGTGAACAACGACTCTACGATTTTCCCTTATGCCATAGACTTCTACCACAACAATGGACTCATCCAGTTGGTGGATGTCAACGCAACCTCCGGAGGAGAGGATGGTATCGGCATCCTCGGTATCCAGTCATAGTGGAAATGTCGAACTCAACCGCGTCAAAGCCAACGAACAATGGCTACCACGGCGCGCTGATCGATATCTGGTCGCCCACCGGTTCCGTGAAAGTCACCAACAGCGAATTCAACAACAACCTATTAGACGTGGCCGACGGTTGGCCTGGATTTTGCACCCAGCCCCACCTATGCCGGATTAAGATCTGGCCAAATGGCGGTACTGTAACCCTCAACGGCGTCGAAGCCAGTAATAACTCGGGCAACGGAGTGACCATCGACGCCTGGACATCTGCTGTCACGGTTAAAACAGTGTTTTTAATAACAATTCCAATGGTCTAACCGTCGGTGGAAACGGTCTGGAAGTTTGGGGCAACACGGTAATTCTTGACCATATTGTTGCCAGCGGTAATGAGTTGTCCGGAATAAAAAGTGTTGTAAATTCCTCCCTGACCGGTACCGTTTTATATCTTGAAAATAACGGTCTGGACGGGTTGCTCGTGGACTCTTGTGACGATTGGGATGATAATGGCGTCTGCAATTCTACCGGCGCCGGCACCGTTACCATCAAGACTTCGAGCTCGATCAACAACGGCGGGAGTGGTTTCGATATCTACGCCAAAGGCGCCATCACCATTGCCGATGCCTTCATTTCCGACAATAACGGTGCTGGATACCGCCTGTATAATCCCCTGGCGCCCACCCTCGCTCCCATCACCCTGACCAATACCAACTCATATCAAAATGGTCTTGACGGGTATGAAATCATTACCCGCGGCGCAGTCACTATGACCAACTTCAATGCCTCTGATAACCTCGGGGATGGTGTACATATCGCCAACCAGGCGACCTCGGCAGCGGTCACCCTGACCAATTTGGGCAACGTGTTCAACAACACCAGTAACAATGCTGGAGACGGTTTTGAAATCTTCTCCAGAGGCCCGGTCACCGTCATCAATACCGACAGCACGGGCAACCGGGGCTATGGCGGATACATCGATAACAGCTCCGCTATTGTAGCCGCGCCGGTCACCGTAAAAGTGAATGTGCCTTTCGAAACCGTCAACGGTTATTTTGATAACGGAGATGGCGGCCTCTCCATCAACTCGAAGGGCGCTGTCACGGTCACCAATTTCCGTATCAGCGATAACTCGATCAATTACGGTGGGATCGGCAATGGAGAACATTGGTTCGATAATATGAATCGCAACCAGACCTGGTTCTTCGATGCAAGCTTGATGGATGACGTCACGATCGAGGTCAATACGATTCACTTCAACCCTTCCATCGGAATCTTTTACGTGGATGAGTTTGGTACTTGGTCTGATGTTGACTATGCGGACGGGACAGATGGTTCCGTCACTTTATCCCTGACAGACCTGGATGCCGGCGAATATGCGATTCAGATCTACACCGACCAGCCCTGGAGCACAGGCACTTACGATATCTCCCTGGTCGATGACAACAACATCCCACCCTTTATGGTCAACCATGAATCTTTGGCAAATGGGATCACGGTCATCAACACTTCGGGCGTGAACATGCCCGTTTCCATCACGAACGCTGTCAGAGATTGGAATGGAAATAACAGCGGTTCAGGGATCGTGGTCTTCTCCAATGGATTGGTCACCCTGACCAATATGGATTTGAATGAAAACGGCAAGGATGGCCTGAAGATCGATAACCGGACCTCCTCCGCATCGGCGGGCGCGACCCTCAGCGGGGTCAGCTTCTCCGGCAACGCACGGTTCGGCGCTGAAATAGCCTCGAAAGGGGCGCTCACGCTGACCAATGCCTATGCGGAGTGGAATGGCGACGACGGCGCCATCCTGGATAATACAGCCGGCACAGGCGGTGTCACGCTGGCGGCATCCGGTACGAATCAGGGTAATTACTTCGATCGCAACGCTGGCTCCGGACTGGTAATCCTGACCAATGGCGCGGTCTCCCTGACCAATGTCGATGCGAATGAAAACGCTACCTTCGGTCTCCTCATCAACAACACGGGCGGAACCGCTCCCGTGACGATCAAGGAATCAGGCAATTGGAATAACTGGTATACCGCAAATGGACTGAACGGACTCACCATCGTGAGCAGAGGACCGGTCACCGTGTCCTTCCGCCGTGCCAACGACAATGGCGGGACCGGAATCTTTATCGACGCATCCGGTGGTACCGGCGCAGTTTCCCTGGCCGGGACGATTGGACGTAACGCCGAGGTCCGAAACAACGGCACCATCAACGGCGATAACGGGATCACCATCCTTTCCAAAGGGAACATCACGTTGGCCAGAGTGGAAGTCAGAGAAAACTTCACTAATGGCGCGGAGTTGGAAAATTCAACCGGATCAGGAATGGTGACCATCACTGATGGTTTCTTTGATCAAAACTACAACGGATTGATCGTAAACAGCTTTGGCGCCGTCGTCTGGAAAAATGGTTCCGCGAATGAGAACGGGAATTACGGCGCTTATATCAAGAATGACGATGTGCTTCTTGGAAAACCGGTCACGATCGCCAATGTCTATGCCAGCAATAACCATGAAACCGGTTTATGGGTCGAGAGCAAAGGCGCGGTGACCATCACCAACACCGAAGCCAACAACAACTCCGCCAATTATTATGTGATCGGATACGGCGAACAGTGGTTCGACAACCTGAGCGACGATCAGACCTGGATCTTCAACGCACAGGCGGGTGACTCAGACGATGTCACCATCACGGTCAATTCCGATAAATTCAATCCATCTGTTGAAGTCTTCAATCTCGATTGGGCTTCGCTCGGCTATGCGAATGGCGCGGATGGATCTGTCGAACTTTCCCTCACTGACCTGGTGGAAGGGGAATACTACATCCGGGTCTACACCAACCAGGGTTGGAATGGGTATGGCTATGACATCTCCATCTACGAAGGATTGACAGAGCCCGTCACCTGGGACGGGGAGGAGTCTTATGCTTACGGTATGCTGATCGATAACCGCTTTGGCGTCAACGCACCGGTATCCATCACCAATACCTCACCCATGTGGAACGGAAACAACAGCAAATCCAACTATTACATCTTAGCCAGCGGTGCTGTTACCCTGACCAATATGGACTTAAATGACAGCCGGGGAAATGGTCTTTACATCGACAATACCTATAACACCGGCACGCCTGCGGTGACGCTCACAAACGTCAATACTTTCGAGAATGGCGGCAATGGGCTGGAGATCTACTCCAATGGCGCGGTCATCATCAAGACCAGCAGCTCAGGAGGAAGCGGCGGCTTCGGTTACTACATCGACAACTCGGCCGGAACCGGCAGTGTGACGTTGACCTCCATCGACGTCAACCGGACCGTGAATCACGGGATCAGCGTTCGTTCCCAGGGCATCGTCACCCTGACCAATGTCCGCCAGCAAGAAAGCGGGGATATCGGCATTTGGATCGACACCAGCGGAGCGGTCATCTTCAATAAGGTCGAAGCTCGGCGTAATGCTAATTATGGCGCTTACGTCACCACCGACGGCACCTTTACGACCATCAAACCCGCGCTCGGGCAGGGTTACAACACCTTTGAGGATAATGGCCTGACCGGACTATATGTGACAGCCGACGGCAAGATTACACTCGCCCAGGTAAGGGCTCACAATAACGGCCGTCGTGATAATGAAGGAACCATTGTATCGTACGCGTACGGGGTCTTCCTGGATAACACCACTAACGGCCCCCCCGGCACTGCACCCATCACCCTGACCAATGTGGAAACCCATTGGAATACCATGAATGGCCTCCAAATCACCACAACCAGTGCAGCGACCCTCACTGGCGTGAGAGCCGAAGGCAATAACGATTTTGGTATTCAGTTGCTACAGGAACCCGGACCCATTCTCGCCCCTGTCATCACCCTCACGGATATCACCACGAACAACAATGGCTGGGATGGTCTGTACGTGAATGTTCTCGGTAACATCATCGTGAACAAACTCAATTCTGTAGGGAATGGCGCGACTGGCATCAATCTACTGAATAATACTGGTTTGGGAACCGTCACCGTCCTGAACACCAAAGGAGCCAACTTCGTCGGTTTCAATGGCGGGGTTGGGTTGAATATTAGTTCCAATCGCGCTATATCCGTCACCGGCGTGGAAGCGCTCGGGAATACTCAGGATGGGGTAGCGATCTGGAATGATACAACCAGCGTACCTTCCGCAGTAACCATGAATTCGCTGATCCTGCGAAACAACGGTTGGTCCGGACTCTCCGTTCATTCCCTCGGTGTGGTGACGGTCAACAATTCCTGGTCGGTATCCAATGGACAGGATGGGATGCTGCTGGTGACGTATGCCAATACGTTCATCAATAATTCCAACTCCATCAACAACGACTGGACTGGGTTTTACGTAGATATGCGCCCGGAAGGTGTGATTGACCCCACCATCTTCACACTGAAGCTCACCAACTGCACCTGGATGGGCAATCTGCGAAACCCCAATCCGGGGGACCTGAATCTCATGGTGGATGGAAATTACATCATCCTGTAGTTCAGACAGAATCAGACACAGTAATTAAACAAGGCAAAAGGCTGTCCCCCAGGGGGCAGCCTTTTGGATTCCCTCGATTCCTTACTGGTTGCTTAACTTCCCGTTTATCCGCTTGTGCCTGGATGGGATTTGTCTATAATATGAATTGGGTGGATATCGAGCAGTACGCGCACCCATAGAAAGCCGTCATCGGTTCGTTGCATGGAAAGAGGGGAATGCAGCGTTATAGACCTGACATCAATTTGGGCCACAATCCATTTTGTGTTATCCCTTCACGACTCATAGGAGGACACATGTCCAAAACAACCTGTAAATATGGGTTTTTGCCGTTCCTGATCTGTCTGGTTCTGGCGCTTGTATTTCTGATCACCGTTCCGGTTTCGGCCGATGACGGTCAGCCGGTGGATCCACCGGCTGTGGAGGAAGTTACTGCTCCCCCGCAGACGGACGCACCCCCACCTGTGGTTGAACCTGCTCAGGTGGAGGGACTTACTCCACCAGTGGACGAGCCCGCTCCTCCAACCGATCCTGCGCCGGTTGAGGAACCCACGCAGGTGGATGCTCCTCCTGTTCAAGAACCCGCTCCACCTGTGGAAGAACCTGCGCCGGTCGAAGAACCGACCGTTCAGGAAATCACCACCGCCGTGGCGGATGCCGGATTGGTCCTGGTGGATTCTACCGGTAGCGCCTCACCCATGGCGACCCGTGACACCTCGCTTGGTGTGGTGGAAGGCGATCCTTACTTCAATGTCGGATCGATCAGATATAAGTTTATGAAGATAGGCGGCTGTCTCGGCCTGGACAATTGTTTCGAGTCTCCCACACCCATCCAGGCGGCGCTCGATTACATGGCCTCCCACAATCTGACCCCAACCGACCGCAAACTATACATCGAATCGGTGGATGACCTGGATGAGGATTATAACGAGGACGTTTCTGTATACGGATTTCTTCCCGGGGTCAATGGTCTCCTATCTCTGGTAGGTGTTGGCGACACTCCGGAAAAGGTGAAACTCCTTGGCTCCATCTCGGTATTCGGCATGCCCGCCGGTTTCTCTATCAACAACCTGACCGTTTATAACGATTCTCCTTTATCTGACCAGGCTGCCATCTACTTCGGCGGGAACAAGGGACTCATCCAATTGGTGGATGTCAACGCCACTTCCGCCGGGACGGATGGTATTGGTATCGTGGTGACCGGGCAAACGGGCAACGTGGAATTGAACCGGGTGGCAGCCAATCACAATGGCTACCACGGGGCGCTGATCAATGTGACCTCTGGAACCATCAAAATAACCAACAGCGAGTTTAACCATAACCAGCAGCATTTCGATGATGGCTGGTCAGAGTTCGATGATTACGGCGGAACAGACCTGGAGCCAATGTCCACCGGTTTACGGGTATCATCGACCAATGGCGCGGTTACTCTGTATGGCGTTGAAGTGAATGACAATTTGGGCGGCGGCGCCACCATTATCGCACCTACTTCCACGGTCAGTATCAAAAACAGTGTCTTTAACAATAATGGCACGATCTATGGTCATGACGGCCTCTTCGTGGAGGGAAACATCGTTTCTCTAGATCATTTGGTCGCCAATGAGAATGCCGATAACGGGATCAGCAGTGTGGTGAATTCCTCATTCACCGGATTGAACCTGAGTTTGGATAATAACGGTGTCACCGGCCTGGACGTGAATGGCTGCTCTGACGTGGATACCGATAGCTATTGTGACAATATCGGTCCCGGCATTGTGACGATCAAATACTCGACATCCCAAAATCACGGATCATCTGGGTTTGATGTTTACGCCAAAGGCGCAATCACCTTTGTAGATACCTGGAGTGGAATGAATGGAGGACCGGGGTATCAGATCAACAACCAGGATGCGACTGCACCGGCAGCGGTTGTAGTGACCAACAGTGATTCCTACCAGAATGACTATGGTTTCGAAATCGAATCCCGTGGCGCGGTCACCATGACAGATTTCAGTGCTGTTGAAAATTCAACAACCGGTGTCCTCATCCTTGCATCTGGTACCGGCGCAATCACATTGACAAACGTCGGGACGGGATTCAATGAAATCCGTGAGAATGGCGGTGATGGGTATCAGATCGTGGCCATGGGTCCTGTCACCATCATCAACACGAATACATCCGACAACGCAAATCTCGGTGGTTTTATTGACAACTCCTCCGCGGCATCTGCCGTTCCGGTGACCATTAAAGTGTTGGTCCCGGCAACAACCTCCAGTAACTATGAAAACAATGACACCGGAGGTCTGCAGATCTTCTCGCGTGGAGTCGTGACGATATCAAATATCAGGGTGATCGACAATAGAGGTTCCGGGGCGGTGATCAATAACTCGCCTCCTGGAACATCCCCTGGTGTGGCCGTCACGATCTCTGACAGTTCATTTTTCTATAACACTGATTACAACTCCTTAACAGAAGAAAGCGGTCTGATTGTGATCAGTAAAGGGATGATCACCCTACTAAATGTGGTTGCCTTTGATAATGACGGCTACGGCGCATACCTGAACAACCAGGTTGCAGGAACCACAGCAGGCATCACGATCAATGCCGGCACCGGCAAGGGTAATTCCTTTATCTCCAATAGGGACGATGGATTGATCATCCGCTCAAACGGGGCTGTCACCCTCACCAATATCAACGCGACCGGGAATGGCGATTATGGGGTTAATATCGATAACACCACCGGCACGGGCGGAGTGACCATCAAAGCAGCCGGTACCTGGGGTACGGGCTTTGATTACAGCAATATCTGGAGTTGGGGTAACTCCTTCTCACGCAGCGGATACGATGGCCTGTACATCACCAGTCATGGACCGGTCAGTGTCACCGTCCACCAGGCACGGGAGAATCCCGATGAAGGTATTCGGATCATTGGCCTGGGCGGTACAGGCGCAGTCACCATTACCGGACCTACTGGTTCGTTGGCACAGATCTACGATAACGGGACGGTGTTCCTCGAAGACGGTATCCATGTCGAGGCGAATGGACTGATCACACTCAATAAGATCGACACCCGCGATAATTTCGCCGCAGGTGCCTATCTGGTCAACGACACCGGTACTGGCGGGGTAACCCTGACCGAATTCTACGCCGAAAATAACTATGACGGATTACTAATCTCTACCAAAGGCGCCGTGGTCTGGAAGACCGGATCCGCGATAGACAACTTTTCGTATGGGGCAAATATATCGAACGCATCCAGCATCCTCCCATATAAATCGGTCACGATATCAAATGTCTTAGCAACCAGCAATGGCGAGACCGGTATCTCTGTCGATAGCAGGGGCGCGGTGACCTTAACCAATGTGGAATCAAATAACAATTCTGCTGATGAGTATGTGATCGAATATGGCGACCAATGGACGGACAACCTGGGCGAGGACCAGTCCTGGTACTTCTATGGCACACCTGGTGAAAGGGTTAACATCGAAGTCTCATCTCCTAATTTCAATCCATGGGCGTATGTAACCGACCCTGAAGGTAATTTCGTATCCAGTGCCAATGGCATCGATGGGTCATTGACCCTGACCTTCGATATAGAGCTTGCCGACCTTGAAGGCGATTATATGATCCACCTGGGGACCGACAACGGGGAAATCCTTTGGGGATATCAGATCTCATTGTTTGAAGGCACCATTGAGCCTATATTTACTCAAATCGAGAGTATCGCAAATGGGATAGCCGTTAACAACTTCAATGGTATCAATGCCCCGGTGACGATCACAAATACATATCATCCCTGGATTAGTAACAATAGCGGCACCAATGTGGTTGTGATGTCCAGTGGGTTGGTCACCCTGACCAATATGGAGCTAAACGATAGTGTCCAAGAAGGTCTCCGGGTGGATAATTCTACGCCCACAAGCACCGCACCCAGTGTTATTCTGACAAACGTCAATTTCCATAATAATGATCAGAATGGGGCAACCATTATTACCGACGGGATGGTGACCGTCAAAAACAGTAACCTCAGCGGGAACGGAGAATATGGTTTCTACATAGTCAACAACCTCTCACCAACCAATACGGCTGGTGTGAGCATGACCGGTGTGCAAACGGACACTTCTGGGAATGACGGAATAGCCATCTTCTCCAGAGGACCGGTTTCCCTGACCAGCGTCTGGAGTAATGAAAACATTCTGGATGGCATCGATATATATACCAATGGCGCGGTGACCTTCAATAATGTGGGCGCCTGGGGAAATGGTGGGGTTGGCGCAGACGTCACTGCGCTAATTTCTTTCACTGCCATCCAACCTGTCAATAGCTGGAATGATTTTAGTGGAAATACATTAGATGGATTGTATGTGTTCAGCAACGGAAAGATCACCCTGGCGAAGGTCCGCGCGAACGACAATGGGCTTCGTCTGGGAGATGGCACACCCGTCACTTACGCTTTTGGGATCTTCCTCGATAACTCCGGTAATGCGGTAGGCACCGGTTTGGTCACCCTGACCAACCTCGAAACAATAGGAAACACGCTGGAAGGGATATCTGTCTATACTAAAAGTGGAATTACTGCCACGACCATCGTGTCCCGCTACAACACACTGACCGGTATATCGATGATCCAGATCATCGGTCCGATCATCGTACCCGGGTTGACCCTGTCAGACATCACCGTGGAAGGCAATGGAGTGGATGGTCTTAAAGTTGATGCCCTCGGCAATATCGTGGTCAACAAGGTGGTGGCTATTGGCAATGGCACCCATGGGATGAATCTCATCAATTCCAGCGGCAATGGATCGGTCACCATGTTGAATAGCAAGGGGAACAACTTTGCGCTTTACAACGGAGGCCGCGGGGTTGTCATCGCTTCGAAAGGTGCGGTGTCCGTGACCGGGCTGGAAGTGGTTGGAAATTCGAACTCGGGAATCGTCATCAACAATGACACAGCGCTGATACCGGTGGCAATTACGTTGAATTCCGTCTACGCACGATCGAACAATAACTTTGGCATCTGGTTGACATCAAAAGGTGTGGTGACTGTCAATAATTCCTGCTCGATCGGGAATGTCTACAGCGGATTCGATATCTGGACTCCGAACAATGTCTTCGTTAACAATTCTTCTGCTCTGAACAATGGTTGGGCCGGAATATATATCGAATTGAACCCCGGCGGTACAGGAAATTTAGGCTTCACTGCCAAACTCACCAACAGCACCTGGTACGGTAATCTGAAAAATCCACCTGTGGGAAACACAAACTTGATGGTGATCGATGGCAATAAAGTGATCCTCTAATCTGTCACCCAGATCAGGAATTTGATCGAAACAACGAGCCACAGGCTGCCCTTCCAATGGGCAGCCTGTTTGGTTACGAAGCGGATTTTTTCAGCTCCGGCTAGTTATTCAGCGAAACAAATAATTGTTCCCCGGAAGTTGTCACTTCTAACAGGTTGATTACACTTCAACTTACCCATATAATTAAGAGTGGAAGAACATTGGATGATGATATTTTTGTTTTCGACGAAATCTCATTTCATTACAAAACAACACAAGATTATTGGGAGGTATCTATGAAAGGGTCTGAACTCGTACTGAAAGCCTTGAATGAACAACTTGCCGATGAGTTGACTGCCGTCAACCAGTACATGGTGCATGCCGGTATGTGCGCGAATTGGGGATATGAGAAACTGCATGGACTCATCGAAAAACGCGCCATCGAAGAAATGAAGCACGCCGAAATCACTCATTGACCGAATCCTGTTCTTGAATGGCAGCCCGACCGTCAGCAAGCTCAATGTGATTTCCATCGGTGCGGATGTTCACGCCCAGCTCAAGAACGACCTGCATGCCGAAGTGGGTGCCATCGCCGCCTATAACGCCGCCATTAAACTGTGCGTCGAACAGGGAGACAATGGAACCCGCGAATTATTCGAAATCTACTCTCAAAGATGAAGAGCGACACCTCGATTGGCTCGAAGCCCAATTGGATCAGATCGCCCAGATGGGCATCCAGAACTATCTGGTGGAACAACTCGGCTGAGAAAATCAACCAATCAACGTGGATAAAAACAGGGCTTTCGCAGCCCTGTTTTTTAATGATCAGCCTTGTTCTTGCTTGACCGGCATGTGGAGCGTGAACACCGCTCCACCCTCTGCCCGGTTCCCGGCGGTGATATCGCCGCCCTGCGCCCGCGCCAATTGCCTGGCGATGGCCAGCCCCAGCCCGCTCCCGCCTTCCTCGCGGCTGCGACTCTGATCTACCCGGTAGAACCGGTCGAAGATGAAAGGCAGCGAATCGACGGGTATGCCGGGGCCGCTGTCTGCGATGGTGATGTCAATCGCCTCAAACGAACCGCTCACATTTACAGACACTTTTCCGCCTGCCGGGGTGAACTTCAGCGCGTTACCGATCAGATTGGTGAGAATTTGTTCGATCCGGATCGGATCCGCCAGTGTGCGTGGAAGTCTCTTCCGTTCGGGTGAATTGAATAGCGATCCCTTCCTGATCCGCCCGCGATTGGAATTGGCCTCGTCACCCGCTCCACAATCCCGGCGAGATCGGTTTCCACCATCTCCAGCGGAAGCTCCCCGGCGTCCGCCAGGGCCAGCAGCCGCAGATCGTCCACCAGGCGGGTGAGCAGTATGATTTTGTTCCAGCAATGGTTCCAGCGTTTCCCGGTTGACCGGGTACACCTCATCCAGCATCGCTTCCACGGCCGCCCGCTGTATCGAGAGCGGCGTCCGCAATTCGTGGGCAATATCCGCGGTCATATTCTTGCGGCTCTGCTCCGCTTGCTGAAGGGATGCGCCCATGGCGTTGAAGGTCTTCCCCAATTGGGCCAGTTCATCCCCACCTGAGACGGGGACGCGCTGGCTGAGATCACCCTTCCCCAGGGCAGCAGCCGCCTTCGACAGCGCAATCACCGGCTTCATGAACCAGTATCCCAGCAGCAGGGCTAACAGGAGGGCAATTCCTCCACCGATCAGACCTGCCCTGACCGCCGCCGCATTCAGTTTTTGGATCAATGGCCGGATCAGTTCAGGTTGGAAGGTGAACAGGTTTTCCGAATACAGATAACCAACCACCTTCCCATCCCGCCGGTTCAGGGGAATTGCCCGGATAAGCTCCAACCTGGTCAGCTTAACGGTGTTGTCCTGTGGCAGCGTATCGATCAAAATCATTCCGCTGCCATCCGACAGGATCAGGTGGGTGGGCGCATCATTCGCCAGCGGACCGGCTCCCATGCCCATCCGGTTTTGACCGCCCATACTCATATGGGCGGTGAGTAGGATCTCCGCTCCTTGCCAGGTGCCGAATTGCTGGTAATACGCTTCAAGGCTCGATACCAGGTCGTTCAAGCCCATCATCCCGCCGCGTGAAACGTAGCGGGTCACCTCGCGGGAGGATGCGATGGCAGCAAAACCTCCCATGCTGAGCACAGTGACCACCACCACCAATAACATGGCAAAGACCAATCGGATTCTCATTCGGGCTCAGTCTCCATTCGCCGAAACCGGTAGCCCAGCCCAAATATGGTCTCGATGTATTCCGGTTTGTGTGGATCGAGCTCCACTTTCGCCCGCAGGTTCTTGATATGCGCGTCGATAGTCCGTTCGTAGCCTTCATACGCTGTCCCCTGCGTCGCAGTTAACAGTTGCATCCGGCTGTGGACTTTTCCGGGATGGGCCATCATTACCGACAAGAGAGAAAACTCAGTTGGGGTCAGTTCAAGTGATTCACCGTCTCGGGTGACCTCGTGATTGTCCATATTGATGATCAGGTTTCCGGCTTTGATCACCCTGGCTTTCTGTTCAGATTGGCTCACCCGCCGTAATACCGCTTTCACCCGGGCAACCACCTCACGCGGGGAGAATGGCTTGGTGATGTAATCGTCCGCGCCCAATTCCAATCCAACCAACCGGTCCGACTCTTCGACCCGGGCAGTCAGCATGATGATGGGCGTGTCCTTTGTCTTACGGATCGCTCTCGCCACATCCAGACCATCCATGCCGGGTAAATTCAAATCCAAAATGACCAGGTCGGGTTGGTGACTCTCCCATAGAGTCAGCCCGGTGTTTCCCCGCATGGCGGATAGCACCCGAAAGCCGGCCTTCTCCAGGTAAGATTGGATCACCCGCACGAGTTCAGGCTCGTCTTCAATAATCAAAATGGTTGCCATACGGAAATTATAGCATCCGGATCTGGTTACCCCGCTTTTCAAGCCGTGATCTTCACGACTAATTCACATCTCAAAGGAGAAGCGATTTGTTGAGTGATGCGTCATTGAAAAAGAAAAGCCGCCAGATTGGCGGCTTGATGGGCGCTCGTTTGTAGATGCAAGCGGTCGGTTCAATCTTCCACGTAACCTGCCAGGGCCAGCGCCCGCGGGCCGGTGTTGATCCCCAGCACCGGACCCGTGATGCTGGAGAGTATCTCCGCCGGTTGAAATTCCGCCCGGATCCGCTCCACCAGTTTCTCCGCTTCATCGTAGGCGTTGCCATGCAGTACTGCAATATGCAGCTTTCGGGTCAGATCCATGGTTTCAAAGAATTTGGTATACATCAGATCGATCGCTTTATGGTACGTCCTGGCCAGACCCACCTCTTCAACCAGACCTTTGATATTGCTTACCCTCACCACGGGTTTGATGTTCATCATCATACCGATCAGCCTGACGGCGTCTCCGATCCGCCCGCCGCGTCGGACAAATTCCACTGTATCCATGCCCACATATACAGATAGGGATTTGCGGACTTCGTTGATCTTCGACAGGATATCCTGAACCGTTCCGCCCATTTCCCGTACCCGGGCGGCAGCCAGCACCTGCCATCCCAACCCCATGGTGACGCCCAGCGAATCGATCACATGCACGGGGATTTGTACCAGTTTGGCGGCGTTTCGCGCCGATTGGATGGCTCCACTCAAGCGGTTGGAGAGTGTGACAACCACGATCTGTTGATATCCGCGTGAGATCGCATCCAGATACGCCTGGAAAAACTGCGTTTCGGTCGCCTGGGCGGTGGTGGGAATGACCTTCTCGGTTTCGATCCGCTCATAGAATTCTTCCGGTTGGATATCCACCCGGTCGAGGTATTGCGCATCTCCCCAGACAATGGTGTGGGGCACCACCGCGATATCATATTGCTGCAGGTAATTTCGCGGAATATCACAGGTGGAATCGGTGATCAGGGCAATTTCAGGCATCAATGCACCTCTGGGGGAGCGTGAGTGTCAGTTTGTTTCGGTAATTTTGGTGATGATCCGGGGCGCTTCCGGATTGATTCCCCGATGTCTGGTCAGATGATAGGCAAACAACTGCCCCGGAATGATCGAGAGGATCGGCGAGAGCCATTCCGGGATTCCCTTCGGCAGCGGCATGGGCATTTGCGCCAGGTCAAGCACTTCCTCGTTGTCCGAAATGACCGCCAATTCGACCTTGTATTTTTCGATCATCTGTTGAAGTGGCTCACGGATGGAGGCGAATACTTTGCCAGATGGAGCGACGGCCATGACCGGGAAACCTTGTTCCACCAGCGCGATGGGCCCATGCAGAAAGTCGGCAGTGGAGTAGGGTTCCGCCGCGACGTAAGCCATCTCTTTCATCTTGAGCGCCCATTCAAAGGCGGTGCAGTAATTGAAACCCCTTCCCAGGCAAACACAGCGCTGCATATACCGATACCGCAAGGATTGGCGGGCGATCATATCATCCAACCGGAGAGTCTCTTCCGCCCAACCGCTGACCAGTTCCAATTCCTGCCAGCGTTTTGGTTCACCGGAGAGGGCAGCCGAGATCATCGCGACGGCCATCAATTCGGCGGTGTAGCTTTTGGTCGCGGCGGTGGCAACCTCGATATCCGCGCACACATCCAGGACAAAATCCGATTCCTTGGCCAGGGGCAAATCGGGCGCATTGGTGATGGATAACGTCGTGCATCCCTGTCTCCGACCTTCTTTGACCACGCTGATCAAATCGGGTGACTTACCCGATTGCGAGATGGATACGACCAGAGCATTCCGAAGCAGGGGTGGTTTTTCGTAGATGGTAAAAAGGGATGGAGTGGCCAGCGCCATGGGGATCTGGTTGTGCGCCCCCCATAAATAGTTGGCATAGCGACCCGCATTGTCAGAGGTTCCCCTGGCAACCAGGAACACATACTGGATATCCCTTTTGAGGATCTCCGACGCAATCGTTTCCACCTTCAATCGTTGAGTGTGGAATAAGTTATGCAAGACGGCAGGCTGTTCGAAAATCTCAGAGTAGGTTGTCATGGATTCATCCGTGGAATTAGATTTCGCGCTTTAATCGGAGCGCGCTCCAGGTTTTGTCAATGGCGATCAAAGACACCGGTTTCAGATGGTAATTGCCGGTATATCTCCAGATCGTATCCCGATGGATGTCAGATCGCTTGTCCGAGGTGAGTTTGGGATAACAGATCCAGTAAGCCCCATCCCTTTTGAGGAAGGGTTCATAATCCGGCAGTTGAATTTCGAGTTCCTCCTGGGAATGGACGAACAATAAGATCTGATCCAGGCCTTTCTCTGGCTGATCCTTTCGGATGACCTCGGGATGCATGGATTCAAAGAGTGTAGTCAACTCAGGGGGAAGATTCAGCACCAGCATCTTCATCCCGGGTTTGATGAACATTTTTTGAAAGATGGATTTTTCAGCCATTCAGGAACTCCCCATAAATTATACCCATAGCCTTAAATTTCGGCTTGCGTTTTGCCGATCGAATTTATTCATCCGGCTGAGACGATCCTGTTTCTGCCCGCTTCTTTCGCCCGGTACATGAATTCGTCCGCCGCCAGGATCAAGGTGATCACCGGGAAGATCCTGATCGCCATTGTCAGCCATCTGGTTTTTCGCCGAGGTGTGGAGGTGTAGTACAGCGAAAAACAACCAGTTGTATCGCCCCGGTAGTTTTCTCCTCCGATGACACGAATCCGCGTAGGATCTTTACAGGTCGATGGCGCAATGAGAACACCGGGTAGCCTTGATCGGAATTTCTGATAAGCAACGCGGGCATTCTTTGGTCGTTGACTCAGCCACGGGTTCTGGTTTCTTAAGCCTGTTGATGGCCTTGATCACCAGGAAGATCACCAGAGCGACGATCAGAAAATCGATGATCGTATTGATGAATAAACCATAATTCAATGTCGGTGCGCCGGCAGCCTGTGCGTCAGCCAGCGTGCCGAATCCCTGCCCGGATAAGTCAATGAATAGGTCTGCGAAGTTCACTCCGCCCAATAAAAGCCCAATCGGCGGCATGATGATGTCATTAACAAACGAAGTGATAATCTTCCCGAAAGCTCCGCCAATAATGACTGCGACCGCCAGATCCACCACATTTCCGCGCATCAAAAAGGCTTTGAACTCTTTCCCCATCATTCCTCCTTTTCCATCCCATCAATGGGGATGGATTTGAATCCATTGTAGAAGAAGAGCGGGTAAATAACAACAATCCCCAACGGATACCCTTGACAGGGTATCGATTTAGTGTAGAATCGTTTCGATGTTCATCGAATTGTAACGATGGAGGTGCTTTTGACCCAGGATGAGATATTACTGGAATTGTTAACTTTTTTAAAGCGTTATCCGATGGCAACCGGCTGAAGATCATCGGATTGCTGGCGGCGAAACCTTACTCGGTGGAACAAATCGCCAGCATGTTGGGGATCGGGGTGTCCACAGCCTCACATCACCTCTCACGCCTGTCTGAAGCAAATCTGGTGACTGCCAGAGCAGAAGGGCATTACTATTATTATTCCCTCCGAACGGAGGTACTGAAAGCTATGACTGAAAATATCTTACAATCTGAAAACCTGGCGCGGCTATCTGAAACCGCAGACCTGGATGCCTTTGACAAAAAGGTGTTGAATTCCTTCCTGGATAAAGATGGGAAGCTGAAAGCATTTCCATCACAGGAGAAAAAATTCATTGTCATT
This sequence comes from uncultured Chloroflexia bacterium, assembly GCA_963752535.1. GTDB lineage: Bacteria > Chloroflexota > Anaerolineae > Anaerolineales > Anaerolineaceae > DAIOEK01. The sequence continues at coordinate 587,627 of CAVVYT010000002.1, forward strand.
CTCAAGCATGTCGTAAAAGCGTTTGAGCCGGGTATCCATTACTCGGAAAAAGAAGTGAATGAAATCCTTCTCCAATTCAATAAAGACACCGCTTCGCTGCGGCGGGGGCTGGTTGAGTTTCACCTGATGGATCGTGAACCCGGAGGTGGCGCCTACTGGCGGGTCGGATAATCTCTCTGGTTGACACCCCCCCTGTCCACGAGTAGAATGACCCAGTGGACTTTCTAAAAAACCTTAATCCCCAACAAAAAAAGCGGTTACTGCGGAACCCGGGCCGGTGCTCGTACTGGCCGGTCCAGGCTCCGGTAAGACGCGCGTCTTAACCCACCGGATCGCCTATCTGATCGCGGAAAAAAAAGTCGCCCCGTTTAATATTCTGGCGGTGACCTTCACCAATAAAGCCGCCCGGGTGATGGAAAGCCGGGTCTATGAACTTCTGGGCGGGGAGCAGCGCGGCATCATGCTGGGCACTTTCCATTCGGTTTGCGCCCGCATCCTGCGCCGTGAAGCCCAACATTTGGGTGTCACCCAAAACTTCTCCATCTACGATGAAGACGATCAGCAAGCCCTCGTCAAGCGGGCGCTGCGGGAACTAAACATTGACGATAAGCTGAACAGGCCCGCTGCGGTCCTGTCTGCCATCTCGCGCGCCAAGAACGACATGGTCACCCCGAAATCATATCCGGTGAAATCGTATAAGGATCAGGTCGTTCAGCGCGTTTTCGAACGCTACCAGGAACTGTTGTTGACCTGCAACGCGCTTGATTTCGACGATCTGTTATTGGGGACAGCGCACCTGCTGACGGATGTGCCCGCAGTCAGGCAGGTATATGCCCACCGGTTCGAGCATATCCTGGTGGATGAATTCCAGGATACGAACCTGGCTCAATATACCTTGTTGAAACATCTGGCCTCCGAGCATCGCAACCTTTTTGTCGTGGGCGATGAAGACCAGTCGATTTATCGCTGGCGCGGTGCGGATTACCATAATGTTTTGCGCTTTGAAAAAGATTATCCCGACCATCAGAAGATCCTTCTCGAGCAAAACTACCGCTCCCCGCAGACCATCCTGGATGCTGCCCGGGCGGTGATCGACCGCAACCATCACCGGACGCCCAAGAAACTGTTTACCGAAAAGGGGAAGGGCGAACGGATCAGCCTGTTCGAAGCCAGCGATGACCGTGCCGAGGCAGAGTATGTGGTGCAGAAAATTGCCGAGGAGGTCAAGCAGAAGAGGGCTACCCTGGCCGATTTTGCGGTGATGTACCGGACCAACGCCCAATCCCGACTGATGGAAGAAGTCATTCCTGCATGCCGGAATTCCCTATCGGCTGGTAGGAGCGCAACGGTTTTACGGCCGGCGGGAAGTGAAAGACTGCATCGCCTACCTGCGCCTACTTCACAACCCGAATGACGATAACAGCCTGGAGCGGATCATCAATGTTCCCCTGCGGGGAATCGGCGACAAGACCATCCAGACGTTGAGGGAATATTCCGTTCAACTGAAAACTCCCCCAACCAATATTTTGCTCGACCTCGTTCGACGGAGAATCGCCCTCACTGGCAACAGTTTGGCGGATCAGCCGCCCGGCGACTGGCCGATTTTGGCAGCCGACTGGAAGAATGGCTGGCGTTGAAGGAAACCCTTCCGCTTCCAAAGCTGTTTGCCCGCATTCTCGAAGATATTGATTACCGCAGTTACATCTCCGATGAAAGCGAAGAAGGCGCTGACCGCTGGGAAAATGTGGAAGAGTTGATGCGGGTGGCTTACGATTATGAAGCTACCGGACTGACGGCATTCCTCGAGAATTTGGCGTTGGTCGCAGATCAGGATACTCTTCCCGATCGTCCCGATGCGCCCACATTGCTGACCCTGCATGCCAGCAAAGGTCTGGAATTCCCGATCGTTTTCATATCAGGTTTGGATGAAAAGTTGCTGCCTCATTCCCGTTCGATGGATGATGAGGAAGAGATGGCGGAAGAACGGCGTCTCTTTTATGTGGGGATCACCCGCACCCGCGAAAGGTTGTTCCTGACCAGGGCGGAATCCAGAGCCATGTATGGCGGGTATGATTTCACCGAGCCATGCCGTTTTCTGGCTGATATTCCCGCCAGTTTGATCAATACCACCCACAGACCGGCCGCAAGGAGCTCGCAATTCTGGCGCCGGGATGATGAACAACAAGAACGAAATCAATCGGGTTATGGTTCTTCCGTGCTGTGGAATCCGGGCGCGAATCCACTTCCGGTCAGGACCGTCATCGAGCAGAAGTACAAAGCCAATATGCGGGTGGCGCATCCCTCCTGGGGAGAAGGCCTGGTGCTGGAAAGCAAACTGCTCGACCAGGAAGAGATCGTGGTGGTGGAATTTGACACCATTGGTCTGAAGCGGCTGGACGCAGCCCTGGCAAACCTGACCATCGTGGAAAAGAAATGATCGAGATAATTTCTGAGGTGCTCTGATGAAACTTTTTGTAACTGGTGGAGCGGGTTATATCGGATCGGCGACGGCAGCCATGCTGCTGGAAGCAGGGCATGAGGTCACCGTCTACGACTCGCTCGTCAAAGGCTACCGCCAGGCCATCCCCCGGGGCGCTCGTTTTATCCAGGGTGATGTCGCCGATGAAGCCACCCTGCTATGCCACCCTGCAAAGTGAATCCTATGATGCGGTGATTCATTTCGCGGCTTTCATCGAAGCGGGTGAGAGCATGAAAGAACCCGGCCGCTTCTTCAAGAACAATTTCACCAACACGCTGACCCTTTTGGATTGTATGAGCAAAGCCGGGATACCCAGGCTGGTCTTCTCATCCACCGCCGGGATCTTCGCATCCAACGATAAGCCGCTCGACGAAGACAGCCCGATCGGTCCCGCCAGTGTCTACGGTCAGACCAAGTGGATGGTGGAGCAATCCCTGGAATGGTATGGCCGAATTCACGGTTTGAAATACGCCTGCCTGCGCTACTTCAACGCGGCCGGCGCCCTCCCGGGCAGGGGTGAAGCCCACCAGCCGGAAAGTCATCTCATCCCCTTGGTGTTGCAGGTCGCCCTCGGACAACGCCCAACATCGCCATATTCGGTACCGACTACCCCACACCGGATGGGACAAATATCCGCGATTACATTCACATCCGCGACCTGGTCAGCGCCCACATGCTGGCGTTGGAAGGACTCAATCACCACAGCAAGTTGATCTATAATCTTGGTTCGGGTCAAGGATATTCCGTACGCGAAGTGATCGAGACTGCCCGCAAGGTGACCGGTCACCCGATCCCCGCGGTCGAGGCTCCCCGCCGCTCCGGCGATGCTCCCCGATTGGTGGCATGTTCAGATAAGATCCGCCGCGAATTGGGTTGGCAGCCGCAAGTACCGGAGCTGGAAGAGATCATCTCTTCAGCCTGGGAGTGGCACCGAAGCCATCCACATGGTTGGGAATAGAAGGGGTAAATATGATTTCAGATCAAGAGATCGTGATTCGTGTACTGATTGCTGCGATTATTGGCGCGCTGGTCGGATTTGAACGGGAGCGCCAGGGGCAACCCGCGGGGCTTCGTACCCACATCATCCTTGTTGTAGGCGCCGCCCTTACGATGACCTTATCGATTAACCTGGCCATCCAATTTCGTCCGTATGTCCCAAATGGAGATCCGGCTCGTCTGGCTGCGCAGGTCTTATCTGGAATAGGTTTCCTGGGAGCTGGAGCAATTCTACGATATGGTCCGAATATCAAGGGGCTGACCACCGCTACCTCGCTTTGGACTCTGGCAGTCGTCGGACTCTGCTATCGGCGCCGGACATTATTATTCTGCCTTCGCAGCAACAGGAATAATCTCTGATCGCTTTGATTATTCTCAATGCTGTCGAAAAGCGTTTTATCCATTCGTATACAACAGTATTGGTTGAAGTAAGAGGAAGTGATCGGGCTGGATTAACCTCGGATGTCCTGAATGCACTGAAAAAAGTATCCAAATCGGTTGATGAGCCGGGGATGGAAAAAGATCTACAACATGGTATTATCCGGATCAATTACACCCTCAAAATTAAATCCACTGATTCGGTGGAAGATATAACCAATATACTTTCCGTAATTGACGGAGTTCATAACATTAAAACATCCTGACGACGTCAGGATGTTGTTTTTATTAAATTACCCTCAAAGAACCTAATCTTCTCCGAGCGCTTCTTTCGCCTTTTTGGTCTGCTTCCCGCGTTCATCGGTATTGAGAATCCGTTTGCGAATGCGGAAATTCATCGGGGTCACTTCCAGCAGTTCATCTTCAGCCAGATATTCGATTGCTTCATCAATGCTCATGTCACGTGGTGTGACCAGCCGGACTTCAATATCCTTATTGGATGAGCGCATATTGGTGAGATGTTTCGTCTTGCAGACATTGACATGCACATCGGCCGGACGCATGGTTTCGCCGATGACCATGCCTTCATACACATCCACGCCCGCGCCCAACGAACAGGATGCCGCGTTCTTCCGCGTTCTTCAAACCGTACTTGGTGGAGACGCCCGCTTCCCAGGCGACAATGGAACTGCTGGCACGCTGGGTGATGGGTCCGGCCAGCTCATCATAACCATAGAAGATCGAGTGAGAGTACTCCCATACCGCGAGTGGCCGTAAGGAATTGATAGCGGAATCCCAGCAGTCCGCGCACCGGGACGATGTAATTCAGAGAGACGGTGTTATCGGGATTATTGATCATGTTGATCATTCGTCCACGGCGGCTGCCCAGCATTTCAACACAGATCCAACGGTTTCGGAGCTGGTTTCGATGTGGACATCTTCAAAAGGCTCCAACAACCGGCCATCTTCATCCGTGTGGAAGATCGCTTCCGGGCGGGAAACCTGGAATTCATAGCCTTCACGGCGCATGGTTTCGATCAGAATGGCCAGGTGCAGCTCACCGCGACCGGAAACAACAAATGTGTCCGCGAATTCGGTTTCGCCAACCCGCAGCGCCACATTATTCTTGAGTTCATCAAATAGGCGCTCACGCAGTTTGCGGGATGTGCTCCACTTGCCTTCCCTGCCGGTGAATGGGGAAGTGTTGACCCCGAAGGTCATCCGCACCGTGGGTTCTTCGACATGGATGGTTGGCAGCGCAACCGGGTTTTCCGGGTCGGCCAGCGTTTCTCCGATGGCGATCCCTTCCAGGCCGGCGATGGCAATGATATCACCCGCGCTGGCTTTTTCCACTTCGATCTTTTCCAGACCCTGGAAGATATACAGATAGCGGGCGCGCTCGTTGAGCACCTGTCCGGTGGTGGTGATGCGGGCCAGGGACTGCCCGGCGATGATATGCCCGGCGTGGATAACCCCAAGTGCGGTGGTTCCACGATAATCGTCATAACTCAGATTGGTCACCAGCAACTGCAGGGGTGCATCCGGGTCAACCATCGGTCCGGGAATTTTATCCAGGATTGCCTGGAAGAGTGGCTGCAGGTCGGGGCTCATCTCGGGCCCATACCCGGCCTGACCGGTGATGCCGTTGGCATAAATGATCGGGAAATCGGCCTGATGATCGTCAGCGCCCAGCTCCACGAACAGGTCAAACGTATCATTGAGCGTCCGGTCTGGTTCGGCGTCTTTGCGGTCCATCTTGTTGATGACCACGATCGCGCGCAATCCCATCGCCAGGGCTTTCTTGAGCACAAAGCGGGTCTGAGCCATCGGCCCTTCGGCCGCGTCCACCAGCAGCAGGACGCCGTCCACCATATTGAGGACGCGTTCCACCTCGCCGCCAAAATCCGCATGCCCGGGGGTGTCGACGATGTTGATCTTGACCAGCTCGCCGGTCTTGGGATCGGGAATGGTGATGGCGGTGTTCTTCGCCAGGATGGTGATGCCGCGTTCGCGTTCCAGATCATTGGAATCCATCACCCGTTCCATGACCTGCTGGTTTTCGCGGAAAACCCGCGCCTGCCTCAGAAGACCGTCCACCAGGGTGGTTTTACCGTGGTCAACATGCGCGATGATGGCGATATTTCGAATGTCTTTTCGTTCGGATTGCATATGCTTTTCTTCTTGCCTTTTCATAAAATAACCCCGGGCAAATGCCGGGGTGACTTGCCAGCGAGACATAACTATATCAGACTCACAGGCTTTTGAACAGAGGAGGATCGTCTCTGTACAGGTTGACACAAGAGTAGCAGGCACAGCGAGATGGGAATATTTTGCAGGATATTTTCTCAAACTCACGAAGATACAGGTAACATTAGTTTTTTCTTCGATGTATCTGGGATAATTACCGCATAGGGAAATGAATTACGCACTATATGTGGAATAGTTGCAGAATGATAGAAGACTAAAGATAAACATATCAGGGTATTATTGAAATGGCGTTAAAAATCATAGTAGAGTGGCAAAGATTCCATTATTTGATGAAGGTTGTCATGACAAACTTAGAATTTGATTCTGATCCCGAACAACATATGCCGAAAAAAGGTGACCGTTTATTTGCTACTGGCGAAGATTGGTGGCAAAATGCTTGCCTTTAAATTATTCTTCTAACGACTGGGAGTTATACATAAGTGGATACAAAAAAGCAGGCGACATATTGGCTGAGTATATAAATAACGAGAATAGGGATCAAGATTTTCTTGTTTTTCCAATTGTTTTTGTTTATCGCCAATATTTGGAATTGCGGTTAAAGAAATTAATAATTGATTTTAGAAAATTATGTGATGAAATTCCAGAATTTCCAAAAGTTCATGATCTGAACACATTATGGACGGAATGCAAACGACTGCTTGAAAAACAAGAACCTAAAGTCGAGAAAAATGATTTGGAAGCAGTAAGTGAATGCATTCAACAGTTCTGTGAACTCGACCCAAGGTCAGAAGCATTTCGGTACCCTAATAACCAAAACGGCGATAAATTACTGCCGTCTGATCTAAAGTATATTAATATACGAAATCTTGCAGAGATAATGGAAAAGCTGAGTTATTTCTTTGAAGGAACTGAAATGATGGTGTCAGTCTATTTAGATAACAAGCAAGATATGGAAAATTATTATGGGAATGAAGGCTATAAATAATTAGGAGAACTTCCTACCCTTTCTGTCCAGCAAAGCGTGCTCCTGACTTGTGGAATTGCTTCAATGCGCCGTTCGGTATTTTCGATAATATTTTAAATAACTGAGCTTTTCCCTTCCAAATAAAAACCCGCGCCATCTCACGATCAGGTAACGCAAGCCATTAGCACGATTCATTCAAGGGGACCTAGATGGAAAATATAATAACTAATTTTGAGCGTGCTCAAAACCTACAAAATCTGCTTATCACCCAGGCGACCGGTGGCGTGGCTGATAATGCCGAATATCAGCACCTGCGCGAATATTTCCTTGATGACAATGCTCTTAAAGTCTGTACTACCATCATGGATTAGAGTAAATCGAGACTTAGCCCAATTTTGGCAATTCATCAAAATAAATTTTCAACTTATAGAGAAAGGCGTATTTTTATTTGGTCTGAATTCGCTCCGATGCTCGAATTATTAGAGACTGGTACAAACACACCAAGCGACCAGCCAATTTCTGAAGTATTGAAAAGATTAAACTCTGAAAGTGTGCAGATAGTTTGGTCAAAGCCTTTGGATAGGCGACAATCAGATCCAGATGGTGCAATAACCGCCGCGAGAACTCTGCTTGAGACAGTTTTCAAGCATATCTTGGACGGAAGAAGTGTTGAGTATAATAACAAAACAGACTTACCTCAGCTTTATCATCTGGTGTCAATTGAATTAAATCTTTCGCCAAGCCAACATACAGAAGAAATTTTTAGCAGATACTAGGTAATTGTTCGGCTATCGTGAATGGACTTGCCACACTTCGTAATCGATTAGGTGACGCACACGGTCAAGGTAAAAAATCCATTCTTCCATCAGCTAGACATGCAGAATTAGCAGTTAACCTTGCTGGTTCCGTGGCGTTATTTTTAGTTGAAACTTGGGAATCGCGTTATCAAAAACCGAACTAATATCATTAGTGCTGAAAAGTGCGGGCATCTATCATATTGAACATTGTTTATATTTGCTTTTATCCATCCCGTTTCCTAAGGATATCGCTAACAGATATGTATGAGCATTCAGACAAAAAACGATCCACTAAAAGACATTGAACACCTCTCCTGAAAAGACTTTCCAAGAGAGATGTTCTCATTCAACCGAATATCCCCTCTCAGGCGACCGGGATCATCTGGGCGAGGAAATCCTGCACCACTCCCCGCAATGCGGATTCGGGCAACGCGCCCACCTGTTGCTTCACTACTTTTCCGCCTGAGACAAACAACATGGTCGGGATTCCGCGTACGCCGTAATGCATGGCCCATTTGGAATGTTCGTCCGTGTTGACCTTGGCGATCAACAGCTTGCCGGAATGTTCATTCGCCAGCTTATCCAGGGTGGGTGCCACCATCCGGCAGGGACCGCACCAGGGCGCCCAGAAATCGACGATGACCGGGATGGGCGATTTTAATACCACCTTCTCGAAGTTGTCATCCGTTACATGTATGGGTTCATTCATTTGAAAATCTCCTGAAAATTAAATAATTACTTGGACCAATCGGCCACGATCTGCTTGCGGCCGCGCAATACTTTTTCGACAGCCATGCCGGCGACCGCGCCATCCGCGGCAGCGACCACCGCCTGCTTGATATGCCCCTGCACCAGGTCACCCACCGCGTAGACGCCGGGGATGCTCGTCTGGAATTCGGCATCGATCGGGATATAGCCCGTCTCGCTCAGTTCCAACTGCCCGACCAGATAATCGGTGACGGGCTTCCCGCCCTGAAGGTAGATGAATGCGCCCGTAACCGGCAGCATCCGTTCGGATTCGCCGCGCGGGGCAAATAGCACCCCCTCGACCTGATCCGTTCCGACCACCTCACGCAAGGCCGCGCCCGGATACAGGGTTACTTTCGGATGTCCGCTCAATTCGTCCACCAGATGGGCGGGCGCTTTCAGTTCGGGCGTGGGTGAGATGAAATGGACCCGATCCACGAAGCGGGTGAGAAAAAGTCCTTCCTCGATCGCTTCATCGCTGTTGCCGACCACAGCCACTTCCTGCTCTCGGAAGAAGGCGCCATCACAGGTGGCGCAGTACGAAACGCCCTTCCCGAGCAGTTCGTCCTCGCCCTTGACCCGCTTGCCTCGCCCCATGGATCCGGTGGCGATGATGACCGCGCGCCCTATGTAGGTTCCGCCGTTGCCAAAAACGGATTTCTCTTCGGAGAGTAGATCCACGCCAATCACCTTGTCCGTGACAAAGGCTGCGCCGAAAGACAGCGCCTGTTTGCGCATGATATCCAGCAGTTCCGCGCCGCCGATCTCACCCAGGATGCCGGGGTAATTGGCGATCTTGTTGGTGATGCCCAGCGCGCCGGCAGTGAGACCTTTATCGATCACCAGGGTGGATAGACCCGCCCGGCTGGCATAGATCGCCGCCGTCGCGCCGGCTGGTCCGCCGCCAATGATGAGGACATCATAGAGGTTGTCGTGTGTGTCTGCTTTGTGTCCGTTGAAATTGATTTCCATATCCATAAATACTCCGCATCATGTACTAATCAGAAATTAGATGCGGAGCAGGTAGATAAGTTACAACTATCTTTGGGTGTCGTTTTAAGATTTTGGGATGTAGCGATAAGAAAGCTGAATAAACATAGACATTAGTTTTGCAGTATTTATGATTTCATCTTCATTCAAATTTGATTTTTCTTGCTCGATCCAGATCCTTTTCCAGTCTTTATTCTCTAACTTCCCATAGCTTATTTTTTTGTTCAATTTGCCTTCGATTACTGGGATAAAAGGTATTATTGCGTTGAGCCGTTCCAAGTTTTTAGATAGAGTGCTTTGAAAATGAAGAGCTATTTCTGTGTAATCCTGGCGAAAACAAATTTCATAATGGCTGCCTCTGCATTCTGGTAAGTGTATCTCCATATGATTACCGGATACTTTATAAATCACTTTTTCAACAGCAATAAAATCTTTTCCTTCGTTTGCAATAATCGATTTCACTTGATTGAAAACTATATCGTACATATTTCCTCCCTTATTATGAATTACGATCCTGTAGATTTTTGCATGATCTCGACATTGGCCATCTTCAGGAATTCGAGCGCATTCGGGTCCATCCGGTAATCCTCGCCGTAGACCAGGCGGGTGATGCCGGCGTTGATCAGCTCTTTGGAGCAGTTGATGCAGGGGAAATGGGTGACGTAGCAGGTGCATCCGCGGGTGGAGACGCCGTGCAGGGCAGCCTGGATGATGGCATTGGTCTCTGCATGGATGGTGCGGACGCAATGGCCGTCGACCATCAGGTGGCCTTCCTCGTCGCAGTGCGGCTGTCCGGTCGGGGAACCGTTAAATCCGGTCGTGAGGATGCGTTTTTCAAGCACCAGCACGCATCCCACCATGGCGCGGTCACAGGTGCTGCGTTCGGCCACGGCTGTGGCAATTTTCATGAAGTATGAATCCCATTCCGGGCGCATGGTTTGGTTCCTCCTGGGGGGGTGTGATGACCTAATTATAGAATGTTAACCGCAGATAAGACAGATATAATCCTAGTTTTTTTCAAATATATCAAATGGACACCAACGCTAGGAAGGCTCGAAGTTCTTCCTTACCTTGATAATGGTATACAATATCTACGGAGGGGCAGAAATGGTAGATTTAGATCCATTGGATATTGCGCGAGAACAGTACAAGGCGGGTAATAAGCTAGCCGCAAGAGACATAATCATCAAAGCCATCTCAAGGGATAAAAAGAATCCAGACCTCTGGTTTGGACTTTCGTTTTGCTTAGATGATGAAAAACAGATACGTGATTGTCTCGAGCGGGTGTTAAAGTACAATCCTGAGCACACGAAGGCGAAGGGTGCCCTGGAAGATCTTAATAATCCAACAGCAAAGATGGTTGAACTTTCGCACCCACTGACTATTCCAAATAAAGGGGTTGATGTCATCGTGCAGATTCTGGAAGAACGGAAGAGAGCAGGTAGTTCTACTCGTGAAGAAGCAAACAGATGGCGAAGTATTGGCATAATAGCGGGAATAATTATCATGATATTCATTGCGGCAGGGGGCGTATTATTCCAATATCAAAAATTTTTCCACCTTCATCCCTATGTTGCATTGGCATTATTCCTCATTGTCATTTCATCCATTTTTTGGGGCAAGTGGATTCTAAATCCAATCTTTGAGAAAATGGAAAAATATAAACGGGGAGCTCGAGCCGAAGAAAAAGTCGGATCTCTTCTCGAAAAGTTGGGCCCGAATTTTCTTGTTTTGAATGATGTGCAAACGGAATTCGGAAATATCGATCATGTGGTCATCAGTAAAAATGGGCATGTCTATGCGATTGAGACGAAGTCTCATATAGGTAATCTCGAAATTGATGGGAATACACTATTGGTCAATGATCACAAACCAGAAAAGGATTTTATCGCTCAATCTCTTGGAAATGCTTTCTGGTTGCGCGATAAATTGGAACCGTTACTTAAGAAAAAGAGTTGGGTAACTCCCGTATTGGTATTTACCCGGATGTTTGTTCCTTTCAACCCACCTGTCCGAGGGGTGCATATTGTCAATATAAAATTTTTGAAATAAGACTATTGGAGAGCTTAACAATCGGAAAGGGCAGGATAAGATTTGGGAAAACAGGGGGAAAATCCTGGGCGTACTTAAAATAATGAAATCCGGGTCCTCGGGTGGTCCCTGATTCAAACTTTACAGGACGACTTCTCTAAAATATTGAGAGTGATTTATCGTTAATCGGAAGATCTATTAATCGATATCAAATTCATTATCTCAAACGGATGCCGGGCGGAGATCTCATCACAGATCAAAGAGCGGTGGCAGCCGGCAGCATCCGCTTCGAAGCATAAGAGGCAAACCGTGTTGACTGATGCCATTGCAATCAGTTCCTCCAGCGCCGGAGTCTTGGTTTGCAGATAGGGGACATATTTCAGGCGCAAGACATCCCAATTGTGATCCTTCCGATAGGCATGCCGGATCTCTTTCGGGCAGCCCAGTTCTCTGAAATGAACATATTGAATATGATGCTGGCTGCATTTCTCAACCAGGGCAGCTTTGGAAAAACCCTTCTTGCGGGATATGGGCAAGTCACGCACATCAGCCAGAACTTTAATCCCATTTTCCAGGAGGATTCGAAAATACTCATCCACCATCATGCCTTCGTATCCGAGAGTGTACAGGTTCATCCAACCTCCCAGGATCAGAGTTGATCCGACTACTCTAATTATGCCATGCAACTAGGGAGGACTATCTATGCTGATCGGCTCTTTTCCACCAGAAGTATGTACTCACCAGACCAACCAAGCCCGTTAATGCAACCACCAGGTAACTGGCGGGGATGAGATCCGTGCCGCGCTTGGCCATTCTCGTTATGGTTCGCTATTGGGATGGACTGATAATTCGCCTACTTGCAGGCAGGATTCTTGTCGTGAGTTTCTTTTAAACTGGTAGGGTGTTTTCCCGTAATCGGAGGTATATGCGCGATCGGGCAGAAGTGGCAAGTTCGCATCAAAATAGGTATTGAGGATCAAACGGAAGGTATTCACCGGCGTCAGTCCGGATGGGATTTGGGTTTGATTCGAGGGTAGATAATACGCATTGAAGATCAAATTGCGGGACGAGTTCGACATGGCATGGTCACCCTGCAAAATGATGACCGGTGGGGTGGCTGAGTCGCGGATAATTCCTTTTACCAGCTCCAGTAAGGTTTTATTCAAATACTCGATTGACCCGGGCAGCAATTCCGGATTGGTACGTTCGTTTATTTGATCCAGGGTGGTATCCTGAAAATCCGATATGCCGACGTACGATCCATCCGCTCCAAAGACCAGCGGGGCATGGATGGCGTCAATGTTGGTGAAGAAAAGGGTTGGTTTCGGATTCGCGGGGATGTCTTTGATGCTGTCAAAGGTGAATAATTCCCGGTAGTATTTATCCAATTGCGGATCCAGCTTGTTTTTGCGATTCCATTCATTGATGTTATCCGATTGGGCGTCGATCAGGTAACGGATTGCGGTGGTCCTCAGCAAGATCCGCTCAAAGGACCGGAAGCGTGGGTCAAAGAAAATGCTTTGCGGCTGCTTAAAAAAGATATCTGCGTCTTCCCATTCCATAAATCGATACTTATGTTCGACCGATACGGTCTGATATCCGGCTTGTGATAACGTCTGCGCTACTCGGCTGTGCAAGATCAACTCGCGCATGGGAAGACGGTTGGTGCGGTTGGTTTGGATCGGCACCGGTAACTGGTCGAGATATTCCATATTCAGGGATGAGGCAACCGACGCGAGGGTGTAGTTGTAATTGCTCCGGCTGCATGGAGGGAAGACGAATCCGATCTTTTGCAATTCACGGGTAAATTCTGAGATATCGATGCCATGGTCATTCAGCAACACATCTTCCCGGGGATATGAATCCAAAATCAGGTAGTAGATATCCGGTTTATTTGCCGGTGACTGATCGATTTCAGGGATCTCCATGGCAAATTTCTGGACACTCTGGCTGGTGGAAGATTGCTGGATCGAAAATTGAACAATTCCAACAAGGATCATCAGCAGGAGGATCAGTGAGATCAGGTTCAAGTACCGGTTCGATCCCATAAGCAACTCGGCGGATCTCCTCAGGATGAAGGCCAGGCTTACCCCCCAGAGGGCGATCCAGAGCGGGATCAGATAGCGGTTCCGGCCGATCTCAAGGAAGATCCCGCCGAGGGAACGGATCGATTCAAAGACATGACCGTAGGAAAAAAACAGGATCAGCGACAGGGTGACCAGTAGGGCGGATTTAGCCGGATCCTTGAAAAATATCTGGCACATGAGGTAAAAGAGCACAGCCAAAATGACCCCAATGACCATCGGACGCCAGATGACATACAGGTCAATCTCCTGGATGTTGGCGAGATAAAGGGCGAGGACCGGGTATAAGGCGAAAAGGATGACATGGGCAGGTGATCGCAGCCATGCCCGGAAAATTGAAGAGACCATAGTGTTAGAGAATTTTACCATTTCCCCGGTTTGGTGCAGGAAATGTGAGGTTGGGAAAAATGAACGTACTGGTCAGAACCTGACAAACACAGGAGCGGCCTTTCAGCCGCTCCATCTGTCGTGGTTTAGTTGGCCGTCAGCTAATAATCCCTCGCATATTTCGAAACACGTACGATGTACACCACAATCGGCAACAGGGTCATGAATACCATGTAATACCAGAACGGATCCGGCTGAGGCAGGTCGCGGCTGATGGCCGAATACAAGATCAGGCCAATGGAAGACGCTGGGATGGAGAGAAAAAACGCATCATATCCCGCTCGCGAGCGGATCAATAACTGCCGTTCATCTTTCTCTTCGATCAGGGCGCGTTTCACGGAACCGGCGTTCCGGCGGGCAATCGAATACCGGATCAAGATCGCCAGCGCCCATCCCAACACCAGGATGCCGAATGCAATGGCCAATCGAGGCACATAAAATGTCTTTATCCCAAGAATCGGTGGGACGATCCCTGCCAGGAAAAGGATGATCGCCAGAACAAGCATCACCCAACCCTTTGCCATTTCCTTCCGAAATGCTTTTTGATTATTCATTTCTTCCATGTTCTTATCCTTCATCAAAAGTAAATACATCCTCAATGGATGTGTCGAACAAACGGGCCAATTTGAAGGCCAACAATATGGATGGATTGTACCGTCCACCCTCCAGCGAGATGATGGTCTGGCGGGATACTTCGACTTTATCCGCCATTTCCTGTTGGGTCCACCCCCGGCTGGTACGCAATTCTTCCAGACGATTTTTCATCGCACCTCCGTTTGTAAAGTACGCTTTACATTATAGAACCAATTAATTGAAATGTCAAGGTAGCTTTACATATTCCTCGAGAGTCGTTTTGGGAATAAACTCATCTCCGAATAATCCAGTACAATCATTTGCAGGTGAAGATATGACAACAGAAACGTTAATGTGGCTCTTACCCATCGTCTTCATGATCCATGATTTTGAAGAGATCATCTTCTTTAAATCCTGGGGAGAGAAAAAGCAGGCTGTTTTGGCTCAGAGGATACCCGGCTTCCTCCTTCGGATCCAACAGCAGACCCTTTCTCTATCTACCGCCGCATTTGCTTTCGCGGTAGCCGGCCTGTTTGTGGCTCTATCGCTGTTCACCTACCTGTGCATCCAGTACCAGTGGATTACTCTCTGGGCGGTGATGACCATGCTATTCTTTGTACACCTGATATTCCACATCGTCTCGGCAATTGTGGCCCGGATGATCATACCCGCTCTCGTGACCAGCATTCCAGCGTCGGTTTATTCGATCTTCGCGCTGAACCAGATCAGGTCCCATCCCCTGTTCGACCCAAGTCAGATCTGGCTCGCGGCAATCATCTGCATTACGGGCGCCGGATTAGTAGTCTCGATCAGCATTCGAGCGGCCAGAGTGTTGGATCAGCACCTGTCATAGATCCCGGGTGTAAAAGGCCTGGCAAATCACTCATGCAATAGATTGAACAGACTGGGTTGAAATACCAGGAGCCCGGATAATAAAAGCGATATCCTCGCGAAAAATGCGAGGATATTATTGGTTTTCGTTATTGGTATTTATGATTTCAGAACGGTTAATTTGGGTAATAAGCGCCATTAATGGCAGCCGCCGAGCGGTCACGCCGGGTTTTACTTTCGCGGGCCAGGTTGATGATCTGATTCATCACATAGTCCGCCACTGTGCGAACGAGTGTCCGATCTTCCGTATCGCCATTAAATTGGATCGGCGCGCCCACGGTCATGTGGTAAGGCCCGCTTAAATACCAGCGCCCATACTCTGCTTTGCCCCGGACCATGCTGCGGATCGAGTGGATGCGTTCCCGTTCAAGGTGGATTCCCACCGGGATGACGGGTGCTCCGGAGGCCAGCGCAAGGCGTGCCACACCGGTACGGGAGCGTAGAAAGCCGCCTTCTTCCGGGCTGAGATCGCCTTCAGGAAAGATCATGATCGTCTTTCCTTCTTTTAGATATTGAAGGGCAGTATCGATCGCGGCCTGTCCCTGCCCGACTTTGACAGGAATATGTCCCGACCGCCTCAAATATTCACCCAGGATGGGAACCTGGAAGAGAAGGTCGTTGATCAGGATGAACGATTGGTACTTTACCATCGCCGCAACAAAGAACGGGTCGGTGGTGCTGGGATGATTGGCGGCGATGATCTTGGGTCCAACCGGAAGTTCGCGATGCTTATGCACATCCATGCGAAGCATCGTACCGGTATAAGAACCAACGATGGGTCGGGAAAACCAATAAAGCGCTTTTTGTAATAACATGAACAACCTGCCTTAGGTATGGCACAGGGGGCGTTTCTGTGTCTGGAACAATAGGTGGATGATACGCTTGAATCAAATCCGCGTCATCCACCCGGGGATACAACTTACAGTGTGTCTGTGTGCATGCACGGGTCATGCCATTTTCAAGCCTCGGATAACCCGTCTGTCTATCCGTTGAAACCCCAAACAGTGTTGAGGGATGCGAAAAGGATTTTACTGCTGACGATCTATGATTGTTGAAAGGGATCTATTCTTTTAAAGATGAGCGGTATTCATCCAAATATGGCGCAATAATTTTCCGCCAGATGACGTACCCATCTGCCAGCAAATGCAATCGATCATTTGTGATCTTGTGGTCCAGACCGCCGTCCCGTCCGGTGAAATGAGGAAAGAGATCAATATAGGTGCAATGAAATACTTCAGCGAGGGAGTTTAGTTGCCTGTTCAAGTTTTGGATTCGCTTTGAATAGTATGGTCCACGCGGCAGCAGGGACTGGATATAGATCCGGGTATCAGGCGAATCACGCCGGCACAATTGCAGAATCTGGCGATAGTCCATGATGATATCGCTATCCGGGCGGTACTCATACCAGGGTAGATCATTGGTTCCGATAAGTAAAAAGATGGCAGCCGGCTTGTTGGCCAGGATCTCCGGTAGTCGTTTCAGAACGCCAGCGGTAGTGTCGCCGTTGATGCCCCTGTTTTTTATGCTGACGTCTGGAAATAACTCGCGCCACTGGCAGCCATCGGTCAGACTGTCTCCGATAAACACCACATCATCCGAATTGACCGGGTGGGCGCGGAAGAAATCTGCTCTCTGTTCATAATGCTGGCGCATCAGACGTTCTGCCGCCAGACGAGTAATGCTCAACAAAATAAAGGTGGCGATGAACATGGCAACCAGCAGGCTATCGAGCATGTTTCCCTCTTTCTTATTTGATTATACTAAATCCGACCGCAATATTACCCCCGACCGGCCGGGAAACGCTAGACAATGGATTGGCTCCAATGGGAGTGGTTTTATCTGCTTTATTCCGGAATTCGCGCAGAACAAAGACGTGATACACTTACAATTCATCGAAGAAAATAGATCTGATAGTATTGCGGGAGCAATGTGAAAAAGCATATCTATATTTTCCTGGGAACCCTCTTTGTTGTTCTTGGCGTCATCGGGATGTTCGTTCCCCTCATGCCCAGCACCGTTTTCCTGCTGTTGGCCGCGGCATGTTACGCCCGCGGATCACAGCGATTCTACGATTGGCTGATGAATCATCCGACCCTCGGATCAACCATCCGCCATTATCGTGACGGGTTGGGTTTACCCTTACGGCAAAAACTGATGACCATGTTGTTACTCTGGTCAACGATCGGTGCATCAGGTTATTTTTTTGTGGATAAAGGCTGGGTGAAGATAATGCTGGTCGTGATTGCTACCGGTGTTAGTCTGCATCTTCTCTCGCTAAAGACATACCACGAAAGGCCGATCAAATCTCCCGGGTTGGTTGGGAGCGAGTGATCAAAAATCGGAAGCCTTTCACGGCTTCCGATTTTATGTAATCACAAACAATGGTTTGTTATCTTCGCATACCTGCGATCAATCCACTGATAAAGGGAATGAGCCAGATCAACCAAACAATGATGCTGAAGGTGGGGAATTTCCGAATGGCAGTTTCATCCTTTCGGGAAAGGACAACGGTTGCGGCTATGGCGTTGATCAGCATCAATACGAAAGCGGCGGTTCCACTCAAGCCATGAAGGTCAAATTTCCAACCCTGGATCAGACTGCTCATCAAGATTGTGCTGATACCATCGAATACCAACCCTACCCAGAATAAGATCATTTGCCAGGTTCGTAATCCTTTGGTGAACTTCGATCCCCATACTCCGATCGTGTAGATGAAGAGTGCGATAAATACGGTGATGATTGCCCATAACAGCGTTGACGACATCGTTGATCTCCTTGATAAGTTGATATTTGCAGACATGCTATTGTATACGATATCTTGAACCCGGGAACTGGAAAAAGGTTTCCGGTTTTTTCACGGCCCAATTAGTTTTACCTTCTCCCATTATCCAAACAGAATGTGGTTTGGGGCAAATCTCAGGACAGAGGTCATGCTACAATTGAATTCTTTCCAGGATTATGAATATATCCGCATTGCTGGAGCCCGTTTTGAAAAATCATTATAGCCACTTTACCGGCCTGCCTCTTGTCCACCGGATGGGTGTTCTCAGCAGCATCCTGACCACTTTTCTCGGCGTACTGTATTTCGTGGTGATTTTGATCTCGATCCTGACCGGGAAATTTGTCTTTCCACCGGCGGAGAGCCTGCAGGTCTTCGCAGGGATCGTCAGTCTGGTGGTTTGTCCCATCATCGTGACGATGATGGCATCCCTGCATGAAATTACACCGCCAGGCAAGCGGATACTCAGCCAGATCAGCCTGGGATTCACGCTGTTGTTTGCCCTGGCCGTTAGTATCAATCGCTTCAGCCAGTTGGGTGTGGTGCGCCAGGCGGTCAACGCCGGGAATGTGGATGGGATTGCCCGCCTGCTTGCCTATGGCGATTATTCGGTCATGCTTGGGATTGAGTATCTGGGGTGGTCCTGGTTTCTGGGACTGGCCATGCTCTTCTCTGCGTTTCTTTTCTCACGCGGACGGATCGGACAGTGGCTGCGCTGGTCCATGCTAACATACGGCGTTCTGAGCTTGATCAGCGCCGTGGGGTTTCTATTGGGTAACTGGCTGTCGATGCTGGCGTTTGTCGCCTGGGGGATCGTGCTTTTTATTGTTTCGGGATTATTGACCGTTCATTTTTGGCGTGGACAGGTATACCAAACCGAGTAATCATTTTTTCAAAAGCAGCCCGAACTATTGATCCTTGCGAATCAACGATAGGAAGAGATCAACAATTTTCGGGTCGAATTGTTTTCCTCTTTGATCGATCAAATAGCGGATCACGTCCCGTTCTGCCCAGGCTGGACGATATGGCCGGTTGGAGAGCAGCGCATCGTACACATCCACCACCGAGAAGACGCGGGCTGCCAGCGGGATGGCTTCGCCCGAGATCCCGCGCGGATAGCCTGAGCCATCCCAGTGTTCGTGGTGGGCATAGGGGATATCCATGCTTGGGTTAAGGTAGGCGATCCGTTCGAGCAGATCATGCGCGTATTGGGGGTGATAGCGCATAATGGTCCACTCTTCCGAAGATAGAGGACCGGGTTTGAGGAGGATGCTGTCGGGCACTCCCATCTTGCCGATATCGTGCAGAAGCGCTCCTCGGAATATCTGATCTCTCTCTTCACCTTTGATGCCCAACTCATCCACCATCTGCATGGTCAGATCCACAACCCGAAGGCTGTGGTCGGCTGTCTCGTGTTCACGCAAATCCAGCGTATGCACCCATCCGCGCAAAGTTTCATCATAGGCTTCCTCCAAACTATCATGGGCTTTGCGCAGCTCCACTTCAGCCGTGATCCGTTCTGAGATATCGCGGGTGACCGTAAGAATGCACATCTCCCCATTCACCTCGATCAGCCTGGCCGACATCAAACCCGTTATGATGGAGCCATCTTTGTATCTGAACTTTGCCTCCAGATTTTCCACAACCCCATGGTCTCGCAATCCCTGAACGAGCCGGGCGCGGTCAGCAGGATCTGCCCAGATATTCAGTTCGAGGGAGGTTTTTCCGATCACCTCTTCCATGGTATAGCCTGTCATATTCGTGAATCCGTGGTTAATGTCAATATATAAACCATCGGTCAGGCGATTGATATTGATGGAATCCGGGGAGGTCAAAAATGCTTTGGAGAATTTCTCCTGGGATAAGCGCAACTCTGCCGCCGATCTGATCTTCTCCGTCACGTCGGTGAATACGGAAACCATATTTCCGGGTGAAGTTTGAAAAGCATGCACCTGGTAAGCGCCTGATACTTTTTCATCGGCATAATGGATCTGGTCATGCTGCCAGGTACGGCCATCCCTGGCAGCCGTACGATATTGTTCGGGCACTTCTGTTTTAATCAAATCGGGAAAAGCCTCTTCTATGGTTTTTCCGATCAATTTTGAATGATCTGTCCCAAGGATCGTATCCGCCGCCGGATTGTAACCGGTGAAGATCAAGCGATCGTCGTCGTCCAGGGTGTACATGTGCATTCCCAAAGGCAGGGAATTGATAATGTTCTGGTATTTTTTCTCTAATTCCTGCTGCGCCTCTTCCGCCCTCTTTTGAGATGTGATGTCACGGCTGGAAATCACAAATCCTTCCAACTCTTGCTGTGCGTTAAACAATGGATTTCCCGAGGTCTCGAAAACGAGGTACTGACCATTCGCGTGCCGGATCCGCATTTGAACAGTTCGCGGCGACTTCGATGTCACCGATTCGTGGACGACGGCCATCACCCGTTGAATGTCGTCCAGATGAACCATATTGAACAAATTCGTCCCAATCAACGAATCGGTGGGATATCCCAGGGCAGGGAAATAGGATGGTGATACATATACAGCCAGACCATCCGCGTTGATCTCACCTACCAGGTCAGTCGTATTCTCGGCCAGTCGTCTTAACTGCGCTTCACTATCATGCAGGGAAGACTCGGCAAATATACGTTTTTCCATTTCGTCGGTTATCGCCCGATTGGCCTGGTATTGTTCGTTAAGGATCTTCTTCAATTGCGCGTCATAATACCATTGTAAAAGCACCACACCTATCATTAAAAATGTGATCGTGATGATGACCCCAAGATAATCGATGATATCGTTGCCACTAAAATATACGCTCAAAGCAATATAGAGGATGACGGAAAATACTGCCACAAGGCGTTGAAGGGCCAGACTTAACAACATCCCGGCCAATAGCACGGCCAGAATGAAAAACATGCCGACAGTCGGTGAACTCGTTGAGCCGATGGACATAAAGATTCCCATCCCCAGACAAACCAGGAATGGAATAAATCGCGCCCATCGCCAGCCGCCATGTCGTGCTCCCCACCAGGCGGGGGCAATGACCAGGAAGATGACGTAGATTGGAAGGGTATCAGTCAGGGTGAATATTCGGAATAGAACACCGGCGAAGATCAGAGCCATCGCCACAGACACCACGATCATCATCAATTGCAGGATATCGCGGGTCCACTTTTCGCGTTGGATCAGCCGGTCTGAAATTTCAGTCGGATATCGTAACGTACTCCACAAATCCTGCTGTTTTGACACCTGTATTCTCCAATACCAGTACCGCTATTCCACTATATGCACTAACCATAACATAAATCCATAAAAACCGGCTAAATGTGAGCCATATGGTCGGCAAATGGAAACAAAATCCGGAAGTGGAAGAAACGAATTCCTCCACCTCCGGATTGCTGATTATGCTTATTTTTAGCTATTAGAGGACGGGATTGCCGGATCAGGCATTATTTTCCGGCACTGAAACGATACCGGATCGCATTGGTCGGACAACCATCCACGCAGGTGCCGCATAGAATACATTCTGCATGTTCCATGGCTTTCTTCTGCACCATCCCGTTGACATCCAGGCTCATCGGACAGTTACTGGTACAGGTCTTACAATTGCTGCAAATGGACGCATCAGCCGCCAACCGCAAAGATGGCCAGGCAACCAGATTTCGGATCTTCCGGCCGAGGATCATGAATGGCGCCATCCAACAGAAGGCGTGACAGGAGGCCCGCCGCCCAATGATCAACGGCGGAATGATGAATAGAGCCAGGACGAAATAATAGATGATGTAGGCAAACTGGATCGGCCGATCCGGGGAGCCGGCAATGGAGATCCCATTCTCCGTATCGAGGAAAAAATCGATGCTGCGGAAGCCACCCGCGGAGATCACCATCCAGGCGATGAGCATGATCCACGGCAGCCAGATCACCCACTTGATCCAATCCAATTTGCGGATGGGTGCCGGTTTGTTCGTGATCGCCATTTCGAATTCCTGGATGCCGCCCACCGGACAGAGCCATCCGCACCAGAGCCGGCCAACAAACAGAGATGAGACAAACATGAGCGCGAACACGATCAAGCTGCCGTTGACGATTCCCTGCGAAGCACCATCAATGATGACATAGGGGGAGAAGTAATTCATGATGATCGGAAAGAACAGGAACATGGCCAGCAGCAATGTTCGCCGGGTGCGTTGACGTTTGGTTAATGCGGCTTTCATACAATGATCTCCTTGTGTACCGGTACGGCTTCTGGGACGTTTCCATTTTTGATGTCATCGATCACTTTTTCCGCCCAGGCAAGTTGAGCCTTCATGGTGAGGATGCCCATCTCGAGGGTGGAATACCAGAAGTAGGCTTCGCGCGGAGATCCCACGATCTGGGTGAAGTATTCCGTTCTGGCCGGGACCGCTTCATAGAGTTGCAGCATTCTCCGGAAGATTTCTGCGGCTTCTTCGAATTTGGCCAGCGCTTCTTCGTTGGTCAATTTCCCCATGAAGAACACCTGCACCAGCGGTCCGCTGTGACTGGCTTCCATCGGGAAGGGACCAGCCAGCCACTTGCGCAGCTCTTCTAAGCCCTCTTCTGTGATATGGTAGACCTTCCGATCCGGCCGGTCGCTTTGCTCAACCACTTCGATATCAGCCAGTCCGCGCTCAGATAAGCGTGCCAGGGTGCGATAGATCTGGCTTTGGTCGGCGCTCCAAAAATGCTGCACCGAGCTATCGAAGATGCGCTTCAATTCGTACCCGCTGAAGGAGTGGTAGCCGAGAAATCCCAGTATGGCATGTTCGAGTGACATAGTTGCATACTCCTATATATGTTATTGCATATATTATAGGACATATCCTATATTTGTCAAGGAAGGCATAGGGGTAGGGGTAGGATGGGTTCGAACTTGAACCCATCAACTCTGCGTGTAGTGCCCGGGCAGCTTGGTTTCCTGCTCAAACATGGAGGACAGCCCGGGCAAATTACTTTAGTGGGTGGAAGAGACGTTGTCTCTTCCACCCACATGCCCGTTTCTCTATACTCGAAATCCGGGGATGTTGGCATCTGGAAGAAGGGGGATGGCTAAATGATTATGCCCGGTCGGCATTTGATGGGTTCAGATGCGAACCCATCCTACCATTTCCATCCAAATGATAAAATAAACCCATGCCTGACACACTCGAATTCCTCTACGAGAAAATGCACCACAGCCTGCTCAACTTTGTCTGCCATCGGGTCCCCACCTGCGAGGACGCCGAGGATATCGTTCAGGATGTGTTCCTCAAAATCCACCACAATCTAAACACCGTCCGTGAGATGGATCGTCTGGAAAGCTGGGTCTACCAGATCGCCCGAAACAGCGTTGTGGATTACTACCGCAGGAATCGCCCGGAAGTCGACCTCCCCGAACTGCTGACTGAAGATCTCCCGCCCGAGCCGGACGCAGAGGAAAGCCTGGTCCCGGCCATGCGTGAGACAGTGGAATCGCTCCCGGCTGCCTATCGTGAGGCGCTAGTATTGACTGAATATCAGGGTCTGAGCCAGGCGGAAATGGCTATCAGGCTGGGTATCTCCGTCTCTGGCGCGAAGTCGCGTGTCCAACGAGCCAGGCAAAAGGTCAAAGACCTACTGCTGGAGTGCTGCCATTTCGAATTCGACCGGCGCGGGAAGATCCTGGAGTATCGCGAACGCTGCTGCGCCTGCGATACCTGCGCTTAAATTCATCACCCAAATCTTGCGTCTTTTTTCGATACACTGCGTCTATCCCTGTGAAACCAATCACAGGAGAAGAAGATGGACGCATTTATTTCGTTAGTCACAGAAACCCTCATCAAAGTCTGGCAAACATTCGCTCACAACTGGCCATTTCTGGTTGCAAGCACAGTCATCGCCGTCTGGTTAAATCACGCCCTCAACCCGCAAAAAGTGGCGGCTTTCTTTCAACGCAACCAGGCTGGTGGCGTTCTCGGAGCAGTGTTCGCCGCCGTGGCTACGCCCCTGTGTTCCTGCGGCACCACCGCCATTCTACTGGGGATGATGGCCAGTATGATGCCGTGGGCGCCGATCGTAGCCTTCATGGTGGCATCCCCCCTCACCTCGCCCCAGGAATTGATCTACAGCGCAGGCCTGTTCGGCTGGCCTTTCGCTCTCACGTTCTTTGGTGCATCCATCGTCCTGGGTCTGATCGGCGGTGCGGCTGCCCATTTTATGGAGAAACGCGGCTGGCTTAAAGACCAGATCCGATTTATGCCAAAAGAGACAACCACCGCCACATCCATGCCCCAATCGGAATGCGGATCCGGTGAGTCCGTTCCAACTCCAGTACGAAGACAACCGCTCACCGAAGCCGTTGGAAAATGCTGCGAACTCGGGTCCCGTCATCATGCGCCTGCAACCAGCTATTACAGGCCGATTGCTGCGGCGCGCCTGCGCCAACCGTCCGATTTACCGAAGCGGAATCCACTTGCGGTTGCTCCGCGCCCGCTCCAATTCAACAGACTGTCCCAGAGACATCAGCCTGCTCGTGTTCCACCCCGGCCAATCCGGCTCCGGTCACTTCCGCCTGCGGATGTGGAGCAGAAGCGCCCAAACACGAGAATAAGCTGAAGGCGTATGCCCTGGAGACATTGCAATTGGGCGGACGGTTGCTTTGGATGTTCGGATTATTCGCCTTTATCGGGTATCTTCTCAATGGATTGATCCCGCAGGAATGGGTAGCCTCCATCTTTGGCGCGGGCAACATCTACTCGGTGCCCCTGGCGGCCACGCTGGGATTGCCTTTGTACATCAATTCAGAAGCGTCCCTGCCCCTGGTGCGCGGTCTGATCGATGGCGGAATGAGCCAGGGTGCGGCGTTGGCCTTCCTCATCACCGGCGCCGGGACTTCGATTGGCGCGGTCGGCGGCATGTTAACCATCGCCCGCTGGCGTGTCATCGCCCTGGTGATCGGGGTACTGTGGGGCGGTTCGATCGTGATCGGGATGCTGTACAACCTGTTCGTATAAGCTCGCTTCATAGATAATATCTGCCCGTGCAGTATGTAATCAAGTTCAAACATGGGGAGCGGCACGGGCGAAAGGCTAATAGTGGGTGGAAGAGACGTTGTCTCTTCCACCCACATGCCCGTTTCTCCAAGAGTGTACAACGGAGATATAGGTATCTGGAATAAGGGACGCCAACTGTGGGCTATATATCAGTTTTTGTAGGATGGGTTCAATTCTGAACCCATCAACTGAACCCATCAACTCAGGGTGCTGTGCCCGGGCAGTCAGGTTACCTGTTCAAACGTGGAGAACAGCTCGGGCAAATTATCTGAGTGTGAGGAAGGGACGTTATCCATCCCACCCACCTACCCGTTTCTCTAGTAATACTCATACGGCAGACCGCTTGCTCGATCCACCCCAAAGCGATTCTTTATACGTCCGTATAATGTCTGTCCGCAAGAATATTGGAATGGGGCGGCGAGATTTTTATACTTAGAGTATGAGAAAACTAATCGTACTGACTTTTGTATCCCTCGATGGCGTCATGCAGGCGCCTGGAGGCAAGGGCGAAGACCCCTCCGGTGGATTCGACCTGGAAGGTTGGACCTTCCCTTACTTTGATGAGACCCTCGGCAATGTGATGGGCACCCAGATGACCCCGCCATTTGCCCTGCTGCTCGGACGCAAGACCTATGATGTGTTCGCCGATTATTGGCCGAAGCAGGGTGTGGATGACCCGATCAACAAAGCCGTCAAATACGTGGTCACCAGTCATCCCTTCGAGACAAACTGGGAGGTGACCATCCCGATCAGCGGGGATGTCCCCGCCGCGATCCGCGATTTAAAGGAACAGACTGGGCCCATGCTGCAGGTTCACGGCAGCAGCGAGTTGATCCAGACCCTGCTGGAACACGACCTGGTCGATGAGTTGTGGCTCAAGACCTTCCCGGTGATGCTCGGCAAGGGTAAGCGCCTGTTCGGACTCGGAACTGTCCCGGCTGCGTTCAAGTTGATCGATTCGACCGTCACGCCCTCGGGTGTGTTGGTGGCTTCATATAAACGGGCGGGCGAGGTCAAATTGGGTACATTTGCATAAATGTAGGATGGGTTCGCACCTGAACCCATCACCTCTTTTGAACCCATCACCTCTGTGAACCCATCAACCCTGTGACCCATCGAACCAGATTAATCCAATTCAAAACCAATACGCATCCTTGAAATGGATATACAATTTCCGTATGACCGATTATCGCCGCAACCGGGTGGAAGGTGGGACATATTTCTTCACCCTGGTGACTTACGAGCGCAAACCTTTCCTTACCACACCTGAAGCCCGATCTATTCTGCATGAGGCGTGGATGTTCGTACGTCAGAAGCATCCATTTACCACCGACGCGATCTGCCTGATGCCCGATCACATCCATTGCATCTGGACTTTGCCCGAAGGAGACGCGGATTATTCTCTGCGCTGGAAGGAGATCAAACGCCGCTTCTCGCACCGGTTCAGGAACATCAGCGATGAACTGGACATGCCCAGCCAGTCCAGGCAGAGCAAATTGGAATTGGCAATCTGGCAGCGGCGTTTCTGGGAACATACTATTCGGGATGAGGTGGATCTTGAAAACCACCTCCATTATATACATTACAACCCGGTCAAACATGGGTTGGTATCAAAGCCGGGCGACTGGGAATGGTCCAGCTTTCGTAAATTTGTAAGGATGGGGGCATACGAACCGGATTGGGGTGACCCGGGTACCAAAATACCCACGATGGCTTCCCAAAGGAATTTGTATGATTATTATGTGATGGGTTCACCCCACTCGCTTCGCTCGGCCCGCAAACTCTGTCCGGGGATGCGAACCAATCCACAGAGGCGAAAAGGTAGCGACAGCGAACCCATCCAACATGACCGGGGGCGCAATGATGGGTTCAAAAGCGAACCCATCCTACGTTGTATTCTCCATCTGATACAATCAATTCATGTCCATTGATTTTCTACCCACCACCCCCGCGGAGATGGCCGAACGCGGCTGGGATGCGCTCGACGTGATCCTGGTCAGCGGCGACAGCTACATCGACAGCCCCTTCATCGGCGCGGCCGTGATCGGACGGATGCTCGAACGCGCCGGCTACCGGGTGGGGATCATCGCCCAGCCCGACATCACCTCCGCGGCAGACATCACCCGCCTGGGTGAGCCGCGCCTGTTCTGGGGAGTCACCGGCGGCAGCGTCGACTCGATGGTGGCCAATTACACCGCCCTGAAGAAGAAACGCCGCTCAGACGATTACACTCCCGGCGGGGAGAACAACCGCCGTCCCGACCGGGCGGTGATCGCCTATGCGAATCTCATCCGGCGCCATTTCAAGAACACCTGCCCGATCGTGCTGGGCGGGATCGAAGCCAGCCTGCGCCGGGTAGCCCACTACGACTTCTGGTCCGACTCCATCCGGCGGTCGATCCTGTTCGACGCCAAAGCCGACTATCTGCTGTACGGCATGGCCGAACAGACCATCCTGGCGCTGGCGAAAGCCCTCCACGCCGGCGGCGACCCCGCCGCCATCCGCGGTCTGTGCCATATCGCCAAGCAGACCTCCGGACGGGTATCTGCTCCTGCCCTCCTATGAGAAGTCCGTCGCGGACAAGCTTGCCTTCATCCGCATGTTCCACGAGTTCTACCGCAACATGGACCCGATCACCGCCAAAGGGCTGGCCCAGCCGCACGGCGACCGCTTCCTGATCCAAAATCCGCCCGCGCCCTACGCCACCCAGGCCGAGATGGACGCCGTCTACGCCCTGCCTTTCCAGCGCCGCCAGCATCCCTATTACGAACAGATGGGTCCGGTCAAGGCTGCAGGAGACGATCGGATTCTCGATCAGCACCCATCGCGGCTGTTATGGCGAATGTAATTTCTGCGCGATCGCCGTCCACGAGGGGCGGACGGTGCGCTGGCGCAGCCCGGAATCGATCCTGAAGGAAGCGGAACAGCTCACCCATCTGCCGGATTTCAAAGGCTACATCCAGGACGTGGGCGGTCCGACCGCCAACATGTACGGCTTCGAATGCCGCAAAAAGCTGGCCAGCGGAGCCTGTGCAGACAAGCGCTGCCTGTTCCCGGTCACCTGCCGGGCGTTGAAACCCGATCACGACCCGCAGACCGATCTGCTCAAGCGCATCCGCCAGATCCCGGGGTGAAGAAAGTCTTCGTCGCCTCGGGCATCCGCTACGACCTGGTGCTGGCCGACACCGCCCACGGCAAGGAATACCTGCGCGAGGTGGTGGACCATCACGTTCCGGGCAGATGAAGGTCGCGCCCGAACATACCGACCCGCGCGTCATGGCGAAGATGGGCAAGCCCGGGCCGGACAGCCTGGTGCGATTCAAGAAGATGTTTGATGAGATGTCCGCCGAGGCGGGCAAGAAGCAGTTCCTGACCTATTACCTGATCGCCGCCCACCCCGGCTGCGGCGAAGGCGAGATGCGCGAATTGAAGCGCTTCGTCAGCCAGGAGCTGCGCATCACCCCCGAGCAGGTGCAGATCTTCACGCCCACCCCCTCCACCTATTCCAGCCTGATGTACTACACCGGGCTGGATCCCTTCACCCTCGAACCGCTGTTCGTGGAGCGCGATCCGGTGCGGAAAGAGAAGCAGAAATTCATGATCACCGAACCCGAACCAACCCGGCCGACCAAACCGCCAGCCAGATCAGGCACCCAAAGGAAACCGCGATGACGTATTCCGCTTATGCCGTCACCACTCCCGGATTGGAGGAGATCGTCAGCGCCGAACTCGCTCAACTGGGGATCACCGTCCAACCGGAGAAGAAGCGTCCAGCCGGGGAGCCGGGGGAGGATTTCGGTGGGGTAGCCTTCACAGCCAGCCTGGATCAGGTCTATCAGGCCAATCTGCATCTGCGCTGCGCCAGCCGGATCATCATCCGGGTGGGTGAATTCGACGCGGTCGGTTTCGATGAGCTGCGCCGCAAAGCCGCCCAGATCTCCTGGGATACCTATCTCAAACCCGGCGTGGATGTGGCCATTCGGGCGACCTGCCGTAAGAGCCGCCTGTACCATTCGGACGCGGTGGCGAGAGAGATGGTCAAAGCCATCAGCCAGAAGCTGGGGACGACCTCCGCGCTGGTCAAACCCTCCGAAGAGGGCGAAAAGCCAGCCCAATTGATCATCGTGCGGATCGTGAACGACCACTGCACGGTCAGCATCGACAGTTCCGGGGAACTGCTGCACCGGCGCGGATACCGGCTGGAAACAGCCAAGGCGCCCCTGCGGGAAACACTGGCCGCCGGTCTGGTGCTGTTGACGGGGTGGCAGCCGGAGTATCCGCTGCTGGATCCGTTCTGCGGGTCAGGGACGATCCCATCGAAGCAGCCATGATCGCGCGCAACATCGCCCCGGGACGAAACCGCCGGTTTGGCTTTATGAGCTGGCCGATCTTTGAGAAGAAACGCTATGCCGTGCTGCTTGAGAAGGCGCGGGTTGCTGAGACGAATATTCCCGTCACCATCCATGGGTCAGACCGGGATGCCGGCGCGATCCGCATCGCCCAGGCGAACGCCGAGCGGGCCGGGGTGGCAGACAGCATCACATTCGAATGCAAGGCTTTTTCCGCGGTGGAGATTCCAGCGGAGCGCGGCTGGCTGGTGAGCAATCCGCCCTATGGATTGCGGGTCAGCCCGACCACCGACCTGCGCAATCTCTACACCCGGCTGGGCGACATCCTGCGCGGAGACCTGGCGGGCTGGCGCTACGGCATTTTGTGCTCCGATCCGATCCTGGCGGGGCACATGCGGGTCAAGCCCTCGCGGGTGGTGGATCTGGTCAATGGGGGGCTCGGGGTGAAGTATTACATTGGGGGATAGGGAAAGATTTACCGGCAGAGGACGAGAGAGCGCAGAGAAAGAAAATTAATTCGGTGGATCAACCCCACCCTACAAAATATGTGCGCAGAAAGTCTATATCCCCATCGTGTCCGTAGCTACCGATTAGAACTTTTGCGATTTATTCAGTAATCAAGTATTGGTTGTAATACCCATCTCGCAAGCTAAGAAAACTAGATTTTGGTTTTAAGATTAGGGTAACATCTTTGTTATTGTGAATGGGATAATTATCGGAAGTAAATTTCAACTTATAATAATAAAAGACCGCTACCAGTAGGCCAGCAACTGAATTAAGAGCATTCTTAAGTTAGCATCGCTAAAATATTCTTGACGTTGATGTTTAACATTGTTGTAACTGCGCCACCAAAGGGGGTTTTTGTTTCAGAATTCAACCAGGTTTCCCAAGGATGAAGTGTGATACTGTATCTTGCAATTAATACTTCCTCTTTAGCGAATTCCGCAATATTCTCAGTAATAATTGCCCTATATGTGTTAATGCTCTGAGCTCGTTTGTTTTTTGTTATTAAATCGGCAAATTCCTTTTGCCACTACATCGACTTCGGATGAGATGTTAATAACAGATGAGCAAGTTCGATGGAGTACACACCATAATTGTTCTCTGCAAATTCGATATATCTGGAAACTTTTTCTAAATCACTTTCGATTGCCAGAAAATAATTCCAATGTAAGAGGGTTTCTTTTTGTTGAATTCCCATTTTTCCCCCGAGCAAAACACCTAATAGATTATCATCTCGCTAGGTTCATACTTGGCTTAGTTGATTGTGTCATGGTTTGATCAATGAAATACCTAGAGCTAGCGTTTCATACACTCAAACCCAAAGCATTCTATCAATGACCACATCATCCTGTTACATCCCAATTTCGGAAAATAGTGTTATTGGTTTTGCCGTTTTGGGATTTTCAAATCCTTCATCTATTGGTAAATTGCTTTTCTTCGATGCATCCAACGCCAATAGGTCACATCGCTCATTCTCTTTTGTGTTGTTGTGGCCTTTTACCCATTGAAACTCAACGTTATGAAGATTGCATAAATTCAACAATTGAGCCCATAAATCTGAATTTTCAGCTTTCTCCTTATCATTTCTCATCCAACTTTGAGCTTGCCATTTTTTTGCCCATCCTTTTGTCATGCTATTCACAACATATTGTGAGTTGCTGAAAACAACAACGTCTGATCTCTTTTTCAAGGCCCGCAAACCTTCGATACAGGCGATGATTTCCATTCGATTATTAGTAGTTTTTCGAAAACCGCCTGACAATTCTTTGATGTTCTCTTTGTATTTCAAGATAACGCCGTAGCCTCCTGCGCCAGAACCAGCATTTGTACTACCGTCAGTAAATATCACTACTTTTTTATTATCCAATAACTCGGCGACGGTATCCAGAAGCGTTGGCGAATCATCTTTCTCGTCGAGATACTCGACCAGATTCGGTGCAAGTTTTGCCAAGGTTTCTGGAGTAAATTCTTTTAGCCAATTTATGGCTTCTTCACGTGTATAAAACCCTTTGTAAATCGCTTCTGGGAATCCTTCAATCTGTTCGGCTGTTTCGCCAACACCAAACCACTTAGAATAAATCCCAGGGTTTCGTCCATTTATGACAACGTAAATCGATTTTTTCTTATTACTCATAGGTTATATGCTTTGTGCGAATTTGATAACAATTAACTTTGCGGATTTTTGATCCGTTCCAACTATGCAGTATCACCACCCAAATTAGTGTTAACTTATGTAATTATCCCCGATTATTCCAATCTGTGCAACTGTGATCCAATGGAGATAATCCACATTCTTGGGTAGTGGCTATTTATATATTTCCCCTTGTGCCTCTGGTTCTCCGTGGCGATTAAGTTCTTCACCCCTGACCTGGTAATCCCCATCGGATCGACCAACCTATAAGGTGTTGAGTTCCCGCAGACCCATCGGACCGCGGGTGGGGTTCGCTGCCTTATTCGCTGACAGGTAATTTCTTGACTTCAACCATCAACAGCAGACTGAAAACAATTTCAACCGCTATCATACAGCCTGCAACATACATGGGGAGGAAAATTTAATCCCCACAATCAGCGCGGCAATGGGAATAAGCACGGATAAAACCATGTAACTGGTTGATCTATACAGCCAACCATAGGGGAACAGATGTGCCCCAAATATCATCGCCAATACCATGACCATCTTTTCTGGAACCGCATTGAATATCCACATGGCAATCAGGAGATACAACATTTGATTCACGGAGAACAGGATACCCAGGTTGGTCAGCGGATTATCTTTATTTGTAAAGTCCACTCTGATGATCTTTGAGAACAGGAAGGCTAGTGGTACAAGCGGGGCTGTGAAACAAAATGTAAGCAGGTTCTTGGTCAAGATTGGTAGCGCAGTCATGTGGATGATCAATACGGCAGTCCAAATAATGACGGACGCCAGAATAAAATGCAATCCCTTCTTCTGCTTGGTGGCACTATCCAGCCGCATTTGATCCAGGTTCAAATTCATTCTGATACTCCTGACGCATGATTGAAGATAAATTGATAGTCATGCAACAATTCTGTGAATGGCAATCGGCGATCTGCTCATTATTCGGATGTCGGATGTGGTGACTATTTTACCGTATGGCCAGAAAAATTTACTCTCAATGATGCCATCATTCCCAGATATTTCGGACTTTCCTCATCCACTCCTTGAGGCCGTGTCATTCTGAACCGGAGCAGAGCGAAGGTGAAGAATTTCTCCGTTGTACTTGGGTGGTGGTATGGGTAGGCAGAGATCCTTCGCCTGTCGGCTCAGGATGACAAAGGCAATTTATTACTCTTATTCTTCTTTGCGTTCTTTGCGCCCTTCGCGGTGAAAATATCCCTACCCCCTTACCTGGTAATCCCCTTCAATCACCCACTTATAGGTGGTGAGTTCGCGCAGACCCATCGGACCGCGGGCATGCAGCCGCTGGGTGGAGATGGCGATCTCCGCGCCCAGACCCAACTGCGACCCATCGGTAAAGCGGGTGGAGGCATTCACATACACGGCCGCCGAATCCACCAGGCTCACAAACCGCTCGGCATGGATCGGGTCGTTGGTCAGGATCCCATCGGAATGGCCGGTGGAATGCGCGGCGATATGCTCGATGGCTTCATCCATGTCCGACACCACCTTCAACCCAAGCACCAGCGAAAGCCATTCGGTATCA
Organism: uncultured Chloroflexia bacterium; assembly: GCA_963752535.1. Classification (GTDB taxonomy): domain Bacteria; phylum Chloroflexota; class Anaerolineae; order Anaerolineales; family Anaerolineaceae; genus DAIOEK01. The sequence goes on from CAVVYT010000002.1 coordinate 620,996, forward strand.
AAATCCTCCGCTTTCGCCGGGGTGACCACCATGCCGAACTTCCCGGTCAACAACGAACGCGCGCCTTCCTCCGCCCGGAAGGTCACACCATCCGCGGCCAGACGGTCCACCAGGCGGGGTAAAAAGTCCGCCGCGATGGAGCAGTGCACCAACGCCGTATCCAGCGCATTGCAGACGGTCGGACGCTGGATCTTGGCATTGCGGATCACCTCGATCGCTTTCGCCTGGTCGGCCGATTCATCCACAAACAGATGGCAGATGCCGATCCCCCCGGTGATGACCGGGATGCGGCTGTATTGCCGGCAGAATTGATGCAGGCCGGCCCCTCCGCGCGGGATGACCATATCCACGGTCCGGTCCTGCTGGAGCAGTTCCAACATCAGGCTCCGGGCGGGATCGGTGATCAATTGGATGGCTTCCACGGGGATGGGTGTGCCGTTCAACCCATGTTGAATGGCACTCCAGAGCGCCCGGTTCGAGCGGATGGTCTCGCTGCCGCCCCGCAGGATGGCTGCGTTGCCTGATTTGAGGGCCAGCCCCGCCACGTCCACCGTCACATTGGGACGGGCTTCGTAGATCACAGCCAGCACCCCCAGAGGCACACGCTGCTTGCGGATCTTCAGCCCATTGGGCATGATCTGTTCTTCGAATACCTCACCCACCGGGTCAGGCAGATTGGTGACAGCCCGCATATCGTCGACGATGGTCGCGAGCCGGGATTCGTTCAACATCAGCCGGTCCAGCATGGAGGGGTCGATCCCTTTCATGCGGGCGGTTTGCTGGTCTTCCGCGTTCGCGGAAAGGATCTCATCCCGTTCAGACCAGATCTGATCAGCGATTCGCTGGAGGGCGGCATTCTTGTCGATGCTGGAGACGCGTGCCAGCACGCGGGATGCGGTTTTGGCCTGGTGGCATAGCTGTTCGATGGACATATCGATTCCTATAAGATGACCAGTTGGTCGTGGTGGATCACTTCGTCGCCGAAGGTGAAGCCCAGGAGAAGCTCAATCTCGAGGTTTGGCGCCCGCACAGGGTGAGAATGTCGACCGCGGCATAGTTCGTCAATCCGACGGCAATGGCATGACCATCCGGTGATAGCACGCGGATGGAATCGCCCCGTTCGAACTCGCCTTTGACCGAGACGATCCCAGCCGGGAGCAGCGATCCTCCGTGCGAGAGGGCGCGCGCGGCGCCGGCGTCCACGATCACCTCGATGCCGGGGCGGCTGCCCGAGAGGATATGGCGCTTGCGCCCTTCCAGCTTGTTGACCACGGGCAGGATGCGCGTTCCGATGGATTCGCCGGCCGCCAGTTTGAGCAGCACATCCGGGATGGATCCGCGGGCAATGACGACCGTGGTCCCGCCGTGACGGGCCAGGTCGGCCGCCTGAAGCTTGGTGCTCATCCCGCCGGTGCCAAGACCGGTGACTGGATCCGCCGGCCGCCTGCCACAACTCGGGCGGGAAAGGCTGCGGTCCGATCTCAGGGATCAGTTTTGCCAGTGGATCGATGCGCGGATCGGCGGTATAGAGGCCGTCCTGGTCGGTGAGCAGCAGGAGCAGGTCCGCTTCGACCAGGTTGGCTACCTGGGCGGACAGGTTGTCGTTGTCGCCGAAACGGATCTCTTCGGTGGCGACGGTGTCGTTCTCATTGACGATCGGGATGATATTGTTCTTGAGGAGCGCTTCGAAGGTGTCGCGGGCGTTCAGAAAGCGGCGCCGGTCGGTCAGATCGGCACGGGTCAGCAGCACCTGGGCGACATGGATGCCGTAAATGGCGAAGTATTGTTCATATAATGCCATCAGCCTAGGTTGGCCGACGGCGGCCAGCATCTGCTTGGCGGGCAGATGTTTGGGCAGGGTCGGGTAGCCGAGGACTTCCCGTCCAGCTGCGATGGCGCCCGAGGAGACCAGTACCACCCGGGTGTTTCGGTCGCGGAGGATGGATATCTGGCGCGCCAGGTCCACCAGTCTGTGGGGTTGATAGGCCCTTCTTGCCTGCGGTCAGGGTGGAGGTGCCGAGTTTGACGACGATTTGCGGGTTGGTGGACATGATAGAAAAATTCTAGCACATATCCCGTCTGATGATCGGGATGTGTATCCACTCTGTGGGACACACTGTGCCTTGTCATTCTGACCGGAGGGAAGAATCTCTACCTCGGTGGCATGCGGATTAACTTAATTTTCAAGATCCGCTCGGGCAGTCTCTTCTGGTATCTGGACAGGTCCACTTGCCCGAGCGAGATTTTTTCTGGGGGGGATGAGGCGTTGCCTCTTCCCCCCAGATGCCCGTTTCTCCAAGGTCAAATGCAGGTGGGCGCGGAGCCCCCTTCGTTGCACTCGGGGGGGCAGACACGAGAGCAATGCCTAACGACATGTCATTGCGAGCGAGTGAAACGAGCGTGGCAATCTTGTCTTTGGTCAATCCCTTGCATGTCATTCTGACCGGAGGGAAGAATCTCTACCTAAATCCTTGGATACATCCACCTTTCGCATATCCGCTCGGGCAAATTGGTCTGTTGCGACTGGACATTATCCCTTGCCCGAGTGAGATTCTTTTCTGGGGGGAAGAGGCGTTGCCTCTTCCTCCTAGAAGCCCGTTTCTCCAAAGTCAAAAGCAAGGGGTTAAATAAAAAGTGGGCGCGGAGCCCACTTCGTTCCACTCGGGGGTGCTGACACGAGAGCAATGCCTAACGACATGTCATTGCGAGCGAGTGAAACGAGCGTGGCAATCTTGTCTTTGGTCAATCCCTTGCATGTCATTCTGACCGGAGGGAAGAATCTCTACCTCGTCCTTTAATACATCCATCACTCGCAGATCCGCTCGGGCAGTTAGTACTGTTTCCAGACAGGATCACTTGCCCGAGCGAGATTTTTTCTGGGGGGAAGAGGCGTTGCCTCTTCCTCCCAGAAGCCCGTTTCTCCAAAGTCAAGAGCAAGGGGTTAAAATAAAAAGTGGGCGCGGAGCCCCCTTCGCTGCACTCGGGGGTGCTACGCGAGGGCTCGAACCATATTATCTGGGTGGAAATGGGGGTTAAAATAAAAAGTGGGCGCGGAGCCTCCTTCGTTGCACTCGGGGGTGCTACGCGAGGGCTCGAACCCATATTATCTGGGTGCTTATATGGGGGTTAAATAAAAAGTGGGCGCGGAGGGGCTCGAACCCACGAACCTCACGGATGTGAACCGTGCGCTCTAACCAGCTGAGCTACGCGCCCAAATTAGGGTAGGCAGATTATAGCAGATGGAGGATTGAATCGCAAGGTAAGGTTAATGGGTGCTGGCGAATATGTTAGATTAAAAAGAAAAGAGCGGGCGACCAGATTCGAACTGGCGAATAGTAGCTTGGAAGGCTACTGCCTTACCACTTGGCGACGCCCGCGTGGACATTATTTTACCCTGCCCGCGGAAGCCGGTCAAGGTGAGGATGCCTACGCCAGACCCAGCTCCCTGGCGCGGACGACCGCTTTCGTCCGATCAGCGACATTCAACTTGGCGAAGATATTGGTGACGTGATTCTTCACCGTCCCCTCCGCCAGATAGAGCCTGTCTGCGATCTCCCGATTTGTCACTCCGGCGCATATCAAGCGGAGCACTTCCATTTCCCGCGAGGTGAGTGGTTCAGATAATTCCTGCGCCCAGCGTGGAGCGGATTTCAGACATGCGGCTGAATTGCGCCACCAATCGGGCAGCCACCGATGGCTGTAACACCGATTCTCCCCTGGCTGCCGCTCGGATGGCTTCGTATAGCTTTTCGGAAGGTGCGTCTTTCAACAGGTAACCGATCGCACCGGAGCGAAGCGCGTCAAATACGGCGGCGTCTTCATCAAACGTGGTGAGGACGATCACCCGGCAACCCGGTTGGCTGTTCCGTAAATGACGGGTGGCGGCCGCCCCATCCATGACCGGCATTCGCAGGTCCATCAGGATCACATCCGGGTTCAGTTCGGCCGCCTTGCGCAGCGCCTCCTCGCCATCACCCGCTTCTCCAACCACCTCAAATTCCTTCTGGGCACGCAACAACACCCGCATACCATCACGGAACATGGTCTGATCATCCACCAGGAGCACTTTTATTGGTTCCGTCATCGAACTCCCATCATTCCATCGGATAAGGCGCCGAAATCTGAACAGAAAAACCTTTGCCGGGTGAGGTGACCACATCCATGCTCCCGCCCAGGATCTGTACCCGCTCGCGCAAGCCGGAAATTCCGAAGCCGCCATCCAGGGAATCCGCGCCCCGCCCATTGTCTGTCACGGTCAGATTCACCTGACGATCATTATAATTCAGGCGGATATTCACCTGGGAAGCCTCAGAGTGTTTGTGGACATTGGTCAGAGTCTCCTGGGCAGCGCGATAAAGCATCCAACTGATGGAAGGTGTCAGTTCCTTCTCTTTCCCGGATACTTCAAAGGTATACATCGTTCCATCCGAATCCCCGGGGATCAATTCCCGAATGGCTTCGCTTACATTTCCGAGGGAAGGCTGGTCCGTGCGCAAGGCTAGAACCGACCGGCGGACATCATTCAATGCTTCCTGTGCCAGATACTCCGCTTTGTTCATGGCCTCTTGAGCCACATCCGGATTCTCTTTCAGAACAGCCTGGGCTGCTTTGAGCTGAATGTGGATGGATGTGAGGTAATGCCCAAGACCATCATGGATCTCACGGGCAAGCCGGTTGCGTTCCTTTAAGACGGTTTTTTCTTCCAATTGATGGGTGTATTCACGCAACCGGTTGTTGGCAGCCGCCAATTCCCGGCGCATCCTCTGCTCATTCACGGTGACCTGGGTAAAGACCGCCACAAACACCACTGCGCTGAGATACCCCATGGCGGCCGACATGGTGGATTCCAAATTTCCACTCAACGCAGCCGGCAACACCGCTCCGATCCAGATCAGGAAGGTCACCAGCACGGCCAGCGGTGTCTTTAAATATTGCACCGCTTCGCTGACCAACGGGAGCAGGATCAACCAGGCTGCCCCATTGGATGAGACGCCGATGGAGGTACCAAGGGCAATCGTGATCGCAAAGAAGATCGCCCGCTGCCAGCCTTTCCAGTCACCCAGTTGATGGGAACCCCACAGGGTCAGGGCAAGATAGACGATCCCCGATACCGCCATGAGTATCGTCTGCGTCACGGAGGTCAGGTAGGCGCCGCTGGTGAAGTAGAGAACATAACCGGCGGCGACCACAATGATCAGCGCCAGATCGCCACTGCGAAGGTCTTTCCATTTGGGTATGCGGATCATCATTCCCCGGTGTCAGGAGCCCTTTCTACATCGGTGGTTCGATGGTCATCGGTTCATCGAAATCATAGATTTTGGTGACCGTATGATAGGGTTTTCCATTGATGATGGAATCATTCTCAGACCTGTGGATGTATCCGTCCAGCATCCCGATCCAGACCTTGCCTGTGGAATTCACATCATCCACTTCGGCCGTGTATTCAAACGCCATCAACGGCGTACCGTCGATGGTTTCAGGTCCGATCAATTTGACATCTTCGAGACTATCGCGGGACATCTGCTTGGCCCACAGGTACACATCGGCCAAATCCACATTGGTCTTGATCCAATTATCACCTAATTTCATGTACCCATCTGAACCAACCACGATCATTTCGGCGATCATTCCGCCGGTGGTGATGACGCCATGGATCTTTTCAGGGAGGGATGACTTCGTATTCCATTTCACTCTGAACGGTCTCACCCTGCGTCACGGTGACGTCCATTCGGTAAGAGGATAGCTGCGTTGTCCGGTCGAGTGCTTTCTGCAGTACTTCTTCCGGCACACCACCAAAGTCGTCGAAGGATTTTCCCGCTTTCGCGGCTGTGGTTGGCAGCTTCTCCACCTGTGCTTCCAGGGTAGGTGCCACATCCGTGATCTTCGCTTCCACTGTGGTCAATACCTCCGTGGCGACCTTGGCGGCCATGGATGGGATCTTCTCAGCCTCGTTCAGCGCTTGATTGACCAATCCGCAAGCGGTTGTGAAGATGATGAGAAAGACGGCAACCAATATAATATTGCGGTAATTTTTCATATCAATTCTCCTTCTAATTAAAAGGGCGATTTGTTCCAATTAACTTATGATAATATGAAGAGACTCTGAGTACAAGCGATCATATTCATATATAGTCCACCAAGGCAGGTCCAATGAATGAGCCGAACATCCTTAATTCCTCCCGCTGAAACCAGACCAGCACGACCGTTGGGAGTCTGGATCTTTACCATGTATTCAATGTTCTATGATGGTATTTTACCCCTCGGGCTGGCCGTGATGCTGCTCCTCCAGCAGGATTTTGACCTGACAGCCACCAATGCCATCGCCGTCGGGGCAAGCGCCCTGCTTTCCTTGGGTGTGATCATTGCCGCCATCTTCACCTGGAAAGGCAACCCGACCGCGAAACTATGGTTTCTGATCCTGGTCACTGTATATAATGCCCTGCTGGTATTCAATTATGGCTATCAGTTTTATACCGGACAGATAGACGAAACCGCATCTTTCACGATCACCGGCAGGATGATCCGGGGTGTGCTCTTCCCCATCATCTATTGGTACTATTTTAATCGCGAATCAGTCAAGCGATTCTTCCGCCCTAACAACGAGGAGACGATATGATCCGACATCCAGGGCAGCCCTTTGCTCATACCTTTTCCATCGTGGCCAGAGATCCCAGCACCGGCCAGATGGGTGTGGCGGTTCAATCGCATTGGTTTTCGGTTGGCTCGGTCGTTCCATGGGCGCAGGCTGGGGTTGGCGCAATCGCCACTCAATCCTTAACCGACATCAGCTACGGTCCGCTTGGGTTGGACCTGTTGCGGGGTGGAAAGACTTCCCGCCAGACTCTGGACGCACTGCTGATGGCAGACGATAACAAAGAAGTGCGCCAGGTGGCGATCGTCGATGCAAAGGGGAATGTTGCCACTCATACAGGCGCGAGATGCATCGCCGAGGCAGGGCACATCCAGGGAGAGGGATTCAGCGTGGAAGCAAATATGATGCTGAATGACACCGTCCCTGCCGCAATGGCCGAATCATATCGCAAGGCCATGTTGGATCCCGGGTTGGATTTGAGCGACCGAATGCTCCTGGCGATGGACGCTGCCCAGGCTGCCGGTGGTGACATCCGCGGGAAACAGAGCGCTGCCATCAAGATCGTCGGACCGGAGGTGACCAGTAAATCCTGGGCGGGAATCGTCATGGAACTGCGGGTGGAGGATCACCCGGAACCACTGCAGGAATTACGACGGCTGGTGGAAATTCAAAAAGCGTACGAGTTTATGAATCAGGGGGATGATCACCTGGCGAAAGGCGAAGCGGAGAAGGCCAAGACAGCCTATGAAAAGGCGGCCAGGATGGCTCCGCAGATCGTGGAACTTCCCTTCTGGAACGCCGTCTCCCTGGCTGATACCGGACACCTGGATGATGCGCTGCCCATTTTCAAAGAGGTCTTTGAACGTGAACCGGTCTGGGCTGAGTTGCTCACACGGCTGGTCCCGTCGAAACTGATCAAAGACGACCCGGCAATGCTGGCCAAGATTCGAGCGCAATTAAAATAGACTCGTCAGGCGATATATGAGTCCAGGCGAATTTCTTCAAACCGTTCGGGGATGACCACCGAGACATCCGGTAGAATGGTCTTTATCCACTTGCTCATCTCCATCAAATTCAGGCGCTGAAACGGATAGCGGAAGGAACCCGGCGGAAGCAGTATCGGCCGTGCCGGTTGGTCTAACGGCAACCAGAATTCATCCCAATGGGATGGGATGACCACCTTCGGTTGCACCTTTTCGAGTATTTGCCGCAGACGTGACCTGTTGTGGAGCGGATTAATGAACAACACCTCCGCTTGATCAGTCTCCTCAACGTTGGAATCTGATTTTGTCAGGAGCGTCCCCTCAGAAGATTGAATCCGGAAATAATATAAATGATCCATCACATACTGGCGGGCCTTCAAAGGTGGCGACCACTCTGGTTTGACCCTCCCGGGGCGAAAGAAGGGGGTATGGATATGGCGGGAGCGGCCAACGGAAATCGAAAGACCTCCCAATTTGAAATGGGAACCAGTCTGAATCTCATGGAGCAGACTCGGATCAACCCCCAGGATCGATAACAGGGTGCAAGTATTCGCAGATCCGTAAACAGGGACGCCATCCCGCTTCGCAATCACCGGGACGTCGAACAGATGGTCTATGTGGGCATGGCTGACGAGGATCGCATCAACCCGATGGATATATTGTTGTGCTAACGCCGGATCAGGAGATACTTTCCCGAACCAATAGCGATGGATTGGGATGCGCGTCAGATATGGATCCAGCAGTAACCGGGTATTCCCGAAATCCAGATCGAAGCCGGCCGTCCCCAGCCAGCGCAGGGTTAAGGTCACCGGCCTTCCACTAATTCCGCATGTCTAAAACAGGTCACCGCGTGGTCGTTCACGAATCCGGCTGCCTGCATGAACGCATAGATGATGGTGCTGCCGCAGAATTTGAATCCCCGCTGGATCATGTCCTTGCTGACCCGGTCGGAAAGTTCAGTGCGAGCCGGTACCTGTGCCATACTTTCCCATTGGTTATGGATGGGTTTGCCATCCACGAATCCCCACAGGTAGGCGTCCAGCGAGCCAAATTCTTTTTGGATTTCCAGCGTGATCCCGGCATTGTGAATGATGGCATTGATCTTCAGCCGATTGCGGATGATCCCGGCATCCTGCAATAACTCCTGGATTTTTGACCTCATCGTAGGCGGCCACCAACTCGGGTTGGAATCCATCGAAGACGCGCCTGAAGTTCTCCCGTTTCCTGAGGATGGTCAACCAGCTCAAGCCGGCCTGCATGCCGTCCAGTGCGATCCCCTCAAAAAGGAGACGGTCATCGTGAATGGGTGTGCCCCATTCCATATCGTGGTAGGAGACCAGGATCGCAGGCTCCATGCTCCAACCACATCGAACAAGCGAAGTGTCAGGGTTATATTCTGTCATGGCACCATTATAGTAGTAGATGAAGCATCATCCGGTTTGAATGGATCAGGGGTTGACCTGATTTTTGATACGCCAGTAAAGCACTATCGAAATTAAGCCAGCGCCATTTCCACGGCTGCCCGGGCGTGGATCAGGGTGGTGTCGTACAGCGGCAATGCGCAATCCTTCTGCTTCACCAGCGATCCGATCTCGGTGCAGCCCAGGATGACCCCTTCCGCGCCTCGATCCGCCAGAGATTGAATGATCCGCAGATATGTCTGTCTGGATTCCGGCAGGACTTTACCCACCACCAGCTCTTCGAAGATCACCCGGTGCACTTCATCCCGGTCGGGTTTCTCGGGTAGAACCACCTCCAGCCCGAAGTTTTTCCGCAATCTTCCGGTATAAAAATCCTCTTCCATCGTGTAGCGGGTGCCCAGCAATCCGATCTTCTTCACGCCCGCCTGTTTTACCACAAGAGCGGTCGCATCGGCGATATGCAGGATGGGAATCTGCACATCAGATTCAATCCTCGGAGCGGATTTATGCATGGTATTGGCGCAGATGATGAGAAAATCAGCACCGGCGTTTTTCAGGCGCCTTGCCGCATCAACCAGCATCTCATCCGCTTCAGCCCACCGGTTTTCATGCTGCAGGATCTCCAACTCGTGGAAATCCACCGTATACATGACGCTGAGCGCGTTATGCAATCCGCCCAATTTTTCGTGGGCTACTTCGTTGATTACCCGGTAATATTCGATCGAGCTTTCCCAGCTCATTCCGCCGATCAATCCGATTGTTTTCATCAATTACTCCGTGGTTGAGATTAGTGCTGACAGGTCGTGCAGTAATAGGAAGTGGAACCCAATATATTTTTCGCAGTGATGGGATTCCCGCAACGCGGGCAAGGGTTGCCTTTGATATGCCTGCCCATGATCCGCCGGTAACCGCCATGTTTGCCAAAGAAATCCAGCTCATCCACACTGCCATGTGCTGAGGTCGCGTCCCGGATCACCTGGACGGTGTGATGATGCAGTTGTTCAAAATCATGGGGAGTCAGCTCTTTGGATTTTCGTGTGGGTAATACCCCGGCCAGAAATAGAATGTCATGCCAGTAGCCGTTACCCACTCCGGCTGCCTTGTATTGAATGCCGTACACATTCTGCTGCTTGGCAATCTTTCGTTTACCCTCAGAAAATATCTTGCCCAGATAGTCGGGGGTGAATTGGGGATCCAGTGGTGAAAGACCGGTCTCTTTAATGTAGGCTTCCGCCTGATCCTTCGAGATGGCGCTGGCGTAACCATATAAAGAGACGGAGTAAGAGAAGGCGGCGCCATCATCCAGGTGGAAGAGAATCTTCGCTTTGGGCGGCAGGTCACTGCCAACCGGATGATAGAGGAGTTTACCAATCAGGTCACCAAACATCAGCCGCCGATCCGCAAAATGAATGTGGATCTGGTCGCCATGCTGGGTGATCTGATCAATTCGCTCACCCTGGATATCCACCTTGTCGAGGTTGGAAAATCTCCAACGGAAAACGGTGGAGTTTGGGTCGCCGATCTCCACGCGCTGGATTGTCCGCCCCGGCAGAACGGTTTTCATCTGCTCGCAAATCGTGAATGCTTCCGGAAATTCAATGGCCAACTTTTTCGCTCCCGCTGCATCGAATACCTGAATTATAGCAAGAATGCCACTCCAGGCCGCCGGTTTGATCTCGGGGGTGGGCTGTAATTTCCGGTTAACATCCAATATAATCAGATTCTCGAAGAGCTGATCTTAGCGTACCGGTGCTTGCGCATAGTTATAGCGATTCTGATACAATCATGGCGGATCGACCAACTCGCCGCCATCATGAGCATGAGACCAGGCCAGGTCTTCATCACCACTTGAAGGAGATAATCCGTGGATACTTTTTCGCTTCCTACCGGTTGGCAAATTGTTCAGCCCTCACATTCCGATCTGACCGGAGTAACCAATTTCATCCGGGCTTGCGACACGGCTTATTTTGGCAAACCGGATACCACCGAAAGCGATCTCGATTATGAATGGAAGCGAACCGGTTTTGTGGTGGAACGCGACGCTTTTTTATTGATCGATCCTTCCGGCGAGATCGCCGGCTATACCGATTTTTATCACCACGGCCAGGACGTCTACATCAACCACAATACTCATCTTCTTCCCGGGCGAGCGGATGCTATCTCTCCGGCCATCTTCTACCGGATGGGGTTGGAGCGGGCCCGTAAAGTTCTGTCCCCTGGTGGAAGGGCGCGCACGATCAGCCTGCGGGAAGAAACCCACCATCTGTTGGAGGGATTGGGCTTTCATCCAATTCAGGTGCAATACCGGATGCATATCGATTTCAACCAGCCGCCCGAACCGCCTTCCTGGCCGAAAGGCTATCAGGTGACAGCCTTCGACCGACCCAAGCATGCCCGGGAAGTGTACGAAGTGATTGAAACCGCCTTCCAGGAGTTGCCTCACCGCGAGGGAAATTCGTTTGAAGGCTGGGTTCACTTCATCCTCGAACGATCCGATTTTGACCCATCCCTCTTGTTTATGGTGACCATGGGGGAGGAAATCGCAGGCGTGGCAGTCGGTTTCGACGATCCACTCGGCGGGTGGATTCGCCAACTGGCTGTGAAAAGATCCCACCGGGGAAAACAGATTGCCCTCAATCTGCTCCGGCATGCCTTTGGCGAATTTCACCGGCGCGGACGGACTTCGGTTGGGCTGACCGTGGATTCAGAAAACATGACCGGCGCGCCACAACTCTATCTGCGGGCAGGGATGCGCCAGACCGAGAAGTATGTGACCTACATGCATCGAGATCTGATCAAAGCAGGCTCCCATCCAAATGGATGGGAGCCTGACCGATCAACTGATGATACGTCAGTTTATGTGTTTTCAACTGAGGATTGGACTATACGAGGTTGAAGCACTGGCGAGCTTGCTTTAGCGTTCTTTGCATCAATGGCAGCAAAGATACGATAAAAGGTCAGGAAAACCACTGATCCACCAGAGATCCAATACATCCAGTTCACCCAGGTAGTGCTGGTATCAGTCCCCGCAAGTATTCCATGGACGAGCATTCCGGCGAAGGTGAGAAAGCTCAGGTAATGGGTTGCCCGCCAGGCTTTGAATCCGATTCGTTCTTTAACATAAAACGAGACCACGGTCACGAGCCAGAGGATAAATCCCAACTGGCCAAATCCGACCCAAACTGGCCGGTAATTGGCGAATGCGAACGGGGTCAGAATCTGGAAGAGATTTGTATCCATATATTTGTCGCCCAATAGAAGCAGACCATGGGTCAAACCGGTGATCAATCCGCCTATGCTGACAAACTGGTGTAGATCGTTGGCTGTGAAGGCGCCAGGGAAGAGCTTCGCGATTTTCGCGCTGAGCAATAATCCCAGCACCATCGAAATCCAGAGGAACACATAAGAGACCAGAGCGGTTCCACGGGATAAAAACCAGAAGGCTTTTGGTTCCTCGCCGCTCACGGAGAAAACCAAACCCGGTAAAAAGACCGGAACGATGACGACCGCCAGTACCAGACCGAATACAGCCGCCATGATCCCAATCCCCAACATTCGATAGACGGATCCATCTTCCGTGTTTTCAGATGGATTATTGTTATTCTGACTCATTGCTCAACCCTTTCGAATTTTGAAAACCCAGAACTTCTCAGAACCTCACCGTCGGTCGTGATCAGAAGGGATTCTAAACCTGGTCTGCTGCTCAACCAGTCGGATCCCTTGCTCAGAGCCGAGGATGACGAGGACTTTGGCTGCCATCTCCGCCTGGATCACATTCGGTGCGATGACAGTAGCGGAAAAAACATCACCGTCGCTCGGACTGCCTGTTCGTGGATCAATGATGTGGTGTTGCACGATGCCGCTTTTCAGCCAGCGGCGCCTGTTTTTACCGGATGTGGCGACACCCATATCGGTTAGTTCGACTTGGCTGATCTCGTCCTCCATATGGAAGGGATCTTCCACGCCAATCGTCCATCGACTTCCGTCAGACAAACAACCCTTCAAAGTAATGTCTCCACCGGCATCCACCAGGACGGGACCCAGTTTTCCCAGAATGGCAGCCGTTTGCTGAGCAGCCCAACCTTTCCCGATTCCACCAAAATCCAGGTGAACACCGGGAGGAAGCAAGACAGACCGTTGCTTTTCGTTCAGCATGATCTGACCGAGCAGCGGTTCAGATGGGAGATTCGTCGTTTGCTTGCTATAGGGCAGGCTATCCAGAAGTTCAAAACTGCGATCGTAACCTGCCGAGTTGAGCGCATCCAATAACCCGGGGGTCACCAGACCATCACTCTCGCTCTCCATCTGCATGGCGTTTTGTAGTACATCCCAGAGAACAGGACTTACGACAACCGTCTCGCCCGCCATCCGGTTAAGTCTTGAGACCTCGCTCTCCGGTCTGAACCGGCTCAGGATGGCTTCCCAGTACTCAAACCAGGCCGGCACTTCCCGCAGGATCGGTTTCACTGAATCTTTACCTTCCAACAAAACCTGGACGGAAGATCCCATTGCATGGAATTCCACTTTGTAGATCATGAAGACCGTGTTTTCGCGGCAGATTTTTTGCGTGCAGTTTTCTTTGCAGTTCCACCCGACCCACCACCCAGGTTGACCGTTTGTACAAGGGGCGCCTGGATCGATACTGTTGCGGTCGGTAGGGCAGAAATAGCCCTCAAATCCGTTGGAATTTCGGTCGGATTTGCCGAAACTACCTGGTCGCCATCCAGTTGGATCAACGATACCAGTGTAGGTAGTGACTCCGCCGTATTGTTTTCATCCAGTTCCGAATCCGAGTTAAGGTCCTGATTGTAAGAGCCTTCGACAGCCTGGTTCGAGAGCAGAGTCCAGATTCCTATTGCACCGGCAATAGCTCCAGACGCGAGGATTGCCTTTATTCCTGAAAGAACGATACCCGGTGGACGGGTTTTAAAAGGAGAGCTCATTCGTTAATCCTCTCAGGCTTCACGCTAATCATCAGATTCATCTTCATGCTCGTCTTCGTGATCGTCGTCCGACCGCGCAGATCTCTTGGGTGAATTATCAGAATCGTCAACGCTTGCAGTATAAAAGTATTGGGGTTGGATGAGGGCCAGAATTTCACCGGACAGGCTGACATATACCTGATCGCCGGACGTAAACGTGACCAGATAGGCCGGGATCTCGTTATATACTGTCTTCTCAACCGAAACCACCTGACCACCCTGCATATAGTTGACGGCTTCGAACAGCGCCTTTTTATCATCGATCACAGCGGAAGGACCGCCGGTAAGGCTGTTGTATAGAATTTTCCCGTCGACCGCGTCGAGATACACTTTGGCGCCGCCATCCAATTGAACTTCATAGGCAACGGTTCCGTTATAATCCACCAGCTCCGCGTGCCCCGAGATGGATGATCCGCTTAAGCCGACGGCCGTTAAGGCCAGCGAGATGGATTCGTCAACCGAAATATTTTTGGATGCAGCCAGGTCTTCTTCTGCCGATTGCTTTTTTGAGGAAATTTCCTTGATCACATCATTTGCCTGAACAATCCGGCTATTCGCATCTGAGATTATCTGGGCGTAAGCCATCTTTTGATCAAGAATTTCCTGTTCCAGCTCGGCGACCCTGGCTGTTTCCTGGGAAGCTGAAACCACTTTTACTAAGGTTCCAATCACTCCCAGCGTAAATGCGGTAATTAATACCGCCAATAGTAATGGCATTCGTTTCATCATTTCCTCCATAGTTATTGATATTAGTTTCATTCTAAAGGTCGTGATTAATAGGAGGCTTGAGAATAACCCTTATTTTTCCAACCATTTTCCAATCTAAACATGCTACACTAAAAAATAGTGGAGATTTCCGGTTCTTTGATAGACGAGGGAAAATGAGAGTACTGGTCATTGAAGACGATCAAAGATTGGCTGAAATCATCCGCCGGGTTCTGGAAGACGATCATTACAAGGTCGATGTAATTCACGATGGACTGGAAGGTCTTGAATTGGCCTTACGTGGGATCCACGATCTGGTAATCGTCGACTGGATGTTACCCGGCAGGGATGGCCCATCCATCGTGAGGGAAATTAGGAAAGCGCGTATGAATATGGGTATATTGATGTTAACAGCTCGCGGCCAAGTGGAAGACCGCGTAGCCGGGTTGGATAGTGGTACAGACGATTACCTGGTGAAACCATTCACGTTTGATGAATTACTGGCAAGGTTACGGTCAATCTCCCGCAGATTCGCACCAACCAATGCAGACCCGCAGGAGATCCGGGTGGGGCATATCGTCATGGATTTGGCAACCCATTCCATGAGAAGGAGCGACCAGATCATCGACCTTTCCCGAACCGAATGGGACTTGTTGGAATACCTTCTCAGGCATCCTGGCAAGACCATGTCTCGCCAGAAAATTCTGGAATATGTCTGGTCGTACGATAGCGATGTCCGTCAGGATCTGGTGGATGTTTACATCTCTTATCTGCGGCATAAACTAAATACACCCGGCTTGCCAGATCCGATTCAGACTGTACGTGGAGTTGGCTACCGATTTGATGCAGCTTATGCTTAAACGATTACGAATTCAACTCACCATTCTGTTTCTCTTCTTCGGAATATTGATGGTTGCTGTGCTTGGGGCGATCTTATTCTTCCGACTGGAAGGATTTTTCCGATCCTCCACCGACGTCGCCTTAAAATATCGCCTCGCATTGGAGCTGCGGAACCTGGAGGCGCCTATCTCTCCGGAGCTCGAAGCCGCCGAGCAGGATTTCCTCAATCGTTCCCTTACTGAAGGTAAGTTACCAACACCAACCGAAGGTCTTGAATTTGAGGATGAATTGGAAGACCTTGAATTTTTATCTGTCACGCCTACCCTTACCCAGACTGCCTGGCCGATTTACCAAATTACTCCCACGCGGAGACCGGCCCAATCGACAGAGATTGAGCACGAAGGTAAATCAACTGACGAGGTGGAAGAGAACCCGAATCCGAACCTGAAGGAAGTTCCGCCAACCCGGATCGCACCATTATTGTCATCCGCTTACCAATCCAAATCCGTCCTGGCAAAACCGAGAACTGCGCAGGTATCCACCCCAACACCCACTCCCGCCCTGGTCGATTCATTAGTGCTGGCAGCCCAAACCAAACCGGTGATCGACAATGCTTTTGACAGCGAACTTTCGGCCATTTTCGTGAGTTACATCGATGCTTCCGGTGGGGTGATCCCAACCACCTTCTCCAATAGCTCACCCTTCAAGCCGGATATTGCGGCCATTCTGGCGGCCAAGAAATCCGGGATCGATCTACGCACCGTTGCGATGGCGGATGGAACGCCCGTCCGTTATCTTACCTATATGCTACCGGACGGATATCCAGCCGGGTTCATCCAATTGGGGAGAAAGATCGACGATCAAGTACGGCTTTTGAACGAATACCTCATGAGTATGCTGATGATCGGCCTGGTATTTTTGGTTCTTCTGGGGATAGGCAGTTGGTGGATCGCCGGACGAGCCGTTATTCCCACACAGAGATCGCTGGACCAACAGCAATCGTTTATCGCCAATGCCAGCCACGAATTTAAGGACTCCCCTGACATTGATCCGGGCGAGTACCGAACTCGCCACCCGCACCACTCCACCCGGGGAAGTGAAGAAGTTGATGGGTGACGTTCTGAATGATGTCGATTACATGGCCAAATTGGTCGAAGACTTGCTGCTGCTCTCACGTTTGGATTACCAGAAAATTACTCTGGCGCTCAAACCGGTTCAGGTTGAAGCCCTTTTCAATGATATCCAACGGCAATTTGAGCCTATCTTAATAGACAACCAAATTCAGCTATCGCTCCAATCCCTTCCAATTCGTGTTCTGGCCGACCCGGATCGGATGCGGCAATTACTCTGGATTTTGATTGATAACGCCATCCAACACACTCCTCGCGGAGGTCAAATCTCGCTTTCCACACTAGAAGCAGATCAGAAAGTGAGTATCCTGGTCACCGACACAGGGACGGGTATTCAGAAGGAAGATATTCCCTACGTTTTCGATCGATTTTTCAAGGGGCGCAATTCCAAAACCAAAACCAGAGGTGCAGGATTGGGCTTGTCCATTGCGCGTAGTCTAGCTGAAGCACAGAAGGGGACGATCCAAATCGACAGCCTCCCTGAACGCGGAACGCGGGTGACCGTCATGCTCGAAAAGGCATCCACCTGATCAGAATCGACCTTCAGATGACAGGAAAATAAAATGGGGATATGATTAACTCATCTTGCTTCCCGGGATGAGACCAACCATTATGAAAAAAATCGTTGACGAGACTGAACAAAAGGACCTACCCCGCATGCCCTGGGACTTATCCCTGGTAATGCTGGCTACCGTTTATATTCTGATGCGGTTATCCAAAATTGGGATCACTTTCATTTCACCACCCGGTCCAGTTTACCTGCAAACCGTTTTGTGGTTCGGTTACCCTTTCGTGGCGTTGGTATGGGGAATTATCGCCCGACTTCTGCAATTTAAATTCTGGTGGATGAGCATTATCGGCTTGATCGCCATGGCGGGTGGTTTGTTTTTCGGTCATAGCGCAGCCCACCTGCTTATACTTGCCCATCTATCTGATCGCCATCATCGGCGGTTATTACGGGGCAGGGTTACTGCCTAAACCGAGTCGCCGCACAAACCCTTAGGCCTTCAATTCCATCGTCAGGTCAGATTGCCATACCCGTTTATTTGTGGTTCGCTTTTGCCTGACTGGGCGTGAGCATATCCGGAATAGCCTGCGCGCCTGCTGTGAATGCTGTATCAATCCCCCGGCGAACTTCCATCCACCAATCGCGGGCTGCCTTGTGCTTGTCTTCCCTGAATTTGGCCAACCACTCCAGTAACGCCGGCTCTTTCAACCCAAACCTCTCCCACTGCTCGAGGAACGTGAAAATCAGATCGGCAACCCGCTCGCTTTCCCAATACACGCTCTTGTCTGATTCGCTTTCGTGGATATGCCTGGCCAGATTGAACTGGTGTTCCTTGAAGCTGATCGACAGCCCGTAATGCGCGGCGAGGATCTCATCGGTGATGGCCTCTGCCCATTTACGGTGGAAGCGGCAGATACCACTGTTATCGGTGAATAACTCGTAGGTCATCCGCTCGACATTCTTCCGTCCCAATTCAAATGGTTCCAGAAATTTCCCCTCGTAATAGACATAATACTTTCCCATCATTGGCATGGGGCTGAGCATACCCGCGACCCAGTATTGATTGGGGACCATGTAGCCGGTCTCGCCATGCGGAAGATAGACGGCGCGGTCGACTGATTTGATCTGATGGCGTTTGTCCAGAATTTCCGCAGCGGCGCGGATGCCTGCCCTAAAGACAACCGCTTTCGGTTCGAACAGGATCGCCTCTACCACGCTGCGGGCATAAGCAGCATTCAGCGCGCTGTCTTTCACCAGGTCGAACTCGGTAATGCTGGCGGTGAAGCGCATCTTCATCTGATTCGCCGGGGGAAGCCGTACTCCACCGGATCGATCAAGCCTTCCGCCACCAGATCCATGATCCAGGCGACGGTTCCTCCCGTCTGGATGGCATCGAAACCCATCGCGTCCACATAATCATTGATCTGTTCCGCGGCGCGTTGGTCGAAGACCCCTATCTGCGGACCGAGTGCATGATAGGGTTCATAATCCTTTTTATACACATCCATCATCTTCTTGCAGACGACCGGGCATGGTTCACCACAATGTTGGAAGTTCTTCGGTTTGATGGTCTCAGTATTGAATTGTTCCAGGTAATGCTGCAGAATGAATTTCTCATGTTGTTCCAGCCGTTCAGAATCAGGGTGATAGATGCTGGTGTAATTGAAGCTCATGATCCGCTCATTCATCTCGCGCATGTTGACGCCAAAGGTGCCCCCGGTTTCAAACTGAGGGACATAGCGGTATTTTTCAGTGAGGGCAATATCCGTTTGGATCGTCTTCTGACCGAAATGGGTCATGAAATAGGAATCAATCTCAGCCGAGTTACGCAAATCGGGGTCTTCCCACTCGCCACCGAATAGAATGGCCGCAATGTTATGCGTCTGGTATAACCGCGAACCCAGACCGCCCCGGCCAGCCCAATCCACCACCGCAGATAGCTCGCCCTTCCGATACGGACTGGAACCGATCGCCCCTTCGGATGTGTGCTGCGAAGCAGGTCCGACTGCGCAGACCCGCAATTTTCCTTCCGGGTATTCAGATTTGTAGCGATCGAAGAGCGCTTGCTGTAGGGCGAAAAATCCCGAGCAATGGCCTGCCATTTGGGTCCGCATAACCACACCAGAGGGACTCTGTATTAACAGGTTCGATCCGGACGTGAATCTCGCCCATCTTATGGTTAAGTAATAAGATACTGGTTTCGGGCGCCCGGCCGCGCAGGGCAACATAGTTCACGCCCACCCGATGGAAGGTGTAGGCCGCTCCTCCCATGCTGGAGACATAGAACCCATCCCACTGCGGTGAAGGCGCGCCAAAGACCAATCGGCGCGATCCGGGGATACTGCTGCCGGCCAGAAGACCTTCCCCGAAAGTGAAGCTGTCAGGGTAGAGGTGATAGCGGTGCCAGGCGTAATCCACCGGACCGAGTATCGCCGGTGTTTCCACCGGTCGGAGATACCAGTTGCCGTTATTTAAATGAACGGTAATTTCCCGTTGGATGATGGGGTAGGTCATGGCACGATCCTTTGTTCAAATTGTCTCCTTCATTCTACCCGATTGTTAATGGAATAAATCCACCCAGCTTTTGATGTCGGAATAAAAAATCTCCGGATCATGACGATCCGGAGGGGAAGGAAGGGAGGTATGATTACTCTTCTTTCAGTTCTTTGCGGCGAAGCAGGAGGTACAGACCGATCCCGATCAACACCACCGGCCAACCCTGACTGATCCAACCCAGGACTTTCAAGCCGGTCTCACCCTGAAGGATCATGCCACCGATCACAGCCATGATCCCGCCCGGGATGAGAGGCCACCACATGAAGTGCCGGGTGCCATCTTTTTCCGGAATAACCAGGGAGAGCAGTGAGATCAACATCCAGCCCAGTGAAAAGAACAGCATAAACAGGCCGCCCTTCCCATCTTCTGTGAGCACGTTCCCAAAGGCTTCGGCCACGACAATGCCGGATCCAATACCGATGAGGACACCTGCAGGAATGAGTAACCCGACCTGGCGGGCGGTCAGACTGGCCACCAGGAAGATGAGGCCAATACCCAGCACCAGGTATAGTTCAATCCCGGATCGGAATATATTGGCTGCCAGTGTCAGTAACCCGACAGTCAGCAGGATCGCTCCAGCGACAATACCGCCACGCTTGGGTTGATCAGTTTTGGTTTCCAAATTTTCGTTCATTTTTCTTTTCCTTTTAATTAGCACAATTCGTGTTTGATTTCTGGATGTATCATACCCGTTTGCCCTGTCTGATGTATGTAGTACAGGTCATGATGCAGGGTCATGAATAATCCATGACCCTGCTATAATTTCTGTATGAAAAATAATCCCCTCTCTCCCTTCTTTCAACCAAAAGGCATCGTTCTGTGCGGTGCCTCCCAGGATCCCAACAAACTGGGTTATGCCCTGGCTCGAAATTTGGTCCGGAGCGGTTACCCTGGTGCGATCCATTTCGTCAATCCACGCGGTGGAGATCTTTTCGGGCAGACCATCCTGACCTCCATCCTCGACACACCTGACCCGGTCGACCTGGCTGTTTTGCTGGTGCCTCCGCAGGCTGTTCCGCAAATGATGGAAGAAACCGGGAAGAGGGGCATCAAAGCCGCCATCGTTGCCACCGGTGGATTCCGCGAGGTTGGCCCGGAAGGGGCATTACTCGAGGAGCAGGTTTTCCAGATAGCCAATCAGTACGGCATTCGCTTCATCGGACCGAACTGCGTGGGGATCATCAACACCCACTATCCGTTGGAGACCACCTTCCTGCAACCGCCGGGACCGCCGGCAGGAGAGATCGCCTTTCTCTCCCATTCGGGTGCCATCTGCGCCGCGGTGATCGATTGGATTCGCGGACAGGGCGGCGGCTTGTCGCATCTTATCAGCCTGGGGAACCAGACCAGCGTGAGCGAGGTTGACGTTCTGCCGGAGATGGCAGCCGACCCACATACGAAAGTGATCACCCTCTATCTGGAAGGTGTGAAGGATGGACGGAAATTCATCGAAACCGCTTCCCGGGTGGCGCGGAAGAAGCCCATCGTGGCGCTGAAGGTGGGACGGTTTGAGAGTGGCAAGCGTGCTGCGGCAAGCCATACCGGCGCCCTGGCCGGACAGGAAGCTGCCTTCGATGCGGCCTTCGCGAAAGCCGGTGTGCTGCGGGCTAACACCACAGAAGAGATGTTCCAATGGGCGCGTGCCCTGGCCTGGTGTCCCTTGCCAAAGGGAAACCGGGTGGCAGTACTGACCAATTCGGGCGGTCCGGGCGTTACCGCCGCAGACGCCCTGGAGATGCACGGAATGAAACTGGCAGACCTTAGCCCAGAGACGCGATCCGGCTTACAAAAGCTGTTGCCTGCTGCCGCCAGTCTGCAGAATCCGGTCGATATGCTGGCAGGCGCTGGTCCGGAGCATTTCAGCGGCAGTCTGGAGTTGATCCTGAACGACAGCGGGGTCGATTCGGTGATCGTCATCTCGCCGCCGCCGCCTCCGAGCACGACCGGCGCGTTAGTGAAAGCCATGCTACCCGTCATCCAGTCCCACCAGAAACCGGTTTTATTCGCGTTAATGGGCGAAGAGCAGATCAAAGAAGCGGTTTCCCTGGCGCGGGCGGCTCAGATCCCCGATTACCGCTTCCCGGAATGGGCTGCTTCCGCTCTGGGTGCGCTCACCAAGTACGCCGCATTCCTCGAAACGCCGGTTGAAGAGAAAGTATCCATACCGGGAATTTTCCAGAAGAAAGCTGCAAAGGTATTATCGGATGCGGGAAAAGGAGCCTGGTTGGATCAGAACACGGTCCTGGCGTTGCTGGAATTGTATGGTATCCCGACCATTGGATTGAAGTTGGCAGAGACGGCCGACCAGGCAGTGAAGATAGCGGCCAAACTGGGCTACCCTGTGGTCTTGAAACTGGCTTCGCCAGACATTGCCCACAAATCCGATATTGGCGGAGTGTTATTGAATGTTAACTCAGCTCGTGATGTACGGAACGGGTTCGAATTGATACTTGATAGGGCGCACAAAGCAAAACCTGAAGCTCGTATCGATGGGGTCCATGTCCAGAAGATGGCCGGAGCGGGGCAGGAAGTCATCACCGGATTTGTGCGCGACCCCATGTTTGGGCCGATGCTGATGTTCGGTTCGGGCGGCGTCGAAGTGGAAGGGTTGAAGGATGTCGCGTTTGGCATCGCGCCTCTCTCACGGACTGAAGCCCACCAGATGATCCAATCCACCTGGGCCGGGAAGAAGTTGCAAGGTTTTCGGAGTATATCTCCAGCAGATGCGCTGGCTGCCGAAGAGGTACTGCTGCGATTATCTCAACTGGCAATGGATCATCCGCAGATTTTGGAATTGGAGATCAATCCACTCAAGGTATTGGTCAAAGGTGCGCTCGCCATTGACGTGCGGGGGAAGGTGTAATCCTGTAGGGTGGGTTGCCCGATGGGCAATTCGATCCCTCCGGCGCTGCGCGCCACCTCCCTTACAAAGGGAGGACAAAAGTCGTGTAGGGTGGGTTGCCTTTTGGGCAACCCACCTTTGATTCTCGTTAATTCACCCGTTCGATGGATAGAACTCCTGTCATGCTGAGCCGACCCTGTCGGCGAAGCATCTCTACCAAACTCTTACTCACGCCTCCCATAACAGGAATGGTGGGTTGAGAAATATCGCTCAACCCACCCTACACCCAACCGGCCGTTGTCTGTTGAATTGTCCTGGATTTCATGCTAAGATAATCCATCCGTTGTTCGTTTTTACATCCGAAATCCAAATCCCTTATTGGTGGTTGCACTCATCAGATATGCTGCCTGTTGGTGGTTTGGAATCTGTATTAATCAAACGGGAGGAACCATGGGAAGGCAAGTGTACACGCTGAAGAAGGAGAAGAAAGGTTGTTTTGGATATGCCGGCGCAGGTTTATTAATGTTGTTCTTCGTGGGTGCGATCATTGCCAGCATTGCGAACATCATCTACGACTTTGGTTTTACCAGTATCGTGGCGGGATTGTGATCATCGTAACGTGCATCGGACTGGGATATGTCGTAGTTAAAGCAAACTTCAATACCAAGATCCAAACGGTCTCTTTGGATGAAGACGGGATTGAGTATACTGGTTGGCCAATGATGACTGATAAGAAATATGATTGGACGGACACAAAAGTGATGACCGGAACTACTCCCGGAAAAAATATCCCATTCATTACTGTCAGCTTTCCATCAGGTCTACCCCTGGCCGTTCACGAAACCATGTTGGATAATTACGATGAGTTTGTTGAAAACGTGAAGTATTTTCATGGTCGCGCTCAACAAAAGTTAGTTGAACAATTCACCTTTAAGTTCAAAGCGCCGCAATCCACAGATGGACCATCATCTGTAGATGCGCGTGCCATGAGCCATCAGCGGGCGGTGGATTGGTGGGAGCGGGAAGGCAGGGAGGATGCGATCTGCGATGGGTGTAACCGTCCTCTCACCAAACCGGCTGGTTTCCTGGTCGGAAGTTATCTTTACTGCCATGAATGTGCTCGTGACAAATTCTAAGTCGAGAAATCTTACCTAAGCTTTGTGTACATTTAATATGATTCACCGCGTAGGGTGGGTTGCCCGATGGGCAACCCACCATTGCTGCTTCCGACCAGGAGCAGGGCAATCCGATCCCTCCCGGCGCTTCGCGCCACCCCTCCTTTGAAAGGGAGGACAAACCGCGCCAATTCATAAAACCGCGGGAATTAATAGCCACTTGACATTCCGGTTTTGATTTGCTATATTATTAACACGCGTTAGTAACACGTGTTATCTCAGGAGATGGGATGTCCCCAAAACGAGTCACCAGCCATGACGTAGCCAAAGCTGCCGGCGTATCAAGGACCACGGTCTCTTTTGTGTTAAATAACGTCGAGGGGGTTCAGATCAGCGAGGACACCCGCCAACGTGTGATGCAAACCGCCGTGGATCTGGGATACATTCCCGACGCAGCCGCGCAAACCCTGGCATCCGGCCGGTCACAAAGCATCGGCCTCATCTTAAATCGCAGCCCATATCACATCGCCACCGACGCTTACATCACCCAGATCATTGATGTCCTGGTCGACGAAACCCGCGCCCGTGGCATGCGGCTCCTCCTGGAGACTGTAGAAGATACCCATCCCGTAGAAACTTACCTTCACCTGGTCGGTTCCAAACGGATCGATGGGATCATCCTCTCAGGACCCCGTTTTGACGACCAGGCGCTCACCGCCTTGCTCGAAGATGATTTCCCGATGGTGCTCATGGGAAGCATGCCCGATCAACGTTTCTGTTATGTGGATGTCGATAATAAGGCGGCGGCAAAACTGGCAACGGATCATTTGGTCCAGCAGCAACGCTATCAAAAGATCGCATGTATCACGAATGCCGACCTATCCTTCACCGCCGCCTGCGACCGTCTTGGCGGCTACCGGCAATCCCTGGAGGAGAACGGTCTGCCATTTGTGGAAGACCTGGTCCGCCACGGGGACTTTACTCCTGAGAGCGGGTACGAACAAATGAAATCGCTCTTGCTGGGCGAGATCAAACCTGACGCCGTCTTCATCGCCAGTGATGTGGTTGCGCTCGGTTCGATGGCCGCGATCCGTGACCATGGTCTGCGTATTCCCGAAGACATATCGGTGGTTGGCTTTGACGATGTACCGTTTGCCCGGTATTTCGACCCCCCCCTCACAACCGTTCACCTGCCCGCGCGCGCGATGGCCCATCTCGCTTGCAGCATGGTCATGGAAATGATCAGCGGCCATCGTCTGGCTGAACGGCAAATCCTTTTGAAATCAGAGCTGGTTGTCCGCAATTCCAGCGTACCCACTGGATGACCGGTTTTGGTCGAGACTTCACTATTGGAAGTCTTTTTTAACCTATTTTGGAGGAAAAAATGAAGAAAAGTCTTTCTTACGTACTCGTAATCGGCGTCGTGGTTTCGATGCTCCTGGCAGCCTGCGCACCCGCCGCTGCACCGGTTGCTCCCGCAACAGAAGCTCCAGCCCCTGTCGTCGTCGCAACTGAAGCTCCGGCACCTGTTGCGACTGAGGCTCCAGCCCCTGTCGCTCCCGCTTACTGCGGTGAGGCCAAAGCTGGTGATACTGTGACCATGATGTCCCAGTGGTCCGGCGCGGAAGAAGAAAAGATCAACGCTATTTTGAAACCCTTCGTGGATGCCTGTGGTGTTGTCGTGACCGCCGAATCCACCCGTGACAATGCCGTCCTGGACACCCGCGTCAAGAGCACTCCGCCCGATGTCCTCTTCTGGCCGAACCTCGCTCCCCTTACCCTCTACCCCGACCAACTGAAAGACCTGGCTGCTCTGGGTGTGGACACCGCTAACTACAGCGAAGCCTGGCTGAAACTCGGCACCACCGACAAACTGGTCGCCCTGCCCATCAAAGCCGACATCAAATCCATCATCTGGTACAGCCCAGCACAGTTCGAAGCCTTCGGTTACACCATCCCCACCACCTGGGCTGAATTGGACACGCTGGTTGAAAAGATGGTCGCTGATGGTAACGTGCCCTGGAGTTCTTGGTATGGAAAGCGGCGCCGCCACTGGTTGGACCGGTTCCGACTTCATCCAGGATATCCTCCTGGCCACCAAGGACTCTGAATACGTCAGCAACATTTTGAATGGCACCGTTGCCTACAATGATCAGGGTGTGGTTGATGCGTACACCATCTACCAGAAATGGGCTTCCGACGAGAAATACACCGTTGGCGGCGCGACTGGTACCGTCACTACCCCATTCCTCAATGCCATCTACAAAGTCTTCCAACCTGAACCAGAAGCCATGATGGTCAAACAGTCCGGTTTCGCGGGTGCGGAAATTGTAAAGCAGTTCCCCGACCTGAAATACGGCACCGATTTCGATTTCTTCGGCATCCCGGGCGCCAATGGCCTCCAGGGTGGCGCGGACTACATGATGGTATTCAATGATTCCCCCGCCTCCAAGGCGCTGGTCGCTTACCTGACCTCCACCGAAGGTGTCACCGCCTGGGTAACCACCGGTTTCGACCTTTCACCCAATAAACTGGCCGCCGGCAAATACGCCGACGTACAGGCCGCCAAGCGTGGTGAGATCCTTCTCGGCGCCACCGGCTTCACCCCCGATATGGGCGACACCATCGGTGCACCATTCGGCGAGGCTGAATGGAAAGCCATCGTCGATGTGGCACAGGGCGCCGATGTCAAGACCGCATTGGACCTGGTTGCTGCAGCTCAAACAGAAGCTCTCAATAAGTAAGAGTTTTCCCGAAGGGGCGGACCGCAACAATGGTCCGCCCCTTCATGTTTTCCAGGAGAAGCGTATGACCTCCAAAATCATGAAACAGGGACCTCTGGTTCCGTACTTCTACCTTCTACCTGCCCTGGCAATCATGCTCGTTTTTGTTGTATATCCCTTCGTCAATACCATCAGCCTCAGCCTGCATGACCGGACCGGCAAACAAGACCCCGCAGTGCAATGTGTTCAGGGGGAGCCATGCTGGGGCACAATGGAGAACTATCGCTACGCATTGACCAATCCGGAAATGACACAAGCCTTGCGCAACAACGCGCTCTGGCTGATTCTCATGGTCCCCGGAACAGTCCTGGCAGGATTACTCTTTGCCGTTCTGGCTGATCGGGTTCCATACGAAGCGCTGGCAAAATCCATCATATTTATGCCGATGTCCATTTCTTTCATCGGAGCGGGTATCATTTGGTTTTTTATGTACAATGTCCAGGTGGGCGGAGGCGCACAGATCGGTGTTCTGAACGGTACTCTGGAAGCATTCGGAGCACAGCCCATAGCCTGGTTATCCAATCCTGCCGTCAACAATTTTTCGCTGATGATCGTTGGAGTCTGGTTGTGGGCAGGGTTCTGCATGACCATTCTCTCTGCTTCATTAAAGGGAGTCCCATCAGAAATTCTGGAAGCCTCCCGGGTGGATGGCGCCAGCGAATGGCAAGTCTTCACAAGAATTATGGTGCCGATGATCATGCCGAGTATTGTGGTGGTGACCACAACCATGGTCATCAATGTGTTGAAAATATTTGACATTGTATTTGTGCTTACAGGCGGGAATTATGGTACCGAGGTCATTGCCAACCGGATGTTCAAACTCATCGTCACAGACACCGGTCGGTCCATGGCCATCGCTGTCCTTCTGGTCGCATTAACCATTCCGGTCATGATCTTCAATATTTACCGGTTCAGACAGCAGGAGGCCATGCGATGAGACCATTTTCCAGATTCAATGCCTTCGTCAATAAGCTGCCAATTAACCTGGTATTGATCGTGTTATGCCTTGTTTGGCTGATACCGACGCTGGGCGTTCTGATCACCTCGTTCCGGGTAAAAGAAGATGTCCGCACATCCGGCTGGTGGACTTTTCTCAACGTTGCCAAACCGGCGGGCTCAGAGGAGTATACCCAGTATTGCGCCTCCTGCCATGGCGAGGACGGATCCGACGTCTCTGGTGTGGCTCTCTTTTCGAAAGAGACGGTCGACTCCTATCCCCGCTCGAACCGGCTGCTGGCGATGCTTCGAAAACCGGTCAACGGACAGCCTCATCTCAGTGATCCAGGCTTACCCGAAAACGCGCAGGAATCTCTGGCCGCCTTGAACAAGATATTGGAATTTCTACAGAGTAAGAGTGGCACTGGTGTCGAATCCAGGCAACACTTTACCCTGAGCAATTACGCCGACGCCATCGTTGGATACAAAGGCACGCAGGATTATATAACCGATTGCGAGCAACAGGTTCCCAGTGCATTGACCAAATTTAGCTGCACAGCCCGCGATATTCTGAATCCAGAGGGGATGGGACGCGCCTTCCTGAATACGATCGCTGTCGCTGTCCCATCGACGGTCTTGCCCATCATCCTCGCGGCGTTTGCGGCGTATGCATTTTCGTGGATGGATTTCAAAGGGAGACAATGGCTGTTTGCGATCCTGGTTGGCTTGCAGATCATCCCATTGCAAATGACCCTGGTACCCATCTCGCGGATGTATGTTCAATTGGGGATGGAGAGCACTTTCTGGGGAATCTGGCTTTTCCACACCGGTTTTGGTCTGCCGTATGCGATCTACTTGATGCGTAATTTTCTCGGTTCTTTGCCGAGGGAGATTTTCGAATCAGCGTACCTGGATGGCGCCAATCATTGGAAGGCTTTCTGGCAGTTGGCCATCCCGCTGTCCACTCCGGCCATCGCCTCGCTGGGAATTTACCAGTTCCTGTGGATCTGGAATGACTTCCTGGTGGCAAAAATATTCCTGCCAACCAATCCGGTATTCACCGTCCAGATTACGAACCTGATCGATCCAAGAGGTGGGAACTGGCATATCCTCACGGGTGCAGCGTTTATCTCCTTCATCGTGCCCATGGCCGTCTTTTTCGCTTTCCAGCGATTCTTCGTTCGTGGTATGATGGCTGGCGCGGTTAAAGGCTAGCACAGAGACCGTCTGCCAACCCCGCAAAAGGGAGCATCAACGAAAATAGTTTTTGGCTGCTTCACTCATCACACGCCGCCGCCTTCATTAATAATGGCAATAAAGGAATCAAATGAAGTCTTCAGAATTCTGGTACAAAAACGCAACATTTTATGAAGTCAATGTCCGGGCATTTTATGACAGCAATCAGGATGGTCACGGTGACCTGGCAGGTCTGACCTCAAAGCTGGATTACTTTCAAACACTCGGCATCAATTGTCTCTGGCTTAATCCATTCTATCCATCACCGCTGAAGGATGACGGGTACGATATTTCCGATTTCCGGTCCATCCAGTCTCAATTCGGTACCCTGGACGATCTTCATCACCTGGTAGAGGAAGCTCATCGACGCCATATCCGGATCATCCTCGATCTG
This sequence comes from uncultured Chloroflexia bacterium, assembly GCA_963752535.1. Taxonomy (GTDB): domain Bacteria; phylum Chloroflexota; class Anaerolineae; order Anaerolineales; family Anaerolineaceae; genus DAIOEK01. The sequence goes on from CAVVYT010000002.1 coordinate 650,019, forward strand.
GTCCTAAATCATACCTCCGATCAACACCCCTGGTTTCTGGAAGCGAAAAAGGACAAGGAGTCACCCTTCCACGATTATTACGTCTGGAGTGACACCGACCAGAAATACAAGGATGCGCGGATCATCTTCATCGATACCGAATCGTCTAACTGGACCTGGAATGAAACCACCGGCGAGTATTACTGGCACCGTTTCTACACCAGCCAACCGGATCTGAATTACGACAATCCCAGGGTCCGACAGGAAATGATGGATGTGATGCGTTTCTGGTTGGACGCCGGTATCGATGGCTTCCGGGCGGACGCGATCCCGTATCTTTTTGAACGGGAGGGAACCATCTGCGAGAATTTGCCAGAGACGCACCAGTACTTGAAAGAGCTCAGGAAGCTCATTGAAACCGAATATCCGGGACGGATTTTACTTTGCGAAGCGAACCAATGGCCCAAGGATGTGCGCCCCTATTTTGGGGATGGTGATGAATTCCATATGGGGTTCCACTTCCCGCTGATGCCGAGGATCTTCATCTCGATCGGGAGAGGTGACGCTACTTCATTGAAGAAGATTCTGGAAGACACCCCTTCGATTCCTGCGGGCTGCCAATGGTGTACCTTTCTGCGAAATCATGACGAACTGACTCTTGAGATGGTCACCGAAGAAGAGCGGGAATGGTTGTGGTCGCATTATGCCCCTGACGACCGCATGCGGCTTAACCTGGGAATACGTCGAAGGCTTGCCCCACTGCTGGACGGGGACAAGGCCAGGATCGAATTAGCCAATTCGCTGCTCTTCTCTCTGCCGGGATCTCCGATTGTGTATTACGGCGATGAGATCGGGATGGGTGACAATATCTGGCTTCCCGATCGGAATGGCGTTCGAACGCCCATGCAATGGACGTCTGGAAGGAACGCGGGCTTTTCCGGTTCTCTTTCCGACGACCTCTATTCTCCCGTGATCGATGATCCAGAATATGGGCCGAAGCAGGTGAATGTGGAGACACAGCTTTCAGACCCGGAGTCCATCTTCCATCGGATTCAGGGGTTGATCGCGGTCCGTAACGAGCATCCCGCCCTGCAGGAAGGCAGCTTTTCCTGGGTGGAGACAAGCAGCGGCCTTGAGTTGGCTTCTTACATCCGGGAACAGGGTCAGGATCGGATCCTGGTTCTCAACAATCTCACACCAAAAAGTCTCAGGGGGAAGGTCACCATTCCTGTGGCTTCATCCATTGGCGAGAGGTACATTCATGGCAATGGCCAATTTGAGGTCGATCTGAAGAATTCCATCGTAAGCTATTCATTGCCTGGTTACGGATATCTCTGGATCGCGCTCTAATTAACGACATCATCCCCTGGCGTGAGACGAATGCTCCATGCCAGGGGATGATGTATTTTTGTAGTGATGTGTAGTTTGCAGCCAGACCTTGTTGGTATTAATAAATAAAAGCCTCTTGGCAATGACCTACTCTCCCAGGAAGTCGCCCTCCAAGTACCATCGGCGCTGGCAAGCTTGACTGACCGGGTTCGAGATGTGTACCGGGTATACCCTTGCCGCTCAAATCACCAAGAGACTTATATTTACAAAGTCTGAGTGAATAGTGATGATGTAGGTTGATTGCAGATGTTATAGAAGAAAGTACCGAGTTCTCCGCACCACGTAGAAAGCACTCGATCATTAGTACGGATTAGCTTAATCCATTACTGGACTTACACCTTCCGCCTATCAAGCAAGTAGTCTACTTGCGATCTTACTCCCTTACGGGATTATAGGGATCTAATCTTGAGGCGAGTTTCCCACTTAGATGCTTTCAGCGGTTATCTCTGCCAGACGTAGCTACCCAGCAATGCCGTTGGCACGACAACTGGCACACCAGAGGTCTGTCCACCCCGGTCCTCTCGTACTAGGGGCAGCTCCTCTCAAATCCCTTACGCCCACAGCGGATAGAGACCGACCTGTCTCACGACGGTCTGAACCCAGCTCGCGTACCGCTTTAACGGGCGAACAGCCCGACCCTTGGGACCTTGTCCAGCCCCAGGATGCGATGAGCCGACATCGAGGTGCCGAGCGAAGTCGTCGATGTGAACTCTTGGACTTCACCAGCCTGTTATCCCCGGGGTAGCTTTTATCCGGTAAGCCACGGCCTTTCCACTCAGAACCGTGGGATCACTAAGCCCGACTTTCGTCTCTGCTCGACGCGTTGGTCTTGCAGTCAAGCTCCCTTGTGCCTTTACACTCTATGCCTGGTTTCCATTCAGGCTGAGGGAACCTTTGGGCGCCTCCGTTACCTTTTAGGAGGCGACCGCCCCAGTCAAACTGCCCACCTGGCACGGTTCCCCATCCGGATGACGGAATGGGGTTAGGGTCTAAACATAATCAGGGTGGTATTTCACCGTTGCCTCCACCGACGCTAGCGCGCCAGCTTCACAGGCTCCCACCTATCCTACACAGATAATGTCCAAACTCAATGCCAGGATGCAGTAAAGCTCCA
>CAVVYT010000002.1:657500-820338 GCA_963752535.1 uncultured Chloroflexia bacterium
GCCACACCTATCTTTTGCCTGTGTTCGCGATCACGATCGGTGTCCTCCTGATCCTTGTGATTCGATCGAGGCGTGACCTCAGAAACCTGGTCTCGGCAGCGAATATTATTCTACTTGCCTTGTCTCTTTATACGGTTTTCCCGATCGCCAGGTCACTGTGGGAAGAAGCGCGGATTGATCGGGAAAGAGCCAACACGCCAGTTCCTGCCGGCGATTCAAACCAGCCCGATATCTACTTGATCGTTCTGGACGAATATCCCCGGGCGGATGTGTTGATGAGATCGTTTCAATTCGATAACACGCCTTTTCTGGATGGATTGAAATCGATGGGATTTCGGGTGATACCCTGCAGCCAATCCAACTACCGATGGACGATCCAATCGGTCTACTCGATGCTGAATCTGGAATATATTTCTCGCCTTCCAGATGATACAAGTTCATTCATGGATACAACAACGGAAGACGAGCTTACCCGGGGAATAAAGGCAAGCATTTTTCAGAAGGATTTACTGGCGAAGGGCTATACAATCGTTGCGCTGGAAACCGGTTACTATTTCACCGAATTAACTCAAGCAGACATCTATATCGAGACAGATAACCCAAACGAGGTGTCTCCTTTTGAATTTGCATTTTTAGATACGACGATGTTTTCAGCTTGGAATGATCTAAGCGTCAGAATGGGGAAAATTGCTGGGGGAGTAAGAGCGGAAAAATTACGCGAAAATGAATTGCGAAGTCACCCCGATTTTTTTTACCGGCTGAAAATGAATGGATTCAAACATTTTGATCAAGCTATAGATATTGGCGGCCCCAAATTTGTATTTGCCCACCTTATGGGTGTGCACAAACCCCTTGTATTGGGAAAAAATGGCGAACTATCTTACTCCGCCCAATTTACCACCAGTGCATATCTAGATCAATTGGAGTATGTCAACTCTCGCATGATCCAGAGCCTGGAAAGATTGTTGAAGAAACCAGGAGTACCGCCTATTATTATCTTGCTGTCTGACCATGGTTTCAGATTTGACGATATCCAGTACCTGGGCGGGGAAAGCGAATCGGTATACAACTTCGCAGCCGTCTATGGACCATCCGGGTTAACCGACCATCTGTACGATACCATCACTCCAGTGAATGTGATGCGTCTGACAGCCGGCTATGTTTTAGACAAAGAATTGTCGCTTCTACCCGACCACAGCTTCTTTCAGAAGGAATATCCTGAAGGAATGTTTTTGGAAGTGCCCAATTCCTGTAAATAAGAAATCAACCATCTCTGTCACGAACTCATAGATCACCGACCGGAAAATTCTCGGCCATGCGTGGTGTCCTTTTGAGAGCAGATATTTAGATCAATAGATACAGGAAATGCATGCCGGTAGTATGGATGGGGAAACGATCTATATCGCCACCAACAAACGGATTCAGAACAGAACCGCCCGGGAGGGGTTAGAGGGTGTGATCGTTTGCCGGGAGGGGGATCATTGGATCATCGTGAAAGAGGTAACTATGCCACTCGTTGTGCGGCAAAGTCTGAGACCATATTCTCACAGGGGTGAGATTGGAAAATGACGTCTGACTTTTTTGGGGGAGGGAATCAATCAAGTATTAGTCTGTCGCGACAAAGTCTCTCGTTCCACAGTTTTTGATCTGACCCACTCAAAAGCCGGTAAGCATATCATCATTACCAGGAGAAACGGAAAACTATTTTGCAAAAGGCCGGGACGATACGCGAAAGATATTAAGATAACCGAATAGCTGGAATAAAATAGTAAACAAAGGAATAAGTAGATTATTCTTCCAGATCCGCTTAATTGGTTTTCGCTTCGTATCAAATAGAGAGAATAAAATACCACTCCACCGATCAGCACCGATAATCGATAATCTTTACTGGTCGGCACTGCCAGAAGGATCAACATGATGCATGCCATGAGGATTACAGGATTAAACGATCCCCTTGAATCATTCTTAAAATAACGATATAACAGCCAGAGAAATATGCCAGTGACGATGACATAGAAGAATACCTTGATAGTGACCATGATCTGCGGTGAAAAGGTCGTGTTCAACGCTTTGGGGAGAAATTCAACAAAATTATGGATACTGTGATCCCGTACGTATCCTTTAGCACTTAATTGATTGCCGAGCGAATTGACGAATTTAACAAATGTAAAATAGCCCATCGAGAAAAACAGACCGAAATTGATAGCGATCAACCCTCCTAATCGAAGGACATTTTTTCTCCAGTCGCGCCAGTTCTCGATGAACATGACCAGAAATACGAGCGGATAAAGTTTGAATTGAATTGAAATCGTAATAAATATATAAGCCAACCAGCGGATTTTTGGGAATCGCCAGAAAATAAACACGGATAGGATTGCCAGACTCGCTGTGATCAGGTTAAATTGCCCCCGTTCTATTTCAAACTGCATACCATAAGACATTAGACCAGTGATGATCAGCATGCCAACAATTCCGGGAATAGAAGTTCGTTTCTCATTAACTAATGGCAGTATTAACCCTATTAGGAAAAACGATCCGAGGGTGAGTAAATAGATGATTCGAAATCCCTGGTAAGCGGTTAACCCAAAAGCAAACAGCGGGTACAACATATAGAAGAAAACCGGCGGGAATCCTACCGTATATTCGGGTTTCAGACTTGGGGAATTGATACTAAGGATCTGTTTTTGAACAAATAGTTTTTCGGCAAAGCGATAACATATGGTGAAATCATAACCAATTTCTTTATTTTCTGGAACATATCGTTGATAAACCATTTTTTTCTTATCACTCAAAAATGTGCTGTCTGCATATAAGATAATCAGGACAAAACAGTATGCAATGACAAAAATGGTTTTTAGATTGACCTTCATTAACCATAACTCTTTCTGTGGAGCAGGATCTCCCGGATTATCACCCGATAGAGGAATAACTTTTGATATATGCTATTATACTCATTGGAATACTCCTTTATTTTAAGTCCAATTCTTTTTTCCCTCTCCGACAATTTCGGTATTTGAGAACAAAACCAACCATCCATACCTTAGATTCTTAGTCAGGATTTCTAATCCGGTTGTATGGATTACGCGCCTTTGCTAATTGCTGATTAAATGAGTTTTTTTGTGTGCAAGTTGTTCGGCCAACAATTCATTAACTGTTTATAGGAATTGCAGCACATCGTCCAGGTGAGGGAAAGCTAGCGCGGTGACGGTATCCACACCGCCGAAATAGGTGGCCATCCGCCCGGTTGGCTCATTATAGAGCGCCGCACCCTGGAAGGCCACAATAGACATATCTTTTCCCCCCGTGTCTACCTGGATCCACTGGTCTTACTTTTGAAATCGACTTCATATTTGATTTACTTAATGCTCACTTAACCAGGTAGACCAGGTAATTTTCACCCGAAATTGCTGAATCAAATGTCGCTATTAATGTCGTGGCATTTATAAAGGCTTGGTAGTCTTGTTTTGTCCAGGCAAATCTCTTGTTATAGGAATAATTAATTTTTCCGTCCTTTGTATAGTCAATGTTCTTATGACCAAGGACAATCAAGACTGGTTTGCCAGTTTGATTTTTGAGCAATATAGATCTTGTAGTAGCCTGGCCAGGGATAGGTTGGTGGCAGCATCGGTGGTCCATGTGACCGTATTTCCAAACCGGTTTTCCCTTACAAGAAATATCTGATTATTTGAATAATAGGGTAATGACTTAATTAGATAATCCGGTTCGGGTACGAGGATCGCATCATGATAGTCAGCCGAGTTGTTTAAAAATGCGCCAAACGATTTACTTGAACTCCTCTCCTTATAAATATCGGTGGTAATCGAGCGATAGGCGACAAAGATGTTATTGATGAGTAATAGCCCTAATGCAAAATACAACCCAATGGTCAATAATATTTGATTTTTTTCGAGATTCTCTTAAATTTTCCGTCCAATAGTAACCAATATAAGAAAACAAGGAAGACGAGGAATAGACCTTCATGGCGATATCCGCTTGGATAAACAAGGCGAAATAGTAGTCCAAAAGCGACTTGACTACCCAAAGCAGCCAGTAGAAGTTCAGGTTTAATGGCTAAACCAATGATGGCAAGGACAATTATCCCTACATTCATCAACGACAGAGTATTCAGCGGTAGTATTCTTGAAAATGTAAGGTCTGGCCTGAGTAGAGACGAGCTGAATGCTTTAAAAAACTCGACCATAGTAAAACTTGATCTGACCGAAGTCACGATCGAGTTTTCTCGGGGAAATGTAAAGAAGATACATAGGATTATGCCAATCAAGACGAAAATGATCGGTATGATATATGGCTTGAAATTGCCAGGCGAAAAAATGGAGGGGCTTTGACGAAAAATATCACATATCCAGATGAATAATATTAAACCTGAGAGAATTGCGGCCTGAACCGTTGTATTCGCCAATAAAACCAGTAAAAGTGCGAGAAGATATGGCTGCTTTTCTCTTCGTTTATATAAAATGGCGACACCAAATAGCAGCAACATACTGAGACCATAGTCTCGAACCATAACCGTGTATTCATATAAAGTTAATGCGCAGAACAAAAAGAGGGCTTTTATCCACAATGGGAATGGTGAACCAAATACAAACAATAAAACCGCGAGCAGACTAACTGCGATTGCGCTAATCGGCAAAATTAGGGGTGAGCTTGTTAAAAGAGATCCTGTATAAATAACCAAAAACCATAAAATTGGATGCCCATCATACTCAATGATCTTATAGATATCAAAAGGCGTAGCAGCCTGGCGCACCTGGGATAGAACTCTCACCTCATCTCGCCATAATTCGTGTTTGGTGGAAACAAATATGACAACCGATAACCATATCAGGATTAAATGAGAGAGAATATTTTTGTATTTCTTTTATCTAAGTGAATAAGTGAACCCATATATTATCCAGAATGAGGGATTAAATATTCTGCCTGTTGCTATCGGTTACAAATTCATTAATCATAAGCCCTTTTCTCAACTTTTACTAACGCTAGAAACGGCACACCATCGGTTTACTCTAAGAGCATGGATCCGATTTATCACCTATGATTCTCAAGCCTGTTCCAACTTTACCCAATCATAATTTGAAATACCCGGAAGGACTCTACGATAATAATATGGTCGGTTCATGCAGACGACCATAAATCCGTAGGAGCTGACTAATTGACCCGGTGACCCAGGAAATCATTCGCCGTGCTTGGTAATACGGAAGAATTACTGACCGGACGCGGGTATGTGTCCGCCGGAGTCCTTTGACCGCAAAGTCGATTTCTTTAACAACCGATATTAAACACCAGCCCCGTGGATCGCTGATCACAGGGCTGGGTTCTTGTGCAGAGATGGTTCAGTTACAACTCGTTATCCGTCTTCAGGAATTGAAGCACATCGTCCAGGTGGGTGAAAGCCAGCGCGGTGACGGTATCCGCGCCGCCGTAATAGATCGCGATCCGCCCGGTTGGCTCATCATAGAGCGCGGCGCACGGGAAGGCCACGTTGGGCACATCCCCCACATTCTCATAGAGCGTCTGCGGGTGGAGCAGGTACGAACCTCCCCGGCGAATGACCTTCCAGGGCTGGTCCAGGTCCAGCAGGGCGGCGCCAAAGCTGTAGACGAAGCCATTGCACGAGGTGAGCACGCCGTGATAGAACAGCAGCCAGCCTTCGGGCGTCTCGATCGGGACGGGGCCGGCGCCGATCTTGGTGCTCTGCCAGCCGCGTTTTACCCCCATCACAAAGCGGTGCTCGCCCCAATGGATCAGATCGGGGCTCTGGCTGACAGGAAGATATCGCCGAAGGGGGTGTGCCCGTTATCGCTTGGGCGGCTGAACATGAGATACTTGCCGTTGATCTTGCGCGGGAAAGAGCACGCCGTTGCGGTTGAAGGGCAGCAACGCGTTTTCGAGAAAATGGAAGGATTCGAAGTCGAAGGTGTAGCCGATGCCAATGGTTGGACCGTGATAGCCATTGCACCAGGTCACATAATAGCGGTCTTCCAGCCAGACCACCCGCGGATCGTAGCGGTGGTCAAACTGGCTCAGCTCGGGGTCGGTAGAATTTCCACTCGATCGGGTCGTTATCCAGGCGCCAATGGATCCCATCCGGGCTGAATCCGCGGTGGATGTTCATTTCGCGTTTTTTATTGTCGCACCGGAAAACACCGGCGAAAGCACCATTAAATGGGACGACCGCGCTGTTGAAGATGCTATTGGATGACGGGATGAGATCGCGCGGGATGATCGGGTTGCCGCTGTATCGCCAGACCACATCCGATGAACCGGCCGGGCGATCTTCCCAGGGAATATTCGGTAAGGCTGGATTGGTCATGGATATCAGCTCCTGAATGGCAATTTTGTAAACACAAACTTGAGGATTTCCTGTGAGCGCTCCTAATGATTTTCAACGCTATTGTAGCATAACTTCGCAGAAATGCGATCTAAAGCCAAATTCTGCATCATCAGGTGAAGATCGACGTATTCGTGCTGGGTATTTTTACCCAGATATTGCCCTCAAGGGTGAAATTCGGATCCACCCGGCTGATAATTCACTGGAATATTCCCAAAATTGGTAGTTGACTCTGTCAAAATATATCTATATAATATGTGTGCAATTGGGAGCGTTCCCATTCGCAGAAGGAAAATATGGTGGATTATTATCCGGGAGTGTTAAAGTTGGCGGGGCTAACCCTCGAAGATATCGCCGAACAGGCCGGGGTTTCACGTTCAACCGTTTCCCGCGTTGTGAACGAACAACCCAATGTACGCGATAGCGTACGTAGACGTGTATTAAAGTTATTCAATCCACCGGTTACCATCCCAACGCAGCAGCACGGACTCTCGCCTCACAACGATCCTGGATGATCGGATTGGTCGTTCCCAGAAGCGTCAGTGCCTTCTTTACCGACCCCTATTTCCCTCATCTCACGCAGGGCATCGCCCAGGCGTGCAACCTGAATAACTATACTTTGGCGCTCTTCCTGATCGGCACGAAGGAAGACGAAGAAAAGACCTTCCCGAGGGTCTCCCGCAAAGGATTATTGGATGGCATCATTCTTCAATCCGGACAGATGGGAGATCCTCTTTTTGACCGCCTGGTCAACGTCAACATCCCACTGGTGATCGCCGGAAGACCCTATCTCACCAATGGCGTAAGCTTCATCGATGTGGACAATGTTCATTCCGCTTATACGGCCGTGAATCACCTGGTCTCATTACGCTACAAGCGGATCGGGATGATCACGGGTCAGGCAAAAAGCATCGTCAGCGTGGACCGGCGGGAGGGGTACCTGAAAGCGCTCACCGATGCCGGCTATCCGATCGACGAGACGCTCATCACCGAGGGGGATTTCACCGAGATGAGCGGATACCAGGCTATGCTGCGCCTATTACCTGCGAAACCGGATGCCGTTTTCGCCCTATCCGATATCATGGCCATTGGGGCGATCCACGCTGTTCGCGACGCAGGATTGCGCGTCCCGGATGATGTCGCCTTCGTGGGTTTTGATGATCTACCCATGGCAGCAATTGCCAGTTACGGATTGACCACCGTACGCCAACCGGTCGTACAATTTGGAATCAAGTCGGTCGAAATGTTAATCGACCTGATTGAACATGGGGTTAAGCCAGCCCGCCGTCTCATTATGGATACCGAGCTGGTTATTCGCGATACCTGCGGCGCTTCCCGAAGAAGGTGAGGAGAATTTTATGATTCTTCCTCTTTTTTTTCGTCCATTGGGAGCGCTCACAATTGAACTTTGGAACAGTTTTTGGGAGGAGGTGAGTGTACAAGAAATCCAGGTAATCCATTTCATGACGTTTCTTCTAGTATTCAAACAAACCTATAAGGAGAAGTAAGATGAAACAAACCAGTATTATCTTGTCCATTCTTCTGGCGCTCAGCATGCTGCTTGCAGCTTGCGCGCCTGCAGCTCCGGCTCCTGCGACCGAAGCCCCGTTGCGCCTGCAGCTCCGGCGGCACCTGCTGCCCCGGCGGCTCCCGCGGCTCCTGCAGCCACTGAAGCCCCTGTGGAAGTGAACTACGTGCGCTCAGAGACCCTCTACACCAGTGGTACTCAGTGGGGTCCTCCCTCAAGCTGGAACCCGTTCAATGGCGGTGGATATGCCATGGGGACGATCGGTCTGGTCTATGAGACCCTTTACATCTACGATCCCCTCACCGACAAATTCACACCCTGGCTGGCCTCTGCCGATATGAACTGGGTCGATGACACCACACTTGAGATCAAACTGCGCGAAGGTTTGACCTGGAGCGATGGAAGCCCGCTGACCGCTGATGATGTCAAGTTCACCTATGAACTTGCAGATCCCAACGGTGCATTCAAGGTTGGTTTAAACTTCACCGGTCTCTGGAATTTCCTTGAGTTCGTTGACAAAGTGGACGATCTGACAGTCAACTTCAAATTCAAATCCAGCCCAGCCTACCAGGAAGTTGGTTTCTACCTGTGGCAAACCCCGATCGTTCCCGCAGCCCTCTGGTCGAAGATGGAAGTCGCTGACATCACCGGTGGCGCCAATGAAGCTGCGGTCGGATCTGGCCCGTATATGTTCGAAAGCCATGATCAGGACCGCCAGGTGCTTGTTCGCAACGAAAGCTGGTGGGGCAAGGATGTCTTTGGTAACCCCGGGTCCCAAACGGATCGTGGATATCGTCAATGGTTCCAACAACGTTGCCCTTGGTTTGGTTCTCCAGGGCGGACTCGACCTCAGCAATAACTTCCTGCCCGGTGTGGCCTCCCTGGTCAAGGGTGGTTATGGCGTTCAGACCTACTACTCTGAAGCGCCTTACATGCTCTCTGCCAATGTCGCCGCTTTGATCATCAATCAACAGGTCAAACCGTTGGATGATGCTCAGTTCCGAAAGGCGCTTGCCTATGCCATCGATACCAATGATATCGTCGTCAATGATTACACTGGCATCGTCAAAGCCGCTGATCCAACTGGTTTACTGCCAACCTGGGACAAATATATCGACAAAGATATGGTTGCCAAATATGGTTGGTCTTATGATCCAGATCAAGCCAAAGCAATTCTGGCTGCCGCTGGCTATAAAGACGTAAATGGCGACGGTTTTGTGGAAGACAAAGAAGGAAATCCGGTTGCCCTGACAGTCACCTGCCCAAGCGGTTGGACTGACTGGATGGCTGCCATTCAGATCATCTCCAAGAATGCCCAGGCAGTCGGAATCAATATCGTTCCTGATTACCCCGACTATGGCCCATGGCGCGATGCTCAACTGAAGGGGACCTTCCAACTCTCACTTCAGAACGAATCCCAGATGAGCTCGACCCCCTGGTCATACTACAAATGGGTATTCCAGAATCCCGTCGAAAACATCGCCACCGCCCAGTACGGTAACTACGGCCGCTATGACAATCAGAAAGCTTTTGACCTTGTCAACCAATTGGACCAGGTCAAGCTTGGTGATGATGCCGGCATCAGTGCCATCACTTCTCAACTGCAAGAGATCACAATGACCGAATTCCCGACCATCCCGTTATGGTACAACGGACTCTGGTCTCAGGTGAGCAATGCAGTTTGGACGAACTGGCCATCCTCTGCCGATACCGCCAACCATTATCTGCCCGCTTCATGGCGTGGATATTGGAACATGTCTGGTATCCAGATGCTCCTCGCTTTGAAACCCGCAGCGCAATAAACTCATGAATACCTGCTCCTCCTTCCAGCACTATACTGGAAGGAGGAGCAACTCTTTTCCTACTCCCCTGTTACCGGAGGTCCAGTGAGACGGTATTTCAGTAAGAAACTGTTGATCTACATCTTTACCTTCTTCATTGCAGTCACTGTCGATTGGTTAATCCCCAGGTTCATGCCTGGCAATCCGGTGGACTTGCTGATATCACGGGCGGGCCTGAGGGGCAGCGCTGTAAGTCAGATGTACACGTTTTACATGCAAGCTTTCGGTTTGGATCTTCCGATCTGGAAACAATACCTTAACTTTTGGGTTGCCATCTTCCACGGTGATCTGGGCACCAGTATTTTTCTCTTTCCCACTCCTGTCACCCAGGTGATTGCCAAAGCCATTCCGTACGATATCGCGTTGCTCATCCCGGCGATCCTGACCAGCTGGTTCGCGGGAAACAAATTTGGTGCTTTCGCTGCTCGAAGTAAACGGCTGGATAACACTCTCCTCCCGTTGGGTTACATCCTCACAGCTACCCCATACATGTGGCTGGGAATTTTATTGGCCTGGTTTTTTGGAATTATCCTTCAAGTATTTCCCATCGCGGGTGGTTATAGTTTTGCGATGCGTCCGCATCTTTCCATTGCATTTATCTGGAGTTTGTTCCTGCACTGGTTTTTGCCGTGTCTTTCCCTGTTTATCGTTCAGTTTGGTGGTTGGGCAATCGGTATGCGCAACCTGATCATCTACGAACTTGAAGCAGATTATTCTCACTTCCTGGAAGCGCTGGGCGCTCCCCGGCAGTTGATCCGGAAATACGCGTTCAATAATGCGTTGCTTCCTCAGCTCTCGGGGTTAGCCCTTCAGCTCGGGGTCATTGTCACAGGCGCCCTGGCCACGGAAGTGGTTTTCTCCTATCCTGGAATTGGTTACTTGATCCTGCAGGCAATCCATAACGAAGATTATTTCCTTTTACAGGGTTGTTTCCTTTACGTTGTTCTGGGAGTTCTGTTGGCCAATTTCATCATTGATATTGTGTATGTGATCGTTGACCCGAGAACCAGAACCGGTATGCAAGGCGGAGGAGCGTAATGGCAACCAAAAAGAAAAACGAGATCCTCTACTTCGCATTCAAGAACACGAAGTTAAAAATCGGCCTGGGAATCACCCTGTTCTTTATCATCCTGGCACTCATTGGTCCGAGTATCGCCAATTTTGCCCCAAAAGAGACTGCCGGACCGCCAAATTCGCCGCCTACCAGTGAATATTGGTTCGGAACGAACACCTTCGGGGAAGATATCTTTTCCCAGTTTGTGGGTGGATTGGGCTCCACGTTTTTCGTCGGCATCGTTGGCGGTGGAATCGGAACATTACTGGGTATGCTGGTCGGCTTCACAGCGGGTTATCGAGGCGGTGTGGTCGATGAAATCCTCAACGTGTTGACCAATGTGGTCCTCACCATCCCCGTGCTGGCTCTCCTGGTTGTGATATCTGCCTATGTGAAAGTCAGGGGGGTGTTCATCGAATCCATTTTCATTGGATTAACCTCCTGGCCGTGGGCAGCCCGCGCCATCCGCGCCCAAACATTTTCTCTCCGAACCCGCGATTTTGTAGACCTGGCGCGCTTAAGTGGAGAAAAACCATTAAAGATCATCTTCACCGAAATTGCGCCAAACATGGCGTCCTATTTGTTCATGACCTTCATCTTGATGTTTGGTGGGGCGATACTGACCGCTGCCACCCTCGATTTCCTTGGTCTTGGACCTACTCAGGGTATGTCCCTTGGCACCATGATGAATATGGCGGTGTTATGGAGCGCATTAATTCTTAAGCTATGGTGGTGGTTTGTCCCGCCGGGTTTGGCCATCACTGCCATCGTTGGTTCCCTCTACATTATGAATGTCGGGTTGGATGAAGTTTTCAATCCCAAATTGCGAGAGTTGTAACTATGAGCTTAATCGTCAATAATCTCACGATTTATTACCAGACAATCAGGGGAGAGGTTCACGCGCTGGAAAATACCTCGTTTCAAATGGCTGATGGCGAGATCATGGGTCTGGCCGGCGAATCGGGCTGCGGAAAGACCACGCTGGGTCATAGCCTGACCTACCTCAAACCGCCGATGAAATACATCCAGGGTTCGGTCACGCTCGATGGCGCCGAACTTCCGATCTGGGATGTCGAAAAAATGAATCCGTTTCGGTACTTCGAAGATCTCCATCATTCCCCAATATGCCATGAACGCCATGAATCCGATCCGCAAGATCGGCAAGATGATCGAAGACCTCCTTGAATTTAAAAAAGTGGACTTTCATGAGGTTTATCCCGAGGCTCATCCAGCGTTTGGATATGGTCAAACTCCCGCACGAAGTGCTCAATATGTACCCGATGGAACTCTCTGGCGGAATGAAGCAAAGAATGGTCATGGTAATTTCCACATTACTGGATCCATCTTTGCTCATTGCAGATGAGATCACGTCTGCTCTGGATGTGGCCAGCCAGAAAGCTGTGGTTGAGATGCTCGTGGATTTCAGGAATCACGGCTGTTGTAAGAGCGCCATTGTCATCACGCACGATATTTCCATCCTCTATCAGATCGCTGACAGCATCATGATCATGTACGCCGGACAACTGTCTGAAAAAGCTCCAACCGAGACCATCATCCATTCGCCCCGCCATCCATACACGAAGTTGCTGATCTCCTCTTTGCCCGAGATCGGCGTCAAATACACGGAGAGAAAATTGGAAGGGATCCCCGGTAAACCGCCTTTGTTGCTCAATCCCCCGGTGGGATGCCGCTTCAGAGACCGTTGTCCGCTCGCGTATGAGAAATGCGTGGAAGTCCCGCCTTTCGTTGAAATTGACAAAGATCACTTCATCGCTTGTTGGAAAGAGGGCAGCGACCATGCTTAAGCTGGAGGGAGTGACCAAAACCTACCGGGTGGGTACCTTTGGAGGGAAAGAGCTTCACGCGGTGAATGATGTCAGTTTCGAAGTTCCAGATGGAGAGGTTGTATCGCTCATCGGCGAGAGCGGCAGCGGCAAATCCACCATCGGAAAGATGATCCTGCATCTCATTTCAATCACCGGCGGCTCCATCACCATGGACGGAACCAACGTCTCAACCCTCAAGGGTGACGCGCTCAAGGAATACTATCGCCACGTCCAGGGTGTCTTTCAGGATCCATTCAGCACCTATAACCCGATCTTCAAAGCCGACCGGGTTTTCAAAACCATCCACGATGAGTTTTACCCGCAAATAACGGATACGGAATGGGTGGAGAGGGTGGATCAGGCGTTGAAATCCGTGGGGATGAATCCCGAGCATGTCCTGAACAAGTATCCGCACCAGCTTAGCGGTGGACAACTGCAACGTTTTCTGATCGCCCGTGCCCTTTTACTCGATATTAAATTCCTGGTGGCAGATGAGATCATCAGCATGCTCGACGCATCCACCCGGATCGATGTGCTTAACTTACTCGCCGATCTGAAGACGCGCGGGCTTTCCATCTTGTTCATTACCCACGATCTATCCCTGGCCAACTACATCAGCGAGCGGGCGGTGATCCTTTATCGCGGATGCATCGCGGAGATGGGCGTCACAGAAAAGATCTTCAATAATCCGCAGCATCCATACACGCAGATGCTCATGGCATCCGTCCCGCGGCTCGACATGAAGTGGGACACTGAAATCAATGTCGAACTGAAAGCAACTTCGTCCGCTTTTACCACCGGTTGCGTGTATTTCGACCGCTGTCCCCTGGCGTACGAAAAATGCAGGCAGCGACCACCCTCCCGTGAAATTGAGCCGGATCACTTCGTCGCATGCTGGAAGGTGTTTGAACGGATGCTGGACTGAATTGAAGGAACAATTCTTGGTATGGTCCCATCCTTAGTGGGGCCGATGAAAAGTGAGATGTAGAGGGTGATTACGATTCATATTTCTGGGATTGACATCCTGGGTAGGCGTCTTTGACATTAATGATTTTTGCGATTTTATATTCTTTGAGGTGATTGTATGCAATACGGTTTCTTTGACGACAAACAACGCGAATATGTCATCACCCGACCGGATACGCCCCTGCCGTGGATGAATTACCTGGGCAGTGAATATTATTTTGGATTGATCTCCAATACCGCGGGGGGATATTCGTTTTACAAAGACGCCCGTTTGCGACAGATTGACCCGCTATCGCTACAACAATGCGCCTTTGGATGTCGGGGGACGATATATCTACCTCCGTGATATGACGCGCAAACGGCGAGTTCTGGTCGCCGTCCTGGCAGCCGGTCCGAAGCGACCTTGAGGATTACTCCTGCCGGCACGGGATGGGTTATACGCAAATCTCCTCGAGCAAATCCGGGATTCATTGTTCCACATTCTATTTCGTTCCCCTCCATGAAAACCTGGAGATCTGGAAATGCACCATCCGCAATGACCGGACGGTGACCGCCGACCTGGATCTATTCGCCAGTGTCGAGTTCTGCCTGTGGGACGCGCTCGACGATGCCACGAACTTCCAGAGGAACTATTCGGTCGGTGAAGTTGAAGTGGAAGATGGCGTGATCTACCACAAGACGGAATACCGTGAGAGGCGGAACCACTTTGCCTGGTTCGCCACCAATGCCGAACCGGCTGGTTTCGATACCAACCGGGATAGTTTCTTAGGACCGTATCGAGGTTGGGATGCGCCCATGGCGGTGGAAAAAGGTCAATGTCTGAACAGCATCGCCCATGGTTGGGCTCCCGTCGGCGCTCATCAGACCAGGCTGACCCTGCGCCCGGGAGAGGAAAAGACCATCCTCTTTATATTGGGATACCAGGAAAACAACCCTGATGATAAATTTGATCCCCCGGGTTCGAATACCATTCAAAAAGCGGGTGCTCGAAAAGTCATGGCGCATTTCCTCCAACCTGACAATGTCGAGAAAGCCATCGTCCAATTGCGCTCCTATTGGGATGGAATACTTCAAACGCTAAACGTCCAAACGCCAGATCAACACACCAATCGCATGGTAAACATCTGGAATGCCTACCAGTGCATGGTCACTTTCAACCTATCGCGCTCTGCATCCGGTTTTGAGACAGGCATAGGCCGCGGTATGGGTTTCCGCGATTCAAACCAGGATCTGCTCGGGTTTGTCCACATGATCCCCGAGAAAGCGCGCCTGAGAATTTTGGACCTCGCGGCCACACAGCTGGATAACTGGCGGGGCTTATCACCAATATCAACCGCTCACCAAACGCGGTAACAACGATGTCGGCAGCAACTTCAACGATGATCCCTTGTGGTTGATCCTTGCCGTGGCCGCCTACCTTAAAGAGACCGCCGATTGGAGCATCCTCTCAGAGAGCGTGGCCTACGATAACCGGCCTGGAGAATGCCAGACCACTGCTCGATCACCTGCACAGATCCATCCAATATACGCTGGACCGGCTTGGCCCCCATGGCTTGCCCCTGATCGGCAGAGCGGATTGGAACGATTGCCTGAATCTCAATTGCTTTTCCTCAGAACCAGGACAATCTTTCCAAACAACCACCAACAAGGAGGGCAAGGTCGCCGAATCCGTATTCATCGGCGGATTGTTCATCCTGGCCTGCCAGGAGATGAGCGGAATCGCACGTCATCTGGGTGATCAGGCTGCGAGCGGCCGCTTCGATCTGGGAGCTGCACAAATGGAAGCTGCTTTGCTTTCGGGCGGCTGGGATGGCCATGGTTCCGGGGCATACAACGACTTTGGGTTGCCGGTAGGCTCGAAAGAATGCCCGGAAGGCAAGATCTTCATCGAACCCCAGGGCATGTGTGTGATGGCGGGGGTCGGATTGCAGGATGGCAAGGCCCGGCAGGCTTTGGATTCCGTTCGGGAATGGCTTGCGACCCCGCATGGAATTGTCCTGCATCAGCCGGCATTCACCCGCTATTACATCGAAATGGGTGAGATTACGTCCTATCCGCCGGGATATAAAGAGAATGCCGGCGTTTTTTGCCATACCAATCCCTGGGTCATGATCGCTGAAACGCGAACGGGCAACGGCGATCAAGCCTTTGATTACTATCGCAGGATCAATCCATCCACACGGGAAGAGATCTCGGAAGTGCACCGCTGTGAGCCCTATGTCTATGCCCAGATGATCGCCGGTAAAGATGCGCCGACACAAGGGGAAGCCAAAAATAGCTGGCTGACCGGAACCGCTGCCTGGAACTATGTGGCCATCACCCAGTGGATTCTGGGTATTCGTCCAACCCTGGAAGGATTGCTGGTTGAGCCGTGTCTGCCCTCAGACTGGAAAGGTTATTCCGCCAGCCGTCATTTTCGCGGATGCCTGTATCAGATCGAAGTGACCCGAGTTACATCCGGCCCGGCCGTGCGTATTCTGGTGGACGAGGTAGAAATAGACGGAACCGTACTGCCCTTACCTGAAAAGGGTGTGACGAGTATGCAGGTTCGGGTGGAAATCCACTGAAACGCACTCTCTCATGGCAAAGTAATCGATGAAATCCAATCGCTTAACGCACAGTGATCTTAAGACGAGTTCGCGCGTATATGGTCATTTTGACGATCCTGAACGCGAATATGTGATCACCACCGCAAAAACACCCCGCCCCTGGATCAACTACATTGGTTCCATGGATTTTGGCGGATTTGTGGATCACACCGGAGGAGCCTTGCTCTGCAAGGGCGATCCGGGGTTGAATCGGATCACCAAATATATTGCGCAACTTCCCGCATCGGATTTCAAGGGAGAAACCCTTTATCTCAGACTTCACGGTCAGGGTGGATATTCCCTATGGTCGCCGTTTTTTGTTCCCTGCCTGGTAGCGTATCAACAATACGAATGCCACGTCGGCCTGGGATACAGCCGGATTCAATCGATTACACATGGAATCCAGACCGAGGTGACCATCCTGGTTCCACCGGGAGCTTCTTGCGAGCTCCGCCGTGTGCTTATCACCAATCTGTCTGAGCGCCCGATAACGCTGGATGCGATACCCGTGGTGGAATACTCTCATTTTGACGCGCTCAAGCAGCTTACCAACGCGGATTGGGTGCCCCAGACCATGCAGAGCAAAGCCTATCCGCTGCCGGGTGGCCAATTTGTGCTCAAGCAGTCCGCCTTCATGATGAATGGCCGGGCAGAGAATTACATCACGGCCAATATTCCAGCCTCTTCTTTCGAGACGGACAGGTCGCGGTTTCTGGGTGACCATGAATACAATTCCTGGGCCAATCCCGGTGGATTACAGGAAGAAGAATTACCCTGCAGCGAAGCATTGAACGGGGATAATATCGGCGCCCTGATTCTACCCCTTGGAGAGATCGCCCCCGGCGGATCCAGGGAGTTCATCGTCCAGGTCGGACAGGTTTCAAACGTGCTGAATGAGCTGGATGCCATCCAACGCTGGTTCGATCCTCAACGATTTAGAATCGCTCAAGATGAGATCAACCGATACTGGCAAGGTTATCTGTCCCAGATCAAGGTGGAGACGCCGGATGGCGCTCTGAACTCAATGCTGAACATTCACAATCCCCGTCAATGCCAGACCACCCGGACCTGGTCTCGTTATCTCTCGTTGTATCAGTTGGGCTATGGCTCGCGGGGGATGGGTGTCCGAGATACCGCGCAGGACATCATGGCTGTCTTCGCCTCGTCACCCGCAGAGGGGAAGGCTTTGCTGGGGAACCTGTTAAGCGTGCAGCGACCGGATGGCTCGGCGTATCACCAGTACTTTCCGCTCACAATGCAAGCCAGCGAGGGAGATTCCCTTGAATATGATGACCGTCCCCATTACTATTGCGACGACCATCTCTGGTGCGTCCTCGCTGCCAGTCAGTACATCAAAGAGACCGGGGATCGTGCTTTCCTTCAATCAATTCTCCCGTATTATGATGCAAAAAAACACCCGGAAGATCGCGAACTTGGAACCGTGTTGGATCACCTCATCCGGGCGTTGAAGTTCACCCGCAACGATCTCGGTGAACACGGGTTGCCACATCTCGGATTTGCCGATTGGAACGATACCATCAACCTTCCCGCCGGTTCCGAATCGATGCTGGCAGCCTGCCTGTACGGAAAAGCATTGCTCGAGATGATCGATTTGCTCACCTGGCTGGATCAGCCAGACCAGGCATCCATGCTCTCCACCTGGTATCAGGAGATGAAAACATCCTTCCTGAAATCTGCCTGGGACGGCGAATGGTTCCGGAGTTACTTCAACGCAGATGGAACGCCAATGGGATCCAAGGCGAACGAAGCCGGGAAGATCATCGCATACGGGCAAGCCTGGCCGGTGATAGCCAATTTCTCTGATGATGACCAATCCAAAATTGCGCTTGATTCGCTCGAGAAGATGCTGAACACAGCCAACGGTATCAAATTGAGCACACCGGGGTTTAACCACTACGAACGGGAGAAAGGTGGAATTACCACCTATCCGCCCGGCGCGAAAGAGAATGGTGGGATATTCCTGCACGTCAACCCCTGGGTGGTGATTGCGGAGACTATTCTAGGTAGAGGTGATCTGGCCTACACTTATTACGCGCAGATCAACCCGGCTTTAAAGAATGACTTGCTGGATCGGTACCAGGTGGAGCCATACGTATACGCTCAGAATATACTCGGTGATGAACATCCCCTCTTCGGGATGGGGCGGAACTCATGGCTTTCGGGAACGGCTTCGTGGATGTACCAGGCTGGCACCCAGTATATCCTCGGGATCCGTCCTGAATTACGCGGTCTGAGGATCGATCCCTGCATCCCGGCAGATTGGGAGTTGTTCAGAATGGAGCGCTGGTTCAGGGGTGCCCTGTATGATATTGAGGTGACAAACCCGTACCATCGCTGCAAGGGAATCCAACATTTGATGGTTGACGGGGTTGAGATCGATGGCAATCTGGTTCCCTTTTTTAAAGAGGGAACAAAACATCAGGTTCGTGCTATCCTTGGATAGAATACAAATACAACACGATCATAAGGCAGGAAAAGGTATGGGCTTTTACGGATTGGAAACGGGGATTCTTGAGAATCAGTTCTATCAACTGGAATATCTGCTGGATGCCGGACCGCGCATAGTCCGCCTGATCCACAAGCAGAGTGGGGTGAGTTTCTTCAGCGAAGTGCCTGACCTGGTTCTGGATGCGCCGGTCGGAAAATACCATGTGCGGGGAGGGCATCGGTTCTGGGTCGCGCCCGAATCGTATGAAATGTGCTACCAACCCGACGACACCGGTGTACAGGTGAGTCGCGACGGGACAACCGTCACATTGAGAAAAGACGGCCAACCTCCATTTCATCTTCATAAAGAAGTCATATTGCAGATGCATGACACCAAACCCATCATTCGGATCACCCATTCCCTGAGAAATGATTCCTCTCTCCCTATCCGGTGCGCGCCCTGGGCAATAACGATGCTTCAACCTGGAGGCACCGCCATCCTGCCCTTGCGCAAGGGGGTGAATGATTCGAATGGCTTGACCCCAGACCGATCCATCACGTTCTGGCCGTATACCAAACTGGCTGATCCCCGGTTGGACATTCATGATGAACGGATCTTGATCCATGCAGACCCCGCCATCATGGAGCCATTCAAACTCGGCACCCGCGCGCCCTTTAGCTGGCTGGGTTATCTGCGGGATGGGATCGCTTTTACAAAGAAATCCTTCTTCGGCGCTTCCTTCAATTACCCAGACCTGGGATGTAATCTTGAAATCTACACCAACGGGCAATTCATCGAGTTGGAATCTCTGGGTTCACTTGAAAACCTTCAGCCCGGGCATTGGAGCAAGCATGTCGAAGAGTGGGAAATGTTCCCTTTTGAGGGTCACCCACACGGATTCTTCGAAATGATCAACCAGAGCATATAGACCTCTTGTAAAATGATCCACCCGCCAGGCTATGGAGAACTCCATAGCCTGATTGTGTTAATAAGCCGAACAAGGAGAACTCACTGTCAATTACGAACCAAAATCGACCAACCCATTCTGCTCAGCGTCGATCCATTTATCTATTCGCAATTCCCAAAAAACAACATCTGAATTAGAACCCGCCTTCCTGTTGATGTTGGCAATAATCTTGCACATATTTCTGTGCGTGATTTAGGTCTACCTTATCAGGAGTGTGGCTATGTTAGATAAACTGAAGAAATTTTTTATTGGCTTGATTTTGGCTGCCCTGGCTTTGTCCAGTTGTACACGGGCTGTGCCCCAGAATTCCAGCCTGGATTCTGGCAATAACAAACCTAAGAAGAGCTGGTTTGGCGCCAGTCTTTTCAAGGCCAAGACAACCCCTACACCTCCGGGTGATTACGTGATGACCATCAATGTGGAGGGTGAGACCATAGAGGCGGCGACAACCCGCACATACACATTGCATGTCCCATCATCCTATTCCGGTTCTGATCCTGTCGGCTTGATGGTCTTGTTCCCCGACGATGGAATGACGGCAAATAAATTCCTCAAGATGACCGGCTTCTTGAATTACAGCGATCCAAATGGCTATGTGGTCGTAATACCAGACGCTCTGGGTGAGAATCGATCCTGGAATACTGGTCTGACCGGAGGCAGCGGGGCGAACGACCTGCTCTTCTTGCAGACCCTGGTCACCCAGATCCAACAGACCTTTAATATCGATCCGAAGAAGATCTTTGCCTCGGGCTTCGGCACAGGTGGAATCATGGCCTACCAGCTTGGTTCTACAATGGCGACCGACTTTGCTGCGGTTGGTGTTGTTGGCAGCTCCGTTGGCTATCGGGCCGAAAAGGGCACCGAGCCGATGATGATCCAACCCGCCACAGGTCCCCTGTCTGTGATCTTCATTCATGGTATGAAGGACAAAGCGATCGGATATGGCTCGGACAAGAGTAAAGAAAAAGGCGCTGCCGGATACCTTTCCTTTACAGAATCGGAATCCTATTGGACCAAAGCCAATAACTGTACCGGTCCGATTCAGGTAAGGATCACCAGAAATGAAAATGTGCAACGTCATCAATGGGAAGAATGCAATGGTGGCACCATGGTCGAATCCATTTCCATTTGGGCCGGTGTTCATGCATGGTACGTAGGAGAAACCCCCAAGACCAGCAAAGCACCGGATGTCCCGGCGACCGAAACCATCTTCGCATTCTTCTTGGATAATATCAAGAAGTAGCCCTATCCTGTCGAACACAGTTTTAGAAGCAGGTCCCTTGAGGACCTGCTTCTTTTTGGAATCCACTTGTAATTAATACAGGAATATCTATAATTAGTGTGTATATCAGCGCAATATTTGGAGTTTTATGTCGAATATCGACGAACTTGACAAGAAAATTTCTGATTTGCTCATCGAAGACGGGCGGATGTCCTGCGTGGAGATTGCCCGCAGGATCGGCAATATCACCGAGCGCGCGGTACGCTATCGGATCGATCGCCTTATCCGCAAGGGGATTATTGAGATCCGTGCGAACGTGGATGCCAAACACCTGGGATTTTCCGTCATTGCGGATGTGTTCATTGAGGTTGAACCAGGTCAGGTATTGGATGTGGCTCGTAAAATTGCCGAGTATGAGACGGTGAGCTATGTCGCCTGCGGGACGGGGGAGAGGGATATCAGCGTTCAGATCTTCGCCCGCAACAATGAAGAGTTATATACCTTTGTCACCGATCTCATCAGTCGGATTCCCGGCGTTCGGCGGACCCATACTTCCTTTGTTCCATTAATAATTAAAGATGATCAACGCTGGCCAATACCTTCCACATGTGTGAAGCATCCCGATAAATGACAGGGTGCTTTTTTATTCCTGCCATCTCTTTATGGGTATCCCGTAAGTCTGACTAATCTTGGGGTTTATTACCGTCGAAAGCAACGGTAATTGTTCGATCAGGCTAACCAATCTAAGGAGGACAAAATGGAGATTGATATCAGCAAGAAATTGGCTATTGGCAAAGAGAAGAGCAAGCTCAAAAGGGAGCTGACCCTGCTGCCCCTTTTTGGTTTGATCTACTTCACAGTCTGCGGCGGTGCGTTTGGGGCAGAACCCATGGTGGGTTTGTCGGGACCGGGATTGGCCTTGCTGCTGATGGTCGTCACGCCCCTGGTCTTCAGCATCCCCAATATGTTGATGGTTCGTGAGATGCAATCAATGATGCCAGTGGAAGGCGGATACTACCACTGGGTCAAACAAGCTTTTGGACCATTCGCAGGATTTATGTCCGGGTGGATGAACTGGGTGGTGTCTTGGGTGGATGTGTCGATCTATCCGGTCTGGACCGCCTGGTACCTGAGCTATTTTATCCCCGCGCTGGGGGAAGGCGCAACCATTGGTGGCGTGGAGTATTCATCTGATTTTCTTTCCTGGATTGTAGCGGCAGTTCTTATCATCAGCGTTTCCTTATTGAATATGCGTGGGGCGCGCTTATCAGGTCTGACAACCAACTGGCTCGGTCTGGTGATGATCATACCGCTCATCATCATGTCTGGCTTCGGTTTCTACGCCTGGTTTAAATCAGGCGTCACTCCCGAAATCCCATTCCTGTTAGGCGGAGCGGAGATCACTCCCGGCAATATCATGGCCGGTATGAGTGTTGGTATCTATGTTGCGATGTGGAACTTCATGGGCTGGGAATTGCCCACAGCGGCAGGTGATGAGATCAAAGAGCCCAAGAAGACATATCCCAAAGCCATGGTTCTCGTCCTGGTCGCTGCCATACTTTCCTATTCCATTCCGACCATCGCCGGTTTGTACGGCGGCGCAGGTGCTGACGGCAAATACCTGGCCTGGGGTATCGAAGAGTACGAGACCGGCGCAGGGATTGGACCGATTCTTAATGAAGCGGGTATATCGGATGAACAAATGACTGGATGGGGCGTGGATCCTGGGACTGATGCAGGCTGGGAATTCCCGACCATCGCTCATGTGATCGGTGACAACGTCGCCGGTAAAGACAGCCCGCTATCTTATTTCCTGGGCGCAATTGTAGGTATCTCGGCGATTTTATCCATGATCGGCTTGTTCATCGGTAATGGGCTGGGAGGTACCCGCGTACCCTATGCCATGGCCGAAGACGGTATGATGCCCACCTGGTTGAATAAGGTCCATCCGAAATATGGTACACCCTGGGTTTCCATCATCATCTGTGGAGTGTTCTACCTCATTTTTTCCACTTCGGCGTTCCAAAACCTGGTGGTTATCGATGTATTTCTGAATATGCTGGTCTTGATGGCGGAGATTTTTGCCCTTGTTGCGCTCCGCATCAAGAAACCTGATTTACCTCGAAACCGTGTCCCGGGCGGCATTCTCGGTTTGATCTATATCGTCATCGCACCGCTCTCGGTGATCATCCTCGCGATCATAAGCCAGGTGACGGATTTCGGCTGGGAATCCTCCATTGGATGGGGTATCGCGGCAATGGTGATCGGGGCCATCTTCTACTTCCCCATTCGCAAATGGGTGAAGAAGGGCGTCCCAGATGTAGACCCATACGTCTTGAATACCGTGGAAAAATAAATTGATCTCGGAACATTAGAGTATAAGGAGTACAGAATGAAGGTGCTTTTAGTTGGTGTTGGCGGAGTAGGTGAAGCGATTGCCGTGATCGCGGCCAGACGTCCCTGGTTGAAACTCATGGTGTTGGCAGACTACAACAAAGCACGAGCGGAGGAAGTTCAGACAAAACTATCGGATAAGAACAAGTTCCCGGTCGAATTCCTGGATGCCAATAAACAGGAAATGATCGAGGCTTTGGCCAGGAAATATCAGGTCGACCTCATCATGAATGCCTGCGATCCAAGTTTCAACGTACCCATCTTTGATGCGGCTTACAACGTAGGCTGCAACTATATGGATATGGCAATGACCTTATCTGAGCCGCATCCCACTGATCCTCACCATAAGACGGGTATCAAACTGGGCGATTACCAGTTTGAACGCGCGGATAAATGGGAGAAGAAGGGAAACCTGGCGCTGCTTGGGTTGGGTGTTGAACCTGGCATGGCGGATGTGTTTGCCCGGTATGCCCAGGATCATCTTTTCGATGAGATCGATGAAATAGGTATCCGCGATGGCGCGAACTTGATCGTTCGTGGTTATGATTTCGCCCCCAACTTCTCGATCTGGACCACCATTGAAGAGTGCTTGAATGCGCCCGTCATCTGGGAGAAAGGGAAAAATTGGTTCACCACCGCGCCCTTCTCTGAGCCTGAAATCTTCGAGTTCCCTGATGGAATTGGCAAAGTGGAATGTGTCAACGTGGAACACGAGGAAGTTCTGCTGGTACCCCGGTATATCAAATGCAATCGGGTCACATTCAAATACGGGTTAGGTGATGAGTTCATCGGTGTTCTCAAGACCCTTCATATGCTCGGTCTGGACAACAAGGAAAAGATCAAAGTCAAAGATGTTGAGGTTGCCCCGCGCGATGTGGTGGCTGCCTGTTTGCCTGATCCTGCCCACCTTGGTCATCTGATGGAAGGCAAGACCTGCGCCGGAACCTGGATAAAGGGTAAGAAAAACGGGAAAGAAAAACAAGTATACCTGTATCAGGTTGCCGATAACGATGAGTGCATGAAGCGGTTGAATTGCCAGTCTGTTGTCGCCCAAACCGCTTTCAATGCCGTGATCGGCATGGAATTGCTGAATTCAGGTGTCTGGAAAGCGAAAGGCGTGCATGGTCCGGAACACTTCGATCCGATCCCATTCATGAACCTGATGAAGGAATACGGCTTCCCGTGGGGAATCAAAGAGTGGTAATTCTTTCCGATTCCGGTATTCCAACCATGTAATTTTCGCATGGGGTCTTCGATTTACTTGTGACATCATAATAAGTCCTCCATAATTATCTCGGAGACCCCATCCCCTCCCCTACTCCGGGGAGGGGCAACTGTCAATGAGGAGGAAGAAACCATGCCATTTGGATACAACGGTAAGATCATACATGTAAACCTGACAAAAGGCGCCATCACCATCGAAGAACCCTCCGAAGCGTTTTATCGGAAATATATGGGCGGCAGCGCCATGGGTTTGTATTACATCTTGAAAGAAATGCCGGCAGGCGTCGATCCCCTCTCACCCGTTAATATCCTCACCATGATGGCCTCTGTGACCACCGGAGCGCCAATCTCTGGCCAGAGCCGGATCAATGTCAACGCGAAGTCGCCGATGTCCGGCGCCATAGGCGATTCCCAGGCGGGTGGATTCTTCCCGGCAGAATTTAAATTCGCCGGATTTGATGGAGTGGTCTTCCGAGGCAAATCTCCAAAACCGGTTTACCTGTTGATCAAAGATGGACAGGTTGAATTAAAGGACGCCTCTCATCTGTGGGGAAAAACCACCAAAGAAGTCGATCAACTACTCAAAACTGAAGTCGGCGACCCAAAAGCTCAAGTTGCGCAGATCGGACCTGCAGCCGAACGGGGCGTCCGATTCTCGTCCATCGTCAATATGGCGAACCGAAATAATGGTCGAACTGGCATGGGGTTGGTGATGGCCAGCAAGAATTTGAAGGCCATCGTCGTGCGCGGCTCCAAACGCGTGGAGATCGCTCATACCGAAAAACTGACCGAACTCGCCAAATGGGGCGTCAAAGCCATGCCGGAAAATGGCGACGTGGATGGGTTGGGAAAATACGGGACTGCTTCGGTGGTGATGTACCAAAACGCACAGGGCACATTCCCAACCCGTAATTACAGCGAAGGTCTCTTTGAGACAGCGGTTGACCTGAGCGGCGAGACGATGACCGATACCATCCTGAAACGACAGGAGACCTGTTATGCCTGCGTGGTTCGGTGTAAGAGGGTGGTCGAAGCAGAGAAGGATGACTTAAAGATTGATCCCTATTACGGTGGACCCGAGTACGAAACTCTGGGCACCTTTGGTTCTTATTGCGGCATCAACGATCTGGAATATGTGAGTTACGCCAATCAGGTGTGCAATGAGAATGGTGTGGATACCATCTCTTGCGGGGCAACCATTGCCTTTGCCATGGAATGTTACGAAAAAGGGATCATCGGCGAAAAAGAGACCGGCGGACTCGCTTTGAAATTTGGCGATAAACATGTCATGCTGAAGGTCCTGGATCAGATTGTCCATCGTTCGACCCCTTTGGGGAAAATTCTGTCCGAAGGCTCCGCCCGTGCGGCACAGGTCTGGGGGGAAGAGGCTAAGAAGTGCCTGATCACGGTCAAGAACGAAGAATCCCCTGCCCACATGCCCCAGTGCAAGAAATCGCTTGGGTTGATCTATGCAGTCAACTGCTTCGGAGCTGACCATCAATCCAGCGAACACGATTGGATGTACGAAGAGGGCTGCGCACCGCTCTATCTGGAACGGCTTGCCCTGATGGGATTCACTAATCCACCTCCGATCGGTGATTTTGGGCCGGAGAAAACCCGATTTGCCAAGGCGACCCAGGTATTCTACAGCCTGCTCGACACGCTGGAATTATGCCAGTTCGTCTGGGGACCCGCCTGGTCATTGTATGGACCAAAAGAGACGGTTGAGATGGTCCAAGCCGTCACCGGCTGGGATGTCACCCTGGCAGAATTAATGGAACTGGGCGAACGCCGGATCAATCTGATGCGGGCGTTCAATACCCGCGAGGGATTTGACCGGAAAGATGACTGCCTGCCCGTGAAATTCTTCCAACCCCTCAAAGGCACCGGTCCGACTGCCGGCGTCGCGGTTGATCAAAAGCAATTGGATGCAGCCATCGACCAGTATTACCAGTTGATGCATTGGACAGAGAAAGGCATTCCAACCCCCGGCCGGATGACGGAACTGGGCCTGGAATGGATTACCCTGTAAGATCAGATTTGACCCGAGTTGGCAGCGACTCGGTCTTAATGAGCAGAATAATATATAGAGGTGTCATGGATACATTCAAAGAGAGCTTTGAACATCTTTCTCCCGTCTGGACCCATTATTCCGATATCATCGTGGATCATGGGGAAGGTACCTATTTATATGCAACCGATGGCCGGAAATTTATGGATTTCACTTGCGGAATCGGAGTGACCAATACCGGGCATTGCCACCCCAGAGTGGTGGAAGCCATTCGCAAGCAGGCGGGGTTGCTTCTGCACGGACAGGCGAATCTGGTAACCCACAAACCCATGTTGGAATTGGTGGAAGCGATGCGCCCGATCGTCCCGGCCGGCCTCGATGGTTTCTTCTTCAGCAATTCCGGCGCCGAGGCGGTGGAGGGTGCGCTCAAACTGGCGCGGCACGCCACCGGCAGGACCAATATCATCGTTTTCCAGGGCAGTTTCCATGGTCGGACGGTGGCAACCATGTCGATTGACCACATCCAAAACCATCTACCGGGCGGGATACCAGCCATTGATGCCGGGCGTATTCGTATCTGCATTCCCATACGCTCTTCGTATGGGTATGGACGAGGAGAAAGCCAGCCAATTCTGCCTGGAAGAACTTGAATTCCTGCTGCTCACACAAAGCGCGCCGCAGGAAACCGCCGCGATGATCATCGAGCCGGTGCTGGGCGAGGGCGGATACGTGGTTCCACCTGTCTCGTTCATGAAAGGCCTTCGGGCAATTTGCGACCAGCATGGAATCATGCTCATTGTGGATGAAATCCAATCCGGTTTCGGGCGGACGGCCAAATGGTTCGCCATAGAGCATTTCGGTCTGACTCCGGATATCATGACGGTGGCGAAAGGACTGGGGTCCGGGCTGCCCATCTCCGGTGTGGTCAGTAAACTGGAATTCATGAAGAAATGGATTCCTGGTTCGCACGGTGGAACCTTTGGCGGAAACGCGGTAGCGGCTGCCGGTGCGGTGGCAACCATCCAAGCCATCAAAGAAGACCGGATGCTGGAAAACGCAAGAGAGCGTGGGGCTCAGCTCATGGCGGGGTTGGGACATCTGCAGGAAAAATATCCCCAGATCGTCCAAAACCGCGGTCTGGGATTGATGGTCGGGACTGAATTCCGGGACAGTAAAGGCAATCCCGATAAGAAAACTGCCAAAGGCGTGGTGCACGAATGCGCTGACCGTAAATTGTTATTGCTTACCTCAGGTCCCTGGGATAATTCGATCCGCTGGATCCCGCCCCTGAACGTTACCAAAGAACAAATGAGTGAAGCGTTATCTATCTTCGAGGATTCCTTGAAAGCAACGGTAAAATAAGGTCACGTTATTGGAACTATTTTGATCGTTTTGGAGGCAAAAGATGGCTGAAAACTTGGCAGAGATGGTACAACGAGCCCGTGAAGCTCAAAAGGTGATTGAATTTTGGGACCAGGAAAAAGTGGACGAGATGGTCCTGGCGGTAGGCTGGGAAGGGTATAAGAAAGAAACCGCAGAAGAAGTCGCCAGATTGGCTGTTGATGAGACAGGTCTTGGCGTGTACGAGAACAAAGTGGTCAAGCAGCAGAAAAAGACGCTCGGGGTATTGCGGGATTTGCGCGGCGTCAAGACGGTTGGCGTGATCGAGGAACTTCCCGAAAAAGGGTATCATCAAGGTTGCGAAGCCGGTCGGTGTGATCGGCGCCATCACCCCAATGACCAACGCCTCATCCACAATGACCTGTAACGGGCTACCCATCCTCAAGACCCGAAATGCGGTCATCTTCGCGCCCCATCCAAAAGCTAAAAAGACCTGTCAGGCAATCTGCGAACACATGCGGGATGGTCTCCGGAAAGTGGGCGCGCCGGTCGATCTCATTCAGAATATCCAGGAACCAACCATGGAAATGTCCCAGGAGTTGATGGGTATGGTCGATCTGGTTCTGGCCACCGGTGGGGCGGGGGTTGTGAAAGTCGCTTATTCCAGTGGGAAACCCGCTTATGGCGTCGGCGCGGGCAACGCCACGGTGATCGTCGATGAGACCGCGGACCTGGACGATGCCGCCAAGAAGATATATCAAGGCAAGACTTTCGATAATGCCACCTCGTGCTCTGCCGAGAATAATGTCATCATGCACGAAACCATCTTCGACGCGATGGTCACCCGATTAAAATATCACGGTGGTCACCTGGTTACCGGGGAAGATCGCGCCAAATTAAAAGCGGCTATGTGGCCCGATGGCGCTCATCTGAGCGGGAAGATCGTTGCCAAGGGCGTCAAAGTCATCGCTGATGTCGCGGGAATCCAAATTCCGGAAGGAACCACTTTCCTGATGGTGTTGGGTGAGAAGATCGGACCGGAGGATATGTTCTCTGCGGAAAAACTCTCCCCGGTGGTCACGCTCTGGAAATACACGGATTTCGGTAAAGCCGTCCAGATGGTGATCGATATCACTGCGTTCAGCGGGTATGGGCACTCCTGCGGAATTCACTCCACCAGCGACGCTCACATCCTGGAGTTGGCCACCAAAGCTAAAGTGAGTCGTATGATGGTGCGTCAACCTCAAAGCTATGGCAACTCGGGTGATTGGGTTAACGGCATGGCATTCACCATGACCCTCGGATGCGGAACCTGGGGGGGGAATATCACCACCGAAAACGTGAGCTGGAAGCATTTCCTGAACGTCACCTGGGTTTCCTATCCCATTCCTCCGGTCATTCCTGACCCAGAAGAATTGTTCGCAGCCCACTTTCAAAAGTTTGGCCGCTAGAAAATAACATAGTCATCTAAAGCTGCCGGCGTACCGGCAGCTTTTTAATTGATTTGGGCAAATCTTCCTCTTGAAAAAGAGGTCCGATTCCTTGATAATGGAGATACCAACTGTTCGGGAGGGACATATGGATCGCAAAAAGACGCTCATTCGATTACTCAATTACGCCAGGGCATGCTTGCAGGAATTTTCCGATTCCATCCCGGAAAGCGAACATTCACTCATCGGGGAACCTGATCACTGGTCGGCCAAAGACCATCTGGCCCATATCGCATATTGGCAGGCAGACTTCAACCACAGGTTGACCAAAAGGGACAAACAAACCCCTCCGGCTACTGATGTGGACAAGGAAAATCTGAGGGTCTTTCATCTATATCGGGATAAAACATGGTTGGAAGTGCGAAAATACCTGGATGAAACCTTCCAGGATTTTAGCCGTGATCTGAGGCTTCTATCTGAAGAGGATCTACAATCCGCAACGCTGCTCCCTTCCATTTCCAATCGGCCTTTGTGGCAGTCCATCATCGGCAATGGGATTGTCCATCCATTAAGCCATCTGGGGATGGTTTATAGTGAAAGAGGTGACCGCCACAAAACCATAGGGATCGAAGAGACCATCCTGGAAGACCTGCAATCACTCGATGAATCGTCCAAATGGCGAAGCATGAATATTTATAATCTTGCCTGCGCATATTCGCTGGCAGGCTACCACGATAATGCAATCAACCAGCTTAAGGAAGCGTTGCAACTCAACCCGGAGCTGACCGAATGGTCCACCCACGACCCCGATCTCGCACCTCTTCGGGAAATGGTCGAGTATAAAAATATTTATTCACTTGCGGCAGACCAATAAGCCAAAGGTTCTGAATCATTCCCTTACAGGCGTCCCCGCCTCATCCCTTTCGGTGTTATGATTTCGAATACCATCGAAAGGGAATTTATATGAATCCAATCACTTACACCACCTATCATCTGGTAAAAGGGGAAGATTTAAATCACCATGGAACCCTCTATGCCGGAAGGACCGCAGAATGGTTCGTAGAATCGGGTTTTATTGCCGCGGCAAGCCTGACCAAACCCGAGAATATCGTCTGCTTAAAGATCCATGGAATGACCTTCAACGCGCCGGTAAAACCCGGGTCCCTCGCCCGATTCGACAGTAAGATCGTTTTTACCGGCAGCAGCCGAATCGTTGCCTACATCCAATTGTCCGTCAATGAGATCGATGTGGTCAAAGGATTTATCACCTTTATTAACGTTGACAAAGACAACAAGCCCTTCGCACATGGAGTGGTTATTCAACCGGATTCCGAGGAAGACCGGCGTCTATTAGAAGAGGCATCCAATCTGAAGTAGAACCTTACGGTTCTTATTCGTCAAAGGCAATACATTTCGAAAGATATTCGTCTGCCCAGTTCTGGGTTACCGCTTATACTGGAATTATGTTAATCGCGCTCATTCCGCTGTTGATCCTTGGTATCCTTTTGCTGATCGGATATTATTTTGCCACCCGGATTCTTCATCCGCATACCCGAGCGCATAAAGAGACCTACCAGATCGAGAAGGAAAACGGTTATGTGGCCGGAGACCTGTGGGAGACCCTCGCCAGGGAAGAGATCCGGATCCAGTCTCCTTATGGATATGAATTGTTTGGATATTACATTCCATATCCCAAATCGCAAAAGACGGTGGTCATTTCCCATGGCATCGCCTACAATCTGGACGGATCGATCAAATTCCTGCACCAATTCAGGAAGCGCGGCTTCAATGTTCTTATTTATGACCATCGTAATCATGGCAATAGCGGGGGCGGGAACACTACTTTTGGGTATTACGAAAAATATGACTTGAAGGCTGTTGTGGAT
The DNA here is from genome assembly GCA_963752535.1 of uncultured Chloroflexia bacterium. Taxonomy (GTDB): domain Bacteria; phylum Chloroflexota; class Anaerolineae; order Anaerolineales; family Anaerolineaceae; genus DAIOEK01. The sequence continues at coordinate 688,577 of CAVVYT010000002.1, forward strand.
TACGCCGTGCAAAAGCAAGGCGGAGCCGGAAGGATCGGAATCCACGGTGAATCGATGGGTGGGGCCATCGCGCTCCAGTACGGCGCCATTGATGACCGCTGTGCATTCATCATCACCGATTGCACCTTCTCAGATTTGCGTGAGCTGCTGGAATACCGCCTCAATTACGATTATCACCTCCCGGGAGTCCTATTCCTTCCGCTGGCAGATCTATTCTGCCGAATTCTCGCAGGGATGCCCCTTTCCGCCGTTTCACCTCAGCGGGATGTACGCCACCTCCAGACACCGGTCCTGTTTATCCACGGCCGGGATGATCGATACGTGCCGGCGAAAATGTCCCAAATGTTGTACGGTGCGAAAACCGAAGGCGTCCGTCAACTCTACCTGGTGGATGGCGCCCGCCACGCAGAAGCTTACGTTCATGACCCAAAGACTTATGAAGACCGGGTGGATCAATTCCTCGCGCAACTCGGTGATTAAGCCATAAACACCCTGGATTTCTTTACAGCTTCCTTACAGATCACCGGTTGACCAACTCTCCCCCCACATAGGCGATTATAATGACCTTAAAGGAATACTATTAAAGGTACGAAATCTTATGAAAAACAAATGGCTATTTAATTCCATATTAGCATTACTGGTTGTATCCATGCTCGGGATGGGCAGCCTGAAACTGACCGATGTTCACGCGAAATCGGAATTGGCCGTCAGTGTATCGGCCACGCCTATAAAACCAACGGCGACTCCCACCCCTGCGGTAGGCAATAAAAACATCAATCCTCTCACCGGCTTGCCGGTCGATGATCCCGCCTTGTTGAATCTCTCACCCGTGTTGGTGTCGATATCCAATTTCCCCATCTCTGTTCGGCCCCAGGGCGGACTATCCTTCGCTCCTCATGTCTTCGAGATGTCGATTGGCGAAGGCATGACCCGTTTCCTGGCGGTATTCTACGGTTCTTTCGGTCCTGAGGAAAAGATGGACGTCAACCTGGGCTCCATCCGTTCGGGCCGGCTGCCATACGAAGATCTGCGTACGATGTACGATGGCATGGTCGTGATGGCCGGAGCTGACCCCACGGTGGGCTCCAAGCTGAATGCGACCGTATTCCGTGAAAAGATCAATTTTGATGGGATTGCGGAACTGGCCGAAGAACGAACAGAAAAGCGCGGCGCTACTGAGCTCAAAAGTTTGAAATTTCTCCCCTGCAATTCAACCAGGCGGCCTGGATGGAAAATCCCTGGAGATCTTCTGGAGCTACTTGAACCGGGTTCGCTGGACATATGATGCTGCGTCCGGTACTTATTTACGTGAACAGGATAAGTCGGACGGAAAAGGCACCTTTTTCCCCGCGACAGATAAGCTGACCGAAAAACAACTGGCAGCAAACAATGTCGTTCTGATGGATGTGGAACACACGTATATCAGCCCCACCAAGATTGATATGGAGATGCTGTACGTCATCAAGATGCCGGCGATCTTCCTTCGTGACGGCAAGGCTTACAAAGTCTTCTGGACTTCTCTGGCCCCGTTGGGTCCGTTCCATTTTGTGAACGAGGATGGAACCCCATTCCCCTACAAACCCGGCAACACCTGGTACGAGGTCATCAGCAATATTCAACAGGCCACCCAAAAAGCGGATGGCAGTTGGTACGTCCGATTCTTTAATCCGTAAGAGGAATTGCTTAAAAGCTGGAGGTTTTCAAACCTCCAGCTTTTTTTGTTAAAGTTGGGTAGCGTCCTGAAGCGCCTGATAGGATGCGACACACACCCCGACCAGGCTGTATCCGGTATGCGCTCCCAATATGGGTCCAACGTGAACCGTTGGAAGCCAGGATACTTCGTATAGCTTCTCGATCTCTTCCTTGAGGCGTGCAACCGCTTCTGGATTATTTCCGTGGAGCAACTGAACCTGAACCTTCTTGGCGCCAGGGCTGAAATCACCGATCGTGGTGGCAATTTTCTGAAGCGCTTTGACTGTGGTGCGCTCTTTTGCCAGGGTGTAATACTTTCCATCTTTCTTGCCAACAGCGATGACCGGACGTATCTGAAGCAGGGAAGCCAATAACCCCTGGATGTGGCTGATCCGCCCACCATGTATCAGGTATTTGAGGTTTTCCACAGTGAAGATTCCTTCTGTCATACTCCGGATCTTCTCGAGTGACTTCAATATATTCTCCAGAGGCTGTCCGTTCTTCACCGCTCGGGCCGCGAATTCCACCTGCCAGGCTTCCGGGCAGGAGAGTGTTCGGGTATCCCAGTGTGTCACCCGGGCTTCAGGAACCATTTCCGCGCCAGAGATCGCGGAATTATACGTGCCGCTCAAACCGGAAGAGATATGGATCGAAAGGATGTCAGGGTCGGTTTCTGCGAGTTTACGGTAGATCGTGGCAAAGTCCCCCGAGGTCGCTTGTGATGTGACTGGCATTTCATCCGTCTTCTCCAATAACCCATAGAATTCTTCAGAGGATAGATCCACGCCGCTGGAGTAGGTCTTATCGCCCAGGGTTAATCGCATGGGCACAAAATGGATGGCCAATCCTTCCGATTGTTCCGGACTAATATCACAACCTCGATCTGTTACGATTTGCATAGACGCTCCTACTTAAACCTGGTTTATAAGGCTAAATTGATCTTACTATTTTGGTGGACGCCCTCACAGGGAGTGTAGTCATATCTTAGTCATATCTTTAAAATAATTAAGAGTAAATACCCCTCGAACTCGGTGTATAATCCTCTCCTGTTGGTCAAAATTCAAGGGGATTGAGATAGATTACTATGTTACAAAAAGCACGAATTCTATATAAAAGCTTCCCGGGCAAGTTCTGGGTCCTGGTTGGAACCGTCTTCATTGACATGATTGGCGGGACTTTGCTTTACCCGTTTTTCGCTCTCTACATCACCCAGCGTTTCAATGTCGGGATGACCCAGGCCGGGGTATTGCTTGGAACGATGTCCTTCTTTGGCCTTTTCGGCAATACGATTGGCGGGGCGCTGACGGATAAGTTTGGTAGAAAGAAAATCATTCTTTTTGGGTTGGTCTTCAGCGCCTTAAGCGCTCTTGCGCTCGGGTTTGTTAATGAGCTGATTTTCCTCTACCCCTTGATCGCGGTCATTGGGATACTGGCAAACGTCGCTGGGCCTGCCCATAACGCCATGGTGGCGGATATGCTGCCGGAGGAGCAGCGGAACGAAGGCTATGGCATCATCCGGGTGGTGGCAGATCTCTCATGGATCATTGGTCCAACCATCGGCGGATTCGTCGCTGCGCGTTCGTATTTGATGCTGTTTATCCTGGACGCGATATTCAGTCTGACCACCGCGGTGATCGTGATGAAACTGATCCCCGAGACAAAACCGGAAGGAAAACATGGGAAAGCAGAAGAATCGATCCTGCAAACCCTGATGGGTTACAAAACGGTCGTGCGGGATAGGATTTTTATTGGTTTTATTATCGTGTCCATGTTGATGCTGGTGGTGTATCAACAGCTCTATAACACGCTGTCAGTATACTTACGCGATGTGCATCAGATCCCAACCACGCATTATGGTTATCTACTCAGCGCCAGCGCCATCCTGGTGGTTTTGACCCAGTTCTGGGTCACCAGCCAGACCAAGAAATTCGCTCCCATGTTGATGATGACCATCGGGTGTGCGTTCTATATGGTCGGTTTTGGTATGATCGGATTCATTGGCGCCTTCTGGATGTTTGTCGTGTCGGTGCTGATCATCACCGTGGGTGAGATGATCGTGGTTCCGGTGAGCCAGGCGCTGGTCGCGAAATTCGCACCGGAAGAGATGCGGGGCAGATACATGGCCGTATCTTCCCTCTCCTGGTCGATACCATCCACAGTCGGTCCGGCCGCAGCAGGTTTGATCATGGATCATTACAATCCGAATTGGGTTTGGTACGCCGGAGGTATCATCTGTGCGGTCGCGGTGATGGGTTATTATGCGTTATACCTGAAGATGAGACAAATCCCACGGTTTAATCCGCGCCTGGAATCAGCCAGCGAAGCGGTACCCAACATATCTTAACGTGTAAAAACGCCAGGCAATGCCTGGCGTTTTTTTGATTCATTCATCGGATGATCTATTTGATCGGGAATACAATCCTGGTTTTGAGCTCCGCCGGAGGCGTCTCCGGGCCGTTGAGGTAATGCTCATAAGCGACCCCGGTTGGTTCAAAGCCCTGTTCCTGCACGAATTTGGTGAGCGCTTCGTATGCCTTTGACATCTCCTGGTACGGACCAACATACAGCGTGGTCGCTTTTTTCCCCGCGGGAATGACTCCCGGTTTGACTTCACCTTTTCCTTCCGCGGATTCGGCGAGTGGAAATCCCATTTCGACATCCAGGTTCTGCATGTCGAGATTATAGTACGCCACATACGGCTCTCCGGAATACTGGAGCCCTTTTTCGGCTATCACCTGCATGATGGTTCCATAAGATTGGCCAATCAGCTTCGGCAGCTCTTCCGCCCGGGCATTCGTCCGGATGCACAAGACCGGCTGGTCTTTTGTTTCCACCCATTCACAGATTTGTTCCATGTTAAAACCCCTCCTGATTTGATTTTGATATAATAGAACATGTATTCTATTTTGTCAAGAGGGATCTTTCGTGCATCGCGGGGATTCGCTTACGCTGCCTAAAATTGGATATCACCAAGACAATCAACATCGCCAATAATCCCGCGGTTACATACCAGGCGCTGGCCGAAGGGCTGACTTGTTCTTGCAGATAACCCTGCGCCAGTGGGATGAGCATCCCGCCGACACTACCCATCGCCGCACCAATGCTGGCAGCTTTACCAGGCGCATGACTGAACGTGGTGATTATGAGGGACATCATCGTCGGATAGACAGCCCCGGATAAGAAACTAATCAATAGAATACTGACGATCGTGGGAACCAAGTACCCGGTTGAAAGTGCGAAGATGAGACCGGCGGCCAGCGAGGTGATAAACGCGCCAAAGAGGAGCGTCCGCGCGGCAATTCGGCTGCCAATCAACGCAGCCAATAACCTCCCAATCGTCAACGCTCCCCAATAACCGGATGTAACCAGGGCCGATTTTTCGAGACTCAGGCCGGTGGTCTGGTTGGTATAGGTAGTCGACCATCCACCCAACCCATTTTCAATCCCGACATAGATAAGCATCACCAATCCCATCAGCCAGAGTGTCAGAGATCCATAGACATTCCCCGATTGAGTCTTCTCTTGAACCGCTGACGCATCTGGGGATTGCACCTTCGTGACGAGGAAAGCCATGATGACCAGGCCCAAAGCGGCCGCCCACAAAACAGCCAGTCCGCTGCCTACCATTGAAAGCGATAGACTGATCAGGGCAGGTCCCCCAAACGCGCCCACCCCGAAGAAGAAATGCAGCAAATTCATCACCGCGGCATTCTTCTCCGTGTATATGCGCGAGACTAACACGTTGACACTCAGATCAACCGACCCATGTCCCAGGCCTGCGAGAAAGGTGATAAAGAGCATCATCCAGAGTGTGCGAGCCAGGGTAAATCCTACCGTCCCAAAAGCCAGGACCAGGGAGGCAACCACCAATACTACTTTGGGACCATACCTATCCGCCAGGGGACCGGCGACAACCTGGGATACCAGCGCTCCCAGAAAAAGAGCCGTAAAGATACCGCCTACCGCCGCCAGGTTGGATTGCGTATTTTCAGCCAGCTCCGGGAGGATCGGCCCCAACCCGGCGGTGATCACACCAAAGAATATGAAAACGCAACAACTGATGATGAGAGGGTAACGTGTTTTGGTCTGCGCCATGTTCTTCTCCAAAATCCAATTGACATCCACGTTCCTTGCCAGACATATCAGCGACATGGATATCTTAATTACCTATTATACGGAAGATTCGATTTCGTTCGAATCTTATTAAGAATTGGGGATCACTATTGATGTGGTTTAAAGCTGTGGTATAATCACGTCCGGTCGAATGTTGACCGTAATCATTGATCGTGCTTGGTACAGGACGCCTCGCCGGTTTGGCCAGGCGCTCTTTTTTTGTCAGGAGAAAGTTAATAATGCGAAGTTTTGAAGAATTAGGTCTCACGGCTGGTTTAGTGAAGACCGTGGAACAGTTGGGATTTCAAGAGCCAACCCCTATTCAAGAGGCGGCCATCCCGGTTTTATTTGCTGGAAGAGATGTGATTGGACAGGCGCAGACAGGCACCGGAAAAACTGCCGCTTTTGCTCTGCCGATGATCCAAAAATTGGAGACTCACCAGAAGGCGGTCAGGGCATTGATCCTGGCTCCCACACGGGAACTGGCCATCCAGGTGACCGAAGCCAGCAACCGCATGGCAGAAGGTTCCTCCCTCCGTTTCTTGACCATTTACGGCGGACAGTCTTACCAGATCCAAACCCGGGCATTGGCCCGCGGCGTGGATGTGGTTGTAGGCACCCCCGGCCGTTTACTCGATCTAATCCGGCAGAAATACCTTGATCTCAGCCAGGTCAGTTACCTGGTGGTGGATGAGGCAGACGAGATGCTGGAGATGGGTTTCATCGAAGATGTAGAAACCATTCTTGCCGAAATCCCCACGGAACGACAGATCGCTTTATTTTCGGCCACTATGCCAGATGCCATCCGCAAGCTGGCAAAACGCTATCTGCGGGAACCCGAGACCATCGCGGTTAATCCAGAGCGCCGCACCGTCGCCGAAATCGATCAACGTTTCTTTCGCGTGCGTGAAGACCAGAAACTTGGATCACTGACACGTCTGGTTGAGATGGAAGACATCAAATGCGCGTTGATCTTCACCCGTACCAAAGCTCGCGCCCAGGAACTGGCCGATGAGATGAACCGGCGGGGATACCCGGCTGAGTCATTGCATGGCGACTTGAACCAGTCCCGCCGCGAGGCTGTGCTGAACCGCTTCCGTCAGAATCAGATCACCCTCCTCGTGGCAACCGATGTGGCTGCCCGCGGGTTGGATATTGACGATGTTTCCCACGTCTTTAATTACGACGTGCCAAACGATCCTGAAGATTACATTCACCGAATCGGCCGGACTGGCCGCGCGGGCCGCAAAGGTGTTTCCATCACCTTCTTCTCCCCACGCGAAGCCCGTTTCCTCAGCCAGGTGGAAAGCTACACCCGACAGAAGGCGATTGAAAGTAAATTACCCACCCGGGATGATGTCCTTGCCCGGAGGGATGAACGTTTCATCACCAAGCTGTACGATCAGATGGTAAAAGGTAAAGATCAACGGGAACGTGTCATGATCACCCAACTCTTGGAATCGGACATCGACCTGGTGGATCTCGCTGCGGCAGCGATGAAGCTGGCCCGCGGCGGCGAGCACAACTATTCGGTGGAAGAAATTTCCCAGCCGGTAGCTGAAGTGAGATCACGCCGGACCTCGGACGAACGATACAGCGAAAATCGCCGCGGCTCAGGCAAACGAAACGTCAGCGGCGCCGGAACATTCGCACAACAGACCACCTGGTCTGCAGCATCCCAGGAAGGCGGGATGGTACGATTGAAGATGAACCTGGGCGGCACGCACGGAATCCGTTCCCGGTGACGTAGTCGGCGCGATTGCCGGTGAAGTCGGCATTCCAGGCAAAGCCATCGGCGCGATCGACATTCAGGAAAGACAGACTTTCGTGGATGTGGCGGAGAAACACGTGAAGCGTGTTCTTCAAGCCAGCACCGGGCAGTACTCGCTGCGCGGCAAGCCGGTCATGCTGACACTGGCAGGATAAATTCCCCGATTAGAATGTATATTTGTAAGGGCGGCGCATGCGTCGCCCTTACTGTTTATTGGATATCCTACCCCAGATCAGAATCAAAAATATTAGGTCACAAAACCAATATGAATTCTGAATCACCCCAAATTATGATTTGATGTTCTATCTCCGCGCGATCATTTCAATTTCGATCAAGGCGCCCAGGGGTAGACCTGCCACCGCGACCGTTGTCCTGGCGGGGAAGGGCTCTGTGAACCGCTCTTTATAGACGGCGTTCATGCCGGGAAAATTCTTCATGTCGGTCAGATACACATTCACTTTGACGATTTGATCCATTGTCAAACCGGCGGCTTTCAATACGGCTTCCTGGTTATCAAACACTCTCGCTGTCTGCACGTCTATCTCACCTTCCACCAGCTTGCCCGTTTTGGGGTCAATCGGTGTTTGCCCGGAAAGGTAAAGCAATCCACCTGCCCAAACAGCCTGTGAATAAGGACCGATAGCTGCCGGTGCATCGGCACTGGTTACGATCATTCTTGTCATGAGATTTCTCCTCTGAGTTCGGTTTATGTCTGGTCAAACAATCAAAGCTGCATTCGATCAGCTTTTGATAAATTTACCGCTTTGATATTCCGTCAACGCCGTTCGGATCTCTTCCTCGGTGTTCATCACGATCGGGCCATACCACACAACCGGCTCGCCGATCGGTTTGCCGGAGATCAACAGAAATCGGACTGGGCTATCTTCGGTACGAACAACGATCTTCTGTCCATCGCCGAATTGAACCAATTTACCTTCGGATATCAGGCTGTGGTCTGAATCGAAGAAGCCGCTCCCTTCAATGACATAGCAAACCAGTGTGTGCCCTGCGGGTGTGGGATGGGTAAAGACTGCCTTCCCGGGAACCGTCACATCCATGTAGACCGGTTCGGTGATGATATCCTGCACCGGTCCTTTATTCCGTTCACCTCCCCGCTGATGATCCGTAACGTCGTTCCTGATTCATCGGTGATGACGGGAATCTGTTCCGCCAGTACTTCGCGGTAGCGCGGAGGCATCATTTTCTGACTGGCCGGCAGGTTCGCCCATAATTGGAAACCGCCCATGCTGCCTTCGGGGTTTCCCTTGGGCATCTCCTGGTGGATAATGCCTGAGCCGGCGGTCATCCACTGGACATCTCCGGTGCCAATCACGCCCCGGTTACCCATACTGTCGCGATGCTCCACGCTGCCGGTCAAGACATAGGTGATGGTCTCGATCCCGCGGTGGGGATGCCAGGGAAAACCGGCCACATAATCAACCGGATTGTTCGACCTGAAATCATCCAACAACAGGAATGGGTCAAATTGCGGGGCGTCATTATTGCCAAACACCCTGCGGAGATTGACGCCAGCTCCCTCCACGGTTGGCTTGCTGGTTAACACCTTGCTGATCTTCCGGAGTTCGTCCATAGGTACCGTCCTACTCATCATCATACAACAAAATGCAAGCAACTTCTGCACGTGGTGTAACATTTTCCCGATTGTTCGACATCCTCTTTGAAACAGGTTGAATATGGTTATGATTAATTAGATAGATTTTATCCATTTTGTCCTATGTTTGTAGGAGTGTAAGAGGTTTCCATGTTTCAACTTCTATGGTTCCAGATCCCTCTACCAGATGGGCTCCAATTTCTGGAGACACCCGTCGTCCAATTCTTGGCAAATATCGCCGCCTGGATTCTGATCGCGCTCTTGGTCAATTTCATCCTGCTGCGGGTGATCCGTTTCATCACGCGCCAGCTTCCCGGCGACCTGGAGGACATCGTCTTCGGCATCCTGCGTGGACCCCTGATCGTGCTCCTTCTGGTGCTGGGGGCGGTTCGTTCATTGGAGTTGCTTCCCCTGACCGAGAGCGCCCAGAAATTCATCCAACTGGTCGCGTATACCATTGTCACGATCGTGGTCACCCACATCCTGGGGCGAACGATTCGCGACATTTTTGTCTATTATGGAGAGAAATGGGCCCGGCGGACAGCAAGCCGGGTGGATGATGTCCTCATCCCGGTCTTGAACCTGTTCGGTCCGGTCGTTTTGGTGCTGGCAGCCGCGTTGATCATCCTGCCGATGTGGGGCTTGAATGTCACTTCGGTACTGGTTGGCGCAGGAGTGGTCGGGTTGGTTCTCGGTCTGGCGCTCCAGGATACCCTTAGCAACATCTTTAGCGGGCTCAGCCTGCTGGTGGAAGCACCGTTCCGGACCGGCGACCTCATCACCCTGGGGGATGGCCGCATTGGCGAAGTCCAACGGATCGGCATACGTTCCACACAGTTGTATTCAATTTCGGAACACGCTACGATTTATGTTCCCAACAAGACCTTTGTGAATTCCACGCTCACCAACATCACCAAACCAACCGTGGATCAGAAGTTGACCATGGATATCAGCGTGGATGGCGCCAAAGAATGGATGCAGGTGGAAGAAGGATTGCGCCGTATAGCCGCCGCTCATCCCGCCACCCTGGTGATGGATATGAAAAGCAAAATTCCTCTACTCAAGGATCAAATTGAGATGACGCGCCGGCGGGCAGCCGGTTTGAAAGAAGACGATCCCGCCTTTCTTCGTTTGCTAATAGAAGCCGAGCGGAATGAGAAGAACATCTTGCGCCTTGAAAAGGAGGGGGTGTTAAATGATACTCTGGTGTTGCTTCAGGAAGGCTGCCGGAACCTGATCCGTGGGATCCGTGCCAGGGAAGTAAAAGGACTAACCGAAGGGGAAAGGCAGGAACTCTTCTGCCAGTTTATCGCGCCACTGGATGACCAGATCGACAAGGTCCTCACATCCTGCCAGGCATGGTCGGAAGAAGCCGATCCATGGTTGGATGATGGGGATACCTGGAACCTGCGGAAAGCCTGGGAGGAACGAAACCTCGAACTTCGCACGATCTGGGAACGGGTGAAGAAAGCCATCCACCATCCAAATGACCGCTCGGAGATGCGGCTGGATGATTATGTGCGGGATATGCTGAACTGGATTCAACAGGAATATAAGATCCTGCCCGCGTTTTGGAAAAACCCCATGGTAGTGTTTAAGGAATTTGACGAGTCCAACGCCATCCTGCAATTATCCTATTACGTGGACAATATCCGCCTGGAACACGACGAACGGGCAGATCGTGTCCGCACAGAGCTGGGCAGGCAGGTGCGGGATTTTCTCCATGAGATGAAGGTATGGGGGTAAAGCGGATTTTCATCCAATCCTTCATCAAATCTACATATTCGGGCAGTATGATTGGATTAAGAACAAAGAATTGATGGAGGAAATGAAATGAAAAACGTATGGAAATGGATCCTGGGGATCCTATTAGCCTTAATGTTGTTTGGTCTGGCGCTGATTCCTCTATTTTTCCGGATTGGCTACCGGTATATGCCCATGATGCGAGGAGGTTTTCGGGGTGATTTTCATAGCCCCGGCGTATTTGGGTTCATGGGAGGATTTATGGCGCTCTGGATGATATTGCTGCCTCTCCTGGTGATCGCCATCCTGGTATTGATCGGGTTCTGGATCGGCAGCGCCCGCAGAAATTCGGCGCAGGCTGCCTCACCCACCAACCGTTGCCGCAGCCGCAACCTCCCGTCAACACGGCGTCTGACGGTGTCGCGGAAGGGAAGCATTGCACCCATTGTGGCAAGGAGCTTCAGCCGGATTGGGCACATTGTCCATCTTGCGGGACGAAAGTGGAATAGTACGCTTGGGAATCTAAAAGCGGACGTTCGCATGAACGTCCGCTTTTTGTTTGAATTCGCTTAGAACAGGTCCGATGGGAATTTGAAATAAACGCCTGCAAGTATCAATACATCCAGAATGGGTGCGGCTATATACCAGGGGTGCCAGTATAAAGCCACCAACACCAGTGAGAGAATGGCGCCAAATGTAGCCAGGCCAGGCCAGTGGGTGGACAGGAGCGGAAGGCCGATCAGTCCCAGCCCTGCCAGGACGAATAGGGCGGTCACGACCAGCCAGAGTATCCATCCCAGGGTGCGGACGAGCGTTTCGGGCAAGCCCAATTTAGATATTGGCCAGGTGGGGGATACTTCACTGCGGGTCCAACTGGGCAGGAAGGGAGTCTGCATGGCTCCAGGTTTTGGCAGTGGTACCCAGGACAGGCTGGCATGGATGAAAGCATGAGCGATAAGGAAGAGTGCGACGATGAGTTTTGGGGTTGAGAAGGCCACGATGAATCCTTTGAGATTGGGATGTTTCCGGTATGAATGCACACCTTCGGTGGCAATTCGAATCGGATTTCATAATTATATGCGGTTCTGGTGAGTAGATGCGACCGAGATGATCATCATAGTTGTGAACATGCGTAGGGGCGACCGGCCGGTCGCCCCTACAGGTATTCATGTCATTGCGAGCGAGCGAAGCGAGCGTGGCAATCTCCCCCACGATGACCAGGATACCATTTGAAAAGGTCCGTGGGGACGGAGCCCGGGCATGTTCGCTTAGTGCTCAAACAACAGGAACAGCCCGGGCTATTTTCTTTCTGGGAGTAGGAGGTTTCACCTCCTACTCCCAGATGCCCACGTCTCTTTAATTCGCGCGTAGGGGCGACGGATACGACCAACATTTGTTTGCATATTCGTAGGGGCGACCGGCCGGTCGCCCCTATATGTATTCATGTCATTGCGAGCGAGCGAAGCGAGCGTGGCAATCTCCCTCACGATGACCAGGATACCGTTTGAAAAGGTCTGTGGGGATGGCGCCCGGGCATGTTCGCTTAGTGCTCAAACTTGAGGAACAGCCCGGGCTATTTTCATTTCTGCGAGTAGGAGGCGACGCCTCCTACTCGCAGCTGCCCACATCTCTTAATACCGTTGTAGGGGCGACCGGCCGGTCGCCCCTACAAATTCCGTGGAGATGGTGTTTTATTAACGATCGGCATCGTTCCTTCAAAAGAACATGTTTGAGTTGCCTGCATCGGTCACCACTACGGTATCCAGGGAGCGGATGTTTGTTGAAGCGGGGTTATAATCTTTTCAATGACATCGCCCACTCCAATCAGCGCAGGAAAACAGATCGCTCGAGCCGCCGGAACGGTGATGTTTGCCATCATCATCTCCAACCTGGTGGGACTCGCCCGTCAGATCATCATTGCTCATGCCTATGGCACCGGAGGGGAACTCGAAGCTTTCAATGCCGCCAACCGGGTAGGTGACCTGCTCTTCAACCTCATGGCAGGCGGAGCGCTCGCGTCTGCCTTCGTCCCCACCTTCACCGGATTACTCGTCAAAGACCAGAAGGAAACCGCCTGGCGGTTGGCCAGCGCCATAGCCAACCTGCTGATCATCCTGCTGATCGCGGTCAGTATCCTTACTGCCATCGCCGCACCCTGGATCGTGCAAAACCTGCTGGCACCCGGGTTCTCCCCCGAGAAACAGATGCTCACCGCGCAGATCCTGCGTGTGCTGCTCCCCTCGGTGGTCATCTTTGGCTTGAGCGGCCTGGTGATGGGGATTCTCAACGCCAATCAACGCTTCCTCGTCCCGGCTCTCACACCTGCCATGTATTCGCTGGGAATGATCCTGGGTGTGCTGCTTTTCTCCAACCAGATGGGTGTCTTCGCCCTGGCCTGGGGAGCGGTGATCGGGGCGCTCTTCCACCTCGGCTTGCAGATCCCAGGATTGCTGAACTTGGGGGGTCGCTACCAGCCGGTTCTGGATGTCAGGCAACCCCTGGTGCGGGAAGTCGGCGCTTTGATGCTGCCGCGCTTTTTCGGGGCGGCCATCGTCCAGCTAAATTTCTGGGTGAACACCCTGCTCTGCTCCTTCCAGGTTGGGGGGTTACAGGGCACCACGTTCATCCACAAACTACTCGGGCTATGGCTACAGAGACTTCAGTACCCATTCCCCGAAGGCAGCCTGAACGGATTGACGTATGCCTTCCAATTAATGTTGATGCCCCAGGCAGCCATTGCCCAATCGATCGCCATCGCGTCGATGCCTACCCTCTCCGCACAGGCAGCCCTGAATAAGATGGATGAGTTTCGCACTTCCCTCGCGTCCAGTCTGCGGGGGATGCTTTTGCTGGCCATCCCGGCATCGATCGGATTGATGATCCTGCGCCGTCCGATTGTCGCACTGCTCTACCAGAGGGGTGAATTTAATGCCCAGTCAACGGATCTGGTAGCCTGGCCTTTGCTCTGGTTTGCGGCAGGCCTGGTTGGCCATTCCGTGGTGGAATTACTCAGCCGGGCATTCTATGCCATGCACGATACCCGCACACCGGTTGCCGTTGGCGCGGTCGCGATGAGCCTCAATGTGGTTTTCAGCCTGGCGTTCTCCATTCTGTTTACCTGGATCGGATGGATGCCGCATGGTGGATTGGCCCTCGCCAACTCTCTCGCGACCGCACTGGAAATGGCGGGTCTGTTGATCCTGCTGCGAAAACGGCTGTCCCGCCTGGAAGGAACGAGAATTCTGCAGATGACCTGGCAGAGTCTGCTTGCCGGAGCCGTCATGGCGATCTTCCTGTTGGGTTGGTTGGCGGTCACTCAAAGCCAGCCCTTCTGGGTGCAGGTGTTGGGCGGCGTCTCCATCGGAGGCGGACTCTATCTGCTCAGTATTTGGCTGCTCAAGGTCCCGGAATTATTCAGCTTCGCTGCGTCCGTCAAACGGCGGATAACCCGTTCAACGGCCAGGTAACCGGATGCCCCACGCTGCCGGTTGTTACTATCAGCATTCCCCCCTTGGAAAAGCAGGCGGTCTACCTCTCCTGCTGGTTCACGGCGCAGGTGGAAGCAGCCTTGGCTGGCATACCCATCTCCGCCGGATGCCCGACAGAACAGTTTTTACCATTGATCTGCCTGGTCATGGGAAATCAGAGGGGGAAGGCTGTCACAGCGTCGCCGATTACGCCCGGGTGATCCTGGATTTCATCCAGGAGATGGGCATCTATAAATTGATCCTGGTCGGGCATTCGCTGGGGGGAATGATCGCCCTACAAACTGTCCTGACTGATCCGGACCGGATCGCGGGGTTGATCCTGGTTTCCAGCTCACTGGAATGCCCGATACCGGTGGAGATTACGCAGGGATTATTAAATCCGATCACATACCGGCAATCCATCGATTGGTTGGTTGAACGGCTGGCTGGTTCCGGGACGGATCTAAGATGGGTGAATGCCACCCGTCAGGCCGTCGAACAAACGCGTCGGGGCGTTCTCTATGGAGACCTTCTGGCCTGCCGCTCTGCCGATTTTAACCGCGAGATCCAGCAGATCCAGACGCCAACCCTGATCTGTTACAGCGAGATGGATCGGTTTTTTCCCGCCCGGTCTTCCAGGAGAATGGCAAAAATGATACCCGACGCCAGGCTTGAATGCATCGCCGGAGCCGGGCATCTGATACCCCTTGAAAAACCAGACGAACTGGCTGTAATAATCAACCAGTTCGCCGATTCCGTTTAATTTTCGTCTTCTTGTAGATCAGGCCTTGAGCTTATTCCCGAGACGGGCGCGTTCTTCCTCTACGATAACCGGTTCCAGTTTTTTGAAAAGCGGCATGGGCTGGCGCAAAACGCGTCCTGCCGCCAGTTGACTGGCTGCCCATTCTCCGCTGGCTTCATCCTTCTTATAGCGCAAGATTTGATGCTCGCCCAACGCATCCTTAATGGTTTCCACGGATTGGTTTCCAAAAAGCGGGGCATCGTAACCCAGGAACAGGTGCAGCTTTTCACACGTGAACGGGAGGAACGGGGCCAGAAACACTTTGATCGAATCGATCGCGCGGATGGCGGTATAGACGGATTTAGCCGCCTGTTCCTTGTCGGTCTTGATCTCAAACCAGGGCGCCGAGGTATCCAGATATTTATTCACCTCCGAAGCCAGGCGGATTCCTTCCGCGAGAGCAGCGCGCAACTTGACCGCATCCATCAACTCCGCGACGGTCGCGAAACCTTTCTCAACCTCCGCCAGCAGTGCCTTATCTCCCTCGCGCAGCTCGCCCGGATCCGGCAAAATCCCATCCCAATGTTTGTAGGTGAAGGACAACACCCGGTTGACCAGGTTGCCCCAGGTACCCACCAATTCGTCATTGTTACGGTGGAAAAATTCATCCCAATCCCAATCAGTATCCTTAGTCTCAGGCATATTCGAGGTCAGATAATACCGCAGCGGATCCGGATCATAGCGGGACAGGAAATCCAACGCCCACACCGCCCAGTCGCGGCTGCCGGAGATCTTCTGCCCTTCCAAATTCATAAACTCGTTGGCGGGCACATCATACGGAAGATTGAGTTTGCGTGGTTCTTCTCCCATCAACCGGGCGAAGGTGGTTCCCACTCCGGCCAGTTCCGCCGGCCAGATGACCGCGTGGAAGGGGATGTTGTCTTTGCCAATGAAATAATAGGTTTTCGCCTGCGGATCAAACCACCAGTCTTTCCAGGTCAGGTCGGTACCGAACAGTTTTGTCCATTCGATACTGGCCGAGAGATAGCCGATCACCGCCTCAAACCAGACATACAGGCATTTTCCCGTCCATCCATCCAACGGGACGGGAATCCCCCAATCCAGATCACGGGTGATGGCTCGTCCGCGCAAGGCATCAGCCTCGATTTGCCCCAGGGATTGACGAAGAACATTTGGCCGCCAATACTCTTCACGGGATTTTAGAAATTCCACTACTTCGGGTTGGAGTTTGCCGAGGTCAAGATAGTAATGCTCGGTTTCGCGCAATTCCGGGGTGGAACCGTCCACTTTCGAGCGAGGTTCGATCAGCTTATCCGCTTCGAGCATGTTGCCGCATTTATCGCATTGATCGGAGCGCGCAAAAGTATATCCACAGATGTAGCAGGTCCCTTCCACATACCGATCCGGCAGGAAGCGTTGCTGCGCAGGCGAATACCACTGCATCTGTTTATCGGTATACAGGTATCCGTTTTCCTTCAACGCCAGGAAGATTTTCTGGCTGATATCCACATGGTTGACGGTGTGGGTGCTGGTGAAGAGATCATAGGTGAGACCCAGCTTCTGGAAGAGATCGATGAATCCGGCGTGAAAACGTTGATAAATCTCGTACGGGGTTGTCCCTTCCTTGTCCGCCCGGATGGTGATCGGCGTGCCGTGAGAATCTGACCCGGACACCATCAGTACACGGTTCCCTTGCAGGCGGTGATAGCGGGCGAAGATATCCGCGGGAAGGTAAGCTCCCGTTAAATTGCCCACGTGAATTTCGGCGTTCGCATAAGGCCAGGCGACGGAAACCAGAATCTGCTTCTTCATACCATTCTCCTCAATCCGGTTGGATAGCAAACGCTGGCTTTCGCCAGCGTTGAAAGTGTTTGGCGGGAATGCGCAACCCACCAGAAGGTTTACCTGGCAGTAAACCTCCGTAGCTGCCTGCGCATCAACATCGAGAGTGTTTCCATATGCCTTTTATATCATAGGCACGGTGGGGACGCAATAGAACAAGAGGGTTCCGGTCAAACCGTATCAAAAATCGGTCTTCCCGGGTCGATAAAACCCTTTGTCTGCTGACTCACCTGAGGTTACAATAGAGATATATGACCGAAATTCAGGCCTACCAACCCTCACTTCCCATCACCACTCCTACGGGGCTGCCAATCGATCAAGTGATATTGGGCGACTGCATCGAGGAGATGTATAAACTGCCGCCTGAATCCATTGATGTGATCTTCGCGGACCCGCCCTATAATTTGCAGCTTGCCCAGGAGCTGTGGCGTCCCAATCTGACCCGGGTCGACGCCGTGGATGACGACTGGGATCAGTTTGACAGTTTCGAAGCTTACGATCAGTTCACGACCGCCTGGTTATCCGCCGCCCGGCGGATATTGAAACCAAGCGGGACACTGTGGGTGATCGGGTCATACCATAACATCTATCGGGTCGGCGCGATTGTGCAAAACCTCGGTTTTTGGATCCTGAACGACATCGTCTGGACGAAGACCAATCCGATGCCGAATTTCCGCGGGGTGCGATTCACCAACGCGCACGAAACCATGCTCTGGGTGCAGAAGGAAAAAGGCGCGCCTTACACGTTCAACCACCATGCCATGAAGGCGTTAAATGAAGATCTGCAGATGCGCAGCGATTGGTCACTGCCCATCTGTTCCGGGGGTGAACGACTGAAGAAAGACGGCAAGAAGCTCCATCCCACCCAGAAACCCGAAGGCTTGTTGTATCGGGTGCTGCTTGCCAGCTCGCAGGTGGGTGATGTGGTATTAGACCCGTTCTTTGGCACTGGCACCACCGGCGCAGTTGCGCGTAGGCTTCATCGCCATTTTATTGGCATCGAGCGCGATCCGGTGTATGTGAAAGCTGCCCGGGAAAGGATCGAGGATGTCCGCCAGGTGGAATTCAATCCTCCCCTGTATGTTTCACCCGAACCGCGCAAAGAAACCCGGATTCCATTCGGCAGCCTGCTGGAAAACAGTCTCCTCAATGCCGGTCAGAACCTTTATTTTGGCGCCTCAGGTGAAATGACCGCCCGGGTTTTAGCAGATGGATCGTTGCAATACCTGGGGGAAATCGGCTCCATCCACCAGATCGCGAAAAAGATCCGCAAGGGTCCGGTCAACGGCTGGGATACCTGGTTCTACCTGGACTCTGATACAAATCAACTGAAACCGATCGACGAGTTACGAAAACTGATTCGTTCATCATCCCAAACAAAAAGGTGATATCCATGGCTTCTCAAAAGTATGCTCAAACACGCTGGAGTTTGGCGGATCTATTCCCCGCTCCCGCGGGCCCGGAAATGGACTCGGCTTATTTGCGCCTGGATGAACTACTAACCAGGCTCGAAACGTATCGGGCTGACCTGTCGCCCCAAATTTCTGTGGATAAATTCATGGAGATCGTCAAACTTGAGGAGGAAATCTCCAGGTTGGAATCAAGACTTGCCGGTTACGCCAGTCTGTGGTTCGCTGAAGATACCCAGAATCAGCAGGCGATGACCCTGGTCGCGAAGATCGATCAGATGATGGCCGAGTACGGCAACCGTGAATTATTCTTCTCGCTGTGGTGGAAGAGCCTCGATGACAGGAACGCCGATCGCCTGATGGAAGCCTCGGGTGATTACCGCTACTGGTTGGAGGAGATGCGTCATTTCAAACCCCATACGCTCAGCGAAGCGGAAGAGAAAATCGTCAACATCAAGAATGTGACCGGTTTTAGCGCTCTGATTACTTTGTACGAATCCATCACCAACCGGTACTCGTTCAAAGTCCCGGTGGACGGTGTTGAAAAGGAAATGACCCGCGGCGAATTGATGGTGTATGCCCGACACCACGATCCCGAATTACGCAAAGCCGCCTATCAGGCGCTTTACAAGGTGTATGGGCAGGATGGGCCGATCCTCGGGCAGATGTACCAGACTGTGGTGCGTGATTGGCGCAACGAGCAGGTGCAATTGCGAAGCTTCAAAGAACCGATTGCCGCCCGCAACCTGGGAAATGATATCCCGGACGAGGTCGTCAACACCCTGCTGGATGTTGCCCATAAAAACGCGGTCGTTTTTCAACGGTATTTTCGCTTGAAAGCCCGCTGGTTAAAGATGGACAAGCTTCGTCGATATGATGTGTACGCGCCGGTTGCCAAATCGGAGAAGACGTATCCTTTCGAGGCGGCGGCAGACCGGGTGTTTGAATCCTTCCGCGAATTTGACCCGAAACTGGAACAACTGGCCCGGCGGGTGGCGGAAGAAAACCATCTTGATTCCGAGGTGCGGAAAGGAAAACGGTCTGGCGCGTTCTGTTCCACCATCGGACCGGACCTGACACCCTGGGTGCTGCTGAATTATCAGAGTAAGGCCGACGATGTGGCCGTGATGGCCCATGAATTGGGGCATGCCATTCATTCCATGCTCGCGGAGCATCACACCCTGTTCACCCAGCATGCCTGCCTGCCCCTGGCAGAGACGGCGTCCACGTTCGGTGAGATGATGCTGGTGGACAAGCTGTTGAATGAAGAGAAAGATGAATCCGTCAGGCGCGATCTGCTCTTCCGGCAGGTGGATGATTCGTACGCTACCATCATGCGCCAGGCATTCTTCGCCCTGTTTGAGAGGGAAGCCCACGATCTGATCGCCAATAACGCATCGGTCGATGAATTGGCCGAAGCTTATCTGAAGAACCTGGCTGACCAGTTCGGCGATGCGGTTGAGATTGGGGAAGAATTCAAATGGGAATGGGTATCCATCCCGCATTTCTACCATACCCCGTTCTACGTGTACGCCTATTCCTTCGGCCAATTATTGGTTCTGGCGCTCTACAAACAATTCAAATCAGAGGGAGAGAGTTTCAAGCCGAAATACCTCAAGCTCCTTTCCACCGGGGGATCTGAAGCGCCGGAAAAAGTGTTGGCAGATGCGGGAATCGATTTTCGAAAACGCTCCTTCTGGCAGGGTGGATTTGATGTGATCGCCGATCTCGTCAGCCAGTTGGAAAAGATTCCTGTGAAGTGAGGCCCGCCGGTACAATACCGATTCGACTGTGAACTAGCCAGACCGGGTAGGGGATATGCCCGGTCTGTATTAAAATGGAAGTCAGGAGAGTATGCATGTATATCGCCATTGAAGGTGTCATCGGGGTGGGAAAAACATCGCTGGCCAGGCTGCTGCAGCCGTTATATACGGCCCGGTTACTCCTGGAGGTTTTCGAAGAGAATCCATTCCTGTCCGATTTTTATGCGGATCGGGCCAGGTATGCCTTTCAAACACAGATGTTCTTCCTGCTCAGCCGATACCACCAGCAGCGCAAGGCCATCCCGCAGGCATTTGTCGACGGCGTGGACCTGATCTCCGACTACACCTTTGACAAGGATTCCTTGTTCGCGCGCATCAACCTGGTAGGCGACGAGCTGGAGATGTATTACCGGGTCCATGAAGCGCTAGCCGAGAAGATCCCACCTCCCACCCTGGTGGTTTATCTGCGCGCCAGCACAGAAACGCTGATGCAACGAATTGCGATGCGCGACCGTCCGTACGAAAGACAGATGGAGCGCGGTTATATCAATGAGTTGAATGTTGCCTATGATGATTTCTTCACCCGGCAATATCGGGGCAGTCCTGTCTTGACCATCGAATCCGGCAACATTGATTTTGTTGCCAACCCGGAAGACATGAAAACGATCGACCTTCGGATCAGACAGGCATTGGAGATGGCACCGTTCCAACCTGAACTACCGATGAGGTAAAATAGAGTCAACTTCAGATACAAAGGCGAATCATGCGGATCACAAAAGAACTCCTACAAAAGACAGCCAGAGAGACCATTGCCGCCAGGCAGCGCACCGAGAAAGACATGGTGGCAGCCTATCTGGTTGGTTCCGCGTTGGAAGACGATCCCATGATCGGCGGCACCGCGGATATCGATCTGGTGATCGTGCATTCGTCAGAACCAAAAATGCCGCGGGAGATCGTCCGGGTATTCGATGAAGTCCATCTGGATATCGTCCACCAGCCCCAGACCTATTATCTTCAACCACGCGAGCTTCGGGCAGATCCCTGGCTGGGCAGTTCCGTTCAAAACCACCCGCTCCTGTTGCACGACGTTCGGCACTGGTTCGAGTTTACCCAGGCCAGTGTTGGGGCGCAATTCTATCGACCCGATCATGTCAATGGCCGGGCCAGGTGTCTGGCGGATCAGGCAAGGGATATCTGGTCGGATCTGAAGGAGACCAAAAAATCTCACGCGGAGCGAATTCGATATTATCTGCAGGCACTTTCCGACGCCGGAAACGCAGTCTCTGTCCTCTCCGGGATACCATTGGCCAAACGAAGGTTCAGCCTGGATATCAAAAGTCGTTTTGAGGCGATTCAGGAACCAGAGTCTTATATGGGCTTTCTCTCTCTGACCGGCTCGGAATCGCTCACCGGCAATGAGATCGAGCAGATGCTGCCCTCCTGGGATGCCGCCTTCCGGCTTGCGGGTAAGCAGGAGATCGTTCCCCCGGACCTGCACCCATTGCGGAAGGATTACTACTTCAAAGCATTCCAGAAATTCCTGGACGACGGACTCCCCTCTGCGGTCGCGATGCCTTTCTTGCGCACCTGGAATAAGGCCATCTGCGGGATCTTATCGACCACACCGGAATATGACGACTGGCTGCAATCCATGTCGTTGTTCCGCCTGGGAAAAGAGGATTTTGCGGACCGGATGGACGCCCTGGATGCTTATCTGGATCACATCGATGAGTTGTTGGAAAAATGGGCGAACGATCACGGCGCCTGATATACACACCTGTGGATAAGTGATTCTTTTCTGTGGATAACTCCTTTTCTTGATTAACTGCGGCCGCAATTCAGCGGTCGCAGTGCTGTTTGATCAACGGATGTGGTTTTTTTCTGCTCGACCGTCTGATTCCTACTCTGACACTATAAATATGATCTCCTCTTGTGGTTCGATCACAAAATCCGGGATATATTATCCTTCCTTTGAGGACGGTCATTATTAAATGCTGTGGAAAAACCGGTGGACAATTGGTATATAACAATCGGATAACCTGCCCGAAATCCACAGGTAAAAGATCTGATCAACTTAACTGCTGTTTTTCACTGCTTTACTCACAAACGAATTGATTATTCCGATCTTGAAATATCCACCATATACAGGCTGAAATTTCGGAATACGCCTGCAGGAAGGGTAATAATCAAGACAGAATGAGTTATCCACATACCCACAGGTACTACTATTATTACGAATCCAGATACTTATACTTACCTATTGAACACACTTGTATAATCAATAAAATCCGGTACAATGACTTAAATAAGGGAAAATGAGGTTGAATTGGGTAAGGCTGACCATATTCAAGCAATCGTGAAATGATATCAAGAGAGGGAGAGGAATATGGATATCATCAAAGTTTCAGCAAACTCCCGCACTGCTGCCGTTGCGGGTGCCATCGCAGGTGTCATGCGAGAACATCATCATGCCGAAGTACAGGCGATCGGAGCCGGAGCGGTAAATCAAGCGGTAAAAGCGCTTGTCCTGGCCAAAGGATACCTGGCAGCAGATGGAATCCCGATCATCTGTATGCCTGAATTTGTGGATGTAGAAATTGATGGAAAAGTGAGGACCGCGGTTAAATTGGTGGTCGATCCGCATCCAACCGAAGGAAAATAAACTCGAAATCTAGTTAATTCATTTCTTCCGGAGAGAATACAACCACTTCTTGACCGGTTAGTTTTTCCTGGACTTTTCTGGTGATCAGATCCAAATGATCTGCACGGGCAACATAATCCAGATTATCGGCCGGGATGGTTAATACCGGACAATAGGTGAATTCCTGTATCCACCTTTCATACAACACGTTCAACTGCTCCAGGTATTCCTGGGGCATACTTTTTTCATAGTCACGGTTTCGGCGGCTGATGCGGTTTTGAAGGATTGGAACGGACGCTTTAAGATATACCACCAGGTCCGGTGCGGGTAAAAATCCAAGCAAGGTTTGATACAGGTCGCAATAGGTTTGAAAATCCCGCTCCGGAAGATGTCCCTGCAGATGCAGATTACGGGCGAATATTTCCGCGTCTTCATACACGCTGCGATCCTGTATCACGGATTCTGACATATGGGCGAGCTCATTGTGCATTTTCAGCCGATGACTGAGGAAGAATATTTGGGAATGGAATGCCCAGGTCCGCATATCGGCATAGAATTCAGATAGATATGGGTTTTGGGATTCCGGTTCAATAAAAGGCTGCCAATTCAATTTTCGGCTTAATAAATTGACCAGGGTGGTCTTTCCGACGCCGATATTCCCCGCTACAACAATAAATTTTTTCATTGGTGTCATTATAGCATCGGTCGTCAGAAGCGTTCTTTTCTTTAAGATTGTCCCAAAACCTGACCTGATGTAGACTCATTTCATCAAATATTATCCGACAATGGAGATGATCTGATGGCAGAAAAGACGGTCAAGTTGCCCTGGGGAAAAGAGACTATCTCTGTAGCGATCCCATCCAATTGGAATATCAAGGGAATTTTGGAACCCACATCTCTCCCACCGGTAACCGATCCGCGTGAAGAGACGAAACGGGCGTTGGCTTCTCCGGTAGGATCCGCGACCCTAGCTCAGCTGGCTTCTTTGGGAGGGAAAGTCGTGGTGGTCATCGATGATATCAGCCGCCCGACGCCGGTACCGGTCATCTTCCCGGAGGTCTACCGCGAACTGATACAGGCTGGTATCAGACCAGAGAATGTCACGGTGGTTCCCGCACTGGGCGTTCATCGGGGTATGGAAGAGAAGGAACTTCTCCAACGGCTGGGAATTGACATCCTGGAATAGGATCCGGTGGGAAAATCCGGAAGCCGATAACCATGAGAAGATGGCATTTCTGGGCACAACCTCGCGTGGAACGCCGGTTTGGATAAACAAAACGGCGACCAAAGCCGACCTTGTTCTCTCCATCGGATGTATCGAGCCGCATATCATTGCCAGCTTTGGCGGAGGGTATAAGAATATTCTCCCCGGCATCGCGGGCAGGGAATCCATTGCTCACAATCACGCGCTCAATTGCCGGCCAGATACCTTTAATATGGTTGGACAACCCATCGATCGAAATCCGATGAGGCAGGATCTGGAAGAAGCCGGACAAATGCTCAAAGGCAAGGTGTTCATCGTCAATGCGATTTTGAATAATCTACAGCAGGTGGTCGGTATCGTCTGCGGTGATCCCATCCTGGCGCATCGGGAAGGTGTGCGGGTGAGCGCCAATCTCTACGGGGTTGATGTTATGGAAAAAGCGGACGTGGTCATCACCGACTCTCATCCGATGGATTCGGACTTACGCCAGGGGGTCAAGGCGCTGGCCAATACGATCCGGGCGCTGAAACCCGGGGGAATCCTGATCACCATCGTCCGGGCGGAAGAAGGTGTGGGCGTATTTGGATTGGCCAATAAAAAACTACCGTTGGGAAAGAAGGCGTTGAAAACACTCGCGCCGGTGATCCTGCCGTTGGTAACAAAGCTCAAGTTGAAAGGCATGGGGGAAGAAGATCGTTTCTTCCTTTACTTTGCGCTGCAGGCTATGAGAACGGGAACCCTGCTGATGTACGCGCCGACCATTCCCAATACCATCCATGAAAACCTGCCCTTTGTCTCCTTTGTGGCGTCAGTGGAAGAGGCTATTGAGCTGGCGAAAACGAAATATCCCAACGGGGCGGATGCGCTGGTCTTCCCGAACGGGGGAATCACTTATCCCATGCTCGGATGACCATGCTGAATTGTAGAGTGGGCAGGAACCAACCCTTCACGATCTAACCATAAGGAATACAAAAGAGCCGGTCTCTAAATGACCGGCTCTTCGTTATTCAAATCTGATATTAGGCGGGTCTGGGCGATTCGGTCGGGCAGACGGAAGCGCAACTCCCGCAGTCAGAGCACTTGGCAGCGTCGATCACATAGATGGTGTCACCCTGGGAAATGGCGCCTTCGGGGCATTCGGTCTCACAGGCACCGCAGGAGATGCAGTCGTCAGCAATTGTGTAAGCCATAGAAAATCCTTTCAGCTAATTTGTTAAAACGCGTACATATACAGTATCACAGAAAACGCAAGGGTGGTATTGAGGAATATCCACCTGAGGCAAGTAAGATGTCACATACATCCGATTATTGGGCGTCGGCTGTGTATAGATCAATGATCTTCAAGAGCACTTTCAAAGAGCTTTCCAGGGATAGGACGGGAATGTATTCCAGTTTTCCGTGGAAGTTATGCCCGCCGGTGAAGATATTCGGGGTCGGAAGTCCCAGGTAGGATAATTTCGCTCCATCCGTCCCGCCGCGAATCGGCCCGATCTTCGGAGTCACGCCTACTTCCAGCATGGCTGTTTTCGCCTTCTCCACTACGTGAAAATGCGGCAGGATCATTTCCTTCATATTTTGATACTGCTCGATCATATTCACGGTAATCCGCTCGGAACCCAACATCTCATTCATCAGTTTCGCTGCTTGAAGCAGAACCTTCTTGCGGTGTTCAAATACGGTCCGGTCGTGATCGCGGATGATATAAACCAGGTCCGCCTCTTCCACCTCGGCTTTTACCTGGTAGAGATGGTAGAAACCTTCGTATTTCTCGGTATATTCCGGCCTTTCGTTGACCGGCAGCATTCCATGGAATTTCATGCCTACTTCTACCGCATTGACCATCTGGTTCTTGGCGCTTCCCGGATGCACGCTGCGCCCCTGAATATGGACCCGCGCCATGGCGGCATTGAAACACTCGTATTCCAATTCGCCCAATTCACCGCCGTCGATGGTATATCCCACGTCGGCATTGAATTTCTTGATATCAAAGTGTTCCGTCCCCCGGCCAGTTTCTTCGTCGGGAGTGATCCCTATCCGGATCCGGCCGTGAAGAATCTCAGGGTGCTGGATCAGGTGTTCCATGGCCGTCATGATCACCGCAATCCCGGCCTTGTCGTCCGCACCCAGAAGGGTGTTTCCATCGGTGGTGATGAGGGTCTGCCCGATGTACTTCAGGAGTTCAGGAAAATCACTTGGCGACAATACGGTATTCGTATCTTTATTCAGAACAATATCACCCCCGTCATAGTTCTCCACAAATTGAGGATTCACATTCTCGCCCGGCGCTTCGAAACTGGTATCGAGATGGGCGACCAATCCGATGGTCGGGATTTTAGCCGGGGTGTTGGCAGGTAATGTGGCATAGACATATCCATATTCGTCCATCTCCACGTCCTGCAGGCCGAGGGCTTTCATTTCGTCCGCCAGGATTCGTCCCAGGTCAAACTGCACGGCTGTGCTTGGAAAGGTGGTTGAATCGATATCCGAGCGGGTGTTCACCTTCACATATTTCAATAACCGGTCTACGACATTTGACATCGTTCTCTCCTGTATTAGTATCTTCTTGAGTGAATTATAGATGAAAAAGCGTTATTTTTGGGATTCCACCCAAAGGTTGCTGCCATCGCTGGTCAGATGGATCCAACCGGTACGCGAGAGATCGATCCAGTGTGGTTGTAACGCATCATTACCAGATGTCAGCACGAGCTGGGATTGGCAGTTGTCATCCGTTCGTAGATCCTGACCGATCAGGACCATTATTCCGGCCGGACAGGCGATGGTCGAGTTAGACTTTCCAACCAGGATATCCGCGGACAGATCTTTCCAACGGATCTGCATCCGTTGCAGCAAATCGCTTTCCGGTTGCAAAACAAAATCCATACCTGCGTCCGAAGCGAGACGGGCGCCCAACGGTACTTTAACCAAATTTGTCTTTTGACGAATACCATCCAATCCCGGATCGGAGATGGATCGTTTCATCCATGGCATAGACTTGATCAATCTGTATCACCGGCAGGATGGCGTCCACGATCGCCGCCCGGTTCTTCCCCGGCAACAGGATGGCCGCATCCAATCGGCGGGACGGGTAAGGGCAGCCGGGCATCGATGAAAGCAAGCAGCTCATTCACGCTTCCACCGGTATCCAGCAGGATGGATTGCCCGTCAGGGGTTCTGAGGAGGACGGCTGGCGTGGAGGAACTTCCGGATACAAAAAGATGAAGATTACCATCGGGGCGATCCACAGCGTAATGGGTGAGGGAGAGGGAAATGAAGCCAACTACCGCAACCAGGAAGGCAGGTCTCCACTTCATCTTCAAAGACTCTGCCAGTTTTGGGACTGCTGTGGGAAGCGTGATAACCAGCAGCCAGACTCCGATCAGCCCGAAGGATAATGCCGGGGATGTCAGCGAAGGCAGATCCAACTGTCCTGCCCATTCCACCACTTTGATTGTCAGGGTGATCAGCGGGAGACTCGAAGTTTGCAGCCAGAGTCCCCAGCGCCGGGTGGATCCACGCCAGACCCAACGCGCCGGCTGATAAGATCATCAGAGGTGGTTGGATCGGCAACACCAGCGGATTCGCCACCAGGGTGGCCATGGGCACTTGATGGAAGTAATGCAGCAGGATAGGCAGAATTGGTATCTGGGCGGCGATGGTAAAGAACACATACTCGCTCAGGTATTTTCCGGCTTTTTTGGCGGCAGGTTCTTGCGACCAGCGCGATATGATCTCTTCGACCCATTTCTGAATTGGACTGGCATACAAGACCAACCCCAGCGTGGCTCCAGCGGAGAGCTGAAAGCTGATGCTCCATAATAAAAAGGGGTTAAAGAGGAGCATCAAACCGGACGTCAGGAATAAGGCGTTGATTCCACCGCTTCGTCTGCCGATGAGCGTGCCGACAATCCCGATGCTGCCCATGATGGCTGCCCGAACTACAGGTGGATTTGCGCCAACCAGGATGGTATAGACCGCGATCGCGGCCATCGCGCCCAGGGCGCCTTTCCATTTTCCGAACAAACCGGCGAAAAGCAGCGTGATCAGGTTCGCGACGATGGCAATGTTAAAACCGGAGATGGCAATCAGGTGAGAGGTCCCCGACCTGCGGAAGTTTTCGGACAAGTCTTCGGGAATATCATCATCGTCCCCCAGCAGGATGCCTTTGACGAGCGAGGCTTCCGGTGCCGGGAAAATGGTGTCAATGAGGCGAAGCGATTTTTCCTTGAAACGGAACAGAGTATTCGCGATCCCACCTGACGATGGGATCTGTTCCTCTATTGCGGGGTACAACATCTGGGTGAAAATCCCCTGGGAGGCCAGATAATCCCGGTAGGAAAAGTCCGCGGATTGACGCGGGGTGATTGGTTTCCCCTTGATCATGAGCCGATCGCCATAAGAAGTCTCATATTCAGGGGATAGAAATACCATCAATCGTTCGTGGGTCGGGCGAAAGACCTCGGTTCCGATCCGGAAAGAATCAGCCCGAAGCTCAACCAGGGTCAATTTTTCCCTCACATCCGGTAGTTCAACCACCCTTCCGCGGATCTCGATGGGGACGCCCTGATTGTTGAAGGAATAGATCGTCGTACCGTTTGGATTCGGCAGCGCGAGATCGATACGCAGACCCACCCAGGAGCAGAAACACCGGCAGCAGTAGAAGCGGAAGGCGTGTGTTGGGGAGACAATACCCGATGATCGAGCGGCCGATCGGCAATCGTCCTTTGCCCGAGAGGATGAGCAGACCAATCGACAGGAACGCATACAGAACTGCGACGGCTGTCCAAATCCATGCCGACCACCCAATGGATGAAGCCAGGAGAATTCCGGTGATGAAGAGGGTGGTGATCCAGAAGAAGGGCATAGCGATGAGGTCCGTGCCGATAGATTATCGAAGTATTTTTGGGATAAACATGGGAACCCGTTTTTGATACTCAGCATATTCCGGGAATTGGATTCTGAGTTTTTTCTCTTCCAGTATCGCGCCCACAAGAATATAGGCTGTGCTCGAGAGGAACAACGCCAGCAGGTTGGTTGTCATCCAGGGGAACAACCAGATGATGACCAACCCAAGGGAATAAATGGGATGCCTGACGAAGCGGTACAACCCATTCGTATTCAATGTTTCCGGGCGGGGAGACGAAAGGATCAGCGGGCTAAGGCCTAAGAATGTGAAGGTATTCGTCCCGCGAAAAGCAAAAATAACCAGAACCAACGCCAACAGTTGGAGGAAAAGGGTCAGGTATACCCAGGGGGAAGGGATACGGTATAGAAACTGATCCGGCATGATCAGCACCAAAATCGCAATCGGAATCAGAGTGATAGCCCCAATGACGGAATAAGCAAAACGGTAATACTTTCGATAAAAGGTAGGATTGTTTTGCTCCACCCGGGTTTTGACGGCAGTCGACGCCAACCAGGAATGGATCCAGCCATAGATTCCCATTGATAGTGCGATCAGGAATGCGGATAACACAACCATATATTAAATTATAGCCGGATTGAACATCCATGCCATTCCCTACGGCAGGATATATAATCAGGATATGACCAACCGACAGAAGATCCTGCTGCTCGGAACCATCTTCCTACTGGCTGCGTTGAGTATCGCCTGGTGGATTCTGACGCCGCGGGTAGTGAGTTATTCACCCACCAACCTCCAGCAAGACGTGGTTCCCTCCGATACCATCGAGGTGACCTTCAATACCACCCTGTCTGATCAGGATTACGAGGGATTGGTCCAGATCCAACCCGATCTCGCCTACACGATTCAATTGGATGGGAACCGCTTGAATATCACACCGGTGGATTCGCTGAAGGAAGGTACAGCTTTCACGGTGACCATCCTGCCCGGCATCAAATCCACGCTCGGTCTGCTATCGACGAAAGCCGCAACCTGGACCTTCCATGTGAAAAACCCCTGGCTGCTGTACTTCCTGGACGGTGAGAAGAAGACGGACCTCTACCGGATCGATCCATCCGGGTTGACCACCGATCTCCTGATGGAGATCACAGAGGATCTGATCGATTACAGCGTCTCCCCGGATGGCAGCGCTGTCATCTATTCGGTCCGATCCGGTCAGGACACGATCATCCGCAGCTTCGATTTGTTGGAGAAGACACACACCCCTCTCCACACCTGCCCAAATCTGGTCTGCAGTCAGCCTGTGTTGTCCTCCGATGGAAAATACCTGGCGTTTATGAGTGGCGCCTCGCCCAACCAGGGAGGGCAAGGCAGCGGGAAGGTAGTGCTCCTGACGCTGGGCGATCAGACTGGAGCAAGCGAACCTGTCACCGCCAGCGGAAATGATCACCCCACGCGCGACCCAGCCTGGTCCTCACGGGGGTGGTTGGTCATCTATGATGATGTCAGCGCGGAATTTCTGTTTATTAAACCATCCACAGGTGAAACGAAGAGTCTGCCCAATGAAACCGGGGAACCCGGAAGTTGGAGTCCGGACGGAAGGATTTATCTGATACCTGAAATCACGTATGTTAATCCACTGGAAAATCAGGGGGTGGAATATTTCAGCCGGTTGATTCAATATGATCCGGAACTTGGAAAGAAATCCGACCTGACACAGAATAATCAGGTGGAAGATTTGATCCCCGCCTTCTCACCGTCAGGGGTCAAAGTTGCCTTTGCGCGGCGGTTTCTTAATCGAACCGATTGGACACCCGGCAGGCAAGTCTGGCTGGTGGATCAGCGATGGAAGCAATGCCCGAAAAATGACGAACAGCCCGGATTTCAACCATCTTGGTTTCGCCTGGAGCCCGGATGACCGCATGCTGGCTTATCTCCGATTCAACACGGCATCTCTGAATCTGCAGCGGGAACTATGGATCATGGATACGCAAACCGGCCTGTCCCAGAAAGTCCTGGTCAACGCGTACCGTCTGGCATGGATTCCATGATCAACAGAATTAATTCAAGAGGGATTGGATAAAATTTCCTGAAGGCGGGGGTGGTCTTGATAAATCCCCTGTATTGTTCCGGAAGCAGGGCGGCGATCCGGCACATGATCTCATCCGTGTTCCGGTTTAACATTTCCTCGTGATCTCCCCGTATGATCTCCGGGAGCATGAAAGTCTTGCCAAAGGTGATATGCACCGTTGGACGCCGAAACGACCGGATCGCTTGCATGGCTGAATCCGTGCCCCAAATCCCCACAGGTAGAATTGGCACCCTGGCTTTTTCCGCCAGCAAAGCCACCCCATTCTTGGCCTGGAGCATCTGCCCGTTTTTACTCCGGGTCCCTTCTGGGGCGATTCCCAGCAAGTTGCCTTTCTTGACGCCCGCCACCGCAGCCCGAATCGCCTGGAAATCCGCGATCTCGCGGTTGATCCAGATGGAATTGGACACAGTCACGAATAGCGCGAACAGCGGATTGTAGCGATATTTGTCGGTGACCAGGCCGAAGAGGTCGTTCCGTTTGATGGCGATGAAGAGAAAGGGCGTGTCCAAGCGGCTCAGATGATTGGTCGCAAGGATGCACCCACCCTGGGGTGGGATATTCTCTTCGCCTGTCACCACCATGTGGGTCAGGTTCTCCAGC
Organism: uncultured Chloroflexia bacterium; assembly: GCA_963752535.1. Taxonomy (GTDB): domain Bacteria; phylum Chloroflexota; class Anaerolineae; order Anaerolineales; family Anaerolineaceae; genus DAIOEK01. The sequence continues at coordinate 720,150 of CAVVYT010000002.1, forward strand.
ACCCAGCGCGAAAACGAACGAAGTTGGTCACGCGTGATCATGTTGATTATTCAGGATCGGGTAATTTATCCGGTTTTTTCCGGCTTTTGATCACTTCCACCACCGCGGGTAGGACTGAAATCAGGATGATGGCGATGATGACCAGCGAAAAATTATCCCGCACGAACTTCAGGTTGCCAAAGAAATACCCACCGAAGATGAAGAGTGCGGTCCAAACCAACCCGCCGAAAAAATTATAGCTGATAAAGTAGCGGTAAGACATCTTTCCAACACCGGCGACGAAGGGCGCGAAAGTACGGATGATGGGAATGAAGCGCGCGAGGAAAATGGTGATGCCACCGTGCTTCTCATAGAAGGCGTGCGTGCGATCAAGATATTCCTTCTTTAACAATTTGGAATTGCTGGTGAAAGCTTTCGGGCCAATAAACCGGCCGATCTCATAATTGACCGTATCACCGAGAATGGCCGCAGCCGCAAGAATACCCCAGAGCACCACAATATTCAATGGGCTGCCTTCCAATGCGACCAGTGATCCAGCCGCGAAGAGCAGCAAATCTCCAGGCAGGAAGGGGGTGATGACGATGCCTGTTTCGAGGAAGATGACCGCGAACAGAATGCCGTATGTCCATAATCCTGACCGGGAGATGATCTCGCCCAGGTGGACATCCAGGTGTAAAACAAAATCAATGAGATAAGTGATCAGTTCCATGAAATACCTTTTGATAAGATTTTTCGGATTATAGCACGGAATGAAGGCTGCCACCGCACACTCAGGAGACCCTAACCCGCGGCTAGTCCTTTTCGGAAGTGCCGATTGAGCGCAAACAGCCCCGATAGCGCTCCCAGTGACAAGACCCCCAACATAAACGGGGAGATCGTCCCCAGGGTGGATAAGAATCCGTTTTGGGCGATTTCACCTGGCACGAAGGAAAGAAGGATCGCAACCAGGTTCCACAGACCATGCAGGCTGACGGCTGCGAGATACAACAGCACCATCCGGACTGGATTGCGGTTTTTCCATGCATAAATCAGACCCATTCCAACCAATCCGGAGGCAAAGATGTGCATCAGGGCTGTTCCTACCCGCGTGATCACCACCACCAGCCATGCATCTCCCGCCATCTGAGAGGACGCGATCAAACTCTCCGAGAGCGCGAATCCTGCCCCGCTGAACAACCCGCCGATATACCCGTCCGAGATCGTCCATTCTTTGCGAACGAGAAACCAGAAACCGACTGTCTTGGACACTTCCTCGATCAGTGGAATAAACCCGGACACGGCCACGAGGATGACCCCCAGCACTTCAGGACGGGACAGATATGGCAGCAGCATGCGCTGGATCGCTTCCAGGTCATCGCCGGCAACCATCAACCGGCTGATCAAGCGATTCAATTCAGCCAGCCAGGCGGGGTTCGCGATCAACAAGATCACAAAACCCACCCCGATTACCAGGAATATCATCGTTTCCAGGACAAAGCTGACGGCAGTACCGCCGATCATGCCGGTCATCGTCAACCCCGCGGCGCGCTGCGGACTCTGGAAGGGAATGCCACGGATGGCAACCGCCAGGATCAGGATGACCGGGAGAATGACTGCCAGAACATGGATGAGCGGGAACAGAACGAACCCGGCCGCGCCCGATTCTCTCAGCGCGGTACCGGAGAGCAGGAGCAAAGGCCAAACAGCCAGGATCAACCAATGTGCCCGGCTAAAGCGAAGGATTGTGGGAAGGGGTGTCTTGCCTAGAATATTTCTCAGGGGCAGGATGATCCCCGGGAGGAGAATGACGCCCATCGCCAGGAAGCTGGCGGATACGGTCAGAACAGCAAGTAGATCGGCCGGAATAGTGGCGACGCCCCCGTTGTTGATCTGCCCCAGGATTCCAAACGCAAGGATTGAAGCGGCCATCCCCCACAATGCCAGGATACCCAAGCCGGTGAAGACCAGTTGGAGAATATCAAACCTGTGGGTGGATGGCTGCGATGGCGACTGCATTAGTTCTCGGTGATGCTCACACTTCAATATGGTTTCGGCTGGCGCAACTTGACCATCCGCGGAGACGGTCACCGGCAAACCTTCCAAAATGTCCATCCCTTCGATCACCTCACCGATGACAGAGATTTTCCCATCCAGGGAAGGCTGGGGAGCGAAGATGATGAATATCTGACTGCCATTCACCATACCCACCAAACCTTTACGGTCGAAGGTCTGGCTGGTGTTTTCGAAACCAATGGAATAGCCCGCCGATCCGTATCCGGTATCGGTGTGGTCACCTGCGATGGCAAACTGATTACCATTTTCGGCCGTGTCTTTGACAATCGCATTGAACGAACGGTTGTCATACCAGCCTTCGCGGGTGAGGAAAACAAAGCTATTCACGGCCAGCGGAGCCTTATCTGCAAACAGTTTGACCACAATATTTCCTTTGGTTGTTTCGATAGTGGCGGTGTAGGCTTTGGCTGGATCCAACAAGGTCGGTGGGCAGACCTTGTAATTGGAATCCTGGCTGGCTAACAGGTGGATGACGAGTCCCAAATTCTGAATTTCACCCCCTTGTAGCACGCGGTCATTCAGCATGAGGAATGGGGTGTAGGTGATCCCGGCTTTGGTTAGCCGCATCCAGCGCGTCGGTCGCTTTCTGGACCATGGCTGCGCTTCCCAGATCTTTTGTGAATTGAGCCTTGTCCAACTTCCAGAGTCCTGCTTTCTCCAGAAGATACGCTTCAAAAGCGGGTTCTTCCAGAGTGGTCCACTCGGCTTGATTCTGCAGCAGGTAATCGGTTACCTCCCAGAATTTGCCCTGCAGACCGGCGGCTTCTGCAGCCTGAGTGCCCAGCATGGAAAGCGGATGGGATGGCAGGGGGAAATGGCGAAACACCAGGCGGACATCATCCGGGCGGGTTGCCAATAAATCTTGCAGTACTGGCGAGATGGCGGCGCAATAAGGGCACATGAAATCGCTGTACTCGATGATGGTATATTTCGCATCCGGGTTGCCACGCGACCAGTCTGCTTCGGTGACCGGCGGAATGGCGGCCCCCAGTGCAGCGGTAGCCTCATCAAGTGGAGGGAGGACGTCGGTGACCACCTGGCAGGTCGCTGGACCCACTTCGGTCGGGACAACAGCCGGAGCTTCCGTTGCCTGAGCAGCGGGACTCTCGACCGGAACTGTCGTGTTCACGACGGCTTCCGTGGCAGCAGCGGTTGGTTCAACAAATGAAGGCATGGTTGTGGCAGGAACGCAAGACGCCAAAACGATCCCCGTTACCAGTATTAGAAAGATGGGGTACTTTTTCATATTATCCTTTCAAGATGAGAGCGCGAGACGGGATTTCAGGATCTTTCGGATCTCTGTTTGAATCTCTTCTTTGCTTTGACGGGCATCGATGGTAACCCAGCGGTCAGGTTCCTGTTTCGCCAATTCATGATATCCAGTGCGAACGCGCTGGTGAAACGCAAGGTCATAGTCATCCAGCCGGTTCCATTCTCCTCCACCAACCAGTCTTCTTTTCAGGCCGGTCTCCACATCCACATCCAACAATAAGGTGAGGTCTGGTTTTAGCGAGCCGGTGGTGAAATCGAGCAATTGACGCAGAAAAGCCAGGTCAGATTGATGGCCATACCCCTGGTAGGCCATGGTCGAATCGGTGAAACGATCGCAGATGACCACCTTGCCTGACAGAAGTGCTGGCTTGATCAGCTCTTCCACATGCTGGGCTCTGGCCGATTGGAAGAGTAGGATTTCCGTCCTCGGATGCATCGCCTTGTTGCGCATGTTCATGATCACATCCCGGACCTGTTCGCTGATGGGCGTACCGCCCGGTTCACGGGTGGTTAACACATCCACACCCTGTTCGCGCAGATAGTCAGCCATGCCCGGGATTTGACAGGTCTTGCCGCAGCCATCCGGCCCTTCCAACGTGATGAATGATCCGTTCATTCCCGGTAGATCCTCACTCTGCGATAAGGTTCCTTCCCATAAGACTGGGAAATCAATTGAGCCTGGCGGGCCAGGTCGTGCTGCAACCGCCGGATGGAGGAGGCAGCCGGGGGAAGATCAATATACCGTTCGCCGTTCAATACAGCCTGAATGGCCGCCTGGGTCTGCTCGATCGTGCCTTCCGAGTTCACACCCGGCAGAGCGCCATCGGCCAGATTGAAGATCTCCGCCAGGAATTGTTCGATCTGGTTCACCGTGTTGGCGCGCAGCACATAAATGGGCATGCCGCGCTCTTCCGCTTCCATGATGGTCGCCTGACGGTTTCGGTAATACGACCGCAAGTGTGATGAGGGATTGCGCATCGTTAAGGTCACGGGCGACGATGACAGGCACCCCCAATCGTTTGGCTGCCTGCTGTAACCGGTTCCGGGCCACCCCGTAGGGATAGATCTTTACCGGTTTGTTGGACAGGATCTGTTCACTGAAGACCGGATTTTCCTCCGGGCTGATCATCCCTTCCTTGCCAGGCGCGGACACTGTAATGGGGGATTGCTGGCGGCGGGTTCCCTGCTGGCCTACCTGTCCGCCAAAGCCGTCATTCCGCCGGGTCCCGCGGCCTGAAGCGCCATAAGGTTGAGGGGTCGGAGCTGGCTTTTCGATCTTGATCTCACCACTTTCGGTTCGATAACGAATTTCCGGCGGCGTTGGATAACCTCTGACAAGCAAATCAACGGCAGCGGCGACATCCATGAGGACGGCTACCCGGTCGCGGTCGAGGATCTCCACCAGCAGATCGAAAGTGGGGGGAGCACGCCTCTCCAGGACGGTCTTCTGAGTGCCTCTCCGGCGGGCTTCTTCATCGGAAAGCGTGACCGATTCAATACCGCCCACCAGGTCTGACAGGGTCGGGTTGAGGAGCAAATTTTCCAGGGTGCGGCCGTGGGCTGTGCCGATCAACTGAACACCGCGTTCGGCAATGGTCCGGGCGGCGGCGGCTTCCAATTCACGCCCGATCTCATCGATGACGATCACCTCGGGGTTATGATTTTCGACCGCTTCGATCATCACTTCATGTTGAAGGGAAGGGGTTGCCACCTGCATCCGGCGGGCCAAACCAACTGCCGGATGGGGAACATCACCATCACCACCGATCTCATTGGAAGTGTCCACGATAATTACGCGGCTTTTCTCGGCCATCATCCGAGCGGATTCACGGAGCATGGTCGTCTTGCCGATACCAGGCTTACCGAGCAGCAGAATGCTCTTGCCGCTTTCAATCAGGTCTTGAATAATGTCGATGGTGCCATAGACCGCCCGACCGACCCGGCAGGTGAGTCCTACTATATGACTCCTGCGGTTGCGGATGGCGGAGATGCGATGCAGCGTCCGTTCGAGGCCAGCCCGGTTGTCTGCATCAAAATCGCCGATCCGTTCGACCACGAAATCGATATCAACCCGGTTCACTTCATCCGGGTAGAGAGTGATCTCTTCGGACACAAAACGAGCCGTGGGCGGACGTCCGAGGTCGAGGATGATTTCGATCAGTTGATCACTGTTATTCACCCTCACAACCGCTTCCGCAATTCTGGGCGGCAAGACCCCCAACAGTATGTTTAGATCATCCGTTATACGTCTTTGAGTCATGGTTACCTATATCCGTTTCGATGTGTCGACCCTTACCATGGTCGCACCTCTGCGAGAGTTTTCCATCGCCGTTACCCGAATGGGATTGAGCGTCTTCTGGGTCACGGCCAGGTGTCTGACCAGCAAAGCCTGGCGAGGACTGGCCAGGACGGGCAATTCTTCCAATGCGCTTTCAATCCAGGCTTGATACGAACGCACGCAGATATAAATGGAATGCGATCCGCGTTGTTCCACCTGCCGTAATAATTCCGCCAGCACGGCCGGAACAAACTTGGCCTCGGGATGGATGTACGGCTGTACCCACGTCCCTTCCCTTCCAAAAATGAGATCAGCATACCCCATCACGCCGCAGTCTTCGCGGCAGATCAGCCCTTCCAGACGCTTGTCAAACACACTTTCAACCGGCTGGACGAAGGCCGGAACCAGGGATTGGCACAGGCTTTTGACCGGGATCTGATCCCGATCATTCACCGATTCCCAGGTGATCCCTTCCGGGGTGAGCGGCATGTTGGCGGAACCGGTCTGGTAACGCCAGACGCGCTGCCATGCATAGACCGAGAATCCGGCCGTTCGTAAAATATCGAAAGACAGCGCATGTTCATCCACCTCAGCCAGTAGATGGAATGTGCCCCAATCCCCAGCCTGGGCTGCGAGATGATCCAGCAACCCGGTCAGGTCCGGTGCGGTTAATCCACGGGTGGGTGTGATGAAGGATAGATTGCTTGAACGCGATGAACCGGCGTGCGATATTTGCCCGGCCAGGGAGATGTTACCAGCTTCTTCCATTAATGCGGTATAGATTCCGCGGGTGGGATCCAGGTAATCTAAAAACGCACGCGCGCGGAGTGGATTACCGCGGGTCAGTTGTTGTATGGTGTCGAAGGCGAGGACCTGTCCGCGCAGGCGATGAAGCGCTGGTAAATCGAGTAGATCGACCGAACGTATTCTTATTTTGACATCTCCACAAAATAACGGTGGAACCGGTCATCCGGGGTGAGTTCCGGGTGGAAGGCGGTCGCCAGCAGATTCTTCTGGCGGGCGGCTACGATCATCCCGTTGTCCAATTTGGACAGCACCTCAACCCCTTTCCCGACGGATTCAATCAATGGCGCCCGGATGAAGACCGCGTGGTAGGGCGGGTTCTCCTCTTCCAGGTCAGCCAGGGCGGGGATGACGAGGTCCACCTCAAAGCTGGCGATCTGCCGCCCGAAGGCATTCCGCGCGACCGAAATGTCCATCAAATGAAGCAGCGGCTGGTGGCGCTTGGCGTCTTTGGAGAGGAAAATCGCTCCGGCGCAGGTGCCCCAGATCGCTTTGGATTGCCCAAACTCCCGGAGCGGTTCCATCAGTTGGAAATCGACTGCCAGTTTACCGATCGTGGTCGATTCGCCGCCCGGTATGATCAGTCCGTCCAACCCGGCGAGTTGATGCGCCTGGCGAACTTCCTTCGCTTCCACACCGATCCGGCGAAGAGTGGTGACGTGTTCGTGAAAATCGCCCTGCAGGGCGAGTACCCCGATGATGGTCATATCGAACAGCTACCAGCCTCTACCTGCAATTAGTTCATTCTCCGGGATCGCCGAAATTTGTCTGCCGACCATGGGCTCGCCCAGGTTGCGGCTGACTTCTGCCAGGATCTTGGGATCGTTATAATGGGTGGTCGCCTTGACGATGGCGGCAGCCCGTTTGGCGGGATCGCCTGATTTGAATATACCAGAACCCACGAAGACACCATCCACGCCGATTTGCATCAGCAGCGCGGCATCAGCCGGCGTCGCGAGTCCGCCAGCCGCAAAATTGACTACCGGTAATCGGCCCAACTGTTTGGTTTCCACCACCAGTTCATAGGGGGCGCCAATCTCCTTGGCGAACGTCATCAATTCCTCGTCGGGGAGGGTCTGCAATCGGCGGATATCGCCCAGAACGGTGCGACCATGCCGGACGGCTTCGACCACATCTCCGGTTCCCGCTTCGCCCTTGGTGCGAATCATGGCGGCGCCTTCGCCTATCCGGCGCAGCGCTTCGCCCAGGTTTCGGCAGCCGCATACAAACGGTACTTTGAAATCATGCTTATAGATATGGAAGGATTCATCGGCGGGAGTCAGGACCTCTGATTCGTCGATGTAATCCACCCCAAGTGCTTCCAATATTTGGGCTTCCACAAAATGTCCGATACGGCATTTCGCCATGACGGGAATGGTAACCGAATCCATGATCTTCAAGATCAACTCGGGATCGCTCATGCGTGCGACCCCACCGCTGGCGCGGATATCGGCCGGAACGCGTTCGAGAGCCATGACGGCGCAAGCGCCGGCATCTTCCGCAATTTTGGCATGATCCACGGTGACCACATCCATGATGACGCCACCCTTCAACATCTGAGCCAAACCTTTTTTAACAGCAAATGTTGCTGTTTGTCCTTCCATTACTGCCTCCTCGGTGACCTATTGATTCTCTTAAGATTTTACCACGCCATATCCTATTCGCAAGGACGGCGGATGAGTGTCTGCGAGTACCCTTGACAGAATAACAAATCGGTATACAATAATACAAAGATACAATGATACAATAAGGAGAAAGATGGGAGTGAACTTACAAATCGATTTTCGATCCGGCGCGCCAATCTATCTTCAGATTGTGGATCAGATCAAGCAGATGCTGCTCCAGGGGCTATTGAAACCGGATGACCAGCTTCCGACTGTTCGACAGATGGCAGCCGAACTGCGAGTGAATTTCAACACCATTGCCAGGGCATACCGGATCCTGGATGAAGCGGGATTGATCTCCACTCAACAGGGCAGGGGCACTTATCTGCTGGCGGAGCCGAATAAGAAAGCGGTCGATTTTATCCGCGAGGCTACCCTGGAAGAGTTGACGCGCAAGTATATTGGAGACGCGTTCCAATACGGCTGTGATGCGCAAGAGATCCGCCGGGTATTGGAACAGGAACTTAATCAAAAGAAATCAAACAATCAGGAAGGCAGGAAGGAAAATGGCAACAATAGCGAAATTATCGCAACAGAGGAATAAAACGGTTCTGGACACTACCCGGATCAACCCCCTGGCGGGAACGATTTTCTCGGTATTCCTGGTCGCGGGAATCCTGGGCGCGGTATTGATGGATGACCGCAAAACGGTGCCCGAATTTTGGATCGCAGTATATGCGATCGGCATGGTGCTGCTCGGGCTCTTTTTTATGTATGCGTTAAAGATCGCTTCCCAGTGGGAAAAGGTTGTGGTCCTTCGTCTGGGGAAATTCCACGGTTTACGTGGACCTGGCCTGTTCTGGATCCTACCGTTGATCGACACAGCCACATCCTGGATCGATCACCGCGTCATGGTCACGCCATTCAACGCGGAATCCACGCTGACCAAAGACACCGTCCCGGTCGATGTGGACGCCGTGCTGTTCTGGATGATCTGGGATGCCGAGAAAGCCGCGCTCGAAGTGGAAGACTACCGGGCGGCCATCTCCTGGGCGGCGCAAACCGCCCTGCGCGAGATCATCGGCCAGATGAGTCTGGCAGATATTCTGATTGGTCGGGCTAAAATGGATGCCGACCTGCAGAAGATCATCGATGAGCGCACCACACCGTGGGGAATTTCCGTTCAAAGCGTGGAGATACGGGACGTCATCATCCCGCAGGGTTTGGAAGACGCCATGTCTCAGCAGGCCCAAGCAGAACGCGAACGCCAATCACGCGTCATCCTTGGCGAGGCGGAAATGCAAGTCGCCGATAGTTTCGCCGAAGCCTCCAAGGCCTATATCAACAATCCCACCGCCTTGCACTTGAGGGCCATGAACATGCTCTTTGAAGGCTTAAAGGAGAAAGGCGCGCTGGTGATCGTGCCCAGCAGCGCAGTCGACACCATGAACCTGGGCGGCCTGAGTGGTATGGTCTCCCTGGCACAAAATCAAAAACGTGAATCAAACTAAAGATTGGTGTTTCACGTGGAACAATTAACCATGAGTTTAATAAAAACTCATCCAATCGGAGAAAAATGAAAAACAGAACTATTTTGATCATCGCACTTTTGTGCATCGCGCTCTCTTTCGGTTTGTCGCTGGCTCTCAGGGGATACTTCCCGGAGCAGATGGCATCTCATTGGAACGCAGCCGGTCAGGTGGACGGATACTCCAGCCAGTTTATCGGCCTATACCTCATGCCGTTCATTCAACTGGGCGTCTTTGCCCTCCTGCTGGGGATCCCGTACCTCGATCCACTGCGTAAGAATATCGCAGAATTCCGCCCATCATACAATATCTTCATCGTGGCATTCCTGGGCTTCATGACCTATCTGCACATCCTGACCCTGATCTGGAACCTGGGCAACCCAATTAATATGACCCTCTGGTTGACGCCCGCCTTCGCCGCCCTGTTCTTTTTGGCCGGGGTGATGATCAGCAAAGCCAAACAGAATTACATGATCGGCATCCGTACCCCCTGGACGCTGGCCAATACCACCGTCTGGGAAGATACCCACCGGGTGGGCGGGGTGGTCTTCAAGGTGTGCGCGCTCATCAGTCTGGTGGGCATGCTCTTCCCTGCGGTATCGTTCTTCTTTATGGTCGGACCCATCCTGCTGGGATCGCTCGGCCTGGTGATCTATTCGTACCTGCGCTTCGTCCAACTTGAGAGGAGCGTTTCCTGAACTTGTTTCATGTGAAACATTGCCGCCATGACAGCCATGATTGAAGTCACGCAATTGGTTAAAACGTTCGGATCAGTGAGAGCGCTGGATCAGCTCTCCCTGTCGGTGGAAGAAGGCGAAGTGTTTGGCCTGCTAGGGCCAAACGGCGCCGGAAAGACCACGATGATCCGGGTGCTGAACGGTATCCTGCCTCGCGAAAGCGGGCAGGTGACCGTCTTCGGACAGGATCCACAACTGCACGGGGACACAGTCCGCGAAAAGACAGGTGTTCTCACCGAAACCCCCGCCCTCTACGAACGCCTATCCGCCAGTGAGAACCTGCGTTTCACCGGCCGGATGTGGGATATGCCGGAGGAAAGTCTCAACGCCAGGGTCGCCGATGTCCTTGAATTATTCGATCTCACCGAACGGGCGAAAGATAAGGTGGGTGGATTCAGCAAGGGGATGAAGCAGCGCATGGCGTTGGCGCGCGCGTTGCTGCCCCAGCCGCCTCTGCTATTCCTGGACGAACCCACGTCCGGGTTGGACCCGGAATCTGCTCAGCAGGTCAATGATCTGATCGAGCGTTTCGGACGCTCCGGCAATCAGACGGTCTTTCTATGCACCCACTTGTTGCATGAGGCGCAGCGGTTGTGCGACCGGGTAGCAGTGATCAACCACGGCCGGTTACTGGCGATCGGTTCCCCGGAGGAACTGGCCAGGGAGCTATTCCCCGGCGTTCGGCTCATCGTGAAAGTGGATCAGGTTCCCGACAAATCAATCCAACACTCGATCGGGCAGTTGGAGATGGTGGAAGAAGCCGCCTTTAGCGATAAGGAAATCCACCTAAAAATTAAAAATGAAACCATGGTCCCCGACCTGATCCAGTGGCTGGTTGCGCAGAATGTTCGAATTTACGCCGTCACCCCTCAGGAGGTCTCACTGGAAGAGGTGTACTTCACCCTGCAGAAACGGGCGAATGGGGGTGTGCAATGAATATGCGACGTGTATTAAGTCTGGCTCGAAAAGATTTGACGGAAGTAAAAAGCAACAAGACGGTTTGGATGCCCATGCTGATCCTGCCACTCTTCTATATGGTTCTCTTCCCATTGCTCTTTACTGTGCTGAGTGGACAGATCGAAACATCTGCCGAAAGCTCGATGGCAGAATTGCGGACGTTTATGGTGACGATGCCCGCTCCCATTGCGGCTCTTCTCGATGGGCGAACCGGGACGCAGCAGATGCAAATCTTCCTGCTCGGAATCTTTATGGCGCCTATGTTCCTCATTCTGCCGTTGATGTTCTCTTCGATCATCGCGGCCGAATCCTTTGCCGGGGAAAAAGAGCGCAAAACGCTGGAAAGCCTGCTCTATACTCCAGCTACCGATACGGAATTGTTCCTGGGAAAGGCGTTGGCTGCCGTTACTCCGGCCATTTTGATCGCCTGGTTCAGTTTTATCGTGTATACGGTCATGGTTAACCTGACCACGAATCAAACGTTGGGTGGAGCGTGGTTTCCGCTCCCGGGCTGGTATCCGGTTGTGTTCTGGATCACACCGGCGGCCGCCTTCCTGGGGACCATGTTCACCGTGTTGATCTCTGCCCGGGCAAAAACCTTTATGGAAGCATATCAAAGTGGGGGAATGCTGGTCCTTTTGGTACTCGGATTGATGGCCGGGCAGATGACCGGTATCCTGTACCTGGGTGTGGAAGTGGGGCTACTGGTGGGGGTCGTGGTCTGGCTGGTGGATCTGGTCTTATTACGGCTCTGTATCCGTATGTTCAAACGCAGCCGTTGGATTTCATCCGCGACTTAATGGAGGAGATTATGAGCGAACCGATTAAATGGGAATACCGGGTGGAAAAGTTCAGCAACTGGAAAGGCGTGAAGCCTTCTGACATCAATGAAGCGCTGAATGGCTGGGGCGAAGAAGGCTGGGAAGTGATCGGTTTCGCGGCCGCCGCAGACGGCAGCTTGTGGGTGACCGCCAAGAAAGTACTCTCCCTGCGCACCCGGCGAATGAGTTCCCTCCCCGGATAAATAGAATATATGTTCTAACAAGGTCTGCCTCAATATGACCAGAAATGCAGGACCTTGAGGCGAATCGTCCAATAAAATAAACCAATGCTCCACCCGTTCTCAGGGTGGAGCATTTAATTTGCTTCTCGGTTGAACTGGATCAGTAATACAGATCCATACTCCCGCGCGGCTCCTGTTCCTTCGCCCAGTTGTTTTCCAACTCACGCAACAATTCCATGCTGCGGTGTTCAATGTAGCGATCCAACCGTGCCCGCAATGGCCGGGAGGGTTCAATGCGAAGCCCCAGTTTGGCGAGGGTACGGCTCATCTGGGTGAAATACACCATGCTCCCTTCCAGGCGATAATCGACCGTGTCGTCCGGCAATGAAAAACTGACCCGGATGTTTTCCATTCGTTTAAGGATGATGTCTTTTTCAGGCGAGGAATAGATCAGTACTCCCATCCCGTTAACCGAAAGATCATCCAGGGTGCTGTAACAGTGCTGACCACGGCAGGTTAAGAAAACCCGGATGGGTTGAGCCGGCTGGACCCGTTCGCAGGTCCGTTCCTTCCACGGGTTGGGCGATGTTCTGAATCCGGTCAGGGTGATTGTCCTGCGCTGTGGATTGATCTCGGTCACCCGGGCGACGATCGGACGGGCAAGCGTATTTCCGCGCAGAAATGCGTGATCTCTGAGGCTGGCGCAAAGGTGTTGGTTGGGCAACTGGAAAACGCCCATATCCTTTCCAAATTGCAATGCCTTAACTTCCTGCGCAAGAATCATCCCCTTGTAAGGAACCGATATGATAAATGGCTGGTTCGAATTGGGTATCGATTCCAGAAAGGGGAATACACCGTTGGTGCTGGATAGATCAAGCCTGTTCATGGAACCTCCTATCCGGATAAAAACCAGCCCTCCATGGGGAGGGCTGTGATAGTTGAAATCACGGGGTTTAGTGGAGGTTCATGGTGATCGAACAAAAACACATTGGATGCCCGGTAACGAGCAGCCCTCGTGCAGAACGACAACAGGGTGAGGACGAGTTGTTCATGCGGATTCTCACTATAGCGCGAACTGTAGCCGGAATCAATACGGCAGCCATTAATTTAAGGTTAGTGTTAGGGAAAACGACAAACCCACTCCTAACATTGTCTTGGCGTTGGCGCTTTCCTCAAGTCGCCCTCAACGGACCGGTCATTGTTACATCTGGTGAAAAGGTTAATTCAAGCCAGGATGGCGCGCCAGCGGATGACCCAGGCGGCGTCCATCTTTTCCAATCGTTTCTTGGAAAGATTCTCCCGCATGATTCGCAAGATCTCCATGCTGGGATGGATCATCCACTTTTCCATCAGCCGCTTTCCTTTGTCAGGGTTGGCTGCCACAGCGACGCTCCAGCAATAGGATAGACCTTTCTTCAAGACGTCGCCGCCATCTGCTTTCGGTTGCACTCGCTCGGCATGGACGGCGGTGATTCGGTCCAGTAGCACCAAGACAATGGACGCGTGCTCAATTGTGTTCAGTAGGTCGGGTTCGCACAGGCCGGCTGCAGCTGCGCGCTGTTCGCAGGGATTCCCTTCCGCCCAGCCGGTCAGTTCGGTATACAGAGAATCGAAATCCAGTCTGCCCCAGGCCTGCAAGCCCATGGCCACTGCTTCGCGAACACGCCAACGCGGATCGGATGCGGCCTTCCGCAGTCGGGCGCGGATCGCAGGGGATTCACCGGCGAATTTCCCGATCGCAATCCAGCCACACAGAACCGGAAAGGTCTCCGGCGATTGGTCGAGATAGGTTGGGGAATCAGACTCAAGCAAGGCCAGAGTCTGCGTCAGGCAGGCGCAGCGGGCGGTGGCGTAAGCCAGCTCGAGATTGGCGCGCGGTCCCGGCAGACGGCTCTCTCGAATCAGGTATGGGATCCAATCAGATTGGTTTTGCAGTGCAAGGGTGTAATCGGCGATGGCCGTCATGAGGACTCCTGTGGAGCAAGGATGGGTTCCTGCCTTGATTGTAGTCTTTAAACGAAAACACACCCGATTTACGGTCGGGTGTGTTTAAGGTTTAGAACCAGGTCATCTACTGTGGTTCGGCAGAGAAATATTCAAACTCGAATTGTGAATTTCCGATATCCAGATTGTAGGTACCAAAACCGACCTGACCTTCAGTGAAATCACGATCCGTTGCTTCGCCAATTTTCGATCCATTTACGTATAAGGTAAGCTGGCTTCCAATACAGGAAGCCTCAATTTCGTTTGGATCCGTTTGAACAGCTATCTTATTGGAGGGACCCTTTGCCAGTACAACCCACTCACCATTTTTACCTGCAGATTCGTCGCGTTTATATATCCACCAGATACCACCCGTGGAAATATTGAATTCGTACCAACCCTGATCCGTAGCGCGACAGGTTAAGAAGACATTGACCCGATTCGGACCTTTGATTTTTGTGGCCAGGGTTTTGACAACCACATCTCCGCCCCAGAAATAGTCGTTGAAGAGGTAAACTCCAGTATTCGGTTTTTCCATGGCTACAACAACCCGACCGGGTTTCTGTAATGCGGAATACTCGCCCTCCGCAGCAAAGGGGTAATCATACCAACCTTCCTGGTAAATATCCCCATCAAATTCCGAAACGATGGAATCTACCGATGTGGTGCTTCCATCATCGGAGGATGTGGATTGACCTACACCGCTCAAGCCGCCGAGGCCGGTCACTTCCAGTTCGCGTCCGTTCAACTGCCCTTCCAGGATCTCATCGGTGGTTGGTCGGTAGACCCGGAGGGACATCTTCTCTTCGGGGTCATGGCCGCGCAGGACGTCGCAGTAATCCTTGTAGGTACCGTCGGTCGCCAGCAGGATGCTTTCCATCTCGACGATGATATCGCCTGCCTTCACGCCGGAGGTATCCGCCGGTGAGCCCGATTCCACCGAATAGACCCAGATGCCGGGGTATTCGGCGTTGGGACCGAAGGAGAACGCTTCTCCATTCACGCCGATCGAATTGACGTTCTTCCCTTCCTGCAGTTGATCCACCACCGGCAAGGCGATCTTGGCGCCAATGGCGAAATACTGGTTGTAATCCGGGCGGGAGCGGTAGTTCACACCCACCACCTGGCCGTCGCTGTTCACCAAAGGTCCGCCAGAGTTGCCGGGGTTGATGGTGGCATCATGGCTGACCACGTAATCAATCGATGACCAGAAGGTTTGCCCATCAGTCTTTTCTTTGGATACGATCCCTTTGGTCAGGTTGTATTCCGGCTCACTGAGCGGGAATCCGGCCGAATACACTTCCATGCCGACCTTCAGGTCACCGGTGTACCAATCCAGGTAGGGGAATTCGGAGCCTTCCACTTTGATCACTGCCAGATCCGCACATTCAGAGGCGGCGATCAAACGGGCATTGTAGGGGGTGGAGTCCCCGCCGATGTAAACCTTGAGGATGGCCGCGCCGGTGACCACGTGGTTATTGGTGACAGCCAGTCCGTCCGGGCTGATGAAGAAGCCGGAACCGGACCAACCCGCATTGAGTTGGGTGCCCTGTTCCGGGTCCACGCTGGTGCCCTGGGCGATGATCTGAATCGTGGCCGTTTGCACCTCTTCCAGAGAGGCAACTGCCTTCCCACTGGAGGTTTGGCTTGGTTTCTTGGTCGGAGTGGATGATTCTTCCGTGGGGGCATCGGAAGGCTGGGTGGATTCAGGTGTGGGGGCGCTTGAAAGGCAGGCGGTTCCCACCATTGCGATAAATAATGCTAAAAAGACAAATGGTCGAAGTAGACGCAGGAACATGATGTACTCTCCTCAGTATGGAACAAATGTTAATCATGACAAATTGGGTAATATAGAATCATTATATACTCCGACGTAATAGGATAATGCAAGAAAATAGATATAAGTATTTCTTACGGTGTGGGAAAAGAATATGGGGCGGTCAGTTTATCCTCCCCGGAAATAACAAATGCCGGGTCTCCAGCAGGTAGGGGCGACCGGCCGGTCGTCCCTACATCGTTTCGTCGCCCCTACGCCCGTATTCAAGAGACGTGGGCATCTGGGAGTAGGAGGCAAAGCCTCCTACTCCCAGAAAAGAAAAAGCCCGGGCTATTCCGCCGTTTGAGCAGAAACGAAAATGCCCGGGCGCAGAGAATATTATCCATCCCCCGACCCTTCTTCCAGCGGCCAACATCCCGAACAATAAATAACCTTGTTTTATCCAGACGCAGGTAAGGGCGTCCGGCCGGACGCCCTTACGCAATTACAAAAATACGATGCTCGTTTCGGTCGCCCATCTGATAATAATGAGACGTGGGCATCTGGGAGTAGGAGGCAACGCCTCCTACTCCCAGAAAAGAATAAGCCCGGGCTATTCCTGCCGTTTAAGCAGAATACGATCATGCCCGGGCGCAAAGAATATTATCCATCCCCCGACCCCTTCCAGCGGCCAGCGATTACAGAAAAATAGATCCCTTCGCTGGAAGGGGAGAATATTAATAATAGAAGCGGGGGTCACGACCCCCGCTTCTATAAACAACCACCCCTGGAAAAAGAGCCTGGATTTATCCAGACGCAGGTAGGGGCGACCGGCCGGTCGCCCCTACGTAATTACAAAAAATGTGATGATCGTTTCGGTCGCCCCTACTCAATCACTATTGCGCGTCCAACGCCTTGAAGTGATTCGTAAGCGTATAGGTGATGTAGTTTTCCCACAGATCCATCACTTCATTTTGTCGAAAATCATGGTTACAGAAGGTCTGGAAAACCGTCCTGCCATCCATGCAGACGGTGATCATGCCCGTCCTTCTTACTCTCATTCTTGAACAATCCCGCCACGATCTCCGCGTCGCCGGTGGAGCGCAACCGCACCCGATCACCTGCGTTCGACATCCAGTAGCGGTTGTAATGCAGCAAGGGCAAAACCACATTGGGTTCATTCAATATCGGATGATCCGGTTTCACCCAGTAGATCGAATCCGCCAGATCCCAATTGGTGTCATACGAGATGCCGCATTCTGACGTGAAATTCCGCATCTTTCCGGCGCCCAGGATATCCATATACCAGACCTCGGCGATGATCGCGGTCTTCTTATAGGATTGTTCCAGCAGAACATCCCAGAATTCGCCCTGGATGGCGTTATGGTTTTCGGCGCCCACGATGATCAGATCCCACTTGGTTCCTGAATCGAGATTGGCCATGAACTCGCCCGAATAATCCAGGGTGGATGTGTATTTCAGCCCCATCCGTTTGAGGGTTTCTTCGATCACCTGGCCGATGCCCAATTCGTTGGTATCTTCATAGAGCAGGATCTTGGCGTTTTTGATCCGTTCGGAATAATCGATCTCGCCAGGAGTCAGTTCCACCGTAGTCACGATGGCAGGTTCCGGCGTGGAACTTGGTTCAACAGTGGGTGGACTCTGGGTGGGAGCGGAAAGCGCAACCTGGGTCTGTTGGAGTGCCACTTCGGTTTGCTGTAGATTCAGCACCATCTGGGTGGATTGAAGTGCCAGCTTCGCATCCATCTCCGCCTGGCTTGTCTGCTGAAATGCCAGGGCAGTCGCTGCCGCGTCTGGGGTGGGCGGAGGAGAAGAGATCAGATTGCCAGTGTTGAGGCAGGCGGTCTGGACAAGGAACAGCACCACGACTATCCCGATCAAATGTGCGCTGCGGCTAATTGTGTCACGACGTTGATCCATTTTCGCCTCCGGTGTACAGGTAAGATGGACTAATTATTGTTCAGATGTCCTCGTCATGCAAGACCGAACACATCGCCGTATGAATGGCAGGATTAGCGGCTAATATTTCGATTTTCTGTGATAGATCAATGGAACTGCCATCGATGGATGTCACCATCCCGCCGGCTTCTTCCACCAGTAATATCCCGGCGGCCACGTCCCAGGCATTGATGTCCAGCTCCCAATATCCATCCAGGCGACCTGATGCGATATAGCACAGGTCGAGCGCCGCGGAACCGAGCCTCCGGACACCCTGGGTCTGTAATGCGAAGCGGCTGTAATAATCCAGGTTATGCCGGTCTGAGGTTGAAATATCATACGGGAATCCCGTGACCAGCAGCGACTGGATCAAGTCCCGGGTCGAAGACACCTGGATCTTTTCCTGATTGAGCCAGGCGCCGCCGCCCGACTTGGCGTGATACATCTCGTCCCGGATGGGATCGTAGACCACACCGAGGATGACCTTCCCTTCATGGGCAAGGGCGATGGTGGTGGAGAAGATCGGCAGGCTGTGCGCGAAGTTGACGGTACCGTCCAGCGGATCGACATACCAGCAATACGAAGACTCTTTGTGGTTGGATCCCGATTCTTCCGCCACGATGCGATGGTCCGGCCAGCGCTGCCGGATCTGATCGAGGATGAATTCCTCGGCCTGCCCGTCGGCTTCGGTGACGATGTCAATGGTCCCTTTGTGGCGGATGTGATGCGCCTCACCGAAACGCGATCTCAATATCTGGCCGGCGTCTCTGGCGATCTGCTTGAGATCGGATAATTCTGGCAGTGCGGACATATTGGTATACCTCTACAATAATTCGGATCAGGCTTCCGCGTTCATCTCCGCGATCAGCCGTTTGTAATATAGGTCAAGATACTCATGCCGGCTTTCGGCGACCTCACGGGCAGACGCGGTAAAAAGGCGGTCTTTCACCTTGCGTAATTTGAAGATAAATTCATGATAACTGCTGTGCGGCTCACCGGGAAGTTCTTTGCCTGTCTCCATGAATTGCCCGGAAACCGGCGCGTAGACCGGTTGGCCATCCAAAACCGCATAAGCGATGGTACGGGCAACGCCCACCGCGCCCAGTACGTCCAGCTTGTCGGCATCGAACAACACTTTCGCTTCCAGTGTCTGAGGTTCTTCCCGCCCGGCGCGGAAACGATGCGCCCGGATGCAATGCAGCACGGCTTCCAGGCGGTCCAGCGGCCAGCCTTCCTTTTCCAGGATCGTTCGGGCAAATTCCGCCGAGCTGAGGTGATGGGTGGCTCTGCCCGCAGTGTTATCACTTCCCGGCGCGCTGCCTTCTGCATCGTGCAGCAAGGCGGCTGTCTGAACGATCTCCAGGTCGGCGCCTTCGGCATGAGCCAGCCGGGTGGCCATATGATAGACCCGCTCAATATGAGCAAAATCGTGGACCGGATCGGTATCGCTATACCAGGCGTGGGCAGTTTCAAGTGTCAATGGACTCATAAAACAGGGTATTCCTTTCCCTTTTGAATGACGGTATGTACCAGGTTGGTACCGAAACGATATCCCAGGTGACGATAATCGGATTCGTTCAGGATCAACAGATCAGCCTGTTTGCCAGGTTCGAGCGAGCCGACCCGATCATCGCATAGGATGGCTGCCGCGGCGTTGATGGTGGCTGCGCAGATCGCTTCGGCAGGGGTCAGCCGCATATACCGGCAGGCTAATGCGATGGCAAACTGCATGCTCTCATTCCAGGCGGTGCCCGGATTACAATCGGTTGCCAGGGCCAGCAATCCACCCGCGGCGATGATCTCCCGGGCGGGTGTGTATTCGGTGTGCCCGAGTCCAAAGGGAGTGCAGGGCAGCGCGACTGCCACGGTCTCGCTCTGCCCGAATGCCTGTATCTCGGCCGGGGAAGTCTTTACCAGGTGATCTGCGCTGGCGGCGTTCAATTGGATCGCCAGCCCACAACCGCCCAGGTTCTCGAATTCATCTGCATGGATCTTGATCGGAAAGCCGAGCGCGAAGGCTTTTTGCAGGATCTGCCTGGACTGATCCAGGTTGAAGGCGCCGCGCTCGCAGAACACGTCCACAAACGGCTTGCGGAGATGGGCAGATGCGTTTTTCGAAAACTCAGTCCACCATTTTGCCAGGTCAGGCAGCATTACATCCGTCAGATGATCGGTGTATCCCTGCGGGTCTCCGCCATACTCAGGCGCAATCGCATGTGCTCCGAGGTAGGTGGGGACGATCTCGGGGAGGCCATCCCCGGAGAGCGAATACAACACGGCCAACTGATTCAACTCAGCCTCGCTGTTCAAGCCGTACCCGGTCTTCGCCTCGGCAGTCGTTGTCCCATATCGCAGCATCGTCCGGGCGCGCTTTTCGGTTTGTGTAAGTAGTTCGTGTGCACTGGCTGCCCTGGTCGCCCGAACCGTGGAGAGAATCCCACCACCCTGCTCGAGGATCTCAAGATAGGTTTTCCCCTGCAGGCGCAGCTCGAACTCGTTTGACCGGTCTCCAGCCCAGATCAGATGGGTGTGCGGATCGACAAAACCGGGCATCACCACCTGTTGGTGGGCGTCCAACACCGGTTCGTTTGGATGAGTGAAGCGCAATTCCCGGGTGGTTCCCACCTGCCGAATCACGCCATCCTCATACAGAATCGCCCCATCCGGGATAATATCCAATTCGCCCATCCGTATACCACGGCGTTTTCCACCGGCGATGGTCAATAGTTGTGACGCATGAATGAGCAAGGTCATGGCAGCACCTCCGGGGCGGAGCGGATCACCCAGCGCCGCCAGATCAATGTCAGAACAAATCCGCTCGCCGCCGAGAATAGGAGTGTCAGGTAAAACAATATCCGGATCAGGGATGATCCGGATTGGGAGATGGGCGATTCAGGGTGCAAGACACTGGTCAGGGTCGACAGACCAGTCAAAAGCGCGACGGCAAAGAGGGCGTTCGCAATGGCGGTAAGGGACGGTTTATTCACCAGGTATAGACCAACCTGCAGAAGACTACCCACCACGGCGAAACCGAATGGGATCCGCCAGCGAGGCTCGTCAAAGAAAAAGCCGTTCCAACTGAGCTGCATCAGGAGCAGGGACATGGGCAGGTAGGTGAGCCAGTAACACATGGCCGAGCGTCCGAGGGCGGCAGACCAGCTCGAAAGGCTGTTCCGGCGGGTAAGGATGGCAGCCAGACCTATCAGGCCGG
Source organism: uncultured Chloroflexia bacterium (assembly GCA_963752535.1). GTDB lineage: Bacteria > Chloroflexota > Anaerolineae > Anaerolineales > Anaerolineaceae > DAIOEK01. The sequence continues at coordinate 741,295 of CAVVYT010000002.1, forward strand.
CGGCAGAAAACAACGCGATCCCGGTCCATACCCAGGCGCCGTGGAAATAGATCAACCGGATGACGGTTCCAAGCGATTGTTCAGGGGGTACGAGCAAAACCAGCAGGACAGCCGCCGCAACAAATACCAGCCACAGGTAGACGAGTGTTCGAATTTTGGGCATAAGTCATTATAATGCAGACCCCCGGAACCATTTTCGTCCGGGGGTCTGTCTTCGTTGGTTTCGATCTATTCGATTGTAGGTTTGGGCGGTTCGGGCATCTGTACGATATAGGCGTTATGAACATCGAATTTTTCCACCAGTCCGACTTTTTTCAAGTGGTTCAATTCCTCATCCAGGGTGGTGTGAGAGATCTCTTCTTCAACGAGGGGAGAAATTCTGCCTGTAAGGACTTCCTGGCAGTTGCCGTTACCCCAATCCACTACGATCTCATTGGATTTCAAAGTAAGTACACAGTGCCTGCTAACGGGTATCCCTGTTTTCATAAGCTTCTCCCTGGAACGAAGTACAGTTGGTCTGGTAGAGATGCGTTGCTGTACTTACGCAAGTGTGGCAAAGGACGTGGTTTTTAACCGGTTTACCAGATCGGCCTGAGTGTCACACCAGATCGGTCGAATCGGGCAATCCTCGCCAAAACCACACGAGTGGATATTCAGAGTGCAATCGTTCAAAGACACAGGTCCGTCAATCGCTTCCACGACATCCAGAATGCTGATCTCAGCCGGTGTGCGGGCCAGAGTCACGCCTCCCCTTGCTCCACGGGATGTATGAATGAGTTCCGCGATCGAAAGCTGGGAGATGATCTTGGCAAGAAAAGAAGATGGGATCTTCTTGGAATCGGCGATCTGGCTGGTGGCAGCCCGCTCGCCGGGTTTCAAGCCGGATAAATACAACATGGCGCGGATCGCATAATCGGCTTGACGGGTGATCTGCATGGATATACCCTCTTTGGTAAAAATGATGAAAATTATCTAATATAGTCTATTTTATCACTAACAGAGCGCAAGGTGAAACATTTACTTTGGGAGGGCCATTTCCTGCAGGTCTTTGCGATACTCGCGCAACATGCGCATCAGGTGAGATTTTTTGAATAAATGGGTGACCGATCTTTCGGAAGCCGGACAATTCGCGGCACGCCAAACCACATCCGCGACCCGGTACGCCGCATCGGGGTGTCCGGTTTGTTGCGCGATCCGGGTCCGTTCGTTCAACTCGGCGCAGTCGTTTTGGATCCAATGGGAACAAATTTCGAGCATATGCAGGGGATCGCGGACCAGTTCTCCGATCCCGTGATTAACCACATATTCGGCATTACCCATCTCCTGTCCGGGCAGCACGTTGACCAGCGCCATCGGACGTCCGACGGCCAGCGCTTCCGAGACCGCCAATCCACCCGCTTTGCAGACGATCAGGTCTGCAGCGTACATCAGGGTGGGGACAAAATCAACGAAATTATGAATCTGAACCGGAACATGCCAATCCTGCTGTTGGAATTTTTCGAGAAGCTGGTCGTCTCCGCCCGCGACCAGGATCAACTGGACCGGCAGGCCGGAATGATTGAGCCCGTCCAGTACCTCTGGTACGCCATCGATTCGTTTACTTCCCAGCACGAGCAGGGTAACGAGATCTGGTTGGAGTCCGAGCGATGCTCGGATGGCGGATTTGGAGCGCTTCTCTTCCATGATCTCTGTTGAGACGGGAATGCCGGTGATCTTTACCTTGTGTTCCGGCAGGCCACCCTGAAGGGCCAACTGGCGCACTTCTTCGGTGGGAACCAGGCAGAAGTCCGCGCCGGTATTGAACCAGATGCGATGGGTGGAAACCAGGTCTGTGACCACCGTCAGCAGGGGGATTCCCTCACCGCGAATGGTAAACAACGCGTCCAGCGGAGCCTGGTATACCGGGTACGTGGTCACGATCGCGTCCGGTTTGTGGAGCGCAATCAGGTCTTTCATGACGTCATACAACATTAATACGAAGGCTCCATGCATAAGAGTGGTTGGCAAACCGGCATCACTGGCTTCGTAACCGAAGCGGTATAACTCGGGCATGGTCTTCACCATCCGGTCGTAATCGGCCTGTGAATCCCGCAGGATGGGGGATGCCCGTTCGTCATCGAGGGGATTGCACAGGATCGTATGGCACTGATCGCCATTGGTCTTTTCCAGCGCGGATTGGATGGCCAGTGCCGCGCTGCGATGTCCAAAACCCGCATCGGCGTACAAGATCAATATTTTTTTAGGTTTGGTATTCATAGAATTATCCGGGGATATGCGCGTAAACCTGTATAGACTAGCGATTTGCAGAAACGGTTAGAGAACCTGCCCGTCGTGCCATGGGTGTCCATCGACGAGGCAGCGTGATAATGCCTGCAAGCTCTCTTCGGCGGCGCTTGCCTTCACCTCAGACCGGTCTCCTGAGAAGAGGAACCGTTTGGCCCAGATGCCGTCAGGTATGCAAATGCCGATCCAGACCGTGCCAACCGGCTTGTTCGGCAACCCTCCACCCGGACCAGCAATACCACTGGCGGATATGGCCACGTCAGCACCCAGCGCGCTGCGGACTCCGGTCGCCATTTCGACGACCGTCTCCTGGCTCACCGCGCCAAACCGGAGAATGGTCTCGTGACCGACGCCCAATAATTGCTCTTTGGCTTCGTAGGAATAAGCGGTCACCCCGCCTAAAAAATAGGCCGAGCTTCCGGCAGCATTGGTGATGCGATGACTGATCAGACCACCTGTACACGATTCCGCCACAGCCAGTTTCCAGCCCTTCTGGTGAAGATACGCACCGATTAAATTTTCTGGGATCTCTGGCATGCCTGACCTCATGGATAATACTGAGATTATTATACCCGTGTCCGTATCCCTGTTTTTACTTGGATGTAGTGGGTAATCAAATTCGATGAAATTACCTTCCCGGGAGCAGTTGGTGGAATATGCAAAATCACTGACCATGGTGATCATCCACCCGCAAAGCTGACCGTAGGGTTTTATTCCATTCCAGGTTCTTCCTTGCCGGTGTTAGAATTAACACCAAATGGACATATCACCTGAAATCCAGGGGATTCTGAAGACCTTACCCAACAAGCCCGGCTGTTACATCTATAAGAACAGCGCGGGTGAGATCATTTATGTTGGCAAGGCGATCAGTCTGCGCAGTCGGGTCCGCTCCTATTTTCATGCCCCGGAGGAACACGACCATAAGACCCGCCGGCTGGTCAAAAACATCGCCAACATAGAATGGATCCTGGTTGGGTCGGAACTCGAGGCGCTCATCCTCGAGATGAATTTGATCAAGCGGCACCGTCCACAATACAATATTCGACTAAAAGACGACAAGCGATACCCCTATATCAAGGTCCACTGGCAGGATGCCTTTCCAAAGGTCACGATCACCCGCGAGATGACCAAGGATGGCGCCCGTTATTTCGGTCCGTATACCTCCGTGTGGGCGGTTCATCAAACGTTGGATCTGTTGCGCAAACTCTTCCCTTACCTCACCTGCGACCGCGATATCACCGGCAAGGATGCCCGCGCTTGCCTGTATTACGACATCAAATTGTGCAGTGGACCCTGCATCGGCGCCGTGGATCAGATCCTGTACCGGCAGAACATCCAGGATCTGTGTGATTTTCTGGATGGCCATTCTGCCCCCATCGTCGCCAGGTTGCAAAAGGATATGGTTTCAGCCGCCAAAGCCATGCGCTATGAAAGGGCGGCAGCCATCCGCGATCAGATCCAGGCCATCAATTCGATTGTCGAAAAACAAAAAGTGATCTCCAGCGACCAACTGGATTCGGATGTGGTTGCGATGGCGCGCGCGGATGGAGAAGCCTGCGTGCAGATCTTCTTCATCCGGGCAGGCAAGCTCATCGGGCGGGAGTACTTCATCCTGGAAGGGACGGAAGATGCTGCCGATCAGGAAGTGATCGGGCAATTCCTGACCCAATTCTATACTGAGGCGGCCTTCATCCCACCCCAGGTGATGCTGCCCGAGGAGATCGAAGAAGCCAACATCATCAAGCAATGGCTGCACACCCAGCGCAGTGGCCAGAAGGTGGAACTGCTCGTCCCACGCAAGGGCACATCCGCGGACCTGGTCAAGATGGCGGCTGAAAATGCGGCTGAAACATTGACCGCCCTCCGGGCGCGCTGGCAGGCAGACACCAACCGCCAAACCGAAGCGCTGGCGGAGTTACAGCAGGCGCTCGAATTGAGCAACCCGTTAAATAAGATCGAATGCTATGATATTTCGAATATCCAGGGGACCGCATCGGTTGGCAGCATGGTCGTCTTTGCACAAGGGGTCCCCGATAAGAAGAATTACCGGCACTTCAATATCAAAACCGTGATCGGTCCGGATGATTTCGCATCAATGGAAGAAGTACTCTCACGCCGGTTCCGGCGCTGGCGCACCATCCACGAAGATGATACCCCTGGCAAAAAGGTGGATGAGGCCTTCTCCATCCTGCCGGATCTGTTGATCGTCGATGGCGGCAAGGGACAACTGGGACGGGCGGTGAAGATCCTGGAGGAATTCGACTTGCAGGAAATTGTCCCTGTGGTGGGTTTGGCCAAACAACAGGAAGAGCTTTTCCTCCCGCGCCGGAGCAAACCTGTCATCCTACCGCGGCACAGCCAGGCGTTATATCTGGTTCAACGGATTCGGGATGAGGCGCACCGGTTCGGTATCACCACACACCGTAAGAAGCGTACAAAAATAGGGTTGGCTTCCCGCCTGGATAGCATCCCCGGCATTGGTCCGACCAGGCGGAAAGCGTTATTGCGTCATTTTGGTTCGATTGAAGCGATTCAAGAAGCCAGTTTGGATCAATTGACGGCAGTCAAAGGGATCACCCTGCCGGTCGCCAATGCGCTAAAATCCGGGCTCGAATAGAGCAAATCAACCAATCATTTCACGGGGTGGTTGGGTCAACGCTTCAACTACGATCATATTGATCTTGGCCGTTTGATCGCGAATGGTTTTGACCGGCTCATACTCGGGTGATTCCGCCCATTCCTTGGCTTTCTCCACCGACGGGAATTCCATGATAACCAGCCGGTCCGGATTCCAGTCCCCGGCCAATTTGGCCATCTTGCCGCCGCGCGCGAGATATTTCCCGCCAAACGCCGACACTACCGGCGGGGTGAGTTTCTTCACCACTTCGTAATTTTCCAGGTCCATGATCCGAACATCCACGATGACATACGCCGTCATAAAGCCTCTCCTTGTTCAGTTGGGTTGAATAACGAGACAATTTCATTATAGGAGAGCAGGACTGGCATTCCATCTGACAATCTTCCCCGAATCCTCCCCGCCATAATGACAAAGATCGGAGCCGTGTAATGCGCTCCGATCTGTGAACCATGATCCTGGCGGAGTATTAATCAGAAATGCTCGGTGCGAGGGCAATCTTTGAACCAGATGGCAATTTGATCCTGCCTGCTACTACAAAATTGATCAAAGCGATGGCGGTTCCCAGGAGGAACACGTATTGGAAGCCATATTGACTCCAGAGCAGACCACCCAGCAGTGCGATGCTGATGGAAAAAACGTGATCCATCGTGACGGCGACAGTCAGAGCGGGCTGAATATCGGCGGGATCCACTGCGATCTTCTTCATGAACGTGGCTCGCGCCATATTCACCGACATTAGCATTTGATCCAGCAGGAAACAGATGAACGTAATATACAATGCGACCGTTTTGGAGAAGAGAAATCCTGAAAAACCATATCCGAGGCAGACGAACACCAACAGGATGGCTTCTGCCTGGATCACTTTCTTCTCACCCAAATGATCGATCATCCAGCCCAATGCCGGTTGGAACAGGATGCCAATGACCCCGCCAATCATCAGAAGGGTCGCCATCACCTGGGTCGGTTGGTCAAAAACGGTCACCAATACCCACGGACCAAAGGTCAGAAAGATCTGTTTTCGCGAGCCATACAGGATTGCCAGGACGTAATACAGCGAATACTCGCGGTGAAGTTTGAAGAAGGTGCGCGGTGGGCGGGTGACATTCGGTTTCATCGTGAACATCAACACAGCCGCAATACCCAGGATAACGGCGGTAAATACAAAGGTGGTCTGGAAGGTGAAATTGAGGTATTTGAAGCCCAGAAACACCAGGAAGCTGCCGAATATCGCAGCCAGGTTGCGAAGAGAATTCAATTGACCCAGCCGTTGACCGGTTCGGCCTTCTTCGGCCAGCTCCATCCCAATCGCGGATTGCAATGGCAGGAATAGATGGCTGCCCACGCTATAGATAAACACCCAGATTGTCAGCACGCCGTAGGTGGGGGAAACAAAACCCACCAGGATCGAGCCAATGGCGCCGAGGATCATCGCCAATACTCCCATCCGCCGGCTGCACAGGAACCAGAGCAAGGCCGACAGGAAGACGACCAACAGACCCGGAATCTCGCGCGGGATCTCGAGAAAAGACCGTTGAAAACCGGTCAGGTGAAAGAGAGAATTGATGTAATTGTTAAAAGTGGAATCGTAGATGTTGTAACCCATGCCCATGGCGATGGTCGCCAGGGCAAAGATTTTAAGTTCGCGAGGCATTTTTTTGATGGATGAGAGAAAGGCTGTCATGAGGATGCATCTTTTCAGGAGAGAGTGGCTTCATTTTAGCACAGCTAAAGAATTACCTCCGATTACTGCCACTTTTCTCGCCAGGAGTATTTCTTGTTTATATAGGGATGAATACTGATAGTGTAATTTTGATAATCTGGTATAAAATAGGTACATACAATTTCGACAAAAAAATGAGGGTCAGCCATGAAGGTCTCCGTTTCGCAACAGAATCTGGCGCATGGTCTTAGCATCGTATCACGGGCCGTAGCACCGCGAACCACTTTGCCGGTGCTATCCAATGTGATGCTGGCCACCGACGATGGCAGGCTACGATTATCTGCCACCAATCTGGAGTTGGGCATTACCTGCTGGATAGGCGCCAAGGTGGAAGAGGAGGGGAGCTTCACCGTCCCTGCCCGAACCTTCACCGATCTGGTGAACACCTTACCGAATGAAACGCTCAACCTGGTGTTAAATTCAAGGACGCAGAGTCTGGAAATTCATTCCACCGCGTCTTCTTCTGAAGTAAAAGGCATCGATGCCCAGGAGTTCCCGCCCATGCCCGTACCGGAAGCGGACGCCGGCGTGGTATTGAACGTGGCTGATCTTAAGGAGATGATCCAACAGGTCGTGTTTGCCGCTTCCACGGACGAAGCCCGCCCGGTTTTAATGGGCGCCCAGATCACCATGGAAGGGAATGAGATGATGATGGCCGCCGCCGATGGTTTCCGTATCTCGGTCAAAAAGGCTGCCTTATCTTCTCCCCTGGCCAACCCCGTGAATATCATTGTTCCCGCCCGGGCGTTGACCGAACTGGCGCGGGTCGCGGTCGATGGCGAGCAAACTGTCCTCATGACGGTTCCGGCAGGGCGCGGACAGGTCATCTTCACCCTGAAGGATGTGGAAGTAGCCTCCCAATTGATCGAAGGTAAATTCCCGGATTGCAATCAGATCATCCCGCGGACCTATAAAACCCGCACCGTGCTGACCACCCAATCTTTACTGGCAGCCTGCAAACGGGCCGAAGTCTTTGCCCGCGAAGGGTCGAATGTGGTCCGGATGAATTTGAAGCCCGCCGGCGAAGGAGCCATGAGCGTGGTGGAGATCTCCGCCATGAATGAAGAAACGGGTAAAAGCGACGAAGGCGTCGACGCGACCATTGAAGGCGCGAACCTGCTCATCGCATTCAATGTCAGATACCTGCGCGAAGTGCTGGAAGTGATCCGAACACCCAATGTCGCCATCGAAACCACCGCTCCCAATACTCCGGGGGTCGTCAAGCCAGTTTCCGATGACAGCTTCGTGCACGTCATCATGCCCATGCATCTATAAAATCAAGTCACAATCTGACCCCACCCGATCGGGTGGGGTTTTTTTGTTCCTGCCCGGGTCCTCTCCAACACGCTGTCAAGGTCATGCCGGAGGAGTTATACGCAGGCCGAATTTCATCGTCAATACCCTCTGGTTTGCTATAATGAATTCATGTTTCAGACCAACTTCCAACCCCCCGCGACCGACCGTCTGCTTTCCACGATCCTGACCATCCAACAATACCCCATATTGTGCGGACGGATCAGGCAAAAAATGCGCAAGCGGATCTACCTGAAAGGGATTATCACGCAGGAAACATTCGAAGAAGAAGTGCGCCAAAAAGCAGTCCAATCCCAAATTCGGGAAGGCCTGCGTGATCCTTTCGCCGAGGAAGCCGCGGACACATGGGAGAAGCGGGTCTGTTCCATGCGCGACCAGCTTTCCGATTATTATTTCTGCATGTACTACCCGCACGAAGAGTTGGATATCGTCATCCATGAAGTTCTCCAGGAAAAGGGGGTGGAAGCTCAGGAACCACTCCTCTCGCTCAACCCGGAGATCGCGCCACTGGAATTGATCCTCGAGCAGGCAAAAACCATCGAGCGTATATCAGGCGATGACCGAGTCAAACTGGAAGCCCGTCTGAGCGAATTAAAAGTGGTGCTCATCCGCCAGCTTATCAGTGATCAGCTCAGGTACATCAACATCGCGAAGGAATGGTTCACGGTGGAGGACCTCTCCAATGTGCGGCGGCATAAAATCGGCTCAGGCAGGATCGGCGGGAAAGCGGCAGGAATGCTGTTGGCTCACACGATTCTGCAGCAAGTGGGTGACGAAGCCCTGCGTCGGAGCGTCCGCACCCCGGAAACGTTCTTCCTTGGATCGGACATATTCTACAACTTCATGGAAATAAACACGCTGGTCCATTGGAATGACCAGAAATATAAAAAAGAAATTGAAATGCGGGCTGATTATCCGCTGATCCTGAAGGACTTCGAAGCAGGGAGCTTCCCGATCGAGGTGATGGATCGCCTGGCCGCCGTACTGGTTAAGGTGGGCGATCAACCGATCATCGTCCGGTCTTCAAGCCTGTTGGAAGATAACTTCGGCACATCCTTCGCCGGCAAATATGACAGTTGGTTCTGCGCGAACCAATCCAGCCCGGACGAGAATCTCCGCGACCTGGTAAAGGCTATCGCGCGTGTCTATGCTTCCACGCTCAATCCCAACGCGCTGCTGTATCGCCGCAGTAAAGGATTCCAGGATTACGACGAGCGGATGGCGATACTCATTCAGGTGGTCGAAGGTCAGCGCTATGGGCAGTATTATTTTCCGGTGGCAGCCGGCGTTGCCTTCAGCCGCAATCTGTACCGGTGGGCGCCGCAGATTCGACGCGAAGATGGGTTTGTCCGGTTGGTGTGGGGACTGGGAACTCGCGCGGTGGATCGGGTGGGAAACGATTATCCGCGCCTGGTTGCCCTCAGCCACCCGCTGCTGAGACCAAACACATCCCCCCAGGCGATCCGCAAGTATTCACAGCAATTCGTGGATGTGATCGATTTCGGACGCAATGATTTCCACACCATCGAAAAACAGGCAGTACTACACCCTGATTACGACGATCTCCGCTTTGTCGTTCAGCAGGATCAGGAAGATTTCTTCACTTCCCTGCGGTCCAATATCATCGAAGGCGACGAATCCACCCTGTGCATCACCATGGAAGAATTTCTGAAAAGAACACCCTTCGCAGAGCGGATGCGGTTGATCCTGAAAACATTGGAACACCATTACCAATCACCTGTGGATATGGAATTCACTGCCCGCATCACGAACAAAGATTCCATCAAACCGGATGTGGAGATCACCATCCTGCAATGCCGTCCCCAGAGTCAATTGGAGCTGACGGCCAAGACCCAAATTCCGGTCAATCTCAAAAACGAGGATGTGGTCTTCTCCGTTCATGATATGGTCCCCGAAGGGTATATCCCCGACATCCAATACGTGGTTTTTGTGCCGCCGGAGGAATATTACGCCCTCGAGACCCCGGAACTGCGGGGCGAATTGGGCCGCACGATCGGAGCTTTAAATTCGCTCCTTGCCCGGGAAAGCTTTATCTGCCTCGGACCAGGGCGTTGGGGCACATCGAACCCCGACCTGGGTGTAACGATCAATTATGGGGACATCTACAATGCACGGGCCCTGATTGAACTCACCGGAGAAGGCTTCGGACACGCACCGGAACCATCTTTCGGCACACATTTCTTCCAGGATCTGCTGGAGTCACAGATCTATCCGTTGGCGATCAATCTGGATGACAAACGGGTGGCCTTTGACCGCAAGTTTTTCTATGACACGCCCAACCATCTGGCCGCGTTCCTGCCCGATGAAGCCCGCTTACAAAACTGTTTGCGGGTGATCAAATGCAGCGACTTCCGGGATGGATACAGGCTGGTTCTGGCGATGGATGATGAGAAGGGAAAGGCTGTCGCTTATTTTATAGAGGATTCACTATCCGCTTGAGCGTGCCGGTGGTGGGCAATTTGCCTTCCGGTAATTGGACGACAATCGTCGTACCCAGGTTTTCTCCGGCGCTTTCCGCCCAGATCTTCCCCCCGTGCAATTGGACGATTCCCCGCGCAACGCTCAAACCCAATCCCAACCCGCCGTAGGTTCGGGTGAGGTGCTGCTCCACCTGGAAAAACTCCTTGAAAATATTGCTTAATTCAGACGCCGGGATCCCCAGACCGGTATCGCTGATTCTCACCTCGACCGTGCCGGTTTTATGTTCCACCGAGACGGATATCCGGCCGCCATCTGGTGTGAAGCGGATGGCGTTATCGAGAATGGCAGCAAATACCTGGGGCAATTTTTCGGGGTCAGCATTGACGACCATGGGGTGCATGGGTACGAGCCACTCCATCTGATGGCCATGTTGTTTGATGACCGCCAGCTTCCCCTGCAGCGCCTTCTCGAGGATGGTCTGAATGGACATCTGTTTGAATTCGGAGTTCAGCTCGCCGCGCCGAATCAGTTCCAGATTGGTCATGCTGTCAATGATGTCTTTCATGTGGTGCGCCGCATCCACCACCCTGGCGGCGGCATCCGTGACGGTATCATCCGTGGATTGTTTGAGCAGGCTGGCATAACCCAGAATTTGCTGAAGTGGTGTGCGCAATTCGTGGGAAGCCAGCGATAAAAAGCGGGTCTTCATATCATCGGTGCGCTGGATTTCAGCATACGCGTTCTGTAAAGCCTGCATCTGACGGGCGTTATGGATGGCGACCGCTGCCTGGCTGGCGATGATCGAGAGGATGTCTGAAATCATCCTTTCCGAAATTTCCTTCCTTCTTGTTCAACGCTTCCAGAACACCGGTCACCCGGTCGCGGATCCGCATGGGAACCCCCAGGAGATTCCGGGCCTTGAAAATTTAACCTCGTCAGAAACCAGATCATAATGGCGGGGATCATCCTGAACATCGGCCACGAGGATGGGCGTATTCTCCCGAAACACGGCGCCGGCTATGGATCGGTCTTTTGGAACGGGAATTTCGGCCAGTTTTTTGGGATCGCTGCCTGTAGCAGCCGCGAAGTGCAGTTTTTGGCTGGTTTCATCGTATAACAAGATGGAAGCAGCTTCGCATTCCAGCAAATTCGTTGCGGATTGAATGATGAACTGCAGCAATTGTTCGGGATCGATGGTCGAGTTTAACCTCAAACTCATCTCTACCAGCCGGATCAGTTTCTTCAACTGCTGGCGCATCTCACGTTCTCCCGGCGGCAATGTCGCAGTAGGCATGAAAGTAGTGTAACGCAAAGATAATAAAAAGTCTAACCTCGCTTTCGATTTCAGGGGGAACCTAACCAGATTGAAAAGTTGGGGGCTGTTAAATTGTTGGGTTTCGGACATACGTCCTCAACCCAACCTACACAGAATCACGCGTCCGCTACATGGAAGCAAGACACGGACGGGCTCATCTACGGTATAATTAACAGGTTACGCCACTGAAGGAAAAATTATGGATAATTCACTGATCCAACAAGTCGATATTGACCAGCAAATGCGCACCGCTTACCTCGATTACGCCATGAGCGTGATCGTTTCCCGTGCCTTGCCGGATGCCCGTGACGGGCTAAAACCAGTACACCGCCGCATCCTTTTCGCCATGAACGAGTTGTCCATGCGTTCGAATGCGGCTTATAAAAAGTCTGCCCGTATCGTCGGCGAAGTGCTCGGCAAATACCATCCCCACGGCGATTCGTCGGTCTACGAAGCCATGGCCCGCATGGTGCAGGATTTCTCGATGCGATATCCACTCGTGGATGGGCAGGGGAACTTCGGCTCGGTCGATGGGGACGCCCCGGCGGCCATGCGATATACCGAAGCCCGAATGGGCAAAATGGCCGAAGAATTATTGGCCGATATTGATAAGAACACAGTCGAGTTTATCGATAACTTTGACGGTTCCCTCCAGGAACCGACCGTATTACCCGCCCGATTACCCAATCTCTTATTGAACGGTTCCTCGGGTATCGCCGTCGGCATGGCGACCAATATCCCCCCCCACAACCTCAAGGAACTGGTCAACGCGGTGGTTTATCTGATCGACCACTACGACGAACGCGACGATATTTCCACCGACCAGTTGATGGAATTCCTGAGCGGACCAGATTTTCCAACCGGGGGCATCATCGTCGGTCGTGAAAGCATCCGCCAGGCCTATTCCACCGGGCGCGGAAAGCTGACCATCCGTGGACAGGCGCACATCGAGGAATTCAAGGCTGGCCGAAACGCCATCATCGTCACCGAGATTCCCTACCAGGTCAATAAATCCAGCCTGATCGAACGGATCGCGGACCTTGCCCGCAGTGAAAAGATCGACGCCATCACCGATCTTCGCGATGAATCCGACCGAAACGGCATGAGCATCGTGATCGAGTTGAAAAAAGGCGCGCAGGCGAAAAAAGTCTTAAATCAATTATATAAATACACCGCGCTTCAAACCACTTATGGCGTCCATCTGCTTGCGCTGGTGGATAATGAACCGCGCGTTCTTTCCCTGAGGCGGGCGCTGCAGGTCTTCATTGACCACCGCGAAGATGTGATCAAGCGCCGGTCGCAATATGAGCTGGATAAAGCCCTCCAGCGTCTGCACATTCTGGACGGTTACCTGATCGCGCTGGCAAATCTTGATGAAGTGATCAAGACCATCCGCGAATCGAAAGACGCGGAAGCTGCCCGAACCGAATTGATGATCCGCTTCAACCTCAGCGAAATTCAAGCCCAGGCGATTCTTGACTTGCAATTGCGCCGGCTGGCTGCGCTGGAACGGATGAAGATTGAAGAGGAGCATACCCAGGTGGTGGAACGGATCGCTTACCTGGAAGATCTGCTCTCCCATCCGAAGAAAATACTCACGGTGATCAGGGAAGACTTGCTGGAGATGTCGGAAAAATACGGCGATGAGCGCCGCACCCACATCACAGCCGAAGCGAACGAGGAGTTCCGTGAAGAAGACCTGGTCACCGACGAACCCATTTTGATATCCATCACCCAAAAGGGATACATTAAACGGGTATCCATGGCCACTTATCGGACGCAGGCTCGCGGAGGAAGGGGAGTGATCGGGCAGAATGTCCGCGATGAAGACGAAGTGATCGTCCTGCTTCCCGCGCACACACTGGATACGGTTTTATTCTTCTCCGATCGCGGAAAGGTGTACTCCGAAAAAGCTTATCAAATTCCAGACGCCGGCCGGACCGACCGGGGCGTTTCCATCATGAATATTTTGAATATGAGCGGCGATGAGCGGGTCACCGCGGCCGTGGTGGTGCGCAGCTTCTCAGATGCATCCTTCTGCACTCTGGCCACCGTCAAAGGCCGCGTAAAACGCCTTGCCTTGAGCGAACTGGCTTCGGTACGACCTTCAGGGTTGATCGCGATCAACCTGGCCGATGGTGATCAATTGGGCTGGGCGCTGTTGACCGGCGGCAAGAATGAGATCATCATGGTGACCGCGAATGGACTTGCGCTGCGCTATTCGGAAGAAAAGATCCGACCGATGGGACGATCTGCCGCGGGAGTCATCGGTATCCGCTTGCGCCCGGGTGATCAGGTCGCCGGCGTGGAAATGGTTGAAAATGATGCGGACCTGTTGGTGGTGACAGAAGGTGGGTACGGTAAACGGACCCCGCTGATCGAATATCATCCCAAGGGGCGCGGATCGCAAGGACTGACTACAATTAATCAAAGTCGAATGGATAAACTCGGCCAGATCGCCGCCGCCCGGGTGGTGAAAGACTCCGATGATCTGACCCTGATTTCCTCGAACGGCGTGATGTTGCGATTGAAAGTGAACAAACTCAGCCGGTCAGGTAGATCCACGCAGGGCTCGCACGTCATGGGGCTTGAAAAGGGAGATAGTGTTGCCTCGCTGGCGAGGATCCCGGAAGTATTGGAAGAAACCCCTCCCGAATAAAATATTTCTCATCAATTGAATCAATTTTAGACATAACGCGAAGACCCCCGACATCGTCGGGGGTCTTTCACGGAAGGAGGTAAGTGAACCGGTTATATCAGGGGATTAGATCCAGCCACGCAGTTCCATGGCTTTGACCACACGGGCGATGGCGACCATGTATGCCGCATCTCGCATATACACTTTTTCTTTATTGGCCATATCGTGCACACCGTCGAACGCCTGGGTCATCTTGGTGTCCAACTTTTCGAGCACTTCCTGGTGAGTCCAGTAGAAATTCATATCATTCTGGACGCCTTCAAAATACGAGCAGGTTACGCCGCCCGCATTGCACAGGAAATCGGGGATCATGAAGACACCACGGCTCTTGAAGACTTCGTCCGCTTCGGGTGTGGTGGGGCCATTGGCGCCTTCCGCAACCACGCGGATACGCTTGCTGACTTTCTGGATGGTCTCGGCGTTCACCTGGCCTTCGAGCGCAGCCGGGATGAGGACATCAGCTTCTTTGGTAATCCAGGCATTGCCATCTTCGATCACATAGCCAGCGTCGCGGGCTTTATTCTTGTCGATGGATCCGTACTGGTCAGTGATGGTCATCAGGAAGCGCGGATCAATACCGTCTTTCTTGCTGACGGTGTAGGAGGTGCGATCTTCGCGATCCCAATACGAGACACAGGCAACCTGGCCTTTGAGCATTTCAATAAATCCGATTGCCGCATATTGCGAGACGTTCCCAAAGCCTTGAATGGCAGCGATGGATTTGGATGGATCGAGTTTTAATTGTTTCATGGCTTCACGGACGGTGTAGATCACACCATAACCGGTTGCTTCGGTGCGGCCAAGTGATCCGCCGCCACCCACCGGCTTGCCGGTAATGACGCCAGGAGTGTACTGACCAACCAACTTGCTGTACTCATCCATCATCCAGCCCATCATCTGGGGGGTGGTTCCAACATCCGGCGCGGGGACATCCTGGCGTGGGCCGACATTCTTCCACATGATATCCATATAGCCGCGGACCAGTCTTTCTTTTTCTGCGACTGAGAGAGTGGCGGGATCCACCACAACTCCGCCCTTACCGCCGCCCAGAGGAATGTCCGCGACAGCGCATTTCCATGTCATCCACATTGCCAGAGCGCGAATGGTGTCAATCGTCTCAGAGGGATGGAAGCGAATACCCCCCTTGTTTGGACCACGGGCATCATTGTGTTGGACACGGTAGCCATTGAAGACGCGCATGGTTCCGTCGTCCATACGGACGGGAATGCGGAAGTGATACTCGCGGGCAGGCCACCGGAGCACTTCGCTCACCTGAGTATCGAGCTTGAGTAGACCGGCAACATGATCGAACTGACGCTGCGCCATTTCAAACGCATTGGTTGTTACTGCCATGGGTATCTCCTCTCAAGAATTGAAATTTGGGCGATGGACAAAAAAATAGCGGGCATATCGGAATGCCCGCCGGTTATTCTGAACATGCTTGCGACTGTATAAGCTGCAATAAGATCATATTCGACACCTGTCCACGCTACCCATTAAGAATACAGGAAGAACGATTGCCCGTCAATATGATTAACGGCAGCAACCGGTATGATGTCCATCCTCTTTCATCCAATTAATCTGATGATTTAGATTTCAATTGATCGAGAGCCTTCTGCAATTGTTTCCGTACCAGGGCAGGGGACGCCTGACCTTTAGATTTTGCCATCACCTGTCCAAAGAACCAGTTGGCCAGGGTTTCCTTCCCGGCCAGGTAGCTGGCAGTCTCTTTCGGGTTCTCACGGATGGTGTCATCGATAAGGGATTGCAGCAAGGACTCATCCACGATCTGTGAGTGGCCTTTCTCGCGGATGATCTGATCTGCGTCTTTCCCGGATTTGAACATGTCTTCCAGGACATTCTTCGCCGTGCTCAGATTGATCTGTCCGGTATCAACCGCCCGGATCAGCCCGGCCATGTGGTCAGCCGGAATGGGAATACAGTCCGTTTCCAGGTTGGCGTTATTCATCAGACTCAGCAGTTCTCCGGTGACCCAGTTGGCGGCGGTCTTGGGGAGGATATCTGCTCTGCCTGTAAGAATAGCCTCATAATAATCCGCCAGCCAGGGATCCTCGGCCAGAACCCGGGCATCGTACTCGGTCAGGCCATATTGTTGTATGAATCTGGAGACTTTGCGTTCCGGGAGTTCCGGCAGACCCTGTTTGATCTGTTCCTGCCAGGCTGGCTCGATCACCAATGGGGGCAGGTCCGGCTCGGGAAAATACCGGTAATCGTGCGCTTCTTCCTTATTCCGCTGCGAGAAGGTGTATCCCTCGGTATCATTCCAGCCGACCGTCTCCTGAATCACCCGGCTGCCGGATTCAACCACCTGTATCTGACGTTGGATCTCATACGCGATCGAACGTTCCAACGCCTTGAAGCTGTTCAGATTCTTGATCTCGGTCCGGGTATTCAATAATTCCGTTCCTGCCGGGCGGATGGAGACATTCGCCTCAAACCGGATGGCGCCTTTTTCCATGTCGCAGGTGCTGACGCCGATGTAACGCAGAATCGCCCGCAACGCGATGGAGTACTCACGCGCTTCCTCCACCGTCCGCATATCCGGCTCGGTGACAATTTCCAGCAAGGGGACTCCCGCACGGTTGAGGTCGATCAAGGTGCACGGATCTTTCTCGCGCTGAATATGGGTCAGCTTGCCGGTATCCTCTTCCAGGTGTGCCCGGCGGATGCGGATCAGCTTTTCACCATCACTGGTCTTTATCATCAGGTGACCATTCACAGCCAGCGGCTCTTCATACTGGGAAATCTGATAGCCTTTGGGTAGATCGGGGTAAAAGTAATTCTTGCGCGCAAAAATACTGGTGGGTTTGATCTCGCAATCCAAGGCCAGCGCGGCGCGGATGCCGAGTTCGACCGCTTTCCGGTTGATCACCGGCAATGCACCGGGTAAGCCCAGGCAAACCGGACAGACCGCGCTGTTGGGCGGCGCGTTAATGACATCCACGACCGGACAGCCGCAGAACATTTTTGATGCGGTCTTCAGTTCAGTGTGAACTTCCAGGCCGATAACGGGTTCCCAAATCATTTAGACTGCAACATCCGAAGACTTACCCTTGGCGGCGCATGAATTTTTCCATGCGGAGCAGGGCTTCTTCTATCTTTTCAAAAGCTGTGGCATAGGAGATGCGGACAAAGCCTTCTCCGCCAGCGCCAAACGCATTGCCGGGGACCAAAGCCACCTTCTCTTCATGCAGCAAGCGTTCGGCGAAGGTCTCTTCATCGAGTCCGCTGACAGTGATACGCGGGAAGGCATAGAAAGCGCCATGCGGTTCGACTGTCTCCAGGCCGAGGCGGTTCAATCCGGCCACCAGGAAAGTGCGCCGCCGATCATACTCCGTGACCATCTCCTGCACATGTTTCTCGCCGTGGAGTAATCCTTCGAGGGCAGCTCTCTGACTCATCGTGGGAGCCGACATGATGGTGTATTGATGCACACGCACCATGGCTTTGATGATCTCCGCCGGAGCAGCCGCGTATCCGATACGCCAGCCGGTCATCGCATAATCTTTGGAGAAACCACCCAGGAGGATGGTCCGTTTATGCATCCCATCCAACGCCGGGAAACAGACATGTTCAACGCCGTAGACCAATCGATCATAGATCTCATCCGAAATCACGATGATGTCGTGTTTTTCGGCCAGGGCAGCGATTCGGATCATTACGTCTCGAGAAGCGACTGCGCCGGTGGGGTTGTTCGGGTAGCCGATGAGGATGGCTTTGGTGCGAGTTGAGATGGCTTTTTCAATATCGTCCGGGTCAGGATTGAATTGGTTTTCCATCCGGCAGGGCACTTCCACCGGTACGCCGCCTGCAAGGATCACTTCAGCCTGGTATGAGACAAAACAGGGGGTCGGGATGATCACTTCGTCACCCTGCTCGAGGATCGACGTGAACGCCAAATATAGCGCTTCGCTGACGCCAACCGTCAGGACAATTTCCGTTTCGGGCTGATAGGTCACGCCATATAACCGTTGCAGATGCGCGGCGAGTGCTTTTCTGACTTCCAGAATTCCCGCGTTCGAGGTGTAATGAGTATCCCCATTCCGAAGGGATTGGATTCCCGCTTCCAGAATCGGCTTGGGGGTGGTGAAGTCCGGCTCCCCGATTCCCAGGGAGATGACATCCTGCATGGTTGCCGCGATGTCAAAAAACTTACGGATTCCGGATGGTTTCAGGGTCGCTACACGCTTTGAGATAAACGATTCTCGCATTGGGTCTCCTTGACTTGCAGAATGGATGGCTTATTCTTCCTGCCCCGACCAGAGGTCTTTCTCCTCCAGATAATATAGCTTAAAAATGCGATCTCCGTTTGTTTTTACACGAAAAACCAGGCCGTCCGGTAAACGGGACCGGCTGATAATGGTTGTGATATCCAAGATTTCGTCATCCCACACCAACCGGACTGGCTGTTGCGGGAAACTGTCTTCTGACCGGCAGAAGACAGCTATTTCTTGCATATCACCCGGCAGGTATCACCAATATCCAGGCAGCCGGAGACGCCTTCCACGCGGGCATGCTGACCGATCAGTGATTTATCCAGAACCGAATCCTTGATCGAGGTGCCCTCATCAATGATGGTGTCACTCAATATACTGCCCTCAACCGTACAGCCTTGGGCGATGGAGACATACGGGCCAATTTCACTCGACTTAATGATAGCCTCGGGATGAATATGGACAGGATGATGAAGGATCACACCGGTGTCAGCCGGATACTTCGGTTTGTTGGCTCGTCCGTTATCCAGCATATACTGGTTTGTCTCGAGGATCGCCTCCGGCGTGCCGGCATCCAGCCAGATATCCACTTCCTTCGTCTTCATTTTGGCGCCGTTCTCCAGGTAGATGTTGGTCGCTTCCGTGAGGAAGTATTCGCCTTTGAATGTCCGGCCAACCTCCAATTGAGTCTGGATCGCCGACAATATTTTCTCCGCTTCGCGGTAATAATACAAACCGATCACCACCCGATTGTTGTCCATGGCGGTTGGTTTTTCGATAAATCGGGTCACAAATCCATCGGAATTGATCTCGGCTACACCAAACCGGCGTGGGTCCTCAACGCGTTTGACCCAGGCTATCCCGTCCAGATCGGTCGTGCCGAGGATCGAAAAGTCCGTCTCTGCCAGGGTATCCGAAAAGACCATGATCATTGGTCCATGCAGATAATCGCGTGCCAGCCATAGCGCCTGCGACTGTCCCAGCATCTGCTCCTGAACCACGTAATGCGCTTTCATCTTTGGATAATGCTTTTCCATGTACGCCCGGATTTGATCGCCCAGGTAACCGATAATGAAAACCAGCTCCACATTATCCGGATCCGGCAGGGTCTTAAAACTCTCGAGGAGATGATCGAGAACCGTTGTCCCCGCGACCTGAATGAGGGGTTTGGGCTTGGACCAGGTATGCGGCCGCATCCGCGAACCCAATCCTGCCATGGGGATTGCTATTTTCAAGGTGTCTTTCATCTTTGAGCTCCCTCTTCCCGGGTGTTGTTCTTTAATTCGATCAAGGCTATCGATAGACGGCGAATCCCAGAGCTGCCGCGCCGAGGATGATGTAGACCGGATTGATTTTGGTGAATACCAAAAGACGAATGCAGCCAACGCGATCAGCGCTTTGTCCCAGCCCAGTGTGAACGCCTGCACAGGGCCCAGTTTGCGGATGCTGAACACGGTCATGGCCATCTCGTATGCCGTCCAGAGCAAGAGTCCAACCACAACTGGCCTGACCGCGGAAAGCATGGCGGCGATGGCTTTACTATCTTTGATGCCGTAGAAGAAGACGACCAGCACCAGCATCAGCACCGTTGCGGGGACGACCGTACCGATGACTGCGGCGATCGCTCCCCAGAAACCGGCCAGTTTGTAGCCGATGAAGGCCGATACTTGTGGCGAAATGGGCCCCGGAAGGGCATTGCCGAAGGCAACCGCGTCGGCGAATTCTGGCGCAGTCACCCAGCCGACGCTGGTCACTTCCCGCTGCATCAACGCCAGAGAGGCGGGTCCGCCACCCCAACTGAAGAGGGCAACCCGGGTAAAGAGGAGAAATATCTGCCAGAGCAATTCCATTCAGCAACTCACTTATTGTTGTATCTGATCCAACCGTTCGATCTCCGAAAGCATCAGATCGACATGGGTCTTCAGGGTGGCAGCATCAAAGGCTAACCGGGCGCCGGCTGAGCGGTAGAGGACTGGCAATGGCACCGTTCCTCCGAATGCCAGCGCGCGCCGGTAATCATTCACGGCCTTATGCTGATTTTTCAGTGCGTTCGCCCAAACCTGGACCGCGCCCAACTGAGCCAGTCCGTATTCGATGTAATAGAAAGGCATCTGGTGGATGTGTTGCTTGCGATGCCAGCCTGTTTTCTTGAAATCTTCGTAACCCGTCCAATCTTGATCGGGCATAAAGCGGTCCCACAATTTGCTCCATTGGTTATCGCATTGAGCAGGGTCGATCCCCAGGGTTGGATTCTCGTACACCCAATGTTGGAATGAATCCACAACCGACATGTACGGCCAGAAGATCAGGCTGGTGATGAGATGCTCGCTGATCGCACGGGCTGCATCTCGCGGTGAATAGAATCCGCCATACTGTTCTTCCAGATAAGGCGAGGCAAGCAATTCCATTCCCATGGATGCTACTTCTGCAAATTCCATGGTGACATTCAATTGCTGTAAATACGGAAGATGAGCGGATTCAAACACATGGAATGCGTGACCGCTTTCATGCAGCAACGTGCTGACGTCATTGTGCGTGCCGACCGAATTGCATAAGATGAAGGGTTTGCGCACATAGCTAAATCCGGCGCAAAAAGCGCCCGGCGCCTTGTTCTTTCGGTTCGGAATATCGGCCAATTTACTGTCGATGATCTCGCGGAAATACCCACCCAAAACCGGGTCGACGTGATTGAAAATATTCTGGGTTTTGGCGATCTGATCATCCACATTTTGAAAAGGTGTCAGAGGCGGGCGCCCGAGCGGATCAACGTATACCTTGTGATCCATATCCCAGGGTCGCAACACATCCACACCAAGTTTGTCTTTGTGGTTCTTGAGCAGTTTGGAGACCACCGGAACAACGACGCGCTCAATGGCGCTGTGGAAATCCAGGCAATCCTGCGGGGAGTAATCAAAGCGGTAATATTTCTGCCAGATATACGACCGATAATCCGGTTTGCCGGCGTTTTTTGCAATCTGCATGCGCAGTTCCATCTGTTTTACCCACAGATTGTTGATGGCATCCCGGTCTGCGAACTGCCGTGACATAATGGCAGTCCAGGCTTTTTCTCGGATGGCTCTGTCGCTGCTCTGTCGGAACGGATCCAATTGATAGACTGTTTTTTCTTCCCCGTTCCAATCGGTTGTCTGGGCGCCCATCACCTTGTCCAGTTCATTGGAGTTTTTTTGCTCTTCCGTTTGCAGCGGCAGGTTTTCTTCCCGGAAAAGTCTCGTCTCGGCGTTCATATTTCGGAGCGGGATATCGAACCCTGCCGGTTCCAGGCGTGTTGCCAACAGTTTTTCTTTCAATACTTGTTCGTGGCTTTGAGCGTTTGGGAAAACCTGATCCAGAAATGCGGTCATCTTCTGATCGGCTGCGACATCGGCAGTATTGACCGCCGTGGCAGCGACCAGCCGGTTATATTGTTCATCCACACATTCTGATACGCGCGACCAGTCAGATAACCAGCCCTCCACGCTATCCCGATTGATCTCGACTTTCTCCAATTCCAGGTAAATGGATTCAAATTCGGTCCAGGTCATATTCATCAGATTTGCTGTCGTCTTCGGTAAGTTGGCTGACATAGTCGCTCCGTGATAATTGGGTTTGGTCTACGAATTTATCCGCTGGACATAGCCAGTTCGGGTCTTAATGTGTGCCATTGGGTAGTCTGTTGGTAACTGTGGACGATCTGTAACAATGAGGCTTCATCAAAAGGTTTCCCCATCAGTTGCATGCCGATTGGAAGCTGATTCGAATCCTGTCCAACCGGGAAAGCGATACCCGGAATTCCAGCCAGATTGGCCGGCAGGGTGAATATGTCTTCCAGGTACATGGATAAGGGATTATCCCCATGCTGCCCGATCTTAAAGGCGGTGGTGGGTGCGACGGGCGCCGCGATTGCATCCACATGCTTGAATGCCTCCTCAAAATCCCGCTTGATCAAGGTCCGCACCTTCTGAGCCTGGCCATAATAAGCATCGTAATACCCGGCGGACAGGGCATAGGTTCCCAACATGATGCGGCGTTTAACTTCCGGTCCGAACCCTTCACCCCGGCTCACCTTGTATTGTTCAATGTAGGTTTCCATTGGATGATAATGCCCATATCGGACGCTGTCAAAACGGGCCAGATTGGCAGATGCTTCCGCGGGGGCGATCAGGTAATAGACCGGCAGAGCGTAACGGGTATGCGGCAGGCTGACGGGTATGATCTGAGCGCCCATCCGTTCAAGGTCTGAGATCGCGCTTCGGACGGCTTTCTCCACTTCAGGCTGAATACCCTTAATGAAGTACTCCTCGGGAATCCCAATCCGATAACCCTTGAGATCTGGCGAATCATGGAGCTCGATTTTCGGTTCAGGGAGTTGTACTGTGGTGGAATTGAGAGGATCATGCCCGGCCATCGTGTTGAACAGGAGCGCGGAATCTGCGGCGGTCCTGGTCAGCGTACCAACCGTGTCCAACGAAGAGCCATATGCGATCAACCCGTAGCGGGAGATCCGCCCATAGGTTGTTTTCAATCCGGTAAGGCCGCAAAACGCTGCCGGTTGACGGATGCTGCCTCCGGTATCAGTGCCGAGCGCTCCCAATGCCATCCCGGAGGCTACCGCCGCGGCTGACCCGCCGCTCGATCCGCCGGGGACGGTTTTGAGATTCCAGGGATTGCGGGTTGGTCCGAAGGCCGAATTTTCGGTGGAGGAGCCCATGGCGAATTCATCCGTGTTGGTTTTGCCAAGGATGACCACCCCGTCTTCGATCAACCTGCCGACACTGGTCGCCGTAAAGGGTGGGATGAAATTCTCCAGAATCTTGGATCCACAGGTGCAGCGCACTCCGGATAAGGATAGGACATCTTTCACGGCGATGGGGAGACCCAATAACGGCGGGAAGGAAGTGGATGAGTTTTGACGATGTTGCGAAAGCAGGAAGTCCGCCCGGTTTGCACGGAAGAGGGCTTCTTCGGTGGTCAGAGTCAAAAAGGCATGAACATCCGTATCGAGTGCGTTGATCCGATCCAGACACGCCATCGTCAACTCACGGCTCGAGACTTTGCCTTGCCGAAGGAGTGCGGCGGATTCAACCAGGGTCAGATCGGTTAGATCGC
The DNA here is from genome assembly GCA_963752535.1 of uncultured Chloroflexia bacterium. Lineage (GTDB taxonomy): Bacteria > Chloroflexota > Anaerolineae > Anaerolineales > Anaerolineaceae > DAIOEK01. The sequence continues at coordinate 765,046 of CAVVYT010000002.1, forward strand.
TCATGATTCGTCCAGGACGGGCGGAACCTTAAATTGGTTTTGTTCTTGATGAGACGAATTTTGCAGGGCCTTCGCTGTGGTCAATCCGGGGCGAATTTCATCTTCCCGCAGCGGGGCATGCTGCGGCAGGACGGAGGAGGTCGGCGGTACCAACGAGGTGTCCAATTCCTGCAGCACAGCCACATGATCCAGGATCGCGGAAAGTTGGCTCTGATACCGTTGAAGCTCATCGGAGCTCAATTCCAGTCGGGCCAGATGGGCGATATGTTGGACTTCCTCGAGGGTGAGCTTCATGGAATTAATTATACCAGCGCAGTGCTTCCGGGCTTCGCTCTGATCTTCCGTTCCGGTCGAGGAAGTATAATGAAAGAAAGAGAGGGCTTATGGGCGCAGTACTCAAATCGATTCTGGTTCTCAGCCTGTGGATCGGTCCCATGTTTACAGGGGAATTCTCAGCGCATTCGGTTCCGTTTTCGCCCACAGCCACCCCGACACCCGCGGTAATTTGTCGGGAGGTCTCAGGCAAAATGACCTCTGAAACCCTGGATTTCGGACCTGCTCGGAAATACCATCTCCATCCGGGTCTATACACCGCCCTGTTTTAATCCCGCTGCAACCACCCAATATCCGGTTCTCTACTTGCTGCATGGTCAATCAAGTACCGAAAGGCAATGGGAAAATCTGGGCGTTCCAGAAACGGCAGACCAGTTGATCGCGATGGGACTCATCGAGCCGCTGATCATCGTGATGCCGGGGGAAAAAGCGTACCTGGAGGATGCCAGGAAATCCAAGTTTGGAGATGCGCTCCTGACGGAAGTACTTCCCTGGATGGAAGCTCGCTATCCCATCTCCCGGGAGAGGACGGATCGCGCCATCGGCGGTTTGTCCCGAGGAGCCGGCTGGGCGATGCATTTGGGGCTGTCCCGTCCCGACCTGTTCGGAAGCATCGGCGGACACAGCCTGACCCAGATCGGCGGAGATACCTATCGATTGAATGGATGGCGCAGGAAAACAACGGAGGCGAGTTCTCCCCCGGATTTATATCGATATCGGGCTGGAAGATCCCTACAAAGACACCGCCCGGGTTTTTGAGTTGAAACTATCGGAATTCTCCTACCCGCACGAATGGCATCTGAATCTGGGAACGCACAACGAAGCATATTGGTCCAGCCATCTGGGAGAGTATCTGCTTTGGTACGATCTGGGGTGGCATGCACCACCATTGGCAGATTAATTACAAGCAACCAATAATCCATGATTAAGATGAAACGAGTGGTTCGACTGGTGAAGCGAGGCGATCATACGGAAGAACGAATTTTCTGGCATAATCAGACTCCGTAATTTCGGATACGCGCAACAACAGAAATGATGGAACAATATGCTCTGTGGAAGTTTGGTTATTTACCCGGACTTCAAAAAGTGGTTACCATCAGAAAACGGAAATAAAATCTGTTATTAGGTTGTCGGGGGACATCCGGGCTCGTCTCACTATTATTCTGCATACCAGCGTAAGTACTCTTCCACGTGCGCCTGCCAGTAAATCTCGTCATGCTCGCCCTCTTCAACGATGAGGACGTGCGGAATGTTCTCCGCGGTCAGATCCGCATCCACCCGCGTCAGATAATTGAGCTCTTTGTCTTGCTCACCCACATCCAGCCAGACGCGCTGGCCTGACCAGGCTTGCTCCATGGATTCGAGGAACCGCTCTGGGACGCGCTGGAAAAGGGCCGGGCTGTGTCCGCCAACCACGCTAAATAGCTCGGGGTTTTTAGTAAAGATGTCGAACGCCCAGCCGCCGCCACGCGAAAGACCACCGATCCATCGCCCATCCGCATCGATCTGGGTGCTGTAATGGGTATCGATATACGGAATCAGCGCCCCTGTGAAGGCAGACCCAAAATTCGAATGGGGAGGTCGGTCCGCTTTCGGATTGTAGGGCATCACGATCACCAATGGGGTGATCTCTCCCGCTCCGATAAGTCGATCCGCGGCATCAGTCATCCCCAGACGAACCCATTGATCATCCGAAAAAGACAGACCGTGAAACAGGTACAAGACAGGGTACTCTTGCTCGTCAGAATAACAGGGCGGCAGGTAGATGGTGTAGTAGAGTTGTCCGGGTAGAATGGGTGTCTCCAGCATCTCCCGGCGAACGACGCCCTTTGCCTCGATGCAGAGTGGCACGGATGACGTATCCACCTGCGTTGGAATGGTCACCCTGGGAGTAAGCGTGGGCGTCAGGATAACCGGCGCCGTGGCCGTAGCTACTGCGGGGATGGGTGTCGTCGGTTGGGGTGATTGGCAGGCCGTCAGGACCGCACCCATCCAGCCCAGACCGAAGAGGAGCAGCGCGAAGGTGGGTATGACTTGACGGTTGCCCATACTTCGAATTATACTCGTGCCTGCCGGGGTGTAGCGCAGTTGGTAGCGCACCGCGTTTGGGACGCGGGGGTCGGCGGTTCGAGTCCGCCCACCCCGACCAAAATGACAGAACAAATAAATCCCCGCAAGGGGATTTTCTGTTATGATGGGCTATCTTCTTTTCCGTCTGGATCGTACTCTATGAATAAAGACATCATTTCTGCGTTGGCGGCATATACCCTGTGGGGAATTTTCCCCATCTACTTCAAATGGCTGCACGATGTACCTGCTTTCCAGACCGTGAGCCATCGCGTGGTCTGGTCGTTCATCTTCCTGATCCTGCTCATCCTCATCCGGCGCGAGTTCAATGAATTTAAACGGTCCATCACATTCAAACGGGTGATGATCTATCTGGGCGCCGGGATCTTACTGGGCATCAACTGGTTCACGTATGTCTGGGCGATTGCACAGGGATTTGTAGTGGAGAGCAGCCTGGGTTATTTCATCAATCCGTTGGTGAATGTCTTGCTGGGAGTGGTATTCCTGCGGGAGAGATTGCGGCCTATGCAATGGGTGCCGGTTGGATTGGCCGTTCTGGGTGTGGCTTACCTGACCTTCAGTGTCGGTTCCCTGCCATGGATCGCACTGGTGTTGGCTTTCTCATTTGGTTTCTATGGACTCGTGAAAAAAGTCTCCCCACTTGGATCATTGCATGGGTTGACCCTGGAGACTGGAGCGATATTCCTCCCGGCTTTGGGGATTCTCCTGATGGAAGAGATCAATGGAGTTGGCGCGTTCGGCCATTCGACCTGGACGATCAATCTTCTACTGGTTCTCACCGGTGTCGTGACGGCGATTCCATTGATCCTGTTCTCCATCGGAGCACGCGGCGTGCCGTTATCGACCATGGGATTGCTGCAGTATATCGCGCCGACCCTGCAATTCCTCTCGGGCGTTCTATTGTTCGGAGAGCCGTTTACCCGGGAGCGTTTGATCGGGTTTGGGATTATCTGGATCGCGCTGGCCATCTTCTCTGTTGAAAGTTTCTTGCAGCGAAGAGCAGTCCTTATCCCGACCAAATAGCACCCGATTTGATGTACACAGTTTGGAGAACACTTTCAGATGAATGAGACCATCCATACCATGCTCAACCGCCGCTCGATCCGCTTATTCCGACCCGAATCCATTTCCGCAGAAGAAAAAGAGCTGATCCTCCAGGCCACAATGCGGGCGCCCACGGCTGGCAATATGATGCTTTACACCGTCATCGAAGTGACAGATCAAGCCATCAAAGACAGGCTGGCGGTCAGTTGTGACGATCAGCCATTTATTGCCAAGGCGCCCTGGGTGCTCCTGTTTCTGGCGGATTATCAACGCTGGGTTGATTATTTTCAATTCTCAGATGTGGAAGCGAAATGCCGGGAGCGGGGAGTGGAAGGGCGGAACCCGCAGGAAGGCGATTTAATGCTGGCCGCGTGTGACGCTCTGATCGCGGCTCAAACTGCGGTTATGGCAGCCGAATCGCTTGGCATCGGCTCCTGTTATATCGGCGACGTCATGGAACAGTATGAAACCCACCGGGAATTGTTTCAATTACCGAAATATGTGTTTCCGATCACAATGGTTTGTTTCGGCCGGTCGGCAAAGGAAGATGAAGAAAGGAAAATGCAACCCCGGTTTCCACAGCGATTCATCGTGCATCAAAACCGATATCAGCCTCTGCGCAGGGAAGAGGTGGAAGCGTTTGAAAAACCGCTCGTGGAACGCTTCTATCCGGCGGGTAAATTTCCGCCCGGGTTGGATAACCTGGCGCAACGCTATTATTTCCAAAAATTCAGCGCTGATTTTTCAATCGAATTGAACCGTTCTGTCCGTGAAGTCCTCAAGAATTGGAGTGAATAAAGCCAAAATTGAGATTTAGGAAGCCATCAACGGCTGGCATCGACCTGGATCGTATCAGGCTTTCCCCTGGGTGGGAGAGCCTCTTTTTTTTCCGGATCGATCCTCCCCTTACCCATCCTACGAGTCCAGAATCCAGCGTTTGATCCACGGTAGACGGATGATCAGCAATATGGCGATGATCGATCCGTATATGGCCGGCAAAAGAATATTTCCGCGAAATTGGAGCAGGTTGGCTTTCTGTGCTAACGCGTCATGCAAAATAACCACCACTCCCGCCACATACACCAGTCGATGCAGGCGTTTCCAATTTTTCCCCATTTTCACCTTCCACCATTTATACGATGTGAGCGCCAGGAGAGTCAGGATGATCAGGGTGGTGAGCCCGAACCAGATGAACGGCTTCTCGATGAATTGCCGGAATATCCGCCGCGAGACCAGACCATAATCAAATATGGTGAAGATGACAAAATGGACGACCGCATACATGAATGCATACAACCCCAGGGGTTTACGGATCGTCTTGAAGTAGTTATTGCCCGTGATCAATTGGAGGGGAGTTCCTGAGAGCGACAGGGTTAATAGCGTGATGGCAGTGCGCCCCGTCCTTTGGGAAGCTGCCTGGATGGGGTTGGCTGTCAGGTCGTGGTTAAAATAATCCACGATCAGCACGATTAATGGCAGCCATACCCCGATATGCATGGCAATACGCAAGACCTGTCTGACATTAAACTGACGGTCATTCATGCCTGGTCCTAGTAGTTTTCAAATAGATCCATTCCGGCGTATAGATCGGTCACCTGAGATTCATAACCGTTGAACATCAATGTGTCGCGCCTTCCGCCCTCGCCAATTCGCCGTTCAGAATCCTGCGACCAACGCGGATGGGGCCGCTTCGGATTTACATTGGAATAGAATCCATATTCATTCGGCGCGATGGAACTCCACAGGGTCTTCGGCTGCTCGGTTGTCAGGGTAATTTTGACGATCGATTTAATACTCTTGAACCCATATTTCCATGGCACTACCAGTCGGATCGGCGCGCCATTGGCAGGCAGAAGAGGCTGTCCATACACGCCGGTTGCCAGTGTTGCGAGCGGATTCATCGCCTCATCCAGGCGCAAGCCTTCGGTATATGGCCATGGATAAAAAGGTTGCTTTTGCCCGGGCATCTCATCCGGACGATAAACCGTCTCGAAGTAGACGTATTTCGCAGCGGAAGTCGGTTCCACTTGCTTGATCAACTCTGAAAGGGAGAATCCCTCCCAGGGAATCACCATCGACCAGCCTTCCACACAACGGAGCCGGTAGATCCGCTCCTCGTGGTCATATTCTTTCAGAATATCCTCCAGGCCAAAGGTGCGCGGATTGTTGACCAAACCACCCACTTCGACCTGCCAAGGGCTTGTAGTGAAATCGGCAGACATCGGCGCCACGCCTTCTTTGTCCGTCGTAAATTCATAGAAATTGTTGTATCCGGCTACATAATCATATGGAGTGGAAATGTCTCCAAACTCATCCCGTTTGGTGACAGCCACACCCACAGGGGTGGGATTCACGCGATTAGCTACCGGCGCACAGGCAGCCAGGGCGGCTGCAGCACCGGCATATCCCACTGATTTGAGGAATCTTCTCCGATTAAGATAATCTTTCTCGGGTGTAATCTCTGAAGAGCGAGGACGTTTAGAATTGTTAAGCCGAAAGATCATGGATCACCTCCTGAATCTGAAACGAATCCGTAGTACGGTATAGAACCAATATCCAACATACGGATTGAATGTTGATCCAATTCGTTCACATAAAGCATAATTCACAGACGCCAATGGGGCGAACCAATGTCCAAGCATAAACAAGGTCTTAATCGAACTCTTAGATAAGAAATAGTGATGATTCGTGATCATTTCCTGGCGTCTATCTGCCTGATGTGTTGACGTGAAGGCAGCCGTCGTGTATTCTAAAAAGAAATGGCGAATAGAATTGGAGGCACATGGGGTCATTAAATGATATTCTGGCGGTCATTCTGGGCGGCGGACGAGGTTCCCGTTTGTATCCCCTGACAAAACTGCGCTCGAAACCGGCTGTCCCGATGGCCGGCAAGTATCGATTAATTGATGTCCCCATCAGCAACTGCATCAACTCGTCCATCTACCGGATCGCCGTGCTGACCCAATTCAACTCGGTCTCACTTCATCGTCACATCACCCGCACATACAGTTTTGACGCATTTCATACAGGCTGGGTTCAGGTGTGGGCGGCCGAGCAAACCATGGCATCATCTGCCTGGTACCAGGGGACTGCTGACGCGGTCCGGAAACAGCTTTTTCAGATCAGAGCCTCCAACGCGAAATATGTGTTGATTTTGGCGGGTGATCATCTCTACCGGATGGATTACGCGGCGATGGCGGCCTTCCATTGGGAGAAAAACGCAGATATTACGGTCGCGGTCCAACCGGTCTTAAAGTCGGAAGCATTTCGTCTGGGCATTCTGCAGGTGGATGAAAATCACCAGATCAAAGACTTTGCCGAGAAAACCAACGACCCCGCGGTTTTGAAAAGGATGGTCAGCCGGGACGACCCCCGGAAACCCTATCTGGGTTCGATGGGCATTTACATGTTCAATACGGATCTTTTACTCGATCTGGTGGAGAATGACGATTCGCCTGATTTTGGCAAGGATGTGCTCCCGCACGCCATAAAAGGTCACCGGGTTTTCGGATATGACTTTAATGAATATTGGGAAGACATCGGGACGATCCGGTCATTCTATGAAACGAATCTCGCTCTTGCGACAGAGCACCCGCCGTTTGATCTGTTCGACGCGGACAGGCCCATCTACACCGCGCCCCTGTTCCTTCCCGGTTCCAGGGTGATTGACAGCGTTCTTGAGGATGTCTTGCTCGCAGAAGGGTGTCGAATCGAACGGGCGAAAATACACCATTCTGTTGTAGGACTCCGAAGCCAGATAGAGGATGGCGCGCTGATCAAAGACAGCATCCTCATGGGGGCGGACTATTACGAAGGTACGCTGAAACCCAGGAAGAATCTCATTCCGATCGGAATTGGCCCAGGCTGCCAGATTGAAGGGGCGATCATCGATAAGAATGCCAGGCTGGGCGCCGGCGTTGTGATCAAACCTTTCCCCAAAGGTACGGATATGGATGCGGAGCCCTGGTTTGTGCGAGATGGCATTGTGGTCATCCCGAAGGACGCAGTGATCCCGGCCGGAACCCGAATTGAACCGTAATGGTCCGTGGCGGGTATCTTCAAGGTTCACAGCTTTATTGGTTTGAAGTCTCATTCTTTCATTCGAGCGCAGTCGACAGATACCGCAATCCATATTTCTACAATAGAGGAGTCTGACCGACTGATAGAATTTGATAGCCAATACTATTGATAATTGAACGAATTTGGTTATGATTCATCTAATTATTCTGACATACCGCACAGGAGAGATAGATAGTGGTCACCCCAATAAATGACAACCGTCCTACCAATCCCGACTTGCAGGTTCATTGGCACGCGCTCACGCAAGAAGAAGTCTTGCATCACCTGGATACCAAACTTCAAGTTGGTCTGACCTCTGCCGAAGTGGAAAGCCGGCAGAAGCAGTTTGGATTAAATCAACTCCAGGAAGCTCCCCGTCCCGGTTTTTTGCGGATGGTCTTCGATCAGTTAAAGAGCTTCGTGGTGATTTTATTGATCGTTGCATCGGTCGTATCCGCTGTGATGGGCGAATTTGTGGAAGCTGCCGCCATCATCGCCATCGTGGTTTTGAATGCGATCCTCGGCGTGATCCAGGAGAGCCGGGCTGAGCAGGCACTGGCTGCACTGAAGAAGCTGTCTTCACCCGAGGCGCAGGTATTGCGCGACGGGAAGCGAATTTCGGTTCCCGCGCCGCAATTGGTGGCGGGCGATGTGATCTTCCTCGAGGCGGGTAATTTCGTCCCGGCGGATATACGCCTGGTTGAAGCTGTCAACCTGAAAGTGGAAGAAGCCGCCTTGACCGGCGAATCGCTCCCGGTGCAAAAAATCCGCATTAGACACACTGGAACAGGAAATCCCATTGGGTGACCGGAAAAATACCGCTTTCATGGGAACCTTGATCTCCTACGGACGCGGTAAAGGCGTGGTGGTCAGCACTGGAATGCACACCCAACTTGGTTTGATCGCTACCATGCTTCAAACGGTGGGTATGGAAGAGACGCCTCTCCAAAAGAGGCTCGAAGAGCTGGGTAAGCTGTTGGGTATTGGCGCTCTGATCATCTGCGGATTGGTTTTCGCGGTCGGTGTCATTCGGAACCACAATGACATGCAGGCCATCGTGGATACATTTATGATCGCCGTCTCCCTGGCCATCGCGGCAGTGCCCGAAGGTCTTCCCGCCATCGTCACCATTTCGCTGGCGTTGGGAATGCGCGAGATGGTGAAACGCCACGCCCTGATCCGGAAATTGGCCAGCGTGGAGACGCTGGGTTCTGCGACCGTCATCTGCTCGGATAAAACCGGCACCCTGACCCAAAATGAGATGACGGTCACCCGCCTGTGGGTCGATGGGCAGTTTGTGGATGTCTCCGGCTCCGGGTTACTCCACCGACGGAGAGTTTTCCATTGCCGGGAAAACAATTGATTTGAAGGATTATCCGGCAGTCCCGACCGCTCTCTGGGTAAGCGTACTGAATAATGACGCCCTCCTGGAGGAGGGAAACGGCGGCGCCGAAACCTACCGCATGGTGGGTGATCCTACTGAAGGCTCTCTCTTGATCGCGGCAGCCAAAGCCGGGGCGAAAGTCGCCGGGATGCTCACCGCTTATCCCCGTGAGGAAGAGATTCCGTTTGACTCGGTTCGAAAACGCATGGTCACCGTTCATGCGGTCAGACACCCCCATGACAATGATTTCTCTCCGGTATATGGCGATGACAAAAAAGAATGGTACGCCATCGCAGTCAAAGGCGCACCGGATGAAGTGTTGAAACTTTGCAGCCATGTCCAGGCGATGGATGACCAAACCACCACGGCACTGACAGATGAGATCCGTAACAAGATCATCGCCGCCAATGACGAAATGACCCAGTCTGCCCTGCGAGTATTGGGCCTGGCTTACCGGCTGGTTCCAACCAAACCGCAGGAGATCGACAGCACATCGCTTGAAAAAGACCTGGTTTTCGCCGGATTGGTCGGGATGATCGATCCCCCCAGACCGGAGGTGCAACCCGCCTTATTGAGGGCGAAACAGGCCGGCATACGGACCATTATGATCACTGGAGATTATCCCAACACTGCCCGGGCGATCGCCGAATCCATCGGTTTGCTTGGAAGGGGTCATCGAGTTCGCACCGGCGCGGAAATTAATGATCTCTCCCCAGATGAGATGCGCGAAGAAGTGAAATTGACGGATGTATACGCGCGCGTATCTCCTGAACATAAGATGAAGATCGTCGAAGCCTTGCGTGCGAACGACGACGTGGTCGCCATGACCGGTGATGGCGTGAACGACGCCCCGGCCATCAAACTGGCCGATATCGGGATTGCCATGGGCATCACCGGGACTGATGTTGCCAAAGAGACCGCGGATATGGTCCTGACGGACGACAATTACGTCAGCATCGTCTCTGCGGTGGAGCAGGGCCGGGTGATCTACAGCAATATCCGCAAGTTTGTGTATTACCTGATCTCATGCAATATGGCGGAGATCCTGGTGATCTTCCTGGCGACCCTGTTCGGATGGCCGCCTCCACTCACCGCGATCCAACTGTTGTGGCTCAACCTGGTGACCGACGGAGCACCTGCACTGGCTCTGGGGACTGAGAAGGGCGACCCGGATATCATGCTGCAGCCGCCCCGGCCGCCCAAAGAAAACATCATCAACCGCTACATGCGCATCGGAATTCTGGTTCAGACGATTGCCATCACCTCTGTGACCCTGGGCGCCTATTATATTGGTCTGATCGCCGACCCTCAGCACATCGCCTTCGCCGAAACCATGGCTTTTGTGACTCTCAGTTGCTCGGAATTACTGCGAGCGTTCACTGCGCGTTCAGAATATTACCCGATCATTAAGATCGGTTTGCTGACAAACAAATGGATGAATATCGCGGTTTTGGTTTCGCTGGCCTTGATCATGGCAGTGATCTACATCCCCGGGTTGAATGATATCTTCAACACTTTACCCCTGGGTTGGGCACAATGGGCAGAGATCCTGCCGCTGCTGCTCATCCCTTCCATTGCCGCCGAGGTAACCAAATTTATCTTCTCTCCGGAGAGGAAGAAATTTGGAGACGTAATGGCTGATATTCCCGTGGAGAAAGAAGACTAGGACGGCATTAAAGACATCGGTCGAAAACTACGGCGGTGGATTGGCGTGAGACCCAGATCTTGGATCGCACTCCGATGCACCGCCGTACCATATCCCTTATTGGTCATCCAGCCGTAACCGGGATACAGGTGATCCTGCTCGCACATCACATGATCCCTTGCAGTTTTTGCCAAAATGGAAGCCGCCGCAATGGACAGGCAGCGCGCATCCCCTTTCACGAGCGGTGTTTGCGGTAGAGCCAGATCAGGGATGGTCACAAAATCCAATAGGAGGTGGGAGGGCATAAGTGCCAGACTCGCGATTGCCCGTTTCATGGCCAACCGGGTGGAGGGCAGGATTCCAAGGCTGTCAATTTCCTCAGCGGAAGCGAATCCTATGCCCCAGCAGGCTGCGTACTCCTTGATCGCCCAGGCTAATTCTTCGCGTTGATTCGGGGATAGTTTTTTTGAGTCGTTTACCTCATCCAATGCGGACGGCAGGGCAGATGTTGAATGGAATATGACCGCGGCGGCGGATACCGGTCCGGCCCAGGCCCCCCTTCCAGCCTCATCGATCCCGGCCAGGTGAGACATCCCTTTTTGCCATAGCCTCAATTCAAAAGACAGATCCGGCCGGAGGGGAAGAACGACCGGCTCAGTTTTTTGCCGCATAACGCCCATTGAGGTAATTCCAACGGATGAGGAACAGGTCGGCCAGCATGCGCATGGAATCTTTCAGCACGCGCACTTTGGTATTGGGATCGTGGTACCAGGGAATTCCCAGCTCCACTATTTTGTATTTCTTTTTGCGGGCGATAAACAGAATCTCTACATCGAAAGTCCAGCCGGTGATGGTCTGGAGGGGGAAAAGGTCTTCCGCCGCTTTGCGTGAAAAGCATTTAAATCCGCATTGTGAGTCGCGAATACCATGCAGCGCGATGAGACGCACCAAACCATTAAAGATGCGGCCGATGAAATGGCGATACCCGGGTTCGTGATAGCGAATCGCGCCAGCCGCTTCACGGGAAGCGATGACGATATCTGCCTCCATCAGCGGCGGGATGAACCGGTTGATCTCCGAGATGGGCATCGAAAGGTCCACATCACAGGCAAACCGGTAATCACCGCTGAGCGGCCAGCATACCCAGTTGAACAGCCAAACCCTTGCCCGCCCTTTCTGAGTGGTGAACGTGGATTTCCGGGTGTTCGCTGGCATATTTCTGCGCGATCGAGAGTGTCTGGTCGCTGCTGCCATTTTCAACGACCAGGACTTCATAAGTAAAGGGCTGCGTTTTCAGATAGGAAATCGTCTGATCCAACGCGTGGGCCAGCCTGAGTTCCTCGTTGTAAGCGGGAAAAATGATGGAGAGAAAGGGTACCGGCAAGATTGGATTCCTTAGAGAACGGGTACGTGATCCAGCTGGTCAATATGAGGAATCTCATCCGAGTTGTAGAGCACCATCGCTTTCGCGGATTCGTCCAATTTTACCTGGCTGTCCAATTGGAAAGTGGAAGCCAAACCAGATATCCGTCGCCCAGTGTGAACAACCTTACGGGATTTCAGGATCTGCACCAGTTTTTCCCGTTTACGGAGGACGCAATCAGAATAGGACGATCCCCGCCGCTCATACAGGCGGACATAGTCGATCCAACCATCCGATTGATAATGCACGGCTTCGATCACATAATCACTTTTTACGTTTTCCATATCATCACCTTAACATCCCCGAGCTATCCTCATTTTACTGTATCGGGATGAAAAGCGGTAAGGATAGATCAGACAATCCATGAAAAACGAGGAGATATGGCAGGAGCTTGGGCCGCCAACGGATGATCAATCCCATAAAGATGGCCAGCGGTAAGAACATGAATCCCCGCCAGAGGATGAATTTGGCATCCAAAATAAACGGCAAAAAGATGTGCTGTAAGGAAAGAAAGATGACCGGCAGCAACCAGGCGAGCCAACGTTTGGTTCCCATGGCTTCCAGGCGCGGCATGACATACACAAAATAGGTTGGAAGTTCCGCAAGCGCCTGGCTGATCGGAAAGATCACCATGATTGGATAAAGTATCAGGGCAGGCATCGAGCGGAACATCAGATCAACAGGCGCCAGTGGATCACCCCAGAGTAGGTTCGCCAGCATGGGATTTGGAAAAAAGCCCAGCAGTCCGGCGATGGCGAAAACCCCCAGCAGGATCAATAATTCTTTGAGGATCTTGTGCTTTTCGACCCGATACAAATCCCAAAACCGCAATCCTTCGTTTCTGGACAATATTGCCAGGAGTAAGAGGACGATCAGGTTGGTGATGGTCACGCCCAACAACCACCAATGGATGGAGTCTTCCCAGGCTTGAGAGCTGCCGGAGAGGAAGTAGATGAGGGCAATGAATCCCTGGATGAAGAGGAAGAGGAAACTGCGCGCAACCAGCATCAACCAGGGCCAGGCTGGTTTGAATCTGCGTTCCGCCCATCTGGTATCGGATGGCTTCGAGGGAATTAGGCAATACGGTTTCTGTCGTCATGGAATGGTGTCCTCTCGATGGGAAATGGGTAACTAAATTTGATCCCATGTGTTGTATCATGAGAAGCGCGGAGAGGCAAACCTTTTACCGAATATGTTGACAAACAGGCACAAAGAGTAAAATAAATTCATGATTTTCACCCTGTTATTAAATTTGGAATCGGGTTATAATGTGTTTGCCTTGAAGTAGGGCTTGTGTGCAAATGCCGCGCAACTAGAAAATCAGGTGAGCGGCTCTTTTTTCGACCTAGGGTCGAGTGATCAGGAAAAGGATGATGGAAACGAAACTGTATGTAGGCAATTTGCCATACTCCACCACAGAAGAAGATTTACGTGCTCTGTTCTCACAAGCAGGGACAGTAAACTCGGTGGATCTCATTAAAGACCGGATGACAGGAACCTCCAAGGGGTTCGGCTTCGTGCAAATGGACACCTCTGCGGATGCAGAGAAGGCTGTGAGCATGTTCAACGGTTACCAACTTAGCAACCGTGAATTGAAAGTCAATCCGGCGCGCCCTAGAGAAGACTCGGATCGTGGTGGCTTTGGTGGCCCCCGCCGTGATTCTAAAGGTGGATTTGGTCGTGGCGGCCAGGGAACAAACCGCGGTAGCGGTGGACCTCGCCGTTTTTAATCTGAATTAATTTATAAAGGAAGAAAAGAAATGTCTGATCGTGTTATCGGAACCGTAAAATGGTTCAACAGCAGCAAAGGTTATGGCTTTATTGCCCAGGAAAATGGCCCCGACGTATTCGTTCATTTTTCCGCCATCCAGGCCGACGGTTATCGTTCTCTTGAAGAAGGTCAAAAAGTGGAATTTTCCATTGAAAAAGGCCAAAAGGGAATGCAAGCCGCCAGAGTCAATCTGGTCTAGTAGTCCATTGTCTCATTACAACTCCCGCTGAAAAGCGGGAGTTGTTGTTTAACTTTCAATCTATATTTAATTAATGGTCCGCCTCATTCTACAAAGAGCAATGGGCACTTTTTGGCAGGTTGTGTTTATGCAATAATCAACACACGGACCTTTGATCGAAATGAACGAATCACCAACTTCCCAAAACCAACACTTCTGTTTTCAAGCGATTCCTGACCTTTTTCATTCAGCCGCCAGCCAGTTCATTACGCTGCTTCAACGGGACGGCAATAAATTCCTGCAATTTTACTGGGATGAAGCGGGTAAACGTCTGCGGCTGGAGGGGAAAGTCATCCCATATGGGTTAAATTACGAATTTATTGAATTGCCCAAAGGCAGATTGATCATCTATATCAAGGTGCCAGTGCCAATTCGACCGGGCGATGTCCAATATCTGGCCCTCCTTTATCGACCTGACCGCGTGATGCTGTTCGGATTTTTACCGGATATCACAAAGGTATTATTGCTTGTGCAAACTACCGATGAAGGAGTGGGAAAACTGGTGGAAATCACCCGCAAATTGGATCCGGTTCAGGTGCGCGAAAACGTTCCGATTTCCAAAGAAAAATTTCTGGAAGTAGTGCAGGAAGAGATGGATTAAAAAGCGAAGCCGCTTGTTTGGCGGCTTCGCTCGCAGGTTAAACCGATCCAATTAGTTGCTGGCAATTACCATTATCGATTCCTGGGCTTTTAATTGAGCCTGGCGGGCAAGATCGGTAGCGGAGGCCAAAATCCGCAGAGCTTCTTCCGGGTTATGAAAACCCATGCTATTCTCGGCTGCCACAAAATCCCAGCGGATCTGGGCTGACCGATGCAGCTTTCTGGCTTCCTCCAACAGGATGGGATCATTCGCGGGATTCGCGTCCGCAGCCTTAATGGCGTTGATCGCCTCGGTGATCGCTTTTTCCGTATTGAGCAGGGTGCTGTTGACGCTGGCCTGGATGATCTTGACCCGTTCGACCACATACTGAACGTCCGTGTGACAGGCCGCGCAGGACTTTTCCGGTTTCAGCAGCGGGCTAAAAACGTCATGGCTGGTGAATTTGACCGATCCGTCCCGCGTGTACGGCATATGGCAATCCGCGCAGGCGACGCCCGCGTTGAAATGGGTGCTGCCGTTGGTGTACATCTCATATTCCGGGTGTTGGATCTTGATCATCGCCGCTTTGCTGTCTGGATGTTCCCAATCTTTAAAACCGGAGTCGTTGTAATAGGTTTCAATTTGCTCGATCGCGGTTCCATTCTCCCAGGGGAAGGTGAGGTACTTGCCATCCCCTTTGAAGTAATACTCCACATGGCAGTTCGCGCAAACGACGGTTCGCATCTCCTGACGGGTGAGCGTTTTCCAATCCTTGCCCTGGGCCAGTAAAGCTTGTTCGAGGGCGGGATTGGTAACCAACAGGCGCATGCTGCCGGCTTCATGGCAATTCGCGCACCCGATCGGATAGTCGATCCGCGGGGTCAGTTCTGAGAACATCATCTTATCGTAGGCTTCCATGCCCAATTCTGCCCAAAGACGGGGGTTGGAGGAGGACTTGCAGGAATAACAGGTTGCGGGAGTTTTCTCATTTACCCTTTCCGAACCCCTGACATCTTCCAGAGCCCACATATGGCCCCGTTCTTCGTTGTATTCGATGCTGAAGCCATATCCGGCGAATAGTTCCACCAGGTATGGATCCGCGGCCAGTTTGGAAAACGGATCCGATCCTCCGTATTTGGTACGGGTATTATTCTTCTTTGTCAGCATTAAAGTGGAATACTGGTTTGGGAAGTTGTCTCCCCATTTTGCAGAATCGGGTTCCATGGGCTGGATGACCTGCAGGGGTTCCACCCCTCTTTTCTGGGGCGGTTGGTTTTTTAAGAACAGGAGAATGCCGATCGAAATCGCAGCCAGTACAACGATGATAATGGACAGGATCACCGGGTTCACCCATTTTTTCGGGGTAGTGTTCATGGATTGTTCCTTTCATCCACATACGGAATATAGATGCCTTTGTCTTGATACGGGAGGGTCGTGATTCCGCGCTCCCCATGAGCAACCGTGCGATGACATTCAAAGCAATACCGGTCTGCATCCATCTTGCCGTCCGAGATTTCTGAGACTGTTTCCTCGTGGCAGCGGATGCAATTTTCCTGAACGATATTCCTTGGTCTCTTCTTTCGCCCGCAATGGTTCGGGGATGAGGTTGAGCGTGAACATGGTCACATGAACCGCGCCGTGCCTGGCTTTGATAAGGTATTTTGGAATAAATGCATGAGGAGTATGGCAATCCACACAGGTTGCCCAGATCTGATGACCGGCGTGGTACCAGCCTTCATACGCTGCATCCATGATATGGCAGTTATTGCAGGTGGTCGGATCATTGCCAAGATAAGCCGAAAAATCCGTGGCGAACATCCCCACTGCCAGGACGGCAACCAGACAAACCAGACCGATGATGATCGGGATTCTTCAAGGCATTCCCCTCTCAGATTATTTTAATCTATTATAACAAAGCAAGGAAGTTGAACCAGATGTGCATATATGGTTTTCGTTCACCAAATCGGGGAGTAGCCGGGAATGGATTACTCACGTGGATTGAGCAGGTCGTTCAGGCCGTCCCCGATCAGGTTCCAACCCACGCTGAAAAGGATCAACGCAAGCGTGATCGGCAGGTAGACCCACCAGTGGGCGACAAAATTACTGCCAACGCCCACCAGGTAATCTCTTGCGTAATACAAGTCCATCGTGATGATAATCAGCGAGACAGGTATATACAGGATTTTGCGGATAAAATATTTCAGGAATGGAGGCATGCAGGCCGGTTTCCGGAGCAGAAATTTCCTCCATTATAGGATAAATAAAGGATCAATAAATTGGACACTTGTCCGTATAAGCGCGCTGGCTGTGTTAAAATGAGGTCGATAGGTCAACGAATGCTCAAACCACCTCAGTGCCGTGAAGTCCACGGCTCGATTAATCAGGGGAAATGATGAAAGACTTAAAGTATCACATCTTATTGGTCAATGATGACGGCATTGATTTGCCCGGCCTATGGGCCGCCGCCGAAGCGCTGTCGAAGATCGCGTACGTCACCGTGGCAGCACCCAAGCAGCAATGGTCAGGCGCCGGACGCAGCCATCCGACCACCTCGGATGGCGTAATCAAGGTGCAGAAACTTCCCGTCAATGGGGAAGACTGGACCGCCTATGCGGTGGGCGGTTCGCCGGCCCAAACCGTGGTGCATGCCATATTCGAGCTTTGCCCCCGCCAGCCAGACCTGGTAGTATCGGGCATCAATTATGGTGAAAACGCCGGCAGCAGCGTCACCGCGTCAGGGACCGTTGGCGCTGCCCTGGAAGCCGCATCGGTGGGCATCCCATCCCTGGCTGTCTCACTTGAAGTGGTGAAAAAATACCAGCTTACTTACTCCACAAAAATAGATTTTTCCGGTGCCAAGCACTTCACCCGTTTATTCGCCGAAATGATGCTCAATACATCCTTACCGGATGATGTGGACCTGTTGAAAATCGAGATCCCCTGTGACGCGAATGAAGTTACCCCCTGGAGGCTCACCCGCCTATCGCGCACACCTTACTACAAACTCAGCATCAAACCGCGTGATACCCTGGATGAGCCGATTTATATCGAGTACGACGTGGATATGGATCTTTCCCGGCTTGAGAAAGATGGAGATAGTTACGCCATTCGGGTGGATCGGGTGGTCGCGGTGACGCCGATGAGCGTCGATTTCACATCCCGGGTAAAAATGTCAGATCTGGATCGATTGTTGCGCAAGACCACCAGGTGATCCCGAGCCAACTTGGAATAAAAAAATCGGATATCCGTTACCAGATATCCGATTTCTGTTATCTATTCCCGATATTCGACTTAGAACAACCGATTATCAAAAGTTTGCAAAGCCTTCATGTAATTGCCGCGTTCAAATGCGGCTGGCTCTGCCACCGACTTTTGACTCATCGCCCCCGTCATCTGTGCCACCGATTTATACTCGTGCTCGACTCATCCAAGCAGACAACTCTTGCACCAATTCCGGCTGCCCGTGCAGGACCTTTCTCCACCAGTTCAGAAGCAACCATGGTGACATTCGCTCCGGCCAGGATGGCCTTGACCATATCGATACCGGTGTGAACACCCGTGGTCAGCGCGATATCCGCGTTGATCTTCCCATAGAGGATGGCTGTCCAACGCAGGGGCAACCTGAGTTCCTCCGATGTGGAGAGCACCATTTGTGGGTCCACTTCCATCTTTTCCAGGTCAAAGTCGGGTTGTAGAAAACGGTTGAATATGGTCAAACCGTTTGCGCCGGCTTTCACCAGTTCCGATGTGAATTGGGGGAGAGACGTATACGCGGAGCTGAGCTTTACGGTCAACGGGATGTGGATCTTTTCGCGAACCGCTTTTACGAGCTGAACGAAATTCTGCTCCAAACCAGCCGCGGTCAAATTTAACCGTGTGGGGATAAAGTAAAAATTAAGCTCCAGCGCATCCGCGCCAGCTTCTTCCATCCTATGGGCATAGTCCACCCAGCCGCCTTTGGACACCCCGTTCAAGCTGGCGATGATGGGTATGCTCACCGCCTTTTTGAGCTTTCCGATGTGATCCAGATAACCATCCGGCCCGACATTGTAGTGATCGAAATCCGGGTAAAAGCTGGAGGCTTCCTGAAAGGAATCGGTGCCAAAACTCAGAAAATGATCCAGCGTTTTACTCTCGTTGTTAATCTGTTCCTCAAAAAGAGAATACATGACGACGGCCGCCGCGCCAGCCTGTTCCAGCTTCTGGACCGTTTCCACCCGTTTGGATAAGGGTGATGCGGAAATTACCAACGGATTTTTCAGCTTTAATCCAAGAAAGGACGTGGTCAGTTCAGGCATATTAAGCTCCCCGTGTATGGAATGTCTCTTTAAATTATAAAATGGACACGGATCTTGTGTGACCCGTGTCCATTGTTTCCTGTTTTATTCTTCGGCTTTGTACTGGATCGCAGCCATCTGCCGGTAGAGATCCAATTTCTTCCTTACGTCTTCTTTGGCGTCCTTCATTAAGTGTTTCGGCACGCTGTTCGTCCGCCTGAACCAGCATGCGGTATCGGGTCTCGTTGTAGGCGTAATCTTCCAGCGGAATGCTCGGCTCGTTCGAATCGATGGTCAGCGGATTCTTGCCTTCATCTACAATGGCCGGGTTATAGCGGTAGAGCGGCCAGAAGCCGGATTGACCGCGCTTTTTGCTGATCCAACCCTTGCGCATATCGATCCCGTGGGCAATGCAATGACTGTAAGCAATGATCAGGGATGGGCCTTCATAGGCTTCGGCTTCGAGGAAGGCTTTGAGGGTATGCTGGTCATTGGCACCCATGGCCACACGGGCGACATAGACATATCCATAAGCCATGGCGATCATACCCAGATCTTTCTTGGGTAATCCTTTACCCTTGGCGGCAAATTTGGCGACAGCAGCCCGCGGAGTGGATTTTGACGCCTGTCCGCCGGTGTTGGAATAGACTTCGGTATCGAGAACCAGGATGTTGACATTGCGTCCGGAAGCCATAACATGATCCAGTCCGCCGTAACCGATATCATACGCCCAGCCGTCGCCGCCGACGATCCAGACGCTCTTCTTCACCAGGTCATCCGCCAGATGAAAGCAGGTTCTTGGCGCGCGGATCTTTGACCTTCGCCAGTTTGGTTTTCAGGTCACGTCACCAACTTGCGTTGGATGGCGATGCCGGCGTCGGTGGTCTGATCGGCGGTGAGCAATTGGTTGCACCAGCTCATCGCCGATCTGCGGGCGTAAAGCCTGTATCAATTCGGTGGCATATTCCACATGTTTATCCAGGGTCAGGCGCATTCCCAGGCCAAATTCGGCATTATCTTCAAAGAGCGAATTCGACCAGGATGGTCCGCGTCCTTCCTTATTATGTGCCCATGGGGTTGTGGGCAGGTTGCCACCATAGATGGACGAGCAGCCGGTGGCATTGGCCACCAGGGTGCGGTCGCCAAAGAGTTGGGAGAGCAGTTTGACATACGGAGTCTCGCCACAGCCCGCGCAGGCGCCAGAGAACTCAAACAGCGGTTGGAGAAGCTGGGAATTTTTGACTGTGGTCGGAGTGAAGAGCGATCGGTCCGCTTCGGGAAGCCCCAGGAAAAATTCCCAGTTCTGCTTCCTGTTCGCGCAGGGGCGGTTGATCAGCCATGTTGATGGCTTTACGGCCGACTTGGTTCTTGTCTTTGGCCGGGCAGGCTTCCACACACAGGGCGCAGCCGGTGCAATCTTCCGGGGCAACCTGAATGGTAAATTTGCTGTCTGGAAGTTCCTTAAATTTGGCGTCCATCGATTTGAAGGTCGCGGGCGCACCCTTTAATCCGGCCGGGTCATACACCTTTTGGCGAATGACGGCGTGCGGACAAACAAAAGCGCATTTACCGCATTGGATGCACAGGTCGGGTTCCCAAACGGGGATCTCCAGGGCAATATTCCGCTTTTCCCACTGGGAGGTGCCGGTCGGGAAAGTGCCATCGACGGGCATGGCGGATACGGGCAGGCTGTCACCCTCAAAGATCACCATCTTACCCAGGACATCCTTGACGAAAGCGGGCGCCTCGCGGGGATCGGCCTTTCGGCGGGTAATCTTGCTGGTTACTGCAGCAGGAACCTTTACTTCTTTGAGGTGAGCCAGGGTGTGGTCGACTGCATCAAAGTTTATCTTGACAACCGCTTCGCCGCGTTTGCCATAGGTCTTCTTGATCGATTTCTTGATCTCGGTAATGGCTTCGTCGCGCGGCAACACGCCGCTGATGGCAAAGAAGCAGGTCTGCATGATGGTATTGACGCGGTTGCCCATACCAGTCATCTCGGCGATCTTATAGCCATCAATGACATAGAATTTGAGTTTCTTCTCGACGATATCCTTTTGCACTTCCCGGGGAAGGTAATCCCAGATCTCATCCGGACCATAGATCGAATTGAGCAGGAAGGTGCCACCCGGCATCGCGAATTTGAGCATGTCAAAGCGCTCAAGGAAAGTGAACTGGTGACAGGCGACAAATTGCGCGTGGGTGATCAGATATGGGGCGCGGATCGGGTCCGGTCCAAAGCGCAGATGAGAAACGGTCACCGTGCCGGATTTCTTGGAGTCGTAGTAGAAATACCCCTGGGCATGATTGCTGGTCTCTTCACCAATGATCTTGATGGAGTTCTTGTTGGCGCCCACGGTGCCATCCGCGCCCAGCCCAAAGAACAGGCACCGGACGGTCTTTTCGTGCTCAATATTGAAGAACGGATCGAAATCGAGGCTGGTATGGCTGACATCATCGTTGATACCGATGGTGAAATGGTTCTTGGGTGATTTTTTCTTTAGTTCATCGAATACGGCTTTCGCCATTCCCGGGGTGAATTCTTTGGAGGACAGGCCAAACCGTCCGCCGATGATCTGTGGCATGGTCTTGAAGGGAGCGATTCCCATTTCGATGGCTTCCGCCAGGGCGGTGGTCACATCCAGGTAGAGCGGTTCGCCGCCGGCGCCGGGTTCCTTGGTGCGATCCAGAACAGCGATGGATTTGGTGGTGGCGGGCAGAGCCTTGATGAAATGCTCGACCGAGAAGGGGCGGTACAGGTGAACATTGATCACGCCGACTTTCTCGCCCTTTGCGTTGAGGAATTTGGCAGTCTCTTCCGCAGTCTCCGCGCCGGAACCGATCACGATCACGATTCGATCCGCGTCAGGCGCGCCGACATAATCGAACAGATGATACTGGCGGCCGGTCTGTTTGGCGAAGAGGTCCATGGTTTGTTGGACGATCTCCGGAGTGGCAGCATAGAAGGGGTTGACGGTTTCACGGCCCTGGAAGTACACGTCCGGATTCTGGGCGGTTCCGCGCAGGACAGGATGATCCGGTGAAAGGGAGCGATCGCGATGCTGGCGAACCAGCTCATCATCGATCATCTTGCTGAATACAGCATCGTCCAGCTTCTCGATCTTATTCACTTCGGCGGAGGTACGGAAGCCGTCGAAAAAGTGCATGAATGGGATCCGGGATCGCAGGGTAGCTGAGTGCGCGATCATGGCAATATCCTGGGCTTCCTGCACCGAGCGGGATGCCAGCATGGCGAAACCGGTGGAACGGGTGGCCATGACATCCGAGTGGTCGCCGAAGATCGATAACGCCTGGGCTGCCAACGAGCGGGCGGTGACATGGAATACGGTCGGGGTGAGCTCGCCGGCGATCTTGAACATATTCGGGATCATCAGGAGCAAGCCCTGCGAAGCGGTGAAGGTGGTGCTCAGTGCGCCAGCCTGCAGTGCACCGTGTACGGCGCCAGCGGCTCCGCCCTCGGATTGCATTTCAACTACCGATGGGACAGTTCCCCACATATTGGGTTTGTTCGCGGCGGACCAGGCGTCTGAGAATTCGCCCATCCCTGAGCTTGGTGTGATTGGATAGATGGCGATAACTTCGCTCACTCCGTACGCCACATGAGCTACTGCCTCATTGGCATCGATCGTAACCATTTCTTTTGTCATTGGAAATCTCCAGTACTTCAAAATAAACCGCCTTTTGGCGGATAAGGATCAGAATGTTCAATAAGGTTCCAACTATTAAGCTTACCCCCAATGATACCAGCACTTTAGTAATTTTTATCACGATTCGCCATGCGCGCTGTAATATTGTCTGGATAACCGTCCCAATAGATGGGAAAAGCCATCTCCTGAAAGGGAAATGGCTTTTCCGGTGATCTCTAAATGGATCCAGACTACTTGCGAATTTAATCTCCATTCCTGACGGCGTCGATGTTCAAACCGGTCCGCTTCATCAGCCAGACGTAGCTGTCTTCCAGCCCCGGTTCGGTTGGGACGGCGCCGGGGTAGGCAGAGATATCCTCTCCGACCAGGCGGTATTGGGTTCCTTCGGCTAAATGCAGCATGGATAAGACAGCCAGGCCATTATTGGGCTTGCGGGGCTGATCCAGAGTGACCGTCCAGACCTTCCCTCTGGCTTCAGAGATCAGTGTCTGGGGACTGCCGCGGAAGATGACATTACCAGCAGCGAGAACTGCCATATCCCGGCTGGTCTGTCCGATATCTTCGACGATATGGGTGGACAGAATGACCACCCGGTCGGCAGCCAGGTCCACCAGCAAATTGCGGAAGCGGATCCGTTCCTCCGGGTCCAATCCGGCGGTGGGTTCATCCACAATGAGCACCTTTGGGTCGTTGATCAGCGCCTGCGCGATCCCAACCCGGCGCTTCATTCCGCCCGAGAAGCCCTTCAGTTTTCGATCAGCCGCATCACCCAGGCCGACCATTTCGAGAGTCTCTTTCACCCGCTTGGATCGGATCCACTTTTCGTCCATCCCTTTCAGGATGGCCATATAATCCACAAATTGTCGGGCGCTCAGATCAGGATACATACCCAGTTCCTGGGGCAGATATCCCAGCATCGCTTTGATGGCGATGCGCTCTTTTTCGGTCCCGATCCCCAACCGTAGACGGAAACCTGGCCTGAGGAAGGCCGTACGATGCCGGCCAGAATCCGCATCAATGTTGTTTTTCCGGCGCCATTCGGGTCCAAGCAACCCGAACAGACCCTCACCAATTTCCAGATTGACTCCCCCCAGGGCTTGGATCTTTCGTCCGCCCGAGGTGTAATTTTTGACCAGATCATGAATTTCAATTGTATTCATGGAAACCTCACCTAAATGAATCTTTCTTGATTTTTGAGTAAATACCAGGCGGATCCGAAGAAAACGATTCCGAGGACGATCAGCACGATATAGTTTTGATTGAGAAAACCTATAGTTGGGGCCAGCGCCCCGCTGAAAAGAAAAAAGTAGCGCGCGATTGGATCACCCAGAAACCATCCACGGGCAACCAGTTGGACGATCCAGATCATCCCCACCAGCATAGCCCCGGTGGTGGATTGTGTGGATACGAAGGCGGCAAAAGCCCCCAGCATCGTCAGGGTCAGGCAGGGGATGATCCAGGCCAGTTGTCGCGTCCAGATGCTGCCATACGGAGTTCAGGTCCACAGCCAGGAAGTGGAGGAAGACCTGAAAGGTGATGGCGCAAATGGTCAGCAAGCCAAAGATGATGATGGTTCGTTCCAGCAACATTTGAATTGCAGATCGTGGGGATGCGAAATGTAACTCCAGGACAGGATCATCGAGGATGGCATACGCTCCCAGAATTCCACCCAGCAGGGGTAAAACCACACCAATGTAGGAAATGGATATTTCCACTACGGAGGGGATGGATTTTCCAAAGAAGCCGATCACGATGACGAAAAAGGCCCAGATGGCAGCCGGCAGCCAAAATTGTCCGCTTTGATGGGTGCGCATGCGGTATGTGAATGGAATAGTTGCGTTTGTATTCATCCAGGTACCCTTAGTGTCTTTCCCGCTGCGCTTGCAGGATCCGGCTTCCAACATAAAGAGCGATCACGATCATGACCAGCATGATGATCAGGCTGATGACCACATCGACGGGTGTATGCAGCTTGGCTCCCTGGGCAGCGTAAGGCGCGTACCCGAACAACCCTTCCAGTGCGACAAATCCAACCGGTTGTAGCAGAGTGCCGCTGAGGGACGGGAACACCTTGGGACTCAGCAGGTTCCCCCAGAACCAGTAGCCTGTGAAAAGGACCTGGTAGACCCGCAGAGGTAAGACCAGCGGGCAAACCAAAGAGAAGGCCGTGACGAAAGCGAATGCCGGGATGGTCATGACGACGAATTCCAACAGCGACATTGGTAGGGCGATCCATGGAGAGCCGCCAATAAATGCGACTACCCTTACGATCAGGATGAATCCCAGGATGGGTGTCAGCAGGGAAGCCATCACCCCAAAATACTTTCCCAGCAGGTAGGCTGGATTGGTGAGCAGGGTGGTTCGCAGCAATTCGTCTGTATTCAATTTCTGATCCCGGATCAACCGATCCGCAGCCGCGATTCCACCCAGGACCGGGAAGAAAACATTGAACATACTGACGATCTGGGCAGTATCGCCCCAGATTTGTTTTATGGGCGTATCGATCGTCTCAAAATCCCATTCTCCAGCGAAAAGGGTCACCATGTAGAATGCGAACAGAAGAAGGTAAGAAATGATGATCCCTTTCCGACGGATCGACATAAAAAACTCGGTTCGAAAAACACTCCAAAAACCATACATATGAACTCCAACATGAGCAAGAATTTATGCGAGTGATGACTGGCGAAAACCAACCCGGGGAGTGACCCACAGCGCAAGGGTGATCAGGCCAAACGCCGTCAGGAACATCCAGGCAGGTTGATGCCAGAACGCAGTATAGTAAGCCAATCCATCCTCCAGCCTGAAATAGGCAGGCAGATCGTGGACGATTTGTAATCCGGGGTACAAAAATTGGATCAACCAGGCGCCATACGCGAATGCGATGGCATTGCCGGTGCCGATCACCAACGAGAGCAATAATGCCAGAGAAGAAAGAAAGGTCATGGGCGCCAGCCAGCTTAATACGAACGGCAGCAACTGGGTGGTATCGATGAATGGTGCGAAGGCGAATGTGGCAATACCGGCCAGGATCAGGTTATAACCGAACACCAGTACCACACGCGCCAGCAGAATTTGGCGAGGGGATGTGGGGGTGGACAAAGCCAGCTCTTCGGCGCCATCGTTCTCAGGTCCATACAAAATGGAGATACTGGCTGCTGCGATTAATGGCGCAAAGATGCGGATTCCTTCCGGTTTCCCGGCCAGCATGGCGGCAAAATAGCCGATGGCCATCGTCGCGGCGGTTGCCGGCCAGATCTCCCGTTTAATGATCGGTAGCTGCGAGTGCAAAATATTCCAGGCACGCTGGAAAATATCACCCTTTGAGGAAGAGGATTTAATCTGCCGCATGGCTCGGGCAGCCAGATTGGACGGCGCCTTGATCTGACCATCTGCTGTCTGGATGGTTTGGTGTACCGCTGCCCAGAGTTTTAGGTCTTCCCGGCATTCCTGGCAGGAAGCCAAATGAGAATCCACTTTTTCAACCAGATCGGATGGGAGGGAGCCTGCCACATATTCGGACAAATACTGATTTATCTGTGTATGGTCCTGTTTCATAGGTCCTCCGGTTGAAATCCGGCGCGGGTTAAGCTTCCCCGCAGCATCTGTTTGGCGTAATTCAATCGGCTTTTCACCGTCCCGACCGGGCACCCCATGATCTTCGCTGATTCATCCATGGAAAGGTGTTGATAAAACACCAGTTGGATGACCATCCGATGTTCTGGGGAAAGGGTCTGTAAGACATGCTGGACGATCTGGCTTTTTTCACGAGATTCAGCCTGTTGGGAAGGTGTTGGCGCAGACGAAGTTGGCTCGTTGGAGATTTCATCCAAGGAAATGGCGCTTGATCTTCGCAACAGGCTGACGGATTTGTGATGGATGATTCCCAGGAGCCAGGCGATCAGCCGGCTCTGCCCGTGAAATTGCGAGGCTTTTTGCCAGGCAACCACCAGACATTCCTGCAAGACGTCTTCGGCCCGGTCGGGGTCATGCAAGATGGACATCGCATAGGCATACATCTTCTGACCATAGCGGGAATACAGTTCATGCAGCGATTCCTCCTCGCGGGAGGCGATTTGCTTCATCAACTGTCTATCCTCATCCACTGATTTCGGTGTGATGGCCATCGGAAGTGCGTTCATGGTGCTCCAGGGAGGAACACCAACCTCACGGTTAATTGTAGTGCAGGTTGCGTCCTCCAAATAGTTAGTCGCACTGCCCGTTGAAAAGGTTCAAAATAGCCGATTAGCTGACATGTTCGGTAATCGCAAGTACAATTGTGCCAGGGAAAACAACCATGAATATTTATTTCTCCTGTTCCATCACAGGCGGGCGGAAAGATCAGACCGCCTACCGCGCCATTGTCGATCATCTTCTGACGAATGGACACACCGTTCCGACGGCGGTCCTGGCGGATGAGGATATTCTGGATTTTGAAACGAGAATCACACCAGAAGAAATTTACTCTCGGGATATCGAATGGCTGGAGGCGTGCGACGCGGTCGTCGCGGAGGTCAGTACCCCTTCGCATGGGGTCGGGTATGAGATCGCTTACGCATTGTTGATCGGAAAACCGGTACTGTGCGGATACGAAAAAGGGAAAACCGTCTCCAAGATGCTGACGGGCAATGACCACCCCGGTTTCCGAATTCAGGCATACACGGAAGTGGATGAGTTCATCCGGGAGATGGATCGTTTTCTCGAACCGTTGGTTAAATAAAAAAAGTCCGGCGAATGGCCGGACTTCTTTTTGTAATGTGAATTAGGTTGCCGCTTCAGCAACCGGAAGGACGACGGTCACATTGGTGCCCTGCTCCGGGACTGAGTCCACCCAGATGCGTCCCTGGTGGTTTTCCACGATCGATTTTACGATCGAAAGGCCCAGACCGGTTCCCGGCATATCCGTGGTCGCATTCGACGCGCGGTAGAATTTATCGAAGATATATGGAAGGTCCAACGGCGGAATTCCGACGCCTGTGTCACCCACTTGAAGAATGAGCTGATTCCCGTCCACCTGAACTTCGATCTTCACTTTGCCGTTGTCGGGCGTGTATTTGATGGCGTTATCCACCAGATTATCCACCATCTGCCGAAGTTGGATCGGATTGCCAAAGAGCGGGGGCAGCTTATCGGGGAGTTCGCTGGCAACCTGCAGGTTGTGAGCTTTCATTTTCTCTGAGAACATATCCAGCGAGCTATCCAATATTGCGCTCAACGAAACGGTCTCTTTGCGTGTGTCGAATCCAGACTCGATCCGCCCAAGGTTGAGGAGGTCATTGACCAGGGCGGTGATGCTGTGGACGCTGGCCTGCACCCTGTGGATGAAATCCCGCTGCAGGTCATTGATCGGACCGGCGCGGTCGAGCAGCTCAATATACCCAAGGATGGCGGTCAGCGGTGAACGCAGATCATGCGAGATGGTTGAGACAAAATCGTTTTTGAGGCGGTCCAGTTTCTTGTGGTAGGTAATATCATGGAACGTGATGGCGATGCCCACATCGGTGATCGGGGTGAGCTGCGCGCTGAAGACCCGTCCGTCATCCAATTCCACTTCACATTGATTGGGGTAGTGTTCGGAGCCGGGTGTTTTTAACAGGTCGAGCAGTTCTGGTTTTTGTACCACGTCTGTAAACTGCTTCCCTACCAGGACTTCGTCCCCGAGGTTGAAGGCGGCTCGAGCCGTCTGGTTGGCAAGAATGAAACGCTGATCGGGATCAAGGACAATGGCCCCATCCTGAATATTGGTGATGATGGTCTCCAGCTTGTTCCGGTCAAACGTTGCAGCGGAATAGAGATGGGCGTTTTCGATGGCGATCACGGCGTAATCAGCGACGGTCGAGAGCAGTTTGACGTGGTGATCGGTGAAGGTGGTGCGATTGTGCCGGTTATCCACACCCAGGACGCCGACTGTCTGGCCGCGGCTTTGGAGTGGCACATAGATCAGGCTGTGTACCAGGTAAGAAGTCTTAATTTTCTGGGGAGTCTGCTCATCCAGCAGAACAGATTGCCCGGTTCGAACCACAGAGCCGGCCAGTGAGTTCGTGGATGGGGAGTCGGAAGGTGCGGACAAACTCCTCCTGGAAATTCCGGCTGGCCCGCATGTACAGGTCGCCAGAGCCTTCATCCATTAATAGCAGACTGCCTTCTTCCGCACCGGTCAGATCCACCGCGGCATCCACCACGGAAGCCAACACATAATCGAGGTTGAGGGATGCGGTGATGGAGCGGCCCAGTTGCGCCAGGGTTTCGATCTCATCCATCCGGCGCTGCAAACTGGCAGTTGCCCGTTTAGATTCGAGGATCACCCAATCTTTGCGGAATTTCGCCTGTTTGATCGAACGCTGCACCGCCTGGAGGATATCCTCAGTTTTCAAAGGCAGGCAGAGGTAATCCATCACGCCGGTACGCAGCGCGTCCTTCAATAATTCCGGGGTGTCGTTATTGACAAATAGGAGAACGGGGAGAGCCGGATATCGTCTGATCAGATTACGGGCTAATTCCAATCCATTTCCATCGGTAAGTTTCTCGCCCAAAATGACCAGGGATGGCTGGGTGGTTTCCAGCATTTTCTCTGCGGCGGCTTTTTCTTTTATGGCCGTCACACTGTAACCCGAGGAACGCAATACACGCTCCAACAGGTAATTCGCTTGATTGTCGGAGATGATGATAAAAATAAGGTCTTTTGAGTTGTCCGGCATGATACCAATCCTGATCTGCACTCACCTGCCGGAAATTTCAGGCAGGCGGGAGCAGAGTAAAATGGAAAACGGATCCCTGGCTCGGGTTCGTTTCCACCCAAACCTTGCCGCCGTGCGCGGCAACAATGTCTTTCACTTGACTGAGAAATTGGGAACCGTTAGTAGAACGCCGAGACGATTCTCCTTTACCCCCTTCACCAGACAGGTGGAGCTGCTGGGTATCCACTTCTGCCAGACTATTTCTTACCAGGCAATGTACCTGGCCATCGATCATCTTTTCCACCCGCATCGAGACCTGACCGCCGTGGGATGTGCTTCGGAGCGCGTTGCTCACCAGTCGGTCCATCGCCTGATCTACCTGGGCAGGATCCGCATACGCCAGGATCTCGTCCGTTGAGAAATCGGATGTGAGCAGGATGTCATCCTCCTCGGCGGCTCCCTTATAGCGTTCAATGACCCGCCGTCCAATCTCAACGGCATTCATAGATACCAGTTGGGCTGGTAGCGAATTGGTGGGGATCTTGGAGACTTTATCCAACGCGGTGAGGCTTTGTTTCAATTTCTCCCGAATGGGATCCAATAATTTTTTCTGCTCAACCGTCAACGTGGGTTGTAAAGTATCCAGGCTATGGATGGCTTCCTCGAGCGGGGCAGCCAGTTCTTTCCCGGCTCCCTTGAGAATATCATTCTTGGTCCTGGCGCCTGCCTGGGCGTTTTCCGCGGCGCGCTGCATATACCTGGCTCGATCTTCGAGGGCACGAAACAACCGGGCATTCACCAGGGAGATGGATGCATAATCCGCAACGGCTTCCACCAATTTCTGTTCACTGGCATTGAATGGTTTGGGCGCCCTTCGGACGATCACCAACAGGGCGATCACCTGCTTTTGGATCTTGATGGGAGAGATCAGCGCGGACTGGCCGAGGTCGCTGAAGCGGAATCGTTTTAACGGTTCGCCATAGATAGCCAACGTCTCCCCGGACATTGCCACCAGGGAACTGATCCCATCGTCCCAGGGTTGGCCCATTTTGCTGACCAGCGAAGCGGGCAGGTTGAGATGGGCTGCAAGGATAAATCCCCGGTCGCCTTCATCGCGGACAAGGAACCAGCCAATATCTCCATTGGAGACTTTGACGGCGCCATCGACAATTTTATCAAACAGGATCGATTGGTCGGTCACCGAGGTGACCGCTTTCCCGATCGAGAAGATGGTGGTCAACTCGCGAACCCGATTTTGCAGTTCAAGGTTGGTCTGTTGAAGCTGGCGATCCAGCCTTTCACGTTCGCGCCGGTCGTGGACTTGCTTGAGTACCCGTTCGACCACGGCGATGACTTCGGCTTCCTTAACCGGCCAGAGCAGAAAATCGGTCGCACCCAGGCGGAAAGATTGCACCAGGTCTTCTTCACCACCTTTTTGGGTCAAGGCGATGATCGGGATGGAGATGCCCTGAGAACTGAGGGCCACCATCAGGTCTTTACCGCTCAGACTTGGCAGATTCAGATCAACGATGATGATGTCTGGTGAAAACTGGATTGCTTTGGCGATGGCTGTCTGGGCGTCAGACGCGGTTTGCACCTGGTAACCCATGGATTGCAACGCCTGGCGGCCGATCAAGTCGCTGATGTCGGCGTCATTTTCTACGATAAGAATGCGATCCCGGTTTGTTCCCATGCGATTAATAATAGCGTTAATAAAGAAATTAGGGGAGTCAAGCCCGTTCAGGTTGTTGTTGGGTTATACAATGGATGTTTCCACCGCCCAACAGGATTTCGCGGGCGTAAATCCCAACCACTTTTCGGTCTGGAATGGCTTTTTTAAGGATGGATAGCGCTAATTCGTCGTGCCGGTCGTTGAAAATGGGCACAATGACCCCTCCGTTGCAAAAATAGAAATTAATATAGGAGGCAGCCAGGCGGTCACCAGCCTTACGCGGCAGGGTCCCCTCGCTGGAATCAACTCCTGCGGCTTCTTCTGGGGTGATGAGGATTGGATCTGGCAATGGCACTTTGACGATCTCCAGGTTTCGACCCCGGGCATCGGTCAGACTTGATAAATGCAGGAAGGCTTCCTGCGAGATGGGATACTGCGGATCGAGTGGGTCGTCTGTCCAGGCCAGGGCGACCACACCCGGACGCAGGAAACAGGCGAAATTGTCCACATGCCCGCTGGTCTCATCCAGATGGATTCCCTGGCTCAACCAGAGTATTTTTTCCGCGCCGGTATAATCCCGCAGCCCTTGCTCAATATCCTTTTTATTCAAATCCGGATTGCGGTTTGGATTCAGCAGGCACTCTTCCGTTGTCAACAAGGTGCCTTCCCCGTCCACGTGAATCGATCCGCCTTCGAGGACAAATGGCGCCCGATAGCGATCCACCCGTTCCAATTCAAGCACTTTTTGGGCGACCAGGGCATCCTGATCCCAGGGGAAATACAATCCACCTGAAAGCCCGCCCCAGGCATTGAATATCCAATCCACACCGCGAATACCACCCTTTCCGTCGAGGACGAAGGTTGGACCGCAGTCGCGCATCCATGCGTCGTTATTCGACATTTCCACCACGCGAATGCTGTCCGCAAGCATCTGCCTGGCGTTCTGATATTGACGGGCGGAAACGCACATGGTTACCGGTTCGAACGCTGAGATCGCACCGGCAACCTCCGCGAACGCAGCCTGGGCAGGCCTGGCGCCCGCCCGCCAGTTGTCTGTTCGTTCCGGCCAGAGCATCCAGGTTCCGGAATGCCGTGAGAACTCAGCCGGCATGGAATACCCGTCCTTGCGTGGTGTGCTTTCGATGAGGGAACTCATTGGATTATTCTCACCCCTGTCTCAATATTTGCCCTAAGAACTGATTATGCCGCGGGAAGTAATTTCTCGATCTCCACCTGGTGGAATGCCCGCAGTTCATCCGAAGGATGCTGCATATGCGGGTAGACGAAATAAACCAGCAATCCCTTTTCTGTGTGCAGCCGGTTTTCGGCCTGGTCGAAGACGATCGATCGGGGGTGATCCATCACCTCATCGGTCACTTCCACGTTGCGGGAAGCCGGGAGGCAATGCATGAATTTGCAATGTCCGGGCGCTTTATCGAAGAGTGTCTTGTTCACCTGGTAGACCGGCATGAAAGCGGCCTTTCGTTCGGGGATCTGATCTTCCTGCCCCACCCACCACCACAGATCGGTATAAATGAAGTCGGCTTCCCGCACGGCCGCGATGGGATCCTCGGTGAGGGTAAGTGTTCCGCCTGCCTCGGCCGTGTTACGCCGCGCCCACCCCATCCATTCCGCGGGAGCCTGGTATTTGGCAGGTGCAGCCTGGGTAAAATGGATCCCCAACCGGGTGCAGATCAACATCAGGGAACTCAGCACGTTGGTGGCATCGCCGATGAAGGTTACATTAAGGTCTTCCAGCTTTTTTCCCGCCGGCGCGTGTTCGATCATCGTGAGTACGTCACACACCACCTGGGTTGGGTGGTTGTAATCGGTCAGATCCGTTGATCACAGGTACAGTGGCATATTTGGCCAGATCGGTGATGGTCTGGTGCTTCAATGTGCGGGCTTCGATCACATCGCACATCCGCGAGAGTACCTGGGCGGTGTCGTACAGCGATTCGCGCACCCCCAGGTGGATCTCACCGGGTTTCAGATACAGCGCGTGACCACCCAGTTCTGTCATGGCCACTTCAAAAGAGACACGGGTTCGAGTGGAAGGTTCTTCAAAGAGCATTGCCAGCGAGGCGTCTTGGAGCAGTTTTGGAGTGCAGCCCTGCTTGTCGGCAGCTTTGATCTGGCGTGTGAGCTGAATCATCTGGAGAAGCTCCGCTTTGGTGAAGTCTTCTGTGTCTACAAAGTGTCGTACCTTCGGCATCTGGGTCTCCTTATGATTGCTGTGTGATATGGTTTAGTGGAAATCGGCGACGGGCGGCATCCATTCGTCAATGCTGCGCAGCACGCGCGGAACCAGCGCGTATCCTTTCACCTTGATCCCCGGGATCGCGGGCAGGGTGCGGCGTAAAAATTCCCTCATTTGGTTATTGTCTTTGAAGCGCGCTTCGATCGAAAGGTCGGTGGATCCCTGCCCGTATGCCACATACGAAATTTCAGACATCGATAGCAGCCTGTCCAGGATGGCCTGTTCGTGATCCATGGAGGCTTCCAGGAACACATCCACCGCCACGACGTAATCAAACGCGTATGGATTAACGATCGCCGTCAGACGAATGATGCCTCTTTCAATGAGCAAATCAATCCGGTTTCGCACGGTCCGTTCATTGAGTTTGTGCTTGCGGGCGATATCCGCGGAGCTGAGCCGGGCGTTCTTGCGCAGCTCACAGATGATGGTGTGATCGAGATTATCAAACCGGTGTTTGGTGGCCATATTCTTTCCGATTAGGAATGTTGTTTTTCCGATAATTTAGAATAGTATAGCATTGTCAAGATGAATAACCAAATAGTTGTGTGTGATGTAACAATGGGATGTATTCCTGGCTGGTGAGACAGCGTCCTCATCAAATCCCGTCTTTTGGTACAATAGAACACTTATGATAGGAACATGGATCAACTTCGCAGCCATCATCGCAGGCGGATGCCTGGGCGTTCTACTCGGTGGAAAACTGGGTGACCGCGTCAAATCAACCATTCTCGGCGCAATGGGTTTGTTTGTCGTTGCCATGGGAGTGCAGATGTTTTTGAAAACATCCAATTCACTATTCACGCTGGGCGCGCTGGTCATCGGCGGGCTGCTGGGTGAATGGTGGAAAATCGAGGAAGGCGTGACCCGCCTGGGCGGCTGGCTGGAGAGTAAATTCACCCATGACACCAATTCCACCAGCCAGGAAAGGTTTATCCGTGGATTTTTGATGGCGTCAGTGCTGTTCTGCGCCGGACCGGTTGCGATCCTGGGCACGATTCAAGATGGCGCGCTGGGCGATCCCCAGTTGTTGATCATCAAATCCATTCTGGATGGATTGTTTGCCATGTCTTTCGCCTCAACCCTGGGTATCGGGGTCGCCTTTTCCGCGCTGCCCGTTCTGGTCTACCAGGGTTTGCTCACATTGTTGAGCGTTCAGCTTCAGGCCGTATTAAACGAGCTGATGCTCCAGGAGCTGACCGCGGCCGGAGGGATCGTGTTGATGGCGGTTGGCGTCAGCGGCGTTCTGGGGATCATCAAGATCCGCGTCGGCAGCCTGATCCCCACTTTGCTGGTCGCCCCATTATTGGTCTGGCTGGCTCAATCTCTGCAGTGGGTCAAATAGAATTGGAAATTTATTTATGGATCCCATAACCGCGGGAATTGCCGTCACTCAATCACCCACCATTTCGACCCTTTTTACCATTGCGGTCTATTACCTGGCTGCCTGGCTGCTGTCGATTCTCAGCAAGCAGGTTGTAAAACGGGTTTTCAGCCTCAGCCGGATCGCCCCCAAAGATCGCCGTCCCAGCCAGGAGCGGACCAGAACCATTCAAGCCCTCAGCGCCAGCGTGGTCAACTTCTTCTTTTTCCTGGTTGCCACAGCCATGACATTGTTGTTATTCGTCACGCCCAGCACCCTGGTGTGGGTATTGGGTTTGTTCAGCGCGGCGTTTGGAATTGCTGCCCGCCCGGTGGTTTCGGATATTCTGGCAGGGATAGGATTTCTCTTCAATGAGACGTTTGATATCGGCGAGAAAGTGGAATTCATCCTGTCAACGGGTAATCTTCAGGGCGTGATCGAAGCGGTAAACCTGACCACCACCCTGGTCCGCGCGCCGACGGGAGAACAATACACGCTCCCGAATGGGGAGATCCGGGTTGTCCGCAACTTCAGCCGGGGAAAATTCTCACAGGTGGTGATCACCCTGTTCGTATCCCCCGACCATCTCGCCAAAACGTTGGAAATCTTAAAACCGCTCGGCGATGAAGCCTTTCATCAAATTGAAGGGCAGGTGGAACCCTGGCAGGTGATCAGTTCATCCAACATGGCGGCCACCAAAGTGGAGTTGACCATCCTCGCGAAAGCGGTCTTGGGCAAAGGCGCGGAATTAAAACTGCAATTGATCGACTTGATCCACGACCGGTTACGGGCCGATAATATCAGAATGCTTGAATAAAACAAATCCGGCTGACCAGCCGGATTTGTTTGTTATTGGAGCGAGTCGAAGGTTAACCTTCCTTCGCGCGACCGCGGTTTTTCCCGCCCAGAATGAGCGAGAGGATGAAGCTGACGACGCTGATGATGAGCGCGCCAATGATGGCGGTCCAGAAATTATCAATGGAGAACTGAAGACCGAACCATTTGGCGATGTCTTCGGTGAACCACAACATCAGCGCATTGGCGATGAAGGTGAACAATCCCAGCGTGATGACATACAAGCCGCAGGTCACGAACGAGAAGATGGGCTTGATGATGGCGTTCACGATTCCGAAGATCAACGCGACCAGGATGATCGTCAGCATGGCATTTCCGCCCACGGTGATACCGGGTAATAGCCAGGCTGTCGCAGCAATGGCTAAAGCATTAATCACAAGACGAACCAAGAATGAGCTCATTTTATTTTCCTCCATTAGTTAATACGCCTGATTGGCCTTTTGGTTGCGTTTGTTCTGAATATGATAGCGCATTTCGCCCGGAGCACCATAAAAGATGAAAATCCCATCCCGGGAGGTCGACAAACAAACCCTGCCGGACGATCTCTCCGCCATCTCGTTGGAATGCATTTCCCTTAATAAGATCAACCAGTTTCCATTGATACCCTTCCAGGTCTTCCCACGGAAGCAGTATCAAGCTCTGACTGGGATGTTCGGAAAAATTTAAGTACCACCACCAGCGTCTCATCCTGATCATGCCAGGACCAGGCCGCCAGATTTTGGAAAGACGGATTAGCGTCCCATCCCAGCCGGGTGCAAATCCGCCAATCCCCATCCCGGCAAAGCGGCGAGGAGGCGATTCGCAGCAGGGTGCGATAGAACGACAGACGGTCCGGGTCGGGTTTTTCAACCGGCCGGCGGGAGAGGAAGACGGGGATTCGAACGCGGCGGCCATCCATTTGCCCTTCGTGGATCAACTTGATGCCGGGTGTAGTGGCGATCGTGATCGCCGCCAACATTTCTCTCCTGACCGGAAAGGCAGTCCGGGCGCGAGGTTCGTCATGATTCTCGATAAAGTGGACCAGCCTTGAGAATGAGGGCGTGGTCAGTGAAAGTTTACTTAGAAGATCTTTGGCGGAGCCAGTCAACAAGATGTCATAGAGGACCTTGTCATAACAGGCATCGAATCCCAATTTGAGCAACTCTTCTTCAGTACCCCAGTATGCCTCGGCCAGGAATAAAAATCCGGGATGGGTCAAATGGGTGGCTGTGATGACATCTTCCCAGTATTCGTGCGCGGGCATTTCTCCCGCAAGATTGCCCCACGTTTGGGCAAAGATCCGATTGATGCCCAGCATGGCCATATCACAGCGGATGCCGTCACAGAGAGTGGCCATTTCATCCAGGACCCTGGCCGCCTCGAGCCGGGCTCCGGCGTGGAACAGGTTCATTTGAACGGTATCCTGCCAGGGCGGGAAGAACGGATCTTTGCCATGGGCGTAGATCTGCTGATTCGCTTCAAAAAACGCACCACTCGATCCGACCAGGTCTGCAGCGGAACCGTGGATGAAGTATTCCGGGTGTTCATCGACCCAGGGATGATCGCGCGCGAGATGATTGGGTACGAAATCCAGGATCAGCTTGAGGTTGTGGGAGTGCAACTGATCGTGGAGCTTCTGCAGCGCATCATTACCGCCCAGGCGCGAATCCACCGAATATCGGTGAATGGCATAGGCCGATCCGATATTATCTTCCGGGGTGAAGTCGGGCAGGGCTGAGCGGAATTCCCGCTGTTGATCCAAATTTTCGTTGGAAACCCGAATACTCTCGGGGCTGCGTTCCCAGACCCCCATCAGCCAGACGGCATTAAAACCGGTTTTTGCCAGGTCCACCCAAACTGAATCGGGTATATCTGCCAGGGTGAGCGGACGTCCAAATTCCCTGGTCAGCTCTTCTAACCAGACAACGGTGTTGATCTCATACAGGATTGGATTGGTTGACCAGTTTGCCATCGCCCTGCTCCTGGTCTCTTTATATACGGTCCGGGAGGGAATTTCAAGCGGCGGGTGAAGGTCAGAAAAATACCCCCGTAAAAATACGGGGGTATTTATTTATGCTACTACTTCTTCATCAGCCACCGGTTCGTTGGGTCTTCTGGCACGGTAGACAATTCTTCCACGAGTTCAGGTCGTAAGGAGACATCTCCACACGTACATGATCTCCCAATAAAATGCGGATATAGTACTTCCGCATACGACCAGACAGGTAAGCCAATACTTCGTGACCATTTTCCAGACGAACTCGAAATTGAGTGCCTGGAAGGGCCTCGACAATTCGGCCATCTACCTGTATTTTATCTTCTTCTTTTGCCATACTCACCTCAGAACAGGTTTGATTTAAACCATGTCAATCGATTTGGTGAAGGATCGCCTGCGCATACGGCGGGCAGCCTTTTTCTTTTCAATACGACGCAG
This sequence comes from uncultured Chloroflexia bacterium, assembly GCA_963752535.1. GTDB lineage: Bacteria > Chloroflexota > Anaerolineae > Anaerolineales > Anaerolineaceae > DAIOEK01. The sequence goes on from CAVVYT010000002.1 coordinate 802,790, forward strand.
TTCACTCTTGGAAATAAACCAACGTTTGCGACGTACGGTGCTCAAGACACCGCTTTTAACTACTTTTTTGCGGAAACGGCGCAGGAGTAAATCCTGAGATTCGTTAGGGCGTAAAATGACGGAAGCCATGTTGTCTCACCTCCCTTCCAGGGGGACTGCATCAAAAAAACCTCGGTGGGCATATAGATTTCCGACCGAGGTTTCATATGCATTCTGAACATATACCTGGAAGAAATCGCTACGTCCTCCAATACTTTCAATTGTTCGTTCCGCGTGCGCAGAACGATGAGGATAAATCGTACTGATTATACCTGAAAAGGAGCGCTTTTGTCGATTAAGCGTCTTGCTGGTGATTTATGGACCTGGGAGTGGGTTGGGTTGAGGGCATTCGCCCTCAACCCAATCCACAATATCCACACATCACTCCAGCCAATTGGTGCAACCCATCTTTTCAAACATGGGTTTCGTGACGCCCATGTAAAAAGCCACGCTATTCATGTAGGTATTTGGAGGATAAAGGAAATTTACCCAACGCTCTTTCCATACGTTTCCAAGTTCCGCCCACTGATCTTGAGATTGTTCAAACATCAGGAAGTTTTTCGTTGAAATCCTTTCGTCAGCACCCGGGCCATAACCAAAATAGAGGGTGGGTTCAAAATTTAAACACCAAACCTTGCCTGAGTAATTGGTCATGCCTACGCTCATCAGAATTTTGAGCTCATCGGGAATTGTGCCTTCTTCCGCGTTGGTGATCGAGAATGCTTTTGCCTTGTCCGCCTCCACCACATGCCAACCGCCGCCCCGCCACAGATCTCCTCCGAGGTCCTCTGACCAGGAGTAATAATCCCAGGCGTTAGTTGCGGCCGCAGACACCGCTTCTGGAACCTTGGCTTTGCCGCCACCGGAGCATGCGCTAAGCACAAGGATCATGAATGCAAAAATGATGATTAGAATTGGTTTTGAGGTTTTCATTGTTCAGTTCCCTATTGATTTGGTCTACGATGAGATGATCTTGTGAATAACTATACAGCAATTATCAGAACCATGCATAGATCAATAGCTTGGCTCGCACTTCAAAAATAGTAGGGTATGGTAGGGGCCAATTTCCCCACCGCACCAGTATCGAATCGCCTACTTTACCCTATTCGTCCGTATAGTAGGTTGGGGTGTTCGACGAGTACGCTATGCGTGAGGGTCATGATCAGAAACCCAACTTATGGCGTTCGGAATATCCCAAGAAATCCGCCACTCGGTTTATTATCCTGTTCCAGCTTTGCCCGATCAGCTTGCTTGATGGTCAGATCATGCTTTTTCTTCATGATTTCCTCGATCTTTTTCAAGGAATGTTTTGGCAGTTCAAGCCAAGCTGATGACGTTCCGCCTGATGCGATAATACCGAATTTCTGGTCTGCGCGTACTAAATAATTAAGCGGACTGCACCAATATGCCGTTTTTTCCAAATCGAACACATCCAAACTATGGTATTTGGGCTTGATCAGATACGTCCGATCGGAGTATTGGAATAGCCCCCACATTCCATTCAGCTTGATGGCCCAAAAAGAATAAAATGTTTTGATCTCATCAAAGATTGGATTTAGGACAACACGATCTGCATTTTTATAATATCCCCCAAATTTACCGTCCGCCTTAAATATAATTGGTGACACACCTTCTAGTTCTACTTCCCGGTATTTAGTCTCCAGTAAGAATAATTTCTCTTCAGCGTAGAATAGCCCCACATTATCGTTCTTTTTTACCCGGAAGAATGAGTTTGTGCCATACACATCAACTATCTCATCATACTCGTAAGGTAATAGTTGAGTAGTTTCCGAATAGTCTTCATAAACAGAATCGGTAATCAAAGCAGGGTCATCCGATAATGTATATCCCTGTTTCACGATTTTTTGTCCTCGGATTTCATTCACCAGCCCGAATTTTCCATTTCGTTCGACAATCTTCGTTCCATTCATTGGTATTTTCCATCCTCATCTTGAAATCCGAGATAGTCACCTTTATCAAACCAACCAAATTAGTCGTAGGGTGTGTTGGGGATTAATATCCTCAACACACCCTACACTTAGAATGTTGGTAAGCTGGGTACTGGATTATGGTCCAATACCCGAGACACCCTCTTACCCCAACACATTCCGCAGCATCAACAAACCCGCCAGGGATTTTCCATCCTTCAATTCGCCCCGGGCGACCATCTCCAGCGCGTCATCGTAGCTGACCCGCAGCACTTCGATGAATTCGTCCTCGTCTTGTTCCAGAGGGGATTCGTACAAGCCTGTCGCCAGGTAAAAATGCAGATATTCGGTGGAATAGCCCGGCGCCAGCCAGAGTTCACCCAGCTTGTCCATTTGCCTGGCTGCCATGCCGGTCTCTTCGCGTACCTCTCGGGCGGCACACACCGCTGGATCCTCGCCCGGCTTTAACGTCCCCGCAGGCAGCTCTAGCATGACCTCGCCTGTGGCAGGCCGGTACTGGCGGATGAACAGGATCTTGCGCTCATCGTCCACCGGGATGATGGTCACGGCGCCCGGATGATCGATGATCTCATACACCACGTCACGCCCATCCGGTGTGCGCAGGTGATCCAGCCGGAGACGAAAGGCATGACCCTGAAAGGCGGTCTCGGAACTCTTGCGGGTGAACTTCTTGATTTGTTCGGGCACGGAGCCTCGCTTTCCTGTTGGTGAAAAGGTCGAACAAAAACCGGGCGTTCTGGGTCATCCGGCGGGAAGGCAAAGATCAGGGAATCTCCAGAGTTGACCGGACGTCAACTGATAGGGTTCCTGCAGGTTGTTACGGACGATCAGCGCTTCGGGGGAAACATCCCCGTACAGGCAGGCGACCTTCGACAGGGTGTCGCCGGCTTTGACCGTGTAGGTGCTCGGATGGGGCAGGAGGGCCCGGTCACCGGAAGACCAGCGGTGCCCAGTTCCAGGAGTGTACAGGGTGGTGCCCGCCGGGGGACGCGACTCAGATGTCAAACGATTAGTGCTCAACAGTTCGCCGATATCCAGGTTGAAGCGGCGGGCAATACAATATGGGCTTTCGAACTCTTTTAGTGTGTAAGAGACAGGTACTCGCAGGGTTGGGACAGCGAAGACGGTCGGTTCAACCGAATAAGGTGATGCGGGTGTGATGGTGACGATGATCGCCACCGCGGTGGGTTCCGTCGTTATCACATCTGGTGTGGTTTCGGATCCAGGTTGGGCTGGTGTGAGGTTGGGATTGGGCTGGAGGCTTGCCGCGGCGGTCTGGGTTTGGGCGATCGAGATCTGGGCCGGATTGGCTGTGGCTGTGGCAAAGACTACGGAATCCGTTTCAAGGGGGGCTACAGACGCCAGTCTTTCACACGCAGTCAACAGCAGCAAGACGGTCAACAGGACGATGCATCGGCCGATGGGATGGATCTTCATGATGGATATACTCCGAGTCCCCGGAAGTTGGATTGACGTGCGGACAATGGTATGAGGATAGCATAAGGGGGGAGAGCGTCAAGAATTGGCCAGTGAACCAGCCTTCCCCCAACGATCATCCTCTGTGGAAATTGCGTTGACCAATTTTCTTTTGATCCCTTGACAAAACCAAATCACCTTACTATAATACTGAACATGTTCAATACAAGTGCAGTACTCATAGGCAAGGACCCAAAATCGGAAGCAAAAAACCGCCTGATCCAGGCCACCATCGAATTGTTGCGCGCGTCCGATAATCCGGCGTCACTGACCGTGCGCCAGATCGCAGCCAAAGCGGAGACCGGAATCGGTTTGATCAATTACCACTTCGGTTCGCGTGATGCCCTGATCAATGAAGCGGTCGGCGTGTTGATCGCGGAACAGGTGATGCCCTACCTGGATGACAGCCTTACCGGTCCGCAGAATCCGTTGGAACGCCTGACCGGGTTGGTCACAGCCAGCGCGGAGGTGGCCGCCGCCTACCCTAAGTACGCGGAGATGGCAATGACCTACCTCTTATTGCACGAAAAAATGGAAATCCCCGCGATGATCCTTCCGCTCTTGCGGGGTATCCACGGAGACGAACGACCTGAGGTCGAATTGCGCTGGATGGCATACACGCTGATCGTTACCCTGCAAGCCATGTTTGTCCACCGGCGCGAACTGCAAGTATTTGCCGGAATGAATTTCAATGATCAAAACGACCGCCGTCAGGCGATCGAACAAATTATTCACTTGATTGTCAAGTAAGGAGAAAATATGAAAGTCGTGTTTATCGTTTTATCCAGCCTCAGCATCCTCGGTCTCTTATCCACGCTGATCTGTGGATTGTGGATCAAAAGTAATGGTTCCTCCATTCCAGATCTGCCGTCCTCGTTGTCCTTCCATACCAATATTGCCATCTTCAGCATCGTGCTGACCGTGGCTGCCCTGGTTGTCGGTTTTATCCGCGGATAGTCGCATCCTTCTTCCATCCCGAAGTCCCTCCAGCTTCATTCCGGAGGGACTTCGGCTTTAAACCCAATGCCGGGCTGCGAAGACGGGCGGGCCCGTATGCTATAATCCTTCCAGAAACTTAGAAGAAGAGGGCAGGCCATGTTTCAGAATATTATCCGCGTACTCGGCGGTGATCCAAATAAAAAAGCCATCGATCGCATGATCCTGGTGGTGAACCAGGTCAATGATCTGGAACCCGTTTTTGAGAGACTTTCCGACGATGAGTTGAGAGAAAAAACCGGCGAATTTCGCCAACGATTAGCCGCTGGCGAGACCCTGGATGAGATCCTGCCGGAAGCTTTTGCGGCGGTCCGCGAAGCCAGCAAACGCACCATCGGCTTGCGTCATTACGACGTTCAAATGGTCGGCGGACTCACCCTGCATGAAGGAAAGATCGCGGAGATGCGCACCGGGGAAGGGAAAACCCTGGTGGCCACCCTGCCTTTATATCTGAACGCGCTCGAGGGCAAGGGCACGCATCTGGTCACGGTCAATGATTACCTGGCCCGGCGTGACGCGCGCTGGATGGCGCCTGTCTATCAACGCCCTCGATCTGTCGGTGGGTGTGCTGCAGATGGCCTCCCGGACTGAAAATGGAAAGATGGCTTTCGTGGTCGATCTCGATAAGACCTCCCCGCACGAGGACCAGAATCAACTGCGGCTGGTTCCCCGCCAGGAAGCCTACGCGGCCGACATCACCTATGGCACGAACTGCGAATTTGGTTTTGATTATCTGCGCGATAACACCACCATGCGCCTGGAAGACCGTGTCCAGCGCGGACATCAGTATTCCATCGTGGATGAGGTGGATAACATCCTCATCGACGAAGCCAGAACCCCGCTGATCATCTCGGGACCTGCCTCGGATGATACCGAATGGTATATCAAGATGGCTCAGGTCGTCCGTCAGCTTAATCCGGAAGATTACGAAGTCGAAGAAAAAGACCGGACGGTTTCGATGACGGAAATTGGCGAGATGCACGCAGAACAATTGATGGGCACCAGCCTGCGCGATCCCGAACGACCGGAAGATATCACCCCCGAGCAGGCCCGTCTCATGGGCTATCTCGAACAATCCTTGCGAGCCCAATTTTTATTCAAGCGCAACAAGGATTATCTGGTACAGGCAGGCAAAGTGGTCATCGTGGATGAGTTCACCGGCAGGTTGATGCCTGGCCGGCGCTGGTCTGATGGCTTGCACCAGGCAGTGGAAGCCAAGGAAGGGGTAAAGGTCGAGCCGGAAAATGTGACCTACGCCACCATCACACTCCAGAACTACTTCCGTATGTACAAGAAATTGGCCGGCATGACCGGTACCGCATTGACCGAAGCCGAAGAATTCACAAGATCTACACACTGGATGTGCTTCCGATCCCCACCAACCTGGAATATATTGCCACCCGCGACCAGAGTAGCCACTGGTGGAAATTTCCGACAAGGATGAGCAGCGGCTACAAGTACAGTTACTTTGCCCGGTCCACTGACCTGGAGCAAGACGCCGGTCTACTGGCGCAGGAAAGATTTCCCGGATGTGGTCTATCGCACTTTAGAAGCCAAAACCCGCGCCATCACCCAGGAAGATCATCCGTTACCACGTGATGGGCCGTCCGCAGTTGGTGGGTACGACCATGCGTGGAGCATTCCAAAACCTGAGTTACCGGCTGCATGCAGAATCCGGTCCGCAGGCTGATGCAATCCCTGATGCTACGCAGCGTCTGGTTGGAGCAGCAGCACAGATAAGGGCTCCGAGCAGGAAATACCGGAGCTGGTCTTCCTGAATAAACCGATGGAAGATCTGGATATCGCCCGGATGCGCCAGATTGCCCGTGAACTGGGTATCTCATTCAATCTGGAAGACCAGGACAACCTCGAAAGGTTGCTCCGCTATCCTTGAACTACGCGACCAGGATAAAGATCGTCTGCTGCCCAGGTGATGCAGGCGGGCGTTCCCCACCAGGTGTTGAATGCCAAGAAGCATGATGAAGAATCCAAGATCATTGCCCAGGCAGGCGCTTTCGGCGCGGTGACCATCGCCACCAACATGGCCGGTCGTGGCGTCGATATCAAGCTCGGCGGCGAACTGAATGACAGCATTATGAATGATGTCAACCGGGTGTTGAAGCGCGCCGGTTACGCCAACCCGTACGACATGACGCTCAGGATCGCCACTGGCGCTCCGTAAAATTCCGCCCGAAGAATTCGGCATTTACGAGGGCGGCATCCAGATGTTCCTGAATTATATGGACAACATGGAATTGGTGCGGGAACTGGGCGGTTTGCATGTGATCGGTTCTGAACGGCATGAAGCCCGCCGTATCGACAATCAGTTGCGCGGACGTGCCGCCCGTCAGGGTGACCCGGGTTCCTCGCGATTCTATCTATCCCTCCAGGATGAGTTGATGCGTCTATTTGGCGGCGGACAGGTGGAAGATCTGATGACCCGCCTGAGACTCGATGAGTCCATTCCGATTGAAAGCGGGATCGTCGGCCGCCTGGTCGAGCAATCCCAAACCCGGGTGGAAGGCGCCAACTTTGATGTGCGAAAGCACTTGCTGGAATACGACGATGTGTTGAATACCCAGCGCGGCCGGATCTATACCCAGCGCGATCTGGTCTTCACCAAGGAAGACCTCACCTCCGATGTGGTGGAAATGCTGCATACCGAGATGACCCGCCGCATTCCCGAGTCGCTGAACGATGAGAAGGCCCCTGGAAACTGCTGGCCTACCTGGAAGACATCCAGCCGCCGGTATTCACCCAGGAAGACTTCTATCCTAACTACACCCAGCGGTTGATGCTTGAAATCCATCCAATTGGATGAGGACCGTGGGCGACTTCGCCAGACCCTCCTCGACCTGGCCGAGAAAGCCTACGACGCAGAGCAGGGCCATCTGATGGAAGCTGCCCGGGAATTGATCGATAAATCCGAAGAGACGCTCAAGATGCAGATCGCGGAGCGCCAGGATGGATTGGACGCTTTCCTGGATGGGCTATCTGACACGGAAGAGATGGAACCCCGCCGTCCGCAGGAGATCGCGGATGAACTGAACAGCGATTGTCCGCCTGCCCATCCGGTTGAATAACGACCAACTCCGGCGGTTGACCACCGATCCGAAATCGCTGAAAGATGAAATTGAAGATCAGATCCACGCCATCCTGACCGGATTGACCGTCACCCGGCTGGTGGGAGCGTTCGAACGCCGCCTGGAAGAAGGCCTCTCGATGAAGCCTGCCCAATATCAGCAAGCGGATTGGAACAGCATCTCCGGCGATATGATGCAGGAACTGGATGTGCTCTTCCGAGAAGAATCAGGACAAATTATTCGGTCCCCAGGGGCAGATCGGCAAAGAACTGGATACGGTGTTTGAGAAATTGGGAAACCAACCGATCACCGAGAACCTGGTCGTCCAACTTCTGGGATACATGTCTCAAGGCTCGCGGATGGTCTTCGACCAAAAGACTCACCGCCAGGTCTGGCAGCGTACTACCCGGCTGCGGTACGTTTACCTGGCGGCGAAAGAACTGGTGGATCGTGAACCCGCCCATGTGACCCAGGATGTTCTCGATCATCTCGACGGCGCACGCCTGGCGAACGCGGAATTGTGGGGTAATAGCGAATGGAACCGTCTGCGCCAGACGGAAGGTGCCCCGGCGGATTGGTTGATCCAGAAACTGGCAGCCGAGATCGGCGAAGAACAGGCGAATGCCCTTGCCAGTGTGCCCATGAATGATTGGCCGCAACCGATCCAGGAATCCGCTCAGAAAGTATTGGGCGTGAATGTCATCAACAACATCTATCGACAGCTTCTGTTGACCGTGATCTCTGAATTATGGGTGGATTATTTGACCCGGGTGGAAGCATTGCGTGTGTCGATCGGTCTGGAAGCCTACGCCCAGCGGGATCCGCTGGTTCAGTACAAAGGCCGCGCGTCTGAATTATTCACCCAGCTTTTGAGCGACATCCGCGCAGGGGTGATCAGCCGGATGTTTAACTACCGCCCCAGGGTGGCCTCCCCGGAAGCCGAGCAAACGGTGACGCCCATCCCTCAGGTCAACACCACGCCCGTCCCCGCGCAGGAAGCGGCTGGGGCTGCCAAGAAGAAACGCCGCCGTCATTAACGAGATCGCCGAGTAAGAGGGCGACTTGAATTGAAAGAAGAAATCATGCATATTCTGGTGACAAACGATGATGGGGTGACCGCCCCCGGTTTGATGGCTCTCGCAAACGCCATGAAACCTTTAGGAAAAGTGACCATCCTGGCGCCGGACCGGAACTGGAGCGCATCGGGACACGTCAAAACATTGGAGCGCCCTCTGCGGGTGCGCGAAACCATCCTGGAAGATGGCACGCCAGCCTTCTGCACCGATGGCGCACCATCCGATTGCGTGACCCTGGCGGTCCTTGGATTCTTCCCTGAAAAGATCGACCTGGTTGTCTCCGGCATCAATCCCAATGCGAATATCGGTCATGATGTGACCTATTCCGGAACGGTCACGGCCGCCATGGAAGCGGCGATTTCCGGCGTCCAGGGCATTGCCGTTTCGTCGGATCGACCGGAAGATCGTCATGCCAATATTGATTATTCGACCGCAGCCCGGGTTGCTGCGCAGGTAGTTGAAAGATGGATAACGCACGGTTTTGCACCAGATATTGTCTTGAACGTGAATGTCCCCTATCTTCCATTTGAGGAGATCAAGGGATTTGAGATCACGCGGATGGGTTTACGCATCTACCGGGACGAACTGGTTCGCCGCCTGGATCCGCGCGACAGACCGTATTACTGGATCGGTGGGGAAAGTCCGACCGGGATGCGGGAAGATGGCACCGATTATGGCGCGCTCAAGGATGGCCGTGTCTCGATCACCCCGATCCAATTGGATCTGACCGCGTATCGGAGCATGGAAACACTTCAAGCCTGGCAGTGGGACTGACACAGTTGGGCATCCGAATTGGCAGCGCCGATTGAGGTGCTGCTTTTTTATTCTGCCCTGGCGGTATATACCATATACCACTTTTGGCGAATACCGCACGAATTTGACAAATTCCGCGGATTATTCAAGAAAACCTATTGCAATCCAAAAAATACTCACTATAATACCTATATAGCAGTAGAAAATTCCCCGGTTAAGTGAAGAATACACCTATTATTGGTTGAATTTGCTCAGTTTTACCCTATACCACTTTACAGGTAGTACGACAAAATCTGGAAAACTTGCGGTAAGTGGTAAATGTCCGAAGTGATCAATAAACCTTTATATGTTCGAATTCAGGAATATATTGCCGATTTGATCTTGACTGGCAAAATGAAACCTGAAGATAAGCTGCGTTCGGAACGCGAGTTCAGCGATGAACTGGGCGTTAGCCGGATGACCGTGCGGAAGGCAATGACAGAGCTGGTCAACGAAGGTCTGTTGGATCGGCGTCATGGCTCGGGAACCTATGTGGCGAAACCAAAAGTTACCTATGAATCGCATGAGATGCTGAATTATGTCCAGGCGATGCAAGCCCGTAATATTTCCACATCAAGCCAACTACTGGACATGGAAGAGATCGTAGCCAGCCGAAGATTGTCGAAACCCTGCAAATCGAGATCGGTGCTCCCATTATTCGCGTTGCGATCCTCAGACATGCCAATCGCGTTCCAATTATTTTGGAACGCGTTTTCTTTCCCTGTGAACTTTTTCCTGACATTCAGGAATGGGACCTGGAAAAAGAGCTCCATCGTTGACCTACTTACCACAGTGTACAATGCGCAACCGCAACGTATCTCTCAGACAGTTGAAGCCGTATTGGCGTCTGATATTGTTGCCCGACAGTTGCGCGTGGATGAAAGTTCCCCGTTGTTGATGCTGACGCGTATCATCTACAGCCGGGAAACTGGCAAACCGGTCGTATTCGCGCAAGATTTCCTGCGAAGCGATTACGCCCGGATACACACCGATGTGAATCTGGAGTGATTGACATGGAATTGAGTCCGGATAAGGAGGAACAAATCACAAATATCGAAAGACAGTACTTATCATCAGGTCATTCTTTTATCAACTACACAAGGAGGAATCAAAATGGCTGATATGGTTGCCCCCGCTGGTGTTGGGGACAAAAAACTATATGCGCGAAAGAGTTCTGGTCTGGTCAGAACAATTGGTGTTTTTGGCGCTATGGTATTTGGCGTTCACTGCATCTCGCTCTCATCATCAGGCTTAATCCCGTTCTCCTGGGTCGCTGGTGTTTGGCCCGGTAGTTCCATCATCGGTGTATTAACCGTAGCAATGATTTTCTGCCTGTTTCATGCCTATACCTACTCTGTGATCGGCGCCACCATGCCTCGTTCCGCGGCAGATTACACAATGGCCAGCCGAACCCTGAGTGCCCCACTTGCCTTTGCGGCAAGCTGGACTCTGGTAATTTTTAGCGCCATGGTCGCCGGATCCTTGATCGCCTGGATACCCAAGACCGGTATTCCAGTTTTGTTCCGAACCATGGGCATCGTACTTAATAACCCCGGCTTCCTGGAATTCGCCAATTATGCCTCAACCAAGGGTGGCATCATCCTGATCGGCAGCATCTGCACCGTCATCACCTTCATCCTGATGATTCTGCCGACCCGAACCATCCTGCGTGTGTTGGAAGTCGGTTTCTTCCTCGAAATCCTGGCGTGGATCATCATCTACTTCCAGCTCGGTTCCGCAAGGGCAGATGCCTTCCCGGCTGCCTGGGATCAGTTCATGGGCGCAGGTAGTTATGCCGGACGGATTGAACTGGCTAAAGCAAATGGTATGGTGATCAACCCGAATGTGGCCATGATGACACTGGCCGGTTTGATCATGGGATTCTGGATCTTCTATGGTTACTACATCCCAACCTTCTTCGCCGGTGAAGTTAAACAGGCTGAGAAGACCCTGCTGGCTGGTTCATGGTCATCCCTCATAGTCACCTGGGCAATCTTCGTTGTGGCGACCCTGCTTCTGCAGCGGTTGGTCCCCCTGGAGTGGATTGCGGCTGAAAGCTTCCTGAGCAATTCAGGTGTGGCTGACGCCAATCCGATGCCGTGGATCACATTCTATGCAGCGATCCTAAAACCCAATATCCTGTTCATCTGGATTGTGGCAATCGCGTGGTTATATCTGACCATCAATCTGGCTCAAACATACTTCTTCTATTGCAGCCGGATCATCTTCGCCTGGTCGTTTGACCGTCTGATCCCCGAGAAGGTCTGCTACATTCACCCGACCCTGCGCAGCCCGATCGTCGCCATCCTGATCATAGCGTTGATCGCGGAAATCGGTGTCGTCGACGCGGCCACTGGTGGTGTAATGGGTGCTCAGCTTAACTTTGTGTTCTTCGCGGTCTGCACCCAGCTCGTTCCAGTTCTTGCCATCACCATCTTCCCATTCACCAAGCCTGACCTCTTCGAGAACGCCAGCGCCTTCGTAAAACGGAAGATCGGCAAGGTGCCAGTGATCACCATTATCGGTTCGATCACTATGGTCTACCTGCTTTGGATGATCATCGCGTCATTCTTATATCCTGCGGTAGGCGGAAGGATTGGTACGGGAACTATCGGTACCCTGATTGGTTTCATCGCTTCCGGCTTGATTGTCTTCTATATCGCCCGCTGGTATCGTATGAAACAGGAAGGTATTGATATTAACTGGACCTTCCAGAACATTCCACCCGTATAGTAGTCACTACCTCAGGCTCCCTGACATCATACTCAACATCCCAAAGAAGGTTCCGGATCCCTCCCGGAACCTTCCAGGGAGCCCTTTTACTGGAGACCGAATGAAACTGGCTAACTTATTTACCTCTTCAAAATTGACCCGTGTATTATACGGATCCGATTTTCACGGTTCTGATATTGTGTTCCGTAAATTTCTCTCCGCCGCGCTGCAATACAAAGCGAACATCCTGATCGTGGGAGGAGATGTTACCGGTAAAGCAATGATCCCCATGATCCACCAGGGTAAAGGGCTGTACCAAAGCTATTTGTTCGGAAAAGAGTATTGTTCCATCTCACCAGAAGAACTAGATAAGACCAAAAAAGATATTTCAAATGTAGGTTTTTACCCCATTCTTCTGGAAAAAGACGAAGCGGATGAATTGGAAAACAATCCGGAAAAAATGGCAATCCGGTTTGAACATGAGATGTGCCAGCGTGTCCGTGAATGGATGGCGCTCGCTGAAGAAAAGCTGGTACCACAAAATATGACGTTGTACTTTATGGCCGGGAACGACGACCTGTCATCCATTGATGAAGCGATTGCTGAATTCAAGCATATCCGCAACCCCGATATGACCCATTTCGAGATCGAAGGCGGATATGAAATCGTTGGCTGTTCTTCAGCAAATATGACCCCCTGGAGATGCGCCCGTGATCTGGAAGAACCTGATCTGGCAGCCAAGCTATCCTCGTTGACCGGATTGATTCAGCATCCCAAATCGACCATTGCCGTGTTACATGTGCCACCATTCCAATCAGGGTTGGATACCTGCCCGGAATTGGACAAGAATTTGAAAATAATCACAGAAGGCGGCCAGGTAGTAATGAAAGCTGCCGGGTCTCCGGCGGTCAAGAGTTGGATCGAGTCAGTTCAACCCATGCTCTCCCTGCATGGGCATATTCACAAATCACCCGGTCATGTTCATATCGGCAGGACACTTGCGATCAACGCAGGGAGCGAATATGCAGAGGCGATAATGAAAGCGGCCATCATCAATCTTGAAGGTAACAAAGTAAAAGGCCACTTGATGATATCCGGATAGAATGGGAGGTTGGTAATGGGTAAATACGGTGTGATCGTTGAGGATTTTTATACAGAAAGAACCCGAATTCTGGATGCTATACACGATGAGCCTTATAAACAAATCATCATGCGGCTGATCGGTGCGTTGGCCTTTCGGACACATTGTCCAGAATTTGGATATATCCAGGATAAGCTTGGCAGAAAATTTACCGATTTTGATTTCGCATCTTATCCAAGGTACTTAAGGATATCATCCGAGTTCTGACCGAATTGGGATATGAAGAAGACAAGCAGGTCACCCAATTATTTGGGGATACCCGGATGATCTTCCACGATCCAATTTTCGGTCGCCACATCGATGTCTTCTTCAATTCGCTCGATTTTTGCCACAATATTAATTTTGTTGGCCGTCTGGAAAAGGAAGAGATCACCCTCCCCCTGGCCGAACTGATTTTGGAGAAGATGCAGATCGTCCAGATCAATGAAAAAGACATCATCGATACGGTGATGTTGTTGCGTGAACACCCCATCGGCGATGTGAACTCCGAGACGGTCAATGCGAAAGTGATCACCCAGACCTTGTGCAATGACTGGGGCTGGTGGAGAACTGTCACGATGAACTTTAAAGTGGTGGAAGACCAACTCGCCATGTATTCTGATCTGACCGAAGAAGATCGCAGTATTGTGCTAAGACGGCTTAACGAGCTTCGGCAAAGATCAATTCAACGCCAAAATCGTTGAAATGGAAAGCCCGATCCGCCATCGGGGACAAGATGAAATGGTACAAGGATGTAGAGGAACTATCGCGCTAATTCCGGTCTGATGACCGGTTCACCTTCATCGAGGAGTAGTGTATGAAATCGCCTGTTGAATTTATTAATCCATGGGTGCTCACGGCAGAACCCTACAGCGACAAGCACATGGATATCGCCTGGGACCATCCGGAAATAATACGAATGATGTCCAACGAAAACCTATTGGCTCCCAGTGCAAATGTATTGGATGCCATTATGGCTGCTGCAAAGTTGGGGAATCTTTATCCTGGATCGGGTCCGGTATTGCGGGCAAAACTGGGCGAGCGGGCAGGATTAACTGCCGATCATGTCGTACTTGGAAACGGTTCGACCGATGTCATTAATTTCGTGATCCATACATTCGCAGGTCCGGGAGATGAAGTTCTGATCCCGGTTCCGACATTCCCTATGTATAAATCACGTACCAAAGTGACCGGGGCAACCCCTGTTCAGGTCCCTTTCACCAAAGAATTCTACTGGGACATGCCAGCCATATTGAATGCTGTCACGCCAAAGACCAAACTGATCTTCATTTGCTCACCCAATAATCCGACCGGTAATGGAATCAAAGATGAAGACTTGACGACACTGGTTGAGTTGGGCATCCCATTGTTTTTGGATGAGGCGTATTACGAATTGGAAGATAAGGTTGAGACCAAAGCGGGCTGGATCAAAAAATACCCACACCTGATGGTGAACCGCACTTTCTCGAAAGCATTTGGTCTGGCGGGCTGCCGGATCGGGTATATCTTGTGCGATCCGCAGTTTGCCACGTATTTCAACCGGGTTCGTTTCCCATGGAATGTAAGTCTGCTTGGGATCGCAGCGGCTTTGGCTGAGTTGGATGACGAGGAAGACCAGCAGCGCAAACGACAGACGATCATCGACGGTAGAAATTTTATTTTCGACGAAATCAACAAGATGGAAGGGTTCAAAGCCTATCCATCCGAAGGAAATTTCGTGTTGATTGACGCCCATGTGCTGGGAAAAGGTTCCGAAGAGATCCGTGATGCGATGTCGGCAAAAGGGATTTATATTCGCCCCATGGGTGGGCATCATATGGAAAAAGGGTTTATCCGGATCACCATTGGCACTCCTGAACAGGATAAGTTATTCCTTCGTCTTTTCCAGGAGTATGTCGCCGAAGTATTGGACCGATAAGACATGGCTGAAAAAAAATACATCCTGGCGCATGACACCGGCACGGGCGGAGACAAAGCGGTTCTGTGCGACCTGCGCGGGAAAGTGCTCTTCTCGGCTTACCAGGCTTACGAGATCTCCTATCCCAACCCGGAATGGGTGGAGCAGGATCCGGATGAGCTATGGCTGGCAGTTGCTGCCACTACCCGTAAAGTGATCCAGGATTCCGGGATCGACCCGGACGAGATTTTGGGAGTCGGCGTTTCAGCCCAGATGTGGAACACCCTGCCGGTCGACGACAAAGGCACACCTCTGATGCCGATGATGAGCTGGCTCGATCTACGCAGCGTCCGCCAGGCGGACCGGGTTTTGACAGGCGATAACCCCTCATTCTTATACCAGCATACCGGTAACATCCCAACTGCAAAAGACAGCATCCCCAAGATACTCTGGTTGAAAGAAGAGCGACCTGATATCTGGAACCGGACGGCTTGTTTGATGGATTGCAAGGAATACATCCTGTTCAAACTGACCGGTAAGATGGCGATCGACTATGTCGGCGCATCGGTCTATTTTCTGTTCGATCCGGTCAAGAAACAATGGTCTGAGGAAGTCTGTGACCGGCTCGGGATCCCCATGGAAAAACTTCCGAAAGCATTCCCATGCACAGATGTCATTGGCGAGGTTACCGAACAGGCGGCGAAAATTACAGGACTCAACCCCGGCACTCCTGTGGTCATCTGTGCCGGAGATGTAGCTGTCGCCCAGTCGGGAGCGGGAGCCAACCAGGAGGGCAAAGTTCACCTCTGCATTGGTACCGCCACCTGGATCGGCGTGTCCACATCCACATTCAGAAATGACCCGGTTAAACCATTATGGGGATTGTGCCATATTGATCCAAACAAATACATCATCGCTGGAGAAATGGAGACCGGTGGCGGAGCATTGATGTGGTTCCGTGATGTGCTGTGTAAGGAAGAAAAACTTCGGACAACCCATATTGGCAGGTCTACGTATGAATTGATCAGTATGATGGCAGAGGAAGTGCCGGCAGGATCAGACAAACTGATCTTCCTGCCCTGGCTATCTGGAGAACGCTCTCCGGTTTTGGACCATTACGCCCGCGGCGGATATATCGGCCTGAGTATGAGCCATACCAAGAGCCATATGGCACGAGCGGTCATGGAAGGGGTCGCATATCACCTGCGCTGGATATGTGAGACGATGGAACAGGTCGGTTTCAAGATCGATAGTTTCAATGGGATTGGCGGCGGATGCAACAGCCGGATCTGGACCCAGATCATCAGCGACATCACCGGCAGGAAGTTGAACGTCGTATCGAACCATCTGGAAGCAGGCGCGGCTGGCGCGGCGCTGGCAGTGGCGGTTGGGATGGGTGTATATTCAAGTATGGACGAGGTCGACCGGTTGGTGGAGATCAAACGGGTGGTTGAACCTCAGGCTACAGATCAGCATCGGTATGATGATCTGTACCACGTATATCGGGATATCTATTCAACACTGGTACCAATTTACCGAAAGATGTATGAGATCCAATGATTAGGTTAATTGACAGCGATCAAATCAACCGATATGCTCTGCTATCAAACGTAGCCAGTGTGGGTGGGCTGTTATTGCTAATGGCGAGCGTCGCCCTACCCATGTTCTATCCTACTTTAACCAGTATTTCCATCTTACTTATGGCTCTGGGATTGGGTAGTGCCATGGTGGGCATTTATTTTGCCAATCGTTGGGTTCGCAAGCCAAGACCGGAAGAACAGATCAACCGGGCGCTGAAGGGTTTGGGTGATACCTACACCATTTGTCATTATCCAAGATTGCCCATTGACCACATCCTGCTAACCCCTACGGTCATCATCGTCATGGAAACGATCGCCTATCAAGGAATGTTTGTTTATAAGGAAGGCAAGTGGAAAGAGAACATGACCATTGGGCGGGCGATCCGTTATATTGTGGAAGAGCATCTGGGAGATCCAACCCGAACGGTTTTATCCGAAGTGGAGTATCTGAAAGACAAGTTGAAACAAGAAGGATTGCCAGAAATTTCAGTCCGTGGATTGGTGTTATTTACTCACCCCGCTGCGATCGTGGATGTGAAAAACCCACCTGTCCCTGTCTGCCAAATCGACAAACTAAGGAAAACGATCGATATCCCGGGAGCAAGAATTTCGCCAGAGAGTATGGATCAGTTGGTCCTTTATTTCGAAGCAAAAACAATCTAGAAGTGCTGTTATTACTATCTGAAATCAGCCTTCTTTCAGATCAGATATACATTCAACTATTGTCAAAAAACAAATACTCGCTCGAAAGCCACTGTTTCGAGCGAGTATTTGTTTATCTTCGATTGATTGTTTTCTTATGTTGGCCTGGAAAGTAGACTGGCAATGA
>CAVVYT010000003.1:0-301938 GCA_963752535.1 uncultured Chloroflexia bacterium
AGAACAAACTATTCGGTTGGGGCAATTTGTCAAGTATGTAGAAAACAAATACCTTATCAAATTAATCACTTTATGGCCGGTATTAGTTATGGATGATGCTTTTTTTTCAAATCCTTATGCAACGCTTTCCCCAAACTTGAAAGACGAGGCGCTCCGTATGATTTTATATGGGTTGGAGGATATATTGTGGTTGTCAGAGGAGGTAGAAATGCTATGTCAAAAGATCTGGCTTGGCGCCTACATTATGCAAGGGCACTTGCGTCCACAAATATGGTCATAAGTTGGAGGAGTGAATAAAGTGCCCGGTTTTGTGTGCATGGAAAGATTGACTTACGGTCCTTGGCAGGCTCTTGAAAGGATGCTTGCGCGTTTATTGGAACATAGTGGATTCAAAGATGTAATGATAGTGGGTGGTTCGGGAGATCAAGATGCTGATATTGTAGGTTGCTTTAAAAATCAAAGATGGGTGGTTCAAGTCAAGTATCGTCGGTTTGGTCGTCTTGATCCGGTTGCTGCGAAAGAAGCGATAAAAGCAATGTCTATATATAAAGCAGATATCGCCGTGGCAGCCACAAGCCAAGCGTTTACTCAAGAAACATATAAGTACCGTGATCAAGTAGTTTCGAATGGAATCGATCTTCGATTATGGGATGGCGCTTACCTGCAAAGCTATTTCAGGCAATTGCCTGAGGTTTCGGTTGCATATCGAGAATTAAGATCATACCAGGTGAGCGGTTGATAGCGTGAGCATAAGCGAAGTGATGGTGGTAAATCTGCTTTAGTAATTATGGCAACTGGTTTAGGAAAAAGCTTGGTAGCTACCCAACTTATTGCTAACGAAATTAATCGTAATAAATCTCAGGAGATCCTTGTACTTGCTCACATGACTGAATTGGTCAAGCAGCTAGAACTTGTATCATGGTCACAATTAAGAAAGAATGGTCGACACATTTATGGACCGATGGAGAATTCCCAACATATTCTGGAGGAGTTATCTTTGCCACTTGGCAATCAATTATTGGTTCAATTAAGCGAGCATCACTAGAAGGCCGTTTTGGTCTGATTATAGTGGACGAAGCGCACCATGCTCCTTCACTAATTTTTAGCCAACTACTACATGACCTAAATCCAAATTTCCTCGTCGGTCTTACTGCAACCCCATGGCGTGGAGACGAAGCGAATCTCAATGACCTATTTGGCCCACCCACATTTACCATGGACATTGTTGACGGGATGCAACAAGGATATTTGGCAGAAGTTGATTACAGGATGTTAACTGATGGAATAATCGGAATGAGATCGCATTAATGTCGCGACAGGGATATACAATAAAAGACCTAACTGTTCAAGCTAATCATGCCTGATAGGGATGTAGCGATTGTAGATACATTTGCCGAACACTTTCATTCAATAAATATGCCTAGAGGGATGGTTTTTTGCCGATCCAAGTTGCATGCTGATAAGCTTCAACCAATGTTTTCTGCGAAAGGAATCAAGACTGCAGTTTTACATAGCGACCTTCCTAGGGAACAGAGATTTTTTAACCTGTCGGCATTTCGAGCAGACTTAAATTGATTGTCTACTTTCAGTTGAAATGTTAAACAAAGGGATCGATGTTCCAGATGTAAATATTGTGGCTTTTATGCGCGTGACGCACAGCCGAAGGATTTTTATTCAACAGCTCGGTAGGGGACTTCGGGTTACCTCTTCTAAAACTAAGGTCATAGTTCTAGACTTTGTGGCTGATATACGCCGAATTGCAGCTGGTATACAAATTAATCGGGAGGCTGCAGAACGTGGGATGAGTGAAGAGGTTATTCGTTTTCAAGATGGACGAATTGTAAAATTTGATAATGATGAACCCGCTTCCTTTTTTATGAATATTTAGCAGATATCGCAGATATTGAAAATGTTGATGATGGATCTCGGCTCAAATTTCCCGATTAGGGAGAATAAAACTAATTCATTATTCAAATATCTTTCCAAAGAATATTCCCTAGAATAATATAAGTTTTTGCTTTGGAGGATTTTAGAAAGCGTTAGGATTGATAATGAGGTCGTTTACGAGGTTTTTTATGTACAGTACATATAAAGAACTGGCATCAAATGACCAGAAATCATGTAGGAAAATATAACTAAATTAATTGTAAACGGGATACAAGTTCTCTTTAATGGGGGGTGAAGAATGTCCGTACCAAATCACCGTCCTGGTTGTCATACTCTCATGTGGAAAACTATTTGCCATGATTGTGGAGCACCTGTTTGGTATTTTAGTTGTTCATGTGGGTCAAAAGTCTTTTTTGATAACAATGAACCCCCGTGGGGAGAGCACAGGGATCACTGTAATATTTACCAGATTCGACTGATGCTCGAGGGTGGTAAGTCGGTTTGAACAAGTAAGGTTATTCCTCGAAAATCATACAGAGGTCAAACAAAAAGATATCCCAGTAGATATACTCAATTACCTTTAATAAAAAAGGAAGTGGAGGTCCGAGTATTTCCGGAATATTCCATTGGCGATGATCCAGTAGAGGTTGAAGGGAAATTAATTCAAATGGATTTGATTAGTTTTATTCGACGCCACAAAATTGATGAAAATCCAATCATTCTGGGCAATGCTTGGAAAATTCTATACCGAAAAATGGTATGAATTAACGGTAAACAAAAATGATGATAACAATGATAGAGTAGTTGATCAATGGAAATTTGTTGTTCCCGCAAGGATGATCATGGTTATCCTTTCAGGATAGGTGTTTTAATATATGCAACTCTTAAAATGGAATGGGTGTTTACTGAGGATTATCGCTATTGGGTCGCTCAAGAAATTGACTTAAATAGCTCCAATAATCCCGTTTTACAACCAAACAATTGAAACAAATGTCACAAGTGACAGGGTGTAATCGTCCCCTTTTGTGCGTAAAATGAATTAAAGAAGGTATCGTTGGAAGGAGTGGTTTTGTTTTTGTCCGAATTTCATTTCATTACAAAACACAAAAAGAGCGAGGATGAACCTCGCCTCGAGGTGTATGCAAGCTCGGCCTTCTCGGCACTGACGGGCTGAGTGCTCCGGAGAGGGTGCTCCGCAGACCAATATCCTGTGGATTTGGGGGGATGCTCCGTATCTCTCGTGATCTAGGGGGTGGGGGCTATTTCAGCGGCAGATTCGACCCACAGAACGCGCAGTCGGCGGAGTGGGCGCTGGTCCACTTGACCTCGTGTCCGCGGGCGGGGGCGCCGCAGCGGGAGCAGTTGGAGGGCAGCAGGTCCGCCCGGTATGGGACGGTATTCGGGCTGACGGTGAAGCTCGAGACCGGCAGGATGGGGTCCGCGGGCGGGCGGGTCTTCTCATCGGTGGGAGCCGCCGCTTCGAAGGCTTGCGGGGCAATCAGCGCGAAGATCCCTTCGAGGAACATGCTGGCCGCCACCAGGAACAGGATCCCCGGCCACCAGTTACCGGTGATGAACAGGTAGGCCAGTCCGAACAGCCAGATGGCTGAGTGGATATTCCGCCAGGGATATTTCAGTTTTTTCTCGTCGTGATGTTTGGTCATGGGTGATGTCCTCACTAGGATATACGCGATAAGTCCGAATTCCGCGTTGCGACTTCTGCGAGCACATCCGCCAGGTGGTTTCGAATATCCTGATTCCAAAAACGGATCACACGATAGCCACGCAACTCAAGATATGCGGTTCGCTCCACGTCGTACTCCTGTTGTTCAAGATGGTGTCCGCCATCCAATTCAATCACCAGTTTATGCTTGATACAGCAAAAATCCGTGATATAAGGTCCAATGGCGTGCTGACGTCGGAAGGGTACGCCCATCTGGTCGTTGCGGAGCTTTGCCCAGAGTATTTGCTCTTCCTGCGTAGTGTTGTGTCGCAAGGAAACCGCCATGCGGATGGTCTTGGGATTTGAGCGTCTCGCGGGCATGAAGTCTATTATAGCCCCCTTTAATTCCCCCCAGATGCAAACATCTGGGGGGATTAAGGGGGGCGGGGTATAATTTCCCATATGAACATCACAGGGACCTATGAAACTGACCATTTTGGGGGCGGCGGGGGTACGAACGCCGCTGATCGTGGAAGAGATCATCCGCCGGCAGGACGCGCTGGGCATCCGCGAGCTGTGTCTGATGGATGTGGACGGCGAGCGGCTGGATCTGATCGCGGCGGTGACGGCTGAGACCGAAAATCAGCCGGGCATGCGCTTCACCATCACCCGCACCACCGATGCGGAACAGGCGTTGGAAGGCGCGGATTTCGTCATCACCACCTTTCGGGTCGGGGGGCAGCGAATCGCGCGTGATCGATGAGCGGGTGGCGCTGCGGCTGGGCTATCTCGGGCAGGAGACCACCGGTCCGGGCGGGTTTGCGATGGGGCTGCGCTCCATCCCGGTGCTGCTGGCTACATGAGCAGATGAAGAGGCTCTGCCCGAATGCGTGGCTGATCAACTTTGCCAATCCGAGCGGGATGCTGGCGGAGGCGGTCAGCCGGGTGGCGGACTGGCAGCGCTGTGTGGGCATCTGCGACGCGCCGTCTGAGATGCTGACGGTCATCGCCCATCTGACCGGGCTTGATGAGCATCTGCTGTATCTCGATTATTTCGGGCTCAACCACCTGGGCTGGGTCCGTTCGCTGAAGTTGGATGACCAGGACCTGCTGCCGAAAATCCTGGATGGATTGAAGGCGCTTGGCGGGTTGCCGGGGTTTGATGTGGATGTCAACCTGGTCTCCACGCCTGGGGATGCTGCCCAATTATTATTTGAGATATTACTATCACGCCCGTCAGACGCTGGCTGAGCTCCAACAGGCGCCGGAGACGCGCGGGGAAGAGGTGGCGCGTCTGAACAAGGGCTTGTTCGAGGCGTTGCGCACTGCCCGGGCGGAAGAGAATGTGGATGGACTGGAACGGATCTACCGGGCGTATCTGCTGGCGCGCAACATGGGGCATGTGACCACGAATGAGCAGTTTTCCGCGCAGGAGGGAGCCGATCTGCTGGCGGATATTGGCGGGATGGGCTACGCCACTCTGGCGCTCAATCTGATCGAAGCGCTGGTGGGCGGCGAGCCGCGCCGGCTGGTGGTGAACATCCCCAACCGGGGCAGCATCCACGGGATGAAGGATTCCTCGGTGGTCGAGATTCCCGCCCTGGTCAGCCGTGACCGGGTGGAAGCGCTGCCGGTGGGCGAGATCCCGATCCACTGCCTGGGGTTGATGCAGACGGTCAAGGCGTACGAGGAGCTGACCATCGACGCGGCGGTGGAACGCTCGCTGGAGAAAGCCATCACCGCGCTCACCATTCATCCGCTGGTGCAGGATCATGCCGGGGCGAAGGCGCTGGTGGAAGCTTACAGCCGCGAGCACGGCGCTTATTTCCCCGAGTTGGTGTGACGATGTCTGATCGGTTTGATGTCTTCATGGTGGGCGACGCCAGCCTGGATGTGATCTTCACCGGGCTGCCGCACATGCCGGTGCTGGGGGAAGATACCCTGGCGAGCGGTTTCGAGATGCTGCCGGGCGAGGGGTTCACCACGGCAGTGGCGCTGCACCGATTGGGCGTGAAGGTGGCGTGGGCGGCGGATTTCGGGAATGACACCGTCAGCCGGATGGTGCTCGAGCAGGTCCGCGCGGAGGGGTTGGATGAGCGCTTCCTGGTGCGGCACGACCGTTCCTACCGGCGCGTGTCGGTGTCTGCTTCGTTCGAATCGGAGCGCGGCTTCCTGACCTATTATGACCCGCAGCCTGCCATCCCCGCGGCGGTGGGCGCGCTGGCGAAGGTGAATGCCCGGGCGATCTTCATCCCCGGTCTGCTGTATGGCAAGGTGTTCGACGCGGCCGTCCCTCTGGTGAAGCTGAAGAAGATGCTGCTGGTGATGGATGGCAACTGCAATACCGGCATCACCATCCAGGATAAAGCGGTGCGGCGGGCGATCAGCCAGGCGGATATCTTCCTGCCGAATGCCAAGGAGACCTGCACCCTGACGGGACAGGAGAAGCTCGAGGACGGCATCCGCGCGCTGGGCGAGCTGTGTCCGCTGGTGGTGGTGAAGAACGGGGTGGACGGCAGCTATGCCTTTGACGGCCAGGAGATCATCCACGTGGGGGTGGAGCCGGTCAAAGCCATCGATACGACCGGCGCGGGGGATGTGTTCGATGCCGGCTTCCTGAAAGCCTACCTGGATGGTGAACCGCTGTCCGTCTGTTTGAAGTGGGGCAACACCGCGGCAGCCTTTTCCACGCTCGGGTATGGGGGCACCGGCTACCGGGTCAGCGCGGAATTGGTGCGCAAGACCATCGCAGGTTGATTTCCACTCCCGGTGAAAAGTACTCTCCATCTGAAGCGAACCCATCATCCTGGGCTATAATCATTCCAGTCAATCATCCATTGGATATGGGAAGTAATCTCCACTTTTACGCATGGATATATGATCCAACCGCCCGCTTTGAAACCTGATTTCATGATCGGAACCATCCCTGTTTATGGCAGGGTGATTCTCGCGCCCATGGACGGATTATCCGATCTGCCCACCCGGTCTCTCGCCCGTGAATTTGGCTCCGCGCTCAGTTACACCGAGTTTTTGAATACCATCGATGTGCTGAAATCAAAATCGCGATATCCATGAACGCATGTCTTTTCTGGAGTCTGAGCGGCCGGTCATCTTCCAGTTACTGGATAAGGATCCGGTCAGAATGCTGCAGGCTGCGCAAATGGTCATGGTCCATCAGCCGGATGCCATCGATATCAATCTGGGGTGTCCTTCGAGAGCGATCACCAGCCGGGGAGCCGGGGCTGCCTTGATGCAAAAGCCAGAGGTGATCGGCAAAGCGATCTCCCTGCTGGTGAAGAATTTGCCCGTCCCGATCACCGCCAAGATCAGGCTTGGCTGGGATGACAAGAGCATGAATTACCTGGAAATCGCCCATATTATTGAAGACTCGGGCGGGGCGCTGGTCGCCATCCACGGCCGGACGAGGGCACAAGCTTATTCCGGGTCCGCGCTCTGGGAGCCCATCGGCGAGGTGAAGCAGGCTGTCCGAATCCCGGTGTTGGCGAATGGCGATATCCGCACACCGGCTGATATCCGGAATGCCCTCGAGCAAACCGGCTGCGACGGCGTGATGATCGGCCGGGCTGCGCTGGGAAATCCGTGGTTGTTTGCCGAGCGGGAACTTCAGCAGCATCTCGTCTAGATGAAACCACCATCACAATCTACCGCCATCTCGACAAGATGATCGCCTTCTATGGCGAGCAGGCAGGCGTTCTGTTTTTCCGAAAGCATCTCAAAGCCTATATCAAGCGGTTCGGCATCAAACGGTCTGAAATGCTGGCATTGATGACCGCGCCTACCAGGGCAGATGTTACCGCCATTCTGACGCAAATCAATCAACGATCCTTACTTCAGGAGTCCGATGAGATCTGAGACCGTATTCCGCCAATGTGTCCGCAAAGCCTGCATGTTCCGTTTTCCCGGGCCGGATGGAGATGATTTTCCCTGCCCGAAATGCGGATCTGCCACCAATGTGGTCGCGTTGATCCCTCACCATGAAGTCGATCCCGACCTGATCCATGCCGACCGGATGAATGAGCTGGTCCTGGAAGCCGGTCTGGATAATATCCGCAGCGTGTTGAATATCGGTTCCATCTTCCGAACGGCCGATGGGGTGGGAATTCAGCATATCCATCTGTATGGTATTTGCCCTTCCCCGGCGCATCCGCACATGAAGAAGACGGCCCTCGGCGCCGATCAGATGATCCCCTGGACGCAACACTGGGATGGCTTGCGGGCAGTGCGCGAGAAGAAGAAGGAAGGTTTTTGCGTCTGGTCGCTGGAGAAAAACCGCACCTCCACCAATCTGTTTGTCACTCCCCTGCCCGAACATGGGAAGAAATTGCTCCTGATCGTGGGAAATGAGAACAACGGCATCGATCCGGGTATCCTGGCGGAAAGCGAGCAGGTCGTCCATCTGCCAATGGTTGGGATCAAGGAATCGCTCAATGTCGCCAACGCCTTCGCGATAGCCGTCTACTGGCTGAGGTTTGGTAATCCATACAGGCGGATAGCATGAAGGCGCTCAATGCAAAATGGCAGCCCATCATGGCGGCAGTCCTGCCCCGATTGTTGATCGGCATCGTCGCCTTCTGGAATATACTATGCGCAGTTCCATTTATTTTTCAGGCGGAGTTGTATACCTCCTCATTTGGTTTGAGCGGTGAGGTTGGAATCGCGGTCATCCGCTCGTTCGGCGTCCTGTTTCTGATGTGGACCATTCCCTACCTCCTGGCGATCCTGCATCCCTACCGCTGGCAAATCCTGATCGTCGCCGCCATTCTGATGCAAGCCATCGGGATGCGCGGGTGAGATCTGGATCCGCTCCGAGATTTCGGATAGCCTCGATCGTGAGAGTATCCATTCAACGGTTTATCCTATTCGATACGATCGGCCTGGTCTTCTTGATCGCGGCCTTATCTCATCGTATACACCCAAAGGAAGGCTAATCATGTCCCAGCCATTGATTGAGACCAACACCCTGCAAGACCATCTGAATGACCCAAACTGGGTCATCGTTGACTGCCGTTACGAGCTGGCAGACCCCACCTCGGGGATCGAGCAGTACCAGGAAGGTCACATTCCGGGTGCATTCTACGCCGACCTGAACCTCGATCTATCGTCCAAACCCACCCCAACCAGCGGAAGACATCCCCTGCCGGATATTCTCGCATTCCGAAAGTTGGTGCAATCATGGGGAGTTCGACCGGACACCCGGGTGGTCGCCTATGATTCAGAAGGGGGCGCGATGGCCGCCGGAAGACTGTGGTGGCTGTTGCGGGTTTGCGGACATGAAAATGTATCCATGTTAAATGGCGGATTCCCAAAGTGGCTGCTGGAGGATCGTCCGCTTGATGCGGAGCCACCTGCCCCGAGGATTTCATCCACGACCGGATGCACCTATCATCCCGAATTGATCTTCGACGCACAAGGTGTGGAGCGAATCAGGAAAGATCCGGAATGGCTGCTGGTTGATTCACGGGCGGAAAATCGATATTCGCCGATCAGGAAGTGATCGACATCACGGCCGGCCACGTCCCGGGCGCCAGGCACCTGGCCTATGGATCCATCCTCAATTCAGATGGGACTTACAGGAATCCAGAAGAACTACGGTTGGTCTACCAACCTTTCCTCGGACAAATATCACCCGAGCATACAGTTTTTTATTGCGGGTCTGGAATCACTTCGGTCATCCACCTGGTGGCGATGGAGCACGCAGGTTTGCCCGGTGGAAGGCTGTATGCCGGATCATGGAGCGATTGGATTCGTAATCCAAATCGCGAAATTGCAGTTAAATAAATGCCAGGCTCTTGATTCGTCTCGCATTATCTAGTGTATTGTCTGCCTTATTTGACTGGTGTAAATCCATATTTTGCCAGTATTTCCTGTCCGCTCTGTGAGAGTACGAACTCCACGAATTTTTTGGCCAAGATCGGTTGACCACTGTCTTTGATC
Source organism: uncultured Chloroflexia bacterium (assembly GCA_963752535.1). Taxonomy (GTDB): domain Bacteria; phylum Chloroflexota; class Anaerolineae; order Anaerolineales; family Anaerolineaceae; genus DAIOEK01. The sequence continues at coordinate 9,506 of CAVVYT010000003.1, forward strand.
GCCGCAATAGGATAATTGGCAACAACATTCATTTCATCAGGAATCTCGATCATCCCAACGCGATTAATCGCATCACCGGTTACATCACTTCTATAAACAATTCCCGCATCCGCTTCACCAAGCGCGACCTTGGCTAGCACTGTTTTGACTAAATCCTCATAAGAGACCACGTTCTGGATTACCTTTTCCTGGTAACTAACACCAAAGGAATAGTCTGAATTGGCTTTCGTCAGAAATTCCAGGGTATACTGCCCGGCAGGTACATCCCGGGCAGCCAGAACCAGTTTCAGATCAGGCTTTGTTAGATCGATGAGCCGTTGCAGATTGGCAGGATTGTTCAATGGGAATATCACCACGAGTTTGTTTTCGGCAAATACTTGCTGACTTCCCTGTTCAACCCGCCCCAATTCGATGACCAATTCCATATATTTCTCATTAGCGCTGGCAAAGACATCTGCAGGCGCTTGATGGGTTAGTTTGCCCGGCTAATTGCTGGGATCCGCCAAAACTAAAATCCACAAAGGCGTTTGGATTTTGCGCTTCGAATAGATCTCCGATCTCGTTGAAAGGTTCAGTCAGAGAAGCTGCTGCCAGGACGGTGATCTTTCCATGAGCGGTTGGGATGGTGGATTCAGGATTAGCTCGATAGGGTTGGCTGATTCGGATTTGCCGCCGGGGTGCAGGCGGTCAATGAAAAAGCAAATGGAATGATCAGACCGATGGCAATTATGGTTTTCATGAAATCTGTCGTCTTACTCAATGTTTGAATATATAACTATTAAGCATTATATCATGCTGAAGAATCAACCCTTTCATCAATATATACCAATCCAAAATGAAGAATGTCATCATTTTCGCATCATCATTCCTGACTTTTCCGCCATTGCGATTATGTAAACCTTAATTAGTGTATACTTTTATTTTGAACGCCTTTTAAATCGCCGGCGTGACATGATTCACGCTTAATCCATAATTTTCCGGAGGATCTTGTGAAAGAGGACCTATTAAACAGCTTGATGAAACCAAAGAGCCTGGCCATTATTGGGGCATCCGCTAAACCGGGCAAGATCGGATACACCGTAATTAAGAATCTCATCGATAGTGGTTATGAGGGAAAAGTATATCCCATCAACCCGGAAGCCGATGAGATTCTTGGTTTTAAGACCTATAAATCTGTTCTGGATGTTCCTGGTTCCATCGATGCAGCCGTGGTCACCATTCCTGCCAAAATCGTCATGACCGCTGTCGAAGAATGCGGACAAAAGGGCGTCAAGGCGCTCATTGTTATCACCTCCGGTTTTAGCGAGACTGGCAACAAAGACCTCGAAAAACAATTGGTTGATCTGGCCCATGAAAAAGGGATGTGCGTTCTTGGTCCTAACATTGTCGGCACCCTGTCCAATTCTGATAAGTTGAATGCCTCTTTCGCTCCCTTCCTGCCTCTGCCGGGAAAAGCCTCGTTATTGACCCAGAGCGGCGCTCTGCTGATCGCGATCGATGCGGCCACATATACCCGGGGTGTTGGGTTCGATAAGCTGGTTTCACTCGGAAATATGTCAGACGTCGATTTCGGCGATTTGATTAAATGGCTGGACAAGGATCCCAACACTTCCTGTATCTGCCTTTACATCGAAGGTATTCGGGACGGCCGCAAATTTATGGAAGCCTGCCAGAACGCAACCACGCCGGTCATCGCCTTGAAAGCGGGCGTATCTGCTCACGGCGCTGCCGCCGCGGCTTCTCATACCGGATCCCTGGCCGGTTCCGGCAAGGTTTATGACGCTGCCTTCATGCAGGCAGGAGTTGTCCGTGCCACCGACCTAAACAATCTTTTCGACCGCACACTCGCTTTATCGCTGCAACCACCCTTACACGGTGAAAACCTGTTGGTGATCACCAATGGCGGTGGTGTTGGCGTATTGGCCACCGATGCGGCTGAGCGGTTTGGCGTCCCGCTGAAATTCGCTCCTGAAGATGTGCAGGCAGAATTGAAAAAGAATATGCCTGAATATGGTTCCGCCAAAGAATCCAGTCGATCTGACCGGTATGGCCGGGAATGATTGGTACTATTCCTCGACCAAATTCGCTTACGCCCACAAATGGACCGATGGCCTGGTGGTGCTGTACTGCGAAACCGCCCAAACCAATCCGCAGCAGATCGCGGAATCGATCCATAAAGCCGTCACTGAAACCGGGATCAAAAACAAACCGGTCACCGTTTCCTTCGTGGGTGGTGAAAAATCAGACAACGCCATGCGCTGGCTGGTCGACAACGGTATTCCAGCTTACAACGCCCCTGACCTGGCCATGAACGCGATGGCGACCTTGCATGAGTTCGCTCACATGAAACAAATGATAAATCATACTCATGTTGCCAGCGATCCCGCCGGAAGCAAGGTAGCCCGTGAAATCATCGCAAAAGCGCGTAAAGATGGACGCGACTCCCTGACCGAAGTGGAGTCCAAGGAAGTGTTCAAGGCTTATGGGCTTCCGGTAGCACCCACCTTCCTGGCGAAATCTGAAGATGAAGCGGTCGCCCTGGCCAAGAAGGTCGGATATCCGGTCGTAATGAAGATCGTCTCACCGCAGATCCTACACAAATCAGATGCCGGCGGCGTGAAAGTCAATATTAAGGATGAGGCCGCCATCCGCGAAACCTATAAGACCATCCTGGCCAACGCCAAAAATTATAAAGCCGATGCCAATATTCACGGTATCGCGATCCAGGAAATGGCTCCCTGGGGAACCGAGACCATTATCGGTTCCGTGAACGATGCGACCTTTGGCCCGACCATCATGTTCGGTTTGGGCGGCATCTTCGTGGAAGTGCTGAAAGACGTCACCTTCCGGGTTGCCCCGGTCTCTCCCGAACAAGCAGAGATCATGCTGGGCGAAATCCGTGGCGCACCCATCCTGGCTGGAGCCCGCGGCGAAGCACCCCGCGATCGCAAAGTATTGGCAGATATTCTCAGCCAATATGCCACCATGATACATGATCTGGCTGATGAGATCAGCGAGACGGATGCGAATCCAGTCCTGGTCTATGAAGTTGGCAAAGGCGTGAAGGTAGTGGACGCGCGCGTCATCCTGAAAGTAAAGTAGTTTACTCAACCTTAAAAAAATCCCGGACGATTTGTCCGGGATTTTTTTCTTCCAATTCATGGTTCCATTTTATATATACCCATAAGGGATATATTCTGTATAATATTCTTGGAGTGTTTTATGGAAAAAATCATTTCTGTTTATCAGGTTCAAGGCAAACTGGAAGGGGAACTTATCAAAACTTATCTTGAAGCCTATGGCATTCCCACCGGACTGGCACAGGAAAGCGCAGGGATCACCTACGGGCTGACATTCGGCGCGATGGGGAAAGTGGATATCCTCGTTCCCGAGAGCTATGAACAGGCTGCAAGAAAACTTCTGGATGAGTATGAAAAGGGAACCAACATCAATGCCGATGACCAAACCCCGGAGGCTTGAGGAAAATCATGACGGATTCATATACCAATTCGCTGTTGGGTAAGGAAGAACGTATCCTGTTAGTCTCCAGGCAACATTGGCTGGTCATCTTCGGAATGATCCTGCCGGAACTTGCGATACTGATCCTGTTGATCGGTGGTATTTCCATCTCGTTGATCACATTCCAACTCGAATGGATCTGGTTCATGTTCATTCTGCTGATCCTTCCTGTATTATCCATGCTGCGGGACTGGTTGATCTGGTGGAACAAACAATACATCATCACCAACCGAAGGGTGATCAAGATCGCCGGGATCATCAATAAGGATGTCACCAACTCTTCACTGGAAAAAGTCAATGACGTGAAGCTGGTCCAGTCGTTTTGGGGCCGTGTCATGAATTACGGTAATGTCCATATCATGACCGCCAGTGAATTGGGTATTAATCTGTTCAGCCAAATATCCGATCCAATCAAATTCAAGACAACCATGCTTGACGCAAAAGAGAAGGAAGAATCTGAGATCGGGGATGCGATCAAATCGGGGATGAAGTCCAACTCCGCGCCTGACCTGATCCTGAAATTGGGCGACCTGCGCGACAAGGGCTTGATCAGCGAAGAAGAATTCCAATTGAAGAAGAAGGAAATCCTGGCAAAAATGACCTCCTGAAATAACAAACTGCCGGATTTGATCCGGCAGTTTTTTATTAATGCATCGATATCTATGGATTTTGAAAAAAATCCCTCACACCTCAGCGAATACTCCGGTTGTTACGTAATGGGTCAATTCACCCACGCTGAGGTTGTTGATACCGAGTTTTTCAAGGGTTCTGCCCCTGCGCCAGTAATCTGTACGGTGGATGATGCAGGCCAACCGGATGATCGAATCCATTCCCCGCACACTTACCCCATAACGGGCACCAAGCGCAGCAATGGGTACCAGGCTCATTGGCACATCTTCAAAGATATAGCGATGATTCAATGTCGCCGGAGCCTTTATGCCGTAATAACCTGGCTGATTATGGATGGCTTCGTGCAAGTCTTCCCCGTCCGCGTTATAGGCCATCTTCAACCATTCAAGTGATGTCCGTCCGCGGATGCCCAGGGAAGCTGCGACGGTTACCCGTTCCCGATCCAGGACTTCCAACACGCGGGCAACCGATGGCGTGACGCCATCGATATAAAATTCGAAATCGCCATGCGTGGATTCGATCCGGCCTGCGTTGAGGAGGGTCAGGGATGGATGGAAGATCGCGCCCATATTATTCAACCCGGTTTGCAGGACATTTCCGCCATCGATATACTGCGGGTAAGCCTCGTGGATCATATCCAACACCAGGCGCGTTCGTGTGGATGGGAGGGCTGCCAGGGGAACGGCTTCCTTGGTGCGGAAAATTCGAGCCTGGGCAGGGCCATCCGACCTGGAGGCATAGATGAACGTTTCAGCTTCCGCCACGGTCACATCCGCGGTGCAATTCTCATCAGCCAGCACTTTCTTAAATTCAATCGCGCCACAGGTCCTTCCCGGGTGGAGGACGATCACCTGACCGTCTTTAAGGTAGGGAGCGCAAGTCTTCGCGATATCAGCATGGGCGGATGAAGGTACGACGACCATCACCATCTGTACGCCTTCCAATGCTTCCTCAATATTTGAGGTCACCACACTCAGTCTGCCAAAACCGCGGGCGCCTGTTTCCTGACTCTCGAGATCGATTCCTCCCAATTCTCTAATGAAAGCGATGTGGTCTGATGTCCGGTTAAACAGGTTGGTTTTGAATCCCATCAATCCGAGATGGGCGGCCATCGCTTTTCCACCATGTCCTGCTCCAATTACGAGGAAACTGATTTTCGAGGTCATCTGATCGCTCCTTGATTTAGAATTCGCTCCATTCGGGTTTGTTCATCCAGGGGCGACCCATCCTGCCCAACGGCGAGGCTGGCGCCATGGATGATTCTGGTGATCACCTTTCCCGGAGCAAAGGCATTATTGCGTAATTGCGGGGCATCCATGATCCCCAGACTGACTGCCTTACTCAATACGACCGGATCTGTCCAGGCATCCCGGGTGGGATCGTCTTCGAGTTGACTGATGGCGCTCAAAGTGATCTTCGCCTGCTGAACCAGGTATTCGGTTTGCTCCTGCACCTGCGGATCAAGCAGCAAAGCCGGTGCTGATTCTCTGGCGTTTCGGATCGTCCGCGCGGCTGCTTTACAGGAGGTGATCACATCCGCGGGGGTAGCCGCGTGGTCGGCTTCCGTGTGCCCAACCACATGGACAATATCCGGCTCGAGAGCCATCTGGCTGAAAATGGTCGAAGAAAGATGGCCGATGGCTTCGGATTCATCGAGGGGATAACTGAGCAATCCCGTTCGGGTCTGCTTCCAAATGCGAAAGTGATCATTCTGCAAAGGAAGGATCATGTTTAGGATCGCCAACATCTTCGCCAGATCCATGCCAATCGACAGGTTTGGGGGACTATTGAACATGAACTGGGCTATATAATCTTTCACACCGAACATTTTGGCATTATACGCCGCCAGGAAACCACTGACGACGAAAACGACATCCGGCGCGTCCCGCATCCCCCAATGATGAGGTTCATTCAATTCGACGGGCACTTTCCGCTCGCCGTACCAGCGCATCACTTCCTGGTGTTCTTTGATCGAGCCCTGTAAATCCCATGGACCGCGCCCGTCCATCTGATTAAACCAAAAGAGGGGGATCGCGCACCAGGCGTTATGAATGGTTTCCATGTACATTTCCGCAAGGCGGATGAAGTCATTTGTTCCCGAATAGGTGCGCATGAGGGGATGATTGCCTGTCCGGGCAGCCTGATAGAGTCGGATATACTCTTCCGCGGAACGAACGGGGACGCCACCCGCTCCGCGCGAGGTGGGATCCTGCCGTTCGGGATGGAAGAAGTTTTCCTGTGCGTCCTGGTCGATGCCGAGTGAGATCACATCGATCACACCCGCATCCGCGATCCGCTTCACTCCTTCCACAGTTTGCTCCATATCAGGTAAACCGAAGTGGTGCCGGATGAGTGGGTAGGGCCTCTTCCAGAGAATCCGCTCAACGGTTGATTGGGGTGGGATCGATTTCTCCAACCCCTGCCCGGTTCCACCTCGCAAATAATCCAGGGCGATTTCGGGGGGTTCTCCACCCTCAAAGATCTTTTCGAAAATCCCAATTTGAGCGGCTTTTACCGCCATCGGGGGTGTGCCGCCAAAAGCGAACCGGACTCCTTTTTGATATAGGTCATCCAGCTCTTCAGCCAGTTCGCCGAGTAAGATCTCGCCATTCTCGGGTGTTAGTCGATACGAGACGGCGATCAGATCGACTGGATTTTCCCTGGCTGCCTTTGCCAATTGTTGGATCGAAACAGCAGGTCCGAGATAGATGGTATTCCAGCCTACCTGTTCAGCCAGGCGCATGAAATTGTTTAAGCCGGCCACATGAACACAATCACCCACCGCAGCGGCGATCAATGTTTTCTGAGTCATCGTGTCTCCTTTCCGAGGAGCAGTATGCAGATGAATCGTTCAGGATAAATTCTGGAAATATGGAGCAATCGTTTCCGAACTCGCGGAAACGCAAGGCTATCCGAATATGGTTGACGGTCGTGGTGGGATTGAGATCAGGAAGCAACCGTCCGGATTTTAGCCGGCGGGTCGGGAATCCAACGCAGGTGTACTTTTGATTTGGATGGCAACGGGCAAGTCTCCTACAGTTTCCCTGTCTGTTTGAACATTATACCTTAACCTGATTCAAGGCAAATTTGACTGTATACCTGCAATGGTTTAGAATTCCCATTCTGCTCGTGCTGAGTGGGAAAATTGGAGTTGTGGTGGCAGTGCAATCGGTTTATTCCTATGATCTGAAAAAATCTATTTCGAAGAATCGCCTCATCGGGTTATGGCGGATGATCTCCGGGTACCGTTTGGCCTACGCCGGCGCGACTGTGGCGGTTGGAATCGCATCCCTTTCCAAGACCTTAACTTATCTCCTTCTGCGTTATTTTATCGATGAAATTCTCGTCCCCGGAAAGTATTCAGCGATACCCTGGATGGCTTTGAGCTTCGTCGCACTGGCTGCCGCAGAAGGAGGATTCACTTTTCTAAGCGGTTCATTGGCCGCTCGAACCGCGGAGGGTGTCACCCGCCGGCTGAGGAATTATCTGTTCGATCATATTCAGCGCCTGAGCTTCCGCTATCACGCGGAGACATCCACCGGCGAATTGATCCAACGCTGCACATCCGATGTGGACGCGCTCAGGCGGTTTTTCGCCGATCAAGCCATTTCTGTCGGGCGTATCATCCTCTTATTTGTCATCAATTTCACCGCTTTGTTAAATCTGAATACCCGCCTGGCGTGGTTCTCGGTGATTGTTGTTCCGATCATCCTGCTCGTTTCTCTTTACTTCTTCAAAAAGATCACCGGCGCATACGAGGCTTATCAGGAACAGGAAGCCGCCCTCTCCACTACGTTGCAGGAAAACCTGACCGGTGTGAGGGTTGTCAAGGCGTACGCCAGGCAGCATTATGAGATGGACAAATTCGAGAAGGACAATGCCGAAAAGTACAAACGTGGAAGACGATTGAACACCATGCATTCGCTCTTCTGGCCGATCTCGGATACTTTATGCGGTATGCAGTTGCTTGGCGGATTCTATCTCGGGGCAACGATGGCGATCAGCGGGGACATCTCAATCGGCACCTACCTGGCCTACGCCGGTTTGGTCATTTATTTGATCTTTCCTATGCGCAACCTGGGCAGATTGATCGTGCAGGCTTCGACCGGAATGGTCTCCTACCAACGCGTCACCCAGATCATCAAGGAAGACCGCGAGAACCTGGATGAAAGCCAGATCACTCCGATTTCCCCCATCCGGGGTGAGATCGAATTTGATCAGGTCTCATTCGAATACGAAAAAGACAATCCGATCCTCAATCAAATCTCATTCCACTGCCAACCAGGACAAGCGGTCGCCCTTTTGGGCTCCACCGGCTCTGGAAAGACATCCCTGGTAAACCTCCTGCCCCAATTCTATGACGCAACCTCCGGGAAAATATCGTTGGATGGTGTCGACCTGCGGCATTATTCCCGGCGGTTCTTGCGCGAACAAATCGGAATCGTCGAACAGGAACCTTTCTTGTTTTCCCGATCCATACGGGAAAACATCACCTATGGCATGGACCGGATAGTCACGGAAGACGATATCATCGAGGCAGCGAAAGCAGCCGCCATCCATGATGTCATCCAATCCTTCCCGGAGGGTTACCAAACTCTGGTCGGCGAAAAAGGGGTCACCCTATCCGGCGGGCAGAAACAACGGGTGGCCATTGCCCGGACTCTGCTCAAAGATCCGCGCATCCTCATCCTGGATGATTCAACCTCCTCGGTGGATCTCGAAACGGAAGCGGTCATCCGCACCGCATTGAACAACCTGATGAAGAACCGGACCACCTTCATCATCGCACACCGGATTCAAAGCATTATGAACGCCGATCTCATCCTGGTTTTTGACAAAGGCAGGATTATCCAGCAGGGAACCCATAACAGCCTGGTCAAAGAGGACGGGATGTACCGAAACATCTATGACCTGCAGACCCGGATCGACACCGAATTGGAAGAGGAAATCCGTCATGCCAGTTTATGATGAATACGACGAGGAAGAATTTTCTTCCCTTCAAACGAAGCAAACCTTCAAGCGCATCCTGCAGTTGGTCCGACCTCACCGTTTGCGGGTGATCGCTTTCCTCATCGCAATCGGAGTTGTCTCCTTCCTGGACGGTTACTTCACGTTCATCAGTAAGCGGATCATCGACGAAGCCATCGTCCCTCATAATGCCGAATTATTGAAGCAACTTGTTCTCCAATATGGGTTATTGCTGATCGTTCAAGCGGTCCTCGTTTTCGTTTTTATCCTGCTGGTGAGCATGCTCGGCGAACAGATCCGCTACGATCTGCGCAAATCCATGTTCAATCATCTGCAGAAACTGGCTTTAAGTTATTACAGCCGGACGCCAGTCGGCTGGATCATGTCGCGCGTCACCTCTGATTCAGAGCGTGTTTCCGATATGATGACCTGGGGTCTGCTCGATTCGACCTGGGCGATTATCAACGTCGCGACATCCGCATATTTCATGCTCCGGATTAACGCCAGGCTGGCCTGGATCGTCCTGATCATCATCCCGATCCTGGTGTATGTGGGAGTCCAATTCAGAAAGAGGATCCTGGCGCAATTCCGAAAAGTCCGCAAGGTGAATTCGAAGATCACCGGTGCTTTTAATGAGAATATCTCCGGCGTGAGGATCGTAAAGGCATTGGTGCGTGAGGATGAGAACCTTCGAGAGTTCAGCAAGCTGACCGATGACATGTATAAGGCGGGATTCCGAGCCGCCTGGCTGTCTGCGCTTTTCCTGCCGGTGGTGCAGGTAATCAGTTCTGTGGCGCTGTGCGCGGTGTTATGGTACGGCGGATATCAGATCAAGCTTGGATTCATCACCATCGGAGGGATTCAGGCATTTGTGTCATACATCGCATTTATGATGTGGCCTATCCAGGACCTGGCGCGGGTGTACGCCGAACTGCAGAACGCGATCGCGTCTGCCGAACGGATCTTCACGCTAACGGATACGAATCCTGATGTTCAAGATCAGCCGGACAGCATCGACCCCGGCACGATCCTGTCTGAGATCGAATTTGACCAGGTTGATTTCTATTACGAGGAAGAGAAAGATGTTCTGCGGAATTTCAACCTGCGGGTAAAACCAGGCGAGATGATCGCCCTGGTCGGACCCACAGGTGGGGGCAAGACCACCATCGTGAACCTGCTATGCCGATTCTACGAACCCAAACGAGGAACGATCCGGATCGGCGGAATGGATTATCGAAACCTCTCCATGCATGCCATCCAATCGCGTATCGGTGTGGTATTGCAGACGCCGCATCTCTTTTCTGGATCCATTCGGGAGAATATCCGCTATGGGCGCTTGAATGCCAGCGATGAGGAAGTAGAGCAAGCAGCGAAGACTGCCGGCGCGCATGATTTCATCCTAACGTTGGAAAAGAAATATGATCAAGACGCCGGTGAAGGTGGGAATATGCTCTCGGTCGGTCAGAAACAATTGATCAGCCTGGCAAGGGCGATCCTGGCGAAACCTGAGATTTTCATTATGGATGAAGCGACCAGCTCCGTGGATACGTTGACCGAATCCCTGATCCAGAAGGGGATGGCAGCGTTGATGAAAGGACGCACCAGTTTCATCATCGCCCACAGGTTGTCCACCATCAAACGTGCCAGCCAAATCATCTATGTGGATGAGGGTACGATCATCGAGATGGGAACCCACGCGGAATTATTGAAGCTGGGCGGACACTATCACAAGCTCTACACCCAGCAATTTTGGAAAGAATCGGAAGACAAGTACGATCCCCAATTTGCCTGATACCACCCGGGTCATTGGATGGAATCCGCTACAATTAGGGTATCTTTTCAGACTGGTTTCGAGAGAAGACCGTGTTCTTATATCGTTGGTTTTCACAACCGAATATTGGGCCAGAGGTAAAACGGAAAAATGTGCTCTTTGTTCAGATCGATGCCATCGGTATTGGTCTGGCAAATGCGGCTGCACCGTTTCTGCCTGTCTTCCTTACCCGATCCGGTGCGACCAACCTGCAAGTCGGTCTGCTCACCGCGATGCCGGCGTTCACCGGTTTGATCCTGGCGATCCTGGTCGGACGCTTCCTGCAGACCCGTAGAAATATCGTACCTTATTTCAGTGTCGCCCGATTGCTGGTCGTCTTCTCTTATACGTTGACCGGTCTGGCGCCCTTTATCATCCCAAAAGCCTACCTTGTGCCTGCCATCCTGGGAATCTGGGCAGCGGCCACACTTCCGCAAACCATCGTCTCCATCCTTTTCAGCGTGGTGATGGGCCAGGTTGCCGGTCCGCATGGGCGGTTTGACTTGATGAGCCGGCGGTGGTCCATCATGGGTTTCACAACAGCGATCACGGTGGTGATCGTCGGGCGGGTGCTGGATCAGATCGGCTATCCCATAAACTATCAGATCGTATTTCTGGCATTATCCGTTGGCGGATTGATCAGTTATTACTTCTCCAGCCACCTGGATATTCCACCCCAGGATGTGATCGAAATTCAACCCAGGCTCAAACTGGGCCTGGCAATCCGGGAGTATTTCCAGTTGATCATTCAGGAAAAACCATTCATTCAATTCGCCTGGCGCAGGCTTATCTATCTGACGGGCATCTCCCTGGCAGCGCCGTTGTTCCCCCTGTTTTATGTGCGCCAATTAAAAGCCTCTGACACCTGGATTGGTCTGATCAGTACCACATCCACCGCGGTGATGATCATCGGTTACTTCTTCTGGGTAAATCGTTCCCGCGTCCGGGGAACCAGGTCCGTCTTACTCTGGACCACTTTCGGATTGGCCGTCTACCCGGCTTTGATCGCCCTGTCCGGCAGGGTGGAAATGGTGGTTGTTCTGGCCGGTCTGGCAGGGATCTTTCAAGCCGGGCTCGACCTGGTCTTTTTTGATGAATTGATGCGCACCATCCCACCCACCTATAGCGCCACCTTCGTTTCGTTTGCTCAAAGTATGCAGTATCTCTCGGCGGTGGTATCTCCGTTGATCGGAACAATGCTGGCAGACACTATCGGGATACCGGGAGCTTTGCTTGTAGCGGCAGGGATTCGCATGCTGGGATTTTTACTGTTCGCATCACAGAAGAAGTTACCCGCAATCGCCAATGGCGGATGATCGTAATCGGCTAATTCACCGACCTGGCGTGTTTTCTTCACCAGAGAGTGCGCAAATTCACGGACATTCGCTTCCACTCCCGGTATACATCACCACCCACCATGGAACGATCATTCCCATTCTTCGGGATTGTATTTACGGATGCGTTTGGTCTCGCCCCGTTTCTTCTTATCCGAGACCCGGGCTGCCCGGGCTGAGACCGTCGGACGGGTGGCACGGCGGGTTTTCGGTGGGATCAAGGCCTGCTGAACAAGGATAACAAGACGATTGATCGCATCCAGACGGTTCTTTTCCTGGGTGCGGTAACGCTTCGCTTCGATCAGCAGAATCCCATCCTCAGTGACCCGGCTGCCTGCCAATTTGTACAAACGCAGCTTCACCTCGGGTGTGAGAGCCGACGATCCGGCGACATCCCATCGAAGCTGCACTGCCGTGGCGACCTTGTTGACATTCTGCCCGCCGGGACCAGACGAGCGGATATAGTCGAAATGCAATTCGGCGTCATCAAGCGCTACTTCTTGGGTAATTTCAATCATGGATTATTCATCGCTCTAACATCTGCTACTTCCTGGTACGGCAAATGATTATTAAGAGAACTATATTAAATCTTACGCACTTTAATAGGTCAAAGTTTCCTGTTCTGCCTCCTCCGGTTCAAGGCCTTTCTTTGCGAATTTCAAGATCAGATGGAGGTCAAATCCCATGAGGACCGCATACACCACCACAAAACCGATCAGGCTGATCCACACGCTGGTGACCGTCAGATTGGGAGAGACGGCATCCTTGGTTAGCATCAGTCCCTGCACCACCCAGGGCTGACGGGCAGTCTCGGTCAATATCCATCCGGAAGTATTCGCGATATAGGGTAAAAATATTGCTGGTAAGAACCAGCGTAAATGGCGTGTCCATTTGTCGGGATATTTTTTGATCGTTACAAATAGTGCGAGAGAAGCGAGCAAAACCATGAGGAATCCGATTGCGACCATCAGCCGGAACATCCAATACGTAACAGCCACCAAAGGAATATAATCTCCGGGTCCGTATTCATTTTCATACTGTGCTTGAAGCTGATTGATCCCTTCGACTTTTCCAAAAGGCTGAAAATTGTATAAAAAGCTCAATGCCTTTGGAATTTTAAGGCTCCAAACTTCTTTCTTCCCGGTCGTATCAAAAAAGGCGATCACCGAAAAGTCTGCCGGATCCTGGGTATCATAATGCGCTTCAGATGCAGCCGCAGCCATTGGCTGGACTTCCCGCATGTAAAGACCCTGCGCATGCCCGGTTACCACCGTTCCGATTGTAGCCAGCAAGCCGATGATCGCTGCCAATTTGAAGGATATTCGAAATCCGTCCTCTTCTCTTCTTCCAATCAAATGGTATGCACTGAAACCAAGCACGAGAAATGCAGCGGTCACAAAACCGGAGCTGATGGCATGCAGGAACAGGAACCAGGCGCGTGGATTTAGTAATATGGCTCCAAAATCCGCCATCTCCGCCCGTCCATTGTTGATCACATATCCAACCGGATTCTGCATGAAGCCATTCGCAACCAGAATCCAGAACGCGCTCATGTTCGCGCCGAATGCCACCAGCCAGATAGCGGCTGCGTGAAGTTTTTTCGAGATTTTCTCCCAGCCAAAGATCCACAATCCCAGGAAGGTGGATTCCAGAAAGAAAGCCAGCAATCCTTCGATAGCCAGCGGCGCACCGAAAACATCGCCCACAAACCTGGCATACTCAGACCAATTCATCCCGAATTGAAATTCCATTACGATGCCCGTGACAACACCCATGGCGTAATTGATCAGGAAGATCTTGCCCCAAAATTTGGTTAACCGTTTATAGAGGGAATTACCACTTCGGACATACATCGTCTCGAGTATCGCCACGAACCATCCCAAACCCAGTGTTAGGGGGACGAAAAAGAAATGGTAAATGGTGGTTAATGCGAATTGTAAGCGGGATAATGTCACCAAATCCATTAACTACTCCTACTTCGTGGGAAAATATTACTTTGCCGGCCAGAACACCGGCAGGAAAAGCCGCAGAAGGACATCCAGAAATATTCCCAGCAGGAATAGATTACTGAACAGACGATTATGGTGAAACGCGAAACCGGAGAACCAGGCTGGCCAGGCTGGCCAATCCTTGGGCGGCTCAGTCGGACGAGGTTTGGTATGGACACCAAATGTATACAGCGCCCGCTTGCCCGCGAATAAGACGATCAACAGGACCGGTGTGAAATAATGGGTGACGAAAATTAAATACAGAATCACAAGGTAGACCAGGACAATGACCATCCTGTTGATAACCCTGGCCGCCTTCTCGCCTATCACCACCGGTAGGGTGCCAACCCCCTTTTTACGGTCTTCAGGTGACTTGTCGATGTGTTTTCCGATATTGATACTGACAACACTCAATCCAAATGGGATCCCCGCCAATGCAACACTCCAGAGTGATTCACCCAGGCCTTTTGATAAGACCAGGTAGACCCCGGATACCATGATCGGGCCCCAGATCAGGAAGATGAAAAGCTCACCCAGGGCGATGTGTTTCAACGGCCAGGTATAGAGCAGCAATATCAATGCTCCAAAGATGAATAACCCGATCACAACCGGGGAAAAATTAGTATACAGCACCGCAAAAACGCCCGATAGCACGGCTAAAAATCCGCTCACCGCGAACCAGCGCAGCTGTTGCGGTTTTGTCCAGAACTCCTGAACCAGAGGATGGACGCCATATTGGGTTCGGAAATAATTGTCGCTATCGATACCGCGGGAGAAATCCGTGTAATCGTTGAGTAGATTATTGGCGCCGTGCGCTATAAATAATCCGATAGTCAGAATGATCCATGGAATAATGCTGAAGTATCCTTCGCGCCAGGCCAGTAATCCGCCAATGGCACAGGAATACAGGGTGACAATGGTGACACCCGAACGGGTCGCGATCAGCCACCTTGAGATAATATCCAGACGATTCCAATCTTCCCTGGAATCCATTTTGACAAGCGTGGAGAGCGCTTTTTTCCACATCGCGAAATTGACGTTCATTTGATTACCTCCCCATCAGAATAAAATTTAATCCCCAAAATTTGTGGAGAAGCGAACCACAATTACACCTATTATATTAATCACCCTTATCAATGTACAACACCTGTATAGCCAATGGCAGTGATCGTGTATGATCACTGCCATTATCATTTCCGGTATCATGATTGCCCTGGCTCAAAATCCCAGGTTTTTCTCCTTCAATGACACGAATTTCCCTCCCTGCCCGATGATCACATGGTCAAGAACCTCGACATCCAGCATCTTGCCCGCCTAAATCGCAGAGCGGGTGAGGGCGACATCCTCTGGGCTGGGAGTGGGATCGCCGCTGGGATGATTGTGGATTAGGATGACTCCCGTGGCATTGATCCGTACCGCAGTTTTGAAGAGTTCACCAACCCTCACCGATGAGGCATTGGCAGATCCACGGTAGATCACCTCCTCAGACAGGAACTGATTGCGGGTATCGAGATGGATCGCCCATAATTCTTCCTGTTCCAGGAGGGACATGGCATACCCCACCAGATCGTACACATCCTGTGGACTGTGGATCACAGCCTTCGAATTTTCCACCCTGGCGATCCGCTTGCCAAGTTCCAAAGCCGCGAGCAACTGAGCTGCTTTCGCCGGACCCAGACCGTGTTGGGAGCACAATTCCGCATACGAAGCCTGATACAATCCACGCAAACCCCTAAAATCACGCAGCAACCTGGCAGCCATTTCTACGGCGTTCTCCCCCTCCATCCCTACTCGGAGGAGGATAGCCAACAACTCGTCGTTACTTAATTGAGCGGGTCCGACCAGAGCCATTTTTTCACGTGGACGTTCGGACACTTCCATATCGGTGATGCGATAAGCGGCATTATCTTTTACTTTCATGGGCCATACTCCGCCAAACAAGATGATTGATTTTATATCAGGTTGACGTACAAAGCTCCATCCAATGACGATCAAAAAGGCAAAGTATCCGAAATACGCATCCATGCTATAATTTTTCTGTTGGAGACGCCATGATAATCGATCCCACTTTCATCTCATCTCTGGTTCAATTTCTTTCCGGTTTCGCCGTCATCTTCCTGGTGGTCCTTTGGGTCAGCCTGATCTTATGGACCCTGCGGGATATCCGCCGCCGCACCCGGGACACTTTCCTGAGGGTGCTAGCTGTGATCCTCTCCACCATCCTGTTTGTGCCCGGCGTGCTGGTTTATTTGCTCGTCCGCCCGCCACTCACGCTGGAGGAAGAGTACCAGAAGAATCTCGAAGAAGAAGCGCTTCTGCAAACGCTGGAAGATTCGCTCCAGTGCCCGGGATGTTCACGTAAAGTGGAGGAAGATTGGATGGCATGCCCTTCCTGCCACACCCGCTTGAAGAAGAAATGCATCTCCTGCGGTAAGCCGCTTGAATTAATCTGGGATATCTGCCCATTCTGCGAGACTCCGGCAGCCGGCTACCATCGCAGCCTTACCACCATGGACGACCTGGTTTCACAGGGGATTACGGACCATACAACCTTAACGAACGAAGAAGAATAATCCTTATCAGGTATAATCAGCCAATGTTTACCCTCCCCTATGTAGACCCAATCGACTACTTGATCTTTGGGCATTTAACCAAAGATCTAACCCCATCCGGACCCAAAATGGGTGGAACCGCATCCTTTTCTGCTTTGACCGCCCAGGCATTAGGCTTGCGGGTTGGTATCATCACCTCCTGCGATCCGGGATTGGACCGGAGCCGATTGAATGATATCCAAGTTATTATCAAACCTTCGGATATCAGTACCACATTTGAAAATGTGTACACACCCAACGGGCGGATCCAGTATACCTACAGTCAGGCGCCCATCCTGGACACCGCATTGATCCCTGAAATGTGGAAAGATACACCCATCGTGCACCTCGGCCCAATTGCCCAGGAGACGGATCCATCCTTATCCAGGGCATTCCCCAATTCCATGCTTGGATTGACGCCGCAAGGCTGGTTGCGGGAATGGGATGAGAAGGGACGCGTCTCACCATCCGATTGGCCGGAAGCCCGCTACGTTCTCGGAAATGCCGATGTGGCTGTCTTGAGCGTGGAAGACGTGCAAGGGGACGAAGTACGAATAGAAGAGATGGCTTCCGCGATCAAATTGCTGGTGGTCACTGAAGGCGCGAACGGAGCCCGGGTATTCTGGAATGGCGATGTGAAGCATTTCACGCCTCCACATATGGTGGAATTGGACGCCACTGGTGCGGGAGATATCTTTGCCGCCGCTTATTTTTTCCGGTATCAGGCAACCCACGATCCATGGGAGGCTGCCCGATTTGCCACCAATCTGGCAGCTTATTCGGTCACACGCAGCGGATTGGACAGCATACCCACACGGTCAGAAATCCAAGCCTGCCTGGTTGAGGTGATCTGATTTCATGGCCAACGCGCGGGTTTATACCCTGGTCAACCAAAAAGGGGGCGTGGGAAAAACCACGACCGCCATCAATTTAAGCGCCTACCTTGCGCAAGCTGAGAAAAAGGTGCTTCTGGTGGATATCGATCCTCAGGCGAATGCCACCTCCTGCCTTGGCATCGATAAGTATCAGGTCAAACAGGGTACTTACGAATGCCTCGTAAACCAGTCGCAGGCATCCGCTTGCATTTTGCATAATCCAAAATTGAAAATTTCCCTACTGCCGTCTTCACCTGCGCTGGCGGGAGCTGAAGTGGAATTGGTGGGGATGGATCACCGGGAAACACGCTTGCGAACCCTTCTGGAGCCTATTCTGAGCCGGTATGATTACATAGTGATCGATTGTCCCCCATCGCTGGGTTTACTCACCCTGAACGGCCTCCTGGCTGCCAAAAACGGGCTTATTATCCCCGTCCAATGTGAATACCTGGCGCTGGAAGGACTCGGACAATTGACTCAGACGATCCACCGGGTGCATGGTTCGCTCTATCCGGAATTGCATATTCGCGGCGTAGTTTTGACGATGTTTGACAGCCGTACGCGGCTATCCAATGATGTGGTCGCGGAAGTGAAACGAGTATTTCCTAATCAGGTATTCGCCACGCTGATTCCGCGCAGTATTCGGCTCGCTGAAGCGCCATCCTACGGACAACCTATCAATCAATACGCACCCGAATCTCATGCCGCGGCAGCTTACCAACAGCTTGCCGAGGAAATATTAAAGCAAGACCATAGCTGATATTCGATTTAATGGAGTAAGACCATGACACGAAAACCTGGATTGGGCAAAGGGCTGGACGCACTGATTCCGGTGGATGAAGTGCAACCTTCGGGTGAGGTCATCCAACAGATCGCCATAAATCAAATACAACCCAATCCTCATCAACCCCGCACGGAGATGAACCCGGACGAGCTGGCTGAACTGGCAGCATCCATTCGCGAGCATGGCATTCTTCAACCGCTTACCGTTTCCCCTGGAGCTAATTCTCAGGAATTCATACTGGTCGCGGGTGAACGCCAACTCCGTGCAGCCGGTCTGGCGGGATTGGCCACTGTGCCAGCCATTCTCCGCACGGTGACAGAGCTGCAACAACTGGAACTGGCGCTCATCGAGAATATTCAGCGCGCAGACCTGTCTCCGCTTGAGACTGCAGGGGCATATCAGCAACTCATTGACCAATTCCAGTTCACTCATGAAGAAGTCGCCGATAAAGTCGGTAAAAACCGGGTCACCGTGACCAACACCCTTCGGCTGCTCAAACTGCCCAATGCTGCTCAGGATGCTCTGCGGAAGAACCTTATCAGTGAAGGTCATGCACGCGCAATACTCGGCCTGGCCACCCCACAGGCACAATTGGCCGCGCTACAGACGATCATCACCAAGGCTCTGAATGTCCGTCAAACCGAGGAATTGGTGAAGCGGTTAGCCGGGCACCGGGAAACCACGCCCGTCAAACCTGTTTTCTATGCGCAAGTCAAGGAAATTGAAGAAAATCTGCGGGATATCCTGGGGACAAAAGTTACCGTGCACTACACTCCCAAAGGCGGCAGTGTCGTCATTCATTATTATTCTGATGAAGAATTGACCTCGATCGTAGATAAAATCTCAAAACACACGTGAGTTGGATTTTCCCACCTCAATGATTAATTCGAACAAACTTGTAATCATCTTCATGCTCGGATGATGATTACCTGATTCGTATCCCATAAGCTCAAATGAGGGAGTTTCACAAACCCATACTTTCATTTGTCATCCATCCAGAGTTCCGCTACAATGAATGGAGGTAGATGAGTATGGAAAGGGCAGGATATGACCTCGCAGCTAGCACTTACTCCTGAAATATTGGTTCCACGGATAGGGGATTATCTCGTTGAACAAGGATATTTAACCCCTGAACAGCTCGCTCAAGCTTTGCAGGCCCAGAAAGAATATCGGCGTAAAGGTATAACCATCTTACTCGGCGATCTTCTGCTTGAGTTGCACATGATCGACCGCAGTCACCTTGACCAGGTGATCACAGAACAAATCATTCAACTGCGAAATGCACTCGAAGAATCAAACCGAACCCTGGAAAACCGGGTCAATCAACGCACCCAGGAATTGCAGGAAGCATTAACCAAATTAGCAGACCTGGATAAATTAAAATCAAACATTATCGCGAATATCTCGCATGAATTAAGAACCCCGCTGACACATATCAAGGGATACCAGGAGCTCCTCCTGGCAGGTGCCATGGGTGCTCTAAACCCCGATCAGGATTCCACTTTAAAAACGATCCGCAGATCTACCGAACGACTTGAGCATCTCATCGAAGATCTGATCAATTTCTCGCAAATGTCTGAAGGAGATGTGGCACTTCGACTGATCAACCTGGATGTCAGCCGGATGATCACCAATGTGCTGAAACATTCGATGGGGAAAGCGGAAGAAAAAAAGATCAACTTAAAGGTCAAGCAGCCAGATGAACCTGTATCAATTCGCGCAGATGAGGAAAAGATCACCTGGGTGATGAACCAATTGTTGGATAACGCCATCAAATTCACCCCTGAAAATGGGCATGTGAATATCATCGTTGAGAAAAATGCGAAGGGAATTCGATTCTGTGTGGAGGATTCCGGGATCGGTATTCCGGCTGAGAAACTGGAAGATATCTTTCAACCATTCCACCAATTGGATGGTTCGTCCACCCGCAGATATGGCGGCACAGGATTGGGCTTATCGCTTGTCCGACAGATCGTGGAAGCACATCATTCTCTGATCACCGTTACTTCTGAACCTGGAAAGTACACCCGATTCTCCTTCGTGTTGCCATCAGTTCCTCCGAGGACCTCCAACCATGTCTGATACGAAGCCAGTTACCGGCCAAACTGATCCTACAGGAAATCTGCCGGGATTACTGGAGGTCTCGCAGGTCATCCTCCAATCAAGTGAATGGAAGACGAGTCTGGAGCATGCGCTGCCATATATTCGCCGGTTGGTCATATTCGATAATTTTGCGCTGTACCAGAGAATATCGCAGGAGAACACCAACTTCGAAGTGATCTATGCACGCGCCATGGGTAGAGGTAAAACCGCCGGCGAATATATTTCATGGGGAGATGCCACCGCTTCGCATGTATTCGTCACCGGCAGGTTACAAGTCAATCAACCAATCCTCACAGATCTGGCGGACGATAATCGGCTGGACTTCCCTTGCATACTGGGCATCCCCATTCAATTTGAAGATCAATTCTATTCACTCATCCTGGTCCGTTTCGGTGGACCTGACTACACCCAACACGATAAACACACCGCTACGCTGATCTCTTGCCTGGTTGGAATTCTGCTCAGGCAGAAAGCCTTGCAAGACCGGTTAACTCAACTGGAAAATGAACGGCAACAAGCCGTCCTTCAGGACGATTTTATTTCCACCATCTCGCATGAGCTGATATCTCCACTCGGTTTCATCAAGGGCTATACAACCACCCTGATGCGGTCGGATACCACCTGGACACCCGATATTCAGAAAGAGTTTTTGACAATTATCGATGAAGAGACTGATCGGATGGAAGAACTGATCGATAACCTGCTGGATTCGTCTCGCTTGCAGAGTGGTTCGCTCCCCATGGATATGCAACCTGTTCAACTGGATACGCTGATTCGGGATGTCACCATGCGGGCGAAAGCGCACCAGATCAATCTGGAAATCCGTACCAGGTTGAGTGACGCATTACCTCGAATCCTCGGTGACTCACGAAGGCTCACCCAGGTGTTCGAGAATTTGATCAGCAACGCGATCAAATATGCCCCCGGAAGTCACCTCACCATACATACCGAGGTGTTAAACCAGCAGATCCACCTCCTCTTTTCGGATGATGGACCAGGCATTTCTGCACAACATCTCCCTAATCTGTTTAAGAAGTTTTATCGCAGCTCTGAGAATCCCACCGAGGCACGGGGAACTGGTCTTGGTTTGTATATATGTCGGCAGATCATCACAGCACATAATGGAGAAATCTTTGCAGAATCGGAACCGGGCAAGGGCGTTACCATCCATATACTATTGCCCATCCCTGCGTCTCCAACCGGCAGGGAGGTGTAAATCGTGACAACCAGGATCATGGTGGTGGACGATGAATCCAGATACCTCAGATTGCTTCAGATCAATCTGGTTACTGAAGGCTATCAGGTGATCACTGCCACGAATGGAATGGACGCCATCGAGCAGGTCGTCAGTGAACCTCCGGACCTGATTTTGATGGACATCGTGATGCCCAAATTGGATGGCATCAGCACTTGTGAACGGATCCGGCAATTTTCAAGCATTCCGATCATCATGTTGACAGGACGGGCATCGGAAGAGGATAAGGTTAAGTGTTTGAATATCGGGGCGGATGATTACATCACCAAACCATTCTCCGCCACTGAAGTCCTTGCAAGGGTAAGAGCCGTCTTACGTCGAACGGTAAGGACACACAAGGAAGAATGGTCCAGCAATTTTTCCAATGGCCATTTAAGGGTGGACTTTGGCAAAGCCGAGGTTTATCTGGATAACAAACAGATCCAATTGACCGCCACCGAGTACCGTCTATTGACTTATTTCGCGAAAAACCAGGGGATGGTGATCACGACCGAAGAGCTTCTCACTTCTATCTGGGGACCGCAGTATAAAGACGATAAGGAAATATTATGGGTGAGCATCGCGCGGCTCCGTCAAAAGTTGGAGCGAAATCCCAAGGAGCCGGAACTGGTTGTCACCCGATCTGGACTGGGTTACCTGATGCCGAAGCTTGATTCCTCTTCGCTAAAACTGAATTGAGGCATAGAAATGTTCAAAGATTTCGATGAAAAAGGCAAAATATTTACCAATGTGGTTTCCAAAATCCCCGTAGAGGTGATCATTCAGACAGTATCGGCTCGTATACATGGCGAAATTCATGTTAAACCGGATGAGCGATTAAAAGACGAGTTGAATCAATCGGAACAATTTGTGGCGGTAACCAATGCCAAAATACTGGAAATGGACGGAAGTCCTCTGTACGAAAGCCAATTCTTAACCATAAACAAGAATCAGATCATCTGGATCGTCCCGGAAAAGGATCTGGAAAAAAGTATAAAAGAATGAACCAATCCCTTAATACATCCCCCCCGGCCATCAAGCCTGATGATTACTTTAAACTCAAGAATTACCTCATCGAGAAGATTGCCCGCGATCTGGAACAATCACCGCCATCATTTGACATGCGGAAACAGGTCATCATTGAATCGATCGGAATCGGCGTATGAGCAAACCCATCTCACCTTACCGAACACCATCCGCGAGCAACTTTTTCAGGAAATCCTGGATGACCTGCTTGGATTCGGACCGATTCAACCCTTATTGAACGATCCAAGCGTGAATGAGGTCATGGTCAACGCGCATGATAAAGTGTATATCGAACAAAAAGGACGGTTGATCAAAACCAACGTCACGTTTGAGGATCCCGAGCAGGTGATGCGGGTGATCGAAAGGATTATTATGCCGCTTGGTAGACGAATCGATGCCGACAGCCCAATGGTGGATGCGCGTTTACCGGATGGGTCGCGTGTGAATGCCATCATCCCACCGGTGGCGATCGACGGACCCAGTATCACAATCCGGAAATTTGGTAAGGGACGGTTATCCGTCCAGGAATTGATCGATATTGGATCCATCACCGCCAATATGGCAGAATTTGTTCGAGTGTGCGTCCTTTCCAAGTTTAATATTATCGTCTCAGGTGGAACCGGTACCGGAAAAACAACCTTGTTGAATGTCTTATCGGGATTTATTCCTGAAGAAGAACGGATCGTGACCATCGAAGATGCGGCCGAGCTCAGGCTTCAACAGGAGCACGTCATCCGGTTGGAGACAAAACCGCCCAATGTAGACGGACTTGGAACGGTATCCATTCGCGATCTGGTCAGGAATTCGCTGCGAATGAGACCCGACCGGATCGTTGTCGGAGAGGTACGCGGCGGCGAGGCGATGGATATGCTGCAGGCTATGAACACAGGCCATGACGGATCACTCACGACCATCCATGCCAATTCACCTCGAGACACCCTCTCCAGGTTGGAAACACTCTGCATGATGGCCGGTATGGACATGCCATTGAGGGTCGTCCGTCAGCAAATCGCATCTGCGATCGACGTGATCGTTCAACTCTCCCGATTGAAGGATGGCACCCGGAAGATCACCGCCATCACAGAAGTATCGGGAATGGAAGGCGAGATGATCGTCCTGACCGATATCTTCAAATTTGAACAGACAGGGATCGATACGGAGGGCAAGGTGTTAGGCGAGTTGAAACCGACCGGAATCAGACCGTTATTCACTCCCCGTTTGGAATTTATGGGTTCAAACTCCCGCCTGAAGTTTTTGGGGCTAATCTGGCCGAAATCATTTCTTCCCGCCGCCGTTGAAATGGACATGTCATTGGTGGTATAAATATTGCAATCTTATTGGTAACTTGAATCCTGCTCATGGAAGATCCAAAATCGAGCGGAGAAGGATAAGGTGAAAATGAGTACGCTTCAAAAAGCGCTAACCCTCAGAACCAAGAAAATCGGAATTCTGATGATGGATGCTCGCAGAACAGCACGTCAGACACCCGAATCCTGCGCCCATGTGATGCAGGTTTCTCTGGAAGAATACCGCAAATTTGAATACGGCGAGATCATGCCATCACTCCCCCAATTGGAGGTGCTCGCTTATTTTCTGGACATCCCATTGGAGCATTTCTGGGGAAATAAGGCCACATCTGAAGAACCGCTGTTCTCCTTGAACACGATGGCCCTTCTTCCATTGCGAAATCGGGTTATTGGCATCACCCTGAGGCAATTGCGTCAGAATGCCGAGATATCCGCGGAAGATTTTGCAGCCCGGTTGGACCTGGATCCCGCGTTATTGAATCGCTATGAATTAGGCGAAGAAGCCATCCCATTACCGTTGCTTGAACAATTATTGGCCGCATTGAATGAAAACATCAGCATTGTCGCAGATCAGCATGGCCAGATTGGAAAATGGTACAAACAACAAAAGGCCTTAGGCAGCCTGGAGACTTACCCGGTGGAAATCCAGGATTTCGTGGCCAAATCCATTAACGAACCTTACCTGGAACTGGCCAAGAGATTGAGCGAGTTGGACGCGAAAAAATTGAGATCAATCGCCGAAGGTTTGTTGGAAATCACCTACTAACTTATGCTACCAACCGACTTTCAGGTTCGACCCGTCCTCACCAACGATTTTGAGTTGGTGTTGGACTTTTTAAGCACCGCGCAGCACACCCATCGACACCTCGACTGGAGGCATCCGATCGATTGGCTGGGCGAACAACCCTTCCTCCTCTGCAGCTATCAGGAGGAACCTGTATCCATTTTGATCTGTCCCCATCGAAACGAAAAAGATGTCTGGATTCGAAGTTTTGCCGGGCAGGCTTTTCATTCGTGCCGGCTTTCCTGGCCACTGCTGTTGGAAAAAACCATGGCCACCCTGAAAGCTGAAAACGCAGAACACCTTTTCACCATCGCATTGAGCGATTGGTATCAGGAATTGCTGACGGAATTGGGTTTCAAACTGGTTAATCAGATCGTCGTGCTTGAAAAATCGAACTGGCAGATCAAACCGGTGCTTGTCCCCCCTGAAGGATTGACTCTATTTGAAATGGACAGCTCTGATCTGGAAGAAGTATGGCAGTTGGATCAGATCTGTTTTGATCCATTATGGCAATTAACCCAGGAAGATATTTTGATCGCATTCAAGCACGCCGAAAATTCCACCATCCTGCGGAATGAGAAGAATAAGCTGGTGGGTTACCAGATTGGCAATATGTTGATCGGCAGCGGCCATTTGGCGAGAATTGCCGTTCATCCGGATTACAGGCGTATCCACGCCGCCCAGATGCTTTTATCAGACCTGCTAAAACGATTCGCTCAGCTTGGCGCCACCAAAGTGACCGTCAACACTCAACAAGATAACGCCGCTTCCCTTGTGCTATACAAGGAGAATGGATTCCTTCCGACAGGCGATCAGTACCCGGTTTATTCAATGGATCTCTAGAGTTCATACATCTCCTTTACAGGGTTTTCTCTGTGTGGGAAAATTTACCCTAGTTACTATTCCACCACAGGAGGCACAATGGGAAAGAAAGAAGAATATCGCCGCCACCTTCAGACGGTCAAGAAACGCAATCAATATTTGCTCTTCGGTGTGATCGTGATCGTCGCCCTGGTCATCGCCGGGTTGCTGATTATTCCCAATATGCAATCCATTGGGGAAATTGTACCTGTCACACCCAATCCCCGTCCGCAAGCTCAAGGTTTGGCGATGGGCGATCCCAATGCAAAAATTAAAATGGATGTCTATTCCGATTTCCAGTGTCCGGCATGTAAATCCTTTGCCCAATCGCTTGAACCTCAGCTTGTTGAGCAGTACATTTCAAAGGGATTGCTATACCTGACCTATCGTCCGTTCCGGGTTATCGGACCTGAATCCGACAACGCAGCCGAAGCTGCGTATTGTGCGGCAGATCAGAATAAATTCTGGGAATACCATGACATCCTCTACGCCAATTGGACCGGTGAGGAAGTGGGAGATTTCAGCGACCGAAGATTGAAAGCCTACGCGGAGACCATCCAATTGGATACCGACGCGTTTAACAAGTGCTATTCTTCGGGCAAATATCGAGCCCAGGTTCAGAGTGATCAGCAAGCCGGGAATCTCATTAAGGTCAGCTTCACACCCAGCGTTTTTGTGAATGGGGTTCTGGTTGAAGATGGTAACTACATAGCGGCGGTTGATGCCGCCTTGGCAGCCCAATAATCCTTCTGCCGAATTAATCGAACAATCCAGCCGTAATTGGCTGGATTGTTTTGATTTCATCAAAATGTTTCAAGGTTTTTCATTTTTGGCCATGGTAGCCTGTTCGTTTCCCATCCAGACATTCACCGAAAGCTCCAATTGATACATTAAACTGGATAAACGGTTGATATATTGGCGTATGACCGAGTTTTCCAACTCACCCGCCTCATACAACGGGACCAGCCTTCTCTCTGCCCGCCGGATCACAGTCCGCGCCAGATCAAGTAGCGCCTGTTGGACGGTATCGCCCGGGAGGATAAACCCTTCCGGTAATTTCACCTCATCATTCAAGGAGTAAATGTACCCTTCCAGCCGGGTAACATACTCGGATGTCATCGGTGCGACGACCTCTTTTTGTCCGGGCAAAATTGAGACCTCGCCCATAATATGGTAGAGGTCCCGCTGTACTTGCGTAAGGATATCTTTTACTTTTCCATAGGCGATGAGTGATTTGGCTACTCCAATTATCGCCGAGCATTCATCCAATGAGCCCAACACTTCAAATCGTAATCCAGCTTTTGAATACCTGCCTTGCCCGAGTAAGCCACTTCGGCCGTCATCTCCTTTGGCGGTAAACTGTACCGGATTCGTCATACAGACTATGGTACAGCAGTTTCTTCTTCCAGTGTGCCGCGGCGTATAATCAAATACCAATCTTTTGCAGTCTGAAACCGGTCACTGGGGTCATAGATGGGTCCCATTTGCACATTTTGAATTCGCTCGCTCACCGCATACGAATATACTGGATAATATAACAAAATTGCAGGCATTTCTTTGCGGAAAATTACCTGAAAATTGTGATAAAGGCGGGTTCGTTCCGCAGGGTCAAAATTGATCCGCGCCTGCTCCAGATACTCACTGGCGACATTATTGCTCCATTGCGAATAATTTTGACCACCCGTCGCTTGAGCTTGATCCCAGAACGGATAGGGATCTGGGTCAGGTGACCGGCTTAAATTGATGTCGACCAGGGCAGCCTGATAATCACGATGAACCAGCTTCTGGTCTATGAGAGCATCGTATGGGAGCGGTTCGAGGGTCACTTCCACACCGAGGGCAATCCAATCTTTCTGAATAGCTTGTGCGATCAAGGAATGGAATGGATCATCCGGGTGGGAGAGGGTGAAGGAAAGATACTTTCCTTCTTTCGCGCGAACCGTATCACCTTCCTTTTCGAAATTGTAACCGGCGGCTTTCAATTGCTCGATGGCTGATGCCTGGTCATATGCAATCGGACCTTCGCTGAAATAAGACCAGGTATCTGGCAGGATTGGGCTTTCTGCCGGTATAGCCTGCCCATTCATGATCCTATTGATGATGAAAGACCGATTGACCGCTTTCATTAACGCCCATCGAACTTCCACATCCTGGAAAAATTCCACGTCAGAATTATTCAGATTCAACAAGACCATCGAGAGTTCAGGCCGGCGGCCAGTATAGGTGGACAGATCCTTCTCAGCCAATACCTGTTGAAGAATGTCTGAAGTGACCTGACTGATTCCCTGTACCTCCCCATCCAGATATGCTGTGTAAGCAGTAGCCGAATCGGGATAGAACCGGAAAACCATTTGCTCGATGTATGGCTTTCCGAGAAAATAGGTTTCGTTAACCCGCAGCGCCACACCAGCTACCTGATCCTGTTCCACGATCAGATGATCGATCTTATATGGACCACTTCCAACCGGTTGAAGATTGAAGGTTGACTTTACGATCTGATCGTAGGTTTGACCTTGCAGGAGATGCTCCGGCAATACACCAAACGACAGGTAATCGAGGAACGGAGAGAAAGGTTCCGGTATACGAAATTGCAGGTTGAGATCGTCTAATTTATGTGAGGGTGACTTGCTTCCAAAAATCCTTGACGTCAGAGGGTGTGACCGAAGATTCTGACCTCATCAATTCGATTGTGAAAATGATGTCGTCCACAGTGAGCGGCAGGCCATCATGCCATAAGATCCCCTCGCGGATGGAAAAGTTATAGGTCAATCCATCTTTCGAGACGCCCCATGTTTCAGCCAGATCCGGTTGGGCGTTTCCCTGCGCGTCAAATTTGACGAGGCTGGAAAAGATCAGACGATCCACGTCCTTGTCCGCCTGATTGTAATGATCGAACAAAGGATTCAGTCGTTGGAAACTGCCAATGATCCCCTCGGTGTATATCCCACCGGTTTGAGGTTGGTTCACTGCGACCTGAGATTGAGGTTTTTGTGCTACGAGAAGTATACCCACAATAAGACCTGTGAGTAAGATAATAAGTATTTGCCAGCGAAGTTTTTTCATATGTAAGAAGGGGCGCCATTCATAGTTTTGAGGCGCCCCAATCCGGATATTTCATCGACCTCTCAGTGGATGAGAGGATAAACTTACTTAGAAATGATGACCGTGACAACGGTTAAGACAACAAACAAAATAGCCAAACCGATGGTGATGAAGAACAGGGTGCGCTCGATCCCGCGGCGGGCAGTAAATACTCCACCTGAATCCCCACCGGCAATATTTCCCAAACCAACGCCCTTACTCTGTAACACGATGCTGGTGATCAAAGCAATCGAAGTTATAATCAACGCGATATCGAAGTATTTATCCACGAGGTCCTCCTAAGACTAACAACCGTTGAATTATACCCAGTGACAGCGGATTTCGTCAACAGCTTGAAACCATATGGAAGAAATTACCCTCAATTTACATATTCATTCCACCCTATCGGATGGCAGCGGTAGTTATGAAGACATAGCCCGCGCGGCAGCCAAAGCGCAGCTGGATGCGGTGATCATCACTGATCACAATGTGCTGCCTGGCGGAAAAGAAGGCTATTACCGGTTCGGGGATCGTAAAGTGCTTGTGCTCACCGGACAGGAGATCCATAACCAGAGCCGCATTCCACAGAAAAGCCATCTACTCGCCTTCAACACGAAACAGGATCTATCACGCCTGGCTGACCAGCCGGCGTTATTGATCCAACGTATCCAGGAAAGCGGCGGATTATCTTTCATTGCTCATCCTGTGGAATCAGAACTGAAGGCATTTAATGAGCCAGATATTTCCTGGGATGATTGGGACGTCAGCGGCTTTGATGGTATTGAATTGTGGAATGGATTTAGTGAGATCAAGCACATCAGCAGGAATGGACTTGAAGCTGCTTTCTATGCTTTTTTTCCTGATTTTCTGGCACACCAGCCCCACGCCAAAGCATTTGACTTGTGGAACAGCCTGCTTAAGAATGGCCAACGAATTACGGCCGTTTGCGGAAGTGATGCTCACCAATTGGTCAAACACATCGGACCATTCAAAAAACTCGTCTACCCATACGAATATCACTTTCGTGCGTTGAATAATCATCTACTAGTGCCGGCTCCATTGACAGGTGATCTCCAGAAGGACAAGAAAGCGGTCTACCACGCACTGAGACAGGGATATTCCTTTATTGGGTATGATTTGCCTCATCCCACCCATGGTTTTCATTTCACTGCCCAGGGTCAGTTCAAAACCGTTTCCATGGGTGAAGAAATCAGCCCTAAAGGTGGTATCACCTTTCAGGTGAAAACGCCTGCTTCATGTAAGATCTTGCTATTCAAGGATGGAATACCGATACAACGCTGGAAAGGTGGGCAGGTGTGCACCTATTCCACCTCAAGTCCCGGTGTTTATCGGATCGAGGCCTGGATAAACTATCTTGGTCAGCGTCGGGCATGGATTTTAACCAATCCCATCTATGTGAGGGACAGATGATCTCCAACAATGTCACCAGGATGCTGGAAAGCAAGAAAATTGCGTATCAAGCGTTCGATTTGCCGGCCGAAAAACTCAGCGGAGAAGAGACAGCCGCCCTTCTGGGTATCTCGCCTGCAGTTGTCTATAAAACCATTGTCACCCGCCGGGATCGTCCGGGAAAACCCGTTCTCGCGGTCATTCCTTCAGATCAAGAAGTCTCTTTAAAAGGATTGGCGAAGGCACTGGGCGAGAAGAAGATGCAGGTCATGTCCCAACAAGAAGCGGAAAAGATAACCGGTCTACTGACCGGCGGCATCTCTCCCCTGGCTTTGATCAACAAGGGATTTCAAGTCATCCTGGATCAGTCGGTGTGTGTCCATCCGCAAATCCACATTTCCGGCGGGCAGAGAGGTCTCAACATCCGCCTCTCGCCAGACGATCTCATCCGTCTGACGAATGCGAAGACCGCGCTGATCACAGATGTGACAGGATAAATCAGCCACTTATCTCCATGAAGATATTTCCAGGATAATCATTCGACCACCCCGTCCGTTATTCATGCAATCTATATACAACCTGTGTGCGAATCAATCCTCGTACCTTGAGTATAATTAGAATCTGAGGATACAAATATGCCAGATATTCTGGATGAATTTGAAGAGTTGTTAGAAAAAACGCTGGAGAGCCGGATCTTTAGTTGGCTGCCAGATCAAACCTCCACCAATGAGATCATCAAAGAGATCCTGGTCGCGATCAAAGCTGCGTATGGAGAAAATCAGGACACATTGATCCAATCTGATTTCATGATCCATGTTTCTCCAGACGATTACGCCACCTGGTTTAGCAATCAAATCGACCTGACCCAATTCAGCCGGCTGCTCACCTCAGCAATGACCGCTGCGGGAATCCAGACGGTCAAACCGCTTGCCTTTCACATTTTGGCAGACAAGCTGCTCAGTAGAGGGAGAGTGTCCATTCAACCCGCTCAGTCTTCCCTGGATAGCGGTGAAACCCAACACCTTGGTTTTGCTGAAAAGCAGATCCAGGAGCAAAGGGAAACGGACACCGAAGATGAGATGAGGGCGTTTTTCACCTGCGCCAACGGGGACATATTCCATTTGGAGAAACCGGTGATCAATATCGGCCGGAGAGAAGACAATGATATTATGCTGGCCGATCAACGCGTGTCGAGGTTACATGCGCAGGTCCGGCGGGTGAAAAACCAACACATTCTGTTTGACTTGAACTCGACCGGTGGAACACTGATCAACGATCGTCCCATCATTCAGGCAACCCTCAGCACCGGTGATGTGGTCTCGTTCGGAGGGGTTGTGATGATCTACGCTGAGGAGATATTCACTTCTCCAAAGGAAGACACCAATGATCTAAATGGGACAACCCATACTCCATCGGATCACAACGATCCTGAGCAGGGGCTGGAGATCTTGTGAGCGAAATCATCCTTTTACTCATCCGGTTATTACTCGCAGGTGTTCTATATGTCTTCATAGGATGGATCGTTTATACCATCTGGATCGATTTCAACCGCAAGGATATTGACATCGACCGGACGAATGTGCCACCCCTCACCCTGCGTTTCTCAGACCAACAGAGCGAAAGGGTGGAATTTTTCACCCGTCCGATCATCACCATCGGCAGGGAAGCCACCTGTGATTGTATTTTGTATGACAAGGCGGTTTCGGCTCGTCAGGCCAGATTATCCTACCACCATAACCAATGGTGGATCGAGGACCTGAATTCGACCAACGGCACCAGCCTGAATAAGGATAAAGTCATCCAGCCGACCGTTATCATTACCGATGATCAGATTATCTGCGGTTCAACCCATCTGATCGTCCAAATTGGTAATCCATTATGAAATCCGGTGAGGAAACCATGAAAAATAGTCCAATTCTCGGGATCATTGGTGGTTCAGGCTTGTACGATATGAAAGACCTTCACGTATCGGAAACTCTCACACCTGAAACCCCATTTGGCGAACCCAGTTCTCCCATTGTCATTGGAGAGATCAATGGCAAGATGATGGCTTTTCTGGCACGGCATGGGATTGGACATATCTACTCACCGACAGAGGTGAATTATCGCGCCAACATCTACGCATTGAAAGCATTGGGCGTTCAACGCATCGTCTCCATCAGCGCGTGCGGTTCACTCAGGGACGATTACAAACCGGGTGAGATCGTAATCCCCGATAATCTGCTTGATTTTACCCGTGAAAGAAAGCGGACTTTCTTTGAAAATGGGATCGTCGCCCATGTGGGAAGCGCCAATCCCTATTGCAGTCGTCTTTCTGGCTGGGTTGGTGATGCCGTGGAAGAATCAGGCGGAACGGTCCACCGGGGCGGCACCCTGATCACCATCGAAGGTCCACGCTTCTCCACCCGGGCTAAATCCAGCCTCTTCAGGCAATGGGGAATGTCGATCATCGGCATGACGGCTTCTCCGGAAGCTTTTCTTGCCAGAGAAGCCGAAATGTGCTACACCACCATGGCGCATGTGACAGATTATGATGTCTGGCATATCTCCGAAGAAGAAGTGAGTGTTGAACTGGTGATCAAAACACTGATGAAGAATACTGAACTCGCGCAAAAAGCGATTTCCGCACTCGCCAACCACAGCGAAATGGCAGAAGATTGTGAATGCCACCATGCGTTGAAAGATGCCATCATTACCCGCCCAACAGCCATCTCCGGGGATGCCAAAGAGCGATTGGATCTGCTCATCTCCAAGTATCTTCAAGGTTAAGGGATGCCCTTTAAACTCAAGATCCCGATCCGTCCCACCCAGCGGAGCGTACTCCAAATCCGCTTCTCTCTCCTGGCGATCGGTTTTCTATTTCTTTATACCGCTGCGATTACCCTTGCGCCGTACGTCCGCAACCATTCCTGGGAGACGCCTTACAATTTCCGTATCTGGCTTGCTTTCCTGTTATGGGGATTTGCATTCCTCCTGGCACAATGGGGATTAGCCAGGATCCTGCCAAATCACGATCCAATCATCGCCCCAATCGTCTATCTCCTGGCCGGGTGGGGTATCCTGACCATCTGGAGATTATCGCCCGGTCTTGGATTACGCCAGAATTTCTGGCTTCTGGCAGGCACGGGCGGGATGATCATCCTCACCTGGCTGCCCCGATTCTTCGAATTATTGAGGCGTTATCGAGCCATCTGGATGGTTAGCGCCTTCATTCTTGTCTTCCTGACCGTCTTGCCGGGGATCATCGACGGCGGATCACAACCAAACTTATGGCTTTCACTTGCCGGGTTTACGTTTCAACCCTCCGAGCCATTGAAATTTCTATTGATCGCTTACCTGGCTGCCTATTTTTCTGACCGGATGTCACTCCAGGTGAAATCATGGTCGATGATCTTCCCGTCTCTGTTGGTGATAGGCCTGGCCATCCTGCTTTTGGTCCTTCAACGCGATCTGGGAACCGCGTCCTTGATCATGGTGATCTACACATTTGTGATTTACCTGATCATGCGCAAGAGGCGGGTTCTTGTTTTCGGGGCGATACTTCTTGCCGCAAGCATGGTAGCGGGATATATCGCCATCGATGTCATCCGCCTGCAAATCGACGCCTGGCTCAATCCCTGGGCTGATCCCACATCCAGATCGTATCAGATCATCCAATCACTGATCAGCATCGCCACGGGGGGATTACCGGGTACAGGTCCGGGATTGGGCAGCCCCGGGTTTGTACCGGTTGCGGTATCCGATTTTATCTTCACCGCGATCACCGAAGAAACCGGTCTGATTGGCGCCGCGGGACTGTTGATCCTGGTTTTGATCTTGTTCACCCGCTTTATCAAAGCCATCCAGTTCGCGCAAGACGATTTCAACCGTCTGCTGGTTGCCGGGTTGGGTATCCTGTTTGCCCTACAAAGTTTGCTCATTATCGGAGGGAATATTCGTCTCTTCCCTCTCACCGGTGTGACCTTACCTTATGTCTCCTACGGTGGTTCATCCCTGTTTGTGAATATGATAGTGGCCGGAATCATGTTGCGGACCACCAATCAACCCAGGCAGGCTCCCGTGGATGATGGGATCGAAGATACAATGCGCAGGCGGGTATTCCTGATCGTAGCGGCGGGCTTTGTGGCCGCCCTGCTGCTTCTGCCGGTCTGGTCCATCATCCGAAAAACCGAATTGGTATCTCGAGGAGATAATCTTCGTCGAGCCTTGAACGATTCCTATGTCAAACGCGGTTCGATTTTGGACCGCAATAACCAGCCCATCAACCTGTCAAACGGATCATCGGGATCATATCTACGACACTATTACTACCCTGATCTATCAACCACCGTAGGTTATGCGGACCCGGTTTATGGCCTCTCGGGGCTCGAAAGCGATATGGATAACTATTTGCGAGGGGCGACAGCGTACCCTCTTGGACAGATCTGGTGGAAAAACCTGCTGTCCAGTCAAAATCCTCCCGGTCTCGATGTGCGCCTGTCCATCGATCTGGGGGTCCAGTCCATCCTGGACAGATCGCTTTCCGGGAATAACGGCGCCGGTGTTGTATTGAACGCCACAACCGGTGAAGTTCTTGGAGTCGCTTCCCATCCGACTTTCGACCCCTCACAACTCGAGGCGGAGTGGGATCTATTGGTCAGCGACCGCGATACACCCCTCTTGAATCGCGCCATCAACGGCAGGTATCCAGCCGGAACGACCACCGGGATATTTCTCTATGCGCAAAGCCAGGAGAATCTGATCAACCTGGTGGATCTCAACGCAGATCCGATAAGTTATAAAGCCCGGCAAATCACCTGCGCCATCCCTACGGATGTGAGCACAGATCCTTTATCCCCAACTCATCCAGCATTCCTGCCCCGGCGTCAATCTTTCCATAGCCAGACTGCTTGGAAATGAAGGCACGCTCTCTTTGTTTCGCAAGCTTGGATGGCTCCAAACCACTCCGTTTGATCAACTCGAACCGGGGAGTGACGTCCCTAACCAGATTGAAAATTTGAAAGCGGCTTCGATCGGGCAGGAAGCGGCGTCTGTATCACCCTTGCAAATGGCCTTGAGCGCCGCAAGCATCAGCTTCCGTGGCGATCTGCCTGCGCCGGTCCTTACACTGGCTTACCTTTCCCCCACAGATGGCTGGACACTGTTACCAGCGCCGGGAACCAGTACATCCATCTTCTCCAATCGCACCATCGATATCGTTCAACGGATGACCTCCCTGGAAGGAATGCCCGCCTGGGGAGTGGTCGGAAAAGGCTTGAGTGGGACGGACCGAACGGTGACCTGGTTTATTGGCGGGACAAACAACGAATGGAAAGGTTCCCCCATCGCCGTGGCGTTTGTGCTGGAAGAGGACAACCCGATGTATGCACTCACACGCGGGAAAGAATTGCTGCAATCGATCTTAATGGAGTAGTTGCGCGAAGTCCGAAAATTGCCTGACCTCTGATCATCGAAGGTGGATATACAAAAGAGTTGCCCAAAATGCGGGCAACTCTTTATTCATTTCGACGCGAGCTTTACGCTTTTATTCTCAGAAAATGGCGCTTTCCGACCTGCAATACACCCGGATGAGGGAACGGTGTTCCAGATGAAGTCAAAGTCTCACCATCCAATTTCACCCCACGCTGATCCACCAGCCGGCGGGCATCGCTGCGCAATTCAACCAGCCCCGAATCCAGTAAAACATCCAGGAGGGTTTGGTCCGGTTTCAGTGTGTACTCAGGCATCTCGGTAGGGATGTCCTTCTTCTGGAACATGTGGATGAAAGCCTCCTGCGCCAGGTTGGCGTTCTCATCGCCATAGAGGGAGCCGGTGATATCCCAGGCCAGTTTCATTTTGGCGTCGCGAGGATGCATGTCGCCTGATTTCACTTTCTCTTCCAACTCGGCGATCTGATGCGGCTGCCAGCGGGTCACCAAACGGGAGTAAGAGGGCATGGCGAAATCCGGGATGCTCATGACTTTGCCATACATGTCTTCCGCATTGGTATTGATGGGGATGTGATTCCCCAGGCTCTTACTCATTTTTACCACGCCATCTGTTCCGGGAAGGATACCCAGAATGATGGCGATGTTGGGCTTTTCCCCAAAATAGGTCATCACCTTGCGGGCGGCGGTGACAATGTTGAATAATTGGTCAGTGCCCCCGATCTGAACGTCGGTTCGTAACGCATAGGCATCGTAGCCCTGCATGACCGCATAGAATGTCTCATGCAGGAAAACCGCTTCCCCTTTATCCCACCGTAGTCGGAAATTCTCCCGGGTCAGAAATTGCTGAATCGTAAAATTGCTGCTGATCTTGATCAAATCTTCAAATGTCAGTTTGGATAGCCAATCAGCATTGTATCGGATCTTCGTTTTCTCGCGATCCAGGATTTTGAATGCCTGATCGGCATATGTCTGAGCATTTTCCTCAACTTCGAGTGGTGTAAGCTGCGGACGGAGAATATCCTTGTCAGATGGATCACCGATGAGAGAAGTGAAGTTCCCGATCAGGAAGGTGATCTCATGACCGAGCTCCTGGAACTGGCGCATTTTCCGCATGGTCACCGTATGTCCGAGATGCAGATCCGCTTTACGCGGGATCATAGCCGGTATAAATCCGCAGCGGCCGTCCGATTTTATCCGCTTCGATCAGGCGTTCCTTCAATTCTTTCGCCATCGCGTTTCGAAGCGTTTCGTCACCGTATTCGGTTCCCTGCATCAAATATTGGACCTGCTCATCGATGTTCATGCTGATCTCCTCTGATATTCGTTAACAAAAAGCGCCCTCTGCGGTGAGGGCGCGCCTTTATCCGCAGATACTCTGGATTAGTTTGGATAATAGCCGTAATACATTGATTGTTGCATCACGCAATTATACATGATTTTATCCCTTATCCGCTCCAAGCACATCCTTTAATGCGGATGATAAATTCGGGAATTGGAATTCATATCCCGTTTCCAGTAGATGGTTCGGCAGAACTTTCTGACCATCCAACACCAGTGTGCTCATTTCCCCGAAGAGTGCTTTCAGGGCAAAACCGGGAACGGGCATCCAGTATGGTCTGGAGAGTGTCTCGGCAATGGTCATTCCCATCTCCCGATTGCGAACCGGATGAGGTGCGGTCAGATTGAAGGCTCCACCCAACCGATTGAATAAAATGTGGTAAATCGCTCCCACCTCGTCTGCCAGGTGAATCCACGACATCCACTGCCGTCCGGAACCCAACGGCCCGCCCACAAACAGTTTGTACGGCAGCAGCATTCTTGCCAGGGCGCCTTCCCGGCGGTCGAGCACGATCCCGGTGCGGATGATCGAACGGATGACTCCCATGCCCTCCACCGGCAGGGTCGAATCTTCCCAGGACTGCGCTATTCCGGCCAGGTAATCTTTTCCATTGGGCGAAGATTCGTCAAACGATTCAACCAGGTCAGTACCATAATAACCAATCGCAGAGGATTGCACAAAAAGGAATGGCTTTCGGATTGCGCGATTGATGGCTTCGACCAGATTCGTGCCGGCATCCAGGCGGCTTTGCAGGTTTCGATGTTTTTTTGCTGCGTTCCATCTTCCCGAGCCGAGACTCTCACCTGCCAGATTGACAACCGCATCCACTTCATTCAGGTATTCCATCCAATCCCGTTCGTGACCTCCCCAGACAACGTATTTCACGCCGTTGATTGGATTTTTGGGCGACGATGTTCTTGTCAGGGTCACAACCGACGCGCCTTTTGCCAACAGGTAACGGCCGAGCGCATTTCCGATTAATCCGGTTCCACCTGCGATCAAAATTCTCATCTCAACCAACCTTTCCCGGATCCCTCAAGTCTGATGACCAGGCAGAGGGATCTGGTATAGAGGATGAATCAACCGCCGTAAGATTTGATCAGATCCTGTTTGCCTATCTTACCGGTCGGAGTCATCGGCATTTGCGGGATGATGATGATTTCGCGTGGGCTATCCGCTTCACCGAGGATGGATACACAATGCTTGTGCAGTTCTTCCGTAGTCACTATTTTTTCCGGGTACAGTTCCACCGCTGCAAGAGGAATCTGACCGGAGTGAGCGTCTTTCTTACCAATCACACCGGCGTAATGAACTGCCGGGTGACGCAATAAGGCTTCTTCCATATAACGCGGGTAGATGACCTTTCCTGACATCATTATCCGTTCAGACCAGCGTCCCAGCAAGGTGAAATACCCATCCTGGTCCATCACACCCATATCTCCGGTGTGGAGCCACTCATCGCGAACTGCCAGGGCGGTCTTCTCCGGCATATTCCAGTAGCCGATCATTACCCCACCCCGTATAACCAGTTCCCCCGGTTCACCGACAGGCTGTTCGCAGGTTTGTTCATCAGCCACCATGGTTTCACGGTCGGGAAGACCAGGTCCGATGGCGTAAAAACGGCGTTCCGGTTCTTCGCGTGGATATCCCAGGGCGACAAAACCTCCCAATTCTGATTGCCCGTAGGATTCGACCAGATTGACACTGAACTCATCCAGATAGGCTTTCTTTAAGGCGGGTGGAACCGGGGCTCCGCCAGAGACACAAAACCGAAATGCTCCCGGTTTTCTTCCCCTATCCCGTGATTCTCTTAACAGATCACCCAGCACTAGCGGATTACCCACCAGGAAGGTGACCTGGCGATCATCCATCTCCTGCCAGACCTCTCCGGGATCCCACTGTTTTCGCACACCGATATTGACACAGCGATGGATTCCCGACAAGAGATTGGCCACGAGATGGAATGAACTGGATAGCGAGGTGACCCCGAGGGAGATATCATCCGCGCTCAGATCCAGCCGTTCCGCGATGGTATGGGTTGCCCTGGCTGTGTATCCGTGCGCGAGCAGGGCACCCTTCGGAGGACCGGAAGAGCCGGAGGTATACGAGAGATGCGCGCCGTCCATCGCGTCCACATCGTCACCGGTGAAAGGATTGGCAGAGTTTATCAAATCCGACCATGAGTGGGCAAAATCTTTCGCGCCATCCAGGCAGATATATTCCTTCACTTGCGGCGCCATTGTCCGAAGGTTTTCCATGACCGGATGCATATCTCCGGTATAGATCATCACTTTCGGCATTAAATCGTGGACAAAATAGGCGAGGTTGTCTTTTTGCAACACACTGATATGCGCTGAAATTGCCCCCAACTTCCAGATTCCGAACATGGCTGTCACGTAATCCAGGCCATTATGCGCAAAGATCCCGACCCGATCACCTTTACGCACACCGAGCGAAGATAACGCACCCGCCACCCGGGAGGATATTTCATCCCCTTCGGCATAAGTCACGCTTTTCTTCCGGTCAGACCAGTAAATGAATGTCCGTTCTGGCTGTCGCCAGGCTGCATGACGCAGCATATCAATAAAGGTCATGAATGCCATTAAGCACCTCCATCTTTAATTATATGGATGGCGCAAGTAGGGTAAAGCCGGCGGTCCGACCACTTTTGAGGGAACACAATGGAAAAAGCCTATGCTATAATTCGGAGAGCAGGTTCGTATGATAGATTCCGTTCTTGTGCTGAACGCGAACTTCGAGCCCATCCATGTGTGCGACACACGCCGAGCGCTCAGCCTCATCTACTCGCAGAAGGCCGCCCTCATCCTCAACGGACGCGGGTATATCCGTACTGTCTCCCAATCGTTTCCCATCCCCTCCGTAATTCGCCTGGAACATATGATTCACCGTCCGCGACCGACGGTGCACCTGACGCGCCACGAGTTGTTCAGGCGGGATCACTATACCTGCCAATACTGCGGCAAGTCAGGTGGTGAACTGACTGTGGATCATGTCATCCCCAGAAACGCTGGTGGACCGCACAATTGGACGAACCTGGTGACCGCGTGCATCGGCTGCAATCACCGCAAAGCCGCACGGACACCCGACCAGGCCGGCATGCGTTTGTTATTCCCCCCCAGGCAGCCACCTGCTTCGGTGTATTATTATTTTCAGAAACACTTGCATGAGAATACCGGATGGGAGCCTTTCCTGGAAGGCTGGTAATTCAATCCACTTGCATTCCATCCCTTGCCAGGCTGATCTCTCCCGCGAACTCTTTCCCTGCTTCCTGTAGTAATCCTTTTTCATCGGCTTCAGCAGGATAATGGATCAGCATCAGCTTTTTCACGTTCGCCCGGGCGGCATCCATACCAGACTGTCCCGCGGAGGAGTGTCCGCGCGCTTCACCGGCCGCTTCGTGAATCAATAGATCGGCTTCATACGCCAGCTCAACAACTCCCTCACACGGCTCTGTATCACAGCTATACGCAATACTCATTTTCCGATCCAATAATTCCACCCGTAACCCAATAGTTGGGATTAGGTGCTTGACCGGCATCGTTTTGATCAGGACCTGCCCCTTCTCGACTGCTTTCGTCATCAATTTTGGCAATTCGTTGAAACTCACTGGGAAGAAACCCGGCCAAAGCTGCCAATCGAACAAATCCATCATTTTTTGGGTTCGCTCCAGCGTATGGGATAACCCGTGAATGGTGAGGGGCGCGGTTCGCCCCATCAACCACCAATCCATGAGCAAGAGGGGCAAACCTGTGACGTGATCCGGGTGAAAATGGGTCAGGATAATGTCACTGATCTCATGGATCGATTTTCTGTACCCTTGAAGGCGCATAAAGGCATTTACCCCGCAATCGATCAGGATCGATTCAGTTCCGTTTTCCACCAGGAAGTAGGTATTTTCCCGTTCCGAACCTGGAACCGCGTTAGAAGTGCCCAGAATGACCAATTTTGACACGTGTACCCCCTCTATCGGATTATTTGATGACGATCATCGCGATTCTCGGTGTGACCCATGCTTCCACAAATGCGGCGACGATCAGTAATGGGATCACGATCCCCACCATGACCTTTGCCCATTCACCGAATAATTCCAACCAGATCTCACTGACCGTTTTATGGATATCAGGATAAGCCAGTTTGGCGCCCATCCGAAAAATGGATGCCGTCGCCAGAATGGCCGCCGGGATTTCGAAAATGCCATGGGGGAGAATGAACGCCTCCAGATAAATCCAGGGCGTAATCCCAATCTGGTTGAGCAAACCCATCAGGTAACCCACCACTCCCAGCGATAAGAACACGGGCAAAACTCCAAATACGCCAAAGGAGAAAAAACCAAGCAGCAAACCAAGCAACAGGACCCGGAGATTATTCCAGAAATATCCCCAGATCGGAGAGAAATCTCCCAGAGGTGTGGGACGCAGGATGGAACTGATCCGTTCCGGAATATCATCCAAGCCCAAGTCTGTCAGAGGAATTTGGAAGCGATATGACTGTTGATAACCCAGAAAGACCGCGATCCCCAATAATAATGTGATGATACCGATGGGAATCAGCAGTTTTTTCAATGCCACCCCGACGCTCCGATACCATTCCCCGATGGTCCTGCTTTGTGAGGTGAAAGCCGATTTGAAGATACGCCAGCCCCAGCGGAAGTTCAGAACATCAATTTCCTTTCCCAACAGTTCTTCACGCCGAAAATGAGCCATCCCGACGCGGATCAGCAGGATGGCGAAGACGCCCATCCCAAAGACTGCCCACCACAGCGTTGTAAAATCTCCCCAGAAGACGACGATACTTTCCGCCTGGATCAACAGGGCGGACGGAATGACGATGAATGATGCCAGCAGATTGGCTGCTCTCACGGATGTGGTTTGAGTGGATATGATCACCGCAGCGGCAACCATAACAAATGCCTGTACGGTCGTGAGCGCCACCAATTGAAATAAAACAATCGGCGCAGGGATCTCCACTTTGGAGATGGCCAATCCTACCAGGTAAACAGTCATGCCCAGGTAACTCGAAAACAAGGGGGGGATGGTAGCGGATAACAGCTTTCCCAGGTATAACTGCCAGTCCTTCAAGGGAGTATTCAGGAGAGGTTCGATGGATCCCCGTTCTTTTTCACCAACGAAGGATTCAAGCGCGATGACCAGGGATACCGAGATGGGGAAAAATCCGACCACCATGAAAAGAAATGGGACCAATCGATCAACGACAATGTTCGCGCCATACTTCTCGACAAAACTCAAAGCCTGACTGGCCGTGAAATTCATCAGGAAGGGAAAGAAGAGGGTCAAACCAAGAATGGGAAAGATGACTCGCCAATCCCGGAATTGGTCGCGTATTCCCGGCGCGTGATCTGTAACGCGGGTTTTATTTCCTGCAGGAAGCTCATGATGTAGCCTCATGAGAAACCGTCTGGAGTAGATATCTTCCAGGCTGTGTTGAATTTCCGCCAGGGTGATGACGGGGATCTGCTTTTTCCGTAAAAGATCCAACACCCGGGGATTGTCCCTTTCGGGCAGGTCGGTCAGATAGCGAAGCCAGTATTCGCCTCGCCCGGTGACTTCCAATCCTCTCAGGTCGATGGCAGACCAATCCATCCCAGGGCCAGGTGAGACATTCACCTGGTATTCCCTCGATCCGAGCAACCTGTGGCGTACCTCTTCCAATTGTCCAGTCAGGATGATCCGGCCATTTTTGATGATCGCGATCTGGTCTGCAAGCTCTTCCGCTTCGCGTAAATTATGGGTACAGATGACAATGGCCCGGTCTTTATTTTTCAACTGGCGGATGGCGTCTCGAACGGTATATGCACTCTCCGGATCCATAGCGGAGGTTGGTTCGTCCAACAATATGACAGGGGGATTGTGCAACAACGCCCGCACAAGTGCCAGTTTCTGGCGCATGCCTTTGGAGTATTCGCCAAGCCGCTTCTTGCCTACATTCGCCAGACCAAATTGTTCTAATAACGAACTTATTCTTTGACGGGCAATGGCGGGTGGAATGTTGTATAGACCGGCGAAGAAACCCAGGTAATCCGCTGCATTCATGCGCACATAGAGACCGTGATGTTCGGTCAAAACTCCGACACTCGCCCGAACGCGATCCGCTTCATGGACTACATCATAGCCGGCGACTTTCGCCCAGCCTTCGCTCGGCTGCAAAATGGATGTAAGCATCCGTACTGTCGTGGTTTTACCTGCACCGTTTGGACCAAGCAAAACCAGAATTTCTGCGGCAGGGATATGCAAATCCACATGGTCAACAGCGCGGAAGTCGTCAAAATACTTGACCAACCCTTCCGCTTCTATCATCCAGCGATTCATCTCATTTACTCTTGGTCTGTTGTCTCTGGTTCAGGTGTGTGAATGATCTCTGCCTGTAATGATCTGCCTCGATGACGAATGTAGAAGATGACCAGCGATGCGACGGCGATCAACGCCATCAGGGTCTGATTCGCGTTAAGCAATCCAACTGAGGAAGGGTCGAGGCGTAGGAATTCGAGAAAGAAGCGACCGGTCGGGTACAAAAACAGGTAAAACAGGAAGATATCGCCATCCCGGAGCTTTTCCTGGAAACGCTTACCCACCCAGAGCAGAATAGCCATGATGGCCAGATTGTACAGCGATTCATAGAGGAAAAGCGGATGATAGTATTCCACATCCTGATAACCTGCAATCCGATGGAGGGGATCGATATAAAGCTTCCAGGGGAGAGTGGTCGGTGCGCCATAGACTTCCTGATTGACGAAATTACCCCATCGACCAATCGCCTGAGCCAGAGCCAGACCCGGGGCAATGAAATCAACCCAACGGGCAAAACTTAGCTTTTTCGCCCGGCAATAGAAAAATAAAGCGATCGCTCCTCCGATGACGGCGCCAGGTATTCCCAGTCCGCCCTTCCAGATTGCCAGCGCATCCAGTGGATGAGTGAAATAATATTCGGTGGTCAACCCAATGCTTTTCATGGAATTGGGAGGGGTGAGGATATGCCATAGCCGTGCGCCAATGATTCCAGCAACCAGTAACCAGGGCAGCGCATCCCAAACGATCTCCCCGTTATCCCCGCGTCGTTTCGCCAGGCGAGTGGCCATCCAGGCAGCGAGCAACGCCCCGGTCATGATAATCAGACCATAAAAATGGATAAATAGCGGACCGAGTTGTATACCAGACCTTGTGATCATATAACCTCTGATTTATTTATCTTTAGTGGGCAGTTTTCTTGACGGATACGTTAAGAGTTTTTTCTGTTCGGAGGCCTGTCTTCGAACCGTCAAGAATCCGTTGTAGGGCGGTATAATTCGCGAAGATCGCGATGATCCAGAGTGAAACCCAGGGAATATTAAAGATCAAGCCTGGCACCAGGACGAGATATCTTTCCAAACGACTCAGGATGCCCACTTTGGCGGTAAAACCAAGCGCCTCCGCTCTGGCTTTGACGTACGATACCATTACAGAACCGGCAGCCGCGAGGAAAACCAAACCGCAATTAAGCCAGTCGGTTTGCTGGAGGTAAAACGCCAGCAGACCTGCAAAGATCACCAGTTCAGAATACCGGTCAGTCACCGAATCAACAAAAGCGCCAAATTCTGTTTGATCTCCGCGTAATCGAGCCATGGCGCCATCAAGGGCATCCACAGGTCCCATGACCAGGATCACCAAACCACCAAGCTGAATTTTTCCGGTCGCCAGTAAGATCGCGCCGATGGTGGTGCCAATCAGCCCGAGCAGGGTGATCGTGTTGGGAAGGATGCCTGTGCTGTTCACAGCTCC
The DNA here is from genome assembly GCA_963752535.1 of uncultured Chloroflexia bacterium. Classification (GTDB taxonomy): domain Bacteria; phylum Chloroflexota; class Anaerolineae; order Anaerolineales; family Anaerolineaceae; genus DAIOEK01. The sequence goes on from CAVVYT010000003.1 coordinate 54,372, forward strand.
TGCGATCTTATCCAAAAATGTTTTGGATCTCGTACGAAGGAATTTTTCGAGATTGAAGGCTTCTTTGTTTGATGAGGTTGTCACATGTCCATCCTGAGAAAAGTGTATTTTAATCCTACCCCCCGGCAGGATTTGTGTCAAGAAATCATTGATCCTGATAATCGTCTTCCTCGGATTCGATCAACACTTCGCGTTCGCGTCCCGCGCCAATCGGAGGACCAACGATTCCCATATCTTCCAGTTCGTCGATCAAGGATGCCGCGCGGGGATATCCGATACGCAGACGGCGCTGCAACAACGAGGCGCTCACCTTGCGGGTTTGCTTAATGATCTCGATGGCGCGCTGGACAAGTTCATCCCCTCCGCTGGCTTCTTCTTCCATGGTCCGCTCCCATGGGGCACCGTTCTCCAGTTTTTCGGGCAGTTCCGCCTGCCAGTGCTGGATGATCAGATCGATCTCTTCATCTGACACCATCACACCCTGGGCGCGCAAAGGCATCCCGGATTCAGGATTGAGGAAAAGCATGTCTCCTCTGCCCAAGCAGGTTCTCTGCGCCGGGGGTATCGAGGATGACGCGCGAATCTGTATTGGATGCCACCGCGAAGGCAATCCGGGCCGGGAAATTGGCTTTGATCAACCCGGTGACCACGTCTGTGGATGGGCGTTGTGTGGCCACGATGAGGTGGATACCGGTAGCCCGCGCCAATTGAGCCAAACGAACCAGGGCGGGTTCCGTCTGGGTGGGGGCATTCATCATCAAGTCGGCCAACTCATCGATGATCACCACAATTCGGGGTAGAGTTTGGTCACCCTGCTTTTCCATTTTCTTGTTGTAAGAGTTCAGATCACGAGCATGGAATTCAGCGAATTGTTTATAACGTTGATCCATCTCCGAGATTACCCAGCGGAGCACACCCTGAATCCTCTCCGCTTCCACTTCCACCTTACCCAACAGATGTGGGAGGCCCATTGAAACGGACCAGTTCCACCATCTTGGGGTCCACCATCACCAATCGCAAATCTTCTGGTGAGTTGCTCATGGCCAGACAGGCTGCCAAAGCAGCGATACAGACCGATTTTCCTGATCCGGTTGTGCCGGCGATCAGCATATGGGGCATCCTGCCGAGGTCTGCCACCACAGGTTGGCCGGAGACATCCCTGCCCAGAGCCAGGGTAAGTGGAGCGCCCACCTTGATAAAGCGTTCGCTTTCAAGGAGCGGCTTGAGCCGAACCGTGACCGTGCGGACATTCGGTATCTCAATCCCAACATAAGACCTTCCGGGCACGGGTGCTTCGATCCGAATGGATGTGGAAGAGAACGCCAGAGCCAGGTCTCGCGAGAGGCTGGAAATCTGGTTCACCCGTACTTTCTGTTTGGTCACCTGCCCATCAGGCGCGGGTTTTTCGATATAACCGGGTTCCACCGCGAATTGAGTAACAGTTGGTCCGATCCGGTAACCCATCACCCGTGCTGGGACGCCAAAATCCATCAAGGTTTTTTCCAGGATGGAAGCCGACTGATTGATGGTCGATTCGTCCATTCGGATGATCTGCTCATCCATCAGGATGGACAACGGGGGAAGATTTCCATCCCTCTTGACGGGTGCAAGGTTCGATTTTTTATCCACATCCGCACGCCGTGAAGTAGACACTACCGGCATACTGCCGAGATTGCGCAGTTGAATTTGGTCTACTTTTTTACCACCAGGAAGATTCTCTGAACGCCGGGCACTCGGTTGAACGACCGGTTGCTGAATAGTTCGTACTGTCGGTGAATTCACCATTGGAGCTGGGCCAGCTTGATAAACTCGCTCCCCGGTATCATCATCCTGTTCGGAATTGGCGATTTGCACCTTCTTGAATCCGGTACGGGTCGATCTGCCCATTTCAGGCTGGGGTCCATTTTTCTTTTGAAATAAGCTGGATGTGATCACTGCAAAGATGGCAGTGAGCGCAAACCAGGCCGCGCCGCCGAGGAATTCTCCAAACACACTGCGAAGTGCGTCCGCCAGCCCCCAACCGATCAGTCCACCAAATTTGCCTTGTTCCGCGAGATCAATATCATAGCCGGAAATGGCTGCCAGAAACGCCACCAGGCTGAACAGGAACCCCTCCAGGACGATGACCCGCCCCAGAAAGCCACCCGGCAGATGTTTTTTCCGGCGAAAGCCGATGATCCCGAGGAAACCGGTTGCCAGAATCAACAAGGGCGCTCCCCAGCCAAACCAGCGGCGAAGGAAGTCTGCCCAGGGTGATAGAATGAATCCGCCTGTCAAATCCAGAAGCGCCAACAGGGAAAGGAGAGCAAAGAGGACGAGAAGAATGCTGAACACATCCTGGCTAAAACGTCCGAAATGGGTGGTCACATCCACCATCCGGTTTAGACTAGACTTGAATGGATGCGAAAAATCACTCCAAGCAGATTTCGCGGAGGCGGATACAGGTATTTTTCTGGTCTTGCGGGTTACCGGTTTTACAGGCATGTACGGCTAATCACCTTGCAAACAGAGTCCAATACGTTTCTTATCGGAATTTATGTGCAAGATTTTTACCGAAACGCAATCATCCTTATGAATAAGAGTGGAAAAATCGGTGATCCCCGGTGGAAGTTCAATGGTTGACACATGAATTAACCCTTCGACTCCCTCTTTCAAGCGGGCGAAAGCGCCAAACTTGGTGATGCTGGTAATTTTTACGCTTACAACATCCCCGACTGCGTAGACAGTTTCGATTGATCCCATGGATTTTTGATCAAGCGTTTGTAACTTAACGCGATCCTGGAATTTTGCTCCGTCACATTGAGTACCAACGCTTCGATCCTCTGGCCGACGCACAGGATGTCCCCGGGAAATTCCACTCTCCCCCAGGAAAGCTCTGACACGTGGATCAACCCTTCCAAACCGCCCAGGTCGAGGAAAACCCCGAAGTCTGTAATATTGGTTACAACGCCTGTCACAATATCGCTGGGATGGATGTTTTCAAAGATGAGCTTGCGCTTGCCCTCACCAGCGGTCGCCGCGCGTTCCGAAAAGACTATCCGCTCTTCATCGGGAACGAACTCGATGATTTTGACTGATAGCTCTTTCTCCTGGTATGTGGATAAGAACTTTTTCCGATCTTCTTCCGACATATTGCAGGGGGCTTCCACGAGATGAGACACTGGAACAAATCCCTGAACACCTTCACCCTGGATCAACAATCCGCCCCGATTGAATCCAGTCACCATCAGCTTGAGAATGGCGTCGTTCTTGTAGATTCCTTCAAGATATTGCCAATTATTCTTCTCTATGGGTACCGATTGATTTTTACCGGTTCCCATAGAACTCGTACTGGTTACGAATTTTTCTTCTTCCGCGAGGATCGAATCCCACCAGCCCTCATCAAGTTGGATGATCCCCTCATCCTTGTGTTCCTCCATCGGTTCAATAAACATACTATCCTCCCCAATATATGATTACTCTACCAGGTTTTCCATCTCCATAATGGATTTGGCAACACTTTCGATAGCTACTCTTTGTTTCCGATACAAATCGGCTTCAGACATTGCCAATTTCATCGCCACTTCCCGAACTTTTTTCCCCTGGATAAACTTCATATCAAGAATATTGTACAATACCCATTCCCCTGTGTATCTCCTATCCCCTTCCGGTTTAATTTTCTCAATGGCTTGCCGGAGTACCGCCCGCAGTGCATTGACCGGGCTTTGATCCTCGTTGCTTAAGGTCGATTGCACCACAGACATCCGCAATAATGGACTCTCTGATAATTTTGGCCCCCCCCAGAAATGGGTCAACGCGTCTTTGACCATATTCGCCAGTTCAGGTGGGACGCTGAAGTCTGATTCAGCCAGTTCTTCCGCGCGGGCGAAACGGGTTTCAGCCCGCATGATCTGGAATTGCTCGACTTTCGGATTGATCCGCTGGATCATTTGGAAGATATCGGATTGCAGATCCCGGTTTTGAAGTGCGGTGATGATCCGGTCGCATAAAGCCAGCAGAACCGGTTTGTCTTCCTCATTAATCGATTCGCCGTCCCGCAATTCCATACCGAGAAGACCTACCAGCCGGCGTGGTTCCTCCTGGGAGTTCCAGAGTGGTACCAGCGTATGACCGTTCCACCGAATAATCGGCTCTGAAAGTTGCTCCTCGCCTTGATTTGCCAATAATACTTCGCGGAATTCATCGGCATCCGGTAAATGTTGCTTACCGGTGTTGACGATCATCGACAGGTTGGATCCTTCAAGGGAAGCAATGAATGAACTGGTCGTTTGGAACCTATCACTGACAGCCGCCAGAACGGTTTCTAGGAATTGGCGCAGGTCATTGCGGGTCATCAATCTATCGCCCAGGTCGGTCATCAAGTCAATTTCAGCGAAATCCTTGCCGTAGAATAGCCATTTTTCCCAATAAGGCGCGAAGACGGTGATGAAGTATTCCATGAGCAAAATGATCATCACCATAGTGATGGGTATCCAGGTCGCCAAAGGGATGGAGAAATTCTCCATAGCCCTCCGCAAGATGGTGGTCAGACCCAATGTGACAATGGCCGTGACCGGGCCGCGCATGATCCATTTGAATAGCCGTCGTTTGACAACCCGGTCTGGCCAGCTTACACCGAAGAAGGCCACCGAGTACGCCATTCCCACAATCAAACCGCCGGTGAACAGATTGGCGATCATGACCACGAACCAGTAGGTCAGGTTGTGTTCCGAGGCAAAGGCGGATCCAAAGAATAAATATGGAATCGATCCGAATACCGGCGCGATTGCTCCGGTGATCAGATAACCAATTCGCCGGCGGGTGGTGGGTGTGGTGGTCCGTCTGAACGCCCGGGTGAAATTGATCCAACTGGCGATCATACTGAGCGCGTAATATAGAACAAAACTACCCATAAGGAGTTGCTGGAGCAAGCGGGTTGGCGATCCCTCGCGCGGATCGAGAGAACCGAGGAACCAGGATGCTGGAATGCTGAAGAGAAAGCCGATGGATACCAGGTAGGTGATTCGGATCGCCCAACGGCGTTTCCCACGGCTTGGTTTTCCGGTTGTGGCCAGCAGGGCATCGGAGAAATGCAGATAGGCTGGAGGCAGGAAAACCATGCCGATCCATTGCATCCGCAGCCAAAACTCGACTTCCGCGGCGATCAGGGTGGTACTGCCGATCGCATCAGCAGTGAAGATGATCACCACGCAGATAAGGATCATCACAAAAGACCGAGCAACCCGGTCTTTGAGATTAAATCCGGTCGTATAAAGCAACAGGGAAAAGGCCGTAATGGCGATGCCCGCAGCCAGTATTTGGCTGATAGTCCGAACAACTACCATTAAACCAGTCAACCAACTCACGGTTTATTCCTCAATATCAGTGTAATCCACTCAGACCAGGAAATGCGAGAAGAAAATGGCAATATCCTGATTTGCATAGAAATGGTCGTTATAACCACAGAATTCGAAACCCAATTTGGTAAACAAACGGATACCGGGAATATTCTTGGATTGCATATCCACGATGATCCGCTTGAGGCTCAGTTGCTGGGTAGCCCACTCCTCCCCGGCCATGACGAGCGCAGTGCCAATACCCTGTCCCCGGATGGTCGGTTTGACCACCAGGTCGGTAATCCATCCGGATGAAGGAGCCATATCGGTAGTTAGGCTGATGTACGCCACAGGCTGCTTATCCATGATAGCCACCAACAGTGCGTCGCGATGAATCCAGTCTTTAATTAGCCGTTTCGTTGAACGGGGATATTCCACTTTGACTGAACGAGGCAGGCGATTTTCACGGAAATTGACCCCGATATAGCGCTCATCAGTCACGATATCCAATTGCCAGACGTGTTCAGTGTGGTAGTTATGATCGATATCCATTAATTTGGGGATATCTTCGATCACGGCAGGACGAACTTCAATTTTCGGCATTTTTCCCCTATTTCGGATTCACTTTTACAGATAAGACGCAAGGTGTAAGAGCTTCGCCCTCATTATTTGTCACAATTAATCGGACTGAATAATCGCCGGGTGTCAATAATGAAGTATCCCAATTCCCCAATAATCCATTATTTACAACCGTTGTCCCCGCCTGGATGGTGTTCCATAAGATATTATCCTGTGAATACTCGTATTTGTAAAATCCGAAGTTGGTTACGTTCACTGTACCCATCAGGTCGACATTCCCGCTGATCTCACTGCCGGGTTTGGGTTCCGTCCACTCGAGTTTGCCGGGCATACATCCACCGCCGGAGCCGCCCCCAGCATCGAATGGTGGTGGTGTTTCAGCAAATCCCTGGTTGGCAAGCTCAACCGCATCAATAGGCGTCATCGTCGGGTTCATATCGAGCGTTGGTGTGGGAACCATCGCCAGGGCGGGAATCGCGTTATCGGCAAACGTCACAAACACGAACTCACTCACGATCAACATCACCAGTAGGATCAAAGACGAGGTGTGCTGGAAAAGCAACCCTTTTGCGCGTTCTTTTTCCATTCCAAACATCGAGGATCGATATTCACGAATCGCGCTGATCACCTTGCGAAGAACGAGCATGGCAATTAAGCCCAAAATCAAATAGATCCAGATTTCAGCGGATTCCAGGAACTGATAGACTTCAATCATCGATAATTTTCATTTCGGGTGTAATCGACATTAAGATAGGTGCGGAAGCACTCCTCGAATCACTTTCTCCAAACGGGGCGCGATCACCTTACCGGCTTCCAAAACTTCTTCGTGGGTGGTAAGTGTATTTCCATCCAAATTGGCTTTATTACTAATTCCAGAGATACCCAGCACCCGGGTTCCACCATGCCTGGCGACGATGACTTCCGGTACGGTAGACATCCCAACGGCATCCGCGCCAACCGTACGTAAGAACCTCAAATCGGCGGGTGATTCAAACGAAGGGCCTGAAATACCCGCGTAGACGCCCTCATTCATCTTGATCTGATTGGCGGCGGCGACTTCCCGGGCGACCTGTCCCAATTTGCGGTCGTACGCCTGACTCATATCCGGGAAACGAGGGCCAAATTCATCCAGGTTCGGTCCACGGAGAGGATTGTTGCCGGTCATGCACAGCAACCCGATATGATCAGTGATCAACATCAGATCTCCCGGCATAAAATTCGGGTTGATCGCGCCTGCCGCGTTGGTGACGATGAGGTTCGGGATGCCCAAACGCTGCATTACCCGGACAGGAAGTGTGATCAGTCCCATGCTGGGACCTTCATACGAATGTACCCGCCCCTGTAAAACCAGGACTTCACGCCCATCGAGTTTTCCAAAGATAATCTTGCCGGTATGCCCCTGTACGGTGGATTTTGGCCAATAAGGCAGATCGGAGCTTGCAAATTCGATTCGGTTTTCCACCGCATCAGCCATCGCGCCCAGACCTGATCCAAGGATCATTCCTACTACAGGGCGAAAATTGACGCGCTGTTTGATTTTTTCAACCACTTCATCGATTTGTTGAATTGTTACGAAAGTATCCAAACCCATGACTTAATCCTTACAACGTAGAATTTTATTTAATCTGACAAGACAATAGGAGGGAAAACAACCAATTCCCTCCGCTTTTAATCCATTAGATTATAGCAGAGATAGATCGCTCAATTTTGATGCTTACCCTACAACTACCTGACGAAACGCCTGTAAAGTCCGCTCCACTTCGTCATCTCCAATCCAATAATGTACCACCAATCGGAAACGCTTCTCGCCGATCACCTGGGGTTTGATGCCCAGCGCCGCCAATTCGGCTGCGACTTCAGAAGCCGATTGCCGTATGGTGTCAGCAAGGGAGAGGAAGATCATATTTGTATAGGGGCTGCCCGGGTCAAGTACTATTCCGGGTATTTGTGAGAGACCATCCGCCAGTTTCTTCGCCCGAAGGTGATCTTCGCCCAACCGGTCGGTCATCTTTTCAAGAGCGACAATACCCGCCGCAGCCAGGATCCCTGCCTGTCGCATACCGCCACCCACCTGCTTTCGCAGCCGGCGTGCTTTATGAATGAAATCTTTGGTTCCACACAAGACCGATCCAACAGGTGCGCAAAGCCCTTTGCTCAAACAAAAAGTAATCGAATCAACCGGACGGGTGAGTGCCGACACATCGACACCTAATGTTGTGGCGGCGTGGAAAATGCGGGCGCCATCCAAATGCACCTGCAAACCACGCTGGTGCGCCAGGTCGCTCAGCTCCTGGGTGTACGCCTCAGTCAGCGCAACGCCACCGCAGCGGTTGTGCGTGTTCTCGATCACGACCAGACGGGAGATCGGCGCATGCACATCATCCGGGCGGATCGCGCTGCGGACGTCATCCAGTCGAAGCGTGCCGTCCACCTGGTTGGGGAGAACGTACGGATGAACTCCACCCAATGCGGAGATGCCGCCTGCTTCAAACAGGAAGGTGTGCCCCAGATTACCGACGATGGCCTCATCACCGCGTCCGCAATGCACCAGAACCGCCAGCAAGTTTCCCATCGTGCCGGATGGGACGAATAACCCGGCTTCTTTTCCCATCCTGGCAGCCGCCATTTCCTGCAGGCGGTTGATCGTGGGGTCTTCCATAAAAACGTCGTCGCCCACCTCTGCTTTGGCCATCGCCTCCCGCATTTCCGGAGTTGGTTGAGTCACAGTGTCTGATCGTAGATCGATGTAAGCCATGGATCACCTCAAGAGGGAAGGGTGGTGAGGACCTGTTCCAATTCTGCTGGAAGGGGAGCCTCGAATGTTCGGGGGGATTTCTCGCCCAACAGTCTGATGGTCAGGCGGTATGCGTGAAGAAAATGCCGGTCGAGTCCGATGGATGATTTTCGGAATCCGTAGATCGTATCGCCTGCTATCGGGCAGCCGATCAGTGCCATGTGCAACCTGATTTGATGGGTCCGGCCGGTTTGGGGATGGACTTCGAGCAGTGTGTGCTCGAGGAAGCTGCGCAGGGTCTTGTACTCACTGACCGCCGTCCGCCCTTTTTCAGCGGAGACGATCGCCATGCGCTGACGGTGCGAAGGATCGCGTCCAATGGCGGCTTCAATTCGTCCTTCCGGCGTTGGGGGATGTCTGTCCACGAGGGCGAGGTAGGTCTTTTCCACTTTTCGGGTTTTGAATTGTTCCTGCAAAGCGTGCAGAGTTGGATCGTCTTTCGCCAACAGGATGATACCGGAAGTATCTTTATCCAATCGATGAACTATTCCGGGACGTCCTTCGCCGGCTATTCCGGCCATTTCCGGCTCATGTCCCAGGGCTGCATGCACGAGCGTTCCACTGACATGCCCGATGGAGGGATGGACGACCATTCCGGCGGGTTTATTCACCACCAGGATGTGCTCGTCTTCATATAATATATCCAGAGAAATTTCTTCCGGGATCAGGTTCGTCAGAATCGGTTCGGGAATGACCATTTCCACCACGTTTCCAGACTCCAGCTTGATTCCGGTTTTCGCAGCAGGTGTGCCATTGACGGTCACACAACCTTCATCAATGAGATGCTGGATCCGGGTGCGGGTCAGTTCCGGGTGCTGTTGGACAAGGAATTTATCCAATCGTACCGGTTCGACCCCGGCAAATTCATACCGATTCTTGGTTACTGCCATCCGGCTTTTCCTCCAGCCTATTCTGTTCAGCATCGGATGCCGATTTGAGTGATTTCTCTTTCTTTTCGCGTTTGTCATGAATCCAGACGCCCAGGAGCATTACCACCACGCCGACAGAGATGGATGCGTCAGCCACATTGAAGACCGCAAAATCGCCTACGGAGATGAAATCGGTGACATGACCAAAGAAGATTTGGTCGAGGAGGTTGCCAACCGCGCCGGCGAACTGCATTCCCAATGCCAATCGGAGTACCCAGTCCGTGCGGGGGACACGCGGATAGTAGAAGACGACGGCCACAGCCACGATCAAAGCCAATGTTGCGAAGACTATATTGTAGCCTTGCAGCATGCCAAAAGCGACGCCGGTGTTATTCCAATGGACCAGGCGTGCGTATGGAGCCAGCCATTCCCAGGGAGACCAGGTTTCACCGAAAGGGATGTTCTGACGAATTTAATGCTTTTGTCCACTGATCCAGCGCGATCAAGATCACGGCAGGGATGATCAGCAGGTCATATTTTTTCCAAAACTGCGTCAATGCGAACCTCCACGGGTTTGAGCGTGTGGAAATTGTACCATGCTACCGAAAGGAGGGTGATTCTTTCCGGATGGAGGGTTTCCAGCGGATCCCATGTCACCGCGAACTCGCGAAGCAAGCGTTGCGATCTCATACTGCGGGATTTTGACATTTAAGAAATCGTCTGAAGAAGGTCTCCATCTGCCCGGGCAGCTTCGGTTTCTGCTCAAACATGGGGAATAGCCCGGGCAATAAACTTTCTGGGAGGAAGAGGCGTTGCCTCTTCCTCCCAGATGCCCGTTTCTCCAAGACCTCATGTCATCGCAGAGACAGTTTCTAGCGGGAGTTGGCATCTGGAAGAAGGCCCTTGTAAAAACGATAGGAATTGCTGATTACTAATAACCGCAATAGGACAAGGTTTACTTTTTCCTATACGAAGCCCGGTGCTTTTCTTCTGGTTCGCTCGCGATCAGGCTGTCGATCAGCTCTTTCAAATTCCCGCCCTTATCAATCTTCCTCAACGATTGGATCATGTCCAGCCGAAGCAGGTTGGCGTGCTTTTCGTTTGCACATTCATTGAACCTGTTCGTCAGGTGATGCACGACCTCATCCCGTACCATCGGTTGATATACTGCGATCTTCCAAACACTCTGGATGCATTGACGCGAGGTGATGAATTTTTCATCTTTCGTGTGAGACAGGATCTCGGGCAGAACCTGTCCTATGCGACATTGTGAATCGCTCTTTGCGAGGTTGCAAAGAAGCATGAGGGCGATCGCCCGCTGATATGAATTCGGGTCCCGCAATCTGGATATTAGATCATCCCAGACTTCGTAAACCCAGTCCACCGGATGTTCACTCAACGCCAATAGTCCGGTGAATGCTTTCAACCGGATCTGATCGTCTGGCGATTTGGTATCCTGATATGACTCTTGAATGGATGTATTCATGTTTCCCACCTGTGTAATGATTTGTACATTCTGCGTTTATGATCGGATAATCCTGGAAAGATGAATGTGCGATGAATGATATCCAACAATTGTGATGTGACCTATGATCGCTGGCCTTCAACTGCGAATATTCTCCTGAGTATGGCCAGGGAGCAGGCGTAGGTCGAGTTCCATCCCATAGTAGGAGAGCGTCCCCTCACCCAGATTCTTTCCCTTCAACATGGGTGTGTCTGACACGTAGTGCAAAACACCGAAATCCAATGGAATATTGTACAGGTTCACAATTTCATTGAGCGGATAGCGTTTGGGCCGGGTGGCTTCATAGATGGCGCTGCAGAAATTGCCCAATTCCATCTCGATATCGGCAAAGCCTTCCCGGTAAAACACATCCATCAGATGGGCATTCTGCAAAAAGGTACCCAGGACACAAATGGCTTTCTGATTATCCAGGATGGTTCCGTAATTAAGATGAGGTGCGACATCTGCCGCAGAAAAACAATTTTGAAAGAGATAAGTATTATGCGAATGCTCGTCTTGAACGACATTCGGGATGATCACATCGCCGCGGGTGGCATTCAGGGATGCCGATTTCCCCATCACATACACACCCCGGATATCGGACAGATGAATGCTGATGGTTGCCAGGAGATTATAGGCAGCTAAACCGAGGGGATAGTCGATATTAAAGATGACCGCCCTGCTATTTTTCAGGGAATGCAAATCCATGGCACCCAAACGTGGATCCATGGCGGAGAAATCGAGTTTATTCAGCTCGATCAGTTGCGCTTCGATATCGAACGTTTTTTGCGAGGAGATCCGTGTGATCCCGCGTTTTTTCTCGTTCTGGATCTGATTCTGAAGAGCAATCTCATTCATGGGATTGTTCTGACGTTTTTTGGATACATAATACAGAAAATTGGCTCGATTCGAGCGGGATTTCCCGCTGGTGATCTGTTGCCACTCAGCATACAGATCTCCCTCCGGTTCCGATTCGATGAAGCGGACGAGTTCCGCGTCCTGTTGGGGGGTAATACCCGTGATCAGGTTGACCAGGCTATGGGTATTGCTGGACACAAAGTAGACCGGGCGTTCGGCCAGATCCGGAATCGTGCGCGTGATCGCTTCATACCATTCATGCGCTGCCCGCATGTATTGGCTCAGAGAACCATTCAGTAAGCGAACGCTAAATCCCAGCGAATGTGATTGGATTTTTTCCAGCATGGGAAAAAAATCGCTTCCCAATAAATCCCGAAAACGATTCAAGTCATCCAGTGAGATGGATAAGTTCGTTGCGAACTGGCTCCACAGGGTAGGATTCTGTAAGATTGAAGAGAATGGTTTATCCGCCGGCCAGCGCACCAGGTTGGAATGCAGTTTATTCCATTCCATTTGATAAGCTGTTAGGGTGGGGATGACATCCTCAATATCAGAGCGGCTGGCGATAAAGCACCCCAACTGGTCAGTCCCGCTGAAAAAACAGCGCCGTCTGCGAGCTCGAGCTGCCACAGGTTGCCAATTTTCGATATCCGAAAATCCATTCCGTTTGAACACTTCGGCGTTCTGCCCGAGGATCAGGGTGCGTACATCCGAGATACAACCGGGCAACCGCATGGTTGCATAGATGAAAGCCGCGATATCCGGCTCGGGGCTTCGCGCTCCCGGATGCATCAGGGAATTCATCCCCGCATGCACTTCTTCGATCGTGCGGATTTTTACCTCGGCTGACGAACGCAACAATGAATAAATGGTGCTGCGATAAAGCTGGATCTCCTCGGAAGTTGCGCTGGGTACTTTACGATCCATTCAAACTCCTCACCTGTGGATTAGTTTATTGTACTATCTTCCAGATCCTACCCGCAACCGAGTGTGCCAGACACGATATATAGGAGAGGGCAGGATATGCTCCTGCCCTCATTGGGTAAATCTACTTTATTGCCCGATTGCTCAGGTTCTCTTTTCCAACTTGATCGTAACCGTTTCCCCGTCGAATGAATCCTGATACCAATCAGGTTGTCCTTCCGCCTGTTCCAATGAGACAGCCAGGGTTTCACCCATAATATAATCGCGGAACATTTCCACCGCTTCACTCAAACCGACGCTCGCGGAGAAATGGATGTGTATTCGATCGGATATATCAAAATCGAGTTGTTTTCGAAGGTCCTGAACTCTGCGGACAAATTCCCGAGCCTGTCCTTCCCGCACCAATTCCGGAGTCAGATCGGTCACCAGGGCTGCCAGATAGGCGCCTTCTGATGCCACAGCGTACCCCGCTTTCGCCTGGGCGCGCACTTCCACTTCTTCAGGCAGAAGTTCCACCACCTGCCCTTCCACTTCCACCACCATTGCATCCCCTGCCAGTAAACGCCGGGCGGATTCTTCCACCGGTGCTTCCAATACGGCTTTACGAATCGCGGGGAACAACTTGCCGTATTTTTGCCCAAGTTGTTTGGGCAATGGGTTGAGCACAAACGAGACCGCTTCACCAGCCGCATCCAAGACACGGACATGCTTGACGTTTAACTCGTCCGCCAGAATATCTGCGTATTTTCCCACCACATATCTTTCGTCTGGGTTGGAGACTGCGTAAGCCACTTCCGCCAAAGGTTGCCGAACCTTCCGGTTGGCCTTGTTGCGGGCTGCATGACCAAGGGAAGCCAACTTCATGGTGAGTGTCATTTCCGCATTGAGCGTTTCATCGATCATCGCAGGATCAAAGGTTGGCCAGTCAGCCAAATGGACTGATTCCGCTGCCTCTGGATCAACCGAGCCAACCAGATTCTGATAGAGTTCGTCAGACAGGAAAGGCATAGTTGGGGCAAGCAGTTTGCTGACCGTGACCAGAGCTGTGTAGAGTGTGGAATAAGCAGCCTGTTTATCCGCGTCCGTGTCACTCTTCCAGAAGCGGCGGCGTGACCGGCGCAGATACCATGTGGATAGCTGATTGACGAAATTCTCCAGAGGACGGGTCGCCCCGGTGACATCGTAATTTTCCAGCGCAACGGTTACATCACGAACCATGGCATTGAGATAGGACAGCAGCCAACGATCCAGTTCACTATATTGTGGCTTGGTGGATGGATCAGGCTGCCATTCGTCCAACCGGGCATAGGTGACAAAAAACGAATAGGTATTCCAGAGCGTCAGGGTGAAGTTACGCACCACCTCTCCTACCATATCGGCTGAGAAGCGACGTTCCTGCCCGGGCGGGCTGGCCGTATACAGCGACCAACGGAAAGCATCCGCCCCGTGCGTGTTGATCACCGACCAGGGTTCGATGATATTGCCCTTCGTCTTGGACATCTTCGAACCTTCTTCGTCCAGGATCAACCCCAGGCAGATGACATTCTTATAGCTTGCCTTCTCAAAAAGCAGAGTGCTGATCGCATGCAGGGAGTAAAACCATCCTCGGGTTTGGTCGACCGCCTCGCAGATGTAATCCGCCGGAAATTGGCGATTGAAACTTTCCTGATTTTCGAACGGGTAATGCCATTGCGCGACCGGCATGGAACCTGAGTCAAACCACACATCGATCAACTCGGGGACGCGGGTCATCGTTTCCTGACATTTCGGGCAAGGATAATGGATATGGTCCACATGCGGACGATGCAGATCCAGGTTGGAGAGGTCCCGGCCAACCTTCTGGGACAATTCCGCCACGGATCCAACCGCTTCCTGGTGACCGCAATCTTCGCATTGCCAGACCGGGAGTGGCGTACCCCAATATCGTTCGCGTCCCAGCGCCCAATCAATATTATTGGATAACCAGTTCCCAAATCGGCCATTCTTGATGTGCGCCGGTACCCAATTGATCTTATCGTTCAATGCCACCAATTTGTCTTTATAACGGCTGGTCCGAACATACCAGGTTTTGCGGGCATAATACAGCAGCGGCGTTCCGCATCGCCAGCAGAATGGATAGGTATGGGTATATGTTTCATACCTGAACACCAAGCCGCGCGCTTCCAGGTCTTTGGCTATGGATGGGTCGGCTTCCTTGACAAAGACTCCACTCCAAGGTCGGACTTCCTTGATGAAAGTCCCATCCGGAGCGACCGTTTGCAGGATCGGCAGATCATGTTCTTCCGCCATGGCCATATCATCCGCGCCAAACGCGGGAGCCATATGAACCAATCCGGTGCCATCCTCGGTGGTGACAAAATCAGCATTGATCACGTAATGGGAAGGCTTGTCGGGAGGAAGAAACGTAAATAAGGGTTGGTATTTCTTTCCCTTCAAGGCTTTGCCCTTAAACCGATCGATCACCTGGACTTCTTCGCCGCGGAATACTTTTTCGATCAGCGCTTCCGCGAGGATCAGCTTTTCAGACCCGCCTTCAGGTAGCGGTCGATCCACCGTCACATAATCGACATCGGGATGGGCGGCAACCGCCACATTGGCAGGCAAGGTCCACGGGGTGGTTGTCCACACCAGGAGAGATGTACCGGGTTTATCCACCAGGGGCAATCGGAAGAAGATGGAAGGATCCACCGCTTCCCGGTAACCCTGTGCGACTTCATGATCGGAAAGGGGTGTTCCACAACGAGGGCAGTATGGAACCACCTTGAAACCTTGATAGAGCAAATCCTTATCCCAGAAACTCTTGAGGATCCACCAGACCGATTCGATGTACTCGTTGTGGAAGGTCACATAGGCGGTTTTCAGGTCAACCCAATACCCAATCCGATCTGTGAGCTTTTCCCACTCCTGGATATAGGTGAATGCCGATTCCCGACAGAGGTCATTGAATTTCGCAACACCATAATCTTCGATCTGCTGCTTATTGGTGAAGCCCAACTTCTTTTCCACTTCGATTTCAACCGGCAGACCATGGGTGTCCCAACCACCCCGTCGGCTGACGTGAAATCCGCGCATGGTTTTATAGCGGGGAAAGATATCTTTGAAAACGCGGGCAAGAACGTGATGAACGCCGGGCTTGCCATTGGCTGTAGGCGGCCCTTCATAGAAGACATATTCCGGACAACCCTGACGTAGTTCATCGGAGTGTTTAAACATATTGTAGACCTTCCAGTGCCGGAGCATGTGCTCTTCCATCTGGACTACATCCAACTTTGGTGAAACAGGTTTGAAACTCATGCACGAACCTCCAATGGAGAGTGGAATTTATACCAGTTAAAAAAGTACTCTCATCCCAACAGGGACGAGAGCATTAAGCCTCGCGGTACCACCCTGGTTCTCATCGTAATGAGCACCTCGTCAGATGAAAGAATACTTACATCCATCTGCATCCACCTAACGGAGATGATTCCGGCGCACCTACTGGGAATAAACCGTTCAGATTGCAGCTCCCGAAGGATTTTCAGCCTGGGTCACCTTCCCGACTTGCACTGTCTCGGGATCGCTGAGAGATTACACCAGACTTACTCGTTTCGATCAACGCTTTGGGCTGATTATCTCATAACGGAAGTGGTGCGTCAATGGATGAGCACAATCTAAGAAGGTTAATGGCAGGCTGCACTACCGCTATCAGAATATCCCCCCGGTTCTGTCGGTATGAAAAGCCATTCATAGCTATCCGGCCAGAGGGTAAATTGGATCACTCCAAATGTTGAATTATCACGAGCCTGGCTGTTCGGTAATATATTGCCAAAATCCACAAGTTTTGCACCTCCGGTGCCAACGATGAACTGTTGGATTCCATTCTCGTAATCACGGTCGCCTTCCGGGGTTTGGGGTGCATAACGCTCATAGAAGTGGGAATCACCGTTCACCACAACATCCACACCGGCATCGTATAGGGCACGCCAGAAGGGTACGGTTCGTTTATTTTTACCATCCGGTCCTGAGCTGAACAAGGGATGATGCCAGTAAGCTAACGTGCATCGGTTGGCATGCTTCGCCAGATCCGCCCGGAGCCATTTCTCCTGTTTGGAACCGCGACTGCAATCTACAAAACTGCAGTTGCTGTTCAAAACGATGATGTGCCAGTCTCCCAGGTCGTAGCTATAATAGCCTTTCCCTGCCTGCCCGGCTCTATCACCAAAATACTTGAAGTAGCTCGCCCCATCATCGTAACCATAATCATGATTGCCAATACTCGGATGCATCCGGTCCTTAAAATCTTCCCCAGGTAGGTCCGAAGCAATCGCGATATTGATATGGCGCACCATCTTCATTGGAATTGTCGCCCGCAGTGAACAGTTTCGCCGGGATGCTTTCAATCAGAATAGCCGTCTCATCGTCTCCATCATGACCGCAGATGCTAATATCGCCTGCGCCCACCAGCAAGACCGGCGTCGCCAGTATCGGGTAGGCTCCGGCGTATCTGTACTCGTTGGAGTGGACGTTACCAGAATAACTGGAGCAGGCGTGTTTGTAGGCGTACTCGTATTCGTCGGGGTTCTGGTGAGGGTTGGAGTGAAGGTTAACGTCGGTGTCGGTGTGATGGTCTGTGTGGCTGTTGGTTCGATGGTGCTCGGGGTCAACGCTCGTGCGGTGGATGTGCCCACAAATTCGTAGATGGTTTTTCCGGCCGAAAAAGCAGGTTCCCACGTTCCACAACTGCTCAGCACGAGAGAAGTTAGAGCAAAGAGTAGTATCAGCAGAAATAGTCTCAATGCG
Organism: uncultured Chloroflexia bacterium; assembly: GCA_963752535.1. Lineage (GTDB taxonomy): Bacteria > Chloroflexota > Anaerolineae > Anaerolineales > Anaerolineaceae > DAIOEK01. The sequence continues at coordinate 71,994 of CAVVYT010000003.1, forward strand.
TTTCGGATGATCAACCCGCTGGTTTTCATGATGGTTAATTATAGACGGAATCTGGTATCCCCTCGACGTCCATGTCTGACCTCGGAAACCACCACTCTTCTATTCTTCACCAGTGATCACGTCATAGAATAACGGCAAGGGCTCCACCGGATTCGTAGACCAGGTAAAGGCACTCAGTACCTGGTCTTTGGATTTGTGGAGAGAGTCTTCGGTTCGGGCATGAATAATAAATAATGGATCGCCTTTCTCCACCTTGTCGCCCACTTTTCGGAGGATGACCAATCCCACCGCATGATCGATCGCATCGCCCTTTTTTGCCCGACCGGCGCCCATTTCAACGGAGGTCTCGCCCACCACGCGGGCATTGATCTCTTCGATGAATCCTGCCGCGGGGGCATTGATCGTTTCGATGAATGGAGCCTGGGGCAGATGTTGCGGTTCATCCACATAGAGGAGGTTGCCGCCCTGGGCATGGATCAGTTTACGGAACATGTCCCAGGCTTTCCCGTTATCCAGTGCTTCCTCTGCCATCCAGCGCGCCAGGGTCAGGTCACGCGCTTTCCCGCCAATCAGAAGCAGGTGGGAAGCTACTACCAGACAGTGTTCCTTGAAATCAGCAGGTCCCTTGCCATGCAATGTATCAATGGCCTCTTTCATTTCCAGCGCGTTGCCAACGGCATGACCCAACGGTTGATTCATATCCGACAACAACGCCGTCACTTTTCTTCCGCTCAGGTTGCCAATTGAAACCATCAAATTCGCCAGAACACGCGCTTCCTCGACACTCTTCATGAATGCGCCATGACCAATTTTGACATCCAGCACGATTGCCTGGGCTCCCGCGGCAATCTTCTTGCTCATCACAGATGAGGCAATCAGCGGGATCGATTGAACCGTTCCGGTGACATCACGTAACGCATACAGTTTGCCATCTGCCGGGGCGAGATCTCCCGTTTGCCCGGTCAGGACGATGCCCAACATTTTCAATTGGGTGATGAATTCATCTTTGGTCAGGTCGGTGCGGAATCCGGGAATCAATTCCAGTTTATCGAGCGTGCCACCCGAAAAGCCCAGGCCGCGACCGGACATTTTTCCAACCGGTAACCCGCAGGCGGCAACCACAGGCTCGACCACCAGGGTTGTCTTATCTCCAACACCGCCCGTTGAGTGTTTGTCCACCGCGATATCCACAACCATCGACAGGTCAATTTGATCACCGGATTGCGCCATCGCCAGGGTGAGTTCCGTTGTCTCCCGAGCGGATAGTCCATTCAGTAAAACCGCCATCGCCCATGCGGAAATTTGATAATCCGGAATACTTCCATCGGCAATACCGTTCACGAAGAAGATGATCTCTTCTTTTTTAATTTGATGTGATCACGCACTTTACCAATGATATCCACAGCACGCATTCTTCACCTCAGATAATTTGTATGACAATTCATTTACTATTATACCTACGGCTGACCATTTCTGGTTGTCGGATCGATCTCTTTGAGGATATGAAAAATCCCTCCCCTGCACAGCAGAAGAGGGACCAATTTCAGTTTTATACTATTCTTTTTTTAGTACGATGGTGAGTTTTCGATTGGGTTCTTCCCCGGTGCTCTCTGTGATCACCTGAGGATGATCTCGCAGTGCAAGATGAACGATCCGACGTTCATTGGCGGGCATGGGTTCGAGAATCTGCCGCCGACCGGTCGCAATGGCCTGTTCGGCCATTTTGAGGGCTAATTGCCGCAGTTGGCGTTCACGTCGACCGCGATATCCCTCCACGTCAATCGTAAGGGGCATCCATTTTTCCAACCGTTTGCCCACAATCAAGCTGGCAATGTATTGGAGTGCATTGAGAGTTCTCGGATTTCCTTCCAATGAGGATGCTCAGGTCCGTTCCGGTGACTTCCACCAGAACCCCTTTTTGCTCCTCAGGTTCCTCTGACTCTACAAACGTGGATGTCACCTGAGCCGAGATCTGCATCTTTTCCAGCAATTCGCTGACGGTTTCACGGGCTACACGCAGAGTGGGATCTTCCCCGAGATTGTCTTTTTTCGGTGGTTTAGCTTCAGCAATAAGCTCTGGCTTGGGTGCAACCTCGATCACACGATTTTTAATGAAATCTGGTACAGGTATCCCCTCCTTCACGATGATCTTGATCCGTGATTGGCGCGTGCCTAGACCGAGGAATCCCTTGCTGCCCTCATCCATGATTTCAATATCCACATCGTCCACAGACAAGTTCAGGTCTTCGAGGCCTTTTTCAATCGCTTCTTCCACACTCAGGGCAATTACTTCCAGAGATGTCCTCTCGACTGTCATACCTACCTCTTACTTCTGGTTTGTTTTTTCTTTACCTGATTTAAGCGGTTTTACATCAACCACTGTTTCTTGTTTTTTTCCCAAACCTGGAATCAAATTCTTGATATCGAGCTTTCCAAGCAAGGCATATTGCAGGATACCGACCAGGTTACTGGCAACGAAATATACTGCCAGACCGGAGGAGAAGGTCAGTGCAAGGTATCCCATCAGGAAGGGCATATACAGGTTCATCATCTTTGACATCTGAGCGCCCTGATCACCTGGATTGCCAGATGGGGGTGTCATCAACCTGGATTGAAGATAGGTCGTCACCAGAACAATGATCGCCAGAACGGGGATGCCGAACGGGAGGAATGATAACTTCAAACTTTCCGGAAGACCTAGATCCATCCAGAGGAAACGGCTGTTGAGCGGGATCAGTGTGGACACATCCAGGAATTGTGGATAAAGATGGCCTGTGAGTTTCAACAGTTCCAATGGGGAAGAAGCCAGACCGAGCATGATGCTTTGGTACAGGCCGATGATGATTGGGAATTGGATCAGGGTCGGGAGGCAGGATGCGAGTGGATTGACACCCAGTTCTTTATACAATTCCATCTGAACCTGGGATAGTTTTTCCTTGTCACCCTTGTGTTTCTTCTGTGCTTCAATCCAGCGGGGATCTTTTTGCAGATCCGTCATTGCCTGTGCGCCTTTGATCTGTTTGACCATCAGCGGATGTGTGATCAGTTTGATCAGAATTGTGAAGAGAATAATCGCCAGTCCGAAATTATTCCATACCAGTGTATAGATATAGAGTAGTGCATTTAAAAATGGTGCGATGATAAATGTATCCCACATGATCTAAATCCTTTATTTGGGTGGCTGGAAAGACCACACCTGGGTTCCGTTTTGATCAACAGCAGATAAAATCTTATCTTTGGACTCGTTTATTCCAACCAGAACTTTATCCCCATTAAGACTGGCCCCGCATATAATTTCTCACTCAGTGAAGGGATTCCCAGGACGGCGCCGGAATAATCCAAAATATTCAGAATGCCATTCTCGGAAGCGAACATCAACCGGTCTTCCAGGAGCGCAGGAGCGCTGACTATGGCTCCCCCGGCTTTATACTGCCAGATAGGTGCGTGTGTCGTGGTGTCTAATGCGATGAAGGTTCCGTCAAGGTCGCCAAAGTAGAGAACGCCTTCCTTTAGGACCATATTGGCCCAGATGCTGCTCGAATTCTGGTATCTCCAGGCGACCCGTCCGGTCTCCGAATTCACAGCCACAATTTCCTTGCCGATTGTGCCCAGATAGAGAATTCCATTCTCATCCACCGCCGGGCTGCCGACGACCGCTGAGGTCAGGTCAAGTTCCCATTTCAAGGATCCATTACCCAGATCGAGTGCATACAACTTGTGATCCATTCCCGGCTGGTAGACCACACCGTCCAAGACGAGCGGCTGTGCCCAGATGGGACGATCTGTCTCGAATTTCCAGAGCAATTGTCCCTGTGGATTTAATGCATACAGGAACCGATCAGTGGATGGCACCAGAATAGTATCACCATCAATCACTGCGCTGGCGATGATCCGATTACCGGTTGTGTACGACCAGGTCTGAACTCCGGTGCTGGCGTTCAACGCATGAATGGTGTTGGCGTAGTCTCCAACCACCACCAGACCATCCGTAGAGATGGCGGGGGGCGCATAAAAACTCAGCTTCGCATTCGCTTTTTCAGGATAACGCCAGACCATCGAACCATTATCCGGATTGATGGCAAAAACAAAGGATGAATTTGCCATGAATACCCGGTTGTCGGCGTAAGAGATTCCTGGCCAACTGGTGGCGATTCCTGTTCCGGTACAACCGGTAAGCAGGAGGCTTAACAGGACAATCAAGAAAAGGAGAGGTGTAAGTGCTTTCTTCATGTGAGTGTTTACCATAATTTAGATTTTTTAGACCTCACGGGATCGGATCATAACCGCCCGGGTTGAATGGATTGCAGCGTAAAATGCGCCAAATGGTCAGTGCTCCACCTTTCAGTATCCCATGTTTATAAATTGCCTGATAGCCATAATGGGAACAGGAAGGATAAAACCGGCAGGTATTTTGCGCGATGACAGGAGATAACCATAGTTGATAACCTCTGATCAGGATCAAAAACGGCCAGCTCAAAGCAGTCTTCCAGTTGAATGGCAGGTCCCGCAGATTCGGTTCTGACGCATACTCTGACCGGACCTTGCTCTCATCAGTCATTTTCCTGCTCGTACACGTTCGCTCTCGACAACACTTCCCGAACTGCTGCCACTATTTGCAGAAATGGAGCATCGAGCAGCGGTTTACGAACCACGAAAACAAGATCGTTTCCAGGAGATATTCGATCAGCCACTTCCTGCAACGCACCCCGTAGACGGCGTTTGGATCGATTGCGTTGCACCGCTCCCCCGATACTCTTACTCGCGATGACGGTCATTCTGCTTGACCCGGCCATGTCGTTCTGCATGACAGATAATGTAAGCAGCGGGTGGGCATTTGATCTTCCCGTACGCCTCACCCGCTGTATTTCGCTTGAACTGGTCAGGCGAGCTATTCTTTTCACGTATAAACCTGACCTAAAAAAGGTAAAAATATGGACTAATCCAATACTCTCTGGTACCGATTTACCAGCGAATCCGTTTCACGTGATTATTCATGGAAACGGTTAATTTGTGGCGGCCACGAAGACGACGGCGTTTTAATACTTCGCGTCCATCCGCGGTTTCCATTCTGGCGCGGAACCCATGGACACGGATGCGCCGGCGAATATGTGGTTGGTATGTTCTCTTCGGCATGCTCAATCCCTTTCAAAAAACAATAGACTTCTTCAGACAAGTTTGAAATTATACCTTATGGTCTCAATTTAATCAAACACCTACTGGAGGTCTTTGAGGCGGTAATCCCGCCAATAAAGATGCGAGCTGATCCGCGCCATCCGGGTCTGTCACAGCCAACACTTCATCCCCTTCCTGGAGGACGCTGATCCCGCGTGGAATCATCACTTCGCCTTTGCGGATAATCCCCGCGATCACACATTTTTCAGGTAAACCCAGATCTTTGATCATCAGGCCGATAGCCCTGGCTCCGGGGGGATCTTCTCTTCCACGAGGGAATAATTACCCCGGCGCAATTTAACCAACGTCATCATGTCACCCATCGACATTTCTTCTTCAATCAGACGGGCAAGGATATCCGCCTGGTTCAAGGCGACATCGACATTGAATTTTTTATCAAACAGCCAGGCATTCCTGGGATTATTCACTCGCGCGATGGTCCGGGGTACTTTATATTTTTCCCGGACATAATAGCACAGGGATAAATTTGTCTCGTCACTGGTGGTACAGGCGGCCAACACCTGCGCCTCACGAATACCGGCTTTCTCCAGGATATCCTTATCGATGGGATCACCTTCGAAGATGACCTCCGTTGGCAGTTCCTTGTGAACCCTTGCCAGAATATCCTTCCGATTATCGATCAAACGAATTTGGTAATTCTGATTGACCAGCATCTTTGCTAATTGCGCGCCTGTTCTGCCTGCGCCGGCGATAATAACCAACATTGGAATTCCTCCTACTTCTTCGCCAGATGGTCTCTGACAGAATAGACCCCATCCATGGTGGCGCTAAATAAGATCACGTCACCGGTTTTGACAATACTATCCAGGGTCGGGATCATCGCTCTTCCGGCGCGGGTGAGCGACACCGGCGTGCATTCATTGGATGAGATCAGATTGCCCAAAGGCTGGTTATCCCATTTTTCAAGGATATCGAATTCATACACTTCCACTTCGCCATTGCCGGCGGAAAAGACCGCACGGACCAAATCGTTTTCGATCATTTCCTCAATTCGTTGCGCTCCCCAGGCGGTGGAACTGATCACCTGAAGTCCGAACATCTCATGTAATTCACGCCAGCGTGGATCGTAATTCCTGACCACGATATGCGGCACATGAAACACGGTTTGAGCGACATGCGCAACCACCGCATTGAGTGGGTCGCAATTGGTTACTGCAACGAGAGCATCCGCTTTCTCAATCCCCGCCCTGATCAGCACTTCCTGTGCGAGCGCATCACCTTCGATGGTTTGACCCTGAAAATCAGGGGGCAAAGATGAAAAAGACTGGCGAATATTATCAATGATCGAAATATCAGCATTCTTCTTTAGTAAATTGTTCGCCAGGTTAATTCCCAGACGACCACATCCCACAATAATCACTTTCATTTGGATCAATCCTTTTTCGATCTGTCTATTTCCTAATCCACTTGATAAGGCACGTCTGTAATCACGATCCCTGGTTGGAATAATAGTGTCGCCCGCAGGATAAATGCCGTTTGCGTGTGCAGAGCGTTATTCCACCAGTGACGGGGTACGAATTGCGGTACTACAATGGTCAATATCTCATTTGGCTGCATTTGCTTGCTGACATTATCTATGTACTGCAAGAGCGGTTCGACCATCAACCGATACGGGGAATCTAATACAACCAACCGAACACCATCTCCCCAGGCTTGCCACTTCGCGGCGACCTTCTCCGCTTCGATTGGATCGATGGAAACATGTACCGCTGTAATATCATCAGTTAAAGTTCTCGCATATCTTAAAGCGGCCAGCGATCCCCGATGGACCCCACTCAGTGTCAAAATCACCCTATGTCGGATAATTCGGGATGGAGCGCCATAATTCTCCAGAGATAACTTGGCAGCCACGCTTTTGTAATGTAGATGAATGGAATAGAATATTGCCACCATTAAAGGTATTAGAATCACCACTACCCAGGCGCCATCGGCAAATTTTGTTATTGCGAAAACAAACATTACAACAGCGGTAGTTAGTGCCCCAAAACCGTTAATAATCAGTTTACCAAGCCAGTGTGGGTCATGAGATAGCGATGATCCGCGTTCTTTTACTGTTGCACCTTCAATCAATCTTCCCGATTTCCACCATCGTCGTGCCATTCCAGACTGAGATAAGGTAAATGAAAGAAAAACTCCAATTGCATAGAGAGGTATCAACTTTGTGACGCTGGCTTGAAATATAATTACCAGAAAGATAGCAACACCCGCCAAAGAGATAATCCCACGCGAAAAAACCAGACGACTCCCACGGTAAGCCAATTGTCGCGGTAAAAAACCATCCGCGGCAACAAGTGCGCTCAATCGAGGAAAATCTGCGAATGCTGTATTTGCCGCCATAACCAGAATAATTGTTGTCGCAGTTATGGTAGCCAGATAGAGAATCCTCGTGAATCCCCAAACGGTCCTTGCAAGTTGAGAGATCACAGTCTCAGACGCGGATGGAACTGCACTAATTTGAGAAGACAGAAAAGTAATACCCAATAATAGGGAGCCGAGAATGGCACTCATCGCGATGAGTGTTTTTCCCGCATTGGTACTTCTCGGTTCTTTAAAGGCGGTAATCCCGTTTGAAATCGCTTCCACTCCGGTAACTGCCGTTGTACCACTTGAAAACGCTTTCAAAATCAGGAAGAAGGATATAGGTTGCAGTTGACCAATGATTTCGATCTCAGGAGGATTTGGAACTACTCCCAACGTTCCACTTATGAAACGAAACAAGCCAACCGCTACTGTGAGGTACATTAAGATAACAAAGAAATAAGTAGGGATGGCAAACATAAAACCTGATTCTTTCACACCCTCGCAAATTGATCACCATGATAAACAAAACAAAAACAGCCGCAATCCAGACTCTGTACGGGATAAAGACTCGGGACTGCTGAAATCAATTGTGCAACGCCAGAAGAAATTGATACAGCGACCGTAAGGATATAGTCTGTCAATAAGGCTGCTCCTGCAGTTAGAGCAGGGAATTCTCCGAGGTTATCGCGAGCAACAATATACGCTCCCCCCCACCTGGGTAGGCATGGATGGTCTGTTCATATGAAATTGTCAGGATAACCAGCAGCACAACGATCGCGAGTGAAATACGGAAAGCAAATTGTAATGCGCCAGCACCTGCAAGGATCAGGATCACAAGCAATTCTTGAGTCGCATACGCTGTTGAAGATAATGCGTCGAAGCAAAGACCGCTAATCCGATACTTTACCGATCGTTTGATGTGGTGCATCTGCTGTTTGGAGGGGTCGACCGATTAACCAGTTACGCCACGATTTCGGTGGCTTGTAATCTGGCGTCTGCTTAATGATATTTTCTGCTTCGTTTTCTTCAAAATCCTGCATTAATGTTTATCCATTCTCGTTTCCAAACAAGCGAATAATTATATTTTATGAACGCTTTTCTACAAGAGATGGACTATCGTCCAGAAATCATATCTAATGATATTGGATTATAATCATTTACACCAACTTCAATAAAGGAGTGTCCCTTGTTCAGAAGTTTTGGATTACCTGAAATACTACTGATCCTGGTCGTGGTACTGCTGGTTTTCGGCGTAGGCCGAATTGGCAAAATCGCCGGCGAACTTGGCAGCGCCATTCGGAAATTTCGGGATGGTTTGCAAGGTCCGTCTGATGATGATAAAGACAGCTCATCTCACGACGATGCGCCCAAAGAGCAATAACGAGTTCCTTCCCAAATTCAATGGAAATACTGGGTATTGGTCCGCTTGAATTTGGTTTGATTCTGGTGCTTATGTTTGTCTTGCTTGGCCCCGGGGGAATGGTTCGGGTCGGGCAGCAGATTGGTTCATTCCTGCGAAGTATTGTCCGATCGGATGCATGGAAGGCTGTGGTGAGTTCATCGAAAGAGATTCGCCAGGCTCAGGAACAATTCATGCAGGAGAGCGGCATCAAAGACAGCCTGGCAGAATTGCGGGACAGTTCCAAACCGACCCGCGGATTTGACCCGGATCCTTACGGGGGCAGGATGATCCACGATCCAACCCGCAGCGCTGAATTGATCGATGAGCCGGATGAATCAAACCGTCCCACTATCCCACCAACCAAACCGCCAGCCGATCAGGATCCGTAATGCCAGATTCCGATTCATCATCAGAGATGACCATCCTAAGCCACTTTGAGGAATTAAGAAGCCGGCTGTTGAAAGCGCTGGGGGCTTTGGTTATCGATACAATCCTTTCCATGCTGGTCACGGAACAGGCGATCCACCTTCTGGCACTGCCGATTGGCGGCATCTCCCAATTACAATCCATTGAAGTGACGGAAAATGTGGGTGTATTCATGCGGGTTTCGCTCACCCTGGGGGTGATTTTGGCGATGCCTGTGATCGTTTACCAGTTGCTGATGTTCATTCTGCCCGGTCTGCTACCTGGAGAAAAGAAATGGGTGGTGATCGGCGTTCCACTGGCGACCATCTTCTTCCTTGCCGGGGTCGCATTCGCCTATTTTGTCATGTTGACGCCGGCCGTCAATTTCCTGGTCCAGTTTCTGGGGGTGGCCACCACTCCCCGACTATCGAACTACATAGGATTTGTCACCAATCTGCTATTCTGGATGGGAATCTGTTTTGAATCGCCGCTCTTGGTCTTCATCCTGGCCAAGTTGAAAATTGTCACCGGCAAGGGTCTATTGCGCCAATGGCGTATCGCTCTGGTAGTCATCGCGGTCATCTCCGCGGCGGTTACTCCCACCGTAGACCCGGTCAATATGGTTTTATTGATGCTGCCCCTGGCGTTTTTGTATCTGGTCAGCGTGCTGTTGGCATTTCTGGCGCGATGATCATCCCCTGGCAACCTACATCCGTGACCTCTGTCAATTCCACCATTTGGATCTGATTCCAGCCATCAACCGCTGAGTGGGCTTCCACACGGATGTATTGGGGAGACCAGCCGCCCATCCGGTAACCGTCCTCCACTTTTTTCGCCGATTCCCATAAGACCGGCACCGTTCTTCCGATGAATTTCCTGCGGTAATCCATACCGGAACGGGTCAGCAATTCATGCATCAGCGCGCTTCGCTGGCGTTTGATCTTCCCATTCACCTGGCCGGGGAATACCGCTGCCGGGGTGCCGGCTCGGGCCGAATAGCTGAAGACATGCCCACCGGCGAACTGACAGGACTGGATAAAATCCATCGTGGACTGGAAATCCTGCTCCGTTTCGCCCGGAAACCCCACGATCACATCCGTGGTAACCGCCGCATCCGGCATCCGGGAACGAATGATCTCCAGAAGTCGGGCATATTCCGTGGTACTGGTCTTTCGGGCCATGCGCCTCAGAATGGAATCAGTGCCCGATTGCAATGGAAGATGAAAATGCGGACACAGACGGGGATCATCCCAGAACCGAAAAAAGTCTGAGTCCAGATCCCAGGGTTCCAGGGAAGAGACGCGGATGCGAATTTCCTCATTGACCGACCCAAGGACATCTTGAATCAGATGGGAGAGATGAGCGCGGGGTTTGAGGTCCATCCCCCAGGATCCCACGTGGACACCGGTGAGCACAATCTCTTTCACCTGCATATCCAACGCGCCATGGATGTCGGCTAATACTTGCTGAATGGGAATGCTTCGGGATGCGCCACGCGCGATCCGGGTGATACAAAAGGTGCAAAAATTATCACAACCATCTTGGATCTTAATAAACGCCCGGGTTCGATGACGGGCGCCCGGTATCACCTGGCGTTGATAATACTCCAGGTCAGGATTTGTATTGAATAGATCACTTACCAGTGTGTCCTTGCGTTGGTTAGGCACCACGTTGGCCAGCCCCGGGATGACCTGGTCGAGGGCTTCATCCAATGATGCCAGACATCCGGTTGCGATGACCTGTATGCCGCGATTGAGCTGGATTGCCTTTCGTAATTTCTGGCGGGAATCCTGCGCGGCGGCAGAGGTGACGGCGCAGGTATTGACGATCACGACGTCTGCCCCTTCCATGCTTGAGACGATCTCATGCCCCGCCTGGTGTAACTGGGCTGAGTATTTTTCGATTTCGCTCTGATTAAGTTTGCACCCTACCGTATCAAGGAAAACTTTCATGGGTTGTTGATTGCCTTATTCGGGCGAAATAACAATAAAATTGTCGAATCGAATATCGGTGCCAACTGTATCACGGGTCGCACCCAAAATGCCAACATCCCCCACAGTAAAGGTATCATCCTCTACTTCCATCAGCCTGGTCCAGTTGGCATACAGGGACAGTTTGTTGCCGACACAATCCGCCCGGAGGTGATTGGTCTTATCATCCTTTTGGATCATATCCGATAGCTGCATGTGAGGAGTCCCGAGGAACTCACGCTTGCCATCCTCCACCTTCAGTATCCCGTAATAACCATCGCTGCTCACCAAAAATGAATAGTAATTTTGTTCGTCCCGAAATCGGCAGATCAACCCAAAGAGATTGTCATCCGGTCCGGTGACTTTGACCGCATCCACGTCCACGATCGAATCTTTTAGTTTCAGCCCAGGAGAGGTCCAATAGGTGGCATTCGAACTCATTGATCAGGATACGTATCGCGTCGCCATCGTAATGCGCTACGCCTTGATCGGTGACCGTCAGCAGCCAGCCGTTATCGTGATCGCTAAAATCATCCATGAAAATCGGCAATTCCGGATTCTGCTCCGTGAGTAAACCACGAATATACCGATCCCCCAATCCGCAGGCGGAAAGGAGGAATGTAGCCAGGATGGCAGTAAGAATGCGAAATGATTTTTTCATACCGAATTCACCCAATTCTATCACAGGACGGATCGCTCATTCGCCTGCCAGGTATGCCAATGCCTGCAAACGGGTCTGTTCATCCAATTGTTGATTCGCCGCGGATTCAAGCCATTTTCGCCCATCTTCCCACCGTCCGCTGGAAATCAGCCAGGCACCGAGGTGCAATTGGGCAGGGTAATATTCGGGCGAGCTTTCGATTGCCTTGTACAAGTATTTTTCTCCGGTAAAGGGATCTTCCAGTGCCAGATACAACCTGCCTGCGAGATCCAGATTTTGAGCGGATTCAGGGTCAGCCAGTAGTAACGCCTGGATAGCGTCTACTCCAAATTCGCGGAGATAGATTTGATTCTGGACACAAAATTCGCCGATCTGACGCCAGATCGGTTCTGGATTCTCGGAAATGGCGGCAGCATCCACCCATTGTGCGAGACCTGATGGATACTCTCCCATTTGGTTATACGCATAGCCAAGGAGGATGCGCACATCCACAGATTGTTGATCCAGTTGGAGGGCTTTCTTAAGGTAAACGAGCGCGATCTCAGGATGGTCCGCTGATAACCAGTATTCGCCAACCAGTTGGTTAACCATCGGATTTTGGGGATCCAATTGAAGCGCAAGGTTGATCTCAGCTTCTCCGTCCGGTCCCATCAAAGATAGGTACCTGCCCAGGTTCGCATGTGCAATGGCCGAATCCGGCGCCAGGGTGACCGCCTGCCGGAAGGCGGCTTCCGCCAGAAAATCCACATCCAACAATTCGTAGTAGCGTCCCAGCCGCTGAAATTGAGCTGACTCCTCCAGATTGCTCAAGCCGGTTGGATGAGTTCAACCAGGATTTGTTTCAACCCTGAGTAACGGGTGTCGTCATTTGATTCCAATGAAGACAGCGCCCGTGTGGGATTGAGGAATGCCTCAAATCCCGACCGGAGGAATAAAATTTCTGGATCTCCAGAAAGGCTGTACTCTTTCGACAGGAATTCAACCGCCATTTCCCAATTCTTTAATTCAGCATAGACTCGCAGACGGTTGCGGCTGGATGCAGACGGCGGCGGGCGTGTCAGGCTCGATCTTTTCATAAGCTTGCAGCGCCAACTCGGGATGTTTAAGGCGAAGATGCAGGTCTCCAAGCAACAGCCATCCTTCCGGTGAGAGCCGGTTCGCTTCTGCCTGAGGTTGCAACTCAGTTAATGCCAGGTCGAGATCTTCCACCTGGATCGCGGAAGAAGCCAGCCTCTCATGGATATCCACCCGGTATGGCTGCCAGGCCAAAGCCGCGCGGTAATGCACCAGCGCCTGTTGATACAATCCTTCCTGGTAATAGTTGGAGGCAAGAGAAAGACTCCGGTTCAGCCTCTCTGGTTGCGGAGAGATGCCCAGAGCAGCAACCACGAGGATCAGGACCAGGCCGGCAATCATCAAATGAATGGGGGGACGTTCGATCATCTTTCCTATTATAGCCTCGGGTATGTCCTCTATCTGCCAGAAAAGACCAGTTTGCCTTGTTAATGAAGCATTTAGGTTTCCCTTGACTAAACCGCTTTGACCGTGATAATCTTTGTCCGGCATTGTAAATGACAATGTCGAATCAACAATTCAAAGATGGAGAAAGCAGTATGGCAGAACGTTTTGTTGGCACCGTCAAGTGGTTCAATGCCACAAAAGGCTATGGTTTTATCGGCCGCGATGATGGCGAAGATGTCTTTGTACATTTTTCCGCCATTGAAATGGAAGGTTATAAACGTCTTCGCGAGGCTCAGAAAGTGGAGTTCTCAGTGGAAGATGGACCGAAAGGTTTGCAGGCCGCAAATGTCATCCCTGTAAAGTCATCTACAGACTAACCAAAATCCTTTTCAGAACCGATCAGACCACCCAATTGGGTGGTCTGATTACTTTACAAGCCCAATTACGATCACAAGTTTTCCTGATAGATCCCCAATTTGTAAGAGATCAAGGCAATGTATTCATATATCGTTGCCTCACGGGATTGATTGTCCATCCACCAGGTGGCTGGATGATACCAGTAGCCTTCCGCGTCCACCGGGTTGACTGCGATCCGAATCCCTGTTCCCCGGAATATATCAGAAAAGATGATCTTTGTTCTGCGTGAATGGAACGAATCGGTAACAACGATAATTCGCTGCCAATCTTTCTCGAGCGCCAGGTTTTTAATGGCAATGGCCTCATCGCGGGTTGACTCGGCTGTACCATCGGTGACATGGATGAATACTTTTCTGACGCCACGCTGGGCGGCTTGATCCTCCATGATACGGCTCACTTTAACGCCTGTGGTGGGGTCGATGGTTCCGGTGTCGGTAATGATCAGCCGTTTGGCATAATCATCTCTTGATCAGATCGGACGCGTGATCCATGCGTTCAATTCCGCCTCCACTCAAGACCGCCACCGCCGAAGAGGATCGGATGGGATCTCGCACGACCAGGTAATACCCCGCTCCAATCACGAAAAGGAATAGACAGGCAGTCGAGATGAGTATGACCGTGAAGACGATCAGGCTAATTTTCTTCAAACGTTTCATGAGGAATTACCTCTGCTCCAGCCCTGCCTTGATGCGTTCCAGAGCCTGTTGGAGCGTACTGGCGGGACAGCCGAAGTTCAGGCGGACAAATCCCTCTCCACCTTCACAGAAGTCAAGGCCGTTATTCAATCCGACTTTGCAGTTTTCCAGAAAGAATTTTTGCGGTTCCGGCAAATTCAATGCCCGACAATCCAGCCAGGCCAGGTAGGTACCCTCAGCAGGATACACTTTGATCTCAGGCAAGTTCTCCTGAAAAAATTGCTGCAACAAGTCGCGATTCTGCTTTAGATATCCCAGCAGGTCGGCCAGCCAGGCATCACCACCGGTGTAAGCCGCTTCCGCGGCAGATAATCCGAGAATATTCACATAGGGCACGATCCCTTTGCGCGCGCAGATGAGTTGCTGCCGCAGTTCAGGGTTTGGGATAATGGCATAAGCGCATTCCAAACCGGCGATATTGTATGTCTTGCTGGGAGCCATGTACGTTACGGTCCGGCTCTCAATTTCCGGAGATAAGGCAGCGATCGGGATGTGAGTCCGGTCATCAAATATCAGATCACCGTGGATCTCATCCGAGCACACAATCACATCATACTGAACGCACAGCTCCGCCAGACGAGTTAATTCGTCCCGGGTAAACACTCTGCCTACCGGATTATGCGGATTGCAGAGCAGGAAAGTCTTCGCACCAGATTTGAATTGCTCGGTCAGGTGATCAAAATTGATCTCATACCGGCCGGATGAGGTGAGGGTCAACGGGGAGAAAACTGCCGTTGCACCCGCATTCCCGGGGGCCTGATGGATCGGCGGGTAGACCGGGGTCTGGAGGACGATCCGGTCGCTGTGAGCGCGGAAAGCCTGGCAAAACAAATTCAACCCGGTTACCACACCGGGAATGAACACGATGGCTTCCGGGGATACTTTCCAGTGATACCGATTCCAGAGCCGTTCGATGATGAGTTGAACGAGCTCTTTGGATGCGGTTCCATATCCGAAAACGCCGTGATTTATCCGGTCAGTTAAGCGCTCCAGCACCGCAGGAGGAGAAACAAAATCCATATCGGCTACCCAGAGTGGTAAAACATCCTCTGAATACAGATTCCATTTGATGCTGTCTGTCCCTCTGCGTTCGATGTATCGGTCGAAATCCATGGTTGTTGTCATTCGCCCATTATAACCCGTTCCACTAACCATCAGCGAGCATGAATGTGAGGTTTGGCACTCTGATTGCAACTAAATGGATGATATTCTTTTCAAGCATCATTCAGGAGGGTGAGATGCAACAATGGGAGTTTTGCGCAGTCGGACCTATCAAGACTGAATCCAGTTGGTGGTGGGGTAGTTTTCCAAAGCTGTTTTATTTCACCACAGAGGGTTTGAAAATCATTCCCATCGAAAAGAACGCTAAAATTGAAGAACCATCCGTCATGGCCATTGTTCTGGGAAAACTTGGTTTGGAAGGTTGGGAGATGGTCGGGACGGGTCCTATCGAAGGCAAAGACCTGAATAATAAAGGCATGATGCACTACATATATTTTAAACGACCCATCGAAACATCCTGATAAGGACAGCATGGCAGCCCATTTTGTTGTAGAGTGCCTTGATTGTGGGTATTCCACTCCATATTTCCCAACTTCGGTTTCCTGCCCGAGGTGTGGCAGCGGATGGCGGGAAGCCCTGTACGACTATCCCAGTCTGGCGCTTACGCTTCCTTTGCAGTTGCCCGGACGTCCGTTTGATCTGTGGCGCTACAAGGAATTGCTGCCTGTTCGCGATCATAATCCTGAGCTGACACTTGGCGAGGGCGGCACACCCCTTCTGCGGGCAACCAAATTCGGAAATTTTGTTCACTGCACCAATCTGTTCATCAAGGATGAACGGCAGAACCCGACCAAATCATTCAAGGACAGGCAGGCTGCGGTCACCATCGCCGCGTTGTTGGAATCGGGGATCACGGAGATGGTCGTGGCATCCTCCGGGAATATTGCCCTGGCATACGCCGCTCACGCCGCGCGGTGTGGAATTAAGGTCTGGGCTTTTCTGACCAGCCGGGTTCCGACAGCTAAGCTACGCGAAATCTTATTGTACGGCGCGAGGGTGATCAAGATCGCCGGCAATATGGATCAGACCCGTAAGGTCGCCATCGATTTCGCCCGGCAACGTAATGTTTTCATGGATCAGGCAGCACAGACCGTTCCCTCTGTTGAAGCGATGAAGACCCTCGCCTTTGAAACCACCGAACAACTCTCAGCCACCATGGGCCCCCCCATTCCGAAAAGCAAGAAGCAACCATCAAATCCCTGGCGAGCACCGGATTGGTATATCCAACCGGTCAGCGTTGGTCTTGGACCGATAGGGATTCTGAAGGGTTTTTCAGAACTGCGTATCATGGGATTAATTGACCGTAGCCCTGCGATGGGTTTGATCCAACCGGAAGGCTGCTCTCCGATGGTGAAAGCCTGGAACCTGGGAATGGATACCATTGATCCACTGGCGATCCAGGATACGACCATCGAATCGTTGACCACGATGGATCCAGGAAGGGCATACACCCTGCTGCATCATCGTATGGCCCAGGAATCCGGTGGAATTTTCGAGGTGGTGACCGACCGGGAAACGTACAAAGCCATCTCATTGCTGGCGCGGATGGAGGGAATTCTGGTGGAGCCGGCCGCAGGCGTCGCCATTGCTGGTTTGCTCAAACTTTGTAACCGCGGGATCATTAAAGAGAAGGATGTCGTGATTGTCAATGCAACCGGGCATACCATGCCGGTGGAGAGTCCAACCCATGCCTTCCAGAGCGATAGAAGGAAGATGACCACCACACTGGCCATCACAAATTCGGAAAACCTGATCGCCGCCTTGAAGCTGGTTGATTTCTCAGATACACCGCGAGTATTGGTGGCTGTCGGAAATGACAAAACCCGCCGAATCGTCCAGCTATACACCCTATTGTTGGGAGCAATGGAAGTCTACGAAGCCAAAGACCACGATTTCGACCATTTTGGAAGTGCAAAATCGAAAACCGGACCTGATCATTCTCGATCTCAAATCCAGCGTGATGAGCGGATTTGCCGTATTGGACAAGATCATCGATAAGGTCACCCAAAATCCGATCCCGATCATCGGGATGACCGCGGCTGAATTCACTCCCCAGGAGAAGATCCAACTCTCGGCGAACATCGATCTTGCCAGCAAACGGGGCGAGGTCTACAGTCCGCGCAACCTGGATGATCTGAGGGCATTACTGCAATAATTGGCTAAATCTGAACGGTCATAACCCAATAAATCAAGGCAATCCTCCCTCGGATTGCCTTTTTTGTCCCACTCCTCGACACATGCCCGTTGTGTTATACTAACCACGGTTATACACTCAAATTTCCAACTTCAGGAGCCTTCATGAAACGAGATTTTCTTGCCATCTCTGATTATCCATCCGCTGACCTCAAAATGCTGTTGGATCTGGCCATCCGGCTGAAAAAAGAGCATTTTGCAGGCGGGAATAAGCCGATCCTCAAAGGCAAAACCATGGCAATGATCTTCCAAAAACCCAGCCTGCGGACGCGGGTGTCGTTCGACATGGCCATGCGCCACCTGGGCGGTGATGCCTTATACCTTTCTCCGAATGAGATCGGGCTGGGACAGCGTGAGTCCATCGCGGATGTTGCCAGGGTGTTGAGCGGTTATGTGGAAGTGCTCATGGCGCGGGTATTCGCCCATGACCATGTATTGGAATTGGCAAAGTGGTGCAGCATCCCGGTGGTCAATGGCTTGAGTGATTACAACCATCCCTGCCAGGGCATGGCAGATGCGCTGACCATCGTTGAGAAATTTGGATCCCTCAAAGGCTTGAATGTGACCTTTATTGGCGACGGCAACAATGTGGCTGTCTCCTTGATGCATATCGTGCTCGCCCTGGGCGCGAACTTTACCCTCGCCTCCCCTGAAGGCTACGACTTGATCCCAAAATCACTGGATATCGGGCACGCCATCGCCGCCAAAACCGGCGGAGTCAATTTCCCTTGCTGCGCGATCCACATGAAGCGGTTAAGAAAGCACACGTCATCTATACCGACACCTGGACCAGCATGGGCCAGGAAGCGGAAAGCAAGAAACGGGAGGCAGTATTCCCGCCGTTCCAGGTGAATGCCAGACTGGTCGCCGAAGCCGATAAGGATGTGATCGTCATGCACTGCCTGCCGGCTCACCGCGGACAGGAATTGACCGACGAAGTGGCAGATGGACCGCACAGCGTGATCTTCCCGCAGGCCCACAACCGTCTGCACGCCCAAAAAGCAATCGTAGCGTATGTGTTAGGAGCTGCATAATATGCAAACCAAAGACTATATTGAGATTGAAGAGAAGTACGGTGCGCACAATTACCATCCATTGGATGTCGTCATCGAGCGGGGAGAAGGCGTCTGGGTATACGACGTCAATGGCAATAAATACCTCGATTGTCTGAGTGCCTATTCCGCGCTCAACCAGGGCCATGTTCACCCCAAGATCAAACAGGCGCTGATCGACCAGGCTCAGAAAGTCACCCTGACTTCCCGCGCTTTCCGTAATGATCAGCTTCCCTTCTTCTATAAGGAACTCTCGGAATTGACCGGCTATGAGATGTCTCTGCCGATGAACAGCGGCGCGGAAGCGGTGGAAACCGCTCTCAAACTGGCACGCAAATGGGCGTACCAGGTGAAACAAGTGCCCAGATACCAAGCAGAGATCATCACCGCGGAAGGCAACTTCCACGGGCGCACCATCTCGACCATCTCCTTCTCGACCGAACCATCCTACAAAGCTGATTTCGGACCATTCACCCCCGGTTTTGTCACCGTCCCGTATGGGGATGCCGCGGCAGTGGAAAAAGCGATCAACGCCAATACAGCCGCCGTGTTTATCGAACCGATCCAGGGCGAAGCCGGCGTGATCATTCCTCCCAAAGGTTACCTGAAAAAGGTCAGCGAAATCTGCCGGAAGAATAACGTCCTCCTGATCTGCGACGAAATTCAGACCGGTTTGGGGCGGACTGGAAAATTATTCGCCTCCTGGCATGAAGAGGTCAAGCCAGACATGATCACCATCGGGAAAGCGCTCGCCGGCGGGTTCTACCCGGTATCGGCAGTGTTGGCCAGCAGCAAACTTCTGGGATTATTCACCCCCGGAGAACACGGCTCCACCTTTGGCGGAAATCCGCTCGCGGCTGCCGTTGCCCGTGCTGCGATTAAGGTGATCGTGGAAGAGAATCTGGTAGAGAATGCCGCAAAATTAGGCGAATATTTCGTCGATCAATTGAGCGAGATCAACAGCCCGCATATTAAAGAAGTGCGTGGAAAAGGTTTACTCATCGGGGTGGAATTGAAACCCGAAGCCGGCGGCGCGCGCAGATTTTGCGAAGCGTTGGAAAAGAAAGGCATACTGGCGAAAGAAACCCACCAGAATGTGATCCGGTTTGCACCGCCCCTGGTCATCGACCAGGCGACCATCGATTGGGCGTTACCAAGCATCCGCGATGTCCTCACCATGAAATAAGACGATTTGAAGATAAACGGCAGTCTACCCTTGATGATGGACTGCCGTTTTTGTTTTCTGAATACAATGAATGTATGACAAAAAACAATTGGGCTGCTGAGTATCGTGAGAAGGTCGTCTCAATCGATTCCTTCACCTCCGAAATTCGGAATGGGGATACTTTCTATCTGACCGGGAATAGTGCTGTTCCGCAGGCGTTGGTAAGGGGATTGATGAATGCCCTGCCGAATCGAAAAGATCTGCAAATCATCCAGCCGCTTACCATCGGAAACGCAGACTATCTTGATCCAATCTTCGCAGATCACATCCGGGTGAATACCCTGTTTATCAGTGCGAATATTCGCAAGGCTGTCCAAGAAGGGCGCGCTGATTTTACCCCGGTCCTCTTGTCAGAATTACCCCTGCTGTTCAAGAAAAGCATCTTGAAAGTTGATAAATGTTTGCTGCACCTGTCTCCGCCGGACGAGGACGGGTATTGCACCTACGGTACAGAGACCGGCCTGGTGAAAACCGCGGCGGAAGCGGCGAAAATGCGGATCGCCCAGATCAATCCACAGATGCCTGCCACCTGCGGCGATACACGAATCCACATCTCGCAGTTGGATCGGATCATCGAAGCCGATGAGCCTCTACAGGATATCATCATTCCCGAGGAGAATCGTGATGTATCAGACAGGATCGCGGCCCATGTGGCCGGGATCATCCCCAATGGAGCGACGATCCAACTAGGGATTGGCTCGATTCCCGGAGCGGTCGCTTCTCATCTTAAAGACCATCGGAATCTTGGCGTCCATTCGGAGCTGATCTCCGATGGGATGATGGACCTGGCGCTTGCCGGGGTCATTAACGGATCTGAAAAATCCCTTCATCATGGCAAGATGACGGCCGGATTCCTGTTTGGCAGCCAGAGGTTGTATCAATGGGCACACAAAAACGAAATGATTGAATTACACCGGACCGAGTATGTAAATTCACCATTTACTATCGCGCAGAATCGGAAGATGGTCGCGGTAAACTCTGCGATTGAGATCGACCTCACCGGGCAGGTTTGTGCGGATTCGATTGGCACCCGTTTCTATAGCGGAGCAGGTGGCCAGGCAGATTTTATCTACGGCGCTTCCCTCGCGGATGAAGGCAAGCCGATCATCGCCCTGCCAAGCACCTATTTGGATCAACATGGACAACCTGCATCCCGGATCGTGTCCACGTTAAAGCCGGGAGCCGGCGTGATCACCACCCGCAACCATGTCCATTGGGTTGCGACAGAGTATGGTATATTGGATTTATACGGCAAAACCATCCGACGAACGAGCGCTGGCACTGATAACCCTGGCACATCCGGTTATGCGTGACCAGTTGAGATATGATGCAAAAAGACTAGGATACCTCTAACCATGGAAAGAAAAGCCAGAATTGTCGCAACCATAGGGCCGTCCTCCCAGGATCGGGCCATCTTAAAACAGATGATCCAGACGGGGATGAATGTTGCCAGACTTAATTTTTCACACGGAAATTTTGAAACGCATGGCGCAAACATTCGGTTGATCCGGGAATTGGCGCGTGAATTGGACCAACCAGTCGCCATCCTCCAGGACTTGCAAGGTCCCAAGATCCGGATCGGCGAAATTCCGAACGGCAGTCTTGAAATCCATCCCGGAGATATCCTCAACATCGATTTCACGACCTCACCCACGCCGTCGGAAGGCGCTCAATTTACCATTCCCTTCCCGGGATTGCAGCTAAAATTACATCCGGGAGGTCGTGTCCTGCTCGACGATGGCAATATCGAATTTCTGATTCGCACCATCACGAGTACTGGAATTACGGTTGAGGTAACCCTGGGTGGAAATCTCACCTCCCATAAGGGTTTCAATTTGCCCGGTGTGGACCCGGGAGTGCCCGCCTTCACTGACAAAGATAAGGCCGACCTCCATTTCGGATTGGATAACGAGGTTGACCTGGTTGCGATCTCGTTTGTCAGAACAGCCGGCGAAGTGCTGGAAGTGCGCGAGGAAATAAACCGTTACGCCCCGGACAAGGCATCTGTTCCCATCATCGCCAAATTGGAGAGGCCAGAAGCACTGGATAACCTGGACAAGATATTGGAGGCTGCAGATGGGGTGATGGTTGCCCGTGGCGACCTGGGGGTGGAGATGTCCCCTGCTGCCGTACCGATTGCGCAGAAGAAGATCATCCGGGCGGCGAATTTCCATTCCAAACCGGTGATCACTGCCACCCAAATGCTCGATTCGATGATCCACAATCCCCGTCCAACGCGGGCGGAAGCCACCGATGTGGCCAATGCGATCTTCGATGGAACAGACGCGGTCATGTTATCCGGTGAGACAGCCAGCGGGAAATACCCCTTGGAAAGCATCGCCATGATGGATTCGATTGTCCGTGAGGCGGAAGAGAATTACAGCGAGTGGTCGCAATGTGACGACAATCTCGAAGTGGATACCAGTGAAGATGCGGTGGCTATGACCCGCGCGGCCAAGGAGCTTGCCCACGACCGGAATGTCTCCGCCATCGCCGTTTTCACCCATTCCGGCAGGACTGCCTTGCTGATGTCAAAGGTGCGCCCGCAGGTGGCGATCCTGGCATTCACGCCCACCCCATCGGCATATCAAAAGATGGCGCTGTACTGGGGCGTCAAACCATACCTGGTGCCTTACGTGACCACCGTCGAATCCATGATCCAGACCGTGGACGAAGTGATGCGAACCGCGCTTCCCATCCAGGTTGGTCAACAAGTGGTGGTCATCTCCGGTTTTCCCATCGCACACAAAGGGAAACCGAATTTGGCTCTCCTCCATACCATCGGAGAATAATCGATATAGAGTGGAAATACCCGACTGTGGGCTATTTACGGTAGATCGCCAGAGCGGTCACGTCATCCGAAGGCTGACCGTACCCGCTGAATTCCATTAACGAGGAATCCATCGATTCCAAAATACTGGTCGCATTCGGAAGGTCAGGCAATAAGATAGCCTGAGAGAGACGTTCTTCACCAAAGAATTCAGTCTCCATGAACGATTTCGTGATTCCGTCGGTATACATCAGCAGCGTATCACCCGGCTCCAATATCACTTTGCTATCTTTGAAGGCCAATTTCTCCAGGATGCCAAGAGGCATGCTGCCCTTTTCCAATGTTTCGAGAGTTTGGCTAGCCTTGCGCCGGATGATCGGGAGATTATGACCCGCATTGGCATAGGATAATTCACCGGTTCTCGTATCCAGGATTCCCAACAAGGCTGTGATAAACATCCCATGAGGTGTGTCTCGCAAGATAAGGTCGTTGACCTGAGCCAGAATCTTGGCAGGAGTGTTCATCTGTTGGGCAACCGTTCGGATGAGCGTTCTGGTTAATGTCATGTACAGCGCGGCAGAGATCCCTTTATCCGAGACATCGGCAATCACCAGAGCAAGGCGGTGATTTGGGAGACTGAATATATCGAAGAAATCACCCCCAACGTCCCTGGCGGGACGCCAACGGGTATCCAATTGCCAACCGTCCGGATGAGGGTAATTTGTCGGCAGGAATGTCTGCTGGATCTCTCTGGCCAGTTGGAATTCACGTTCCAGTTTTTCCTGTGTCACCTGAGCGTGCTGGAGACGGTCATTCTGAATCGCCAGGGAAGTCTGCCGGCCGATTCCGGTAATGATCTCCAATCGCTTATTGAAGTAGATTTTTTCGTCACCTGGATCGACCACCAGCATTACCCCGAAGGATTCTCCCTTCACGGAAAGCGGGACGCCGATCAGTACGGGCGTGTGAATAGCCTGCAATGCATCCGGGGTGATCTGATCGGTGGGATTGATATCCAACCAGGTGGCCGGTTCACTCGCACAGGCTGGAGAAATCGGAAGGGTCACGATCGAATCATTCAGGATGATATCTTCGAGCAGCCTGGCCTGCTCAGATGGAATGAGAGAGGTCAGTAATTCATCTTCCTTTTCCCCGGATACACCTGAAACCTGAACAGCCCGATAGCCTTCCAACGCTTCATTCCAGAGGTATATGGCGCATGTCTGCGAACCGGCCAATATTTGGGTAATATGAACGATTGACGAGAAGATATCTTCGAGATCGCTGAAGCTGACCACGGTTTGGGCTACCTGCAGCAAGACTGCTGAGATGTACGTTTCCTGCTGCTGGCTTTCCAGAAGGCGGATGTTTTCGACCGCGATTGCCGTCTGGTGTGCGATGCCCTGTATGATGGCCAGGCGTTGATCTTCCATAAAGGGACCCGACTCACTCCTCTTGGTAGCACAGAAAGAGATCAGGCACGCACCGAGCATGGTCCCTCGGGAAAGGAGAGGAAGAAGGGCATATTGCAAACATTCATCGTCTCCCTCTGACCGCAATAATATGGGGAAGGATTCCTCGATATTGGCCAACACGACCGGGGTCCGGTCGGAGACCAATCGTTGTAAAGCGGGCGCCTGGTCAGGTTTGATCCAGTTCTTTTCGGTAATTTCTTCCCTGAACTCCATCCCATGTGAGCCGGCGATACCAAATGCTTCCAGGTTCTTCTCCCACAAAAAGAGCGAACATCCAGCCACCCCAACCAATAATGGCGTTAGCCGAACTACTGCTTTCAGCAACTCATCCACCGTTGTGATGGACTGGGTCGCTTCAGCCACCTGCAACAGGACGGTCGCGATCCAGGCCTGCTCCTGGGCGGAGGCATACAAGCGGGTGTTTTGAATGGCAACCGCGGCATAACTGGCGAATGCGGACGTCATTTGGATGGATTCCAATCCATAACGACCGGAAGAATTATGAGCCAGTGCGATCATCCCAACCGGTTTGTCACCAATCAACATGGGAGCCGCGATGGAAGAGTATTCCGGGTTGAATTGCATGGCTTTTCCCAATGGCCCATGGGGATCCTGCGGAGTGCGGACAGTCGGCCTGGGCTGCTGAAGGGCATTGTTCAACCAATCCAGGCAGGATGGCTCATCGCAGCACGATTTGGTGATCGATTCCATGGATGTTCCATGCACGGCAGCCAGTTTGAGCGGGAACGGATCGTCCTCTGTGCGGTCTTCATCTTCGATCAGCCAGATGGCAGACGCGTCACATGGCAGGATCTGATCCAATTCCGTCAGAATGATATCCATCAACTTCTCGAGAGCAATATTTGACGAAAGCAATCCAGCGACTTCCCGAAGGCTGTCCGCCGCCTGACGCCGCCAGCGTTCCGAATTAAACAAGATCGAGTTGCGAATGGCAATCGCGATGCTATCTGCCAGGGTTTCAAACAACTGGCGGTCAGATTCATCAAACGTATCCGGTTGATCACTTTGGATATCCAAAACACCCAGCGCTTCACGTCCGAACATCAACGGGATCGTCATCTCAGAAATTGTTTCACCGGGATAGATCGAGGAAGGCCGGTAATGAGGTTCCTGGGTCACATCGTTCGCGATCAGCGTGATCCCGCTTCGGGCCACCCAGGGGATCATGCCGGCCGGATCATCGAGACTATACTGCAGGCCGATCTCATCAATGACCTTGGCGCGGTCTCCTGCCCCGGCCCGGTAGACCAACTGGTTGTTTTCTTTTTGAAGCAAAAACAGATGGATGTATGGATAATGAAATTTCTCGTGAATTAAGGTCACGATCTGTTTTAACAGCAGGTCAAAATCAAGGATCGATGACAGCGCTTTCCCCACCTCGGAGACCACAGAAAGTTGCTCGGCATGTTTTTTAACGTCCGAGTACAGGCGGGTGCCTTCCACTGCCAGTGCGATATTATCAGCCAGAGAGCGCAATACCCGCATATCCATCTCGTGGAAGGCGAAGAGTTGCTCGCTCTGGATATCCAGGATTCCCAGCACACGATCTTCCACTTTCAACGGCAGGGCTACTTCAGCCTTCGTATGCGGAAGCTGGTCTGTGTACAGATATATCGGCTCCCTGGATACATCATTGGCGAGTAATTCTTCCCCGCGGCTGGCAGCGATCCCAACGATACCCCGTCCAAATTGGGCTGATAACGGCGGGTGGCTGGCGGTGATCGTCTCGAACGGTCCCGCACAACCACGAAACGTCATCTGCTCTTTACCGGCTACCACTGTGAAGATGGTCACCGCGTAGTAATGAAAGGTTTCCCGGATGAGGTTGGTTACTTTCAGGCACAACTCATCTAAATCCAGGACGTTCGCGATCTGTTGGGATACCGTTCGAACCAGGGAAAGCTGCTCGAGTCTCCAGTTTTTAATGATGGTCTGGTGGGAAATTTGCAAAGCCACGGCAGCGTTCGAAGTCAGGCCATCAAAGAAATCAACTTCTTCACGGCTGAACGGCAAACTGTCCAGGCGGATGATCTGGATTGCGCCCAACAAGAGGTCCTGGACAATCAGCGGATAAGCTACCATATAGGGAGGTTCGCTGCCGGTATATTGCTTCGTATTACCCGATTTGCCAATCACGGCGACCTTTCGATCGTTGACCGCCTTTTGCAGCAGAGGGGTATGCGGAACGGATGGAAATATCGGGATTGAAGTAGAACCGGGAATATGGGAGATCCCTTCGGTAAACCAGATATCCGCTTCATAATTTCCGAGTGACCGAATATGAGAGACGATAAAATCTGCCTGACCTTTGATCGAGGTCTGGCGCATCAATTGTTCTCCCATACTCAAGAAATTTTTCCAGGCTGGAGTAACAAACAACGTATTGGATGGTGCTATCTCTTTCAAGGGGTGCGCTCCTTGCGCTTTACCATTGTCAAGAGCGTGCCCTGCCCTTCACACGGATCAAACTTCACCTCGTCCATCAACTTGCGCATGAAAAATAGCCCCAATCCACGCGGTTTTCGTTTGGAGATAGGTGAATTTAGGTCAGGAGATGGAATTCTATCTGGGTTAAAGAAGCAACCGGAGTCTCGGAGAAAGATCTTTAATCCATCTGGCAGGATCTGACAGATGCATTCGATCTCACCCTTTCCTTCTTCCGTATACGAGTGCTCGATGATATTCGTACAGGCTTCATCAATGGCCACTTCGACATCGTATATTTCGTTGTCTGAGAGGCCCGCCTCTTTGGCTGCTCTGACAACCTGGTCTGTTATTCTCCCCAGGTTATCCAAAGTAGCAGAATAGGCTGTCATAATTTGCCTGTGAAGTTAGAAGCTACCTACCGCTTCAGTGAGATCATTCGAGATCGTGAAAAAAGGTACCAACCCGGCCAGATCAAGAGTGGAGAGGATTTGTCAGGCACATTGACCAGGATAATTTCCCCGCGATTATATCGTTTACAGGTTTTCTGTGTGTTAACCAGGACCCAAATCCCGGCTGAGGCGAGAAATTCCAACCCGCTGAAATCGAGGACGATACGATAGCGTCCTTCGCCGGTGATCTCATCCAACACATCTCCAACCAGGGGAGCCGTAGCGCTATCCACTCTTCCATTCACTTTGACCAGATCACAATGCTTGTATTGTTTCTTGGTTATTTCCATAATGTGATGTCCCTTTCTGATTGGAGATTCCTGAACTAACTAAAAAATTATAACATGAGATAAAAATTAAAGAATGGTCTCAATGAGGCTTTTTTACACATCAAAGAGACCAGGTTTATACAAAAATAAAGGTAAATGCGGACAGTAATTAGTCTAGAACATCATCGCATTGACTCGGTCAATCGCCTCTTTTGGAGGGCGCAATTGTTTCTCGGTCAAGCGGTTCATCGGCGTTTTAGGCAGGTTGAATAAGTCGTAGAAAGATGGCTGTTCCGGATTGACATAAAGCAAACCGGTTACCAGCCAATTTTTCTGTTGGCCTTCTTCCAACACCCGTAATGCCTGCCAGCGGTCAGTCGGATCGTAATCCTGTTCCAGCTTCTTCAGGATGACCATCGAACCATCGTGCATTGTCACCTCGCGGACAGTGCCTTCTTCAAAATCTTCCACCATGATCTCATCGCGGGGTGGAATGTACGAGATCTCGTGAAGCGGCGCTTCATGGTCTTTGCCCCAGGTGTAGGAATGCAGTGTGCCTTCCTGATTATTGAAGGTCACGCATGGACTGATGATGTCGATGACGGCGATCCCTTCATGGCTGATGGCGGCTTTGATGAGTTCCTTCACCTGCCGTGGATCGCCGGCGAAGGAACGGGCGACAAAAGTGGCATTCGACACAAGGGCTTCCATGGCGATATCGACCGGCAGATAAGGATTGGTTCCCTGTTTTTTGAGTGACAGCCCTTTTTCAGCCGTAGCTGAGAACTGGCCTTTGGTCAATCCATAAACGCCGTTATTTTCCACAATGTACACCAGCGGTAGATTGCGTCGGGAAAGATGCTTGAACTGTCCGAGACCAATACTGGCGGTATCGCCATCACCGCTGACGCCGATTCCTTTCAGGGACGTATCTCCAAACATGGCGCCTAATGCCAGAGATGGCATTCTTCCATGTAATCCATTGAACCCAAAGGAACGGCTTAAGAAGTAGAAGGGGCTCTTGCTGGAACAGCCAATGCCGCTAAATTTGATCACCTTTTCGGGTTGAATTCCAACCTCATAGCAGGCGGCAATGATCTGATTGGCAACCGAATTATGCCCGCACCCCTGACAAAGGGTTGATTGCGCGCCTCGATACTCGGTTCGGGTTAGGCCGGCACTATTCACCGCTGCGGTAGGAACGGGGGTTTGAGTCATGATTTCACCTCGTGTTTCTTGATCTCTCTTACGATCCATTTGGCTGACAATGGTAGACCATCGCATAAGGCGACGGAGACCAGTTTCTGTCCAAATTGGGGGTATTCAATGTTTAATATCTGTTTCATCTGTCCATCCCGATTCATCTCCACCACATAGACCACATCGTGCCGGTCGATGAATTCTTTCACCTCATCGTGGAACGGGATGGCTTTGACCCGTAAGTAATCGGTTGGAATACCCTGGTTTTCCAGAAGATGGGCTGCTTCGATCACCGCCAGGTCAGTTGATCCATAACTGATCATCCCCACCCTGGCCTTGGGGACACTGTAAATCTCAGGAAGGGGAAGGATACCCCGGGCGGTTTCAAATTTAAGCTTGAGACGCGCCATTCCGCGCACCCACTCTTCCGGTTCTTCACTATATTGGGCATAATCATCATGACCGGTTCCGCGCGCGAAATAGGCGGCGTGGGGATGCAAATTACCCGGAACGGTGCGGTAGGGAATCCCATCGCCATCACTATCCAGATAGCGTCCCCATTTTTCCTTGATTTTTTCCAGGTCTTGTTCCCACAGAATTTTTCCGCGATCCATGGGCTTATCGGGATATTCAAACTTTTTGGTCATCCATTGATTCATGCCCATATCAAGATCGGTCATTACCAGAACAGGTGTTTGCAGCCTTTCCGCCAGATCAAAGGACTTCCAGCCAAATTCGAAACATTCCTGAACAGTTCCCGGTAGGAGCATGACGTATTGGGTGTCGCCATGACCCAGGAAATACCCCATGGTCATGTCACCCTGGGCGCTTCGGGTCGGCAGACCCGTGCTGGGACCAACCCGCTGCACATCCCAAACCACAACGGGCACTTCCGCGTAATAAGCCAGACCCAGATATTCGGTCATCAGGCTCAACCCAGGACCTGACGTTGCGGTCATCGAACGCAGACCGGAAAAGCCGGCGCCAATCGCCATGCCAATGGCCGATAATTCATCTTCAGCCTGGATGACCGCATACGTATTTCGGCCGGTCTCTGGATCAACCCGAAATTGGGGTAGATATTCGTTCAGCGCTTCAGGCAGGGTGGATGCAGGTGTGATCGGATACCAGGCAGAGAACTGCATCCCGCCAAAGATGGATCCCAGGGCGCCAGCGGTATTACCATCCGCCATGATGTACCCTTCGAGCGGGGGCATCTCTTCCACCCGGAAATGATCGATCTTTTTGAGATTTTCCTTCGCCCATTCATCGGCTGCTTTTACAATATTGAAATTGGAATCGATAGCCTTCTGTTTACCTTTAAAGTGGAAATCCAGCGCATCGTAGATTTTCTTCAGATCAATTCCAATGATATTCGCCAACACACCCACATAGACCATGTTCGCGATGTAATCCCGCAGGGCCGGAGAGACGTCGGCTTCACGGGACAATTTCTTGATCGGCATCGGGTAGACTACGATATCATCCCGGGTGATCGGTGTTTTAATATCATCCGCGTACAGAAGAACTCCACCCGGGCATAAATAGGCCAGATCTGTGGCGAAGGATTGGGGATTCATGGCAATCAGAATATCGTCATCTTCCACCCTGCCCAAATAGCCATCTTTCGAGACCCGAATGCTGTACCAGGTTGGCAATCCCTGAATATTGGATGGGAAACGGTTCTTTCCGGAGACCGGTATGCCCATCTTAAACAAGGCTCGCATGATGGTGGTATTGGCGGTCTGGCTGCCTGAACCATTGACGGTGGCAAAGGTGATGCAAAAATCATTGATGCGTTCAGTAGCAGAGGATTTTGATCCAGTCGAGGGCATGAGACACTCCGATTGTTCGATTACTGATGTGGTCTATTCAAAACGGTGGCGTTTATCTTTCAATGTCCGTTGGGAAAGCAATTCCATGTGTTCCGAGAAGTAGCGAAAGCCCAAATCCAGGTCACCAGCGGTGATCGCATCGATCATTTTCTGATGGTAGATCCAGACCTGTTCCAGATAAGCCAGGTCGGTATAAACCGCCAGTCCGGTTTGTTCGTACAATATCCAGTACGCCTCCAGCGATCCATTGACGAAGGGATTATTGAGCCGCCTATACATGGACAGGTGCAATTCCTTATGCTCTTCGTGGGGGATCTGTGGAGGGCGCTTGTGCATTCTTTCAAAAGCTCGTTTAACGAGGTGATTTAATTTGGAGATATCCTCTTCAGTAAGCAGGCTGATGGCTTGCTTCCAGTACGCTGCTTCGATATGTTTCCGAAAATCCGCGTATTTATCAAATGATTTCTCATCATTCGCGATGCAATAAGACAGACTGTTCACCACTGCACTGGTAAAGGTGAACGGGAGTCGATGGATGCCCGTCCGTGGATGCACCTCAATGATTCCCATCACGCGGGCGACCTCCATCTGTTCGCGTAAGCTGGCGATGGAGATGCCCAGGATACGGCTCAGTTCAGTCAGCGGTGGGATGCGAACAGTAGCCTGTTGGGGTAAAGCAGCCAGGTATTGCATAAACGGGGAGAGCTGATTGGAATAATTGGAGGAGTTTTTCATGGCATCATAAATATGATTAATCAGATTATTAGACCCTATTCAGTATAGCATGTTCCAATAGATGGGTCAAGTGATCTCGGTTACTTCCGAATAGGAAATCTAATTAGTTAATCGTCTGATCTTTCGGCGTCCCGATAACCGCTTCGCGACTCAGGAAAGATCAGCGCTTGTATAGGCGCCGAAATTGATCTTCAAAACGCGGATTTTCCAATGTGCTGTCCTCTGTCCGGCGGGAGAGCTGATTTAATTCGAGGACCTTCGGATCGCCGATCTGGCTGACATGCATCTTTAAGGCAGCCAATTTTTGAGGCCAGAATTCGGTCACATCCAGCACCACATTCGCTTGCAGGGGCGCAGATAGCCAGATCTCTTCCGGCGTATGGGGAGGCAGATTTTCAATGGTGATGAGCTCTGGGAAATAATAGACATTCCCGGCCGCGGGGAAGACCGCATCCAGGGTGATCTCCCCTGCCGCCCGATGATCGGGATGGTTGATATATCTGTCCCGCAGGTAGTAGTTTGTCGGATCGCAGGAGGCAACGATATCCGGTTTGATCGTCCTGATCTGCCGGACGACTTCCTTGCGGATGTGATCGTTGGGGTGGAGAAAGCCATCCTTTTGATCGAGAAATTGCACCGTGGTGACGCCCAGCTCTATGGCAGCATTACGCTGTTCGGTCATTCGAATCTCGATCAATTGCTCCGGGGAGATGGACAGGTCATTGCCACCCTTATCACCCCGGGTAAGCAGGCAATAATGCACCTCGTGACCGGCAGCGATCCAGCGGGCAATCGAAGCCCCAAAGAAAAATTCCGGGTCATCCGGGTGTGCCAGAATTACCAGAATTTTCTTTGCTTCAGTCCAATTTTCAGGCTGCAATGGATGGACAGACATTCAACCCACGCTTATTCTTTTGGTTCGGCTTTGGAAGAAGGTTGGTTTTTCTGTTCGGGGCCATCCTGAATAAGTTTGACCTCGTCTTTTGCGAATTCACGGTAACCCGCGTTCGGGATCTCCACCAGCACCCTCAATCGGAGCGGGATCACATCGATCACCTTACCTTCACCGGCAGGAGTCATGACCCGTTTATTCTTTTTGGGCAACTGTGAACGCAACTCGACGTAATGTTCATATTCATAGATCAAGCAGCAGCGCAGACGCCCGCACATCCCGGTTATTTCAGCAGGAGTGAGGGAGATCCCCTGTTCTTTTGCCATTCGGATAGAGATGGAACTGAATTCGGTCAGGAAACCGGAACAACAACGTTGCTCCAATCCACACGCGCCCATGCCGCACATCAATTTGGCAACATCACGCGGACCAATTTGGCGAAGCTCAACCTGGGTCGGGCTGTACGTCTTTTGCAGATCGATCCGAAGGCCTTTTAGCTCAATTTTTTCTTCACCTTCAGAACTAAATTGAACGATCAGGCGGGAGCCATCGAAACTGTACTCGGCGGAGACCACTTTAATTCCGTGTAATCTCATCTCGCTGGCGCGCTGCTGTGCCCTGGCCAGAACGTCAGCTTCCTTGGCCTGCCAACTTTGCCGCATCACCAGATCTCGCGGGCTGGCTCTTCTGTCCACCAACTTCCAGGTACCTTCCGGTGGAGGTGTGGGATTTTCAATCTTCTGCACAACCTGCCCGAGCTGCCATCCACGACTGGTCTCTACGATCGCGAATTCACCTGGTTTGATATCCGGTACTCTGGCTGCATCAAAATGATACAATTTACCGATAGGGTTAAATCGAATACTAACTATAACTGGATCCATGGGAGGGATTATATCATGCACCGAATTACCCGTTTTCACACCTGAAGCGAGACCATACTCATCCTGGCAGCCACCTGTTGGCTGATACCGATCAATGCCTGAGCCGCGCTGGATTGAGGCAGGGATACCACGATGGGTTCACCATTATCTCCGCCTTCGCGCACTTCTGACAGCATCGGAATCTTTCCAAGGAAAGGTACATTTGCCGAGGCAGCCAGTGATTCGCCGCCACCTGCACCAAAGACTTCCATCCGCTGACCATCGGGCAGTTCGAGATAAGACATATTCTCGATGATACCCAATACCGGAACCTGCAATGCGTGATACATCTCCACCGCGCGGGCAGCATCTTCTGTGGATACTCTCTGAGGAAGCGTGACGATCACTCCGCCTGACAGGGGAATGGTTTGCGCCAGACTGATCTGGGCGTCACCTGTTCCCGGCGGGAGATCGATGATCAAATAGTCGAGGGCGCCCCATTCAACATCCCGCAAAAATTGGCTGATGGCGGAGTGGAGCATCGGTCCGCGCCAGATCATGGCCTGACCTGGCTTCACCAGGAATCCGATCGACATCATCTTGACCCCATGTGCCATCGCGGGGATCATCTTCTGGTCTTTCGGTGCGGGTAGATGTGTGACGCCCATCATGGTCGGGATGTTCGGCCCATAGATGTCGGCATCCAGCAATCCAACCGTAGCCCCCATCTGTGCCAGAGCGACCGCCATGTTGACTGCCACGGTGCTCTTCCCGACACCACCTTTACCGGAACCGATGGCAATCGCGTTTTTGATTGGGAGTTCAAGTTTGGTCTTGATTCGGGCATCCGATGGAACAGTGGAGCCGAACTGAATATCGACCTTTTTCACGCCAGGGATGGTCATTACCGCAGCTCTCGCTTCGGATTCGATGCGCGCTCGCAGGGGACAAGCCGGTGTGGTCAGGATGATCTTGAACGATACCGCGTCCGCTTTGATTTGTAGATCCTGGATCATCTTTAATGTAACCAGGTCACGATGTAATTCAGGTTCCTGAACCTGAGACAAGGCTTCCAGAACTTGCTCCTTGGTGATTGCCATAGTTTCCTCTGTTCTAGTAATAAATTATTTATTCTGCTCGAAATAAGTATTGGTCTCGTTGAGCGATTCCGAATATATCCGTAATAATTCCCTGTCGTCACCCCGATACCTTCGGACGGTCTGCCGGGCGCACTGTGTACATCCCTTCATCGCCCTGAACGAATCGGCGTTACAGGAAACGCACCCACCCAACCTGATCAACATCAGCACAAAAGCGACGTGTGCGGGGGAAGTTTGGCCGCCGGCAATGACAGTATCAATCAACTCATCCCATTGAGTTCCCTGCAATCCTTTCAAGGCAGGAATGACCCGGGATGGGAAGAGGATCTCGGTATCGTCGTTGTACATTTTCTCGTCCGTCATGATGGTGTCTGACCTGCGGCTAATTTCGCCGCGGCTTTCGCCGCTTTCGCATCCTCTTCCAGCCGATAATTGGTTGGTCGGATGGATGCGTAATACTCCACCGGTTTGGCCAGTTTTTCCATATCATAAATATGATGCTTGATCCGGTCATAGGATGCAATTTCATAATCGTGGTCCATGTTGATCGCATCAAACGGGCAATATTCGGCGCAAAATCCGCAGTTCATGCAGATATCAATATCGATATAAAATTCGCTCTGGACTTGGGATAGGTTTACCGGTCGCTTCGCATCCACCTTGCGGGTGATCCAGATGCACTGCGGCGGGCAGACCTTCGCGCAGATTCCACAGGCTCGTGCAGCGCATCTTTTTGCTGCCATCGTCCAGTAATCATAGACCAGGAAGGGAATGAACCGGAATTCTTCTGGAACCGGCAGTATTTTCTTCAGGATACTGAATGGTGAAACACGCCGGTCATATCGGCACTGCTGCGATGGGCAATCCCTTCCTCGGTGTGGTAACGTTTCTTCCCAGCGGAAATCATCCAGCATAGGTCTCAACAGAAATGTTTGACAGTGACAGTCAGTCCTTTGAGAATGCCTAATCCATACATAGTCGCATCTCTCCTTTACCGATCCACTTCACCGAGAACAATATCAATCGATCCGAGAATACAAACCACATCCGCGATCTTGTTTCCAATGCACATTCCCCTCAGGGAGGTGAGGTTGATAAATGTTGGGGCGCGGACATGGTACCGGACCGGATTGGGTTTCCCATTGGATACTACATAAAGCCCAACTCGCCTTTGGGGCTTTCCACCCGTCCATAAGATTCTCCTGCTGGGACACGAGCTTGATAGCGGGTTTACCAGCCAGGATCGGTCCTTCGGGGATATCCCGCAAAGCTTGCTCGAGGATGCGGATACTCTGGCGGATTTCATCGAGACGGATCATATACCGGTCAAAGATATCGCCGTGATAACGCACACACACATCGAAATCGAACCGGTCATAGATGCTGTACGGATCTGCCCGGCGAAGATCAAATGGAATGCCGGATGCCCGAAGCAACGGACCGGTTGCACTGTTGGCGATGGCATGTCTCAGCGGTCAGAATTCCGATCCCTTCGGTGCGCATGCGGACGATCTCATTATCGGTCAGATATTTATCCAGTTCATCGACTTTCCCGGGAAGCGGGCAATAAAATCGCTGATCTTTTTCATCGTCTCGGGTTGAATATCTCGCACCACACCACCAAACCGGAAGTAGTTGCACATCATTCGCGAGCCAGATACCGCTTCAAAGATATCCAGGATCAATTCACGTTCAACAAACGCATACAAAACCGGGGTGAAAAACGCGCCAAGATCGTTCAACAGAAAACCAATCCGCCACCAGATGGTTGTTGATACGGGTCAATTCCGCCATGATCACCCGGATATACTCAGCCCGTTCTGGTGGAGTGATCCCCATCAGTTTTTCCACAGCCAGAGCGTATCCAAAGTTATTCGCTCATCGAGCAGATGTAGTCGAGCCGGTCGGTGAATGGCATATTCTGGAGGAAGGTATTACGTTCGCCAATTTTCTCATGGTTGCGGTGCAAGTATCCCATAACTGGTTTCAGGTCGACGATCGTCTCTCCATCCAGAACAGCCACCATTCGGAAAACCCCATGCGTGGAGGGATGCTGCGGACCGATATTGACAACGATCATGTCGGTTTTGAGAGATTCGCCATCTCCGGGCGCGGTCATTTTCAGAGAGGCGTACAACGCCTGATCATTATCCGCTTCCCAGTGTTCCGGGTCAAATCCAGCCGGATACTGCAGATTATCATGGAACGGATTCACGTCTTCGATGCGCTTGACATGACCTTCCGGCCAGCGGGATTTATAGGGTTTGATTTCCTCTTCGAAAAATGGTTCTTTCCAATCCTTGCGAAGCGGATGCCCGTGAAAACCTTCCCAGGTTAAGATGCGGCGAAGATCGGGATGGTCATCAAAATGAACTCCGAATAGATCGTAGATTTCCCTTTCCTGTAACTCCGCTCCGGGATAAATGGACATGATGGATGAGATCGCGGGGTGATCCCGTCCCAGGACTACTTTGATTTCGAGCGGTTCTCCACCAGACAACTTTCGGAAATGATAGATGATATCGAGTTGGTCTTCCGGAAACAGATCCAATGCCGTAATCGAGGTGAGCACATCAAAGCCATGCTCCATCTTGAGCGCGGTCACTGTTTCAACGAGTAATTCTTTGGGTATCATGAAACCAAAGAAACCCGGGCGGAGGTCTTTTTCGAATTTGGAAGACAGAAATTCTTCCACAGGAGATAGAGTCTCAACAACAGGTGTGTCAGTCATGGGATTCTCCTGCCGGTTCTTCTGAACCAGATTCCTGAACAGCCGGTCGGTTGGCTACTTCCTTGATCAAGTCCATCTGGAGAGGATTGATCAGATCCGGGCCAAGCACAGGGATGGGCACCGCGATCAATTCACCTTTTTGATACCACGAGGCATCCTTTAGACGTTGGGTGTCAATTTTCTTCTGCAATGTGATCAGCCCATTTAAAAGTGCCTGCGGGGTGGGCGGACAACCGGGGATATAGACGTCCACGGGGATAAACCGATCCACTCCCGGAACCACGGAATATCCTTCCTTGAAAGGGCCACCTCCAGATGCGCAGGCGCCCATAGCGATGACATAGCGCGGTTCCGCGATCTGATTGTAAAGTCGGACGATCTGCGGGACCATTTTTTTCGTCACAGTACCCGAGACCAGCATAAAATCTGCCTGGCGCGGACTGGGACGCATGACTTCCATCCCAAAGCGGGAGAAGTCAAAACGGCTCGCTGCGGTGGAGATCATCTCAAACGCACAGCAAGCCAGTCCGAACATCAAGGGCCACATCGAATTTCGTCGACTCCAGTTGTAGATTCTATCCAGACTGGTGATGGCAATGTGATTCTGGAGATCAGGGGGAATTTCCACACCGGGGGTATTCAAACCTTCAGGCATTTTCACAACTCCCAAATAAGGGTTTATCCGATTGCAAGATACCCGTATTGTAGCAGAGGCAGGGTACCAGTCAATAGGCATTTACGTTAATGTTTCTTTTCGTTAATGATACAATCAAGGTATGCAACAGAATACTCCAGGACAGATCCTGACCGTTCTGAAGAATCACCGATCAGCCACACCTGCCTTCCTCGCAGATGAACTGCATCTGACCCGAGCGGATATCCGCTACCACCTCCGGCAGCTTACTCAAATGAAATTGGTCGAGGAAGTATCCCTGGAGCTGAACGGCAAACGGGGACGGCCAGCTCGCCTCTACCGGCTGCCGCAAACAAGCCATCCGGCGGCGAGCCGGGCATTGGTAAAGGCTTGTTTGATGTGGATCAAATCATCACTTTCCGATTCGAAGCCGGAGCAAATCCAGCAGGTAGCCGGTATTCTTTTTCAACTGGAAGCGAACGTCAGCCCATCGGCAGCCATTCGGATGGCCAGATTGATGTCGGCCATGAATGAGCTTGGTTACGAACCTCACTGGGAAATACGCTCGGGTGCATCACGTGTGGATCTTCAAGTATGCCCTTACCGGGACCTGGTTGGTGAATATCCGCTTTTGTGCAAGATCGATCATCAGGCGATTTTGTCTGCAAGCCGGGGCGAGGTGGATGTGGATGGGTTGATTGCGGATGGTTCCCATACGCAATGTGGATTTAAAGTCCAATTGCCCGGGTAGATTGATCCCTCCGGCGCTGCGCGCCACCTCCCTTTGGAAGGGAGGACGAAATTGCAGATGAGATATATCCACAATATTAATTGATCGAGGTTGAGATTGCCACGGCAGGCTCTTGCCTGCCTCGCAATGACATGCTCGCCAGGTCTCCGCGCCACCTCCCAATTGAAGGGAGGACGATCCTGCATATGAGATATATCCACAATGGTAATTAATCGAGGTTGAGATTGCCATGGCAGGCTCGCGCCTGCCTCGCAATGACATGCTCACCTGGTCTGCCCGTCTCCTCCCTTTGGGAGAGCGGACAAATAATACCAGAATACCAACACAGAATCATGCTAACATAGGGGATATGCCATACCATCGCCTGTCCACTAGCAAGATCGCCAGGGAAGTCGGATGCCACCCCAACACCGTCCGGATCTATGAACAATGGGGATTCCTGCCGTCCATTCCGCGCAACAGTAAAGGCTACCGTCTCTTCACTCAAGAGCACCTGGATCAGATGAAACTGGCCTGGATGGCGTTTCATTCGCCGTTCCCAGGCAAGTTCCTCCGCCGTTCCCTCAGTCAACTGGTGAAGCAATCCGCCACCGGAGACCTTGGCGAGGCGCTGCGAATGGCGTATCAACATCTTGTTTTGGTCCGGTCAGAGCTGGCGCAGGCGGAAGCCGCCGTTGACCTGGTGGAACATTGGGCAGCCGGTTTACCCATTGAACAGGATTTGGAACCGAAGTTAATTGGAGAGGTCGCGGACAAATTGGTTGTGACCCAGGACATGCTTCGGAACTGGGAGAAGAATGGGATGATCTATGTTCCACGGCATCCCCGATCAGGATACCGGCAATATGGACAGGTGGAGATAGCCCGGGTGAGGATCATCCGCATGCTGCGCACATCCGGTTACAGTACCATGTCCATTCTACGAATGCTGATCCAATTGGACCGGGGCGAATCCAGAAGTATACGGGTAACCCTGGATAATCCCCCTGAGGATGAGGAGATCTTCTATGCGGCTGACCGGTGGTTGTCCACTTTGAAAGAGCAGGAAGCCTGTTCACTTCAGATGATCGCGTTCATCCAGAAACGGTTGCAGAAACCCTCCATTTGATGACCAGGGTTACACGGTCTGGTCAGGTTGTTTCTCCTCGATTTCCGGTTCAATTCTGTCCGGAAATTTTTTTCGTATTCAAACCCTCCATTAATACACCAGGGTCATACAATGGGATTAAACAAATTTACAGGAGAAATCAATGGCAAGACCGAAGATTACCACGTATTCGCTTGCATCGCTGGATGGCAAGCTCACCACCTCGCCAGAAACTTTATTATTATTTGGCGATGAGCGCTGGAACCGTTGCGCGGGCGCATCGGAGGATGCCTACAAATGGCTGATGTCCGAGTTCCACCCGGACGCTATGCTGGAAGGCAGCGGTTCCCTGGTTCTAGCCGGTCAACCGGTTGAACCGTTACCCACATCTGATATTCCTGAACCAATTCTCAGGACGGACCACTTACCCGCGTCCGTCGTCCAGGTTTCCGGGCGAAAATGGCTGACGGTCGTAGACAGCCGCGGATTGATCCGCTGGATGTATAAGGAATTTCCCGGTGAAGAATGGGTGGGCTGGCACGTCCTCGTTCTGGTTTCGGATACTACTCCCCTGCCTTACCTGGCTTATCTCCGCAAAGAAGAGATTCCATATCTGATCAGCGGTGATGACCGGGTTGACCTACCTCAGGCAATTGATAAATTAGCGCAGCTCGGCGTTCACAAGATTATATCCACAGCCGGCGGCAAATTAAGTGGAGCCCTTTTGCGCCAGGGATTGGTGGATGAGGTGTGTGTCGAATTCTTCCCGGCTTTGATCGGTGGACGAACCACACCGTGCCTGTTCAACGCACCAGACCTCCTTCCGGACGAACAGCCGCTGCCGTTGGAGTTGGATCGGGTCGAAACCCTCCCAAATCAACATATCCGATTGTTCTATCGCCAAAAAACGGAGACAGCGTGAATCCATCCATCATCATTGCCACCGATCTGACCAAGACTTATCGTGTCCCCGAACGGGGTGATGGGCTGCGGGCGGCTATTCGGCATTTATCCCACCCGCAGTTTACTGATATTCCTGCACTTAAGAACGTCAGCTTTCAAATTCAGCCTGGCGAGATGGTCGGGTTGATCGGACCGAATGGCGCGGGAAAAACATCCTTATTGAAAATAGCTGGCGGATTACTGCACCCATCCTCGGGTGCAGTAATCTCTGCCGGGTATATTCCATGGCAACGAAAACCGGAGTATTTGAGGAAGATCAGCATGGTTCTTGGTAACAAGAGCCAATTGATCTGGGATATTCCGGCTTTGGATACGTTCAAAGTCCTGGCAGCCATTTACAGGATTCCAGAAACCGAGTTCCAGGCCCGATTGAAAGAGTTGGTTGGTATGCTGGAAATGGAGAACTTGCTTACCCGTCCGGTCCGCAACCTGTCCTTGGGGGAGCGGATGAAATGCGAACTGGCTGCGGGTCTTACTCCATCATCCGAGTATCCTCTTCCTCGATGAGCCGACCCTGGGGTTGGATATCTCCATCCAGGCTAAATTACGGTCATTTATCGGGGAATACAATCACCTGACCGGCGCCACCATCATCCTTACCTCGCATTACATGGCAGACGTGACCAGCCTGTGCCAACAAGTCATCCTTCTGCACCAGGGTCGGATCCTTTACGACGGAGATTTGTCCAAACTGGCTATCAGGTTATCACCCTTCAAGGTGATCCAGGTCAGGGGACAGATACCGGCTGAGGATTTGGTGCTTAGCCCGGAGATTGAAATTCTGTCTGCAGATGAGAGTCAGGCTACTCTTCGCATCCCCAGGGATAAAACACCGGAATTGATCGCATTCTTGCTGAATACATTTCCGATCACCGATCTGACCGTGGAGGATCCACCTATCGAGGCGGTCATCGATCAAATTTACCGGGAGGGTGAAGCATGTCTGATCTGAACGCTCCTGGCGGGTATGCCCTGATACGCGCATCCTGGCTCAGTTGGATGCAATATCGCAGCTTCTTTTTCATCCTGGCTTTCGGCTGGATGATCCCTCCCCTGGCTGCCATGTTTGTCTGGCTGGCCGCGGCCGGTGATGGCGGTCTGGCCGGATACAGCAGGGGTGGTTTTATTGCTTACTATCTGATCCTCATTCTGGTCAACCAGATCACCTACGCTCAATCCAACTGGACACTCGGAGATGTCATTCGGGAAGGCAGCTTGAATTTTTGGCTGGTGCGTCCCCTACCCGCATTCTGGAATGTACTGGCCAGCGAATTGGCCGGGAAAGTCGTCACGCTCCTGTTCGTGATCCCGGTTCTGCTTCTCCTGGGATTTATCCTCAAACCGGAATTAAATCCATCCACACCCCATTTTCTACTCTTCGTTCCATCGCTGTTGATGGCCTGGGCATTGCGTTTTATGTGGGGATTTGGACTTGCGGCGCTGGCATTTTGGACAAATCGGGCCGATGGTTTACTGGCTCTTCAGGATGGTCTGGTGTTCCTTTTTTCCGGGATTGTGGCTCCGTTAGTGCTGTTACCAGGCGCCATGCAAACGATCGCCGGATATCTTCCGTTTACCTATATGGTCGGCGCACCGGTTGATATCCTGGTGAGACAACCGGAATGGCCAGAGGTGGGCAGGATGTTGCTTTTGCAGTCTGGCTGGGTCATCCTTGCTTTTGGATTGTGCCGAATGATCTGGAAATTTGGAATCCGGCGTTATGAAGCGGTGGGAGGGTAGATCGATGCACGCATTGAAGTTAATCGGATCTTTCGCACGAGTTTCCCTTCAGAAGGACCTGGCGTATCGTACCAATTTCTGGATCAGCCTGTTCCATTCACTCATCAACCTTGGGATTGGGATACTCAGCCTGCAGTTCCTTTTCCACCGGGTTGATACTATTCGCGGGTGGAATTCCGGTGAAGCTTTTTCTCTGTTGGGAGTTTACCTGATTGTGAGTTCGCTGCGGGGATTATTTATTGGTCCGAGCCTGGACGCACTGGCAGGAATGGGTCAGGAGATCTGGAGCGGCAATTTCGATTTCACACTGCTCAAACCGGTGCCAACCCAACTTCTGGTTACATTCCGGCATTGGAATTTCTATTCACTCATCGACCTGGCATTCGGATTGGCTGTCCTGGTCTTCTCTATCCAGAATTTGGGAGTGGTCGGTGTTACGGCGGTAGTCGCGTTTCTGGTTGCCCTCACTTCTGCCGTGGTCATCCTCTATTCGGTTCTGCTGGCCTTTACTGCACTCACTTTCTGGAGTCCGGGATTTCTGTTCACCTGGGTTTTCGATTCGCTCTTCCAATTGGCGCGCTACCCCGTGACGATCTACCCGCCCTGGCTGCGCCTGATCCTCACCTGGGTAATTCCGGTCGGTGTGATGACAACCATCCCGGCCCAGGCATTGACCGGAAAAGTGGAGTTCACCGTCATCGTCATCAGTTCCATCCTCGCGGGTGTAGTCTTTTGCGCGTCTTCATGGTTTTTCAACCGTGCAATACGCCGCTACGCCAGCGCGTCGAGCTGATCATCCAATATGCCCATCCATCCAACAGGTTGGCATTAACTCTGACCTGTTGGATGATTATTCAATTCCAAGGCTATCGCACCGTCACATAAGAGCTAGATGTGACTTACTTCATAGGATTATTTTTCTATTACATCCTTATAATTATGGCTATGCGCATATTTCATCAATCAGTTCATTGATCACTGGTCTGCGCTCCATTTGTGATGGAAAGGAATCTCCACTATACTATCGAAAATTCAATCTCCAGGACCTGTTATGGCAGTCATACCATTTCAATACCACCCAGATATCCCCATCCGATTCCCACTTCTCTCCGGGGTCGGAATTCTCGGAAATCACCTGGCTAACCAACCTTCACCCGCAGCTCTGGTGGACTTGTATCGCGGGGAGCAGACGGTGGTGCTACAACGACTCGGAACTACGCCATTATCGGACCTGCCCACCCTGGCTGGATGGCGATCCGCTTTCCGTAAATTCGGT
This sequence comes from uncultured Chloroflexia bacterium, assembly GCA_963752535.1. Lineage (GTDB taxonomy): Bacteria > Chloroflexota > Anaerolineae > Anaerolineales > Anaerolineaceae > DAIOEK01. Next base: position 115,249 of record CAVVYT010000003.1, read on the forward strand.
GTGGATCCCACCCAGTACCGCTGCGCGGCGGAGGCCCTTTTGCGCAAACTCACGAAAAAGGGAGATATCCCCTGCATCAACGCCATCGTAGATTGCTGCAACCTGATCAGCATTCGCTACGGATTACCTGTTGCGGCTATTGACCTTCGCCAGGTTACGGGTACCGTTTCAGTCCATTTCGCGGATGGGAGCGAACATTTCAATCCGCTTGGAGAAGACCAGCCGGGTCCTCCTGAAGCGGGGGAGGTGATCTTTTCAGATGAGAAGAAGTTGGTCTTAGCCCGGAGATGGTGCTGGCGACAGAGCGTGGAAAGCGCAGCCAACCTGGACACTACCCAGGTCCTCATCACCATTAAATCGCAGGACCCCTCCGGGGAATCGATCATCGATCAGGCTGCCCGGGAGTTACGCGATCACCTGCAACAATTTGTGGGAGGCGAGTACCAATCGCAGCGGATCATTTGATCATCCATCATCCTGGAGTAATGATCATCCGAAATCACTTTTTCAGTAGGAAACTCCATTAGGAATTTGTCGTATATACCAGAGGGAAATCATTGTGGATCAATGGGGTGATGTATGAACATACTCATTATTGGAGCCGGTGTGCTTGGCAGTCTGTATTCGGCAAAATTGATGGCTGCAGGAAATCAGGTTACCGTTTTGGCCAGGGGCAAAAAATTCCAGGAGATCCGCGATGCTGGGATCATCCTATCCGGGGAAAATGGCCTCGAGCCACCTGTTCATCCGCGGGTGATCGATCAACTTGATCCGGAAGAACCTTTCGATCTGGCCATGGTCCTGGTCCGCAACAATCAATTGGACGAATTACTGCCCATATTCCAGGAATATTCAGGCATTCAGCAATTCCTGTTCATGGTCAATAACTGCGCTGGGAGCGACCGTCTGGTCGCCGCTGCTGGGATAGACCGAACCCTGTTGGGATTTCCCGGAGCGGGTGGTGAGAAGATCGGAAATGTAGTTCATTATCGGGTAGTGTCCAGTATTATCCAGCCAACCACCATCGGCGAACTGGATGGCAGAAAGAGCCTGAGGATCAGGCAGATTGCCCAAACCATCCGCAGCGCGGGATTTCCCGTGTCCATCTCCACCAATATGGATGCCTGGCTGAAAACCCATGTGGCGGTGGTAAGCCCAATTGCGAATGCCATATATATGGCGAATGGGAGCAATTATGAGCTTTCCAGAAATCCGGCCGGGGTTCGGATCATGGTCAAAGCAGTCAAGGAGGGATTTACCGTTCTGAAAGCTCTGGATATCCCCACTACCCCCTCCAAATATAGATTTCTGCTTTGGATTCCAGAGAGCTTATTGGTGGAGGTGCTCAGATTATTCTTGAACACTCGCGAGGCGGAGTTGATCATCACCAGGCACGCCAATCACGCCAGGGATGAGATGGCTGAACTCGCGGCGGATTTTATGCAACTAGTCCAAAGATCAAAGATATCCACGCCTGAGATACTGCGACTTAATACCTACAATCCTTAATCCCTCTGGCACTGCGCGCCACCTCCCTAAGGAAGGGAGGAAAATGCTTTCTTGTATCATTGTGATTTTGAATCAACGCAGGTTGGGATTGCCACGGCAGGCTAACGCCTGCCTCGCAATGACATAATCAACTGGGTGACGCGCCACCTCCTTTAGGAAGGGAGGATAGGGCAATACAAGGCAGGGCACTCACTAGTTGAATTACTTCCAACCAGACTATTACTCGACGGTGACCGATTTGGCCAGGTTGCGGGGTTGATCGACATCCAATCCACGCATGGTTGCCATATGGTAAGCCAATATCTGCAAGGGGATGACCGTCACTATCGGCGAGAGCAGCCAGGGAATTCAGGCACCCACAACACATGGTCGGCGAGAGAACGAATTCGTTCGTCTCCCTCGGTAGCCACAGCAATTACTTTCCCACCCCGGCTTTTAACCTGTTCGACCTGCGAGATCATCTTCTCATACCAGGGGTCTTTTGGTGTAATGGCGATGACGGGCATATCCCGGTCGATTAACGCGATCGGGCCATGCTTCATCTCACCGGCGGGATATCCCTCCGCATGGATATAGGAGATCTCTTTCAGCTTCAGAGCGCCTTCATAGGCGATTGGCATGTTGATCCCTCGACCGAGATAGAACGCGTTACTGGAATTCTTTAACGCCCGCGCGACCGGTATGATCGCCGATTCCTGTTCCAGGCACCAACCCACCGCCTGCGGAACCAGTCTTAAATCTTGAACTAGTCGACGTCTTTCCTCATTTGAAAATCCTCCCCGAAGGTCGCCAAGCAAAACCGCCAGCATGTATAGATCGGCCAAAGGAGCCGTGAACGCTTTTGTAGAGGCTACTCCAATCTCCGGTCCGGTTTGCATGCCGATAAATCCATTGGCTACGCGCATCGCCTGCGAACCGATGGCATTCACGATCGCCCAGATGATCGCACCCCGCCGACGCCCTTCTTCCATGGCTGCCAGTGTGTCTGCTGTCTCACCCGATTGGCTGATCGCCAATACTACGGTGTCGTTGTCCACAATCGGATCCTGGTAGCGGAATTCGGAGGCGATCTGCACCTCCACCGGGATGCGGGCGATATTTTCGATCATCAGCTTTCCCACCATGCCGGCGTGGCCGGCTGTCCCACAGGCGGTGATGACGATCTTCTTGATCCGCCTGGCAAGCTGACTGGTGAGGTTCAATTCGGGCAGGTCGATCTTGCCGGCTTCAAAATCCACCCGTCCGGCCAGGGTATCGGTTAATGAACGGACCTGTTCGTGAATTTCTTTTTGCATAAAATGGCGATAATTCACCCTTTTCCGCGGATACCGGATCCCAGCCGATGGTATGGGTTTCGAACGTGAGATTTTTCACCTTCCAGGTTCGTCACCATCAACTCGTTTCTGGTGACAATCGCCATCTGACGGTTTTCGAGAAGACAATCTGGCGGGTATGTTCGAGAATAGCCGGGAGATCAGATGCGATAAAATTCTCATCCTCCCCAAGGCCGATGACTACTCCACCGGCGTTCCCCAGTCTGGCAGCAATAATCTTATCCGGTTCAGATTTTGACATCACCACCACGCCATGCGAGCCGCGCAGTCGGAGCAATGTAGCCCGAACAGCTTCTTCAAGGTGCAAACCTGTTTCGAGGTTTTTTTGGATGAGTTGAACAATGGTCTCGGTGTCGGTCTCGCTCTGAAATTTGACTCCCTCGCCGATCAGTTCCTGGCGAAGTTCCTGATAGTTTTCTACGATGCCATTGTGAACCAATACCACTTCGCCATTGCTGCTGGTGTGAGGATGGGCATTGCGCTGGGTCGGCATACCATGGGTTGCCCAGCGGGTATGTCCGATTCCGATCTTCCCGTGAGATTGGATCTTCCCGAAGCAATGTTCCAGTTTTTCCAACTTGCCGGCATCCCGGCGAACCTTGATCTTCTCCCGGGAGATGACAGCCAGCCCGGCAGAATCATAACCGCGGTATTCCAATTTTTTCAAACCATTCATGATGATGCCGGTCGCATCTTTATCGCCAATATATCCTACAATCCCACACATGGAACCTCCAATGACTTCAATTCTTCCATCCAGATATCAGTCACAGGATGGCTGTATAAATACTAGTTGACCGGCATGCAACTTATAGCATGCCTGTAGTAAATTCTCAATTCGGTTGGTGGATTTGTATCCAGAGGGCATCCGCTGATCTTTCGATTTTCCCGGCATTCGCCGGTTAACTCCATCTTGCGATGAAGAACCCTCATCCTCGTCATCTGGCTTTCCCCCGGCCAGGCCATGCGCTATTCCAACCAGTCTATATCATGATATCTTCGATAAGCACCTCCGCTTGAATGATTCGCATTATACCTTATTCCTTCGGCATTGGTCTCTCACGTCGGTAATCCTCTGGCGTATCCAGGTCAGCCAGAATGGATGGTGAATTGACATTGACGTACAGAATATCAGATTGATGCGAGTTGATAAAATCGCGCATCGTCATCACAGCGGGCAGATGGATGATCTCTTCCCAAAATAGCTGAGGAATCCCCCAAGGATGGCCGCGGCGCATTTGATGGGAAGGGATGATCAATCGATTTTGGTTGGCGATTTGGGCTGCCAATACAAGACGGACAGTCTCCGGCAGGATCTGTGGTTGATCTCCCAGTGCTAATAACGTTGCGGACGCACCTAATTCGGTCATTTTCTTCAAACCGGTCTTCAGGGATGTGAGCATTCTGCCATCTTCAAAATCTGGATTGTACGCCAGATGGATATCCTCCCGTACAAATTGATTCTGAAGGTCTTCATGCGTCTTCCCGGTGACGATCACCATCGGCTTTATCTCATAGGCGATAAGAACAGCCACCACCTGGCCGATGACATTGGTTTCCCCCCAGGGCAGCAATAGCTTGGGTTTGCCCATCCGCGTCGAGAGACCTGCCGCCAGGACGATTGCACCGATATTATTCCCGTTACTCATGGGTCATCTTTCGAAATTGTTCCACATCTTCCATTGTATCCAGATCGAACAAGAGGCGTTCATCTCCCCAAGGAAGGTAATGAGGCGGGAAACGGGTGAAGATCGCCCTCCCTCCCTGCTCCCCCGACAATTGGGACAGGTCGGACAGGGTATCTCGATCAAAATACACCGGATTGCCCCGTTGATCCACAATCAATGGTGCAATGACCGGATTTTGGGTCTTCTGCGCTTCCGCGATCAACGCCTGGATCACCGCTTCGTTGAGAAACGGTTGATCAGACAACAAAAACAGCGCCCCACCTGTATTTGATGGTAACGCGGCGACACCCGCCTTGATGGAGGTGCTTTGGCCATCAGACCACTTCGGATTATCGATGATCTGAACCGGCAAACCTGTCAGAGCAGCCGATACTTCCTGTTTTGCGCTGCCAACCACCACGATCATCGGCGATAGACCTGAACGAAGCGCTGTCTCGGCGATCCTTCGAACCAAAGGTACACCATCCATATCCAGCAGTTGCTTGGGCTGTCCCAACCGGGTGGAACCGCCTGCCGCGAGCAGAATACCCGCCACCCGCTCGACGCGGGCATGTACCAATGGCGAAGGGTTGGCATTTAATGAGGTGATCATGACTCGGTCATATACTGGCAAACACAACTCGGCCAGCCGTCCAGCCAGTGATTGTAGGTGTGGATCGTCGGCCTGGTTGATTACCAGCACTCGTTCTGCCTGTTTGGGGATACGTTTCAGACCGCCCCGAGGTGAGGTCAACACTTTTGCCGCAGCCTCAACGGAAATTAATTCACCATCCTGCAACCCGGAAAGCGCTTTGTATTCATCCAATCGATGCACTACCTGATCGGATAGCGGTTTACCCAGGCCGGAGCATCCGAACAGGTTGACGACCGCATCCACCCAGGGTGGAATGGCCGGCTCATGTTTCGCAGGCGCTTTGATGGGTAAGGTGCGTGACCCATCTGCTTCAATGAACAGCGAATATTCAGTCCCTTGTATATGATCATGCAGAATGGTCAAGGCGTTCTCATCGGGGTGTCCAAATCGAAACTCATCCACCCGTGGACCGGTGATGACCATACTTTCCCTTGAGGTGGGGATCTGTAAAGATTGCATCTCCCGGGAGGATGACACAATCATATGCTGCATGCCGGGAGGAATCTGGTCAATTCCCAGGTGTGTAGACGTGGTGATGATCGTTCGATCCCCTTTGGCTTGTGCCAGTTGGAACATGCAGGTGGTTTTACCACCTGCTCCAACGAAGGCAATCGATTTTGGAGAACGGAATCGAAAAGAATCGACCAGCGAAATCATAAATCATCCTGGCAGAATAAGGCTGATCGGATCTCCGGCCGGCTCAAGATCGCCTCCAGAACACCTCCACCTACCGCCAGAGCTTTATCAGATACCAATGAACAGAGGGCTGGATCATTGCGTGGATCCAGGTCGCCGATCTTCAAACCGGTAGTCACGGTCTGACCATTATGTAGTATTCCTCGCAGAACGCCATCGAACGGCGCGACGATTGGGTGACCGGCGACTTCACATAGGAAATCACCCTTCTGAACCGAATCACAAATATGTCGATTGAGGTGCAGCGTCCCATCTGCGGGTGAACGCAAAACCCTCTCCACGCCGAATTCTCGGACAAATTCCGGCATGCCCGTATTCGGCTCGGTACTGCCTTCCCAGAAAACCCGTCCCATGCGGTGGCCGCGATTGGTTTCAATTACCGCATGGCAGTGCACCCCCGCTTCAAAACCGGGGCCCAGTCCAAGGACAAGGGGAGCAACAGGCATGGTCGTGTCAGGAATTCGTTTGATCATCCGAGCATCCACCCAGACCATCGGTTGAGCTTCTGCGACTAGCTGAGCGTCCGGATCGACCATCACTGCGATATCCCCGTTGGAGAAGATCGTATCCAGATCAGAAATTTTCCGGCAATATTTGGCAGAAATACCTTCGACCATAAAAGTTCCGGTGAAAATAGCTTCAGAAAAGCAAACCAGCCGGCGAACGGATAACGGTTGCGCTAATTCTGTGATCAATACCCGAAAGCCTGCCCGTTTCAAGCGGATGGCGACACCACTTCCCAGGTCACCGCCCCCTCGAATAAGGATGAATGGTTTTGGCATCTACTTTAGTTTCCCCAAACCACGCAGAACGCGTTCCGGTGTCAGCGGGAATTCATCAAGCCAGACACCGGTCGCTGAGTGAACGGCATCCGTCACAGCAGCCGCGAAAGGCAGGTAGGGCATCTCACCCATTCCCCTCGCACCCCATGGTCCACGCTCATCCGCATATTCAAGCATAAGTGTTTCAACCTTATCCGGAATATCCAACACGGTGGGGAATCAAATAGGTTGATAGCGTCTGCGTTAATGGCCGCGCATCTTTTGAGATAAAGTTTTCCAACAGGGCATACCCGGCTGCCTGCACGACGGCGCCCTCCACCTGACCTTGCACCAGCATGGGGTTGATCGCCTGGCCGACATCATCTCCGCAGATCACATTAAGCAGATGAACCATACCGGTTTCCATATCCACTTCCACTTCCACGGCTTGCGCTACATACCCATAAGCAAAGTTCGGTTCGCTTTTTCCGGTTTCGGGGTCAAGCGGGGTAGTTCTTGGCGGTTTGTACACGAACAATGCCTCAGCGGGACGTTCTTCGGCTGCCCATTTCTTAAGGACCTCTTCCGCGGCTCCACGAATCGAATTCCCGCTCATGAAGGTCATGCGAGACGCAGATACCGAGCCGGAATTCGGTGTGACCAGCGTATCGGAAGCCACCAGGTTAATTTTTTCGATCGGCAGGGATAACGCTTCGGCTGCCATCTGCCGAATCGCAGTATGGACTCCCTGTCCGACCTCCGCCGCGGAATGGTAAACGATGGCTTCCTCGATCTCAGTGGATCCCTTGAGTACAATCTTCGCGGAGCATTGCTCTGGTGCGCCGAATGAAAATCCAACATTCTTAAATGAACAGGCGAAACCAATCCCACGCCGTAGATGGGGTTTGCCGGGTACATCCCAGCCGAAGCCATCCGCTCGGGAACATTTCTCCGCTTCCACTACCCAACCGGCATTTCGGGCGGAGATTTCCACGACATCTGGCATGCTCACCTTTCCGGGCAATGGCGTGCCGACCGACAAGATGGAGCCTGTCCGCAAGAATTCTTGCAGACGTAGTCTCGACCGGGTCCATCCCGAGCTTTTCCGCCAGTTTGTTCATCTGGCTTTCCGCGGCAAAAGCTCCTTGCGGTCCGCCAAATCCCGGAACGCTCCATTGGGAATGTTATTGGTGTAAACGGCGCAGGCATCCACTTTGACATTCGGAATTTCATAAGGACCGGTACACATCAAGGTGGCATTGCCCAATACTTTGGTGGAGGTATAGATATATGCGCCGCCATCGGCGATCACATCCACTTCAGCGGCGATCACTTTCCCGTCTTTGGTGGCTCCCCAGCGTGCTTTGAATGTATACGGATGCCGTTTATGATGCCCGATCATCGATTCTTCGCGAGTCCAGATGATCTTGACCGGACGGTCGATACCACGTTCATGCAGTCTCCAGGCTGCCAGAGCCAGGATGATCTGCACCGACATATCTTCACGCCCGCCAAATGCGCCACCGATTGCCGGATAAATGACCCGCACCTGTTCCATCGGCAGATTGAAGGCATGGGCGATCTGTTCCTGGTCTTCATGGGTCCACTGCCCGCCAACCAGAACAGTAATCCGGCCTTCTTCGTCAATGTAACCAAGTCCCGCTTCAGGCTGCAGATAGGCATGCTCCTGAACCGGGGTATGGTATTCGCCTTCGATGATCACATCGGCTTTCGCGAAAGCTTCCTCAACATTTCCTTTGCGGATCCGATAATGGACAAAATACATTCGAATCCCGATCGGGATGGAGTCAATTCCGATCCTTCTTTGAGCGATTGGAAAATATCGGTGACGATGGGCAGGTCTTCGTAATCGACCTGAATGAGCGGAAGAGCGCGGGCTGCGATCTCTTCCGTCTCAGCGATGACCACAGCCACCTGATCCCCCACAAACCGAACCCGGTCTGTAAATGGTTTTGATGACCCGGGCCCGCACAAGACAGGCTGGTCTTTAACAATCAATCCGTATTCGTTGACCGGCACATCTTTGGCAGTCAGGATCATCAAGACGCCTGGCAGGCATTCAGCGGCGGTTGTATCAACCCGCTTGACAATGGCATGTGGTCGATGAGCGAATAAGACCTTCATATAGGTCTGATTGGGCAAATTGATATCACCGGGATAGGCCGCGGTTCCCTTTACTTTCGCGAGTGCGTCCGTCCGAATGACAGATTGTCCAATATAGTTCATGCCTGCCTCCTGCATAATTTGGTTGGCTCGATGGGAGATGATGAATTAGCGCTTTCGCTTGAGCGGCGGCAGATCCGGAGGGATGTAGGTCCGCGGACCTAAAAGGCTGTTCGTAAAGAAAGTGATCAGCAAAAACAGCGCATACACCAGGAAACTGACCAGAACGGTGATGAATACCTTCATCAAAATCAGCGGATCCTGCCATCGGATAATGAACTCCGGTGGGATCGGGAACCAGTGATACTGATTGTTTAGATCCAGTATGACGCCGGATGCAATGAATGAGAGGACGGGGATGAATATCATCAGCACCAGGCCGACCCCGCGCCAGATCGGGTGGATCACCTTTTTCTTATCCATGTACGATTTATTACGAGTGAAGAAATTATTTTTATTCATGGTTATCCTTTCTCACTGGCTTTCTCAATAGCGGAAATGATCTTGTAATATCCGGTACACCGGCAAAGATTTCCGGTAATCAATTCTTTGATCTGGTTTTGGGATGGCTGCGGTATTTCTTCGAGCAGTTTGACGGCTGACATGATAAAGCCGGGCGTGCAGTAACCGCATTGGACCGCGCCCTCATCCAAAAATGCCTGCTGCACCGGATGAATGGCATCATCGGAGGATAGTCCTTCCACGGTCACGATCTCTGCCATGTGCGCGCGTGGTGCCGGAACGACGCAAGCCATAACAGCCTTGCCATCGAGGAATATTGTGCACGCGCCACATTCCCCTTCCGCGCAGCCTTCTTTGACGCCAACCATGCCGGCTTCTTCCCTCAAGAAGCGCAGCAATGTCTTACTATGCCCGGTGGTGAAGGTATCGTTCGATCCCATTGATTTTCACGATCATGGGTGTATGACGGTCGATCGCGATGCCATCCTGGATGTATGAATTCTCCCCGGATGCGCCCCACAAAAGCACCGGTTTCTCCGGCGTATTTTCCTTTTCCGTCCCATGGATCAGCGCATCCAAGCCGCGATTAAACATTACTTTGACCACATGATCGCGATATTCCGCCGAACTGCGGATGTCTGATATGGGCTTTATCTCCTCTTCAACGAGGTCGGCGATCACGCCATCCAATAGTGACGCGTCCAGCGCCCTGCCGATCAGCGCTGCTTCCGCTTTACGGGCGTGGACGATCGTCGGAGCGACCGACCCTAGTGTTATTGCGGCATTTGGCGATCTTCCCATTCTGGATATCCACGATAATGGCCAGATTCAGCAGAGAGATGGCCTGGGCTTTTCGGAGGGCATATTTGATGAAAATTGATCTCGAACTGGAGGGCAATCCCTGGAAGGTGATGTCTACAACTATCTCATCTGGACTGCATGACCGTTTTTCTCACCCCGGTGTAGAAATTCTTCAAGGCTACTGATCGGCTGCCGCTTTTGCTTTGGAGGTGCACATCCGCATCCAATGCCATCAGTGGGGTGATCGTATCATTGGCGGGTGATGCCGTGACCAGGTTCCCGACAACAGTTGCCCGATTTCGGATCTGGGGGGATCCAACCTGCCAGGCCGCCTGGAGTAATGGGAACGCTTTTTCCCGCATCAGGGCTGAGCCGACGATCTGATTATGGGTAACGTTGGGTCCAAAATGGATCAATCCGGTTTTATCCTGCCGGATAGTATCCAATCCTTTCAGGCGAGTAATATCCACCAGGGTGGCAATTCCCTTCCGAACGCCACGTTCCATTTCCAAAAGGATATCCGTCCCTCCGGCTACGATTCGTGTGGATCCAGCCCCCTCCGCCAGGTGATCCAACACTTCATTCAATGATGACGGGATGACATAATTCTGCCACATAACCCCTCCTGGGTTGTTTTACGCTTTCATTGTCATGCGATGCCCGGATGCGCCGGTCTTGATCATCAGGACTTCCGCCATGATGCTTACCGCGATCTCTTCCGGGGTTTCGGCTTTCAATTCAATACCAATCGGTGAAGTCACCACTGTTAAGGGTATCTTCTGATATTCCGGCGGCCAATAAATTTTTCCGGGTGGCGATCCATCTCCGTTTCGAGCCGATCACGCCAAGGTAAGCCGGATTCTTCGCCATAATAGGCGGGTAACCCGGGTGTATCGATTGGCACACCGCGTGGTGGTCAGGATGATATATGTCTGCTGATTGATCCGCACCCGGGTTGGGATATCGGCCATCGTGCAGACTACATACTCGTCCGCCTCGGGAACCATTTCTGGATTACAGAATTCCGGCCGATCGTCTGACAGGACCACCCGGAAGCCCAGCCACTTGGCGAGATGGACCACCGCTTTTCCGACATGTCCACCACCAATCACCAATATCATTGGATTAGGTAAGATCGGTTCCACATACACCTCCGCTGTTCCGCCGCAGATGCCTGGATCTCCGGCAGAAGGATCAACCAGTTTGTATTCCAAGCGGCGCGGTTTGCCATCCTGCATTGCCAATTTAGCTTCCTTGATCACCCGGTTTTCGATCTCGCCGCCACCGACGGAGCCAAACAGGGAACCATTTTCTCTAACCAGCATCTTGCTGCCGGTATGGCGGGGAACCGAGCCATGACTTTCCAGGATGGTGCATAAAGCGCCACTCATCCCTTTGCGTTGCAGCTCCACCACCTCTTCGTAGATCGTCATTCCTTAATCCTCCAATAATCCGAGCACTACCGGTAATAATTGTTTCTTCCGGGATACCACACCTTCTGCCAGTCGGGTGCCGTCTGGCTCAGGATGAAATGGGAGGCCGTCCAGGACCGGAGGTTCGCCGGAGGTCAGCAGACGGCTAGATCCCCGAACGACATCCGTCACCATCAGCATGGCGAAATCCAAACCCGCTTTGTCCGAAGGTTTGTTAAGGCCTGATCCAACGCTTCGCGATGTTCCGCCACCTGCATCAGATCGCTGACCTCCGCCTGAGCGATCGCGAATTGAAATCCACCGGCTGTGTAGACCTTCAGGTCATTGGTTATGATCTCTTCGGGGGTTCGTGAGGATAATCCTGCGCCGGCCGTGAGAATTTTCTGACCGTAGCTTTGAATGGTTTCGCCATCCAATGCCGAACCGGGTTTGAATGCCCAGCGCGAAAGACGTTCCGCAGCGATCTGATCCCGTCTCGGTGGTGGTCGGCGAAGTGAGGATCAGCGTATCAGAAACAAGACCCGCCAGCAGCATACCTGCCAGCGCAGGCGGAACGCTCAGTCCGGCGTCTTCGATCCTCTCTGAGACCAGAGTGCTGGTGCTGCCGACCACATCCACAGTGAAGCGGATCGGGATATGGGTGGATGGATTCCCCAACCGGTGATGATCAAGGATCTCGATCAATTCGCGTCCTCCAGATTTCCCAGCGCCTGATGAGCTTCATTATGATCAACCAGGATAAGTTTGAAGCGTGGGCGGATTCAGCAGGTCACGCTGTCGGCAGACGCCCATGTAGATACCTTTGTCATCCACAGCCCAAAATTCATCGCCCTCTTCGCGAAGGATGCGGTTGAGCGAATCACGAATACGGCTGTTCACCTAGAAATGCGGGAACACTTTGATCGGACGCATCACCGCAACTTTTTTCCATCAATTCGCTGATCTTCATCTCCTGCCGGCGGGGATTGTTGCCCAATTCGCGAATCAGAAAATCAAACAACGATTTGGAGTTGAGCAAGCCAAAGGGCATCCCATCTGGATTCAGAATGGGAGCAACACCGCCCGTCCGACTGGCAATCGCCCACGCATCTCGTAACGGTTGGTCAGGCAGGGCAGAATCCAGCCGGCGCATCACAGCAGAAAACCGGGGTGAAGCATCCGTAAGCAAAATGGGCGCATCCAATCCGAGTGTTTTCAGCACCCAGGAAGTCTGCGGATTGACAGCACCCGCGCGAGCGGCGATCGTATCCGCGCCATCCCTCTCCTTCAGCAGCCAGGCATATCCCATCGCCGAAGCGATGGAATCCGTATCCGGGTTTGATGACCAATGACGAAGAACTGATTGATATTCATAAACAAATCACCTTTTACTTCCTGGCTTTCAATGCATTCCACACCCGCTCAGGGGTTGCCGGGATGACAAACAACGAGGCTCCGCAAGCATCCATGACCGCGTTGCCCACTGCCGGGGCAACTCCATCCAATGGAATTTCGGCGACTGCCTTAACCCCAAAGGGGTGGGAAGGTTCATAGGTTTCAACGAAGAGAGTAGACATCTCCGGCATTTCATCCGCCCGGAAGATATGATAGTCTACCAGATTTCGTTGCCGGGCACGACCACGCTCATCATAGGTCATTTCTTCGCATAATCCATAACCAAGCGCCTGCGTCATTCCACCTTCTATCTGACCGGATGCGGTGAGCGGATTGATGATGACGCCTGAATCCACGGCCATCACCATATTCTGCACCTTGATCTCGCCGGTCTGGGTATCCAACAGGATTTCGGCAAATTGGACTGCAAACGGCGGCGGGGAAACTGGTGAAGCATACGATGCGACCGCCATGATCTGTTCCTGATCGGTATGGTGAAGTGCATTCAAGGCGATCTGGTCAAAAGGAACCGAACGTCCATCCGAGGCCATGGCGAACCGATTTTTCAGATGGATATCCGAAGCAGACAGTTTTTGCTTCCCTTCCTCTTTGTTCAGCATGCTCACGGCTCGAATTTTGATCCGTTCAGCCACCTTCTGAGCGGCATGGGTAGCCGCGGTGCCGGAGATATAAGTGGTACTGGATGCGTATGCGCCCTTATCAAATGGGGTGAAATCGGTATCGGATGAATAAACGATGACATCTTCAACCGGCACACCCAACACCTCAGCGGCCATCTGGGCCAGCACGGTATCCGAACCGGTCCCCAGATCCGTCGCGCCGATGAGCAGGTTAAACGATCCATCCTCATTCATCTTGATGGAAGCTCCGCCCATATCCAGGTATGGAATCGCGGTGCCATGCATGGCAGCCGCAACCCCGATTCCGCGTCGTAAGTGCGGTTTACCTTCGACCTCATGCCATTTCGGGTTGTTGTATTTTTCATCCCAACCAATGACTGCTTTGCCCTGACGCATGCATTCTTCCAGTCCAACTGTCTGGATGATCTCCGGGCTTGGCTCACGCCCCTCGCTCCAGGAAGTGCTAAAAGGATGGAGCTCGCCGGCTCGGACGAAGTTTTTCATGCGGAAATCGATCGAATCCAAACCCAATTCGCGGACGATCCTCTCCATGTGCCGTTCGACCGGCCAAAAACCCTGCGGAACGCCATACCCGCGGAATGCTCCGGCTGGCGGAGTATTGGTATAAACGATATCCGCGTAAAAGCGAATATTCGGATTTTGACGGTATTGACCGTCACCCACATACAACGCCATCGCCTTATGACCGGTATTGCCGGTGACAGTCAGCGCGTGGCACCCATACGCGCCTGTGTCAGACAGTGCGTACATCTCATTCGCGGTAATGGTCCCATCCTTCTTGACGCCTGTTTTCAGATGGACACGCATAGGGTGGCGGGAACGGGCTGCGGTGAATTCTTCCTCGCGCGAGTATTCATACAACACCGGCTTTTTGGTCACAATCGTCAGATGAGCGCACACATCCTCGATCAATACTTCCTGCTTGCCGCCAAACCCACCACCAATGCGGGGTTTGATGACCCGAATGCGTTTGATGGGCAGACCAAGCACCGGAGAGAGGATTCGCCGCACATGGAAAGGCACCTGTGTGCTTGATCGGATAACCAGGCGGTCATCCGAATCCCAGTAGGTCAGAGCCACATGCGGTTCGATGTGGGTCTGCTGCACTTTGGGTACTTCATAATCCCCTTCGAGGATGAAATCCGCTTCGGCGAAGCCCTGTTCGGGATTGCCAATGTCGATTCGGATCGCAGCCGCCAGGTTTTTAGCCGGATTGGATTCCGCAAAGTTCTCGTATTCAGGTTCGTCATGGATGCGGACAGTACCTTCCTGCATGGATTGGCGGCTATCGAGCACCGCCGGCAGCTCCTCATATTCCACCTTGATGAGAGTGAGCGCTTTCTCCGCGATCTCGGGGGTCTCAGCGGCAACGAATGCCACCCGATCGCCCACAAAACGGACTTTCCGATCGAGCGAGAACGCATCCAGGGGACCGGGCATCGGGTCTGATTGTCCGGCGGTGGAATAAACCACTCGGGGAACATCCTGCCATGTCAACACCGCGGCGACGCCCGGCAAGGCGCGCGCTTCAGTGGCGTCAATCGATTTGATCCAGGCATGGGCTACCGGGCTATGCAATACTCGCGCGTACAGCATGTCGCGCATCTCCATATCGGCAGCGAAGGCTGGTTTGCCCTGGACGAGTTTGACCGCGTCCACTTTCTTCTCCGGTTTGCCAACCGTATCGAACTGCTTCGTCTGAGGAGTCGTAAACATGGTGGGTAGGACGCGGCTGCGCGTCAGAGTAGCGCCATCTCCGGCCGGTCCGATTTCTTCTCCACCTGCACTAAAGAGGTCATCTTGCCCGGGTGGCGTGACCGCCAGGGAAGGACCACCAATCGGATCCACTTGCTCGCCCCGCAAGATGGAAGCCGCCCGCAGGACAGCCTGAACCGGTTTGAGATAGCCGGTGCAGCGGCAAAGTACACCAGAGAGCGCATCACGAACCTGTTCTTCGGTTGGATTTTTCTCTTTTTCCAGAAGCGAAGTGGCTGCCAGCACCTGGGCAGGCGTGCAATACCCACATTGAATGGCGCCAGTATCGACAAATGCTTTTTGTATGGTGGATAATCCTTCGGTTTTCTTCCAACCCTGATCTGGATGTTCCCCAATGCCTTCAATGGTCCGGATGGCGTGTCCTTCGGCCTGCGCCGCCAGCATCAGGCAGGAATTATGGGGTTTATCATCCACCAGTACCGCGCAGGCGCCGCATTGGCCATCTTCACAACCCGACTTGGCACCCATCCATCCGTTCTTTCGAAGAGTCGTCAGCAGGGTTTCACCTGGCGTGATGGCATATTCCACCAGTTCGCCATTGATCTGAAGTTTAACGTTCATGGGTTTCCTCCGTTTTAAATTTCTGGAGGCAGCGATTTACCAGAACTCCAGCCATTTCGGTCAAATATGGGTCAGTGCCAGAGAAAAGGTTGGAGGCGGCTACATCGGCTCCGGTAGGTGAGGTGCCATCCATAGCCACTTTGGGGACAGAAAGCGAACCGCCCACCACTACCCTTGTCCGACCTCCCGGCCACTGCGCGACCGCAGTGACGATCAATGGGACGTCATCCGGTGTTTTGGATATCTTCTCATACGCCAGAAATGGTTTATCTGAGATCGCGATCTCGGTGATCAATTGCCGTTGTAATGATTCCGCCCGAACGGGGAGGAGTTCTCCCAGTAAGACAGGTTTTTCCTGCCCGGCCAGGTAGACTTCCACGTTGTCTGCCAAGCAGGACTGTCAGTAAGGGAGAATGACCATTCGCCGAGGCAATAGTGCCGCCCAATGTCGCCGATTGGCGGATATTGAAGGAGGATTCCGCCCTGGCTGCGGTTCGGATGGCTTCAGGCAGATCCTCAGAATCCGCCAGTTGTTGTAAGGTGACACATGCACCCACTCGAATTCGTTCACCATCTTTCTGGATGGAATTCAGGGAAAGGTCCTGGATGTCCACCACGGCGAAGTCTTCCGATTTTCGCAATATCAAACTTGTCCCTCCGGCCAGAATATGGGTCTGGGGAGTCTTTCGAGCCAGCAACGCCAAGGCCGATGCAACACTATCCGGCCGGTTGTATTCTGTAATCATCCCACTTCCTCCTGATCCGGGTAGACTTTCCACCCCAGCGCTTGATGATCCATCGGGGGTACCAGTCTTTCCGGAATATTAGCAACCACAATCTCACCTTCGACCAATAATGCGCCATCCGGGCCGTGAATGGTTCCTGTAGCCCGGGCGACGCGGCCATTGTCGTTCACTGCCTCACCCCTCAGGGTTAACTTCTGCAGGATGGGGACCGGTTTTCGGTAGCGGATCTTCAATTCAGCGGTAACCATAAACCGGGGATCGTCTGTGCCCATAAAGACTCTGCCCATGACCTCATCCATCATCGAGGCGATGATCCCGCCGTGCACCACGCCGGGATAGCCCTGAAAGTCTGCTGATACAACATGCGTTGTCTCCACCACACCCGGAGCGATGTCGTAAAACTTCATCTTCAATCCGGAAGGGTTCTCCACACCGCAGACAAAACAATGACTTGCTTGTGCCTGTTTCTTCACGCAATCACCTTTCTAGTCCTGGGCGAATGTATCAATAAGCAAATGAACATCCCCACCCACCGGGTAAAGTATCGGGCAGGTACAGCCATTCTTGCGGTATTCATTCACCTTGGCGCGTGCTTCATCCGGTGTGCCGGAGGCGGAGATTCGTAAGATCAACTCTTCAGGAACCAGGTGTTTGGCTTTTTGGATCTGTTCTTTGGTCGCCGGCCAGCCGAGGATGGACTGGATCTGGTTGACCACGTCCATGGATACGCCGGATGCCTTGGCGATATGCGGCTGCTGGGCCAGGTATTGGGTTAATAATTCTCGGGTCGTATCAATCGCCCGGTCATGATCATAATCCACCGAGCAGACCACCAACTGCGGCCGGTCGATCTGATCGATCGTGCGGCCGGATTTCTTCGCACCGGCTGTCAGTAATTCCAATGCTTTGTGGTTGTATTCAGGAGGAACACAGTAATTCAGAACGACACCATCAGCGATCTCTCCGGTCATCTCCATCATCAGGTCACCGGTGGCGCCGATCATGATGGGTACATTGCGGGGCTCGCGCCGGCCATGAACGACATCCAATTCGATCCCGTCGACATGGACAAATTCGCCATGGAAGGTGACCCGCTCCATATTCAACAACCGCCGCATCGTCAGGATGGTTTCCTTCATTGCCAGAAGGGGTTTGGTGCGATTAATGCCCACATTCTTGGCCAGCGGATCCCACCACGCACCGATGCCGCAGATGATTCGATCTGGCGCCAGATCATCCAGGGTGAGGAAAGTGGCGGCGAGTAAACCAATATTGCGGGTCCAGTTATTGATCACACCGGAGCCTATTTTGATCTTGTTGGTAACGGCTGCATAAGCGGCCATCGGTACGATCGCATCGCGAACCAGCCGGCTTTCCGCCTGCCAAACCGCTTCGAAACCGCGTTTTTCCGCATATTGGACATATTCCAACCCGTCTCGTAAATCATGCGCATCCTGTAAATATAACGCCACTCGTTCTTTCATCTGAATCCTCCTTAAAGATTTATGATCTGGGTATTAATAATCCGATGGTCTCATAATCGAGGTCTTTCAATATTTCCAGGTCTTCTGGTAAATCCAAATCAAGTGCCAGGGATGGGATCTCAACGATCTCCAGTCTGGCGCCAGCTTTCTCCGCCCGGTCGCAATGCTCTTGGAAGGAACCCAGACCAAAGGCAAAATCGATGGCGCCCACCGGAGACACCAATAACGCATTGGTCCCGGTTCGATGACGGTCGGGAGCGATCACCACAACCGGAGGTTTGAAAGAGCGCAGAAACATATCCGAGATATCGGCCGGTTGCAACAAAGGGAGATCTGCCGGGAGGACGAGAATCCCCTTGACCGAGTACACTTTTGCCACTTCCACTGCCCGACGTAAAGCCGTGTTAAGATGGGGAGCGCCCACCTCCTGCACAGTTTTCGCACCCAGGTCGCGAGCGCGCATCAGCACGGATGGGTCGCTGCTTACAACCAACGTCTGATCGATTTCGGGGATCATTTGAAGGACCTGTAACGTGTGTTCGAGCAAGTTTGAATTTAGCTTTGTCCGTTCTTCTTCTGAAAGGACTCCGGATAGCCGTGACTTACCCCTGCGTAATGGTTTTACAGGTACGATAGCCCAGATGCTCATGGAAGATGCTTCCTATTCAGAATGTCCTGGCCAAATTTAAGCACTTCTTGCGCCAGGCGTTTTCGGTCCAATTTTGTGGTCATGATGGTATTGCCCGGCTTACAAATTATACCTTTTCTGGTCATCAATTCCACTTCGTGCATATCCCTGTTGTCCAACACAAAGCCATCCAAGCGTAAAATTCGTTGGTAGTACTTCGCAATCCAATAGGCGGATGGCTCGTCGCCGGATAATTCCTTGATCATTTTCGCCAATGGCCCTTTGACCGCCTGACCTCCAACGATGGGCGATACCGCCAAAACTGGTTTCTCCATAATTTGGGCGTGGATTCCCGGAACGCTTAGGATCGGATCGATGCTCAACAATGGATTGGAAGGACAGATCACAACCAGGTCAGCAGCCGAAATTAGGTCCAGCAATCCGGGGGAAGGCTTGGATGTCTCACAGCCGGTGAAACTGATCTTTTTCACAACCGGCTGCCAGTGTTGATGGACAAAGTACTCCTGAAAAGCCAGGTTTTGATGATCGGTTGTTTCGATCCGGGTGGCAACCACCTGATCGGTCATCGGCAGGATCGTGTGGGAGATACCCCAGCGCTGACAGAAATGGCGTGTCACCTGCGATAGTGTCCAGCCTTCGTTCAGCAGACGGGTCCTCTCAAGATGGGTGGCCATATCCTGGTCACCCAGGCTGAACCAATCCGGGGCGGAAAGGGATTTCAGGTTATCCATCAATTTCCAGGTCTCACCCTGCCGTCCCCAACCGGTATCTGGATTTGCCAGTCCCGCTATTGTATAGCAAACGGTGTCCAGGTCGGTGCAAATTTTCAATCCATAATGATAAAAATCGTCCCCGGTGTTCACGATGATGCTAAGCTCATCGAAAGCTAAAATACTGGCCAAACCTTCGGCCAGTTTCGCTCCACCCACGCCGCCTGCAAGTGCGATTATTCTCATCGTTACTCGTTTACCTGGATGAAAAGTCCATCCGACATAATTCCATCTGATCCTGGTCATTTGGACATAGAATGGTGAAATTATCGATTTTGATCCAGCGTTCGAAATCTTCCTGTTTTAATTCAGGCAGGATTTGTCCCACTTGATCTGCTCGTAAATCCTGATAGGCCAGGGTGATATGAGGTGTCCATGAACCTGGGTGATAGTAGGCGATCGATCCTGCGCTGAGGGGTTCGATTAAGGTGAAGATTTGTTGGTGCAAATCCAGAAGAAACTGATTCACGACGATCTGGATGAATAAGACCGGTTCCGGATTGAAAAACAGACCCAACCCGCCTGTCTTGACGGCGAAGGGAGTCATTTTTTTTGTAAGCGGCGTCAACACCCGTTTCAAGTCTGAATAGGGGTACTTTTCAGCCACGTGCCAGGAAAAATGGGGCGCCATAGCAGTTTGGACCGCTTTAAGTCCGAAATCGCGCTCCAGCCTGGACCAAATCGCCCGGACATCGCGGTCTGTATCTGGATCAAGCAAAGAAACTACACCCTGAAACATGCGCCCCCTAGCGGAACAAATCTTGTTCGGCTGGCCTGATTAATTCCTGCAGATTTCCCTCTCGCAGAGGATAAGGAAAACCACGAACGTGGATGACCGGGCTGCCTTCGGCAGCCTGTCCCATCATTAATGACGCTGCCGCCGCCAATTCATCCGCAACGCCAACCTGCGTGATTTTCAAATTGAATCCGAACAGATCCGGTTTTCCGCGCAGGTCGAGTAATCCGGGCATTCCGGACATTCCAATCGAGATTCCGACTGTCCCGATTCGCCAGGCGCGTCCATGTGAATCGATGATTAGAATCCCTAACTGTTTTCCGGTAGCAGATTCAAGTGCTGACCTGATCTGATCTGCTGACCGGTCGGAGTCTTCCGGGAGGAGCAAAAACCAATCTTCAGGATTTCCTTCACTTCCCCTGACATTGGAATGATCGATCCCAGCGTTGGCACAGATAAATCCTTTTTTGTGTACGACGATCAAGGTATTTTCCTGCGCCCTCAGCACCTGGCTGCTTTCCCGCAAGACCAACTCGACAAATCGGGGATCTTTTTTGACAATATTCGATAATTCGACAGCTTGTGCAGAAGGCACGACTGTCGACAAATGGACCATCCGACCTTCCGATTTCGATACTATTTTCTGGGCAACAACAAAAATATCCCCGTCTTCAACAGTCATCCCCTGGGTTTGAATTGAATTGAGGATGATAAGGGGTATCGAATTGCTTTCCTGGATCAAGGGAATCCCCATCAATGCGGTGAGCGTCAATGGCATAGGGGTTCACTTCTCCAAAGCGGGTGGACGGGGAACGCCGGTGACCTGGATTCCCGCGGATTGAACGCCGAATTGCTTATTTATTCCAATCAGGATCGAGGTCATTCCTTCGATAACAATCGAATTTTCGATCACCCCGGCATCCCAGCCGATCATACCGGCATCAGCAGCCAGTTTTAGAACGATGGAACGCGCTTCTTTATCCACACCGGTCACCAGCACATCGCAGGTGATCTCTTCATCATTCAACAAGTGCTCATACGAGATGTTTTGAAAAGCCGCGCACACACGGGTAGCCTCTCCCACGATCTGAACTGCTTCCTGGGCGGCAGAGCCGGCCGGCGGTGGTTGCACCCTGGTCACACGAGGGTGGGACCAACGGGACGGTGACATCGATCAGGATTTTTCCGGCCAGTAGATTCTTTCAAACCCAGGAGTGTTTCAGTATGAGCGGAGAATGGAACAGTCAGAACTGCCAGATCCGCTTTCGATACGGCATCCTGATTGAGCATCCCGGTCACTGTCGCTTTCCCAGCCAGTAGTGCATTTAGATCAGCCGCGGCTGCCTGCGCTTTTTCCAGGTTTCGGGATCCGATGATCAGTTGATAACCCGCTTTTGCCCATCGGTAAGCCAGTCCCTTACCTTCTTTTCCGGTTCCGCCCGCGATGGCAATGGTCTTGATCACGGGAATGGTTTGCTCACTCATTGAATCCCCTCCTACTTAGCTCACAAATTGTTTTTGATATCGTGCCCAGGTCTTTTTCGAAAGTTCCCGGCTGTGTTCTGCAATGGCAGCCTCGTCCAGGGTCAGAAGGATCCGATCCTTCATCAACACTTTACCGTTCACAATGGTGGAGGTGATCATGCTCTCATGGAAGCCGAACAGAATATGCCAGGGCAGGTTGCCTGCGGTCAGCTCGGTGTATGGATGGTAATCGACCAGGATCAGGTCAGCCGCAGCTCCTGTTTGCGAGAATTCCGATGGGAGCGGTCGGGAAGAACATCTGGGCGATCTCTGCATTGTTGTACACCGCCATCTGAACCACATCATATCCGCCCATCCGGCGAGGATCACGGTTCCACAGTTTGTGAGCGAGATAAGCGGTCTTCCATTCTTCCCACATGGCATTCGAGAACCCGTCATTCCCCAGGCAGACTTTGATTCCCGCCCGCATAAATGATTTCGACATTACCCAATCCCACCCCATTATTCATGTTCGAGCGGGGTTGATGGGTCACCCAGGTGCCTGTTTCAGCCAGGAGTTGCACTTCACGCGCATCAACATGCACCGCATGGACGGCAATCGATTTAGGTCCGAGAATTCCAAACCTGATTCAACCGATCGATCACCCTCGTTCCCGATTTCTGCAGGCTGTCATATTCATCCACTTCATGTTCTGCAGTATGAATATGGAATCCAGCACCTTCCGGGATGGCCTTCCTGGATTTTTCAAGCGTCCCATCAGAGACAGTGAGACTGGCATGCAATCCAAAGGAAGCTGCCAGGAGGGGATGCGGGTCTTTTCGCAGCTTCCGGATAAATCGAACATTTTCATCGATACCGGCCTGCGCACCTTCCGGGCCATTCCGGTCGGTAACTTCGTAACATAGAGACGCGCGAACACCGGCTTCGGTGACCGCTCTCGCAATTTCATCCAATGATCCGGCGATCGCGTTGGGTGAAGCGTGATGGTCGATCAGGGTGGTGGTACCATGCCGGATCGCATCCGCCAGACATACCTGCGTGGAGCCATAGACATCTTCCAGGGATAAGGCTTTATCCAGCGGCCACCACAGTTTTTCCAGAATTTCGGGGAAATCCTTGGCCGGAGTACCTGGAATGGCCATTCCCCGGGCATAGGCGCCATAGAAATGGGTATGCGCGCAGATGTTACCCGGCATGACATATTGTCCGTGCGCATCCAGGATTTCTTCCGCGGGGTACTTCTGTTTTAGTTCTTTCGTGGGGGCCATCTCGACGATGACGCCATCCGTAATACGCAAACCCCAACCGGGCAGAATCCGGTTTTCTTTTTCCCATGTGATCAGATTGCCGTTGAGAATAAGCATGATCGCTCCTTAATCAAAAACCGTCGGTAAAGTTGGATCCAGGAAATGGGTGTAGGCTTCGTGGATCAACCGCTCATGGGTTCGGTGGATGGATAATTCCGGTAATTGGTCCAACTCGTAATAGGATACCCGGGGTGTTTCATAGCTGGGGGTCAATTCTCCGCTGATGATCTCGCACAGGAAGACTGCCTTGTATGAATGAAATACGTTTACAGGTTCCCGGTCATGATTGGCTTCATATAAACCCACCATTTTGGACGCTTTTACCCTCAGACCAGTCTCTTCCCATACTTCCCGTACCACCATCCTGGAAGGTGGTACATTCACATCCGCCCATCCGCCGGGGAGGGACCAATGCCCATCTGTGATCTCCTGAACCAGGAGCACTTTGTGATCCAGAAAAACAGCGCCCCTGACGTCCATTTTAGGGGTGACGTATCCTGGTTGGGCAGAGAGGGCAGCCTGAACCAGGTCCAATTGCAACCCTGAACAATTATGAATGATCTCGGCAGACATATCCATCAACCGTTGAAAACGTTGACGGTCAAATTCATTTTGAGTGTAATACAGCCCGGTTTGACCGATCTGATGCAGTTCACGCGCCCATACCAGCCAGTCAGGTACTGTCTGATCCATTACGCAGGAATCCTTACGGAGGGGAACTTCTCCGGGTGCAAATGTCGGGCAATACACTCCTGGTCAACAGGCAATCTATCCACCCGGAAACCGGTCGCGTTGTAGATCGCATTCGTGATGGCCGGTGTGGTGGGTATGCTGACGATCTCGCCTACCCCTTTCGCACCGAAAGGTCCGGTCGAAACCGGATGCTCCACGATAAAGGAAACGATCTCCGGCGTATGTACGATGGAAGGAATGCGATATCTCGCCATGCGGTCGGTAACCACCCTGCCACCCTTGGTGAGAAAAACCTCGGTCAAGGCGTTCCCAAGACCCATCACCGCGCCGCCTTCCACCTGAACTGCCAGACCCAGTGGGTTGATCGCTGTGCCGACATCATTCGCGGCGATGATGGTGATCACTTTTACCTCGCCAGTATTGGTATCAATTTCGACTTCGGCTGCTTGAGCCGCAAAAGAAAAGGCGAAGTGCATGTCACCGCCCTGTCCCAAAGGCATGGTTGCGGGAGCTTCGTACAGGTAAGTTACTTTGGGCGAACGGTTGATCGCTTTAAATTCCTGGAAAAGTTCGTGATAGTTGATTTCTCTGCCGCAAACTTGAACCATCCCACCATCCAGGGAGATGGAATTCGGGATCACAGTCGTATTTCTCAGCCAGCACGGTCTGGACAGCCTGCTTAAATGCTTTCGCAGCATATAAACTGGCATTCCCGGAGACGTAGGTTTGCCGGGACGCGGTCGTAGGACCGCCGTCAGGCGTCTTGTCTGTATCTGAGAGCAAAACTTTTACCTGTTCCAAGGGTAATTCCAATTCTTCCGCCACAATCATTTGAAGAACCGTAGGTAATCCCTGCCCTAACTCCGCAGAAGAGGTCCGCACTTCAACGGATCCATCCTCATATAATTCTACATCAGCGCCCGCTTTATCAGGAGCGCCACCACCCAAACCAGTATTTTTGAATGCAACCGAGAAACCCCATGCCCGAACTTTGTCCGGGTTGCCATCCACGATTCTTGGTTTGAATGGATCGCCGCTTACACGCCGGTGAAGCTCTGCTTCCACTTTTTCAATACATTCCAGCAGTCCGACACTCTCCCGCAGGATCTGTCCGGTTCCGGTAACGCTGCCTACGCGCAAAGCATTGATTTTGCGAAGTTGGATCGGATCCATCGCCAGCTTTTCTGCCAGCATATCGATGGTACTCTCCACCGCAAACGCGGACTGGGTAACGCCAAACCCGCGAAAAGCTCCAGCGGGTGGATTATTGGTGTACATGGCGTAACAATCGGCTTTGGCATGATCCGATTCATAAGGACCTATGGAATGGGTCGTGGCACGGGTCATGACCTTCTCACCCAACGATGCGTAGGCGCCGGTATCTCCATACAACTCGGTTTCCACCGCCATCAACCGCCCATCTGATCGGGCTCCGATCTTCACATGGATCTTGGTCGCATGTCTCTTGGGGTGGACAACCAGGCTTTCATGCCGGTCGAACAGGATCTTTATCGGGTGTCCGGTTCGCTCAGCGAGCAAGGCAGCATGGATCTGGCCCATGATATCTTCTTTTCCACCAAAGCCGCCGCCGATAAGCATTCCGATAATGTGTACTTTGTCTTCCGGCCAACCCAGGGCAGCTGCCACCTGCTTCCGGTCGGAGTAAGGGATCTGCGATCCGACGTAGATCTCCATCCGGCCATCTTCATTTACCCTGGCAATACTGCATTCTGGTTCGATGAAGGCATGATCGGTCATGGCGGTCTGGTAAGAATGTTCGATCACCACATCCGAAGCAGCGAACCCTTCCAGGGTATCCCCTTTCCGGATCTTGATATGTTTAAGTCAGATTCCCGGTTGAGTGAAGCTGTTCGGTCTCAGGTTGACGGGCAACGACCGGGTCATCGATCACGGTATGAGGATCATAGGTAACATCAATGAGCTTGATTGCCTGGGATGCGATCTCCAGTGTATCTGCAGCCACGATGGCCACCGCATCACCAACATACCGCACCCGCTCGCCAACCCCGATCAGGATCGGCCAGTCATTCACCACCAACCCGTGGTTCTTAGCCGCATGAAGATCTTCCGCAGTCAGAACAGCCCGAACTCCGGGTAGACTGATGGCTTTGGAAGTATCAATGGATCTAATAAAAGCGTGAGGATAATCCGCGCGGTGAACACGTCCTATGAGTAACCCATCAAATACCAGATCATCGGTAAATTTCGCATCTCCGGTAACCTTGGCTACCGCTTCCGGTCGATGGGCTGTTCGCCCAACATTGACGCGAGCAAACTGACTATCCGGAATTCCACGGGATGTGATCTTCCCATCGCCTCGCATCACTTTTCCAGCATCCTGGATCGCTTCGCTGATCGCCGAGTAGCCAGCGCAACGGCAAAGCGTATCCTTTAATGCGGATTTGATCGCATCCTGGTCTGGATTCGGATTTTGCAGCAGCAATCCATACCCGGTCATGATCTGCCCGGGGATGCAGAAACCGCACTGGACCGCCCCTTTTTCTATGAATGCTTCCTGTATGGGATGCAGTGCGTGCGTGGTTTCAGCTTGAGGAACTGGCTGGGAAGCCAAACCCTCGATGGTAAGGATGCGGTGTCCGTCGGCTTTCGCGGCCGGATAAGAACAGGATAGAATGGGGCTGTCATCCAATAAGACGGTGCAGGCTCCACACTCCGCCTCACCGCAACCGATTTTCGTTCCAGTCAGCATTAATCGATACCTGAGCAGATCGGCGAGCATCTCGCCGGGCATTTCGGGCAGCGAGTAATCTTTACCATTGACATTGAGGTGTATCAATCTAGTATCCATCATATACCTTTATTGTTTTACTTTCGACTTGCCAGCTCTTTCAAGAGCTGTGCGCATCAGTTGTACCAGTAAGACTTCCACCAGATGGTCGCGGTATTCGGATGTCGCCCGTAGGGCGCTCGTCCGAAATTGGACCGCCTCATGGAGGATCGGGAAAAGGGAAGATACTTCCAGATTTGAAATTGTCGATCCGCGCACAGCCGCTTCCAGCAATTCAATCCGTCGGAGAATTGGACCGGCAGGGCCGACCGCGATCCGGATATCCTGACAGGTTTTCTCCTCTACATCCACCCAGATGGCCATATTGATCACGGGCAGCGCCACACCCTGGGGTCGCATAACCCTGGCAAAAGCCGACGACTGCCCCGGTTTTGCAAGAGGGATATGGAATCCGACGATCAATTCTTTCCGGGGGATCAATGTAGATTTACCGGGACCTTTGTATAGTTGGATCAGCGGAATTTTGCGGACTCCTTCAATGGTCGCGATTTCAGCCATGGCATCCAGAGCAAGCAAAGCGATCGCCCCGTCCCCGGCAGGCAGGGCATGGGCGACATTCCCACCGAGGGTTCCAACTCCGCGAACCTGTGGCCCACCAATCAGCCCGGTAAATTCGGCGAGCGATTCTGCATGATTTATCACAAGGGGTGATGATGTGATCTGCTTCAATGGAACCGCTGCGCCGATAAAAAGTCGATTCGCACGGATCTCCAGAAGGTTTAATTCCGGGATGCGGGTGACATCCACCATCACATCGACCGGGGGACGGTGCTCTTGCTGAATTTCAAGCAAGAGATCGGTACCACCCGCTACCAGACAACTGGAAGCGTGGGTATCCAAAATATGAAAAGCTTCATTTAGGGATTGGGGTAATAGGTAAGAATTCCAGATAGGCATAGGATCGGTGGATGCGATCTGGCGGCTCTTTTCGACGAGCTCCTCGGCTCGACGCCGTCGCCTGCACTACAGGCGGCGACCACCGAATCCATTAATCCCATTGTAGCATAAATCCCCCCGGGTGAGGATATCCGTGGAAACATCCATAAGACATTCAGACAGGATGGAATGGACAAATATATAAGGATTTCGTAATTTCGATTGGTTGCAACGAAGAGGATACACTCTTATAATACTATCCATACATCACTCCACACATTGTGAAACGAATATTCTGGAGGATCCTTCTGGACCTGCAAAGAGATATGCAATCAATGGGAATGAACGAAGATGGTGATCGCCAGCTTCGGTCGAATGCTGTCCTGATGGATCGATATTTAGTCCAGGATGTGATCGGTGTTGGCGGTATGGGTTCGGTTTACAGTGCCCGTGACCTGCATTTCCCAAAGGTGGTGAAACTGGTTGCCGTGAAAGAGATGATCAACCAGGCCCCCGATCCGCTGGTTCGGGCGACCATCGTGCAGAACTTCGAACGGGAAGCCAATATCCTGGTCACACTCAATCACCCGGCGATACCCAAGATTTTTGATTTCTTTACGTATAAAGATCGTTCCTACCTGGTGGAAGAGTACGTTTCGGGTAGGGACATGGAAGCGCTGCTGAAAGCCAGAAATGATTTCGTCCCGGAAGATCAGGTAATTGGCTGGGCAATTGAACTTTGTGATGTGCTTGAGTTCCTGCATAATCACAAACCGGAACCGATCATCTTCCGGGATATGAAGCCGTCGAACATTATGATCAATGCCCATAACCGGGTAGTTCTGGTTGACTTCGGTATTGCGAAAGTATTTACCACCAACCAAAAAGGAACCATGATCGGCACGGAAGGGTACTCTCCTCCCGAGCAATATCGCGGAGAAGCGACCCCGCTGGCCGATATCTATGCGCTGGGCGCCACATTGCATCATCTACTCACCATGCGCGATCCCAGGCTCGAGCCTCCGTTCACATTTAATGAACGGCCGATCAAACGTTATAACCCAAATGTGAGCCTGGAGTTGGAGACGGTTGTTAACACCGCCTTGAACTATAATCCCCAGGACCGGTTCCCAAGCGCCACTGCAATGAAAGAAGCATTGATGGGCGTTGCTCGAAAGACCGGTGCGCTTGCCCGTCTCGCCGCCAGTACCGGCACCCTTCCACGCACGGAAGGTATAAAACCCCTTTGGACATTCGAATGTGAAGATGAGCTGCGAAACGCGCCCACCTACGATAACGGCATCATTTATATCGGAGCGTATGACAATAACCTGTACGCCATCAACGCGGCGAACGGGGAATTTGTCTGGAAATACGCCACAGATGGTGGTATCGCCACCAAGCCAGCCATCTTTGACAACACCATCTATGTTGGATCAGAGGATAAACGCCTGCATGTGGTCTCTGCACGATCGGGTAAAGTTCTCTGGACCTATTTTACGGATGGACCCATCCGCTCATCCCCCCGAATAGCCGAAGGTCACGCCTTCTTCGGATCGGATGATGGGTTTCTCCATGTGGTCAACCTGAACACGAACCGTCTGGCGTGGAAATCTGAAGGGGGATCACCCATCCGGTCTACCCCGTTCATTTCGAACGAATTCATATATTATGGCTCGGAAGGTGGAGACCTCACCTGTTGCGATTTTCGAGGCGTGATCAAATGGCGTTTCGAGGCAAAACGAAGCATCACTTCTTCACCGCTTGTCGATCATAATACGGTCTATGTCACTTCACTGGATGGCTTTTGTTACGCCCTCGACGCGAAGAGCGGCTGGGTGATTTGGCGTTTCCGAATGGATAAGGGTTCCATCTCCTCACCGATCAAAGTGGATGATAACGTTTATTTCGGTTCGGCGGATGGCAATTTGTATTGCCTGGACAGCGCGAATGGACGTGAGGTCTGGCGTTTCCGCACGGAACATCAGGTCGCCAGTACCCCTGCGGTGTATAAGGATGGAGTATATGTCGGTTCGGTGGACGGCTTCCTCTACGCGGTGGATATCAGCAATGGCAGGCTTCGCTGGAAATTCAAGACCGGTAAAGCCATCATCGGATCGCCCATAGTGTTTAATGATATAGTATACGTAGGCTCGACAGACTTTATTGTCTACGCCCTTTTAGCTTGATCCGGGACGAAGGTCAGAGCAGCGCGTAATACTAATTGTGGAGTAAATCGTGGATAAAATCTTCAATATATTTAAACGCAAGAAAGCATCTCCACCTTACGATATAAAGACAGCGCCTTTATCTGATGATCAGCTCCGGACTGTAGCACCGGCAGGCGGATTACCCATGACACCCCAATTGTTGGTTGGCATGGCTCAATCGGTTGGCTTGCAGCGCGATCACAACGAGGATACCGTCTTCACCTTCACATCCAATCTGGGTGGAGATACAAAAAATCTCATCTTTGGCTTATTCGTCATCGCCGACGGAATGGGCGGATACCAACACGGGGAACTGGCCAGCAGCGTGGCGACCAATGCGATGGCTCATTATCTTCTGAAGAAGATCTATATGCCGATGATGAATCCGAAATCGGAATTGCCTTCGGAGCCCATTCAGGAGATGATGTTGTCCGCTGTCAATGAAGCCCAGGCGGCGGTCGTGAAACACGCACCGGGTGGAGGAACCACCCTAACGACCGTACTCATCTTAGGTGACCAGGTAACACTCGCCCATATCGGAGATTCGCGCGCCTATTTTATTTATTCCGATGGTAGGATTCAGCCGATCACCCGTGATCATTCCCTGGTTCGGCGTCTGCAGGAACTGGGGCAGATTAATGAAAAGGAAGCGGCTGAACACCCGCAGCGGAACGTCCTTTACCGCGCCCTGGGTCAAAGTGAGCCTTTCGAACCGGATATCAGTACCTATCCCTTCCCGAACGCCGGCTATTTGCTTTTATGCAGCGACGGCCTGTGGGGCGTGGTGCCTGAGAATGACCTGTTCTCTATCATTCATTCAGCCCCCAATCTGACAGCAGCCTGTCAAAAATTGGTGGATGCCGCCAATTCAGGTGGTGGGCCAGACAATATCAGCGCGATCCTGGTACAGTATCCAATGTAAACCGGATGAACATATCTGACCTGAGTCATTATGCGATATTGGATATTCCCATTGACGCAAGTCAGGATGAAATCCGTGCCGCCTACCACTTGGCCGCCCGCAAATTCCACCCGGATACAAACCAAAATTTAGGGTCCTCCGATTCGTTTTACAAAGCTCAAAAAGCATACGATATCCTTTCTTCTCCAAAACTTAAAACTGAATATGATGCCACTCTTCCCGATGAGGAAATCCAAAATCCGGGATTTGTGATCAAAGTGGTTCAGTCAAAGAGTAAGATCTCCCCTTCCAAAGAACCCCAACTTGTGTATGCCCTAGTCGATGTGGGAGCCAAACCGGTCAGCCAAAAATCGTATCAACGCCCATTAAATCTCACCCTGGTACTGGATCGATCCACTTCCATGAATGGCGAACGAATGGACATGGTCAAAGAGAACGCCATTCGCCTGATTCGGCAGTTGGGTGAGGATGATATCATCTCGGTGGTCACATTTAGCGACCGGGCTGAAGTCTTACTGCCACCATCACGGAATTCAGATTTTCCGATCATGGAATCGAAGATCAGCCGGATTCAGACCGGCGGATCGACCGAAATCTTCCAGGGTATGCTGGCTGGCGTTCAACAGAATCGCCAGAACTTAAGACCCTCCTATCTCAACCACCTGATCCTTCTCACTGACGGGCGAACGTATGGTGATGAACAACAATGCCTCGACCTGGCCAAAGAAGCGGCTGAAGAAGGGATTGGTATCAGCGGATTGGGGATAGGCGACGAATGGAATGATAAATTCCTGGATCAGGTTGCCGGGATCAGCGGTGGTGTCTGCATGTACATATCCGCTCCCAATGATCTCAGGAAATTTCTGGAAGCCAAGTACCGCAACCTGGAACAAGTCTATGGTGAGCAGGTCACGTTCAATCTGGCCACCTCGGATTTGGGAAAAATTCAGTATGCATTCCGGATATACCCTGAACCGGCTCCCCTCCAGACAGTAGGACCCATCCGCACCGGTAATCTGCAAGTTGCCACCCGTCTGGTTGTCATGTTGGAATTCTGGCTGCCCAAGGTTGACTTGCGCCAAAAGGAGATCAAATTAGGGGAAGGTTATGTTACACTACATGTACCCACCCGAGTCATACCCAGAGTCCGGTTGCCTATTAATATGACATGCCTTGTAACACCCATGGGCGATTCCGCACAAAATATGCCTTCTCCCATCATCCATGCCCTGTCACAACTGACTCTGTACCGGATGCAGGAGAAAGCGCAGGACGAACTGAGCAAGGGAGAGACCGTAAAAGCATCCCGTCATCTGCAATATCTGGCCACCAATCTACTTTCGAGAGGTGAACGGGATCTGGCAAAAACCGTTCTCAAAGAAGCCGAGAGCATTCAAAAAAGCAATCATTTCAGCGAGGAAGGCGATAAACGGATCAAATACGGAACTCGCTCCTTGATGTTACCACCAGGACAGGAGATTAAATAGCCATGATTATTTGTCCAAATTGTAAATATGAAGAGATTGATGGCGCACTCTTCTGCAGTGAATGTGGAGCCCAGTTAGTATTCTCATCAGCGAAGGAAATTGACACCATGGGATTTGAACAAAAACAAGACATGCCAAAGCCACCCACAGCTCCCCTCATGAGTGAGGCGCCCGGCAAGCCATTATCGCCTGGGCTTGCCAAACCTATTCCGAGCGGGGTGGGATTCTCGCTGAAGATGGTCACCAGTGGACAGGTGATTCCTCTGGGCGGGCAAAATGAATTCACCCTGGGTCGCATAACCGACGGGCAGCCAATTCTACCGGATATCGATCTATCTCCATACGAAGGATATGCCGAAGGCGTCTCCCGCCTGCATGCGGCCATCCGCATCACAGAACGAGGAGTCATGATCGTTGACCTGGGTTCATCCAACGGGACCAGGATCAATGGGCAGAAAATCGTTCCCAATGTTAATTATCCGCTCAAAGATGGTGACATCATCGCCCTGGGTCGGATCAAAATGCAGATCACCATTCGCCGCTAACCAGGGAGGTATACATATGCCGATGGTATTAATGCATATCTCCGGGGAGGACCCCGTGCTGGGCGAAATCGAGAATCTACCTGCCGCATCGGATCTCATCATCACCATCAAGAATCCCCGCCGTCGGGATGGTAAAGACATCCATTACCTGGAAGCTAATGTCACCACGGTGATATGGCC
This sequence comes from uncultured Chloroflexia bacterium, assembly GCA_963752535.1. GTDB lineage: Bacteria > Chloroflexota > Anaerolineae > Anaerolineales > Anaerolineaceae > DAIOEK01. The sequence continues at coordinate 148,045 of CAVVYT010000003.1, forward strand.
GATGACCCGGGTTAATTTTATTGAAATCCTGCCTTCCGGCGAAGAAGAGGAAGTGATCGGTTTCGTCAGAGAATAGTATGGCCGAAGAACAAATCCGCCGGAAAATAATGGTCGTTGATGATGAAGAACGGATGGTTCGCTTCATCCGTTTAAACCTCGAACACGATGGGTTTCAAGTCGTGGAGGCATTCCGCGGTTCCCAGGCTATTCAAGTATTGCGTGACCAATTACCAGACCTGGTTCTATTGGACGTGATGATGCCGGATATCGACGGATTTGAAGTCCTCAAGATGATCCGGGAGATCAATTCTGTTCCAGTGATCATGCTCACTGCGAAGAGTGAAGAGGATGATAAAGTCCACGGCCTGGAATTGGGAGCGGACGACTATATCACCAAACCGTTCAGCCCACGTGAGCTGGTCAGCCGGGTAAAAGCCGTTCTTCGCAGAGCGGAAGCCATCAGCGGTACCGTCAGAGGGTTGATCGAAGTGGATGAACGATTAAAGATCGATTTCGATCGACATGAGGTTTGGCTTAACGGAGAGCTGGTCAAACTCAGACCGACTGAATACAGACTGCTCTACCATCTGGTCCAAAATGCCGGGTGGGTGATCACACATGATCAGATTTTGGCCAAGGTCTGGGGTTATGAATATAGGGATGAGCCGCATTATGTGCGGTTATACATCAATTACCTGCGTCAAAAGTTGGAGGAAGATCAGGCTAATCCCAAATACATCCTCACGGAACGCGGAATAGGTTATCGTTTTGTAGATTTTCGCCGAAATAAACTTACTTGATTCTGCAATTCGGACTAATTAAATCTGATTAACCTTGATTAAGAGCCATCCCTCGCTTATACTCGAGGGAGAGGAAGATTAAGATGGCAAAACAACGGATATTATTGGTGGATGACCACGAAGTAGTCCGGTTAGGACTTAAAGCCTTATTGGAGCATCATCCACAATTTGATGTTGTCGGCGAAGCGGGTACTGCCAGAGAAGCGCTTGAAAAAGTGGGCACTCTGCACCCTGAAGTCGTCGTCATGGACATCCGGTTGCCAGGTACTTCCGGTATTGAGGCATGCGAACAGATTACCAGGGATTTCCCATCCACCCGGGTGATCATGCTGACTTCTTATGCGGAGGATGAAATGCTCTTTTCTGCGATTCGGGCAGGAGCCTCCGGATATGTATTGAAACAGATCGGCGGCGAAGACTTGATTCGCGCCCTCGAAACAATTGGCCGGGGCGAGAGCATGCTCGATCCGGCTGTCACCCAACGTGTCTTCCAGGAAGTCCGGCGGGCTGTGAAGGAAGAGGAAGCGTCTGCGTTCGTTAACTTAAGTCAGCAGGAAAAACATGTTCTCATCCTGGTATCAGAGGGGAAAACGAACCGGGAGATTGCCAAGTCCCTTTTTCTTGGGGAAGGCACCGTCCGCAACTATGTCAGCAGCATTTTATCCAAACTGGTGGTATCCAATCGCGCGGAAGCCGCAGCCTATGCGGTGGAACACAATCTTCGGGAATACTTATAATCAACGGCGTTGAAACCCGGGCATGAGCCCGGGTTTTTTTATATGCCAGCCCAGAGTTTTTTAAAATACAGCGCGTCTTCCTCAAGAATGGGCGATTCGCACATGATCCGACCGCCGCAGTGGAATTTTTTCAACGCACGAAATAGCCCGTCCACATCCAAATCCAAATCTTGTGCCGGAAGATGTTCCTTTTCCCCTTTCGGGCCATAGGCGATACCGCTCAAATGAATATGGAGATGCCGTAGAGCATCCGCACCCAGTGATTCAGCATACATCTCCAAAACCATCGACCATTCCTCATAGGAATTCATCGAGCCATCACCCTTCCGGGCATGAAGATGAGCGAAATCCAGACAAGGTTTCACATCTCCCTGGATCTGGCTCATCAACAGCGTATCTTCCAAAGAGCCAAGCATGGCTGATTTTCCCATCGTCTCCGGGCGAAGGGTCACTTGGATTTTATTTTTCGCCAATTCATCCGTACATTCTTTCAAACGCGGAAGCGCGACCTCCAGCACCTGAACAACCGGCTGTCCAAAGTAGGATCCGGGGTGGAAAATGATATCGGTTGCACCCGCAAGAGATCCATAATAGGCAGCATCCATCAGCCGTTTCCGCGACTTGGGCCATTCCTCTGCATCGGCATTCAGATTAATAAAGTAGGGGGCATGAACGCTAAGGTGGACATCCAACCGGGCAGCTTCCGCTTTGATCAACAGGCAGGTTTCTTCGCTGACCCTGACCGATTGCACCCAGCCCAATTCGAAGGCATTCAATCCAAGGGAAGCCAATTGTTGAATAGCGCCCAGACTGCCACCCGGTTTTTTGGGCGTGGATATTGGGCGAACCAACTGTACCAAACCGAAAATCTTGTTCTGCCATAGTTATCTCACTTCCAAATAACTTCCAGACGCGACCAGAGGGGAGGACCCAGGATCAATAGGCCGATCACGAGAGCTGAAAGAGCAGCGATCAGTACCGCGGCAGCGCCGACATCTTTCCCCACCTTCGCAAGGGGATGCCTGGTGGGACTTGCGAGATCCACCACCGCTTCGAGGGAGGTATTGATGAATTCAGCAGCCCAGACCAGGGCAATTGCCAGGATCAACACTGCCCAATCCCTGGCAGGCAATCCCAACCAGGATGCCAGGAGCAAGACCAGGCCGGTCGCCAGAACGTGAAGCCAGGCGTTTTCCTGGGTTTTCAGTACATAATTCCACCCGGCAAACGCATGTTTGAATGCGTGAAATCTGCGTAGAATAAATCTTCCTACCAATTCATGACTCCAGTGAGGTAAATGAATGCATGGATATTCCGAGGGCGCTCAAGATTTCAGCTTGACGTTTCCACATTCCGGTCCGCTCTTCATGTGTGGAATGGTCATACTTGAGGAGATGAAGGACGCCGTGAACGACCAGTAAGTTCAGCTCATCGGATACGGAATGCTGCTCAGCTACCGCTTGCTTTCGGGCATGCGGATAAGACAGGATGATATCCCCAAAATAGGGAAGGTCCGTGTCAGGGTCCAATTCTTCAGAAGGGAAGGAAAGCACATCCGTGGCGGCATCCACCTTACGGAAGGAGAAGTTCAGTTCCCTGATCTCTTTATCCCCGGTCAAGACAATGGTTAGGTCTCCGGTCTTCCCTTCCAGGCGTAAAACCATCTCCGCCGCGCCAACCAATAAGTCATCAACAGGATATTTGCGGTAATACGGACGAATCTGGAGATCGATCATCAGATGGTCACATCTCCATCCGGCGGAGTTGGTAATTCAGGATAGACGATCCGTTGGTGGTAGATCCCCATCAGGGAGTTACGGAAAGATTCCGCGATCACATTCAGATCGTTCAACGTCAATTTTGTCTGGATCAATTGTTCTTCCTTGATCGCATAATCGATCACTTTCTTGATAATCGATACGATATCGGCTTCATTTTTTGGCAGGTCCGCTCTTGCACGAGCTTCGCATCCATCCGCCAGCATGATCAAGGCAGTCTCACGTGAACGGGGAGCAGGACCTGGATACCTGAAAAGGGATGGGTCCACCTGATCGATCATCCCGCCCATCTTTTCAACCGCCCGGTTGAATTGATAGTGGGTCAATCGTGTCCCGTGGTGTTCCATGACGAAATCGGTTATGCGTGGCGGAAGGCGGAACTTTCTCGCCAGGTCTCGGCCATCTGGCACATGCTTGATGATGATCGCTGCCGAAATCGCCGGATCTATCTTATCGTGTGGATTCTCGCTGCCTTTCACCTGATTTTCGATGAAATACTGCGGATTCATCGCCTTGCCGACATCGTGGTAAAGGGCGCCAACCCGCACCATCAGGGAATCGGCGTTGATCTTTTCAGCCGCCTGTTCAGCCAGATTCGCCACCTGGAGGCTGTGTTGATATGTCCCCGCGGCATTCCGCAACAGGAGTTGCAGTAATGGATGATCTGGACGGGAGATTTCCATCAACTGTAACGCTGTGGTCATTCCCAGGATCTGTGAGAGAACAAATTGCAGGATCAACGTCACACTGGCCGCGGCCAGGCCGTTCGTCAGGGCGGCTCCACCCAGAGTGACCAGACCCACCCAATCGGTGGTCGGATCGCCCAGACGGAATGCGAGAATCGCCAGGAAATTCGCAGTCGTTATCGCAATACTGGCATAAAAGAATGAGGCAATTTTCCGCCCCCGGCCCAATACCAGAATTCCTGTCAGACTACCCATCATGTAATATAGGATAATCTCCAGGCTGCCTGGCAGATTGTAACCAGCTAATATGCTCAAGACCAGCGAAAAGACCAGGCTGATCTCCAAATTAAAGGCGATCGTCATCGTCAAACCGAATGCAGCCAACGGAAAGATGAATGGCAGGATCGTTCTGAATGGAATCACAAACCGGACAGATAACAGAAATAGATTGAACATCAACGCAATCAGGATCACGCTTCGCAGATCATCCAACGGATTTGCCCGCCTGCGGGTTGAATACAACCCGATGATCACACTCAAGATCAACACCAGGGCAACGGAACCCAGGAAGCTGCTCAAACGATTATCCTGACCGGTCAATCCAAGGATTTGAAGCGCTTCCAGATCTTCTGGCCGGACGATCTGACCATGCTGTACGATCAGTTGCCCGGTTGCGAACGAACGAACAACCGGCTCAACCCCTTTTTCCGCTTCGACTCGGGCTTGTTCGGTCAATTCAGCGCTGATGATGCTGTTCGGCATAATCAATGGAGACACCAACTCGGTGATCAGCTTCACCTGATCTCCGGTGAAGGATACATCCACCAACGAACCGATATTTCTTCGAATTGTGATGAGGTTGTCCTCACGGATGGTGACCCGCATGGCGTCATCCAATACATTGAACGCTTCTTTCTGGACGGCTGCCCAGCGAGTATTACTCAATGTGATGATCCGTTGGATCGATTCCGTGGTCAGTTTTACTTCGGCCAGCGCCATCAGATCCTGTGTCTTCTGCTCCATCGTGGAGTGTGTATCGTCACGCGCATTGGTGATAAAGCGCAACACTTCGTTTAGTTTTTCGAGTTGGTTTTTCTTGATCGTGGGGTCAACAGGCAAATAAACCGGTGGTATCGCCGCGCGAGCTTGAAGCCTGGCATTTTTGGTCAGAGTATCTGATTCAAAATTGAAGGTCTTGGGTGATTGGATGTCCTGGATGGCCACGTCCCCCACCTGGATGGAGTACACGCCTGATCGGGATGAGACCGGGGCGTTCAGGATTACCAGGGCAAATATGGCGGAAATTAATAAGATAAATAACTTCAGCGAACCTTGCCGTTTCCCCTGTATATTGATCGATTCCGGGAAAGCTAACATATTATTGTTGTTGCTGCAAGATCGAACGGACCGCTGCGCTGATCTGATCGTTGGGCGCCCTGCCCTGTACCTGGGGGATCAACACTTTCATCACCTTACCCATGTCAGAGATCGATGCTGCGCCGGTTTCCTGGATCGCCTGGGTCACCAGTTGATTCAATTCATCGCTGCTCAGCTGTTGGGGTAGGTACCCTTCCAGGACTTTGATTTCCTTGAGTAGATCTTCGATCATGGCCGGCCGATTCGCTTTTTCGGCATCAGAGATGCTTTCCTTGCGACTCTTGATCTCTTTTTGAATGAGACCGGTGATCGCGTTATCGTCGGGCACAGAACCTTTTTCAACCTGGCTTAATTTGATTGAAGTTAGAGCCAGCCGAATGGTTGATTTGCGTATCTCATCTCCGGTTCGCATTGCATCCTTGAGATCATTTTCAAGGCGTGATTTCAGATCCATTGGTTTTTCCTACTTTCAAATTCCCCGTATTTTTCCGGAGAACAATTGTCTTTCCTCATTTGACAGGTTCATTACTATCTCATTATATTCAAAAACCGTGCGATATACAGCAGCCTGGTACACCTGTGGGAAAAGACTGCTTCGATCCGGGTAATCGATATTCAATCTGGCATGTGAATCAGATGGAAAAAGAAATCCCAATCGGCGGCCAATCCACGGGAGAAAGGTGATCATTTCCCAGGGGGAGTAAAACCTGCCCGATGCCAGGCGTTCGTTAGCCGTTATATCAGGGAGAAGTATATCATCCCGGGGGAAGTCGGCAGATGATGCGGTGCTTTTCAGCTCACTCCACAGGGGGATGTAATTGCTATGCGCATAATAATCCTGCGAAACGTGGGTCAGCTTTCCGAAGCAATCCCAGGCATCTTCAACCCGCTTCTGCTTTCTGAGAGAATTCGTTATCCCCTCCCGCATACGGATAATATACTGATCCGCTTCACGGAAAGCACAGTCATCATAATGATATTCAGGATGGTTGAATTGCCCGGCCAGGCTATCCTGATTGATGTTGGATGCGAGGATGATTTCCATGGCGCGCGGGGAAAAGTGCTCTCCGATCGCATCCCGGGTGATGGAGAGATGATATTGGGTCAGCATTAGCGAATGATCACCAATTCTCGAATGTTCGTGAAAACATCCGCTGATATGCCAGTCACTTCCTGCAATTCTTCCACCGAAGTGAAAAGGCCGTGTTCCGTTCGAAAGTCGATGATGGCCTGCGCCCTGGTTTTTCCGATCCCGGGTAATCGATCCAATTCTGCGAGAGTGGCTTGATTGATATCCAGCAATTGATCGATGGGAGCTGAATCGACATTCTGATTGGATGGGATCGTGACCTTATCCCCGTCTTGCAGCCGCTTGGCCAGGTTGAGAGTATCCGTTCTCGCAGCGGATGTAAAACCACCCGCCATCGCGACCGCATCCTGGATCCGGCTGCCGGCCGGAAGGGTATAAACGCCTGGTTTGCTGACGGCGCCATCCAGGTGAACGACTAGTGAGATCGGCGAGGCAGGGGTTAATACGACTGGCTTACCCCGCGGAGGACTGGAGATAATAAACCCAACGGCTGTGAAAACCACGCCTGCCAGAAATATCAATGCTGTATACTGCCACGTTTTCAAGGGAGTCATGTCGTTGAAGGGTGGATCGTTTTTGCTTCTTCTTCCCTGGCGTACATCGCCTTAAACGCCGCGATGGCCACTTCCAACTGACCGAGATCAGGTGTTCGGGTGGTAAGATGCTGCAATGCCAGATTAGGTTTGATCAGCCACCTGACGATGCGGTAATGAAGGTGCCGGGCTGCCCAACGAATGTACTCGTACGAGATCGCCGCCAAAACCGGCAGAAGAATGACCCGGCTCAACAATCGCCAGATCGTAGGAAGCGGACCGAGAAATGCGAATGCAAGGATAGAGATCACAACCAATGTCAGCAAGAAGGACGTCCCACACCGGGGATGCTCCAGCGAGTAGGTGGCCACGGTTTCAGGGGTCAGTTCCGCTTTCGCTTCGAAAGCATTGATCGTCTTATGCTCCGCTCCATGATATTGAAACACCCTGCGGATATCCGGCATATAACCGATCGCCCAGATGTAGATGATCAGCAAAAGGAGCCTGAGTAACCCTTCGAGGACGTTGCTCGCAAGTGCACTCCAACCCAGCCAGCTTTCTGCCAGTTGACCGACCCCGGCAGGAGCCAGAAAAAACAAACCGATGCCAATGGCAAGGGATGCGCCGAGAGTGAGGAAGAGCGGCCAGCCTTCAAGCTTCTCATTCTCTCCGGTCTGGGTATTCGCGGAGATCGTTAAAAATCGGATCCCAATGGCCAGGGCATCCCAAAGGCCAACCAATCCCCTCAAGAACGGGATTTTCATCCAGGAAGAGGTGTAAATACCCCCCAGTGTTTCTTCATGCATCGCAATCGAACCATCGGGCGCCCGCATCGCCATGGCGATGAAACGGGTGCCGCGCATCAGCACACCTTCGATCACAGCCTGACCGCCGTAGGAGGGAAGACGTTCCTCTGCGGCACTCATAGATTGTAGAAGAAGTGAATCAAAGAATCGATGCCCCGGTACCAATTGGGGATGTCCAAACGTTCATTCGGTGCATGGATATTGTCATCCGGTAATCCAAAGCCGGTCAAAACGGATTCGGCATTCAGGATCTGCTTCATGTGGCCAACGACCGGAATACTACCGCCTTCACGTTTGAAGACCGGACGTTTTCCCCATACGGTTTCAAGGGCTTTTTCCAGCGCTTTCACACCCGGCGTATTAAGGTCGGTGATGGAAGCCGGATTACCTGCGTGGACGAGCAATTCATAACGCATGGTATCAGGCAGATTGGCTTCGATATAGTTGATCATCGCCTGGCGAATCTCTTCCGGGTCTTGATCAGGTACCAGTCTCATGGATACTTTCGCCATGGCATAGCACGGCAGGACGGTCTTGGAGCCTTCGCCGATAAATCCGGAGTAAAGACCATTCACGTCCAACGTGGGACGTGCACCGGTCAATTCGACCCAGCTATAGCCCTTTTCTCCCACCAGTTTTTTCGCACCGGTGCCCTGGAGATAATAAGCTTCATCGAGGGGCAACCGGGCTAATTCTTTGCGTTCCTCCGCAGAAATAGGTCTGACCCTGTCATAAAATCCCGGTAAGGTAACCCGGTTGTCCTTATCTTTCATCCCTGCCACCAACTGGCAAAGCACATTGGCGGGGTTTTCGACGATGCCACCGTATAAACCGGAATGGAGGTCTGTGTTCTGCCCGTAAAGACGAATTTCAAGGTAAGCCAGACCACGTAGAGCGTAGACAATGGTTGGGATGTCTGCGCTGATCATGCCTGAATCTGGATTTAATGCCAGGTCACACGCCAACAAGTCGGCATGCTCACGCATGAATGATTCCAGATTTGGAGATCCCATCTCTTCTTCGCCTTCAAAGATGAATTTGATATTGACCGGAAATTCGCCCACCGCCTTGATGGATTCGACTGCCTTGGACGCAGCCAGAATCTGGCCTTTCATGTCAGAAGATCCACGAGCGAATAAATAATCCCCGCGTTGAATGGGATTGAAAGGTTCCGATTTCCACAACTCGATGGGGTCCACCGGCTGCACATCATAATGTCCATAGATCAATACAATTGGTTTATCTGGACCTGCCTTCAGCCATTCCCCATACACCACCGGATGCTTGGCAGTGGGAAATATCTGGATATTCGTGCAATCCAATGCGCGCAGATGCACAGCCAACCATTCGGCCGCCCGCTGCATATCCTGCGTATTCTCCACATTGGTCGATATGGATGGAATTCGAAGCAACTCAGTCAACTCTGCCAAAAATTTGGGGTGATTTTGATGAGCGTACGCGATCGCTTTTTCTCTAGTCTCCATGGTTCTATGCCCTTCACAGTGGTTTGTTGTGTGTGAATTATAAGTCACATCGCAATAATTTGGTTTGCAGGTAGATGGATACTGTTGAAACATCCTTACGGTAATGGAGTGGGTACCCCGTTCCGGTGAATGGCCAGTCGTTTCTTTACTATCCCCCGGAAGTCCATGAGGTCTCTTATTTTACCAATTCGACATAAATATACCGTGCAGTAGGATATCCGATGGTTACTTTCCGTCCGGCAAGATCCAAATCAATTGTCTGATTGAACACCAGATTATCAGTCAGGGTCGCTTTTGCTCCGGGGACGATTCCCTGACCCTCCAGAAATTGCAGCATATCCGGCGTTTCTTCGGCCAGTTCATGGATGCGACGAACGATCAGCCGGGTATCTTTCGCAACATCCATCAGACAGATCCACTCAGCCACTGATAACTCATAACCGGGCAGAGGATTCCCATGCGGGCAAAGTTCCGGCTCACCCAATTCTTTCACCAGGGCTAATTCCACCTCATCTGAGATGCCATGCTCCAATAAATGAGCCTGGTCATGCAACTTGGACCAGGACAGCATTTTGACCAGCATCCATTCTGACAGCATGTGCCGCCGTACAATCGAGCGGGCGTTCAACATCCCATCCGCGGTCAGGTGGATATCGTGATTTTCATCCGAACACAGCAAACCATCCCGGATCATCCGCTTCAAGGTGTTGGTCACGGTCGGTGGTGTGACACCCAGCAGGTTCGCGATTCGGACTCCGGCGATCGGTTCCCCATCCCTGGCAAGTATATAGATGATCCCAAGGTAATCTTCGATGGTCGGACTGACATCAATCTGGTTCATGATTTCCCATTCTATGACAAATGACGCGCATGATAGTATTATAATCAATTTACAATATTAGCATATGCTAATATAATACATTAGCTCTATTGATATTTGACAATTCCAGGGATGAATCAATGAACCCTCTCAACAATTATCCTTCGATAGCACAACTTAAATCTGGTGAAAAAGCCCGGATGGTGGATACCCAATACGGACATGGAGAATTTTCGCGCATGGCATCCTTTGGTTTGACTCCGGGTGTCACCATTACCGTCATCCAAAATTTCGGCAGCGGACCCATGATCGTTCAGGTGAGAGGTTCTCATATCGCCCTCGGACGAAATCAGGCATCTCGAATTTTCGTTCAAAGGATGGAGGGATGACCCATTGCGCCCCTTCCACCACCACGCAACTTCCGGTCATTGAGCGCGGTACGCAGCGGATCATCGCTCTGGCTGGCCAGCCCAATATTGGCAAATCCACGATCTTTAATGCCCTGACCGGTCTCAACCAGCATGTGGGCAACTGGCCGGGAAAAACGGTGGAAAGCAAGATGGGAGCTTTCCATCACAAAGGTAAATCATTTCGGATCGTCGATCTGCCCGGCACGTACAGCCTGACAGCCAACTCCCCGGAAGAACTGATCACCCGCAATTATCTCCTCACAGAAAAACCCGACCTGGTCATCGCTGTTATCAGCGCCGCCAACCTGGAGAGAAGCCTGTACCTGCTGGCGGAAATGGTCTGCCTCCCCATTCCGATCATCGTCGCATTGAATATGATGGATGTCGCCCAGAAAGACCAAATTCACGTTCGCCCGGAAGTATTGGAGGAAAATTTGGGACTCCCGGTCATCCCCATCTCTGCGACAAAACAAAACGAGATCCGGCATCTCTTGAACCACATGGATGACATCCTCGATCATAATCGCACCGGCAAGGTATCCATTCCGGTAGTGTGCGGACCACTGGCGGAGAGTCACCTGCAATTATGTAAAATTCTGGGAACAACCCTCCCGACAAATTACCCAACCGATTGGGTCGCGCTGAAAATGCTGGAAGCGGATACGGCTGTTCTGGAACTGGTCAGAAATTCCCTGAAACCAGACCAAATGACTGAAATCGATCAAATCCTTACCAAACATCCGACCTCGCTCATCGAGATCGCGTCCAGCCGATATGAATGGATCGCGGAAATATTGAGTGACGCAGTGACCTACCCGGATGAAAATCAACCCGGGATGAACGAAAAGATTGACCGGGTCGCAGCCCATCCTTTCTGGGGATTGTTAGTCCTCGGTGGGATACTTGGTTTGGTTTTCTGGTTAACCTTCCAGATCGGCGCTCCCATCCAGGCCTGGATGGATACCCGGCTCTTGACCCCCCTCTCCCTGGCTGCGTCCGGTCTTTTGGCCGGCTCCCCGTTCTGGTTTCGCAGCCTGATTGTGGATGGCATCCTGGGCGGCGTGGGTTCTGTCCTCACCTTCCTGCCCATCTTGATGATCTTCTTCGCCACATTCGGCATCCTGGAGGATGTGGGATATATGGCCAGGGCTGCCTATGTGATGGACAACTTCATGCAGGTGATGGGTTTGCAGGGAAGATCATTCCTGCCACTCTTCCTGGGATTTGGCTGCAATGTCCCTGCGATCATGGGAACCCGGGTGATCAATTCAAGATCAGCCAGATTGCTTACGATATTGATCGCTCCCCTGATCCCCTGTACCGCCAGAATGGCTGTTGTCGCGTTTATCGCGCCAGCTTTTTTTGGCGCCCAAGCCACCCTGGTTACCTGGGGATTGGTGATCTTTTCCATGGTGATGATGATTGCACTCGGGATCCTGCTCAACCGGGTTCTCTTCAAGGGAGAACGTTCCAGTTTCATCATGGAATTGCCCTCCTATCATATCCCCAATTCACGCACGATCGGATTGTTGGTCTGGCAGCGGTCATTGTCCTTCCTCCGGAAAGCCGGCACGATCATTTTGGCGATCTCGGTTTTCATCTGGCTGTTGACCATGCTTCCGACCGGAAACCTGGAGACCAGTTTCCTGGCAAAAATTGGCCAGTTTGTCGCTCCCGTGGGCGAATGGATGGGTTTCGATTGGAAGCTGACGGTTGCCATCCTGACCAGCTTCCTGGCTAAAGAAAACGCGATTGCGACCCTGGGCGTCTTATTTGGCGGATCGAGCAGCCTGGGATTGACCGCCACCCTGTCCTCCACCTACTCGGTGGCGACTGCGCTCTCCTTCCTGGTTGTGACGCTCCTGTTCATCCCGTGTGCCGCGACTGTGGCCACCATCAAACAGGAAACCAATTCGTGGAAATGGACCCTCGGTTCTGTTGGAATTTACCTGGCCTTATCTATTCTGGTGGGTACGATCACCTACCATGCCGCCAATTTGATCGGACTATAATCATGCTCGATACTCTCCTCAAACAAATTCAACTCAGCCAGACGGTGGATCCCGTGCAGTTGTCCAAATTATTAGGGATCCATCCGCGTATGATCCAATCCATGCTGGGTACCCTGACGGAGATGGGATATCTGCGGGATGTGTCCACCTGCGCCGATAGTCACTGCCAGGGTTGTCCTGTTTCCTCCTCCTGCTCCAGCCTGGATGGAAAAGCTCACCTGTGGAAGATCAAAGCTGCCCAGTAGATAAAGCCTGCCTGTTTTCAGTTCCGCAGTCTGTGGACGGAACGGGTTCGGTGTTGTACAATTGCGGGGGAATTATGGAAGGAAGGGAAACCAATGACAGATTTTCCTGGTAAGGGGAAAGTAGCAGTACTCAAGACCACCCCTGAAACCGTTGTGGAGGATACCCAGCGGTTGATGCAGATGGCCGGCTTCGAGCAAGCTCTTCCCAAAACGAATACGACCGGAATAAAGATCAATATCTCCTGGCAGACCTGGTACCCAGCCTGCTCATCTACACCCTGGCAGATCGAGGGTGTGGTAAAGACGCTCCAGAACGCGGGATATAAGGACCTGGTCGGGATACACAATGACACCGTCGTGGTCGACACATCGGTCGGGGAAGTCAATAATAAACACCGCTACGTCACCGATAAATACGGCGTCCCATGCCTGTACCTGTATGAAGAGAAATTTGAATGGGAAGAATACAAACCCAAAAGACCCTTTCTGGTGCTCGATAAGGTCTACCCGGAAGGGGTTTTCATCCCTAAAGCGTTGATTGGCAAGAATATCATTCACCTTCCGACTGTGAAGACCCACGTCTTCACCACAATCACCGGGGCGATGAAAAATGCTTTTGGCGGTCTCTTGCACCGGAACAGACACTGGACTCACAGCGTGATCCATGAAACCCTGGTGGATTTATTGATGATCCAGCAGGATATCCATCCCGGACTTTTCGCCGTCATGGATGGCACTTTTGCCGGCGACGGTCCCGGTCCACGGGCGATGCGCGTTCACGAGAAGAATATTCTGCTCGCATCCGCGGATCAGGTCGCCATCGACGCAATCAGCGCCAAACTTCAGGGTTTCAACCCGATGGATATTCCCTTCATCCGCATGGCCCACGAGATGGGCTTGGGTGTTGGTGATCCAAAAGAGATCGAAATTGTCGGTTACGACATCGAGCAGGAGCAGCCCTGGAATTTTGTGCAGGAGGATACATTCGCATCCAAAGGCCAGAAGCTGATCTATCATGGTCCGTTGAAACCTTTGGAAAAAATCCTGTTGCAAAGCCCGCTCGTGCCATGGAGCTATTTTGCCAGCAACTTTTATCACAACGTTTACTGGTATCCCTTTGTAGGCCGCAAACGCGTGGAGGCTGCCCTCGACACCCAGTGGGGACGCTTATTCCGTTCGTATGGGGATGGACAGGTGGTGTTACCCGGTGTTGAACCGAAGACGGTTGTCCAGGCGGCGGTTGGATTGGGTCTTGCGGCATCTGTTCTGGGCGCTATGATCTATCTCGGGGCGCGGAAAAATCGCAAATAGCATCTCAGGTTAAATGAAAAAAGCATCCGGTTTTGATGATCGGATGCTTTTTATTATTGCAGGTGTGTCCACCCACTCTGCTGGTGGGAGGACATATATAATATCGCCCAGGTCCAATCGACCAGGTATTGTTCGATCTTATCCAGTAGGTCCAATTTGCTGCGCAGGTCGTACATCAATTCGCGCGTATCCATCAACATTTGCATACATTGGTTACGGATCTCTTCGTCTTGAACGCCATTCTTTTTGAGTGAGTTGAGAATATGAACCGGACGGATCCCAAAGAAGGTATGCACCCGTGGCTTGGATTTCAGGGTGATCCCCATGCCTTCCATATTGGTCGTGAAACCCTGGAAAACCTGTTGCTGGTCATCCCGCACCTGGGCACGCCGCAGGCTAATTTCGGATAAAACTTCCCGCAGTACGTCCAGACTTTCCGGACCGATCATGACCAGCAATTCCACCATCTTTTGAATGGGGATGACACTTAAATCCTCCATACAAAGCATGAGCACATCCCCCACTTTCATACGGATGTAGTCTCTCTGATTGGTTGGAAGCTGTTTATCCATTCGTTTGTGTCCGGATCGATATCCAAGGATAATAAATGACTACCGATTTAATGGTATTGTAGGGGGAACCGTATAAAAAAGCAAATTACTCTTCTACAAATGGGATGAGATAATTTGAAACGGCCCATCCTGCCCGGGCTGTATCGTAAGGCGCTTCGAGATACCACCAGGTATAACCATCAACAAACTCCGGCCCACGCTTCACCGCGAAGACTTCGTTCTCCGCGCCCAGGAAGATCGGCACCCCATTCGTTCCTGGATCACGGCGTAACCGCAAGCCATCTCCTTCTGTGCCGCTGACCCGGACAGAGATACCCACTTTAATGTTCCCGCCCGGATCAGGCGGAAATCCCTTCCTGCTGGGTGGGGGGTACCGTCGCTTGAGGATCAGGTGTGGAAGTGAATTGGATTGGCGGCGCGGTAACGATGGAAATCATCGGCGTGACAAAAGGTACGTTCCGTTGTTTTGGGGAGAGGAAGAATAAAAATGCGGCAGCCAGAAGTAAACAAAAGAGGCCAATGGCAATTCCCGCAATGAGTGAGATTAATCGTCTGGACATGGTTACACCGTAAACAGAAAGAAAGCCAATGCCAGGATTAGATATACTCCGACCAGAGCGAAACCTTCCAGCCAGTTGGATTCACCATCACCGGCAACCAGCACAGTGATGAGCACTCCACCTCCTAGGGCGATCAACTCAAAGCTATTAAAGACCAGCGTGAGGGGATGACCCAGCAGAAGGCTGACGAAAACCAGTAACGGCGCCACAAATAACGCGATTTGCAGGCTGGATGAGATGGCAATCTCCACGCTGAGATCCATGTTATTCCGGTGGGCAACCTGAACCGCGACAAAATGTTCAGCAGCGTTCCCCACAATAGGGATCAGAATGATGCCCAGAAAGAATTCTGAGATGTGCGATGTGGCTACCACGTGTTCGACCGCTCCCACCAGCATCTCGCTGAGGAAAACTACGCCCACAGTAGACGCGACCAAAAGGATGATCGCACTTCGCAAGGACATCTCCGGTTTGTGATGGGGTGGGAGCTCCGAAATATGGGTGACCGGACTCTGGTTTGTTTTAATGAATAGAATAAGCCCAGTCCATAAAGCAATATCATGACTACCGCAACACTGATGCTGAGAATTTCAACCCGCATACTGGTTTCGGTCCCTATCGCCACCCGAAAGAGGGATGGGATCGCCAATGCCATGACGGCCAACGTCAACAGTACCGCGTGATTGCCTGCCTGGGCACGGTCGAACTTTTGAACCCCGTTTTTTAATCCGCCGACGATCATGGAGAAGCCCATTACCAGGAGCAAGTTTCCCAGTATGGAACCCGTGATGGATGCTTTCACCAGATCAAGGTATCCAGCCTGTATCGCTACCAGCGTGATGATCAATTCAGCAGCATTACCGAGGGTTGCATTTAATAATCCGCCAATCTTCGGACCGGTATAAACGGCCAGCACTTCTGTCGCTTGCCCGATCAAACCCGCCAACGGTACGATGGCAATGACGGAAAATATGAACACCCAGATATCCCCCAGACCCGCATACTCGGCGATGAACGCAAGCGGCAAGGCAATCAATAATGCCTGCAGCGGGTTCTGGCGTAAAAATTTTATGGTTTTCCGGATCAATGGTATTCTCCTGCCCGATATTGGTTAAATTATAACCGAACCTGAAAACGGGAGATTCTCCCTATGTTATAATTTCTCAGGCATTCATTCATGGACGAGCTACCCATTCTCAATAACCGATACAAATTACTACAATCCATTGGCAAAGGCGGAATGGCATTTGTCTATTCTGCCTATGACCTGATGCTGGATCGCGCTGTGGCGATCAAGATCTTGAAAGAAGAATTCAGCCAGGACCAGGCATTCCGGGACCGATTTCATCTCGAAGCCAAAGCTGCCGCGAACCTGACCCACCCCGGCATCGTCACGGTGTATGACTTTGGCTACGATCAGGATTGGTTGTTTATCGTGATGGAGCATGTCCCCGGCACCGATCTCAAAACCATGCTGCAAAAGCGGGGACGGATACCAGTGGATGAAGCACTCTCCTTAATGATCCAGGCTTGCTCAGGGATTGGCTATGCGCATCGCGCCGGGTTGGTCCACTGCGATATCAAACCCCACAACATGCTGGTCACTCCCGACCTGCGGTTAAAAGTGACCGACTTCGGCATCGCCCGCGCCCTGGCATCCATCCATCCGGATGAAAAAAACCAGGAAATCTGGGGGTCGCCCCAATATTTTTCGCCGGAGCAGGCTTCGGGCAACGCTCCCCAACCTGCCTCCGATGTGTACTCTCTGGGTGTGGTGATGTACGAAGCGTTGACAGGCCAATTACCTTTCAGCGCAGAAACCGCCCAGGAATATGCCAACAAGCATCTATTTGAATTGCCGATTTCACCGCGCCGTTTAAATCCACAAATTCCCGCGGAGTTGGATTCGGTGATCCTCAAGGTATTATCCAAGGAACCGACCCAACGGTATCGCACCGCCGATCAGATGGGAAGGGTTTTACAAACGAATATCCGCCTGGGCGAAACCACCAAACCAGAACGATATTTTGTTCCTCAAGACCCGTCCGCGACCATGGTCACTCCCGCAAAGCCGGTGAGGGTGGAGAAAAACCTGACCCAGGAAGTGAACCAGATCGATTGGATCACGATCGGACTGGGACTGTTAACTGTTGCCGCCATCGGCGGTTTGATTCCGCTTTGGATTGCCGTCATATTCAATCTTCTATGAAAAAGATCATTTCTGTATCGATCCTATCTGCCGATTTGCCCGTCTGGGCGACCAGATTCGCCAGTGTGAAGATGCCGGCGTCGATTGGATCCATATCGATGTAATGGATGGACATTTCGTACCCAACATCACAATGGGACCATTCATCGTGGAGGCAGCCCGGCGCGCCTCGAACCTTCCCCTCGATGTCCATCTCATGATCGAAAAACCCGAAAGACATATCCAATCATTCGCCAACGCCGGGGCGAACAACATCACCGTTCAGGCGGAGACCTGCCCGGACCTTGCCCATTCCCTACAAATGGTGCGCGCTGCAGGGTGTCTGAGCTGGTGTGGCTTACAATCCTGCGACCGAAGTGGATATTCCACCCATGCCTCTTCCCGATCCTCGACATGGTACTGGTGATGACGGTGAATCCGGGATACTCCGGCCAGTCATACATGACCGGGATGGATACAAAAGTGCTCAAAACCCGAAATTTGTTGGGCACCAGCGATCATTTTATAAACCTGGAAGTGGATGGCGGGATCAATTCAACGACCCTACCCCTGGTTCTGGCAGCCGGGGCAAATGTATTCGTCGCGGCATCCGCCATTTTCCACCATCCAGAAGGTATAATGAAGGGTGTCCGTGATCTCCGTAAAGTGATTGATGCTTAAAACAAAAACGGCCTGATGGCCGTCTTGTTAGAGCGATCTCAAAAGTGATTATGCACTCTTAACCATGGAGCGAATGCAGCGTGTGCACAAGGTTTTGTGAACTTTCTGTCCCTTTTCAATCACCATCACCTTTTGAAGGTTTGGGTGAAAAGCGCGATTGGTTGCACGCTGGGAAAAGCTCCGGTTATGACCAAAGGTTGTTCGTTTTACCACAATGATCGCAGACTGCCATCTTTATTATCCTTTCAACAACTCAATCTGTCCGGCTGTGGTGACTCCACAGCGCAAGCCAGAATTTTATCATAAACCGTATCCAAAGACAAGAATATTTGTTAAACTACATGACCAAGGGAAAACATCGAAAGGTCTGATATGAGCGAGAGAAATAATACCACAGGCAATATTTATATATCCCATAAGGCAATCGCATCGGTTGCCTGCCAGTCCGCCTTATCATCCTATGGGGTGGTTGGACTGGCACCCAAAAATTTTGTTGAAGGTTTGGCGAATGTGATTTTGAAAGATCCTACCCTGGGTGTGGAAGTAAAGTATGACGGGGATCAGGTAGACCTGGATCTATATATCATTATCGAATATGGCACGCGGATCAAATCGGTTGCGTCTACAGTGGCGCATCAGGTGCATTACCAGATTGAACATACCATCGGGTTGCCAGTCCGCATGGTCAATGTCCATGTTCGCGGTCTCCGCATCAGCAACACTGATTAATACTTCCAATAGTAAAGGTTACCCATGGGTTTAGATTCTGAACAAGTAGCAGAACGAGAAAATCATTTAGACGGGCTTCAATTTAAAGCGTTCATCGAAGCGGCACTCACATGGCTAAAAGCCAACCAACAATTGGTCAATTCGTTGAATGTATTTCCTGTACCTGATGGCGACACCGGCACGAATATGGTGTTGACCATGCAATCGGCTTTCAACGAAATTGCCAATTCGGAAGAAAAAAACCTGGGGAAAATGGTCCACCTACTGGCGCAGGGGGCGTTGATGGGCGCACGCGGGAACTCGGGCGTCATCTTATCGCAGCTCTGGCGAGGTTTTGCCCGTGGTTTGGATAATTTCGAAACGGCGGACGCAGTTTTGCTCGCGACTGCCCTTGAAGAAGCCCGCAACACCGCTTATAAAGGCGTTGTAAAGCCAGTAGAAGGCACGATCCTGACTGTCGCCACCGATATTGCCCGTCGAGCCAAAGAAGTCGCAGCCAATACCAGCAATCCAGAAAGTATGCTGGATGAGATCGTGATCGCAGCCGATGATTCTGTTCGCCGAACACCAGATCTGTTACCGATCCTGAAACAGGCTGGCGTTGTCGATTCCGGTGGGAAAGGCTTATTCATCCTGCTGGAAGGAATTCAGCGCCATATCCGAAACCAATCCCTGGAAACACCACTTGGGACAATTCAACCACTCTCACAGATGAACCTCGAGGGAGCCATGGAAGCCGTCGAACCCGGGCAGGATTACGAAGTTGTGGTGGATTTTAAACCTCATAAGCCCCTTGTTCTGGATGATTTCTACAAGGACTTGAGTGAGATAGGTACCTCCATCCAGGTTGGTGAAGGCGAAGGTTTCTACCGGATGCACATACACGTCCCCACCGAGAAAAGATATCAACCCATCGATTACACCATGTCCATCGGGACAATCACCAAAGTGGCAATGGAAAACCTGATCGCGCAAATGGATGACCAAGCTGCCGATCAAAACGTGAAATTATCATTGACCCCGGTTGAACCGGGTCAAATTGCAGTCATCGCTGTCAGCCCAGGGCCAGGATTATCCAAGATCTTCGCCAGCCTCGGTGTGGCTGCCATCGTGGATGGCGGTCAGACCATGAACCCGAGCACCGAAGAGATCCTCAAATCATTTGAAGATCTTCCGACAGATCGAATTATCATCCTGCCAAATAATAAGAATATCATCCTGGCAGCGCAGACCGCCGCATCGGTGAGTGTGAAGCATGTGTCCGTCATCCCGTCCAAAAATATTCCCCAGGGACTATCCGCTCTACTGCATCTGAATCCGGATGGCGACCTGGAGCAGATCGTAAAAGACATGACCGGATCTCTGGACGATGTGGAAGCGGGTGAGATTACGACAGCTACCAGATCGGTTCAGATCAATGACGTGGATGTGGAAGAAGGTCAGGTCATCGCCATCCATAATGGCCAGTTGATCCATTCCTCACAATCCCTGGAAGAAGCACTGCTCCAATTCCTGCAGGCGGCTGATACCGAAGACCGTGAACGGATCACTCTCTTCTACGGTTCAGGTATCAAAAGAGCCGAAGTCGATACGCTGGTCGAAAAGATCCAGGAAAAATATCCGAAGCATGAGATCGAAATCCACTCAGGTGGGCAGCCTTATTACCAATTCATTATCTCTGTAGAATAACATGCCAAATACCTGCATCCTGACTGACAACTCTGCGCAATTCACACGGCACAGTTTGACAGGGAGAAACCTTGTTCATACGGTGCCATTCCATATCAAATACAATGACAGCCATGACGATGGCGATCCAGTCTTAAAGATCAGTCATTTCCCGGTCAGCAAGATCGGCGGGAACTTACCTGAACTCGACCCACCTACGGTGGACGATTTTATCAATGCGATCCGGACCGCCAATCAGTCGTTTAGCCAGATCATCGCGGTGATCATGTCCAGCCACCTTTCACAGGCGTACCACAACCTGGAGGTGGCAGTACATCAAACCCGCGGAAATTCCCAGGTTCAGATGATCGATTTGCAAACCACTGGTCTTGGATTGGGTTATCTTGTCCAGCAGGCGATAGATCTGGCAGCCAGAAATGTCAATCCATCCGAAATTGAATACCGAATCAGGGGCCAGATCCCGCATATCTATTCCCAGGTCTGCCTTCCCAACCTGACATACCTTCAGGGAACCCGTCTGATCGATTATCCGCAGGCGGTCGCCGGCGAGATGCTCTCGATCCTGCCAGTTTTTTCTTTTGAAGAAGGAAAACTTGTCTCGATTGAAAAGGTAAAAACCTTTCGTCATCTGGTGGATAACTTCCAGGAATTTTTGGATGAATTTAGTGAACTGGACTATATAGCCGTGATGCAAAGCGTCCCGCCGACTTTACAGGAATCCAGAAGTCTAAAAGAACACGCCAGCATCAATTTCCCAAAGACGCCATTCAGCGAGCACAGCATCAATCCGGTGATTGCCGCCCTTTTCGGCCCGCGCAGTGTAGGGATCTTCGCGATGGAGAAACCAGACGCGATCTGATCGTTCCCCTCTCCATCTGAATTGGACGGTTCGTTGACTCGGCGTGGGCCAGTCATGTCGCTCCGATCTGTAATAATCTTCCTCAAAATCATTACCTTTTTGTAGAATCTCGTTTAGGTGGATTAGGGTAAAATGGAGCTATGCAGCCATCGATTGAGAAAATCCTCAAATTCTTAAACTGGAGATCGAACGTGGTTACGATAACCGCGCCGTAGTTGGTGGTCTTGAACGGGTGTTGCCGATCTGGGAAACAGAAGCCAGAGTGGAAAAAATACCCGAGGAAGCCATCATCAAAACCCGGGAATTAATTGCCGAATATACACTGAATACGGAAGAACGTGCTCAGACCATCAAGACACTCTGGCAGGAATTAACCAATTTATCGCAAGGTAAAACGCCTGCCTTTCCGGTTGAAAAAACCCAGCCGGCGACCACTCCCCCTGTCAGACCTGACCAAAGTAAACCTAAAGCAACCCCGGTCAATTATCCCCCTTCAAGCAAGACTCCATCACGCGTCGACCAGAATTCTCCTAGAATTGGCTTGAATGCGCCCCTCACCGTTGTGCAGGGGGTGGGAGCCAAACACGCGGAGACATTAGCCGGTTTGGGGTTATACACGCTGGAAGATTTGCTTTATTACTTCCCACGCCGCTATGATGATTATTCACAACTCAAGCCGATCAATCAGCTCTTCTATGGCGAAGACGTCACGATCATCGGCGCCATTACTTCGGTGACGACCCGTCCGATCAAAGGCGGAAGCTCGCATATCATCGAAGCGGTTCTCACAGATGGAACGGGGAGTCTCCGATTGACCTGGTTTAACCAGATTTGGATCGCCAATCGCTTGAAGGCCGGCATGCAGGTGGTTGTCTCCGGTCGAGTGGACCAGTATCTGGGCCGATTGATGATGAGCAGTCCGGAATGGGAGCAATTGGAGCAGGAACAATTGCACACCAACCGGATTGTGCCTGTTTATTCGTTGACCTCCAGCATCACCCAAAAATGGCTGAGGCGTCTTCAGTATCAAACGGTTCAATATTGGGCTAATCAGATCGATGACTTTCTACCGGATCAAATTCGAACCGGATACCATCTTCCGGATCTGGGATCCGCGCTCAAGGAAATTCACTTCCCCACCGGGCATGAATCCCTCAGTTCCGCACGGAAACGCCTGGCTTTTGATGAGATTTTTCTGTTGCAATTGGGTGTATTAAAGCAAAAACGAGCCTGGAAAAGCGCCACTGCTGTCACATTCGCCACTCCTGAAGACCAGTGGAAAACCTGGTTGGATCGTCTGCCTTATGAATTAACTGGTGCTCAGCAGAAAGTCCTGGAAGAGATCCGGGAAGATCTGCAAACCGGGCAACCGATGAACCGCCTCCTTCAGGGTGATGTCGGATCGGGTAAAACCGTCGTGGCTGCACTGGCGATGGCGATGGTTCTCACAAATGAAGGCCAGACGGCGCTGATGGCGCCGACCAGCATACTGGCCGAACAACATTATCGCAGCATTTCCCGTCTCCTGGCCGGAGATGAAAAACCGAATCCGATCCTTAAACCCGAGGAAATCCGCCTTCTCATTGGTGATACCAAAGCAGCCGAGAAAGAATCCATTCGGAAAGAACTGGCCGAAGGAACGATCAAGCTCATCATCGGTACGCATGCCCTGATCGAAGATCCAATGGTCTTCAAAAATCTCCAGATGGTGGTGGTGGATGAGCAGCATCGGTTTGGTGTGGAACAACGCGCCCTGCTGCGCGCAAAAGGAACCAATCCTCACCTGTTGGTGATGACCGCCACACCCATTCCTCGATCTCTGGCTTTGACGGTCTATGGTGATCTGGACCTCTCCGTTATGGATGAATTTCCGGCCGGACGGCAGATCATCGATACGCAGGTGCTTTATCCACGGGAACGCGAGACAGCGTATCGCCGAATCGAATCCCAGGTGGATGCGGGCCGGCAGGCGTTCATCATCTATCCCCTGGTTGAACAGGGTGATAATGATGAAGCCAAAGCGGCTGTGGAAGAATGCGCCCGATTGCAGAAAGAAGTATTCCGCCATTACCGTCTGGGTTTGCTCCATGGAAGACTGAAACAGGAAGAAAAAGACCAGGTGATGAGCCAGTTCCGCAACCAGGAATTGGATATTCTCGTGTCCACTTCGGTAGTTGAGGTAGGCGTGGACATCCCGAATGCCACCATCATGCTGGTCGAAGGCGCGAACCGCTTCGGTCTGGCTCAACTGCACCAATTCCGAGGTCGGGTGGGTAGGGGTGAGCATAAATCCTTCTGCCTGCTGATACCTGAAACGGAGAATGCAGCCGACAACGAACGATTGAAAGCCATGGTGGAAACCAACGACGGATTCGTCCTCGCGGAAAAAGATCTCGAACAGCGCGGTCCGGGAGATTTCCTCGGCACTCGCCAGGCTGGATTTTCGGATTTGCGTCTCGCATCTCTGACAGATGTCAGATTAATTGAGAAAGCGCGTGAAGCGGCTCTCGGTTTATTCGAAGAAGACCCGGAAATTGCCCTACCAAAGCATGTACCATTAGCCCAAACCCTCCAAAGATTCTGGAAGGTTGGGAAAGGAGATATCAGCTAAGCCATGGTCAAAGCAGTGTTCCCCGGTACGTTTGATCCAATCCATTACGGTCACATCGATATCGCTCTGCGGGCCAGCCGCCTGTTCGATGAAGTCGTCGTGGCGGTATTTGACAGGCCATTGAAGAATCTATTATTCTCCCCCGAAGAAAGATTGAGCTTCGTCCGAACGGCTTTCGAAAAGGAGAAGAAGATCACGGTGATGGGGTACAGCGGTTTGACGGTGAGCTTTTGCCGGGCTATCGGCGCTCAAACCATCGTCCGCGGACTGCGGGTATTCAGTGATTTCGAGCATGAATTCAGGATGGCGTTGGCAAATCACCGCCTGGCCCCGGATATCGAAGTCGTCGCCCTCATCACCAGTGACGAACACACATTTCTCTCTTCCACGACCGTCCGTGAGATCGCATCCCTGGGTGGAGATATATCCAGCATGGTGCCACCTTACGTCGGTAAGGCCATGGGTAAGAAATTTTTGGAGTTAGGAAAAGACCAGACCGTCGTCCCTTTAACCGCGCTTCGTGATTAAGCGATTTCCAAAGGTCTCTTTTTGATTGGCTCGTTAATTGCAACATACCCGAAAGCGTTTTTGGAGGAGGAACTTCAATGGATATTCAACATCTGATCGATCGTTTGGAAGAGCTTTTTAATGAAAGTCGAGGTATTCCACTTACCCACAGCGTGGTAATTGATGAAGACCGATTTCTGGATATTATCGACCAGATGCGGGTATCTATTCCGGAAGAGATCAAAAAAGCGCAGCAGGTTCTGGTTCAGCGCGATCGAGTCCTTGCCCAGGCGCAGGAAGAAGCCAATCGAACCATTGCCCTGGCTCGCGATAAAGGCGAACAGTTGATCTCCAAAGATGTCGATTTCAGATTCAGCGCGAAAACAGGCCGAGGAGATCATTGGACAGGCTCAGCGCGAAGCGGACGCTGCCCGCAAGGAAGCCGATGAATATGTCGTCGAAACGCTGACCCGGCTTGAGATGGAAATGGACCGCAATCTGAGTCAGGTCCGCAATGGCATCAAAGCCCTGCAGGCGGAACATCGCAGCCGAACGACTGCCCAATAATCCTGTAACCGTTCCTTAACTGATAAACAAACCCCTCCGATTGGAGGGGTTTGTTATTTTATTTAAGCTCTTCAGTGGGTGCAGGAGCGGGAGTGGATTTCTTCCTGGTTGGCCGTTTCGGTTTTCTGGGAGTGATCTTGATCGGTTTGGATCGCCTTTTCATGCAGAGCCACTTTGATCACCTGATCCATATGGGTCACCGGAATGATTTCCAGATCCTGACTGGCTTTCTTGGGAATATCCGACAGGTCCTTGATATTCCGTTCAGGAATGAGGATCCGTCTTGATATTGGCCCGGTGCGCAGCCAGTACCTTCTCGCGAATACCGCCAACTGGTAGTACCCGACCGCTGAGGGTGATCTCACCCGGTCATCGCCACGGTCTTGTACACTTCCCGTCGGGTGAATGCGGAGATCATCGCGGTTGCCAGGGTAATTCCGGCGGAGGGACCATCCTTGGGGATGGCGCCTTCCGGAATATGGACATGAATATCCAATCGTTCAAAGAGAATGGGATTAATTTTCAGGTCGCGTGCCTTTGATTTCAGATAGGACAATGCCGCCTGACCGGATTCCTGCATGACCTCACCGATCTGACCGGTGATCTGCAGCCCGCCCTTGCCTTCAAAGATCAAGACTTCCACGGGCATGATATCCCCGCCTGATTCTGTCCAGGCCATGGCAGTCGCCACACCCACTTCGTCCTGCTTTTCTGCTTCCGTCGCAAAGAATTGCGGCGGACCAAGGAATTTGTCCACCGATGGGGCTGGTGATCTGCTTGGGATAACGTTTCTTCTGCGATTTCAACCTGGCAATTTTGCGGAAACACCCGCCCGATCTCGCGTTCCAGGTTGCGGACGCCCGCCTCATAGGTATACTCACGGATGATCCGGCGAATCGCCTGATCCTGGAAGAACCACTTCTCCGATCTCAATCCGCTTTCTTCTTCCTGCCTGGGCAGCAGGAACCGGTGAGCGATCTCGAGTTTTTCTTCTTCGATATAGCCCGGGAATTCGATCACTTCCATCCGGTCGAGCAAAGCCGGCGGGATGGTCGCCAGAGAATTGGCAGTGGTGATGAACATCACCTTGGACAGGTCATACGCCAGTTCGAGATAATGATCTGAGAAGGCATTATTCTGTTCCGGGTCGAGCACTTCCAGCAGGGCAGACGAGGGATCGCCGCGAAAATCGGCTCCGAGTTTATCGATCTCATCCAGCATGAACAATGGATTGAGCGATACCCGCCCGCCTCATGGTTTGCAGAATTCGGCCCGGCATCGCGCCAATATAGGTGCGGCGGTGGCCACGGATTTCGGCTTCGTCCCTCACGCCGCCCAGTGAAAAACGGACAAATTTCCGTCCCAATGCTTCCGCAATCGATCTTCCCAAGAGAAGTTTTGCCCGTTCCGGGAGGGCCAATAAAACACAGGATGGGTTGCCGCATCCGTTTTGGCTGCAAACTGCGGACAGCGATATATTCCAGAATTCGGTCTTTGGCGCGCGCCAAGCCATAATGGTTTTCTTCCAGAATCTTGGCCGCGTGGTTTACATCCAGGTTATCTTCGGTGACACTCGTCCAGGGCAGGTCCAAGGATCCAATCCAGATAGGTCCGAATGATACCCACTTCAGGCGCCATGGCTGGCATCTGGGTTAGCCGTTCAATTTCTTTGTTCGCCTGCGTGTGCACTTCTTTCGGGAGATTGGCGGTTTCGATCCACTTTGATGCGAATTTCCGAAATCTCGCGCTGCCAGATATCGCCTTCACCCAATTCGGTCTGGATGGCTTTCATCTGTTCACGCAGATAGAATTCCCGCTGACTGCGGTCCACTTCGCTCTGAACCCGGCTCTGGATCTCATCCTCAAGCTCCAGTACATCCAGCTCTTCCGCCAGGATATGGTTGATCTTGCGCAAGCGTTCGATCCGGATTAGATCATCTGCAACAGGTCCTGTCGCTCTTCAAAATCCAGGGAGAGGGAGGTCGCGATCATATCAGACAACCAACCCGGTTCGTTGATATTCATCGCAAACAGATGCGCTTCTTCCGGCAGAGTGCGATCCAACTGCACACAGCGCTCAAACAGATCGCGGGCAGTCCGCATCAATGCGGTCGGTGGGCTTATCCGCTTTCTTGGTTTCCTCGATCACTCTGGCTTTGGCGATGATGAAGGGTTCCAGTTGTATGAACTCCACCAGCTCCACTCTGCGGCGTCCTTGCACAAGGGCGGAACTGTTCCCATCCGGCATCGAGAGCAAGCGCCCGACAGCCAGCTCCACTCCCACCGGTAGAAAATCTTTCTGTGTAGGCTGATCGATATCTGGATCGGTTTGAACCAGACCGATCATGGTCAGATCTTTTTCCTGCGCGAATTGCACTGCGGTCATCGTGTTGCCAGGCACAATAAAGACTGGTGAGACCATGTGCGGGAATACGACCAGGTCGCGTAATGGCAGCACCGCCAGGGTGACGATCCCACTTCGGTTGGGTTTGGCGTTCTTTATCTGGTACAGTTCTTCGGTCCGTTGATGCAACGCCGCGTTGAAATCCATTTCATCTTCTTCAGGCTGACCTGACCACTGATTATTTCGCATTATCATTCCTTAAGGTTTTCCAGATGTTTTCAGCCATAATTCCCTGGCGGCCGCTGCCATAAAAATGCTGCCTGCGACGAAGAATCACTTTATCGGTTGCCGCCATTTTCAGCGCTTGTTCAAAGCATCTTCAAACGGCAAGATCGCGCTCGCGGGTTTCCCCATCTGGTGGACTAATTGTACTATGGATGAGCGTCCATTGCGCGTGGATGGGTGGTTTGGGTGGCGATCACATCGCTCACCCTGGGAAGCAGATCGATCAGCATCCCCTTCACATCTTTGTCTTCCGATGCGCCAAACAGGAGGATGATCTCTTTCCCGGGTAGATAATCATCCAGTGTGATGCGTAGCTTCTGGGCTAAATCACGATTATGGGCTGAATCCAAAATGATGATCGGCGATCTTGAGATCACTTCAAACCGGCATTGCCAGACCACCTGCTGAAAGCCTTGATGGATCGCTTGCTCTGAAACTGGGAAACCTGCCTGTTGGATCTGTTGGAGAGCCAGGAAGGCAGTCGTGGCATTTTCGAGTTGATGCGCGCCGAGCAGAGGTATGCTGAAATTTCCGGCTGCCATTTGGTAGCCGTTTTCTTTTCCAGGAAGAGATCCATCTGCTGCTGTTGATCGGGCGTCCAGATATAAAATGACTGCCCATCCAGACGTGTGCTCGATCGGCGCGTAGAAGACATCGCGTCCCACGATCTTTAATGGGGCATTTTTCTCGGCTGGCAACCCGGATGATCTCGTCGAGCGCTTCTCCGGTCTGAGCGGAAGAAACAACCGGTTTGTTGGTTTTGATGATGCCGGCTTTTTCACCTGCAATTTGGGTCAGCGTATTTCCCAGCACAGCCTGATGGTCGTAGGAGATGGTGGTGATCACCGAGACGATAGGGTCGATCAAATTGGTCGCATCCAGGCGCCCACCCAGGCCCACTTCGAAAATGGCCAGGTCCACTTTCCTTTTTGCGAAGAAGATCATCGCCAGAGCTGTGGTAATTTCGAAGGTCGTCAGACCAGGCACCTGCGCGATATAAGGCTTTAGCTGTTCCAGGCTCTCCACAAATTCTTCATGGGTGATTGGAACACCATTGATCTGAATCCGCTCGGTATACTCGATCAGGTGGGGCGACGTGAACAATCCCACATGATAGTCAGCTTCACGCAGGATGCTGGCCAGCATCGCACAGACCGACCCTTTGCCCTTGGTACCGGTCACATGGATCGTTGGATAATCCAGATGGGGATCTCCCAATAAGGCAAGAATTTGAACCATCCGGTCGAGATTGAATTTTTCGGGTGAATAGGTCAGTTGTTTTGTCAGACTGAAATCGACGAAACTGTACAGATAGTCCAATGCCGATTGGTAACGAGCGTCTAGATCCATGTGCTATCCTTTTCTAAGCCAAAGAGATTGTACCCGTGCGAAGGATGAATTGCAAGGTGAGCGTGTGAATGGGATATAATCAATCCAAATTTGAGGATGCCATGCACATTGGAGTGCTCAAAATCCATCTTTATTTGCCGGGTTGCAGCTCTTTGAAGGAGAAGCGTTCCAGAATCAAACCGATGCAGGAACGGCTTCGGCGGGAATTCAACGTCAGCGTGGCGGAGGTTGACTTTCAGGATATTCATCAAAGCGCTCTGATCGCCATCGCTCTGGTCAACAACAACCCAGCACTCATACAGGCATCCTTTACGAGCATCGAATCGTGGGTGAAAGATCATTTCAGGGACCTGGAGATCCAGGACACCCAATTCGAAATCCTAAACTGAGGACATGACCATGGATCTGGGATTAAACGGAAGCAGGGCACTGGTAACCGGTGCGAGTATGGGGTTGGGATTGGCAGTCGCCAGGACCCTTCTTCAAGAAGGTGTTCAGGTTGTACTAAATAGCCGCAAGCAGGCGAATTTGGATTTGGCTGGCGAGAGCCTGATAAAGGAAGGCTTGAGGCCCGCGGGTTTGATAGCGGGCGATCTGAGCCAAAAGGATGTCCCGGGGCAGGTCATCGCGAGAAACTGTTTCCGTACTTGGCGGACTTGATCTGCTGGTCACGAATACCGGCGGACCCAAGACCGGGAAATTTGATAGCCTGACCGATGAAGACTGGTCACAGGCATTGAATTTGTGCCTGATGAGTCATGTTCGATTAATTCAGGGAGCGCTCCCGTATCTGGCGAAAGTCCAGCATGGCCAGCATCCTGACCGTGACCTCCATCTCCGCCAAGCAACCCATCCCCAACCTGATCCTCTCCAACACTATCCGGGCAGGCGTCCTGGGATTAACGAAATCGCTCGCGCTGGAGCTTGCCCCGCAGAAGATCCGGGTCAATTCGATCCTGCCTTCCTGGACCGTGACCGAAAGGGCGGTAGAATTAATCCGCTCGCGTGCTGGAAGCAATCAAACCTCCTTCGAAATTGAAATGGAGAAACAGCGCAGCGCCTCTCCACTGGGGCGGCTGGCTGAACCGGAGGAATTTGCCCGCTCTGCGGTATTCATCCTCTCCCCCGCGGCATCTTATCTTACAGGTATCATGCTCAGCGTGGATGGTGGAACATATAAAGGTATATTATAGGTACCCGTTTGAATTCTGAAATCATGTCAGCGGATACGATCCAATCGCAACTCAATCGTATTCTGCCCAAAGTTCAAAAACCAGGCCGTTACACCGGCGGTGAATTAAACCAGGTGGTCAAACCCTGGGAGAGTGTAGACACTCATCTGGCATTGGTCTTCCCGGAGATCTATGATATCGGCATGCCCAACCTGGGAATGTCGATCATCTATGACCTGGTGAATCAACGCGCCGATGCGCTGGCCGAACGAGCGTACGCCCCCTGGCTGGACATGGAACAGCAGTTGCGCGAAAACCAAATTCCGCTGTATTCGCTGGAAAGCAAGGTTCCCCTCAAACAATTCGATGTGGTCGGGTTCTCCCTGCCTTATGAAATGCTATTCACCAACGTGTTGAACATCCTGGATCTGGCGCAAATCCCCCCATTTGGAAAAGATCGCTCCAGCTCTGATCCGCTCATCATCGCAGGTGGACACGCCTGTTTCAACCCGGAACCGATGTCCGCATTCATCGACGCGTTTGTCATCGGTGAAGGTGAAGAGGTGATCCAGGAGGTGCTGGATACCTTTGCGGCGTGGAAGAAAAGCGGGCTTGACCGGACCACCCTATTCCATATGCTTGCCCGGATCGATGGCGTGTACGTGCCTGCCCTCTACCAGGTGACTTACAAGGATGACGGAACCGTACAAAGAAATCCTGCCGGTTTCATCGGATGTGCCAAAGCGAATCTACAAGAGACTGGTGGCAGAACTCCCTTATCCAACCACACGTCTCCTGGTCCCGAATATCGCGGTGATCCATGACCGCGTCGCCATTGAGATCATGCGGGGATGCACCCGGGGTTGCCGGTTTTGCCATGCCGGGATGATCATGCGGCCTGTCCGTGAACGCAGCGTGGAGACGATCATTTCCGCCATTGAAGAAGGGATCGCCAATACCGGCCACGAAGAGGTCGCGCTCCTCTCGCTCAGCTCATCTGACTATACGCATATCCACGAATTGGTGAAAGAGATCGCAGAACGATTTGCCAGCCGGCACCTGGTGATCTCCCTCCCTTCCTTGCGAATCGAATCCTTCTCGGTCGATCTGATGGATCAGATGAAAGGCTCCCGCGTTGGCGGTTTTACCCTGGCTCCAGAAGCCGCCTCCGAGCGGATGCGTCAGATCATCAACAAACCGGTCAGCAACGAACAATTATTCGAGACAGCCAGGGCGATCTATAGCCGCGGCTGGACCTCCATCAAACTCTATTTCATGATCGGCCATCCCTCAGAAACCATCGAAGATGTTCGCGCGATCGCGGATCTTTGCTGGGAAGTATTGCGCCTGGGACGATCCATCATCGGGAACAAGGCGAAGGTACATGCCGGGGTAAGCACCTTTGTGCCGAAACCCCACACGCCCTTCCAGTGGGCAGCCTGTGATGATTCGGACCTGGTCACGGAAAAACAGGATCTGCTTCGCCGGGATCTGCGCAATCCAAATATCAAGATCTCCTGGACAAATCCAAAAGATACCCAGATGGAAGCCTGGCTGACGCGCGGCGACCGCCGCCTTGGCGATGTCATTTACACCGCCTGGAAAAATGGGGCGAAATTCGACGGCTGGCAGGAATCGTTCCGATTTGACCTGTGGCTGGATGCGTTCGCGCAGAACGGTCTCGATCCGTTATTCTACAGTCACCGGGAACGGGATATGGATGAGGTGCTGCCCTGGAGCCACATCGATTCCGGGGTGCGGCTGAGCTATCTCAAACAGGAAGCCGCCTGGAGCAAAGAGGGGAAATCCCGGGATGACTGCCGAAACGAATGTTATTCGTGCGGTATCCTCCCGCATTACCGGTCCGCCTGGATGGATACCTGGCGATGCCCTCCGTTGGCAGTCCCGGATGAGGAGGCAGCATGAAGCGCATCCGGATCACCTTCTCCAAAACGGACCTCTTGCGGTTCATCGGACATCTCGACCTCCATCACCTGTGGATAAGGACGTTCAGACGGGCAGGATTGCAGCTCGTTTACAGCCAGGGATTTCACCCCCAGCCCAAGCTCCACCTGGCCTCCGCCTTATCGCTGGGATATACCGGCTCCAATGAGATGATGGAATGCTGGTTCGAAGATGACCTGCCGTTGGAGGAGATCCAGGATCGATTAACCAGGCGAAGCCATCCGGGCATTATGATCCATGCGTTGGAAGTGATCGATCCTGCTGCACCGCCGCTTCAGATTCGCTTGAATGGCGCGAAATACCAGATCCAAATCCCCACTCAGGCAGCGATAGGGTCTGGATCAAAAACTGAATAGAATTATTCACCAGGGAAGAGATCATCATCGACCGCAAGAATAAACCGGTCAATATCCGACCATTCCTGCTTGATTTCGCCCTGCAAGAAGGCCGCGAATCTGGGTCGCATTTGTTGGATCTGCATTTAGCCGCGGGAGAGGGTCACAACGGGCGGGTGGATGAGGTACTGGATCTGCTTCAAATTGATCCGCTGGATTGTCTCGTGGAACGAACCGGGCTTGAGATTTCGTAATGGCTATTTCAATGAGGTAAAAGTTCAGCGGCCGCCTGGTGGTTCTGCCGTACGATCAGTACCTGTGAGAAGATGATGGCTGCCAGGATCAATCCACAACCGGTAAGTTGAAGTAGTGTCAGATTTTCGCTGAGAAAGATCCATCCGAATAATGCTGAGAAGACCGCTTCCATGCTCATGATAATGGCGGCATCCGCCGGTGGCGCATGCTGCTGGCCATACGCCTGCAGCGTGAATCCCACCCCGGTGGAGATGGCTGCCAGGTAGAGGATGGCGATCCAATTGGGCAGCAAATTAGGAATGGAATCTGCCTGAAATATCAATCCAAAGAATAAATTCAACATACCGCAGACGATATACTGCCCGACCACAAACGAGAGAAACGGGGTGTTCTTGACCGCTTTCCCGGTAATGATCACATGCAGCGCCCACATGAAGGCGCCCATCAATTCGAGCAGATCGCCCTGATTGAGCTTGAGCGGACCGCCCGTGCTGAGGAAATAGATGCCGACCGCCGTCAGTACCACCGCCAGCCAGATGAGCGGCGGGGTGCGTTCCTTCCAAAAGAGCGAGAGGAGAATGGGGATGAGCACGACGTAGACGCCGGTAATAAATCCTGCGTTTCCGGCGGTCGTGGTTTCCAGTCCGGCTTGCTGCAGCCAACTGGCCAGAAACAAGAGCGATCCACCCAGAGCCGTCCATCGGATGGCGGTTTTATCAAGCGGAAGCTTGAAGCGGACAAATGGCAGCATGATCAGCGCACCCAGAAGCCAGCGGGCGGCATTGAAGATCAGAGCGCCCACTTCCACCGCGGCGGTGCGTTGGGCGATAAAGCCCAATCCCCAGACGAGGGCAGCAAACAACAGGGTCAGGTCAGCCTTGAAACGCATGAGCACTAGTGTATCAAGTAAAAGAAGAATAGGAAAGAGAGTTGCGGTGTGGGAAAAGAAAGCCGGATATATGGTAGAATAGCGCTGTTGCCCCTGTAGCCTAGTGGATAAGGCGCCACCCTCCGAAGGTGGAAACCGGCGTTCGAGCCGCCGCAGGGGCGCCTTCCATAACATCTATTTTGTGCTCAAAGTTAAGAACAAAATACCCAGTTCGAAAAAAAAGAAAAGACCTCCGCCATCGCAGACGAGGATCTTTCACGCAACGAAATCATCACATACATACCCAACCACAAACTCAGTGCTTGGATTATTTCAGTCAAAAAATGACGGACTCAGTTATGATGGTTATTATCTGATCCATATATTTTAATCAGATGTATACAAAATTTGAAATCCGTCAATTTTATGTCGGGTTTTTCATCATATCCAAAAACATATCAACAATATCCGGATCAAAATGAGTACCCTTCAAACTCAAAATGGTCGCCAGTGCTTTTTCATGCGTCCATGCTGAACGGTATGGTCGATCTGAAGTCACTGCATCCCAGTAATCAATGATAGAGAACAGCCTTGCCGCTTGAGGGATAGACGTGCCTCCCAAACCTCTTGGATACCCTGTCCCATCCCATTTCTCGTGGTGGCAATAGGGGATATCCAGCGCAGGACGCAGGTATTCGATTGGATAAAGCAGTTCAAATGCAAATTTCGGATGCTGTCGCATGACGACCCATTCTTCATCTGTGAGTGGGCCTGGTTTAAGGAGAATATTATCCGGCACGCCCATCTTTCCGATATCGTGCAAGAGCGCACCCCTCCGGATATGGATCAGGTCATCCTCCTTTATCCCGATTCGCCTTGCCAGGTTCAGGGTTAACTCAGTTACACGCTGTGTATGGCCTTCTGTTTCCTTATCTCGCAGATCAAGCGCCTTTGACCAGCCTTCAATTGTGAAATCATAGGATTGCAGCAAGTCCAAGTTTGCACGTTGGAGCCCGGCAAACATATGGCTGCTATCAATCGCGACGGCAGTATGTCCGGCCAGGATCTTTAGGAAATCTAACGCATTGGAATCCAAGTTCAATGGCGAGCGGTGAAATATTTCCATGATTCCCAACAAGGATCCTTTGGTATACAGGGGGATTGCGTAATATTCTACAAACCGTTCCACATCGATAAGGCTGGTGCGGATTATTTGCTCCCGCACATCCTCAAGATTTTTAACGTGCCGGATCTCGTTGTTCAGTGCAGCATCCCCGGCGATCCCTAACCCCAACCGAAATTCAGCTTGTTCAACCAGGCCGATATTCTTGAAACCAACACTGTTGGCATAATTGAGGATATGGGTTACCGGATTCATAAACATAACATCTATTGCATCAATTTTTAGGTGTGACCGGATTTGATCAAAGACCACCCGTAAAGTCAACATCACATCTGTGCTGCCCATGATCGCCAGATCGATCTCCCGCAATGCCTGCAGCCTGCCCAATTGTGCCTGGATCGCTTCTTCCGCCATATGCCGTTCAGTGATATCTTCAGATAAGATGAAGACCCCTTCCGCTACCGGCTGGATGAAAAGCTCAAACCAGCCCTTCGAATGATCCGGGAATTCGAATTCAATCAGGGTGCGGTGGCGGGTTCGTGCCACCATGGAATCCTGGATTTTCTTAAATACCTCCGATTCTTCAATGCCGGGATAGGATTCCATCATGGTCTTTCCGATTAGATCCTCCCTCGTTTTCTTTGAATGTTGAACCGCAGCATCATTCATATAAAGGTACCGAAATTCCGGATCAATGATCTGGCACCCCTCGATCATCGTATCAAGCACGTTCTGGAGACGCGAGCCGGATTCCTTCAAATCAATATTCGCCTGGGTAAGTTCCACTGTCCGCTTTTCAATTCGACCTTCCAATTCCTCATTAAGTCTTTGAATTACAGCATCCGCCTGCCTCCGCTGACGCACTTCTCGATAACCAGCCCAGAACGAGAAAGACAAAAGTGAGAAGCCGATTAATACACCAGCAGCGATCGTTATCACTGAATATTGAAGGTTATTACCTGCTGACTTTCTCCGCGTTTCAAGAAGGTTGCTTTCTTCTTGTCTCATTTCCGCCAATACACCCCGTATCTCATCCATGGTAGAATTTCCGGAAGCGATCAGGCCGATGTTTTCAGCAGCAATCAGTCCAAATTTCTTCAGACGAATCGTCTCTGACAAATAATCCAGCTCCTTTAGGATCAGATCCTCCAGAGAACTCATTTTTTCAATTTGGTTTGGATTATCCGAAATAAGTGCCTTCAGCTCATCCACTTGAAAATCAATACCATGCTCAAGATTGAGGGCCTCATAATATGGCTTCAGGAAAGTTTCATCCCTGGTAAGGAGGAATCCTCGCTCACCGGTTTCCGCATCGATGATGTGCGCTTGTAGTTCATCAATCTTTGCAATGACGGCCAGACTTTGTGCCACTTTCCTTTGGGTTTCCATCCCGATCTGGACTCGAATTCCGACTGCCACAGAAGCAGCCAAAATGATCAACACGGCCAGACCAAAACCGCCGACCGAGAATAAATCAGATTTGAGTAGTGATTTCATTCTTGTTACCAACCCCTATTGTTAGCTATCATAAATAAATAATTGACCTCTATTTTACTAATGGCAGTAGTTTGAAAACACCAACTGTCTAATATTGACCATATTATTTATGGAATTTTTATCCCCATTTTTCGCCAAGGCGCTCGTCCATCCAGAGCGTCTGAAGGCGGTTGAGTACTACAGTAATGACCACAATATGTTTCTGCGCAGATCCCTGGAACCGTTCAACTATCAAGGCTGCTTTTTCTTCACCGGCAATCAGGTCTTCTATTGCTGAAATTGAATACCCCACATAATCGTTCTCCTCCATTCCCAAGGAACTGGAAGCAATATTATCTGAGCATATCAGGCTTCATCAATCAATTGCAATTGATTGACTACTAATTGTTCCTCTATCTAATTTATATAGTACATCAAATCTTGGAGTATATTTAAAAATAATATTCTTGATAATTCAAATATGATGAATTCTCTTTGGCTGAGTTAACATGTCGTGAAGAATGTTTTCATCCTGACTTTACCAACCGATAAAATCCATAAAGGTTCACTCATGTTGTGTCTAATTCAGGTAATTTGTAACTTGTCTATAATGCTTTGATGAGCAATCCAATAAAAACACATGTAGGATCGATTAGTATCAATCCCGTAGTCGGGATAGATACTCGTCTGCGACCTGAAGGAGAACCGGAATATTTGGTACTTCGGCCGTCCTCAATTTGATGATGTCTTTCCCCTGCCCATCTGCATAATACGTCATCGCCAAATATCCTTCGCGAACATCGAGCGAGGATATTTTTCCCCATTGAGCCGCTTTCCCTGAAAACTTAATTCCGCTTTCGGGGTAGATCTGAATTTTTCCGAAGTGGAGGACAGCATTCACTTCCTGGCCGGTTTTCATCCTCCGCTGGATCAACGGATAGACTTCCTTTTCCAGCCTGTCTCTGAAGGCATCCAGGTTATTCAAATGCTCATCGAATTTGAATGTTTCCTTGTTGTAGGTCTGAATCGAGATCTGCTGCTTTTTGACTGGCAGGAATAAGATCCAGGTCCAACGATAATCCAGCAGTATGCCCGTGATCTCTTCCCAGGTGATGGGTCTGGCTTTCCGGTTTTGCCTGATCAACAAGCCATTTTCGTGGATCTGTACGATCCTGCGCGGATATACGATCAGACCAACCAGGCTGATCATGATCAGGAGGAAGAATACGATGGGGAACCAGAAGAGTTGGGCAAACACTCGGGACGCAGCCGCCTGCCCGTGCAACAGGCTGGCGTAATACAATTCGTTTTGAAGCAGAAAGATCACGATCACAAATGCGAGAATGGATAAAAACAACAGCGCCCACCAGACAAGTGGAACGCGTTGCTTGAACCGGGAAATCTCTTTCCCCAATTCTCTCTGTTTCCCAACCGGATGATTTTGTGTGGTTGTCATTCTACACAGGCGGGAGATTTCGCTTCAATTGGTCGTACATCGCCAACCCTTTCGATGCTCCCTCAACGGTGCAGGTGATCGGATTGTCTACAAGATAGGCTGGTATCCCAAGTGCCTTTGTTAAGTGTTTATCGATTCCCCTCAACATCGCCCCGCCGCCGCAAAGCGCCACCCCCCGATCAATAATGTCTGAGAGCAATTCAGGGGGTGTCTTTTCCAGTACCCGTTTGACGCTCAAGATGATCTCACGCAAAGGTTCTTCCAGCGCTTCAACAATATCCTCGTTTTTTACCTCCAGCGGACGCGGCAGTCCGGTCACCTGATCCTGCCCCTGAATTTCCATCGAGGGCTGATTCGGGATCGAGATGGCAGAGCCGATCTTGATCTTCAACTGTTCCGCGGTTGGCTGGCCGATGATGATCCCATATTTCTTCCGCAGGTAGATGATGATCGATTCGTCCAGGTGTAATCCACCGCCCCGCAAAGTTTCAGCGGAAACGATCCCGTTCATTGCCAGTACGGCAGTCTGGGTGGTTCCTCCACCCAGAGAGACGATCATATTCCCGGAGGGAGTGTTGATCGGCAGGTCGATGCCAATCGCCGCGGCGAGTGGCTGCCAGATCAACGCCACTTCCCGTGCGCCGGCTCCAAGGCAGGCTTCGTGAACAGCGCGTAATTCCACGCTGGTGATCCCATACGGTACAGAGGTCATCACAGAAGGCTTGAACACGCGCATCGGGCCGGAAACCCGCTGCAGGATATCTTTAAGCAGATTTTCGGTGATCTCGAAATCGGCAATGACGCCATTTTGCAAAGGTCGAACGACTTCGATCGAATTCGGGGACACGGCCCAGCATATCTTTGGCCACCTTTCCCCACTCCACCATCTTCTGTTCTTCCACCAGGATCGCAACAATGGTAGGTTCTTGAATTAAAGATCTGATTCCCCTCGGCAACCAGAATATTCAGAGTACCCAGATCGATCCCGATATCTCTCGATAAGAATGCCATGCGAATTCCCTTTCAGGTTAATTATACCCTGTGATATTAAAGCCATCATGGGGTCCGCATTACTCACACGGATCCCATTGAAACCGTTAATGGACGATTATTGTTGAGATTTTTTATATTTCTTGACTGCGTCCAGGCGCAAATTGGATCTGCGAAGTGCCGCTTGCAGGGCTAGATACGTATCGGTATCCTGCGGAATGGCTTTGGCAAGCAATTCTTCAGCCCGTTGCCGAGCGGCGTCAGCTCTCTGGGTATCGATCTCCATCACATTCTCGGCCGCATCCGCCAGGATGATCACCGAGTCCGGCTGAACTTCCACGATTCCGCCAGCCACAGTGAAAACCTGTTCGCCTTCGGGGGTCTTGACCGTGACCACACCCATCTCTGAGGGTGGATAGCAGCGGAGAGTGATGCGGCAGGATGCCCATCTCGCCGGCCGTACCGGGAACGACAACCATATCCGCGTCACCGGAGAAAACGCACCTGTCTTGGGAAGTAATATCCACTTGTATTGGCATCATCGCCTGCTTCAGGCTTTCGCCTGATTCATCGTTTTCGCTTTCTCGACTGCTTCTTCAATCGTACCAATCATGAGGAAGGCCTGTTCAGGCAGATCATCATGTTTGCCATCCAGAATTTCGCGGAAGCCACGGACTGTATCCCGAATGGACACATACGCACCGGGGATGCCGGTGAATTGTTCGGCCACAGCCATGGGTTGCGAGAAGAACCGTTCGATTTTTCGGGCGCGCGAGACGATCACTTTATCGTCTTCGCTCAATTCATCAAAGCCCAGGATGGCAATAATATCCTGCAAGTCTTTATAGCGCTGTAAGATCCGTTGGACTTCACGGGCGGTCTTGTAGTGCTCTTCACCCACAATCCGATCGGATCGAGAATACGGCTGGTGGATGCCAGTGGATCAACAGCCGGGTAAATGCCTTTTTCCACAATCGATCTTTCCAACGCGATGGTCGCGTCCAGATGGGTAAAGGTCGCCACAGGAGCCGGATCCGAATAATCATCCGCCGGAACATACACCGCCTGCATCGAAGTGATCGAACCGTGTTCGTGTGGATGTGATCCGTTCCTGCAGTTCGCCCATTTCGGTTGCCAGGGTTGGTTGATAACCAACCGCGGATGGCATGCGCCCGAATAACGCGGAGACTTCCGAGCCCGACATGGTGAAGCGGAAAATGTTATCGATGAATAGCAGCACATCCTTGCCCTGATCGCGGAAGTATTCCGCCATCGCCAGGGCAGTCAGAGCCACACGCAAACGGACACCCGGTGGCTCGTTCATCTGACCGAATACCATGACGGTATCCTTCATCACGCCCCATTCGACCATCTCACGGTAAAGCTGTGTTCCTTCACGGGTTCGCTCACCCACACCGGCAAATACGGAGTTGCCCTGGTGGACGGTCGCAATCGAGCGGATCAGTTCCATGATGATGACGGTTTTTCCTACCCCGGCGCCGCCGAAAATACCGGTTTTGCCACCTTTGGTGAATGGGGCGATCAGATCGATCACTTTCAAACCGGTTTCAAATACTTCCACTTTGGTGGATTGGTCTTCAAATTTTGGCGCAGCCGGTGGATTGGGTAACGCAGATCCGCTTTCCACATTACCTTTGTTATCCACAGGTCTTCCCAACACATTAAAGATCCGACCAAGGGTATTTGGTCCGACCGGTACAGAGATGGGCATTCCGGTGCGGAAAACATCCATGCCGCGCTGTAATGCCATCGGTTGAATCCATGGCCACGCAGCGGACAGTCCGTTTACCCATATGTTTTTCAACTTCCAAAACCATGGGCTTCCATGCCGTCCACCGGAATTTCCAACGCTTCATAGAGTATCCGGCAGAGATTGATTCAGGAAACTCCACATCGACCACGCCGCCGAGGATTTGTACCATGTTCCGTTTGTCTTTTCCATCTAATTCATTCCTCCAATAAATCACGGATCATCCCGTTTGCCTGCATGGCTTTGGACAGGGCTTCCGCGCCGCCGGCGATATCCAGCATATCATTGGTGATGCTCTGCTGGCGGGCTTTGTTGTAGTCAAGTGATAGAATATTCGCCAATTCAGCGGCATTATCGGTCGCATTCCGCATGGCAACCATTCGGGCAGCATGTTCGCTGGCCGTGGATTCCAGGATCGCCTGATAAACTTGCAATGCGGTAAACCTGGGAATGATATGGTCCAATATTTCGTTCTGGTCAGGTTCATAGGTAAATACAGCCTGATGTGGTTTTCATGTCCAAGTCATGGATATATGGGCGTGCTGTTCCATTTCCAGCGGCAATAATTTCTTGATCTCCGGCACCTGCTTCACCATGTTATAGAAATTGGTATAAGCCAGGTAAACTTCGTCGTATTCGGAGTTCCAGGAACGAATCAACGACCAGCCGGCCAATGGAGCTAGACATCCGCGGAAAGATGGCGCAGCCGGAAGATTGCGAAAATCAGCGATCACCTTTCGTCCCCGGCGAAGAAGCAAGTCCCGGCCTTTTTTACCAACTGCCAGGTAACTCACAGTCAATGGGGAAATTGCGGAAGGTCAGAAGGGTGTGCCGAAGGATATTGGTGTTATATGCGCCGGCCAGTCCGCGGTCGCTGCTGACCATGACCACCAGAATCTTTTCCACATGAGGATGTGGATTGAGCAGGGGATGAAGTGAATTGTGCCCCGGTTGAGCGGCCAGATGGGTGAGGATCTTCCAGGCTTGCTCGGCATACGGGCGGGTCACCGAGACCGCCTGCACAGCTTTGCGGACTTTACTGGCGCTGACCGCCTGCAACGCCCGGGTAACCTGGGCGATATTCTTAATGCTCCTGATGCGGAGCCTCATTTCTCGGGCAGATGCCATAATCTGAATTATCCCGGATTCTTATGCCTGCCAGGATGAATTGAAGGTGGTGAGAGCCTGCCGAAGTTTGGCTGTCGTGTTTCGGGGGTGATCTGTTTTGTTCGCGAGAATATCCTTCACAATCTCAGGGTATGTGACTTCCATAAAGCGTAGGATGAGCAGTCTCCCAGGGTCGAATCTTTCTCCACCGGGATATTATCAGCAAAACCATTGGTCGCCGCAAAGAGGGAGATGACCTGGTTGGCCAGCGGGAATAGGCGTATACTGCGGTTGTTTTAGGATTTCCTGCAACCGTTGACCGCGGTTGAATTGTGATAGGGTGACTTTATCCAGATCGGAGCCAAATTGGGCAAAAGCTGCCAATTCACGATAGGCAGCCATTTCCATTCTCAATCTGTCCTGCCACCTGCTTGATCGCTTTCGTTTGCGCAGATCCACCTACACGGGAAACGGAGATACCGACATTGATTCCCGGGCGAATACCGGCATTGAACAGATTGCTTTCCAGATAGATCTGTCCATCGGTGATGGAGATAACGTTCGTCGGGATATACGCGGAGACATCGCCCAAGCAGGGTTTCAATGATCGGCAGTGCGGTCAGACGAGCCGCCAGTGCCTTCGACCGGCAACGATCTTGATGCTTCATCCGCATCGGGCAATCGCTTTCAGTGCCTCCTTCGCCAGATTGATTGAGAGAGCGGACCGTTGAAACATTTTGCCCATCCTGCGCGTCTGTCATGGTTGACGCCATCGGATTCGGGATAATCTTTGGCAACGATCGCATATTTGCATGGCCATGCGGGCAGCACGTTCCAACAAACGGGAATGCAGATAGAAGACATCTCCCGGATATGCTTCACGACCGGGTGGACGTCGGAGGAGCAGGGAAACTTGACGATAAGCCCAGGCATGTTTGGACAGGTCATCATAAACCACCAACGCGTCACGGCCTGATTCCATGAACTCTTCACCGATGGCACAACCCGCATATGGTGCAATATATTGCATGGCGGCCGGTTCATCGGCTGCGGCCATCACAACGATGGTATGTTCCATCGCGCCATAATTTTCAAGCAGGGCGATGGTTCTGGCTACCTGAGCTTTTTTCTGTCCGATCGCCACATAAATGCAGATCAGGTCTTTGCCCTTTCTGGTTGATGATCGTGTCAATCGCCAGGGCGGATTTGCCGGTCTGGCGGTCGCCAATGATCAATTCGCGCTGTCCGCGTCCGATCGGGATCATGGCATCAATGGCTTTGATACCGGTCTGGACCGGGTGTGTCCACATCCTGCCGGTCGATCACGCCAGGGGCGATCCGTTCGATTGGACGGTATCCGCTGAATTGGATGGCGCCTTTTCCGTCAATCGGTTCTCCAAGGGCGTTGACTGCTCCTGCCGATCAATCCATCGCCTACCGGAACAGAAGCGATCCGGCCGGTGGCATGGACCAGCATTCCTTCAATAATGGTGGAGTAATCACCCAGGATGATCACGCCGACGCTGTGCTGTTTCCAGGTTGAAAGCAATGCCCTTCAACGCCATTTTCAAATTGAACCAATTCCTGCGAGCGGATCTTGGTCAAACCGGATACCCGGGCGATACCATCACCTGCTTCCAAGACGGTACCGACTTCCGTTAATGCATAGGATGGTTGAAATGCATCAATTTTTTGTTGAATATCAGCGCTGACTTGTTTGATCAGATCGCTCATTTACCCTCCAACCCGATGAATAACCCGGTTTCAGCCGGGCATGGGATATTTTCTGTATTTTTTATCGGTAAAAGTTCGTGTTTTATGATACCTGAAAGACCAATGCTTGTAAAGAAAAGGTTGCAGTGAATGATCTGATTACCTGCGGAACGACACAAACAAGCGCATCTCGAAGGCTATTATTGATTGGTTCATCAGCGTGAGAAGTATTGCAGCGCGATCCGGATTCTGGTCTCCAGGTCTTGAGGGGTATCCCGCGGGATAGCCTGGAGGGCTGTCTGACTTTCAACGACGCTGTACCCAAGCGATGTGAGTGCGCTGATCAACTCGGTATCCACATCCGATAAGGTGGAGAGCTGTTCGAGACCGCTCACCTGCTGAATCTTATCCTGCAGATGGAGGAGGATCTTCTGCGCCGTTTTCTTCCCGACACCGGATACCCGGGCAAATACATCGGCTTGCTCATTCACGATCGCCCGGCGGATGGCATCCATCGAGAGGGTCGACATGATCGCCAGTGCGATCCTGGGACCTACCCCATTGACACCCAATAACAGGCCGAAGAAATCCCGCCCTTCGATACTGTCAAAGCCATACAGAGTCAACGCGTCTTCACGCACGACCAGGTGGGTGTGCAAATACACGGTCGAACCGGTTTGAGCGGTGTCGCAGACCGACCGGGTGGTAAATACCCGCAGTCCGATGCCGCCCACCATCACGATCAGACTGTCCGCTTCCGAATGTACCACTTCTCCCCGAATCACTGCGATCATGTTGATTTCCCTTCCGATTCTTGACCTGTCCGAAATTGGTGATCCATCTCATAAAGTAAAATCCCGGTCGCCACCGCCAAATTCAGCGAATTGCTGCGGCCACGCATTGGGATCGAAACGACCTCGGTACACATGTCCAGATGTCTCTGATCCAATCCCTGCCGCTCACTGCCCATCAGGAGCACCATCGGGTTTGGATAACTCATCGAATGATAGTTTTGTTTCGCCTTGTCAGAAGCGCCGATGACAGGTATCCGCCTGGCATTGACCCAGGATTCAAATTGATCCAGGGTCGCCTTGACCAATTGAACTGAGAAAATG
Source organism: uncultured Chloroflexia bacterium (assembly GCA_963752535.1). GTDB lineage: Bacteria > Chloroflexota > Anaerolineae > Anaerolineales > Anaerolineaceae > DAIOEK01. The sequence continues at coordinate 192,422 of CAVVYT010000003.1, forward strand.
GCGCCCATGCTTCCCCGCAGGGCGGTTGGATCGTATGGATCCGTGCAGGAATCCAGCAGGATCACTCCCTTCACACCCGTCGCATCACAGGTGCGGAGGATCGTGCCCAGGTTGCCGGGGTCCGCCACTTCATCGAGCGCCACCCAGCAGTCACCTGGCTGCTCGGTGATATCAGCCAGGTCCGCCCAACGTTGCCGTAGGACAGCTGCCAGCCCCTGCGGGCCGTCTTTTTGTGACAGGCTGCGAAAGACATCCGCTGTGACATGGATCACCTTACCCGGAAAATCTCTCTCGAAGGATTGAATCCACTTTTCTCCGGTATCACTTCGAATCAAGTCGGGAGCGATGATCAAATGTTCAATCTCTGCCCATTGCTGAAGCGCTTCAATGACGATTCGCAGCCCTTCCACAAAGTACAGGCCAGATGCAGACCGTTCCTTCCGGTCCGCCAATTTTCGGATCTGTTTGATCTTTGGATTGGCAGTGCTGCTGATGAATTCGGTCATGATGCAGCTCCCTTCCATCGCGCTGTACTCGCGTGGCAGATCGCAATAGCCAGCGCATCGGCAGCATCATCCGGGTGCGGTACTTCAGGGAGATTCAACAATAGTTTCACCATCTGTTGAATTTGTTTCTTGTCCGCCGCGCCATAACCGGTTACCGCCTGCTTGACCTCATTGGGGGTATACTCCGCCACCGGGATGCCAGCCTGGGCGAAGGTCATCAGAACAACTCCACGAGATTGTCCCACGGCGAGCGCGCTACTGACATTTCGCTGAAAAAAAAGCTTCTCCACCGCGGCCGAATCAGGCTGGTGGAGAAGAATATAGGCAGATAATTGTTGATAGACCAGTAACAATCGTTCCGGGGAAGGCATTCCCGCTGGGGTCAGAATTACCCCGTATTCCACAACCTTCAATTGGCCTTGATCGTCTTCCTCTATCAGACCATATCCGGTCGTTGCTGTGCCAGGATCAATCCCCAGGATGCGCATGAAACCTATTCAGCTTCAAGGGCTGCTATGACCTCGTCAGTCATCTTCAAATTATGGAAGACATCCTGAACATCGTCCAGCTCTTCCAGTGATTCGATGGTTTTCAACACACCGAGCGCTTTATCCGATTCCAATTCCACTTCCTGAGTCGGAATCATACGGAGACCAGCTTCATCGGGTTGAATTTTCTCTGCCCGCAGTTTTTCGGTGATCACTTTAAATTGTTCCACTGGGGCAGTGATCTCAGCTATTTCCCCGTCATTCTGCACGTCATCCGCACCGGCATCGACGGCTATCTCGAAGAGATGGTCAGGATCCAGGCCTTGCGCAGGGAATGAGAAATAGGAAGCTTTCTTAAACTGCCATCCAACCGCGCCTGCCTCGGCCATGGTGCCACCACTGCGGCTCAGGATATGCCGGATTTCGGCAACCGTCCGGTTGCGATTTTCGGTAAAGCATTCGACCATGACCGCGACCCCGTGAGCCGCGTAGCCTTCATAGAATACCTGCTCCATCACGGTCCCATCTTTGGCGTCGCCGGTACCGCGTTTAATGGCCCGGTCAATGCTATCTTTCGGCATATTGGCAGCCCGGGCACGATCTACGGCCAGCGCCAGGCGGAAGTTCATGCCGGGATCGCCACCGCCATCACGCGCAGCCATCAATATTTCCCGTGCGAGTCGGGTAAAAACGGCGCCTTTTTTCGCATCAGCGGCACCCTTTTTACGCCGAATGGTTGCCCAGTGTGAATGTCCAGACATAGATTGTCTCCTAGTGCATGAATAAAAAGCAAACGTTATTATACCAAAGAATATTCTTCGCCTGCCCTGCCCCAGATCGCAATACCCGCTTATTGCGTCAGACGGGACCAACACCTACTACCGGATTGGTCAACTCACCGATTCCTTCAACGGTCACCCGGACCGAATCACCCTGTTTTAATCCGCCCACACCGGCCGGCGTCCCCGTCAGGATCAAATCGCCCGGTTCAAGGGTCATGATCGAGGTGATAAATGCCACCAGTTCATAGATGGGGAAGATCATATCCTTGGTTGAGTTCATCTGACGGAGTATCCCATTTACATGGGTTGAGATCAGCAGATCAAACGGGTCGACGCTTGTATCGATCCATGGGCCAACCGGGCAAAAGGTATCGAAGCCCTTCGCGCGAGTCCACTGGTTATCCTTGTGTTGAAGGTCGCGCGCGGTCACATCATTGGCGATGGTGTAACCCAGGATAAATTGTCTGGCTGTTTCGGTGGTGATGTTTTTCGCCCGCTTTCCGATCACCACAGCCAGCTCGCCTTCATATTCAACCTGTTGAGACTGGGGCGGCAGGATGATCGCTTCGCCCGGCGCGATCAAAGCAGATGGCGGTTTGAAGAAGATCAGCGGTTCGGTGGGCAGGTCGGCGCCCTGTTCGCGGGCATGCTCTGCATAATTGCGACCCACGCCAATGATCTTGGTCGGGGCTACCGGCGGGAGAAGCTTCACTTTGCGCAAAGGGATGGACACTTCCTGGCGCTGAAACGCGCCGAAGATCGACCCGTCCACCAGACCAACCTGATCTTCCACGATCCACCCTTGATGTACCTGATTGTCACTATCCTCAAAACGCACAAATCTCATGGGTTATCCTTCAAAGCGGGCATATCTTAAGTAGATTGTACTCAAAATTCATGAATACGGTATAATACAAACCGTTCGGGCGGGTAGCTCAGTTGGTTAGAGCACATCGCTTACACCGATGTGGTCGCAGGTTCGAGTCCTGTTCCGCCCACACAGACCAACCTCTCCTCGTGGAGAGGTTTTTGTTTTCCATTAATCATCAGTGATTTCATTTACCAATGGATCCCAAGTCTGAGATTATCAGACAAAAAAAGATCCAGCAACGATGCTGGATCCCAACTTACATGCAATCTGGATTAGAACCAATCGCGTTTGATGAAGATGATCACCGTCACCGCGCACATGACGATGAACAGGACAATGATCCATAGATAAGAAAATGGATGCGCCGCGCCCGGGATGGGCACATTCATGCCAAAATAACTGGTCACGATGGTCGGGATGCTCAGAATGATGGTCATGGACGCAAGGAATTTCATGACCACGTTCAAATTGTTCGAGATGATCGAGGCGAAAGCGTCCATCATGGAGCTGAGAATGTTGTTGCTGATGTCGGTCATTCCCAACGCCTGCTGGTTTTCAGTGATGACATCTTCCAACAGATCTTCGTCCTCGGGGTACTGGGTGAACAATTTCATTTTCTGAAGCCGTTCCATCAGCACTTCATTAGCCCGGATGGCGGTGGTGAAATACACCAGGCTTTTCTGATACTTGAGCAACTCCAATACTTCCTTGTTCCGCATGGAAGTTTGCAGCTTGTCTTCGACCAATTCGGTCATTTTGTTGATCTCACGCAGATGGGCAAGGTATTGCGACGCGATCCCCAGCAACAGACGCAGGATGAATCGGTATCTTTTGCCCGTGGAAAGACCTTTTGCCCGGCTGGCCGCGAAATCCCTCAGGACGTCGCATTCCTGTTTGCACACGGTCAGAATAAACCGGTCATTGACAACAATGCCCAGAGGGATGGTTGAATAAGGGATGTCTGACACTGCGCCCTGGTAGACCGGTATCCGGACGATGATGAGCAAAGTCCCATCATCTTCCCGCTCGGATCGGGGGCGTTCGTCCACATCCAGAGGATAGGTAATAAAATCAGTTGGAATTCCCAGATCTTTGATCCTGAAGATCTCATCCGGGTCTGGGTCAACCATGTTGATCCAGCAGTTGTTCACGACTTCGGTGAACTGTTCAATGCCGTTTTCTGTCGATTTGTAGATCTTGAACATTGAACACCTCCTCGCGGATGGAGTATTGCCTGACTTAGCGGGCACATTATTTTACCCCTTGTTGACATAATCCGTCAGGTTAAACCCTCGTATTGATAGAGTCAAAAACCCGCCTTTTCTTCGAGTTGGTTCTGGCGGGTCTGATGACTCACGATCTATTGCTGAAAGAATTGACCAGTCTCCCAAAGAGACTAATCAAGATCGACGACGAATTTTCCGTCCTTATGGAACAGAATATCATCCACCCAAATTTCACCGCCGTTTCGCATATCACAGATCATATCCCAGTGGATATCCGAGCGGTTGTGGCTGCCTGATTCCGGGAAACCAGTCCCGACCGCACAATGAAAACTGCCGCCGATCTTTTCATCAAATAGTATTTCGCCGGTAAACCGGTCGATGGCATAATTCGTCCCGATCGCCCATTCACCAACATATCGGGCGCCTTCATCCGTGTCCAGTGTTTTGATCAGGAAATCTTCATTTTTATCTGCGGTCGCCTTCACCACTTTCCCGTTTTCAAACTGTAAGCGGATCCCGGATACTTCTCTTCCGTTATAGATCGCCGGATAGGAGTAATGTACATATCCTTCCATGCTGTCTTCAATCGGACTGGTGAAGATCTCACCATCAGGCATGTTTTCTTTCCCGTCACAATTGATGAATGGCCGTCCATCAATTTGCATTCGCAGGTCTGTGTCTTTACCAATGACATGGATCGTCTTGCGCCCTTCCAACCAGCGAATGAGTTTGGCCTGGTAGGCAGAGACCTTCTTCCAATGCCCAACCGGATCATCCATATCCGGCAAGCAGGCGGAGTAGACAAAGTTTTCATACTCTTCCAGGCTCATGTTCGCTTCCATGGCATGTGCGGATGAGGGGAAGATCGCGACTGTCCAATGATATTCCCCTTTCGCCGCTCTCTCCAGCATCGTATTCATAAGTTCGCCATAGGCTTTCCCATAGACAACCATTTTTTCCGGATCGATGTTTGTCATCTCTTTTGGATTGCTGTCAGATACGATCCTGAACCGGGTGTCGAACTTTTCGAAGAAATAACGATATGGTTCACTGATAAACGATAATTGTTCATCAGAGGCAGATTTTAGGAAGGTATAAACCTGTCCATCGAATATCGGGAGCATGAAAGGATGGGCTCCATTTGCCAATACTCTGCGATAGATCGCCATCAACAGTGGCTGAGCATTCATCTCACCCTGTATTAGAACCTGTTGTCCTTTTTGTACATCAGTACAATAATTCACCAGTACGTCGGCCAGTTTTTCCACTCTTGGATCATTCATGAAAGTCTCCTTTTTCTACACAATAAAACGGATCATTTATTCGATCTGGTAGCGGACAATCGGATGCGCGCCGTCATTGTCGTGGACGACTTGAAATCCAAGCCGCGTGAATACCTTTAATATTCCGGTATACCCCTCATCGGCCGGAATACTGTCGCTCTCAGGTATGGTTGGATACGCTTCCAGAATATGACCGCCGAGTTGCCTGACATATTCGATCGCTTCTCGAATCAGGAAGATCGTGACGCCTTTTCTGCGATAATCTGATGCGGTAAAAAAACAGGTCAACGACCAGACCGGCTGATCGTCCAACCGTTTGTACACCCGGGATCGTTCCAACGAGGAATAATTTTCTCTTGGGGAAAATGCGCACCATCCAACCGGACGATCTCCAGCATAGGCCAGAAGTCCAACCGGTTGACCGGTCTCCACGATGGATTTAAGGTAGTGTTGATTCTTCTCTCCCCTGTTCAGGTTGTAGTCTTTTCTTGATTGGCGAAAAAAAGTACACCAGCATCCACCATATGCACCGCGCGATCCAAATAATTGGATCAAGTCGCTCCAGGTTTCAGTCGTGAGCGGTTTGGACATAAACGATCGTTGATCAGAATCCATGTTGTCCTCCGGTTCAAAATATCCTGGTCTGCGAATTGAGATGGATCACTCCAATAAGCTCTGACTTGCTTAAATATACCCGATAATATAGACTCAAAACTGTGGTTGAATACCCTAATTTATGGAGGTGAACCGATGCGATCTGAGATCCGTATGCATGCCAGTGATGGGATCGAATTAGTGGGTAATCGGTGGTTGCCTGAAACCCCACCCAAGGCATCCATTTGTCTGATCCATGGTCTGGGCGAGCATACCGGAAGATATGCCTGGGTCGCAGATTATTCTGAACCACCACGGGTTTTCTGTTACCGGTTTTGATCTTCATGGTCATGGTAAATCGGGCGGGGTACGAGGACATTTCGCCAGTTATGAACGTGCATTGGATGATATTCAGGAAAGCCTGGATTATATCTCCAATGAGGAAGGCAAACCGGTTGATTTTATATATGGTCATAGCTTGGGTGGTAATCTGGGACTCAATTTCCTGATTCGCCGTAAACCCACATTGAAAGGCGCAGTCATCACCAGCCCTGGATTACGAACCTATCAACCCACCCCCAGATGGAAACTGACTTTCGGAAAGATGCTGTATGGTCTGGCCCCCACCTTCTTGTTGGATAATGGTCTTGATCTCAATTACTTATCCCGAGATCCCGAGGTTAAAGTAATATACAAACAGGACCCGCTGACTCATGGATTCATATCCGCGCGGTTTGGATTGGATTTCCTCCAGGCAGGCGAATGGGCAATTCAACATGCCAAAGAATTACACACACCCGTCTTGTTGCAGGTTGGATCGCAGGATCATTTGATCTCTTTTGATGCTGCCAAAGAATTTGCTCGAAACGCCCCCGGCTGTGACTTTATCCCCTGGGAAGGGTTATACCATGAGACGCATAATGAACTTGAGAAGGAAGAAGTGTTGGCAGTAATGGTCCGTTGGTTGGATGAGCACATTGAAAAAAAATAAATCCACTTTAGGGTGTGTAGGTAGAGGCTCTTTATCTTGACCTCCTTACACGTGCGTACTACAATTATTCTGGAGTAAAGAATGATTTATAACCATCTCTTCGTCCATGATCCCATCCACGTCTTGTTGTTGCTAGCCCTGGTGATAGGGTGAGGAGAGGAATCAAATAGCGAATGTGCCCGATTATCCCATGGATTTTCGGGCACTTTTATCCATGGAATGGGAATGATCATCCAATTCATTCAAGTCAGGAGCAAAAATGGAAGATTTTCTGTTTAGAGGGACCCTGAAAGAGCTTGACCCGGATGTATTCGAAATGGCGCAGTTGGAGACAGAACGCCAGGAACGCAAATTGATCATGATACCAAGCGAATCCACCGCGCCAATGGCGGTGAGAGAAGCGCTGGCGACATCTTTTCAGAATATCTATGCCGAAGGTTATCCAGAGGACGCACTTCGCTGGATGCCTGAAGAAGATTTGCTCGATTATCCCACCCGTCTTGCGGAATACCGCCGTTACTCAGACCCTCGATTTTACAAGGGCGTTGAATATGCCGACCTGATCGAATCTCTGGCGCGGCGCCGTTGCGCGGAAGCCTTTGCCGCGAATGGAAAAACCGCGGATGACATCTGGGTTAATGTCCAACCGCTATCAGGTGCGCCGGCTAACAACGCGGTCTATCCGGCAGTGGTCAATCCCGGTGATACCGTCCTGGGGATGAGCCTCCTACACGGCGGTCACCTGACCCATGGATCGTCGGTCAACCGCTCGGGCAAACTGTACAACATCGTCCATTACCTGGTCGATCCTATCACAGAGAAAATTGATTATGAACAGGTGGCGAAACTCGCCCTCGAAAACAAACCCAAGATGATCATCGCCGGGTACACCTCTTACCCGTGGATGCCGGATTGGAAGAAATTCCGTGAAATCGCAGATAGTGTTGGCGCGATCTTACTGGCGGACATCTCCCACATTGCCGGGATGGTCGCTGCCGGCGCGGTGCCTTCGCCCATTGGAATTGCCCATATTGTCACCTTCACCACCCACAAGACACTCGACGGCCCGCGGGGAGCCTGCATTTTGACCACCGAAAGCGCCCTGGCGAAGAAGATTGACCGTTCCATCTTCCCCGGTGAACAGGGTGGACCACATGTCCATGTATTCGCCGCCCTGGCGCTCACGTTCAAGCTGGCAAAAACCGCGGAGTTCAAGAAGCTGCAAATCCAGACAGTGAAAAACTGCGCAGCACTGGTAGTCCAATTAAAGAAGAGGGGATTTCGAATCCCTTACAGCGGGTCAGACACTCATCTGATGAATTTGGATGTCACCTCGGTGGTCGGAAAAGATGGCACGACTTTATCCGGCGACATCGCTGCCCGAATTCTGGATCTGGCCGGAATCGTTTGCAATCGCAACACCATCCCTGGAGACAAGTCCTCTTTCGCCACATCCGGTATCCGGATGGGCACCCCCTGGCTCACCCAGCGCGGATTTAAAGAAGCCGAGATGGTTGCTGTAGCCGACATCATCGCAGATGTGCTGCAGGGCATCTACCCCTATACCATCGAAACCAAGCAGGGTCCTGCCCAGCGGGCTAAGATCCAATTCAAGGTGTTCGAAGACGCGAAGATCAAGGTGCGCGAACTGGCCGAGAAAGCCGGGCAGACGGAAACCTATGCCAAACATGGCTATCCCCATTTCTTCTACCTGGATGATAAACCGGCATCCAAAGGCGAGGTCATTACTCTCGCGCTGCGGGGTGACCATATCCGCACATTTGCCAACTATGTTTTCGGCTCTGATATTGATGAACTCCAGCCCGGAAAGACCCAGCCCACCTCCATGGTTACACCCATGGGGATCGTACAGGGAGGGTTGACCTTCCAGGGTGAGGATGCGTATCTGTTGTCGATCCACCGCAAAGATTTCCAACCCGCCATCACCTGGTTGCGGGATATCTCGGATGGCTTTGTGAGCGTGGATCCAGACCAGACGCGTAGAATCCCCGGCCCGATTACGGTTATGGAGGTCGATGGAAAAGCTTCGATTCCCGAAGCGAAACCGGCATCCGCAGAAAAACCGTATTTCATCGGTCAGGTACTGGAGAAGGCAAAGGATTTACCCGAATTTGACTGGAAGGAACCGCCAGTTGAGTTAAGAAGAACAGCTTTAAATGACACACACCGTCAATTAGGTGCGAAGATGGTCCCCTTTGCCGGATGGGATATGCCGGTCTGGTACAGCTCGGTTGTCGAGGAACATCTCGCCACAAGAAAAGCGGCCGGATTGTTCGATGTCTCGCACATGGGAGTTTACCAGGCGGAGGGTGACTCAGCTAGCGCATTCCTGGACAGTGTCTGTGGTAACGATATTGCCGGGCTGAATGTCGGTGAATCCTGCTATACCCACTTCCTCAATCCAGACGCGAACGTCCTGGATGACTGCCTGGTTTACCGGCGGGCAGCCAACAAGTACCTGGTGGTCGTCAACGCGTCGAACGACGATAAGGATTGGGCCTGGTTGAATGCCGTCAGGGATGGACAGGTATTGATCGATCGAAAGACGCCTGCCGCGAAAGCCTATGGTCGGAATGTGATCCTGCGTAATTTGCGCGATCCCAAAGAAGGCAAAGACATGCGGGTGGATATCGCCCTTCAGGGTCCCAAATCCCGCGAGATCCTACTCTCTCTGGGCGTGGATGCTCCCACGCGGAAACGAATCATGTCTCTCAAGCGCACTGAATTGTGCGATGCAATTGTCGGTGATTTTGACCTGATCGTCTCCAGAACCGGGTACACCGGCGAAAAGATGGCTTTTGAGTTGTTTGTCCACCCCGATAAGGCAGTGGCCTTCTGGAAGGCGCTCACCGAAAAAGGGAATCTCCTCGGTCTCAAACCGTGCGGTCTTGGCGCACGAGATTCATTGCGTACCGAAGCGGGATTGCCCCTTTACGGGCATGAGATGGGTGGCGAAATGAACCTGGGAGTCGCCGAAGCCGGGTTTGGTTCTTATGTGAAAACCTACAAACCCTGGTTTATTGGCCGAAACGCTTATCTGGAGCGTGAGAAAGGTCGTCAGGGGGTGGTTATACGCTTCCGATTTACGGAAAAGTCAGTCCGCATGGCGCATAATGGCGATCCGGTGCTCGATAAAAAAGGAAAAACCATAGGCGTGGTTACCAGTTGCGCTGTCGACAGCGAAGGCTATCTGACGGGACAGGCGTTTGTTGAATTGAAATCCGCAGAAGAAGGGTTGCCCATCTTCATCTTCCAGGGTAAACCTGGCGCGTACGGAAAAGTTCCTGCCGAACTGCAGACAGGTGATCGTGTCACATTGCCCTCCGCAGCGGTTATTGTCAGCCGGTTTCCGAAACTGGCTTAGGGGTCAGGTATCTCAACCATTTTATGACCATAAATAAGGAGAGACAATTTATGCGAACCCAGTGGGATCACCGATATGCGATGAGAACACAACGTATGGCGGGATCAACAATTCGGGAACTTCTAAAATTTACTGAACGGAAGGATATTATCTCCTTTGCGGGAGGATTACCTGGTCCGGATGTCTTTCCGATCGAAAAAATATCGGAAGCCTGTGTCAATGTTTTACATAACAATGGCGCATTGGCCTTGCAGTACGGAACTACAGAGGGCTACCTGCCCTTGCGTGAAATGATCACCAAGCATACTGAGCGGTATGCGATGAAAGTCGATCCGGATAATGTGATGATCACAGCCGGCTCACAACAGGCTTTGGATCTGCTCGGGAAAGTCTTTATCAATCGGGGCGACCGGATCCTGGTTGAATCCCCCACCTATCTGGGCGCATTGCAAGCCTGGAATGCCTATGGCGCCGAGTATGTGACCGTCCCAAGTGATGACTGCGGAATGATCACCGATGCACTGGAACAGGCTTTACGCACCGGTCCGAAATTCATATACCTCTTACCGAATTTCCAGAATCCAACCGGTGCAACCATTCCATTGGATCGAAGACTCAAGATCATTGAACTGGCTGACCGATACGGCGTTCCGATTGTGGAAGATGATCCATACGGGCAATTACGCTTTGAAGGGGAGCACATTACCCCTGTCGTCCATCTGGATAACCAATACCGTGCATCGGACAATGGTACAACCTACTGCGGAAATGTGATCTACTTGAGCACATTCTCGAAAACCCTGGCGCCTGGATTGCGTCTGGCCTGGATCATCGCTCCAAGCGAAGTGATTCGCAAGCTCGTGACCGCAAAACAGGGAACCGATCTGCATACTGCCACCTTTAATCAGGTTGTCGCCTACGAAGTCGCTAAAGATGGCTTTATCGATCAGCATGTGAAATTGATCCGGCAGGTGTATAAAGAACGCCGGGATGTCATGCTGGATTCATTGACCGAATTTATGCCGGAAAGTGTCCATTGGACACACCCCGAAGGCGGATTATTCCTCTGGGCTACCCTGCCTGAACAAATTGATGCTGCGAATCTATTGAAAGTCGCCCTGGAAGATAAGGTGGCATTCGTCCCGGGCGGATCCTTCCACCCGGATGGCCGCGGTAAGAATACGATGCGCTTGAACTTCTCATTCTCCAAACCGGAAGTGATCATTGAAGGGATATCGCGGCTGGGAAAAGCGGTCAAGAGAGAAATTGTTCCAACCAAAGTCTAAAATTCGACGATCAACTTTTGCGCTGTTTGACCATTACACGAACAAGACCTCCTCAACATCGAGGAGGTCTTGTTGCCATTGCCACTCAGATCTATCCATTTTTCCAGAGTTTAAAATCCGCCAGGATCGACCCGCCTACAAATTCGCGTAAGATCGAATTATCCGGGATCAGATCGCTCGTGACCGGTAGGAACCACTCCAGGAAGGCAAGCAACCGCTTGGCTTCGATGTACTCGCTGTGGCCAAAGTTGACCTGCCGAAGCAGCGGCTCGACCAGTGGTTTGAGCGCAGACAGTTCATACGCCAGGGCGGAATTGAACATGGTGTCGGCGTTTTCCTGGTACGGGAAGATGTGATTTTTCTCGCCGCGCCAACCGATTCCCAGCGAGAGATCGTCTGCTGGGCGGTGTATCCCCGTTCCCGGGCGTCTCGAACGATCCGGCGGATCAGGCGCGTATCCGTGGTGGATATCCGGTTGTAACGATCCAGATTGAGCTGGGTAAGGGCCGATGCATAAATCCGGAACATATTCTCCGGTTTGATCCGGGTGACCAGTTTCGGATTAAGGCCATGAATGCCTTCCAGGATGATCAACTGTCTCCGGCATCAGTTGAATCGTAGTCGCCGGGTTCGCTTAACCCCGTCCGAAAATTATAGTGGGGCAATTGGACCGCTTTCCCTTCGATCAACATTTCCAATTGCTCGTTCAGGCGGATCAGATTTAATGCGCTCAATGATTTCAAAATCCAGATTACCGTTTTTATCCCGTGGGGTCAGATCGCGATCCACAAAGTAGTTATCCATCTCCAGAGGGAAGGGGGTCACGCCCTGGGAGATCAATTGCACGGTCAGCCGCTTGGAAAAGGTGGTTTTGCCGGAAGAGGATGGACCGGAGACCAAAACAACGCGAATCCGATCCAACTGATTGGTGATCTGGGTCGCAATATCCGAGATGCGCTGTTCGTGCAGCGCTTCAGAGACCAGGATCACCTCGCGGATCTTACCGGCAGAGATGGCATCATTCAGCGCACCCACACTCTCGATGCCCAGCCGTTCCAACCAACGCCCATATTGCTTGAATGTCGCGAGCAGTTTTGGATAGGCTGGCATGGGTTGCTGTATTCTTGGGCGAAACCCGGCGCGGATAATGGAGTGATAAAACCATCGCCCATCAAGGTGAGGTCGAACCATTTTAGATAGCCTGTGGACGGCACCATATAGCCGTGGTGATAATCGCGATGGTTTTCGAGCTGGTAGAGCACCAGGAATCCTTTTTGCCGGTAAGAAAGCAGACGCACTTTCTCGGCGTTGCCCTGCTCCTGAAAATATGCGATGGCTTCTTCCAGAGGAATCTGCTGCCGCTCAAATTTGACATTCGATTGAACCAGGATGCGCATCAGGTCTTTGATTTGGTTGAGCTCCGCCTGTGTCAGGGGTGGACGCCCGGAAATTTCGCAATAAAACCCGCCCGATGTAACAGAATGGTCCACGGTGAGTTGTAACTCGGGGAACAGATCTTCGAAAACCGCCTCCAACAGGAAGGTGAGCGACCGGCGGTAGATCCGGGCGCCGTCAGCAGAATCCATTTGGATGGGGGTGACACGGCCATCCATATCCACCGCATATGTCAGCTCGCGCAGCTCGCCATTCACAATCGCCCCTACGATCATCTCCCTTTCCTGCTCCGGGAAAACCTTGAAGAAGGTTTCCAGTGAGGAACCCCGTGGAGCAGATATCACTTTTCCGGTGGAGAGATGGATCTCGACCGTTTCCCTCGGATGTACAAATTCCCCTTTTGTTGCCATGATATCACCTGCCTGTGGTTTATGATCGAAAATTAATTCTATCATATCGGGCATGGTTTGATTTCTTTGATGAAATGGTTGGTTGTTAAAGTCCTGTGGTGATGAACTCAACTTCGGCGTGGATGAGTGCGAATTGGAATTGAATATGCTACAATCGTGCCCAGAGATGCATCCCGGAAGAGCAGAATATGACTCAAAATTGGCGAGTAATCATTGATCCACCGGCTACAGGCGCCTGGAATATGGCGGTGGATGAGGCATTACTTCAATCGGCGATACGGGGTGATGGTCTCCCCACACTTCGGTTATATTCCTGGCAACCTGGCTGCCTCTCCCTGGGGCGGGCACAACCGATCCAGGATGTGGATAAAGAAAGAACCCAGGATCACGAATGGGATATAGTCCGCCGGCTTTCCGGAGGGCGGGCCATCCTGCACATCGATGAACTCACTTACTCATTCACCGGCAACATCAACGAACCCCTCTTCCAAAATGAGATCATCGAAAGCTATCTGCGCATCGCCAGGGGATTGGTCCGATTCCTTAATCTGCTGGAGATCTCTCCTGAGATCAATCATTCGCGCCAGGCGGATCAGATACATAAGGCGGAACCCATTTGTTTTGAAGTACCGTCGCAGTATGAGATCACCTACCAGGGCAGAAAACTGATCGGATCCGCCCAGGCACGCAAGGAAAACGGCGTTCTTCAGCATGGCTCCATCCCCTTATTTGGTGACATCACCCGGATCACCCAATGCCTCAGGTATGAAGATGAGCCAAAGCGCAGTCAGGCAGCCATACGGATGCACAGCAGGGCATGCACCCTCGAAGAGGTCCTTTCCAAAAAAGTGGAGTTGGTTGAAACGATCCAACCATTCATCCAGGCGTTCCAGGTTGAACACGAACTCTCTTTCGTGGAAGGGACGCTGACCGGGGAAGAAAAAAGCCTGGCGGAATCGCTGGCTGTCTCCAAATACGGTTCTCCGGAATGGAACGAGAGGATATGAAATACCGGAGTGTATACATCGAAAAACGCCCTGCATCCCCTCGAAAAGCATTCCCAATGTGGAGACAAGCGCCTCCAATCTCATACAACGGAATGATACAATCTACACCATGCTTCGAAAATTGACGATGATCATATTAAAAATAGTGCTATATCTATTCCTATTCGTGGCGCTGGTCAGCGTGGCAGCCAGGTATTATCTGCTCCTGGCTACCCGGAGCCATATCGTCACCGAAGGAGATTTGGATTCGAGACCTGCCGCTGTTGTTTTTGGAGCCGGTCTGCGGAGAGATGGATCCCCAACCGCCATCCTGCGTGATCGGGTTGAGACGGCGGTGCGCCTCTACAAGGAAGGCAAGGTTCAGAAGATCCTGATGAGCGGGGATAATCGCTTTCTCGAATACAACGAACCAGGCTCGATGAAGGAGTACGCCATCTCACTGGGTGTTCCCGAACAGGATATTGTCCTCGATTATGCGGGCAGGCGCACATACGATTCCTGCTATCGCGCGAAAGCCATCTTCGGCCTTGAGAGTGCATTGTTGGTGACCCAGGAGTTTCATCTACCACGGGCTATCTATACCTGCACAAACCTGGGTATGGATGTGAATGGAGTTTCCGCGACGGGTAGATCTTACCGGCAGTCTTCCATCCTGTTCTGGAACCTGCGAGAAATCCCGGCGACGATCGTCTCCCTCTGGGAAAACCATATTTCCCATCCGGTCCCTGTTCTGGGTGATCCAGAACCCATCTTCCCAGATCAATCCTGATCGATCAGGCATATTCCTTGCAATTACCAAATGGAGATTAAGCATCCATTTATGCAGGCTATTAACCTTATGAACAGAGACCAGGCTTATAACATCGTTACCGAGTACATCCAGAATCCGAACCTCATCAACCACATGCTAGCCGTGGAAGCCGCGATGCGATATTACGCGAACAAATTTGGCGAAGATGAAGAGAAATGGGGTATTACCGGTTTGTTGCATGACTTCGATTGGGAGATCCATCCCACATTGGAAGGGCATCCACAGGCTGGCGAACCGATCCTGCGGGAAAAAGGTGTACCGGAGGATATCATTCGCGCTGTCTTGAGCCATGCTGAGCATCTTAATCTTCCAAGGCTATCCAGAATGGAAAAAGCACTCTTCGCTTGTGATGAGATCACCGGTTTGATCACCGCTGTGGCTTTGGTCAGACCTTCCCGCTCGTTGTATGACCTATCCGCTTCCTCCGTCAAGAAGAAATGGAAAGATAGGGCATTTGCGGCAGGAGCGAACCGTGAAGAGATGGTCCGCGGCGCGGAAGAATTTGGCGTAGAACTTTGGGAACATGTGGATAATGTTATCCTCGCGATGCGAAAGATCGCGAATCGACTTGGACTGGAAGGCAATCTGACCCCGTCCTAGTTGAAAGGCAGGAGTAAATTATGGCTCTTCAGGGCAAAGGCTTTTTTATCTGGAAAATACCAAGCTGTGAAAACGGGAATCCAGAGTACATTGCCACACAGGCAGCGAATGCCAAACTCACGCATGTTCTGGTTAAGATCGCAGATGGACCGAATAAATCCAACTTCGACACGACCAGAAATGTCGATTTGGTTCCTGCGGTCGTCAATGCATTGAAAAACCGGGGTATTGAAACCTGGGGCTGGCAATATGTGTACGGAAGCGATCCGATCAGAGAAGCCCAGATGGGTGGAGCGAGAGCCAAAGCGTTGGGGGTCAAGGGTTTTGTAGTGGACGCAGAGATGCAATTTGAATATGCGGGCAAGGATGTCACCGCCACGAGCTACATGACGGAACTCCGCAAATACCTGCCCAGTTTGCCGATCGCGCTCAGCACTTTCCGCTATCCATCCTATCATTCCAAATTTCCGTTCAAAGCATTCCTGGACCGCTGCGATCTATCCATGCCGCAGGTCTACTGGGAACAGGCACATAACGCAGACGCCCAACTGACAAAATGCGTCCAGGAATACCGCGCACTTCCCACCGTCCGGCCGATATTACCAACCGGGCCAACTTACAAGGTGGGTACCTGGGGTCCAACTCAGCAGGATATTGCTTTATTCTTTAAAGACGGCAAAAAACTTGAATTTGCCCGGCGTGAATTTTTTCAGTTGGGATGAATGCCGCCGCGACCTGAATGCCCTTTGGACGTTTATCCGGGATTACTCCTGGACAACTCCGCCATTAGAATTCCATCAGGAATATATCGCCAACCTGAACGCCAAAAATCCTAATTCATTGGCGGCCATGTACTCCCCTCTCGCGGTACAGATCACCTCATCTCAGATGGTTCAGGGTACCGAAGCGATCAAAACCTGGTACTCAACCTTATTCAATCAACTATTGCCGAATGCAACCTTTAACCTGATCGGATCATCCGGGACAGGAACCACCCGCCACATCAATTGGAGCGCCACATCCAGCCGGGGAAATGTGTCGAACGGGAGCGATTCCTTCGGATTGATCAACAACAAGATCATTTACCATTACAGCAATTTCAAAATCGTGTAGATCCAATGCATAAAACGAAGAACCATCCCTTAATTGGGGAATGGTTCTTTTTGTTGTCAATGCTACCTTATTATGAATCCAGGTGATCCAGAGGTAGCTGGCTGGGAGTTTTCTTCCTGGTTTTCCTGGCAGGCTTTTCTGCATCCTTTGAATCAGATTTCCCGGAGCCGGTAAGGGTAGACGACCTAGGTTTTTTTTGTACCGTCACGGCGGCTGATTTGGCACTCCTCCGTCCTGTGGTCTTTCCTATTGTTGTTCCCTTTTTTGAAGAGGAGGTCTTTGATTTCGCCGCAGACGCCAGTTTTCCTGGATCGGGTCTTCGTTTTCTTGAGCGGGGTATCTAAAGTTTCTAAGCTCGATTTAGTCTCTCGTTTCTTGGAAGGGGTTGCGGTAGCTGCTTTTTTGGTTCCCCCGGATGATCTTCCAGACCCAGAAGTTGATTGACCATTGATGGCATTATCGATCCCGGTCAACCCGATGACCTGGTCTCCCGGTTTCACTTCGATGACCTCTTTCCCCTGCGCCGCGCGACTACCCGGAGTGAAATCATCCGCCCGTTTCACCTTCGATGGAGACTTGAGGAAATGGATCACCAGGGGATCGTTCCGTTCATTGACCCACAGA
Organism: uncultured Chloroflexia bacterium; assembly: GCA_963752535.1. GTDB lineage: Bacteria > Chloroflexota > Anaerolineae > Anaerolineales > Anaerolineaceae > DAIOEK01. The sequence goes on from CAVVYT010000003.1 coordinate 209,794, forward strand.
CCGGCCAGATGGACACCCGGTTTCAATTTCCACCCGATCACTCCCTGCCCGTACCTGCCTTGAACCGGAAAATCTTGAGGCGGGCATTTCTTTCCTTTGCCGTCAGAGCCGATCATCAACACGGGCGCCGTTCCATGCAAAATATCCGCGCTGACAACTTCGTCGCCAATCGCCAGTTTCATCCCATTCACACCGGTGGCAACCAGACCCATCGGCCGGACATCATCTTCCTTGAAGCGAATGCACATCCCTCTGGAGGTACCCAGGATCAAGTCCTGCGTACCATCTGTGATCATCGCCCATCCAAGGGAATCACCCTCGTTCACCTTACATAGAACGAATGTCGATGCAGATGGCCCTGGAAGCTCGAGGATGGATGTCTTCTTTACCATACCTCCACGCGTGATGGTGGTAATAAATTTCTCTTCCATCTGACTCTTCGATGGAAGGCAGAACACGGCGCCTAGCGGATCATCTTCGTTCAGAGGGGAGACTTTGAACAACGGGACTGCCATCCGCAACGCTGGCCGCTTCCGGAATGGCATGTACCGGGATGGCAGCCGCTTTGCCCGTGATGCTGACCAGATATAACGTCTGATGCGTGTCAGTTCTGACGAGCCAAAGGGGAGCTTCCTTGCCGCTCAGCCAACCAGCGGACTCCTGCGAGGTGCGGGCAATGGTTCCGCTCTCGTTGATGCCGATCAACACATGCTGAGATGGCGTGACATCGGTGATGGTCAACATCTTGGAGATCAATTCGCCTTCCTTCAATCCGATGATCTGCGTTTTTCGCTTTTCAGCGAATTGCTGTCGGGCTTCGACCAGTTCAGCCGCGCAAGTTTCACGGATCTTCCGGGGCGATTTGAGCAATCCTTCCAACTCTGAGATCAAAGCCATCACTTCTTTGTATTCTTCTTCTATCTTCTTTCGTTCCAACGCCGCCAACCTTCGCAGTGGCATATCCAGGATCGCCTGCGCCTGGATGTCGGATAATTTATACCGTTTCATCAGTCGGATCTTTGCTTCGTCCGCATCGGGTGAATTACGGATGAGGGTGATGATCTCATCCAAATTCTTCAACGCGATCCGCAAACCTTCCAGAATATGAGCCCGCTGCTTCGCTCTCTCCAGGTCATACTCGCTTCTGCGTTTGATCACTTCCAGACGATGATCCAGAAAGACTTTGAGCGACTGTTTCAAAGACAGCAGTCGGGGTTCCCCACCTACCAAGGCCAACAGGATGATCCCAAAGGTGGTTTGCATTGGAGTGTGCTTATAAAGTTTACGTAAGATGTTTTCCGGATCAGCCGCTTTGGATAGCTCGATCACCACCCTAAGACCATGCCGGTCTGACTCATCCCTTAGGTCGACCACTCCATCCAGATTTCCATCCCTCACCAGATCCGCGATCCGCTCGATGAGGGAGGCTTTATTGACCATGTATGGCAATTCGGTGACGATGATGCGGTTCTTGTTCCGCTCCATCTCCTCCACATGCGCGCGCGCCTGGACGATCACCTTTCCCCGTCCGCTGCCGTATACCTGAGCCAATCCTTCGGTGGCTGGGTCCTGCAGGATAATTCCACCGGTTGGGAAATCTGGCCCCTTGATGAAATGCATCAAGTCTTCCACCGAAAGGTCGTCCAGCTTCTCCCATTGTTGCAGAACATGTACACAGCCGTCGATAACCTCGCCCAGATTATGGGGCGGAATGTTGGTTGCCATACCGACAGCAATTCCGGTCGCGCCGTTGACCAAAAGATTGGGGAGTTGAGCAGGCAGAACCACCGGCTCTTTGAGTGTGCCATCAAAGTTCACGACAAAGTTGACCGTGTTCTTCTCTATGTTTTTCAGCATCTCAATGGATGCCGCGGTCAATCGGGCTTCGGTGTACCGCATCGCCGCCGGCGGATCGCCATCCACACTGCCGAAATTGCCCTGTCCATCGACCAGCATGCAGCGCATGGTGAAATCCTGTGCCAGACGTGCCATCGCGTCATAAACGGCCATATCGCCGTGTGGATGGTATTTACCAAGGACTTCACCAACGATACGGGCAGATTTTTTATACTGTGAGTTGGGCGACAAACCCAGGTCATGCATGGCGAATAGGATCCGCCGTTGGACCGGTTTTAGGCCGTCCCGTGCATCCGGCAGAGCGCGTGAGACGATCACGCTCATGGCATAGTCCAGGTAGGACTGCTGCATCTCCCGGTCGATATCGATTTTACGAATATTGGTTTGTTCCATTAAATCTGCCCTTGAAGAAGATTAGGTTTGAACTAGCCTATCTTACGAGTAAAAAGAGGCTGCGTCAAGCTGAGCAATTTTACTCCCAATCATTCCACCAGAAACCATTTTCTTACGCAACCTACGCAGACAGCGGAAGGCTGGGCTTATAATATCAACATGCATGGAACTCTATTGAAACGGTCACAAATAATGTTCAGGGGGCGGAATGGTTCTTGATGAGGATTTAGGTTTGGGAAAGCTGGTCAGATCGGTCGCGATACTGTATTGTCCACTTTCACAGATCGAAGGGGAACGTCAGTATGAGCAAATTGCAGACGAAGAAGCCCTGCAGATCGCGAATGCCATCCATCTGGCATTGAGCGACCATGGAATTGCATCAGAAATCGTTGAATTCGATCCGCTTAAGATTTCATATCTAAACAAATTTGACTGGACATTTAATCTTACGGAAACCGTATATGGGTTTCCATTTTTGGATTATCAAATAGCGCAATTACTTGAAAATCAGAATATCCATTTCACTGGTGCGGGATCGAAATCATTAGAGGTCAGTCTACATAAAGGCAAGGCCAAAGAGATCATGGCGTGCCATCAGATGATCACTCCTGATTACTGCATCACTGCAGAAGGCATGCACGTTCAGGTACCAGATAAACCATTTCCATATATCGTTAAACCTATCCACGAAGACGGCAGCATAGGCATCACAAACCAATCCATCGTGCATGATCGGAACGCGTTGGAACATCAGATTAGAAAGATCCATGCACTATACCATGAAGACGCTATCGTGGAAGAATATGTCACCGGCCGGGATATCTCCGTATCGATCATTGGCTCCGATACGAACAGAACTGTTCTGCCTCTTTCCGAGTGTGTTTATCTTAACCCCGCGAAAAATCAGATCCTGACGTACGATTCCAAGTGGTTGGTCGATTCCCCCGACTACCGTAATACGGAAGTCTTCTGCCCTATCGAACTGGATCCCGAAATGGCGCAAGAACTGGAACGGATCGCCATCCTCGCATTCGAAGTGATGGAGTGTAAGGATTACGCCCGGATCGACTTTCGGGTGAATGGCCGCACCCCGTATCTATTGGATGTTAATCCAAATCCGAGCATACATCCGGATGATGCCGGTTTTACCCGCTCCTGGAAAGCAACCGGAAGGGAATACGATCAACTGGTCATGGAGATCCTGACTAGCTCCATCGATAACAGCGCCATCCCTCAAAAGGTGAAAAACTATGAAAATCCGAATTCGCAAAATTAAACCGGACGACTACAACCTGGTCCGGAATCTCATTACCAGCATCCCCGAATTTTCAGCCATTGATCAGACGATCGCGATTGAATTGCTGGATTGGGCTGTCCTGCATCCAAAATCGGATGAGTATACTGTTCTCGTCGCAGTGACAGAACAAAAAGTAAGGGTTGGTTTTCTCTGCTTCGGACCGACGCCGTTGACCACGGGTACCTACGACCTGTATTGGATTGGGACCCACCCCAATATCAGCGGGAGAGGGGTCGGAAAAATATTGGTCAAGTCCATGGAGAAACGGATCAGGGCAAAACTTGGGAGACTGATCCTAATCGAGACCTCCTCCGCGCCGGCCTATCAGAAAGCTTGCCGGTTCTACCTGAAACAGGGCTACCAATTGCAGGAAAGAATCCCCGATTTTTATGAGGTGGGTGAAGACCGGTTTACATTTATCAAAAAAGTGAAATATAAAAAGACTAGCCGGGTTAAGCGGCTAGTCTTGGCTTGACATAAGTCGAGCAGGTTTTATTCGACGACAGGTTCAGTGGGCGCAGCGATTACCAACGCCTCTGGTTCTGGTTCCGGAGTGGGTTCAGGCTCAGGTTTCGGGGCAAGTGACGGATTCAACCGTGCGATATCGAAGCCGGTTCCAGCGGGGATCAGCTTGCCGATGATGACATTCTCTTTCAAACCGATCAATGGATCTTCGGTTGAAGCGATGGCCGCGCCAGCCAACACCTTGATGGTGTGCTGGAAGGACGATGCGGACAGGAATGAATCAGTGCTGAGCGACGCTTTTGTCACACCCAACAGGATCTCGCTGAAACGAGCCGGTTGTTTGCTCTCTTCGGCCATTTGGGCGTTCATTTTCACGATCTCGAGGCGGTCGACCAGATCGAGCGGCAGATAATGGGTATCTCCCGGCCTTCTAACCTGGACTTTGCCCAGCATTTTTCGGATGATCACTTCGAAGTGTTTGTCATTGATGTTCTGACCCTGTGATCGGTACACTTTCTGGATCTCGACCAACAAGTATTTCTGGCAAGCTTCCCGTCCCTTGATCTGTAAGATCATGTGTGGGTTCAACGAGCCTTCCGTCAATTGTTGTCCGGCTTCCACATGGTCGCCGTCCTTGATCACCAGGCGGGCAGTGGTTGGAATCTCATACTCTTCGGTTTCCTTCTGCTCGTACGAGACGATCACTTTCCGGTCTTCGATCCGAATTCGGCCAGAATGGGTGGATGCGATGGTCGCTTCACCCAGGGTGGCCAGAACCGTGCCCAGTTCAGCGGTGTCTTCATCCGCGACAGCGATTGTCCAGGATTCTGGAATATCGAACTCGTCGCCCACCATCTCGCTGTGCTCAACTCGAACCACACGCAGTTCGCTCATGCGCTCGTTCGACATGATCCGGGCGATACCTTCGATACGGCAGATGATGGCTTCGCCTTTTGGTGTCCGGCGGGCTTCAAAAAGCTCTTCAACACGCGGGAGACCGGTTGTAATATCACCACCAGCGGCTACACCACCCGTGTGGAATGTACGCAGGGTCAACTGCGTTCCAGGTTCACCAATGGATTGCGCTGCCACGATACCGACCGCAGCGCCCAGATCGACAATGTTTCCGCGACCCAGATCCATTCCGTAGCATTTCTGGCAAATTCCATGGGTCAATTCGCAGGTTAATGGGGAGCGAACTTTCACTTCTTCGATGTGCGCATCCAGAATGCGGCGAACTTTCTCACGATCCAGTATCTCATTGCGATCCACCAGGATCTCACCGGTTGTCGGATCCACGATCCGCTCGGCTGTCATTCGGCTGATCAACCGGACGCTCATCGCCTGTCCGGCAATGTCATCGGTCTTGCGGATATAAATTCCGTCGAGCGTTTCGCAATCTTCTTCGTTGATGATCACGTCCTGGGCGATATCCACCAGGCGGCGTGTCAGATAACCAGCATCGGCTGTTCGGAGGGCGGTGTCGGCCAGACCTTTTCTCGCACCATGGGTGGAGATAAAGTATTCCAGCGCGGTCAGTCCTTCGCGGAAGTTGGAAATGATGGGCAGGGGAATGATGCGTCCGGCAGGATCAGCCATCAAACCACGCATACCGGCAAGCTGGGCAATCGGGCCGAAACCACCTTTGGTAGCGCCGGAATTCGCCATGGTTGCCAGGTTGCCTACGGGATCCATGTTGCTTTAACGGCATCACCCACAACGGTGGTGGTACCTTTCCAGATGTCGATAACCCGGTCGTCCTGTTCCTGCTCGGTTAGCAAACCACGCCGGAAATCTCGCTGGACCGATTCGACTTCCTTCAACGCTTTCGCGATGATCTCGGCTTTGGCTGGGGGAATGGAGATGTCTGAAACGGCGATGGTGGTACCGGAGACCATGGCGTACAGGAAACCGATATCCTTGATCTTGTCCGCAACGTCCGTGGTCACTTCCTGTCCGCAGAGTTCGTGGACATCGGCAACCAGGTCTTTCACACCACCCTTATCCAATTCGATGTTCACAAATTGAACTTCCGGTAGGAAGAATGCGGTTGAACAATACCCGTCCGACAGTGGTCTCGATGATCCGCTCTTCGGCTTGCGGCAGGAAGGTATTCTGGTCGTCGTACCAGGTGACCATCTTCACCTTGATGTGAGCGTGAATGCTCACCTGATCCAGACGGTAAGCCAGTTCGACTTCATCACTATCGGCGAAAATGCGGCCATCGCCTTTTTGAACACGCGCGTCAGCGGTGGTCAGGTAGTAAACACCCAATACCATATCCTTGGAAGGACTGATGATGGGTTCGCCATCGGCCGGTTTCAACAGGTTCTTGGAAGCCAGCATCAATCGGCGAGCTTCAAGGACAGCCTTATCGGCCAACGGCACATGGACAGCCATCTGATCGCCGTCAAAGTCCGCGTTGAAAGCAGTGGTGACCAGTGGATGAAGTTGAATGGCAGAGCCTTCGATGAGGACAGGTTCAAAAGCCTGGATGCCCAACCGGTGCAAAGTAGGAGCACGATTCAGCAGGACAGGGCGGTCTTTGATGACTTCTTCGAGCACTTCCCAAACCTCGGGACGATTGCGCTCGATAAACCGGCGCGCGCCTTTGACGTTCGCGGCGAAATTGTGCTGTACCAACCGGGCAATGACAAACGGCCGGAAGAGTTCGAGGGCCATGGTCTTGGGCAGACCGCACTGATACAGTTTGAGCTGCGGGCCAACCACGATGACCGAACGACCGGAGTAATCCACACGTTTGCCGAGAAGATTGCGGCGGAAACGGCCTTTTTTGCCTTTAAGCATATCGCTGAGTGATTTCAACTCGCGCCGTCCGCGCCGTGAAAGCGCTTTACCGCGCTGAGAATTGTCAATAAGGGAATCGACGGCTTCTTGAAGCATGCGCTTCTCGTTGCGAACGATGACATCCGGTGCGCCCAATTCGAGCAACCTTTTCAAGCGGTTATTGCGATTGATCACACGGCGATACAGATCGTTCAAGTCGGAGGTGGCGAAACGGCCGCCATCCAATTGGACCATGGGGCGGAGGTCGGGGGGGATCACCGGCAGCATGGTTAAGATCATCCATTCAGGACGGTTACCTGAACGGCGGAAGGATTCAACCACTTTCAATCGGGTGGTTGCTTTTTTACGTTTTTGTTTTGATTTGGTGGTCTTGACTTCGTGCCAGAGTTCCTCGGCCAGTTTATCCAGATCGAGGCGGCGAAGAATATCATAGAAGGCTTCAGCGCCCATATCCGCCCGGAAAACCTGTCCCCAGCGCGTCTTTAATTCGCGGAAGCGGGGTTCGCTCAGGAATGTGAAGGGACGCAGCTCCTGCAACTCATCGCGCGGCGCGTGAGTTCTGGCTTTGGGAGGCCATGGATTGGTCTTCCAACTGATTGCGCAGTTCTTCCATTTGAAGATCTGATTCCGCTTTCAGTTTTTCAACTTCGATGTTCAGCTTTTCCACTTCGGTCTGCTTCAGTTGATTGACTTCTTCTTCAATCTCATTGAAGCGTTCTTTAGCGGCTTTTTGCATCTTGGAGATGTGTTTATTCGCGACGACTTCACCTGCTTTGGCCACTTCCAGCTTTAGGGCTTTGAAGACCACTGCGGATGTAAGCGCGACGCCTATCTTCTCGCGGAGATCATCTTCCAGTGCCTGTTCTTCTTTGGTAACAGGCTCCCAACGTGAGGAGAACTCATCTTCGCTGATCTTCTCGATATTGTGGAGGACTTTCAGTTCAGCAATTTTCGCATCGCGATTTTTCTTCACTTCGACGATCTTGGCGTTGATGATGGTCGCCTGCTCGCGTTCAGATACGTTGATCTCATCTTCCAGGCGTTTCAGCGCTTTGGTGCGGGCATCTTCATCCACATAGGTGACGATGTACTGCGCAAAATACAGGACGCGATCCAGATTTCGCCTGGAGATATCGAGAAGGAGACCGAGATAGGATGGGATTCGGCGGGTGTACCAGATGTGGGCGATGGGTGTCGCCAATTCAATATGCCCCATCCTCTCACGCCGAACCGAGGAACGAGTCACTTCTACCCCGCATTTATCGCAAATAATCCCTTTGTATCGGGGGTTCTTATATTTACCACAATAGCATTGCCAGTCACGCGTTGGGCCAAAAATCGCCTCGCAGAATAAACCATCTTTTTCCGGTCGCAGCCGTCGGTAGTTGATTGTTTCCGGTTTCAACACCTCACCATAAGACCAGCTTTTGATGGTTTCTGGGGAAGCAAGGTTAATACGAAGTGCCTTTAAGCCCTTGGTTTCCACTAATATACCTCCTGAGGATTATGCGGGAGCAATATTTCTGTTACAAACGAATAGAAGCGCTGGGACATTTTACCTCCTGCGCTTAAAAAAGTTTTTGACAAATACTAATTGTGCATGACTGTCTATTATACAGTGTATGTCAAGCCCCCGTCAAGGGGAAATTTCGACCAAAGTGTTGACAATGTGGATTGCGAAGACGATCTCAACCGGGATGGTAGTTATGTTTCTTCAGGCTCCGTGTTTTCAGATTTTTCCTCTTCGATTCGTTGGAATGCGGGTATCTCCAGGTTGAAGGTGCTACCCTTGCCCAACTGGCTGTCCACCCATACCTTGCCGCCGTGACGTTCGGCAATGGATTTGACGATGGATAACCCCAGGCTGGATCCTTTTTGGTAGAACCCCTCCCGCTGTGACATGCGGAAGAATTTTTCGAACAGCTTGGGTATGTCCAACGGGGCGATGCCGATCCCGGTGTCTTTCACTTCAAATACCACGCTGGACCCATGATCTTTGATGGAAATGGATACATTCCCGCCGACCGGGGTAAATTTAATTCCATTTTCCACCAAATTGTAAAGAGCCTGTTCGACCAGCGCCTGATCAGCGTGCACTTCCGGATCGGATCCTTCTTCCTGGATGGCGCTGATCTGGATATTCTTCTGATTTGCCTGCAAGGACAGGTTGGCGATCACCTTGTTGACGATCAAGATCGCTCTGACCGGGGAAAGCTGCAAGGCCATTCCCGCTTCGATGCGACCCAGATCCAGCAGGTTATTCACCAGGCTGGACATGCTTTCGATCCCGGAGATGATCTTTTTGACGTAATTCTTCTGTTGCTCGTTTAATTCGCCAACCATCTGCAACATGGTGGCATTTCCCCGCATCAGGGTAAGGGGCGCACGTAGATCGTGGCTGACCGTCGCGACGAATTCCGTCTTTAACGAATCCACTTCTTTAAAGTGGGTGATGTCCCGTAAGATGCACATCCTACCTGCAATGTCGCCATCCAGGATCATGTTTGACTGATACGCGAAAAACACCTTGTGATTGGGAAATCGGATTTCCTGGTTGGTCTCACCCGTTCGGATCAAATCGAGTAACACCGGGCTGTGTACCGCTTCCTCGATTGTTTTCCCTTCAATGAAGAACTCCCGGGCGTCGAACAATTCCACAGCCGGTGGATTGGCCAGGATGATGCGTTGATTTTTATCGATCACAAAGGTTGGATCCGGGGTTGAATTGAGGATCGCCTCCAGGCGCTGTCGTCCCAACTCGGCTGTCCGATAGAGACGGATATTTGCCAGCGCCCGTGAAATATCATCAGACAGGTTGGCCAGGAAACGAATTTCCTCATCAGCAAAAGTGCGCGGCTGATCGTAAGATACCCACAAGATCCCGAGGAAATGGCCTTCATACCGCATCGGAATCGAGATGATCGCGGAAGGATTGAGCACTTCCGGGTTCAGTTTAAGGGCCCGTCCACGCATCAGGTTATTCAGCGTGATCGAATCCCGGTTTCGGGTAAGCGCAAGGACCTGGTCATCCAGATACTGATAATGACCATTCATCTCACCCCCGCCAAACCGCTCGATGGTTGTATTGATCGGATCGAGCGACGGGTCAGGTACGAGGACGATTCGGGCGACGCTTCCGCCATTGCTCATGGCGGCCACCAGAATAGGCTGGACAGCTTCTTCAATTTGCAGATTGGATGCGATGCCTTGACTGACATTTAAGAGCAGGTTGATCTCGTCGATCTGATCCTTCAAACTCATCCGCATTTGTTCAAACGCCAGGCCCAGTCTGCCTATCTCATCCTCGCCGCGGATGTATTGCATATGATCCAATTGGCCTTTGCCAATCCGTTCAGCTTCATCTGTCAGTTGCCTGACGGCATGGGTAATGGATGCTAGACCGGAACGGATGACCAGATACACCAGCCCGCTGACCAACAGGACCATCAATACCAATGGTAGGGCAAGGCGCCAGGTCTCGTTCTGGACTTCTCCAGCCGGTAATGCCAGGATCACCGACCAATCATGATCCGGAGAAGGGTGGTAATAGATCATCAATGGAGTGCCCGATGCCGACTGCAAGGAATAGAAACGTTCTTCAGCAGCCAATTCTCCGGGGTAAGTGGATTGCAGATATTTGGCTTGCGGATGGTAGATCACCACACCCTCATCGTCAATGATGTACCCTTCACCTCCCCTTCCGCTGAAACCATTCAGAAGAGAGATAACAGGCTGCAAGGAGGAGTTGGACGCCAGGTTCGTCCGCCCGATCAAGAACCCGATCAATTTCGATTGTTTGTCCTTGACAGGGGCGATAAACGATATGATGGCTGACCTCTGGTCGTCTCCGGTAAAGCTGGCGTATTTGCCAAAGAGCAATCCCTGGGCAGCCTGTTGCAAACCAGTCTGCTCGGATTGGGCAAGCGATAGATCCTCTTCAGGAACGCCGACCACCGGATTGCCGGAAGGATCGACGTAGATCAATTGAGTAAAGAATTGGGTCGAAGATAAATTCTGCGAAAGGAGAATTTGAATATCCTTTTCAGAGTCACTGGTAGCTGAAAGGCTTCTGGCTGCCTGCAAGATCAAATTCTGACCGGTATTGGTGAATAATGGAATACTGTTGGCAGCCACTTCCGCGGAGCCAGCCATGCTTTCCTTCACCAGCATTCTTCCACTGTATCCGGCTGTCCACCAGATGCCGACGATCAGCAGGATGAGCAAAGCAAAGATGAATGGTCCAATGCCGGTGAGAAACCGCCGCGTGATCATTTTTTCATCGGGAACCGGCAGCAGGAACCCCGGCTTTACCCACAGGTGGCTGAACAATTTGGATACAACGAAACATATGAAACCGCCGGCTGACAGGACAAAGATGATGAGACAGAATGCGGTCAGAACTCCAGAGTGGATTGGCGGTGATAAAGGCGAATAGGTTATTGGAACCTGCCAGGATGCCATTCAGGTTGATCAGGATGACATACACGATCCCCGCAAACACGCCTCCACCCAGAGGAGAGCGAACCATGCGGAAGAACCATCCGCGATAGTGGGTACGGATGAACTCGGCATAGATCAGCGCGATGGAGGCAAACTCAAAAGGGGTGAAAAGGGAGTGCGTCGAGAAAATGGATATGATCGATCCGCTGACAAACCCCAGCAAGACAGCCTGGAGTGGATTCATGAGTCCGGCTGCCAGCATCCATGGGACCGCCGCAAACAAAGGCAGACTGAAGCCCGCCCCGCTCAGCGAATAGAGCGAATCAGGATCAGCATCGGTGAGACTGCCCTGGAAAACCAGGAATAAGGTTGTAAACGGAACAAGGATAAAAAGGAAGGCGAAGAGCGCTGCCTGGATGTTCTGTTGACGGTGCGGATCGCGCTGCCAGTTGGAGAGACGCCAATAAATGACGATCAGGTACAAAAATAACATACCCCAGGCAATCATCGATTGGGGCAATTCCAGTCCTAAGAGAATTTTCAAGCAATGTAAATTGAAATGTCATCTCTTTTTGACCCTGACCATTCTCTAATTATATATAAAAAGTCAAGAAGCCGCTTATAAAAAGTGCCTTCTTGAGGTTTTGTGTAACCCAAGGATTGTACTCCAATCCTGATGAAACTTTGCCTTATTCCCAATAAATAGTCCGAGGTTGATTGTAGGACCATGAACGCGGACGAATCGCGTTGGAAGGCTACAGGGTTAGGTCCGCTTCTTGATTAATTTTTTTCCAGGCAGACCGGTAGAATGCGGCTGCCTGTTTGCGGATGGGTTCCCTTTTTACCTTATCGGTCCAGTTTTTCGTCGCCGCCAATCCTTCCTTGAAGCACCCCTCACTGAACTGCAATCGAGCCTGCGGTGTGGCGGATTTCATTCTTTCGCTTTCCGCCAGCATTTTATTCTGGAGTTGGGTCCTATCCGCCTCGATCATTTTTTTCCTATGCGAATAGTCCAGGACGACAGCCCGGTGGAACCGCTCATGCTGCCACCAAAGCGAATCAGGCGTATCTTTCCCTCCCGCTGCGGTACCCTGGTCAGGCAGCCCTGCGGACATCCAGACCGGTTTGAACAGGCTTAAACAGGGCGCGGCGGTACCGGTCAACCAATGGATGGCGTCCTGCTTGCCAATTTGCGAGACCATCGATCCGGTTGTCTGGTTGATTCGGATGGGTCCAAAACCCACATGCATGCATACATCTGCGCCCATGATTGCCCCGTCTGGCGACCAGTCTTCGTTCTTTGCGTGCGGGTGCTGCTGTAATGCTTGAATCAGATCGGCGACCGTCAGGTCACCCTTGCGTTCGGACACCCATTCTGTGGTGCAGAAGTGGCGGGTCTTTGCGTCGCCGAAGGTGGTGTACAGAAAATCCGAGTAACAGCGTGCAAAATGGAACTCCTGCGCCGATTTGCACCATCCCTTCTCGATCGCGAATGGGATCAGGTTATCGGAGGCCAGGTCAAAATCCGATCCAATGGTGATGGCGTTTGAGATGGATCGGACGGATGTCACTTTTTCCGCAGCCCATTCCCTGCCGGCTGTCTCCAGTACCCAGGCATCCATTGCATCTGCGATGAGAAAACTGTTATGGTATTGAAATGGATGGGCAAAACCACAGTTCCCGGATTGTCCGTATTCTTTCAAGAGGATGGTGATGACCTTCAACGCTTCCAAAGCGGTACTTCCACGTTCCAATCCGAGGCGCAATAGATCCATGCCGATCAAGCCCGGTTTTTTCTCATGGGGAATCCGGGTAAAAACGGCTTCGTTGCCGATCACTACTCCCCGGTCATTCGCACCCATCTCCCCACCCCAGATCCAGAACGGTTTGGATAGCAGGACAGCGTTGGTCTGTTCCACCTGCGGGATGCTGATATATGTGCAACGGAGTTCCGTAGGAACCTGATGGCTTTCCCGGTCATGCCATTCCAGAAGCTGGGCTTCATTCGGATCGCGGTCGCTATTCTTCGCGAATAAAAGTTCTCCACTCTTTGTGGAGTTGCCCAGTGCAACGATGGTGTCACACATATTTATTTCTCCTCTGATTGATTGGCCGGAAATGTAAGTTGGACACGCTTTTGATCCTGGACATGGTCAACCCGAATATTCGTCCCAAGCAGGTGAGCGATCCGCTGCAGCATCAACCATTCCCGCTCGCTGATCTGGTGATGGTAAGACGCGATCAGCAGGTCAGCCGTCTCTTTCTTCACTTCATGATACTTCAACTCGAGTTGATAACCAACCGTGGGGATGCTGGCTTTGCCGGTGACGAAAATGGGCTCGTCGGATTGTGATTCTGCCAGGATGGTACTCGCCAGATATTCGATCAATCTGGCCAGATCCTCTTCATCAAGGGAGCATAAGAAATCATCCAATACCGCGAAGGATACCGATCGGCCTATTTCCCCGGCCTTATCCATCAACACCTCACGGACCAAATCTTGAGCATCCGGATAAAAGGTATCGTTGAATGACTTTCCCTGATTCTCTCTTTTCCAGATCAGCCAGGAAGAGGTACTTTTGGGTAGTTTCCATCAACGACCGGGCGGAATGTTGGATCGATTTTCCCATTTGATTCACATCCTGGATCGATTCACCTTCTCCTCTGGTGGAGAGCGCATCCGCGATGGATAGTATGTAAGTGAGTGGACCCGAGAATTCGACCGGCAATTGAAAGGCAGCCTGGTTTTGGATGGAACTCATTCTCCCCAGCCATTTGCGATCATTACTTGCAGTTTTGGTTAACCGGGATTGAATCGAATTGAGTAGCTCGATCCGGGTGAATGGTTTGGTGATGTAATCATCTCCGCCGATATCCATCCCCTCCCGTTGACTTTCCCTCTCAGTTTTTGCGGTCAGGAAAACAACTGGGAGTGTCATGGTTTCAGCATGGTTCCGAAGATACCGCAACACCTCAAAACCATCCAGAATCGGCATCATCACATCACAGATCATGAGGTCGAAAGGTTCCGCCAGCGCCATAGCAACACCCTCCTGTCCGTCCGCAGCTCCTCTGACGTCGAATCCTTCCAATTGCAGGATTTCGATCACATTCTCCCGGACAGATGGGTCATCTTCTACCACCAGAATCCTTGCCATCAGTTTGCCTTTTTATCGAAAAAAGGGATCATAAAGTGAACCTTCGTGCCTTCACGCAGCTTGCTTTGGATATCGATCGTCCCCTGGCATAATTCCAGCGCATTTTTAACGATGGTCAATCCCAGCCCTGAACCGGGTATGCTCATTGCGTTGATTGCTCGATTGAATGGATCAAATAAGCCTCCCATGTCTTCCGCAGGAATGCCCATCCCTTCATCTTTGATCTCAAATTCCAGTCGATCTGGGTGACAATTCAAATGTACATCAATTTTCCCTGAGGGTTGTGAAAATTTAATGGCGTTGGACAGCAGATTAACGAGGATTTGTCGCAATAATTCCGGATCCAAATAGGCTGATTCACAGGAGCCTGTCACCGAAAATTGGATCTGATGACGACGGTGATCTGTGAGCACCATGTCCTGAATCAAATTGGTGCAGACTTCGATTGGATTGATCGCGATGGGATGGATCGGGATCTTACCTGCCTCGATTCGCCCGATCATCAGGATCTCTTCCAGAAGTCTGTCCATCTGCTGAACCGACCCTTTGATCCTGTCAATATGGTGGAGCCTTTTCTGAGCTGACCAATGCTCGCCATAGGTTTCCAATATCTCTGCCGAGGAGAAAATCGTGGAAAGCGGGGTTCGAAATTCATGTGAAGCCATGGAGATGAACCGTGATTTGAGGTCGCCGAGTTCCTTCTCCCTGGATAACGCCACCGAAAGTTGTGCTTCCGCCTCTTTTTCATAAGAGATATCCCGGCAAATGGCCATCACAGTGGCATATTCATTGTGATCGTCCATCAATGGGACCAACCACGAGCCCATCCAACTATCTCCGGATTTAAGGTGGAAGACTTCTTCCACATATTTAGGTTGTCCGGTTAATAAAACGTCCTGAATACTATCCCCTTCAGCCTGCTCGGCTTGAATTCCGAATACCTCTTGTTGTGGGCGTCCGATAATCTGATCGGCGTTCATTCCGACCATCGCCACACCGTATCGGTTTATATACTGGATCACATTTTCCCGGTCCACGATGATGATCATGTCCTGCGCGGCTTCGGCCAGGGTCTGATACATCTCACGGCTCTTTTTTATCGCCAGCTCTTTTTCTTTGCTTTCTGATATATCTCGCATGATGGAGGCGAAGGCGAAATTTGGATCGTTTTCGGGATGGTGACTGATATGTTGGGATACAGGAATCCTGACCCCGGCGCGGTTTTGCAGGCTATTCTCCCCATTCCAATATCCTTTTTGCCTCACCTCAGGAATGATCTGTGAGTACAACCTTTCCTTTATCTCGGGATTATGCAATTCGTGAGCAAATATCCCAGTGATCTCATCCGAGGATTTATAGCCAAAGAAATTCAGACCTGCCCGGTTCATATAGCGAAGCTGCAAGTTCTCATCGGCGTACGCCACAATATCGGTGGTTGATTCCAGGATTTGGATCAGGAAATCACGATGCTTTTCGATCCTCCTCCGATTCGCCAACTCGAGTTCCAGCTTTTTCACTGTAATCTTCAGTTCCATTTCACGCTGGTTGGCATCCCGTTCCACCTGGAGGTATTTCAGTTTCTCTTCATCCCTCGCCAATATCCAACCGGTTATGTCGCGCGTCACTCCCATAAAACCAAACTGTTTGCCCTCGGAATCGAGCAGAGTCGAAAGCCTTAACGAGATTTGTACCACCGCTCCGTCCGGGTGCTGGAAACGGATCAGTTTTTCTCCCGAGATCCCCAATTCGATGGCTTCCTGGCTAATTTCATAGGCAATCAGGTGATCCCCGCTGTATACCACTTCGAGGATGTTTTTACCGATCACATCAGCGGGAGTCTGATATCCAAATATCACCGATGCCAGTTCGTTGACAGCGATGAAATTTCCCTCCGTGTCGGTGATCGCAATTCCTTCCGGCGAATTGTCAAAGATGGATTGCATCCGCTGGACACGTTCCGTCAACTCGAGATTCGATGACTGCATTTGGGGATCAGCCTGATGGGTCAGGGAAATTGCTTGAAGGGCATTAAGCAACTCTGGGAATGACCGCGTATGGATCATGCCAGAATTGGCTGGTATAGTGATTGGTCCCCGATCGTAAACCAGGATTGGTCTAGCAGACGTCCCATCGCTGAATTGCGGAATATATGAAGGAGAAATCAGTAGAAATTGACAGGATTCCGGGATGACTTCAATATTTATCGAGATTTTCGTCCAGATCAACCAGGATGAGTTCGCCGTAAATGGAAAATTGGTTGACCAACCGCTGGCTGGTTTTCTTGGAAATGCCCAGACTTCCCCCTGAAATCATATTCATCTCGATACCTCTCGATCCAAATTACCGGTAATAACCACGATATTCTTCGGGTAACAACTCCGCGATCTTGCGCATGACATAATCCACCCGTTGCTGGTATGCCTCAGATCGGGGAAGATCATCACCCAGGCCATCGGGAAGATAGAAAGGATCACCGATATTCAACAGGATCCTGGGTTTCTTTAATCGGATCAGGTTCGACAGCAAGTCTTCCGTCGTTCCAACGATCCCAATAGGAATGATCGGTATCCGGTATTTTTCCAATAAGAAGGCAATGCCAGGTTTACCCTGCCGCATCCCAGGAGTATGCGATCTACCACCTTCCGGCGCCACCGCAATGGAGAGCCCGGCTTTCAGCACTTCCAGCATCTTCTTCATCGCCGAGCGATCCACTTCTCCCCGGTGGATCGGAATCCCACCGTAAGCCTTTGCCAACAGGTCCTGTCCGGGTCGGTTCCAAACATCCACCGCTCCCAAAACTTCCGGCTTTTCTGGCCAGTAGCTTAGGAGGACAGGCGCTTCATACAGGGAAACGTGATTGAATACCATCAGGTATAATTCACCGACCAGTACTTTTTCGAGACCGGAAGTCTCAACCCTGCAAAATGTTCCAAAGATCAACCGGAAGGTCTTTAGAATAATGACC
The DNA here is from genome assembly GCA_963752535.1 of uncultured Chloroflexia bacterium. Taxonomy (GTDB): domain Bacteria; phylum Chloroflexota; class Anaerolineae; order Anaerolineales; family Anaerolineaceae; genus DAIOEK01. The sequence continues at coordinate 227,177 of CAVVYT010000003.1, forward strand.
CGGAAAATGCGATTAAGGAGAGGGACGTGATAGGTAGCTGTCATAAATATGATTTAATCCGATCCACCACTTGTTGAATGCTCATTCCGTCGGAAATGATCTTATGCGCATCCACTGCTGCCTTGAGCGGCGCGACTTTCCTGCCGCTATCGATAGTATCCCTTGATCTCAAATTGGTTAGCACGGCATCATAATCCGGGTTTTGACCTCGCAACTGCAATTCCAACACCCGTCTGCGGGCGCGTTCCTCCACAGAGGCGTCGAGATAGATCTTCACGCCCGCTTCAGGCAGAACGACCGTCCCGATATCCCGTCCGACCATGACAACCCGCCCGCGCAATCCGATCCGGCGTTGCTGTTCGGTCATGGCCTTTCTCACGCCGGCATATGTAGACACCGGTGAGACAAAATCTTCCACGGCTTTTTCCCTGATCTTCCAGGTGACATCCACCCCGTTAAGTCGGACGTCGTACTGCCGGCCATCCTCCATCGATGGATCCAGCACATCGATGACTGCCTTTTCGGCGAGAACCGTCACGGGATGCTCATCCATCGGATCAACCCCCTCTTGAATGGCGTATAAGGTGACCGCCCGATACATCACCCCGGTATCGAAATAGAGATAGTTTAGATCTTTGGCAATAATGGCAGCCACGGTGGATTTACCCGATCCTGCCGGTCCATCGATGGTGATAATATCCGTACGGCTCATACCAGTCATACTACTCCATTCAGGTTGTATAACCCCGGACCGATTTGAAGATGCGGGGGATTGATCGGATTATTGAATAATGTCCGGATTCGAGATCCCACCCGGAAAGAGGTCCGATCGGATCCAAAGGATCACCGGATGTTGTTCCACTACTGTGGTTTTGCGAAGCATGATCCAACGGAACCAGTCTTCGCTCTGGAAGGCTTCAAATTTTACCCGACTTTGCAGGAAGAAATCCTGACCCCGGTATTGTTGGGCTAATTCAGGCTGGTCATCCACGGTTGAAATGACGATATCTGGTTGATCTCCCGGGCTGACCGCATTCACCCGTTGCACATGATCATGATGCCGGAGTGCCCACTCCAGCGAAGGGGAAAGCGTGCCGACCACCTGAATATCCAAACCAATCGGGTTGCCGCTCGACCAGCCTGAGGTCTCTTCGATGGTTTGAATCAGTAGAGCCTGGTCTGGATGGCTGATTTCATTATTCCACATTTCCCCGCGGATCGGCTCCGCTGGTTTGATGGAATGGAAGGTGGACATGATCATCCATAGAAGGAGAATGGCCAGAAATCCCCAGGTATAACCAGCGAGCGCGATGCGTAATGACCAGCCGAACATAGCCAGAAGCGCGCTAAGCAGAAGGATCGCGATCCCTCCTCCGAGCGCAAACCAGAACAATTGCATTTCCAGGTATCCTGCGCTCAATCGGCCAAAGATCTGCCAGAGGAATAAGACGATGATGACCACCAGCGATGTGATGCCCAGCGAAGGAACGATCTCATTCGACTGAACAGAGAATTGTTTTGAGAGGATGTATGCGGCAAGAAAGATCAAAGGGGTTGTCACCCAGACCAGGTGGATGAGATCACGCCCCGGAAACAGAAGGAGCATGCCGAAGTCCGACCAGTGCCAGGAGCACCAGAAAATGGCGTTGATCCAGGTCCAACCAGGATCGAATACTCCCCCAGATCCCAAAAACGACCACCAGGCTGGAGTAGATCAGCAAGGCGAGCGGGGGTAACCACCATCTCATGCCTGAATCAATCGAAACTTCCTGTAAAAATGCCGGGATGGCATTGGAAATTGTGTTGAAGCCGGAGGGGATCAGAAAGAAGAAGCTCCCTCCAACGGCCAGGGTCAGCAGACAGGTCACCCAGACCGCTTTCTCTTTCAGGAAACCTGACAGATTTTGCCAATCCATCGACCGCCGGAGAGCCACAGTCCAGATGAGCAGGCTGATGGCAGCCAGGACTGCCATCCACCAGAAGCCGGTTCCTGAAAGGATGAGTAATGCCAGCAGCACCCCTGCTGTCTTCTTTTTGTGATGAGTGTAAGCTGCGAAGAGCATGACAGACAGGCTGAGAGTGATGATGGCGGAAGTGACAGATCTGGATGCCACCACCAGGGATGGTTCCAATGCCAGAAACCAGACTACCAGAACGAGTTCGAGCGGTTTCAAATATTTACGAATCAGCAGTGGTGATGCCACCAGTAATATTCCCATCAGGGCAGGAACCAAACGCGCTAAAAACACCGATGAGCCGAACATCGAGAATAGTGCTATGGTCAGAAGCAGATAGAACGGTTCGCCATCCAGAGTTGTGGGAAGGCCAGCCGAAAATCGATACGCCTGAAGAGCCAGGGTCGCTTCATGGTCGCCCAATGGGATCTGGCTCAGTTGAATCAATCGGATGCAGATACCAGCAACCAGGGCAATCGCAATTAAGATGGTCTGGACGGTGATCGGTTTATGGAGTTTGAGCATCGTTTGTTCCATTGTATTCGTAAATTGTAACCGTCGAATTCTGATATACCGCCGGCAAGTGCTGGTTGAATTTTAACTCATCCAGGTCATAGGTGGACCTTTCCAGTCCGCCTACAATCGACATATCGGATGGCATACCGGTCGAGAATGAATTGCGCCTCTTCCCACAGGTTAGTCTCGTACAGGGTGGCGACATCTTCTATGCGCGTTCCAAATTCTTTCGGACCCCGGCCCCACTGCCCTTCATGAGGAATCCAACCCATAACGGTCGGATATCCAGTCTGGGTGGACATGCGGGCAAAGGCTGTATAGCTGCCGCCCACCGCTTCAGCCAACACACCGGGTTCTGCCTGGGTCAACCAATCCATCGCGAGCTTTTCATCCGGCTGGTAGATCTGGATGTAGGCATTGCCATCCAGGGTTAACGCTCTGGATGAGATACCGCGAGTGGTCAATTCGATCCCAATGACCGGATACAGCAAACCGATGCCGATAAAGATGATAACAGCTATGCGCATAATCTGAGAAAACACATCCGCGCGGAGTTTGAAGACGAATATCACACCGATGGATGCCGCGATGCTCCACAGAAGCCAACCCTGATAGTAAAACTTAAAAATCGTATTCATCCGGGTACCGAATTGATCCCGCAGGTACACAAATTCTGGGACCAGAACGATCACCGCGCCCGCACCGATCAACACCAGAACAAAAGCCAACGCCTGCGGAAGAGATTTATTTGATGGTACTTCCACTTCCATTTCGGGTTTGCTTTTCGGAATGACCAGACCAGATGAATGGATCTTTGAAAGCATCAAACCCAGAACCAAACCCAGACACAGCCACAGGGTGATCCAGGTTCCGGGGGATTGGAAACGGCGTGCAATGGATTCCAGTACCAGGATCGAAGCTGGCTCACCCTGCAATCCCTGAATGTCGGCAAAGAGGAAACCAATTTCAGAAAGCTTCATCCCCAGAGCGGATACGGTCACATTGGCTGAGGCAGCCAGGCTGTTTCCCCAGGTGGAGAAGTTCAACGCCAGCACTCCAAGAAGTGTGGATAAGATCCATATTCCAAAAACAAAGATACCGGAATAGAGAATTCCCTGCAGAAATCTCTTCCGGTTGGAGAAATGACGGGTGAGAATGACCAGAAAGAATAAGACTGGAATCAACAGGGTGCCAAACATGATCCAGAAATGGATCCCCCGGGTGAAGAAAATCAGAGCTCGGTACAATTCCACCTGCCTGAGATTTGAAACCCAGGTAAAAAATCAGGTACATCAGAATGGATGCCCCGCCCAGGCTCAATCCAACGGTAACAGATTCTGACAATCGTTCAGCACTCCAACCGGAGGACTGAATTCGGGTAACCAGATAACAGAGTAACAAAACGCCCAGGTAGATGGGGAAATCCCAGGTATTAAGGAACGCCAATCCACCCACCATGACCGGGACGAATACCCAATAGCGATGAGATAATCCGAACCAGCCGCCTTTTCCTTTCTGGTCAGTTCCCGCTCCTCCCAGGATCAGATTCAACGCCAGACCGAGAGTGAGGATGGCGAACGGCAAGGCCAGGACATGCGGATGAAGATCGGAAAGGAGGAAGGAGAAAAACGGAAATTCATCGATGATTTCCACCCAGCGGTTGGACAGGGTGTAATCGGAAACCACCCGGGACGCCCGCCACCAGACGATCCCGCCGGGACGATCCGGCGACCAGGAGAACGGCTCCAATGGTGGGTTGACCAACTCCTGAATATCGAGCCATTTCCAGAATGGGGAAACCAACGAGCCATCAGCTGAGGCGCTGCCAGAAAAGACCGCGTCGGTGTAAGGAATTCCAATAAGCCTTCCATAGTTGCCCATGATCAGGGTAAATACGGGCGCCAGCAATGGCCAGAAAAGACCCCCTTTATCGCCCGTATTGGATTCACCCGCTTTTCGTTGGAACCAGACCTTCACCTGATTTGATCCAAGGATGTTATAGACCAATCCATACGTTCCCACCGCCGTCATCGCAAAGACCAGCGAGGCGGCCAGATTGAAGCCAACACCGCTTGCGACGCCGCTGAGACGGATCATCATCGAAATGAGGATGTAGCCGAAGTGGTAATATGAGATGGCATAACCGGAAAGCCAGGGATCCTGGGGAGGGAATCCCGGCGATTGGAGAATGGCGTTGATGAACGCCAATTCCATCGGCTTCTCTGTCCCCGCGATCGCGGGATTAGCCGCCCGCCACAGCGCCAGCAATCCGAACGAGACCAGAAATAGGATTTCTACAACCAGGACTAGCTTTTTTTGTTCGACCAGGAGCTTCCGCCACGAGAGGGATGGGTTTTTCCGGATGATCCAGAGGCTCACCGCGAAGACGGTTAACACACTGAGGAGGACGCCCCCCAGGTCATTTTGGAGGATCCTGAAATTAACCAGAGACCAGAATAGGTAGCCTGAAAGCAATAATCCGGCTGCCTTACTGAGGGAATAACCCCTGTCCTTGAGCGCGGGGGTCAGCCAGGCCGTGATCGGCCAGGCAGCCAGACCAATGATGAGGATGATGAGGTACCACAGGAGCCAGGATAGCATACTCAGATCCGATCCAACTCGTCTGGGGATACCGGCCAGGAGAAGGAGCCATCAGGCCTCGGGATGAGAGGACGAATAGACCCTGACCATCGTTACAGGCAGGGTGCGATAGACGTGGGGAAAAAGCTCGCCGGAGGGACTTGCTTCAAACCGCAGGGTATCCAATACATCAGTATCTTCCACCTCCAGCAGGAGTAAATCCGTGCGCCCGGCATAATACCGTTCGGCCGTGGCAGCAACCTGTTCGCGAGTGGAAAAATGAATAAACCCATCCGTATCGAATCCAGCCGGTTTATAGATACCCTCCATCAGGGCTGCGTTCCAATCAGATTCTTCGGCAATGTGGAAAAGTGTGGTCAAGGTCTCTCCGGTTACGGCATGACTTCATAGATGGTCGTTTCTTGATTAGTATAGACCGGTTTCCAGTACTGTCCTTCGTACTGATAAAACTTGGCCAATCCATCCAGCGGATAGATTGCCATCTCCATCTGTCCAAGGATGATGTATTTCACATTATATTTCTTGAGGAAAGCGGTCGCATCTGCGATATCCGTCGTCGCGTAGAACCGGCCCACTTCTTCGACCCGCTCGAATATCCACTCCGATGGATTCACTGCCCGTTGCTGGCGTTGATGCCAGTTCCACCCGACCACGCCGGGTAAGCCGGTGTAAATCGTATAGCGAGTTCCCCATCGATATTCCGGCACGTTGCCCTCCACGATGACGGGCGACCCCTTCACATTATCCTGCATCCAGCGGATGGCCAGGTAATCTTCTCCCAGGTCCATCACTTTCGTTTCGTTGCGATTGATGTCTTCTTCCAGGTAAGTCGAACCGTTCATGAACTGGGTTCCGTCCAATGAATGCGAGGCGTCCTCGTTCATCCGATCGCGGATCTTATCCGACCCGCCCAGCAGTGGGAACAAGGCAGCACAACCCACCAGCAGCCATAGGATGGACGTATACGCTCCCCGGGTGGACAAATTCCAGCGCGGCATGGATTGCGTTAGCATAAAGAGTACCGCGGCGGAAGTAAGGGCAAATAATGTCCACACTTGCAGGTAGAATTTAAAAACGGTATTCATCCGGGCGATATCACCCCGCAATACGATGATCTCCACCACGAGGGTCAGGATCAGTCCGGTTCCCATAAAGAAGAGCAGAATTCGCTTGATATCGCTCTGATCGGGGCGGAGGAGTAATACTGCCGACCAGAGTGCCAGCGGCAAGACCATCCAGGCGACCCACGCTCGGATGAGAATGAAGACAATAACCGCGACGATCAACAGGATCAGCACACCGGCGTAGAATCTTGAAACGTGGTCGCAATTCACCCAATTTTCGCAAGGGTGTCGCCGCCATCCAATCGATCGTCTCCTGAATAAGCCAGGCGACCATGATGAAGAGGAATAATCCCCAGTGCGTCAGGTACGACCAGGATGGGGTGGTTGGTCCGCGCCAGAGATCGACCGAGGTATAACCCGCGCCATACCAGTGGGTGAAAGGTTGATAGATCAAAAAACTCGCCAGGGCAAACAGCAGGATGGTTCCCAGCCCGATGACCCAACGCGGCAGCTTATTCAATGAAGGCTCGCCGAATACTGAACGAATTTTTCCAGTCGGAAGAACAGATAGAGCAGGCCGATCAGGCACAGGGTGAGGTAGGCCGGGAAATCCCAGGTATTCGTGGGACGCAGTGACCCGACGGCCATCGCTCCGATGAACAGGGAAATTCCCAACCCGATCAGCGGATGGCGGTTGCCGGTTAATTCAGATCTTCCCCTGGCCAGGATGAACGAAACCAGCCAGGCGATGACCAACACCGTGATGGGTAAGGCGATCATATGGGCGTGCAGATCGGCGTACAGGAAAGTGAATGCGGGGAACTCGGTGATGGGTTCGATATCATTTGGCGCGGGGATGGCCCGGCTGGGTATCCAATACCAGTCGCCCGGATAGAAAGGCAGCGGAGTGCCCTGAAAGAGCTCCACCAACCCTTTGGCAGTCCAGATCATCCGCGTGATGAACGATGCGCCCGTGATCTGTCCGTCTGGAGCAGCCAGCCGCTGCAAGCCATACCAGATCATCCGGAGAGACGCCAGGTTGCCCAGCACTGCGACAAAGAGAGCCCCGATCCATCCAAAGAGAAAAGGCGAACCTGAGGATGGATCATCCTCAGCCTGTTTTTCTTTTAGATATCTGACGATGTTCGCGATCAAAGAATACGCCCCGGTGGCCAGCAGGCTGAACAGGGTCGGGAGGATGATGTTATACGCGATTGACGGAACGATCCCGAGCCATTTGACCAGGACACCCACGATGACGAAACCATAGTAGTAATAATTGATGTAGCCGCCCGCGTACCATGGATCATATGGGGGGAATGTCGTACTTTTGATGACCGCGTTCAGATACGAGAAATCCATGGGTTTCTCGCCGCCCTTGTACGGATGCCAGATGTCGGGATTGCCGATCCGTACGAGCAGGTCGAGCACGAAGAATCCCAGGAAGACAGCTTCGGTCATCAGGATGGATTTCCGCTCTTCCCGAAGATAGGTTGCCCATTCCCGGCGCTGCAGGTAGGCCAGGAATCCGTTGAGTAAAACCAATCCCAGAAAGACGAGACTGATGGTCAATCGGGTGAACGGGATCCCAACGGAACCCAATAACCAGGTGACCAGAGCCAGGAGTAAGAGTCCGGTCAGGCGGGCGTACGCGTATCCGCGGTCTTTCAACCCCGGGAAAGCCAGCCTGACGGTGGGCAGGAAAACCCATCCCAAGATGAGCACAACCAGGTACCAGAGCACCACACCCACACCGGGGTATTTATTTTGCAGGCCATCCCAATTGAAGAGCTCCGACCAGGTTCCGCCAAGTTGTTGCTGCGTCCAACGGGATTCGGGCAAGAGCAGAGTTTGCGGTCTTAGCGGAACTTGATTGAGGGGCAGATGAATGACCTTGGTCAGGTCGATGGCGTTGAAGAAGCGGGCGATAACCTCGGAGTTGTAATCCGTCTGTTTTTGGAAGATAAACACCTTCGGATGATCGTACACCGTGAAGGACTCTTCCGCGTATTGGTCGTTCACTTCAAATCCATCCACGGAGGGATTGGATTGAAAAACCTGTATCAGGTTAAACCTAGATCGCCATCGAACATCCCGGGCTGGCTTTCAGCATAGCACGCGATGATCTCCATATCTGCCGGACAACCCATCAACGCCCGGTAAAAGGCGGTTGTCATCGGGTATCGCTCGGGTATGCGTGTTGTCGTTCCCCACTGCCGGTTGGAACTGATGAAGATATAATCCGCTTGATCGAGGGTTGTGATGAACCGCTCCCGTTTCTCCTCGTTATCGTCCCAATACATCTGAAAATTCAATCCACCGGTGTAGATGCCGGAGTATCCGTCATAACCATCCAACCGGAGAGGCAAACCATCATCCCAGTCGGATTCATTGGCCGGCGCGCTGCCCTGGATATTCAACATCCCGCTTCCCTCGGTGATGGACAGGGAAACGCGATAGCGCCGATCTCTGACCAGGTTCACCTCAGGCTTGAACGGAGAAATATACGAGTTCACCGCGTGCATCTTTCACAGCCAGAAACTGGGATGTCACATTTGCTTCGGTGAGCTGCGTGTTCGATTCGACATCCCAGATCGTGATCCGTAGGTTCTTTACCTGGTTAATGCCGGAAGAATCGAGCGACACGGTATAGCTCGAGTGATTGCAGAACGCCATCCTCAAGAGCGCGGACATCGTACTCAATCGGATTTTCGGGGGTGATCGCCAATCCTTCCGGATAAGGCAGGGGTTGATTGTAACTTCCGCGCCCGGTTTGGAGATGCAGGGTCAGCGGACCGGGTACATTCTGGTAGATCCAGCGGGTCGCGGCGACGCGTGTAACCGGACGGGTGTAGATGCGTGAGAACGCATACGCCCAAATGCCGGTCGCGACCAGCACCCCGATCAGCAACACCCCGGCCAGCACCCTGGTCCAGATGGGTTTCCGGCCTGTCTCCCCACCCGCCGCATCAAGGGTGGTTTTCCGGTGATCCCAGATCCGGAAGATAAGCCAGGCGCCAATGATCGCCAGCGTCGGGTATACCGGCAGGGTATAGCGCAGCATCGGATTCCATCCCAGCGCCTGCCAGAAGAAGAATACCCCCGTCCACAACCAGATGGGGATGTGAGTTGTCCATTCCTTTCGGAAGGAGCGGATAGCCATCCAGATGAAACCCGCCCAGACCAGAATACCCAACGGCCATCCCATCCCCCAACGGAGCAGATTTTCAAAAGCGAAAGCCTTTGTCCGGCGAGCCCATTGCAGCGCTGGAGGAAAATCCGCGGTTCCATTGGACAGGTTGGTCAGTTCACGCAAGTTATCCACGATCTTGGGATTGGGCAATATTCCAAAGAAACCGGGACCTTTGAACGCGTATGGCTGCGCGATCCGAAATATCAGGAAGGCAAACAGGGCGGTGAGCACCAGATTGATCAGGGTGGGGACGATCCAGGGGTATCGTTTTTCCGCCGGAAGACGGACGAACCAGGCAAACACCACCGCCGGCAGGATAACCGCGAGGGCGACCGCGTTATATTTGGAAGCCATTGCCAGGGCCAGACCCAACCCAAACAGGAGATACCAGCCGATTCCCGTCCATCGCTGAACAGGGATCTCGTCAGGTACACCTTCCACCAGGGAAGTGGATTTGACCAGATGTTGATGAAGGGAGACGGCCGCATAGATGGCCAGGGATACGAAAAACGTGAGAAAGGTATCGACCGCGAAGAAGTGCGAAAGCTGGATGGCCAGGACCGAGCAGGCATAAAAAGCCGCTGCCAGCAGGCCGACCCGGCGGTCGTACAGTTTGCTGCCGATCAAATACACCAATAACAACGTGAAGAGATCAAACAGGGCAGACATCAACCTGCCCACCAGGTGAACCGAGTTGTAATCCGTTTGACCGGTCCATTCGGCGATGTAACGAACCATGATGATCGGGAAATCGCCATACACATAGAGCGAATGCCCGCGGTTCTGCGGATTTAAGGATGACTGATCGGTATCGAAGTATTCCGCCAGGGAAGAAACCGGGGCGATGTCATTCTCCACCATGGTCAGGAAGCGCTCATCCGGGTGAAGATGCTGATCTTCATCCCAGCCGATGCCTACCGTCCGCAGATATCCACCTGCGAGAATGACCAGCAATAGGATCAAATCCAGATACCAGTACTTGCGGAATATGGATGGCTCGGCTTTGGTTGGAATTTGGGCTGCTTCAGGCGCTTCAGTCATGAAATTTTCCATTAGTTTTCAGGTGGGGTAAGCATGATCAAGAAATCCTTACCGGGAGTCTTCGAGGTATAGGTTCGGAGGCTGGAACCGGGATACATACTGCGCAGACGGTCAAGGTCTTCCCCGTCCACCGGATTGAGGATGAATAACTTTGGTCCCGGAATCTCAAGGGTTGATTTAAATTGTTCCGGCCAGATGGCAGTTTCCTTTAATCCAAATCCGGCTTGCAGACCCACCAGACGGGTATCCAGCCAGTATGGGTAACCCACCACCCAGGCAGAATCGGGGGTGCCAAAGGTATTGGCAAATTGCTTGATCACCGCCCCCAGCTCCGAGGTGTTCCCTGCGGATTCGATTAAACCGTTGGGGATATTCCACAAACATCAAGCGGTAGTTCTGCTGCATGGAGGTGAATACGAGGATGAGGGCGACAGCGGAGGACACCCATTTTCCGGCTGAGGATGGGATTGCTCTTTCGATGGCATTCAGGAACCCATCCAATGCCAGCGCAGCGATAATGAATACCGGGATGATCGCGCCAGCGGTCCGGTTGAGCGAAGGATTTTCGATCGGAAAAGCGATCGAAAGGATCGATGGAAGCATCAGCAACGGTACCGACAGGAATAAGAAAAGATCTTCCCATCTTCGGTTCCGCAGCCAGCGAACAAAGATGAGGACATAACCCAGATAGAATAAGGCGGCGCCAACCACGTCCATGCCCGGCCGGAGTGGGATGGAATGCAGCCAGGTGAGACCATCATTGTAACCAAACATGGTCATGGCATTCCACAGGTTTCCGAAGAAAATGATCAGCGGAGAGCCTTCGATCGGCCGCTCCAGATCGCCCACCCGGGTGAGCATCCGGTATATGAAGATATCCGGGTTTCCAAGGGCATATCGGAAGAGCGGCAGGAAAATGACGAAGGAAATCAATCCCAGGACGAGAATGCCGATCAGGGCGAAGATCTTTTCCTGCTTGCTCCGCCGGGATAAGAGGTACAACGCCAATCCGACCAGAAGTACCAGGGGGACGATCCTGAATGGTGAATAACCATGCAGCCCGATCCCGACTGCGATCCCCGCCCAGATAAAATCTGTCCGCCGTTTCTGACGCAGTCCGCGCAGGAAGAAATACAACGCCGGTGCAGCGAAGAGCGGATACAGCGGAAACCGTAAACCAACCCTGGAGATCACATTAGGCCAATAAGCGATCCCGGCCAGGACGACAGCCAGCAGGGCGGTTCGCTTATTCGCCAATTCTTTGGCGGTCAGATAGATAAAGGGTAAGGCACCCAATCCCGCCAGCACAGTTCCGATCTTCAGGCTGAGGAAGCTGATGCCGGTGTGAAACAGTTTGATGATCGCCGCAGTGAGATAAAACTGGAACGCCTCGCGCCCGGTATTCCGAATGAAGAAGACCTGGGTGAATCCGTTGAGCACATCCTCCACGTCCATCAGCTTTTCCACGTGATCGCTGGTCATCTCAGATGGCACAGCACCCAGTTGATGGACCCGGAAGAAGATGATGACGGCGGTTGCCAGAAGGAGCAACAGGACATACGGCCGGATCCAGATCTGCTTGGGCCAGGTTCGCAGCCATTGCCAGATCTTTTGGCCATCCCACCGGATGGTTACGTCCGGCCGCCAGAATGCCAGAACCGCAACAGTAATTGCCGCGAGCCAGATCATGGTATTCAGGAATTTAAATTGGTAGGCGCCAAAGAGCGAGAAACCCAGACGGCTGTTGAATTGTCCGAACAGAACAAAGACCAGTACCGATAAAGGCGCCAGCAGAAGGATGTATCTCCAGCGGATCGTGAATGGCTGTTCCAACCTTTTTTCTTCCGGCATATCCGCCAGAAGCCATTCGTTGGCAAAGAAGGACCAGATGATCAACCCGAAGCTGATCAGGTAGAGGATGAACGATACCCTGGCGTTATCCACCGGTGGTTCGAGGGATGACTGGGCGATCAGCGCAATAAGCAGCGCCCCGATTGAGCGATAGGGTAATCGGCGAAGAGCCATCCCGGAGGCAAGCTCGAAGCCAGGCTGTGGAACTGGGACGTGGTCAACTGGCAGGGATTCCTCCATCGGTAGGGCTTCATCAGACGCCAATTCTTCCCGGGTGGGGATGTGGTATTTCCCTTCCTTCCAGAAGGTTAATTTGTCTTTCAGATAGTCAAGGACAGACGGTTCATTCATTCAAATACCCGCTCAAATTGATCAGCTATGATGATGTGAAATTTTACCATTCAGCAGGATTAGCCGGGATGCCTTCGTCCAATCCGTGCGCCATTCGGTATTATTGAGGAATCGTTGATAGTCCGCGTCACCCGAATCATTCGTGCAAGAGGCCAAGGAATTGTGCTTCATACTCTGCGGCAACCGTATCCGGCAAGAAATGCCCGACCAGCCAATCGTGATCGACATGATAATCGGAGCGGTTTCGGAGCACTTTGCATATTTGCTCACCCAATCCTGCAGAATCTCCGATCGGGAAGATCTCGCCCATGCCGGTCATGAGTACCGGCTGTCGAACCCCCGGGAGATTCGACGCGACGATGGGAACCCCATTCATCATGGCTTCGATCTGCACCAATCCGAACGATTCGGTGGAGTTTAAACTGGGGACGGTCAGCACATCCAGGTTGGGGTAGAACGCGGCCATCTGTTCCTGATCCAGGACACCCAGCCAGTTCCAGTGCCCTTCCTTTATATACTGGTTGATCCGCGGGAACAATCGGGCGGCATAGTGATCTTCTCCCAACACATCTTTATACTGACCTGCAAACAACACGACCGCTTTCGGAAATTCGGAGAGGATCCTCGGCATGGCGTCCAGCAGGACCTCCACCCCCTTCTCCGCGGCGAAGCGGGCTGCCATCCCGATCACCGGTCCGCGGCCTGCCAGATCATGCGTCACCTTGAACGCTTCCACTGCTTCGGGAGTTGCTTCCGGCAGAACGACCGGAGGCTGGATGATGCCAGTCTTGTTCTTGAAGCGGCTGGTGAACGGTGAGTGGTCAGCATAATCCTGGGTATAGGTGATGATGCGATTGGTGAACATCCCGGCCAGGTTGTTCATGAAATTGACAACCTGATTGACCGTCCAGTTAAAGAGCCCGCGCGGAAGTTGGAGATCACAGTGATAGGTGATGATGGAAGGTCTGTGAAAGAGCCTGCCCCGCAACGCAATACCCGCCGCGTCGAACTGGGGCAGGTGCAGATGGATGACATCGTTTTCCTTCACCAGCTTCGTGGCCAGATACCCGATCGAGGCGGAGATGACCCCTTTGCTTACCCGGAACAGGACCGGAAAGCGAACCACCCGGACCCCATCCACCTCTTCTTCGTAAGGCAGATGCTTTTCATAATGACTGGTGAGCACGGTCACCTGATGCCCCCGTTTGACCAATGCTTTCGCAAGTCGTTCGGTGTAGATGGTCAAGCCGCTGGTATGCGGACGGTAATAGGTCAGGGCGATCAGAATACGCATAAAAATAAATGCCTATACGAATAGCTGTTTGTGGTCAGATACCCATTGGAACAGACGGGTGATGCCCGCTTCGACATTAACCTCAGGTTTCCATCCCAATTCCCTGCCCGCTTTGGCAATATCGGAAACATACACCGGTTGGTCACCGGGGCGCCAATCTCCCAATTCGGTCGGGATGGGATGACCGATCAATTTTTCCAGGAGCGGGGCAAACTCCATCCAGATCGAGATGGTGTTGGTATGGCCGCCGCCGATGTTGTACACGCTTCCCGCCACCTGATCGATCCGGTCGATGGCCGCATCGTAGGCATTCAGTAGATCTTCAACAAACAGAATGTCCCGCACCTGCTTGCCATCCCCATAAATGGTGATCGGGTGTCCCATCACCGCGGCGATGATGAACCAGGCTACCCAGCCCTGGTCTTCCACCCCAAACTGGCGCGGACCGTAGATGCAGCTCTGGCGCAGCACCACCGTCGGGATGTCGTAAATGCGGGAGTAGTCGCGCACATATTGATCCCCTGCCCCTTTCGAGCAGCCGTAGGGAGAGTGAAAATCCAATCCCAGCGTCTCGGGGATGCCGTGCGGATATTCGGCGTACTCATAGCGGGTCGGTTTTTCGACCGTCTTGACCTCTTCCATCCCGCCGTAGACCTTGTTCGTGGAGGCATAAATGACCGTCGGTTGGCGTCCATTCAGCCGGGCGGCTTCCATCACGTTGAAGGTGCCCAGGGCGTTGATCTCAAAATCTTCGCGGGGTTTCGCCACGGATGTCGTGACGGCTACCTGGGCGGCCAGGTGAACGATCACGTCCGCTTCGCGAGCCGCCACTGTCAATAATCCAGAATCGCGGATATCGCCGCTGACGATCTGAATGCTCTTCTCGCCATAGGTATCCCGCAACCAGCGCAGGTTGATCTGGCTGCCGGGTCTGGATAAATTATCATAAATGAGGACGCGTTCGCCGCGGGTCAATAATCGATGCACATAATTGGAACCAATAAAACCAGCCCCGCCTGTAACCAGATAGTTCTTTGACATATGTCCCTTTCCATGACCGGTGAGAAAGATACACCTGGATACTATTAATCTTCGTCCAATCGCAGGACTGCCATAAAGGCTTCCTGCGGGATCTCCACATTGCCCACTTTCTTCATGCGCTTCTTGCCTTTTTTCTGTTTCTCGAGCAATTTCTTCTTGCGGGAGATATCGCCGCCGTAACACTTGGCCAGCACATCTTTCCGCATCTGTTTTACTTTCGCCGATGAGATCACCCGTCCGCTGGCGCAAGCCTGCACCGACACATCATACAACTGACGTGGAATGATCGCTTTAAGTTTCGTCACCAATGCCTGACCTTTGTGGTAGGCATTGTCTTTATGCACAATCGAAGCCAGCGCATCCACCGGCGCGTCATCCACCAGGATCTCCAGCTTGACCAGCTTTTCAGTCCGGTACTCCAGGAATTGATAATCGAGAGAGGCATATCCACGGGTGCGGGATTTGAGGTTGTCGAAGAAATCCACGATCACTTCGGTCAGCGGGATCTGGAAGGAGAGCTGCACCCGGTTTGGAGCGGGGAAATCCTGCGTGGTGAAGATTCCGCGCCGCTTCGTCACCAGTTCCATGGTCGTGCCATAGTACTCCGTGGGGGTGATGATCTGAATGTTCATCCACGGTTCGCGGATCTCACTGATGGCGTTCTCTTCCGGCAGCTTGGCCGGCGAGTCGATCAGGACGGTCTCGCCATTGAGCAACACCACCTCATATTCCACCGAAGGCGCGGTGACGACGATGTCCATGTCGAATTCACGCTCAAGCCGCTCCTGGATGATCTCCATGTGGAACAGACCCAGGAAACCGCACCGGAAACCAAAATTGAGCGCCTGGCTGGTCTCCGGTTCATAGACCAGAGACGCATCGTTGAGTTGCAGCTTTTCGAGCGCATCCTTGAGGTTGGAGTAATCCTCCCCTTCCACCGGGAAAATCCCCGCGAATACCATCGGTTTGACCTTGCGGTAGCCCGGTAGGGGTTCGGATGCCGGTTGGGCGGCCAGCGTGATCGTATCACCAACATGGCACTCTGAGACGGTCTTCAGACCGGTCGCGATATAACCCACCTCGCCGGCTTGCAACCCATCCGTGATCTTCATCCCGGGCGAGAAAATGCCCACCTCGATCGGCTTGACCTCGGTTTTGGTCTGCATCATCCGCACGACATCGGTCGGTTTCACCGAGCCTTCCATCACCCGGATGTAGGCGATCACACCTTTGTATGAGTCGTAATGCGAGTCGAATACCAACGCCCGCAGCGGTTTTTCCAACTCCACTCGCGGCGGAGGGATCTTCGCCACGATGGTTTCCAGCAGGAGGTCCACATTCTTGCCATCTTTGGCAGAAACGCGGATGATCGTATCGGCCGGAACACCCAGCAAATTGGCGATATCTTCCGACACCGCATCCGGTTGGGCTGAAGGTAGATCGATCTTATTGATGACCGGGATGATCTCCAGCCCGGCATCGAGTGCCAGGTAGAGATTGGCCAGCGTCTGCGCTTCAATCCCCTGGGTGGCGTCCACAATTAATAAAGCCCCCTCACAGGCAGCCAGGGCCCGGTTGACTTCATAGCCAAAATCCACATGCCCGGGGGTATCGATCAGGTTGAGTTCGTAGGTTTGCCCGTCCGCGGCGGTGTACATCATCCGAACGGCGGAGGCTTTGATCGTCACACCTTTTTCGCGCTCCAGATCCATGCTATCCAGCACCTGTTCGGTCGTGTCGCGGTCAGAAACGGTACCGGTTAAATGGAGCAGCCGGTCCGCCAGGGTGGATTTTCCATGGTCAATATGGGCGATAATGCAAAAATTACGGATGGGTACGGTCATACGGGAGAAGTATACCCGATTTTAATCTTCGCCTGGTGAGGGAATGAGAGGGTTAGAATATTAACCGCAGCCCCCTCGCTCCCTCGGGGGCAGCACAGATCGCTGAGAGACGCAGAGAGCGCAAAGAAAAGAGGAAGTGGGTTGAGGACGTATGTCCTCAACCCACCAATCAAACCATCTCCGAAAATCATTGTCTCCCCTTCCTAAGGGGAGTGGCCACGGGCCGAGGGGATCTCTTGTGCGGTCTGTGCGTCGCAAAGCCGGGGTGATCCCTCCGGTTGGCGAAAAACCACGCCAACCACCTCCCTTACAAAGGGAGGACAATGAAAGGCATGGCAAACTGCATTCGCCACCTCCCTTATAAAGGGAGGTCTCTTTTTGTCTCCCCTTTGTAAGGGGAGTGGCCTTCGGGCCGAGGGCATTTCTTGTGTGGTCTATGCGTTGCAAAGCCGGGGGATTTTCTGATCCCTCCGACGGACGACATCCGCCACCGTAGAACAGTTCCCCATTTTGAAGGGGACTGTGTAATCTCTCCACCCTGTACCTGGTGAACTTGACAAATATTAGTTATTCGTTAGGATTAATCCATCTGCTTTATGGAGGGTTATATGAAAAGCAAGAGCTATCTGTACGCGTACCAATTTATCAGCGCTGTATTGATAAGCGCAGTGATGACGGCAGGACTGATATCCTCACAAGTCTCTGCCAGCCCATCTTCAATCCAGGCGGCTCAATCAAACGAACGAGATGCCCTTGTCGTTTTCTATCAGAGCACAAATGGGGAGCAGTGGACTGATCACAGCAATTGGTTAGTTACTGATTCGCCATGTTTCTGGTACGGAATTACTTGCACTGATGGCCTGGTCACAGGGATATCTTTGCGTTACAACAATTTGACAGGAATTATCCCAGTTGAAATTGGGAACTTGACGAATCTGGAGGTGTTGGATTTGTCAGAAAACCTCCTAACGGGAGCAATTCCGTCTGAAATTGGGAACCTAATTCAATTACGCGAGCTCTGGATTGCATACAACGGGTTGGGCGGAACCATTCCAACAGAGATCGGTAATTTATTCAATCTTACGGTTCTAAGCTTTAGCGGCAATACTCTCGAAGGAAGTATTCCGCCTGAGATTGGAAATCTTACAAATCTGAATTCAACTTTTTCTTAAACTTGAATAACCTCAGTGGGGGTATTCCAGTAGAGATAGGGAATTTGGAAAATTTGACTTACCTTTGGCTGAGTTCGAACCCGCTGGGCGGTAGTATTCCACCAGAACTTGGTAACCTCAACAATCTGATTGAGCTTGATCTATATTACACCCAGCTTAGCGGATCAATCCCCAGAGAATTGGGGAATTTATCCAATCTCGCTGTTTTTAGCGCTGATTATAATAACCTAAGTGGCAACATTCCAGAAGCGATTGGCCATCTACCCAACCTTTCAACATTATCGCTTTCCAATAACCAGTTGAGCGGCAAAATACCTGCCGAGTTAGGTAGCTCTTCTACTCTATCGCTTTTGAATTCTCAGCACCAATCAATTTGAAGGCAGTCTACCTGCTGAATTGAGTAACCTGGCCAACTTGACAGGATTGTGGATCGATAACAACCTGTTGAGTGGCAGCATACCTACCGAATTCGTTCAATTAACCCAGTTACAAGTCTTATCTTATGAGAATAATGATTTGTGCGAGCCTCAGGATGAGGTTTTCCAAAATTGGTTGGAGTCACTCCCCTATTCTGTAAGAACGGGATTTCCTTGTGCGAATCAAGAAAATGTAACCGTATGGCTCATGGGTAGTGATGGCTTAGGCATCAGCGGTGGTTCTGTTCAGTATTATGATCAGGGATGGAAATCAATTTCTGGAAGTACAGATGAAACTGGAAAGTTGTTGACAAATATACCCGCGACCAGCGGAATAATGAAATTCAGGATGAACTATGTCGGTGGAACCACAACAATTACTCAGGATGTGAGTATTCAATCTTCCTTGGCATTTTCAACTGTAAATGTCACGGCTGTTCTATTCGACCATGAAGGCTCTGAACTTGACACCGGAACAGTACTTTATTATGCTGGTGGTTGGCGAGAATTTGGCGCGACGGACATTGGGAGGGTGAGCATAGAACTCCTACCGGGGACGTACACTTTTCGGATGAAGTATGCCGGCGGGACCGCTGATATCAAACAGGATATCGCTGTAGATCCCCAGGTGAATTTCAGAACAATAAAAGCAAATGTGTTTTTAACTGATCACCTCGAAGATCCGACTTAACGGTGGAACCGTTATGTATTACGCAGGCGGCTGGCAGTCCTTTGGAACGACAGAGCAGGGCTTAGTTAGTAAAGAATTATTGCCGGGTGAATACAAATTCCGTATGCAATACGAGGGTGGTGTGAATGACCTGGTTGAGGACATTCGCATAAACCCAGCAGCAGTTTTTAAGACGGTCAATGTTTCGATATCACTGTCTGACCACAACGGTAATCCCATTGACGGCGGTTCTGTCTTATATTATGCGGGCGGATGGAAAAATTTCGGGACGTTAATCGGAGGTCAAGTTAATAAAGAACTGCTGCCTGCTACTTATAAATTCCGTATGCAATATTCGGGAGGCACAACCGATCTATCACAAGATGTACTTGCTGACCCAATGGTAAACTTCTCCACTGGGATAGTTCATTCCGACAGCAGCTATTGCAGTAATATTTATGCAAATGGGTGGCAGCCATTTCTCCAGGATATGGAGATTCTCCCAGGGAAATATACATTCAGATTTAGCGATGGCTTTCCTGATTCTGAATATACTGTCGAAGCAGGTGCGGAAACCATCATCCATTAACCAAAACAAATTGTAGAAACTGTCTTGAACCCAACATCGCCGCAGAGCTGTACCCCCTTCATAAGGGGGTAGTTTTGCACCTCCGAGCGAAGCGAGTGGGGTGCAAAGCTGGGGGATTTATCTGATCCCTCCGGTTGGCGAAAAAACACGCCAACCACCTCCCTTATGAAGGGAGGACAATGCGATGGAGGAACTCTTTACGCCTTACAAAAATATACGATAATAAGGTTTATAGACTGCTGCATAAGAAACACCTAGAGGGAAAATCATCATGCCTGCTCCAGAGATCATCCACCAACTTGTTGCTCGTTTCCTAAAATTTCTATATGCCAGACCATGTCTGAGTTGATTTTTGGATGTGGTAAATGAATTATGCGGTCTGACTGACGAGGAAATCCGCCTGGTGGAGGGGAAATAAATGAGAAAAGAAGAGTATTTTACCTGGTTACTGGCAAGATTTGATGAGAGCACAGCCCGATCCAGGTTATCCAATTGTAAGAGGATCGAAAACCATAAATATGATTTGGATCTGGAGTATAAGCGCGACGGCGGGAAAAGTTTAATAAAGAAGCTCACTTATACAAAGAAAGATGAAGAGCATAGGAGACCTACCCTGCATAACATACCCATAGATGGAAATCAATATACCGGCACACAGACGCTCAAACAAGCGGCAAAATTGTATATTAAATTTTCCAGTGGGGCTGATCCCCGTCAGGGGAAAACCCCTGCGCAAGGTGTGGGGACACCCCAACCACAAAACCCACAGGACCATGGCGGGGTGAGAGCACCTCGTCAACAGACTACCTGGCCAGACTGGTCTACGCCCTCGGATGACGAACTATTTGAAACAATCAAGTTACTCGCAAGATACACCAAATTTCTAAAACCTGAGATCATTGAATTGCTTGTTGAAGATAACAAGCAGCATCACATGGAATGGTCTGCAAAGCTTACAACAAGGGGAATTAATCCATTAATCTATCTATGGGATGGGTCTCCCTGCGCTTTTCCTGGAGTTCGGCGTTACTCAGGCAGCAAAGAGATCGCCAGTTATCGTGGCCATACGACCTTGGATAATGCGTGGCGAAATGAGGCTGTCAAACTGGATGATAATGATTTTCCGAAACATATCTGGGCATTTCTATTCACCGGTCACGAATTTCGGAAAAGAGGTCCGACCGGTTACCAGATAGCACATATTGTTGATCATAAAAAGAACAGCACACGTCATGAAATTGAATTCAATATTGTAGCAGGTACTGATCGTCACCCACCTTTTGGTTTGTTTACAGCCCCTACCAACACTGCTTACGTTCCCCAGAGCCTGATTTGCCCGACCGATTTCTCTCCGATCTTCAGGAGAATCCTTTTTCAACATGCACAAAAACTCTATGGGGAAATATGCAATATCCTTCCACCTTGGTTGTCTCCGCAGGATCACCCTGAGGAAAAATACCATGAAGGAGAATTTAGTTGGTGTGCTCCGGTGGGAGAGAGTCAATTCATGCAGAATTTCCTGGAATTTCGAAAGAGTAAAATCGACAGCCTTTTCTTACAGGGGTAGATTGTGGATGCCATCTCCGGACCGCAGACCCAGTCTTTTGGCTACGATTTGAACCGGCTCACATCCGCGGATGCCGTGGGTGGGTTGGACGGATTGTATGCGGAAACCTACGGGTATGACGGGAATACCGGCAACCTGGCAGCTAAGGCCGGGTTGACCTACACCTATGGCGACAGCGCCCATCCCCATGCCGTAACGGGTCTCTCGGACGGCAGCACGTACATCTACGACGCCAACGGATCGATGATCTCACGTTCCCGCAACGGGATCAACTCCACCTTTACCTATAATGCTGAGAATAAACTGGTTCAAGTACAGGAGGGCGGATACACCATCGGCCAGTTTAGCTATGATGGGGATGGGAATCGGGTGCAATCCACGATCAACGGGGTCACCACCCAGTTTGTGGGGGAGTATTACGAGGTCTCCGGGACGAATGTGACCAAGTATTACGGCGGGCAGACGGCCATGCGGGTGAATGGGACCGTCTCATACCTGCTGGCGGATCATCTTGGCTCCAACGCACTGGTGTTGGATTCTGCAGGAAATTTGGTCGGTGAGACTCGCTACAAAGCCTGGGGGGAAGTGAGATATTCTGCTGGCTCTAGTTCGGATTACACGTATACCGGGCAGTATTCGAACACGTCCGATTTCGGGTGGATGTACTACGCGGTCTTTGCGCCCCCGAGCGCAGCGAGAGGGGTAAGGCTCGCTGGTACGACCCAATTTTAGGCAGGTTCAATCAGGCGGATACGATCGTGCCAAATAATCAAATACCTCTGGCATGGGATAGATACGCTTATGCTTTTAATAATTCTCTAAAAATTAACAGACCCAAGTGGAAATCGCCCCTGCAATGAAGAATTAGGTTGTGAACAGAATCAACCAAATAAGAAAATAAACCACATCGTTGCTGATATTGTTTACGAGTTTCAGGACAAAACGATAACTGGACTAGATAAGTACGGGTTAACGACTAGTAGTCCCAAAGAATGTTCCAAATTTTGGATCAGAGCAAATAGTAAAAACCATGAATAACGATATTGCCAAGATTTTGAATCAAGGCACGGAAGAAATATTTTTCCGCCCAACCGGTAAGGGTTTTCTAAAATCACTTGGCAGGTTAGGGGGCATATACAATGGATTATCTTTTGGTGTTGGGCTTGGATTGAATGTCATTCCCGAATTAATTGAAGATCAGACAAATGCGGCGTCTGGAAACAGGTTTGGAGCAGATGTAATTGTTGGAACCATTGGTTTTGCTGGCCCTGAGATTATTGGTGACCTGTCATCAGGTTTTATTGGTCCGGTCGGTGGTTTACTCGTTGATCTCGGAAGTGGATTGATTTACGACTCCTATGTTGAAAAAAACAATTGGGTAGGTAACATAACCTATCATTACAATAAAGTCGACGAAGGGGTGTTCGAAGGGTCAGCTATAAATGGGAAACCTACATATAATATTTTTTCAGGCCATTTAGTGGCAGAATAAGGATAATGATGAAATCGTTACCTGCCTGGCGCGTCCTAATTATTATCTGGATGATTGTTTGGATTTTTAATATTAAAATTTCAAAACAAGGTTGGGTTGAATTTAATCCTTATTCTCCCCTAATGATCTATATTATGTCAGCATCCTTTCTCGCATTGTTAATTGGCCATATGTTTATCAAACACATTAAAATATATTACATTCTTGTATTACTACTCATAATTATTCCTGTTGGTTATCTATTAACAAACACCTACAAGTTTATGGCCCAAACAACGAATTATGGGGTATTCGTTTCTACTTTTTATATTGTTATCATCATTGGAGATGTAATCATACGTTATTGGACACAAAAAAAAGAAATCTCACGGGAATTTATACGTGACCCTAATTACTTTGGGATAGATCTTATTAATAAAACAGGAACAGATCTCTTTACAAATTATGAGAATGGCCCAAGGAATAAATCGAAAATTGAATCAACCAGAAGAATTATTACACCGATTCTCCCAATTTCTATTAGGGTACTGTTACGTGGAGCAGAAGATTTAATAGTAAATCTGGTTATTGGCGGATGCATGATTATTTTGGGAGTTATACTCAACGGGTATATACTTCAATATTGTTTTATTATTTATGAAATACAGAAAATCGAAAATCACAGGAAGATGAGATTCCTACGTAACGGGAAAGATTTAGATTGATTGAATGTGTAATTTAAATTTTTCTTCTCCGTTGGGTCTCATTTATGGCAGCCGTTATCTCTACAACCCTTACCTATTGATGATCTCACGCACCCGCAACGGGGTGACGACCACCTTCACCTATAATGGCGATCGCGCAGCACCCCTGGAGCGCAGCGTAAGGGGGAATAAACTGGTTCAAGTGCAGGAGGGCGGAAACACCCTCGCGCAGTTCATGTATGATGGGGATGGGAATCGGGTGCAGTCCACGATCAACGAGGTCACCACCCAGTTTGTGGGCGAGTATTACGCAGTCTCCGGCACGGATGTGACCAAATACTACGGCGGGCAGACGGCCACCCCGATAATACTGGGGCAGGTGTGCGGGTGAATAGCACCGTCTCATACCTTCTGGCGGATCATCTGGGCTGCACCAGTACCACAGCCAACGCAAACGGAACGCTGCCTTATGAAGGGAGGACTAAACAAGCCCGCACAATGCTCCCTTAACGAACTACCCCCCAAACACCGTCCCCAGCACGATCATCGTGATCATCAGCACCAGCAGCCCCGCCAGGATGTATCCCAGGATCGCCCAGACGGAGATACTCTTCTGCACCTGGATCAGCCTCCCCTCGGACAGGTTTCGGGCAGAGATGGCCACATTTTTCGCCATCTCGGTCAGCTTGCCGGGTTGCGGGATCCACTCCCATTGCTCGGAAGATCTCGGCCACCGAAAGGACCTTGCCTGCATATCCAGCCAGGATGGGCAGCCACTTTGAGTCGGATTGAGTGACGGTCGAGGAAGGAATCACAACCGCTTTTGCCGATCCGATGGCTTTCTCCAATTCAACCTCATCTTCCTGATACCGGATGGGGATGGACGGAGCGTAGCGCGAGAACGCCAGGGCAAGCTCCTTCCCGAGAGTCGAATCGGCTGATGATGCGATCAGAACGGGATAGTTTGCCTGTTTTTCGGCCAACGTGCGGGTGACCGCTCGGGCGTCCCGCCTGAGGTTCGCCAGGTGATAACCGAGGAATACGGCGAAGACCACGACCCGGCTGAACTCCAGGATAACCTCAGAACTCCGCTGTGCCAGGTTCCCGCTGAAGAGGCTTTCGAGTAGCACGAAGATGGTTGTTCCGAGTGTGATCATCACCCCGACGACGCAACCAAATACCACGGTATATAGATAGATCTTCCGGGTAAGGGATCGTCGGGCGTGCTCCGCGAATTCATCCTCCAGTTGGGCGGACCGATTCTCTGGAAAAAAGAAAACCAGCCAGTAAACCAACCCGACCGCCAGCAACGCCAGGCTTTGAGCGATCTGCTGGGTATTCGATTGCAGCACGATCAGGTGAAGCAGGAAATAATTCACCACAAAGCGCAGCAAGCCGATCAGGCCGCTGATGGTTGCGACCAACCCCAGGAACGCCAGAATATAGCGATAAACCCGGGTCATCGCCTGCCGGCCGAACACATCCGCCCGGCTTTCGATATCCATCCGTAGATGCCTGATGAAGTACGCCCAGATCACAGCCAGAGGGATCAGGTACGAGAGGGCAGGCCTGAGCTTCCAGAGCAGATCCCTGAAGGCGAATCGCTTCACCAAACGCCCAGCGCAAGATCCAACCGAGGATGGTGATGGCTGCCACTCCTGTGCTGATGGCTCCGGCCAGGACCAGAAAATACATCACGCCAACCCGCCAGGTTGAATTCCGCTCTTCCGCCCGGGTGATGGATCTTTGAATGGTCATCCAGGTATAGACCCAGATCGGCACACCCAGCACCAGCAGGGTAACCGGGTTGAGCAATCCGGCCAGAATATCCGGTGAGATCATCACCGCTTTACGCAGCATAAACTGGATGAGCTGTTGAACGCCGAGGACGGTCATCCCCAATCCGTACAGCATCCAGAAATACCAATATATTCGCCGCAAATCGATCAAGTTGGCCGGATCTGAACTGAACTGCCAGTCTTTTCTGAGGATGGAATAGAAATACGCTGCCAGCAGCAGGTTGATACCGATGGCGATCAGATTATCGCTGGCTGATTGTGAGCTGCCGACCAGGGCGGTCAGGCGGCTTACACCGGTGGTATCCAGCAGAAGCCGGTTCACGAACGCCAGAATATTCTGGACAACCGGGACCAGCGTTCCCAGCAGGATCCCGTACAGGAACATGGCGCGGACAACCGTGGTCTGCTCTTCTTCCGATTTGGCCGCGTCTTTCTGGACGACCAGCCAATGGACGATAAATATCGGGATGCTGACCAGGATCTGCGCCAGGCCGATGGAGAGTGATTCAGATTGTCCCCCGGCCAGTCCGGTGCGGAAGATGGATCGCAACAGATTGATGACGCCCCAGGCCAATAGCTCCACACTGATGGCAGTGACCAGATAAAAGTAAATTCGTCGGATGGTTTTCATCGGTTATCCCATCCACCCTACTTGATGACCTGGTACCAGTCGTAGCTCCAGTAGAGGTACGGCATGCCGGTGATCTTCCACGCTCCGTTTTGATTTTCCAGGATGGCGCTCTCCTTGTTCTCATACCCGTTGGCAAAGATGCCATCATTGTATGTATTCACGGTGGTCACCTCCACGATCGCGGAATTGGCGTCGATATTGGTCTTCCCCAGATCGACCACCGCGATCCTGGCCTGTTCTTTGTTCATGAGCAAACCCTGTCGAAAGGAGGTGGGAGATGGTTTGCCGGGTTTTTCCGCCAGGTAGCCATATGCTTTGGTGTAATCCTCGTTGCGGATCGCCAGGATGTAGTTGAACACAACGCCCTGGGGTTGGTCTTCCGGCTGGTAGGTCAGAACGGTGGTCTTGCGGCTGAAGAATAATCCCACTGCCACCAGGACGAGTATCACGATCCCGATGATGATTCCGATCAAAAATTTATCCTGCTTCATCGTAAGCCTCCGATTTCATTCATGGCTGGTTTGATTCATTGTACGGTGTGAATGGGTGAGATACAAAGAAAAAGTGAGGAGTATCTTGTCATAATGAATAACACTTGTTGTTCAAGTTGGGTTTCAATACCCATATACCTAGCTAGGTATCTACTCCCCAGTTCCTTGAGTTTGCCCTGCCCACCCCAACCATATCAAGAACTCAATGTTCCCCTTGGGACCCTTCAGAGGCGAGGTGACTAGTCCTTTCACCCCATACCCCAATGCCTCCGCCTCGGCTTTTACCTTCTCCACCACCCGCCGATGGATCTCCGGGTCGGTGATGACCCCCTCCCCCCGGCTCACTTCCTTTTGCCCGGCTTCGAACTGAGGCTTGATCAGCGCCACCACCTGGCCGCCCGCTGCGCCAAACCAGTTCTTCACTACAGGAAGCAATATTCCCAGTGAAATAAACGAGGCATCGATCGTCACGATCTCCACAAACTCCGGTAGTTTATCGACATAGCGGGCGTTGGTGCGCTCCATGCTGATCACTCGCGGATCCTGCCTTAGTTTCCAGTGCAGCACACCGTACCCAACATCGATCGCATAGACTTTCGAAGCGCCAAGCTGCAACAGACAATCGGTAAATCCGCCCGTGGACGAACCCACATCCGCGCATACCCGTCCATCCGGTTGGATGGCAAACGCATCCAGGGCGGCAATCAGCTTTTCACCACCACGCGAAACGAAACGCGCTTCCGCCTGGAGAGTGAGTTCATCGCCTGGCTTTACTTTCTCGGAAGGCTTGAGCGCCACCTGACCATTTACCCGCACCTTGCCTTCCATCACCAGGCGCTGAGCCAGGCTGCGGCTTTCGACAATGCCGCGTTCGGTTAGTTCCACATCCAGGCGTTCGGTTTTTTTATCCATATGGTAGAAAGGAGAAATTCGAAATTGGTAATTAGTAATTAGTAATCAGTAATCAGAATTGGGTATTGGATATCGGCGATCGGATATCTGGTCAGCGGTCTCTGGTCACAGGTCTCGGTCCGTCTCCATCACCAGTTTCCAGTTACCAGTTTCTGTTTTCTATTTTCTGGTGTCTGATCTCAGGTCTCCGATCACTGTTTTCCAGTTACCAGTTTTCCAGTTTCCAGTTTCCAGTTTCTAATTTCTACTCTCTGGTCTCAGGTCTCTGATCTCTGATCTCCGATCTCTGATTCTCCATTCCCTATTATAATGATATTATCAATCGCCTGGGGAAGAGTGGATGAAAAAACCTTCAATCGTACTCGCGCTGATCAAGACCATGCGTCCAAAACAATGGGCGAAAAACGGAGTCCTTTTCGCCGCACTGGTCTTCGACCGCCAACTAACCAACCTGCTCTCTCTCGAACGGACCTTCGCTGGCTTCGTCATATTCTGCCTTCTCTCCAGCGCTGTATATATCATCAACGATATCCTCGACATCGAATCCGACCGCGCTCACCCTCAGAAAAAGAATCGTCCCATCCCATCCGGCGCGCTACCCGTAGGAATCGCCATCGGATTTGCGATATTGCTCCTGCTGATCGCTTTCCCGGCAGCCTATCTGCTTGCGCCTGGCTTTGCCCTGATCTGTGCTTTGTATTTCTTTATGAATTTGGCCTACTCCAAATGGTTGAAACATGTTCCCCTGTTGGATGTGCTCATCATCGCGGCGGGATTTGTCCTGCGGGTGGCGGGCGGGGTCATGCTCATTCAGGTTCAACGATTCTCTCCCTGGCTGTACGTCGTCATGACCCTCGGCGCTCTCTATATCGGATTTGGCAAACGCCGCGCGGAGTTAAGTCTTCTCGCGGGAGATGCGTCCAACCACCGCCGGGTATTGGGGGGCTATACCATTCCCCTGCTGGATCAACTGATCACCATCGTCTCCAGCACGACAATTGTGTCATACAGCCTCTACACGTTCTCAGCGCCCAATCTGCCTGCCAATCATTCGATGATGCTTACCATTCCGTTTGTGTTGTATGGCATCTTCCGATATTTATATTTGATCCAGGTCAAAAATAGCGGCGGAGCACCGGAAGAGATGCTCTTCAGTGATCGACCTTTGCAGATCACGATTGTATTATGGGGCGCTGCGGTACTTTTCATCTTCTATCTATTCTAAAATGCCTGCCATTTCTGGTTCAGCTCCCGGGAAGATCATTTTATTCGGCGAACACGCCGTGGTCTACGGGCGCAGAGCCATCGCGATCCCGGTGACCCAGGTGCAAGCACGGGCGGTCATCACTCCCCTGGTTCGCGAACCGGCCGGAACGATTCGCATATCCGCGCCCGATATCCAATTGGACACCGATATCGGAGCGTTGGAACAAACACATCCGATTCGGCATGCCGTCCAGGGAACGCTGGATGCGCTGGGATTATCCATAGCTCCTGCCATGCAGATCATCATCCGGTCAACCATCCCGATCGCGGGGGGATTGGGTTCGGGTGCCGCGGTCAGCGTGGCCATCATCCGCGCGGTATCCAATTATCTTGGGCAAGCCACTCGAACCCGAAGCTGTATCATCCATTGCGTTCGAGGTGGAAAAGACCCACCATGGAACGCCCTCGGGGATCGATAATACAGTCATAGCCTACGGCATGCCGGTCCTGTTTCAGCAATCCCAACCCATTCAGACCATTCAGGTGGGTGCGCCATTCCTTTTCCTCATTGCGGATAGCGGTATTCAGGCTTCTACGTCCCTGAAGTGGTGACATGGTGTCCGCGAGCGAAGAGAACGTAACCCTGAGCAGTATGATCAGCTATTCGATGCGATCGACGCTCTCACCGCGCAGGCGCTCTCCAGCCTGCAAGCCGGCGACCGCGAAATGACCGGCCGCTGGATGACCGAAAATCACGCCCTTCTCCAGCAGATGGGCGTCTCAAGCCCGGCGTTGGATCAATTGGCGGCTGCGGCGCTGCAAACCGGCGCGTTGGGTGCCAAGCTGTCTGGCGCGGGCGTCGGCGGGAATTTGATCGCATTAGTTCAGGACGATCAACGTGAGGCAGTTCAATCCGCCCTACTGGCGCACGGCGCGACCCGGGTCATTCAAACACACTTGGAGTGAGTTATGCTGCAATTCTTGAAGTTAGGGGGATCACTGATCACGGATAAGGACCATCCCCACACATTGCGGGCGGATATTTTAGCCCGGATTTCTTTGGAGATAGCCCGCTACCTGACGGAAAATCCGAATGACCAGCTCGTCATCGGGCATGGATCCGGATCCTTCGGCCATATCCCCGCGAATGAATATGGAACAAAACTGGGCGTGAAAAGCCAGCAGGAATGGCTCGGATTCCACAAGGTGTGGCAGGAAGCCCGGGCGTTGAACCTGGCTGTCATGCAGTCATTGCTCGACGCGGGGATCCCGGTGGTCAATTTTCCTGCTTCCGGCAGCGTGACACCCAGCAGCGCAGAAATTGTCGCCTGGAATATCGAACCGATCCGCTCTGCCCTCGGGCATGGATTGACCCCGGTCATCTACGGTGATGTCGCCTTTGACCAGGCGCTGGGTGGGACCATTCTATCCACCGAGGACTTGTTTCATCATCTTGCTCTTCGTCTGCACCCGGCCAGAATTCTTTTAGCGGGTCTTGAAGAGGGGGTCTGGCAGGATTATCCGGTCTGTGCAATCCTGGTGAAGGAAATCACACCCGAAATCCTATCAAAGCCTGGCCGACGCCATCCAAGGCTCGCAATCCATCGATGTGACCGGTGGGATGCTGACGAAGGTCGGAATGATGATCGAGCTGATCAGGCAAAACCCCAAAACGCGATGCCAGATCTTCTCGGGGCTGCCCCCATCATCCATCTACAACGCGCTCATGGGTGATCCAATCGGCACTACAATTATCGCATAAGCCATCTGCGTCTGCAGAACACTTCATATGTGGAAAGGAAAGCATATGATCTATAGTCGAAATCATCTCGAGAAATTGGAAGATCAGCAGTTGGCACCCTTCGCCATCCGGAGCATGAATACCCGCGGCAGGTTGTACCCGGATGACGAACCCGATTACCGAACCGTCTATCAAAGGGACCGTGACCGCATCATCCATACGACCGCTTTTCGCCGGTTGGAATACAAAACCCAGGTATTCATCAACTACGAGGGAGATTATTACCGCACCCGTCTGACCCATACCCTGGAAGTGACCCAGATTGGAAGAACCATCGCCCGCGCCCTGGGCGCCAATGAAGACCTGGTGGAAGCGATCTGCCTGGCGCATGATCTCGGGCATCCTCCTTTCGGTCATTCAGGCGAAGTGGTTCTTGCCCGATTGATGAAGGATTTTGGCGGTTTCGACCACAACAAACACTCGTTTCGGATTGTCACCCAGCTCGAAAATCGTTATCCAGATCACCCTGGCTTGAACCTCTCCTGGGAAGTGTTGGAAGGGATTGTCAAGCACGAGACCGAATATGATGTGGCGGACGCCTCGGATTTCAACCCTGAATTGCGTGGGACTCTGGAAGCACAGATCACGAATATTGCGGATGAGATGGCTTACACAGCCCACGACCTGGATGATGGGTTGCGCTCTGGGATGATCAACGAGGGCATGTTGGCCGGAATGCCGCTCTGGGAACTTCTGATCGGAAGCGTGGATTGGAAAGGCACTTTATTGGACGATATTACCCGTCACCGCTTGATCCGTCGGTTGATCGGGATGTCGGTGACAGATATCGTCACCACGACTGCCGAAAAGATCAAGAAGAGCGGCGCGAAAAGTCCCCTGGAATTGCAGCAGCTTTCCTACAATGTGGTCGGATTCAGCGAAGAGACCCACCGGCGGAATCGGGAATTAAAGGATTTTCTGTATAAGAATTTGTACAGGCATCACCGGGTGGTTCGCATGGCGGTCAAAGCGGAAAGGATCGTTAGCGACATATTCCAGGCGTATCTAAGTGAAAAGTCCATGCTGCCGCCCCACATTCAAGGCTGGATCAACGAACGAGGATTGGAGCGCGCGGTCTGTGATTACATCGCCGGAATGACCGACCGATACGCGATCGATGAGCATCAGAAGCTGTTCGATCCTCAGACGCTACCCTAGCGTGGTATCATTACCGTCCTAGCAGAATAATCGTTAAACCGGAGAATATTGAATGTCTGATGTATCCTACCTCACCGCTGAAGGCGCTGAGAAGCTGCAAAATGAGTTGACTGAATTAAAAGGACCCAGGCGGGATGCGCTGGCTCTTCGATTGCGTTTCGCCATCCAACAGGGTGACCTATCTGAAAACGCTGATTACATCCAGGCCAAGGAAGAACAGGGATTCCTCGAAGGTCGGATCCATGAACTGGATTCAATCTTGAAGAATGTGGTCATTATTGAGAAAAATAAAGCCAATCAGGAACAAGTCAATATCGGTTCGCACATCACCATTCAGGAAGAGGATTTCGATCCCGAAACCTGGTACCTGGTCGGGCCCAATGAAGCGGATCCCAAGAACGGAAAAATCTCACACGAATCCCCGATTGGTAAAGCGCTGGTCGGCCATAAACCGGGTGATACCGTTGAGGTCAACACCCCGGCAGGAAAGCTTCACCTCAAGATACTGAAGATCGAATAATGAAGTGAACAGAAGCCTGTAACCGAAACATAAATATGAAAAGGAGAGTGGATCAAGACCCGCTCTCCTTTTTTGTCAGACGTTAATCAGATCCGGTTTACTTCACCTTCGGCCAGACAGCCAGTTCCAGAGTAAGTCGTTCGAAATAGCTGTTGGTTGGCAGTGGACCCTGGCCAAAATTCATATCCACAATTCGGGCTTCCAACTGCAGCGTGGCAGTCTCCAGTAGGATCCGTTTTCCTGGTTCCGCCAGGATGGGCTCCCCCTTCGACAGCAGTTTTTGCTGCATGGTGGGATCTTTAAAGGCGTGCTCGCTCATCAATACCTTGGTCACCGTTTGAATGTCATTCTTGTCAAACAACCAGATCTCAAAGGCAGCGGCTTTCTTGGGCTCTCCAACGCCGATAGTTTCGGTGATCCCAACACCACATTCTCCCAGGAATTCACCAACTGGATTATCGATGCTGAATGAGTCATCATACTGCTCATCACCCTGCATGTAGGTTGTCATGAATTGCGAGACCGGTGCTTCGGTTGCCGGGCGGAAATACTCCGCGCCCTTATCGGCTGGATTTTCAACGACAGGTGGCTGAGACGGAATCGCTTCCACTTTGTTCGGTTTCAGCGAGAGTTTGCCGCCTTTTTTGATAAAGATATATCCGACCGCGAATACCAGGATCACACTCAGCACACAGAAGGCGCCCACCGCGACCGGCAAGAGTGAATTTTTAGGCTTCTCGGTTGGAACGAATTCTGGGATGGTGACCTCACCGCTGGTTATGGTTTCATCGGTGGTCGTCTCTGCCCCGGAAGTCTCTTTCGGAGCATCCACGGAAGCGGGTAACTGCACTGTTCCCGCCTGAACTACCTTGGCAAAGCCGGTGATGGCCTGCAATTTAGCGGCTTTGGGATCATCCTGGATTTTTTGGAACAGACCTGACGCGTCGTTGCCGAGATTAACCCAGCGCTGGTTCGCGAGAGCGGAGTCTCCGTTGGATCCATACAAATCGACAGCCATGCGCAGATAATCCAATTTCAGATCCTGCCGCAAATAAGCCGGGGTGGCGTCCTTCCATTCAACTGGAAAGAGACCCCAGCCCAGGACGAACCAACCGAATATCACGCCCGCCAGAACATAAAGCGCGGGAACAGCCCACGGATGTTTTAGGTACTCTTTAAATCGTTCCATTTGATGACTCCTGCTCTCAAGAGATGAGATCTACTGTAAGAATGACAGCATCCAAAAAGGCTGCTCAACAGGAGTGTTGCAATCTCTATGCCGCCTAAGATCTTTCTTCCTGAAATTGATCCAACTGGAAACTCTCTTCACAGACAGTACATTGTGCTTCGCGCTTGTTGTTGATCACCAGCAGGCCTCCGCACTTGGGACATGGCTGGGCGATCGGACGCTTCCAGGACGTGAAATCA
Organism: uncultured Chloroflexia bacterium; assembly: GCA_963752535.1. Lineage (GTDB taxonomy): Bacteria > Chloroflexota > Anaerolineae > Anaerolineales > Anaerolineaceae > DAIOEK01. The sequence continues at coordinate 260,463 of CAVVYT010000003.1, forward strand.
CATTCGGGGTAATTGGCGCAACCGAAAAACACACGGTTCTTGCGGGTTTTCCGTTCCACCAGATCACCGCCGTCTTTGGGGCAGAGGACGCCAATCTTTTGCAGGAACGGTTCGGTGTGCCGGCAGGTCGGAAAATTACTGCAACTGATGAATTTGCCATACCTGCCCCAGCGGAAAACCAGGTCCCCCCCGCACTTTGGGCAAGCGCGCCCGATTTTCTCAAGTTCCGTCTTGACTTCAGGCATCTCCGCCTGCGCTTTTTTCACCAGCACAGCAAACGGATCATAGAAATCACGGATGATCTCCACCCAGGCCTTCTCCCCTTCCGCGACCTGATCGAGATTCTGTTCCATCGGCTGCGGTAAATCCGACATCGATCAAATCAGAGAAATGCTCCAACAGGAGATCATTCACCAGTATGCCCGTATCGGTTGGCGATAAGCGTTTTTGCTCTCGGATCACATACCCGCGTTCCTGAATGGTCGAAAGGATGGGCGCGTACGTGGATGGCCGCCCGATCCCGTTTTCTTCCAGTTTCTGAACCAGGGTCGCTTCCGTGTAGCGGGGAGGCGGCTGTGTGAAATGCTGATCAGGGAATAATTTTTCCAGGATCTGAAGAGCGCCTTCTTTGAGATGCGCTGGAATCCGGTTATTTTCTTCATCATCTTTCAACGCATCTTCATCCACAGCTTCTTCATAGACGACCCGGTATCCGGGAAAACGAACCGATGAGCCGGCTGTTCTGAAGAGATAGCTGTGTGCCTTCCCTTTTCCATCTATATCGACGGTGAGGGTATCGTAAATAGCACTTTCCATCTGCGAAGAGACAAACCGCTGCCAGATGAGTTGATATAGTCTGAACAGGTCCCGGGAGAGAAAAGCCTTCATTTTATCCGGTTCCCTGAAAGCAGATGTAGGCCTGATCGCCTCATGCGCTTCCTGAGCTCCGGCTGCCCGGGTCTTATAGAAGGGTGGACTCGGCGGTAGAAAATCATTTCCATGACGCTGAGCGATGTAAGACCTCGCTTCCATCTGAGCCTGTTTGGCCACATGGGTGGAATCGGTTCTCATATAGGTGATCAGACCGGTGTTTCCGCCTTCGCCAACATCGATCCCTTCATAAAGCTGTTGGGCTAAGATCATCGTCCGCCGGGCGGTATATCCAAGCTTGCGGGAAGCTTCCTGTTGCAGGGTGCTTGTGATGAACGGTGCCGATGGTTTGCGCTTCCGTTCACTCTTCTTGATCTTGCTGATATGGTAAGCTGCATTTTCCAGATCGGGCAGGAGGGGATCCACCGCCTCTTTGGAATATAGGTGATCGACGGCATCCTTGTGATCCAGCTTTACCAGTTTCGCCCGGTAGTTTTGACGATGGTCTTCCTGGTGAAATTCCGCGGCGATCGTCCAGTATTCCTGGGGGATGAACGCTTCGATCTCGCGTTCACGCTCCACGATCAAACGCAATGCCACTGATTGAACCCGTCCGGCGGATAGTCTGGAACGGACTTTTTCCCAGAGCAGCGGACTCAGGCTGTAGCCTACAAGCCGGTCCAAAATTCGACGAGCCTGCTGTGCATTCACAAGATCGGTGTTCACTTTCCGGGGATGGGCGAAGGCTTCCTGGATCGCGTTATCGGTAATCTCGTGAAAGACCACCCTCTTGGATGTCTCCAGAGGAATATCTGCCGCTTCCATAAGATGCCAGGCAATGGCTTCCCCTTCACGGTCCGGGTCGGTTGCCAGGTAAATCTCTTCCGAACGCTTCACCAATTCCTTAAGTTCCTTGACGATCTCACGTTTCTCATTCGGCACCCGGTATTTGGGTGTGAAATTGTTTTCCACATCCACGGATAATTCTGATCGAAGCAGATCGCGGACATGTCCCACCGAGGCGCGCACGGTAAATCCTTTACCCAGGAATCGTCCGACCGTTTTTGCTTTAGCCGGCAATTCGACGATCACCAGTTTGCCATTTTTCACCACTTCCCTGGTTTTCTTCACCTCGGGAGGAGTCAAACCCTGATGAGCTTCGGTATAACCGGTCCGATTCATCTTCGTACCGCAAACAGAACAAGTTCCCCGCGTGATGGGGGAACCGTTAACGTTGAAAGCAGCAATCGGTTCCTGTATGGTTCGGTTTGTCCTGCATTTTAAACAATAAGCTTCCACTACTACCCTCCTAGAGGTATTGATCCAATTGACGCTTCTTCAGCTCCGCCACGATGTCGCGAATCCGCTGCGCTTTGTCGCGTGGACAGATGAGCAATGCGTCATCGGTGTCAATCACGATCATGTTTTTCATCCCCAACAGTGCCACCATCTTCTGCGGATCCTTCTCGTACACGATCGAGGCGCTGGAATTGATGGATATCACCGATTTGGAGAGGTATATATTACCATCGTTATCAGGCAGCATGACATCCGGCAGAGAATTCCATGAACCGACATCATTCCAACCCAGCCCCTCGGCGGGTATCACGGCGACTTGTTTCGCTTTCTCCATGATCCCATAATCGATCGTTTCAGGATGGATGGTTGGCCAGATACTTGTCAGGGTCGATTCCCTCCGAGGCGAATCCCAATCCGATTTGATTCGCATCAAAGCGTCGTGCAATTCCGGCATATGAGTCTGTATTTCACGCAGGATGGCGTCAACCCGCCAGAAGAACATCCCTGAATTCCAGAGGAATTTGCCAGAGGCAAGCATCTCTTCCGCTCGGGTTTGCTCCGGTTTTTCCACAAATCGGATCACCTGACGGGCAGGATTATCTGTTCCGGGTTGCAGGATCTCTCCCACTTCAATGTACCCATAACCGGTGGATGGATAATCGGGATGGATTCCCATAGTCACCAGGCACCCGGTCTGGGCAGTCTGGTAGGCTTTCCGCATCAGCTCGTGGAAAAGGGCGACATTCTGGATCACATGATCAGAAGTAAGTACAGCCATCACCGCATCCGGCGAATGGATGGACAGGATCGCGGCTGCCAGGCCAACCACCGAGGCGGTGCCTTTGGGTTCAGGTTCCAGAATATATTGGTCGGTTGTAAGTTGCGGAGTGGATGGAACGAGTTTTTGGTATTGCTCCCGGGTGGTGACCACCCGTATATGATTCTCATCAAATAGGCCATTCAACCTGGCGACAGCCATCTGATATAACGACTGGTCGCCAAAGATCGTGAGTAATTGTTTGGGGTAGGTTTTTCGGGAAAGTGGCCAAAGACGGGTTCCCCCTCCTCCTGCCATGATGACAGCGTAATAGTCCATATTTACCACCTCATGAATGGTATTCCGCCTGATCTTCCATCACTGCCTGATATGCAGATCCATTAACCTGCCGGACCAAACCTTTCAATTCTAGCATGGTTAACCCGGCGGATATTTTCTCCACCGCCAGGCCTGATTGGGCTTTCAACTCATCGATCTGAAGGGGTTCCAATTGGAGTAGTTTCAACAAGGCGCTTTCCACATCATCTGCCGGGAGAAGAAGGGAGGCCTGTTTATAATGCTCCACGTGATGGATATCCAACATATCCAGTATATCCTTCGGGTCAAGTAATGGAGACGCGCCTTGCTGAATCAGGCGGTTGGTTCCTTTGCTTTGGGGGGAATAAATGCCACCAGGGACAGCGAACACATCCCGTCCCTGTTCTGCCGCGAAGGTGGCCGTGATCAGCGCGCCGCTTGTCTCGCCCGCTTCAATCACCACTACCGCGGCTGAAAGACCGGAGATGATCCGGTTGCGAGGGGGGAAATTGGATGAGTCAGGCGCAGTGCCGGGAGCGTAATCGCTGATGATGGCGCCATTAATCGCGATTTTTTCTGCCAATTGACGGTGTTCCGGCGGATAGATCTCATCCACGCCAGAGCCGAGCACGGCAATGGTCCTTCCACCGTTATTCAAGGCTGCAAAATGGGCGATTCCATCCACACCGCGCGCCAATCCACTGATGACGGTGATCCCCTGCCTGGCGAGATAAGTCGCGGTTTGCTCGGTCACCTGCCTGCCATAGGCTGTCACCCGGCGGGTACCCACGATGGCAACTGCCCACTGGTCTTCCGGGGTATATTGCCCAAGTAGATATAGAACCGGCGGTGGTTGCGGAATATTTTTTAACCGGATCGGGTAATCTGCATCCAGCCAGGTCATCACCCGAATTCCCTTACCGGTCAGGCTATCTACATACGTGGATAGATCCACTTTCTGTCGGACTTCCAGGAAATTTTCGATAACCTTCTGATTCAGACCGGCTTCCTGCAGGGCGGAAGGTTGTGCATCCCAGGCATGTGTGAGAGAACCGAAATGATCCAGCAAAGTTTGGATACGGACAGGACCGATTCCTTTTACCAGGTTAAAGCCAACCCAGAAATGCTTCTCTTCCATTGCTCGATTATAACCACTCTTGCGGGCGGACTATCATCTGCTGGTGTTCGAGGTCGGTCTGGATGATGACGGATTGGATGGCCGGGAACAAGATCTCCTTGCCCTCTTCATCGACAACCAGGTAGACATCATTGGCGCCGGTTGTGAGTACCTCATTCAACACCCCGATTTTGGTGCCGTTCTCGTCCAATACCGTCAGACCAATTAATTGGAAGTGGTAATATTCGCCTTCCGGCAATGGCGGAAGCATCGATTGCTGGACATAGATCAATCGATTCCGCAATTCTCCGGCATCTTCAGGATTGTTTATCCCACGGAAATGGATCAACTGGGTCTTGTTTGTAAACCGGCGGGATTGGATCTGATATGGCTTGTGGTCTTCACCGATCCAAACCGTGTTACCGGGGGAGAACCGTTCCGGCTCTTCGGAAATGCTGATGATGGTCAGATCACCTTCGACGCCATGCGGTTTTTGGATCTTCCCGATGAGAATGAAGACAAACTCGCCCTGAGCGGGCGAGCCTTTGGATAACAAAGAATTTTCTTTTTTTACAGACCTGACGGACTTCATTTTGGTTCCAGAACGTCCAGTGATGCCTGTTTTCCTTCGGAAGCGGCCGCGACTCGAAGCAATAACCGCATGGCATTGGCTACTTTTCCGCCTTTGCCGATCACCCGGCCCATATCTTCCTTGGCCACCTTCAATTCCAATTGGACTTTGGAACCGGAAGCGTGTTGCTCGACTTGAACTGTATCCGGCTGATCCACAAGGGATTTCGCCATGTACTCAATTAATTCTTTCAAGGAAGCTCCTTTCACAGCGCTTGCGAATGCTATTTCAGGCGTATTTACTTGACATCCTTGCGGGTTCTGGGGCTGACAACCCGTTTGGCCTTGGCGGCATTCGCTTCAGCCAGGAGAGTTTCCTGAGCTTCGCCACCTTTGAACCGGGCGAAGCGCTCCAGCAAACCGATGGTCGTGAATATCTGAACGACTGAATCGCTGGGTTGCGCACCTTTGGACATCCAGTCATAAACCCGATCTTCCTTCACTTCGATGGTGGATGGATCGGTGCGGGGATTGTAGAATCCAAGGATTTCAAGGAAGCGGCCATCACGTGGAGCTTCTTTATCAGCGGCAATAATGCGGTAACTGGGTTGACCCTTTAAACCAACGCGGCGTAATCGAATTCGAACCATTTAAACTTTCTCCTAGTCTAGGTATCTTGATTGATCCATTGTATCTTACGAATTAGATGATCCGGGTGAGAGTGCGCCGAAAGGGTGCGCGTCCGGAAAAAGTAATCCGAGAGATTAACCAAATAAGCGGGGGAGGCCTCGTCCACCCGATTTTTGCATCATCTTGATCATCTTTTGGGCCTCGCGGAACTGTTTGAGCATCCGGTTGACTTCCTGTACGCTGGTACCCGATCCGGCAGCAATTCGCCTGCGGCGGGACGCATTCAGGATATCCGGAGATCTGCGTTCCTTGATGGTCATCGAACTGATGATCGCCTCTGTCAATTTTAACTGGTTTTCCGCATCTTGGGGAGATACAGTACGTGCCGCAGCGCCCAAATTGCCTGGCAACATCTCCAAAAGCTGGGAAAACGGTCCCATTTTTCGCATTTGCTTCAATTGGTCGGCAAAATCTTCCAGAGTTAAGTTACCGGAAGCCATTTTTTCGGCTTGTTTCAGGGCAGATTTTTGATCGAAGGCGGCTTCCGCTTTTTCAATCAGACCGATGACATCGCCCATCCCCAGAATCCGGGTGGCCAGTCTTTGTGGAAGATAAGCTTCCATGGCTTCCAGGTTTTCGCCAGTGCTCAGGAACTTGATCGGCACCCCGGTGACCGACCGAATCGAAATGGCTGCGCCACCTCTGGAGTCTCCATCCATTTTCGTGAGAACTAGCCCGGTCAGGGTAACCGAATCGCGGAAACCTTCCGCGACATGCAGCGCTTCCTGTCCGATCATCGAATCGACCACCAGCAGGGTTTCGACCGGATCCACCTTTTTCTTGATGGCTTTCAATTCTGCCATCAACTCGCCATCCAATTGCGAACGGCCGGCTGTATCGATGAGGAGGACGGTGGCGCCTGATTTTTGAGCTGACCGGTATGACTGCAAGACCAGATCAGGGGGTGCGATCCCGCTTTGAGCGTACACGGGGACACCTACTTTCTCACCCAGTACCTGCAATTGGGTCATGGCGGCGGGACGATATGGATCGCCCGCGACCAACTCGACCCGTTCACCCTGGCTTCGGAGATAGCGCGCCAGCTTGCCAGCCATGGTGGTCTTGCCCGAACCCTGCAAACCTACCAGCATGATCACCCGGGGTTTTTCGCCTACCAGGTTGATCCGATCCGGTTCGCCCAGGGTGGCAACCAGCTCTTCATGGACGATCTTGATCACCTGTTGGGCAGGGTTCAACGCCTGCGAGACTTCCACTCCGACCGCTCTTACCCGGATGCGTTGAATGAAATCTTTCACCACCGAATAGTGAACGTCCGCTTCCAATAAAGCCAGGCGGACTTCCCGCAAAGCCAGGTCCACATCCGCTTCAGAGAGTTTCCCTCTCTTGCGTAATTGGGCAAATACCTGATTTAGTCTTGAGGTGAGATTTTCAAACATGCACATCCCTTAAGCGAAAGGATTGTAGTCTGGATAAGATGATTTGTCAAACAATCACGGGAATACCGCCCGATTATTAGCATAATAATGAAAGCGTCTGACACCCGACCTAAACTTCACGCTTCTACATAGACTGCTTATACATTTGCGCATCTAAACGGTCTTTTTTGGGTTATAAGGAGAAATGATCATGATCAGATTGACTTATTAGAGGAGAGAAATGGCACCCATCGCAATCGTTACCGACAGCACCGTCAACTTACCTAAATCCTATATTCGGGAATATTCGATTACCGTGGCTCCCCAGATCGTGATCTGGGATGGTGAAACCTACGAAGATGGCATCTCCATCCACGCCAAGGAATTCTACGAGCGGTTGAAGATCAGCCCGACCAGTCCGACCACCTCTCAGGTAAGTCAGGTCACGATGAAAAATATCTTCGAAAAATTATTGGCTCAGGGTAATGAGATCTTGTGCATCACCGTCTCGAGCAAGTTATCCGGAACAATGAACAGCGCCGTTCAAGCGAAAGAGATGCTACCGGGCGCACCCATAGTGTTGGTTAACTCGTACATGGCTTCGCTGGCCCTCGGGTATCAGGTGCTCCAGGCTGCCCGTGCCATCCAGAATGGCGCGAGCATGAAAGAAACCATTGCACTTTTGGAGCGGGCCAAATCAAATACCGGTGCGTTTTTTGTGGTGGATACACTGGATTATCTTCACCGCGGTGGCAGAATTGGCAATGCGGCTCACCTGTTGGGCACCGCGCTCAATCTCAAGCCGATCCTTCAATTAAAAAATGGCATGATCGAAGCTGCCGCAAAAGTGAGAACTCAGAAGAAAGCCATCGAAAGAATGTATACCCTGCTCGAGAATGAACTGGCTCACTCCCGTCAAAACCGGCTTGGGATTCTGCATGCCAACGCACCCGTCGAGGCGCAACTTGTGCTTCAGGAATGCCAGCGCCGCTTCACCCCGAACGAGATCATGATCACAGAGGTTAGCCCGGTGATTGGTACTCATACTGGTCCGGGCACCATCGGTATCGCATTTATGCGGGATATGTAAGAAGATCAGAGACCAGAGAACAGTGAACAGAAATTGGTAATTAGTTCGAGGAAATGAATCTCCGATTTATAGAACTATTGAAAATGGATACAAAGTTAACTAGGCCGGCAGGAATGCCGGCTTTTTGTTCGTGAATGCAGAATATCGTGGGGGGAATATCGAAAGAGCGACCAATCTACGCTATACTTGAAGTGGCAAATTCAATTCGTCTTGGAGGATGCATGAGGAAATATGAAGCGCTCGGATTGAGCACTCCGCAGGTCTATCTACCGCGGAAGGGTGTCGATCTATCCAAATGGGCAGTAGTTGCCTGTGACCAATTCACCTCCCAACCGGAGTACTGGCAGAATGTGGAACAGATCGTGGGGGACGCGCCATCCACCTATCACCTGATCCTGCCGGAAGTGTATCTGGGAAAACCGGAAGAACAAGCCCGCCTGACGACAATTTTGAACACCATGCAGCGTTACCTGGACGATCAGATCCTGGTGCCGCAAGAAGGCATGATCTATCTGGAACGCACCGTCGCCGGCCGGATGCGGAAAGGTCTGGTTGTGTGCCTGGACCTGGAGCAATACGATTTCAACAAGGGTGCTCAAAGTTTAATTCGTGCTACGGAAGGGACGATCCTAGACCGGTTGCCGCCCCGGATCAAAATTCGAGAAAATGCGCCGCTGGAACTTCCGCATATCCTGGTATTGATCGACGATCCGGAAATGAGTGTGATAGAACCCCTCGCGAAAAAGAAAGACCTCCTCGAACCATTGTATGATACCGATCTAATGTTAGGCAGCGGGCACTTGCAGGGCTGGTTGGTCAATCAGCCTGACCTCGAGCAAAACATCATCGCCGCTCTCGGACAATTGGCTGATCCGAAACACTTTCAGGATAAATATCACCTGCCGGATGCGGCGCCTACGCTGCTGTACGCAATGGGAGATGGAAACCATTCGCTGGCTACCGCGAAAGCGATCTGGGAGAAGGTCAAGCCGGTCGTGGGGATGGAGCATCCAGCTCGTTACGCGCTGGTGGAACTGGAAAATGTCCACGATCAGGGCTTGGTGTTCGAACCCATCCACCGGGTCTTGTTCAATGTCAGGACGGATATCAAAGACAGGTTCGACCAGGCTTACGGAACTCGTTATCGAATTCGTACAGCTCCCACCAAAGAAGCCATGATCAGCGCGGTTGAAGCCTCCACATCAGAAAATCAGCGGATTGGATTGATCTCCGCGTCAGGTTTTGATGTGATCGAATTGAATCACCCGGCCTTGAATCTGCCGGTTGGAAATCTCCAAAAGGTGCTCGACGAGATCTTATCCGGGAGAATGGCTGAAGGGATCGATTATGTCCACGGCGAAGAGGTGGTTGTCACCCTTGGAAAGAAGCCAGGAAATCTTGGTTTCTATCTAAAAGGGATGAACAAACAGGAGTTATTTAAGACGGTTATTCTCGATGGCGCATTACCCAGAAAAACTTTCTCGATGGGAGAAGCGATAGAGAAGCGTTTTTATATGGAAAGCCGGAAGATTAAGTAGTACAAAATCCAATTTCAGAGCCGCCAGCATAATGGCGGCTCTTATTTTTAAGGGAGAAACCCATATAGGCCAGGATACCAATTTCGCAGATCACCACCAGGATCAGCCCGGCGGTTTGGACCATGCCGCCTTTGGAAGATTCAGTCTTTGGGGTGGGTGTCGGACTTGGCAACAACATCTGCGGCAGGATGGATGGCGTCACCTTTGGCCGGGGAGTATAGGTTGGATCGAGTGTCTGTACGGCTGAGCCTGTCGAATCGGCCGTCCCGGTGGATTTCCCAACCGCAGTGGATGCGATCCCGGAGCTCGATTTGAAGATCACCAACTTTTGTTCCGGGTAAATGAGGGTCGAAATCTTCCGCAATATTATTCAACTGCCGGATCTCATTCACCTTGGTGCCATACGCCAACGCGATCTGGACGAGCGATTGCCCGTATTGAACCGTATGGATCACGGAACCATCTGCTTCCGGGGTGGATTTGACCACGGTGAACATTAATTGTGAGGTGTCGGATGTCGGATCGGTGATGCCGTTGAACTCGTCGCCCGCAACGGGCGTGTTCACGGCTGTCGGTCGTTTGGTCGACGGTTTTCCTGAGACCATGCACACATCAAGAACAAAGACATATCGCCCATTCCCCTGGTCGGAAACGCCGGCGCCAACATCGGTGTACCCATTTCCCCAGTAATCCAGCATGACGCCCTGATGGACCCAGTCTGCCCATGAGCTGTAAACGACATCTTCGGCATTGGTTCCGCTTGCCCAGCCTTCGTCGCAGTGGATTTGGGCTCCACCACCGTACCCGGTCCAGGCAACCCGGACGGTCTCATCGCTGCCGCCGGCGCCTGTATGGCCGCCATTCCCGGTCTCGACGATCCAGTCGGCATGAGCCTGGGCTGCTGCCATGACCAGAGAATTCGAATCCAGCGCATATAATCCATTTGCTGCCCGGTAGCCGTTGACTATATCGATCAGATCATAAGGACTGGGGGCAGAGGAACCGGCTTGAATTCTGTTCGCTGGAGCAAAGGCTTCCAGAGCGAGTAATACGAATAGGAGGGATAGCAGGAGTTTGCGTATCATGGCCAGATTAGCCTACGCTGCGGCCGATCGGCGAAATAGCATGCCGAGAAATCCCAGCAAGCCAATTCCGAACACACCGATGATCACAAATCCGAGTGTTTGGGTCGACGAGGCTGGCGTAGGTTCCGGGGTGGAGGACGGTTCCTGGATAGGGGCAGCGTTAACCCCGGTTGGAGCGATCGTGGTTTGAGGACGCGGTGTATAGGTCGGCGCGAAAGTGGCTGTTGGGGTTGGTTCTCCGGTATCCTCGGTCGCTCTGACGCCAGGTGTAGTCTCGGAACCTTTCGGTTTGATGATCAGGTCCTGATTCGGGTAAATCAGGACCCAGCCAACATCCATCCCATTCAATTCGCGAATTTCATCGATATCCACTCCGTAAGATTGGGCGATCATCGTGAGCGATTCACCTTCTTTTACTTTATGGGTCACTGAACCATCCGCGGCCGGAGCTGCCGTCTCCAGGGGTGTGAAGGACTGTTGGCTTCCATCGGAGTAAACCCCATTGCCGAAGCCGGAAGGAGGGACGTAAGGATTATCGCTTACAACCACACCGACATCAATGACATAATAATACACGTTTGACTGCCTGGCGACACCGACGCCAACATCCGCGTAATTTCTACCATTCCCATCCAGCATGGTATTTTGGTGAGCGGCATCCGCCCACCATTCGGTATAAACCACCTCTTCCGGTTTTGTGCCGATAATCCCCAGGCCAGCCCAGTTTTCAGATACCTCGATCTCTTTGCCTCCCCCGTATCCAAAGGCGGCTGCCCGGTCTATCGGACGGCTGCCACCTGATCCGACATGACCATCGGAGCCGGATTGGATATCGTAGGTGGATGCCAGATAGTCGGCTTGCGATTGAGCGGCAGCCATCAGATTGGCGTTCACCTGGAGAGGACCCAGGCCATTGGCTGCCCGGTAACTGTTCAATGAATCGAGAACGATCCATACAGCGCTGGCAGGATCCACATCCTGAGCCTTGGTTTGAACAGGCAGTGCCATCTGAATGAAGAGGGTAAACAGCAGTGTGATTGCCGTGATGATTTTGCGGTGTGACATGGTTCGATTATAAATCATACATCTTTTACTTTCAGGTATGAATTTTACTCGATTAATGGGTCGTTTTACTTACGATATAATCAGAGCATGAATTTTCGAGCCAACATCGTGCTTGCTATCCTCCTATCCATCTTCCTATCCGGATGTGCCAGGCCAACCGAATCTCGTCCCCACCCCCACCTTGATGGCTACATCTACGGCCACATCAATTCCCAGCCCTACCAACACACCCACTGCGAAGCCTACCCTTACCCCGACAGCCACACCCGAACCGTACGCGAGCTTTACCCTCGCTTCCCCGCTCCAGGATATTTCCCTCGATGAATTATCCAGTATCGTCTCCTCTCCCTTTGCCCCGCCCGCACCTGGTTGGGATGATGGTCATGTTGGAGTGGACTTCGCCTACTGGAGCCGTGGTTCTCATGAAAAAATGGAAGGTCTGGAGGTGTATGCATTGATGGGCGGGAAAGTCGTCGGTATCACCAATGACCGCAAACCCTACGGCAATCAGATCATCATCGAAACGCCGCTCAATCAAATCCGGCCCAATCTGGTTGCATTGCTTAATCCTATCCAACTCGCGACACCCTACCCCTCCAATCCCCGATTGCCTGCCTGTGAACTCATCCAGACCGAATATTGGGAACTGAAACCGGATTCGCTCTATACCCTGTACGCCCACTTGAAGGAGCCGGTCACCCACCAGATCGGTGATACGATCCAGGCGGGAGATCTGATCGGGCAGGTGGGAACAACGGGAGCGTCCGTGAATCCGCATCTGCACCTGGAAATGCGCTGGGGTCCGGGTGGTACTGAATTTGCATCGATGGGTTTTTACGACACATCCTCCACTGACGATGAACGGACGAACTATTGCATCTGGCGGGTCAGCGGCAAGTATATTAACTTGAATCCGATGGATGTGATCGAAACCTGGCTGACCCTTCAGCAAACAGGCTCCTGATGGCAGTCATCCATTGGGCAGGAGATCTTGATCAATGAAATATCTTCGGAAAATTCGGATCCCCAAAGTCAATAAGAAAATATCCATCCTGGTTGCGGTAGCCGTGATGCTGATCTTGGTCAACCTGGTGGTGTTGTTCGCGGTCATCCTGCCTGCCGCTGGCCGCCAGCCTGACGAACGGCTTGCCGCTGGATCGGCCCAACCGAATTCATCGGATCCAATCACCGGCGCCACCGAAACACCCGCCCCCCCGCAAACCATCCAAACGAGCGACGAGTTGCCGGATTTGCTGGCGGGTTCCTCGGTGAGGCAGGGCATGGTGGTCTTCTCGATGGTGGAGAAGGGTTACAGCCACTTGTTCACATTCTCCCCCGGAGACCCGATCTTATTGCGATTGACCGGGAATCAATGGGATGATCAAACCCCGGCCATCAGTCCCGACGGTACCCGGATCGCATACGGTTCCCGCCGGAATGGGTATTGGGATCTCTATATCTTGAACCTCCTCACCGGTGAAACCTTGCCAGTGACAGATACCCCGGAATATGATTCCTCGCCTTCCTGGTCACCGGATGGCCAACGGATCGTCTTCCAATCTTATATCAACGAAAATATGGAGATCGTCATCGCAGACCTATCTGGAGAATCAGTATCCACCACCCAGATCACCTACGATGGCGCGGAAGATTATGACCCGGCCTGGTCACCCACCCAGGACCAGATCGTATTCGTATCCTCGAATGGGACTGGCCCCTCCCTCTGGAAGGCAACCATCGGACAAACAACCATACAAATCCAGCCCATAAAAGTGGATAGCCGGGACGATCCACGCCATCCGGTCTGGTCACGGGATGGCTCCACAATTTCCTGGAGCGCCGTCACCGATAACCGGCGGACTCTGTTCACCTGGAATCCCGCAGATCCGTCCAGAATGCCCTCCGCGGTTGTGGAAGGAGACTTCCCCACCTGGAGCCCGGATGGTACGGTATTGTTCAGCTCCATTCCGCAGGCTAATCAAGATTATTTGGCAGCGTATAGCGTCCCCTTTGGCAATCTGGTCTATCCGGTCACACCCACCCAGGGGAGGGTGACCGGGATTTCCTGGCATCAGACCTCTCTTCCAAATCCCCTGCCTGAGTGGATCGTTGCTCTTCAGAATAAATCCATCCAGGGTCTCTATCAAATCGCCATCACGCCGCCCCCCGAAGACCTCCCCAATCGATACCAACTCATCCATTTGAAAGATGTGAATGCCCCCAATGCTGTCTTGCATGATCTGGTGGACGAATCCTTCCAGGCTCTTCGAGAACGGTTAAAGGTGGAAACCGGTTGGGACGTGGCCGCGAATCTGGAACAGGCATTTCTACCCCTGTCGGAGATAGGCGGTCCGGACCTGGAGGAAAACTGGCTATATACCGGTCGGGCTGTCAGCATCAACTACATCCCGATGAATGTGAACTGGATGTTCATCTCCAGGGAAGATTTTGGGAATAAAACCTACTTCCGAATGTACGCCCGTCCGCTTTACCAGGATGGTTCGATGGGTTCACCGGTCGTCAAACGCGCCTGGGATATCAACGCCCAATTCAATAACGATCCGGCTTCGTATGAACACGGCGGAAAAGAATCTCCCGAATATCCCACCGGATATTGGGTGGATGTGACCGACATCGCGAACCGGTTCGGGTGGGACAGGTTGGCAGCCACACCGAACTGGATGACCTATTTCCAGGGAGCCCGGTTCAACCTGTTCGCCAAAAAGGATGGCTTAAGCTGGCGGGACGCAATGTTGGAATTGTATCCTCCCCAGATCTTCATCACACCAACCTCACCGGTTGCACCAACCCAAACCCTGACGCCCACCATCCGGTTGCTCAGAACCCGAACACCCACCCGAACATTGACCCCATCCCTTACCCCCACCCGCCGTCCAACCTGGACACCCGGCCCGGAATAGTCCAATGGACCGACGAACTTTTCGCCAGTGGATTGTGAATATCAGCCTGCTTTTGGGTTTAGTCGGAATTCTATCAGCCTGCACGGGACAGCAGCTCCAATTGGACGAGCAAGCCGCATTGGAGCATCAATCCCGGTTACAGACTGCGGTCAGGGGTACCCTAATGGCGTTAACACCCGGTCTTGGCGTATCTCAAACACCAACAATGGAAGTGGCAACGCTCACACCTGAACCCACCCGTCCATTCGTGGCGCCACCCACAGCGGAGGCGTTGCTCATCTCCATGCCGACCCCAGGACCACAGCCTGTTTCAGCCTGGCGGCCGCCTCTCTACCCGATTCCATGGGCTCTTAGTGAGCATGACCATTTTTACTTCGACCGGCCGATTGCTGCAGATACCATCAACTGGCCGGTGGCAGATTACCGTTATGGGGGCATCATTTTCGGCCCCGACACGGTCCACACTGGCGTGGATATTGACGCTCCCTTTCGTACTCCCATCCAGGCGACCGCAGATGGAAAAGTGATCTGGGCAGGATACGGACTTCTTTCAGGAGTGGAAGACGCCCCGGATGATTACGGCCTGGCAGTAGCGATCGAGCACGATTTCGGCTATGCTGGGCAAAAACTATTCACCATCTATGCGCATATGAGCGAGGTCAACGCGGTTGACAATCAGATCGTGAAGACTGGCGATATTATCGGGTATGTGGGCAATACCGGCGAGTCCACCGGTCCACATCTTCACTTTGAGGTGCGGTTGGGCAAAAACCTGTTCGCGAATACCCGCAATCCGGAATTGTGGATCGCTCCGCCCCAGGGCTGGGGCGTCCTGGTGGGTAAGATCATGGATGAAAAAGGAAAACCTCTCAGCCATGTTCCCGTCCACATCGTGAGCAAGGATACCGGAAAAGAATGGGATGCCCGAACCTATGGGAACAAGAATATCAATGCGGATGATTTTTACCGGGAAAATCTGGCCTTAAGTGACCTGCCGGCGGGAAATTATCTGATGTGGGTTGACTTTGCCAACAGTCCCAAGTACTATAAATTTGTTATAAATCCAGGGGCAGTCACCTATGTAACCTATTGGGGACAAGATGGTTTTCAGGCTCACTCAACTCCTACACCCGTCATTGATTTTCTACCAGACGGAACACCTTGACCTATCGAACACTTGTGCTACAATTGAATAGATTCCAGTAATCATTCCCGTTTTTCTGGAGCTTACCATGGCAAAAAAGACAATTAATCCTCCCCTTCCCGAGCAAAGATCCAATTCAGAAGATGCCAAGCAAGCAGTCCTCGATAGAGCCCTGACCGAGATCGTAAAGCGATACGGTGAGGGTTCCATCATGCGACTGGGCGAAGCCCATCATATGATGGTCGAATCAATCCCAACCGGCTCTCTCTCTCTCGATATCGCACTCGGGATCGGTGGTATTCCACGCGGCCGTATCACCGAGATCTTCGGACCTGAATCCTCTGGAAAAACAACGGTCTGCCAGCACATCGTTGCGGAAGCGCAAAAACTGGGCGGCACAGCCGCGTTTGTGGATATGGAACACGCATTGGATCCCGCCTATGCCGCCAAGTGCGGTGTGAATGTGGACGGTCTCTTGATTTCGCAACCGGATACCGGCGAGCAGGCACTGGAGATCACCGAGACCCTGGTGCGCTCAGGCGCCCTGGATCTGGTGGTGATCGACTCGGTCGCCGCGCTCGTCCCGCGGGCGGAGATCGAAGGGGACATGGGCGATGCCAGCATGGGCATGCAGGCCAGGTTAATGTCTCAAGCGTTGCGCAAGCTCTCTGGCGTCATCAACCAGACCAAGACCGCGGTGGTCTTCACCAACCAGTTGCGCCAGAAGATTGGCATCATGTTCGGCAATCCGGAAACCACTCCGGGTGGCCTGGCACTCAAATTCTATGCCTCCGTTCGGCTGGATACCCGCCGAATCCAATCCATCAAATCCGGGGCGGAGATCACCGGAAGCCGGGTACGCGTACGGGTGGTAAAAAACAAAGTGGCGCCGCCTTTCCGAACGGCTGAATTTGACATCATGTACAACGAAGGCATCTCCAAAGTCGGCGACATCATCGACCTGGCTACTCAATTGGAAATCATCGCCAAACGCGGGGCATTCTTCTCTTATGGTGATATCCGCCTGGGACAGGGTCGCGAAAACGCGAAAGACTTTTTGCATCAGAATGATGAATTATCCAAAGAGATCGAGCTGGCGGTTCGCGAACGGGCATTAGGCGGAGACCTGCCGTTGCCCCTTTCCACGAGTGAAGATAGTACCTCTGAAGAATGAAACCGCTGATTAATCGAAACAGACTTCAGTACCTGATCTTCCTGCTGGTCCTCTTCCCGGGATTGGTACTGACTTCCTGTTCCCGCTCTACGACGAAAAACACCGGCGGTAGTTTTTTGCCCCCAACCGCCTTACCTGTTCCCACCAGCTTGCCCACCCAATCCATGACAGCCACTCCTCCGGTAGGCTGCACAAATACGCTCTCCTTCGATAGTGATATCACCATCCCGGATGGCGCCGAAGTGAAACCGGGAGAGGAGTTGGATAAACGCTGGCAGGTTCGCAATAACGGAAGCTGTGACTGGAATGACAAATACAGCATCCATCTGATCGCCGGCGAAACTCTGGGAAGTCCGGATATCCAGTCGCTATTTCCGGCGCGTTCCGGGAGCGCGGCGGTCATCCGCATGATGTTGAAAGCCCCCACAGAGCCGGGGACATACCGCTCTGCCTGGCAAGCGTATAACCAGGATGAGCAGCCTTTCGGCGATCCGTTCTACATCGAAATTGTGGTCAAAGAATAAAACACAAAACCTCCCTTACGGGAGGTTTTGATCATGTCAGGGTCAGGCTTAAGTGCCTTCTTCCCACGAATTGAGATAATTGACCTGTTCAGTGGTCAGTACATCGATCTGGATACCCATGGCTGCCAATTTGAGTTTGGCAATTTCCTTATCAATATCTTCAGGAACTGAATACACTTTCTTTTCCAGCTTCATCGCATTTTTCATCATATATTCAGCCGATAATGCTTGATTGGCAAAGGACATATCCATGACCGAAGCGGGGTGTCCTTCTGCAGCAGCCAGGTTGATCAACCGGCCTTCACCAAGAATGTGCAATAACCGGCCGTCTTTGAGTTCATAGCGGTCAACAAATGGGCGGACCAGGCTCTTGCGCACGGCCATTGCTTCCAACGCGGGAATATTAATTTCGACATTGAAGTGGCCTGAATTGGAGATGATCGCGCCATCTTTCATTACTTCGAAATCTTCCTTATCGATGACGTTCAGGTCGCCGGTGACGGTGCAGAAAATGTCCCCAATTCGGGCGGCTTCCAGCATGGTCATGACCCGGAAGCCATCCATGACCGCTTCGAGGGCAGGCAATGGATTAATTTCGGTTACGATCACATTCGCGCCCATGCCGCGAGCCCGGCTTGCCAGACCGCGTCCACACCAGCCATAGCCTGCGACAACAAAATTCTTGCCGGCCAGCAGCATGTTGGTCGCGCGGATGATCCCGTCGATGGTTGATTGCCCGGTCCCATAGCGGTTGTCAAAGAAATGCTTGGTCGTGGCGTCATTCACCGCGATGACGGGGAAATTTAGTGCCTTATCGGCGGCCATCGCGCGCAAGCGGATCACGCCTGTGGTGGTTTCTTCGGTTCCACCGACCACACCCGGCAGTAATTCGCGGCGGTCTTTATGAAGGGTGCCAACCAGATCCGCGCCATCATCCATCGTAATGTGAGGTTTATGATCCAGGGCAGCGTTCAGGTGTTTGTAATAGGTCGCGTTGTTTTCGCCTTTGATCGCATATACCGGAATTTCATCATGATAGACCAGGGAAGCTGCCACATCGTCCTGGGTCGAAAGCGGATTGGATGCGGTCAGGACGACATCGGCCCCGCCCGATTGAAGGGTACGCATCAGGTTCGCCGTCTCGGCAGTCACATGCAGACAGGCAGACATCCGCAAACCCTTGAATGGTTTTTCCTTTTCGAATCTCTCTTTGATCTGACGCAGGACAGGCATTTCCCGTTCCGCCCAATCAATCCGGCGGCGGCCGCCTTCAGCCAGGCTTTTATCTTTAATATCGTTTTCAGTCATTTTTTATCTTCTCCAAATGGGAATGTGCTATTTCAACAAACAATCCAGTTTGCCATGATCATCAAAGACCTGGCGGAACCTGGAAATAAACTGTGCCGGTGTGTAAAAGTGGTTCTGGGTTCCTTTTTCTTCAAGGCAATAGGTGGCAGCCAGCGAACCCATCTGACCGCAGGTGACCCAATCAAATCCGCAGCGGTATCCGGTCAGAAAGCCACCCCGGAAAGCGTCGCCCACACCAGTCGGATCGCCGATCCGGTTGGGTGGGAAAACCGGGATATGGTGCTCCTGACCGTCGGCATAGACAAGGGATCCTTTATCCCCAAGGGTGACCACCATATAATCGACCTGATCGAGAATTTGTTCAGTAGATAATCCTGTCGCGCGTTTCAATAGTTCGTTTTCGTAATCGTTCACAAAAACCGCATGCGCTCCCGACACACCTTCTGATAGGGTCTTGCTGTCCATCCGGACGATTTGCTGGGATGGATCGTAGATATAGGGGATACCCAACTGCTTGCATTCCCGTGGATAAAGATCCATCGCTTCCGGCGCGTTGGGCGAAATGACCACCAGATCAGGCTTCTCGCCCGGTAGGTCGGCAATTTTCAACGAACCTGCATCCGCCATCGCGCCGGTATAGAAACTGGCGATCTGGGCATTGGAGAGATCGGTGTTCGCGAAGAAGGACGCCGTGTACTTACCCGGAATCACCTTCACGCCGCTAGTGTCAATATTATGCTCTTCCAGCCATTGCCGGTAATCGGAAAAATCTTCCCCAACAGTTGCCATCAAGATGGGTCGTTCTCCAAAAAGGGAGATCGTATATGCGATATTCGGGGCAATTCCGCCCCTTTGCTTCACCATCACATCGACCAGGAAGGAGAGCGAAATGCTATCCAATCGGTCTGGTAAGAGGTGATCTTTAAAGTATCCCGGGAAGGACATCAAATAGTCATAAGCTACTGAACCGGTACAGACAATGCGCATGGATGAACTTACTCCAAAATCAGGATGGGGCAACATCAAAAAACGCCCTCGACGGAGAGCGTCTCAATTTTAAGTTTATCACGGGATGAAATAGGTGTCAAAGTTCTCCTCCCAATGGCGGATGGAGTTATTCAGGGATCGGCGTTGGCACCCCGGGCGGCTCTTTGATCTCGTGTAATCGCTCCTGGAAATCTTTAATGAGATCCTGATATTCACTTTTTTCGATGAGGTTTTCGAGCTCGTATGGATCGGTGGATAGATCGTACAGTTCCGATATTTCCCCTTCAGTTTCCGCGTACACGTAACGGCCGGTATGCAGCGCTGCAAAGATTCCACGCGGCGGCCAGCCTTCGATGAGCAGATCCTCACGCCAATCAGCGGATCCATCGAATAGACGTACCAGCGAATACCCATCCGTGCCTTTTGGCGGAGTCACTTTCGCCAATTCATAGATAGTTGGCGCAATATCGATATTGGCGACAAGCGAATTTTCGATGTAGGGTTTGCTTACCAGGGGGGGATACCTGAGCGCAAACGGGACCCGGATCGCTTCTTCATAGAAACTATTTTTGGATGTGATCCGGTGTTCGCCCCAGAATTTCCCGTTATCGGAAATGAAGATGACCACCGTATTATCCAATTCACCGATCCGGTCGACCTGCCTGATCAGTTCGCTGATCGCGCGATCCAAGGAGACCAGGGTAAGAATTTGATTTCTTCGAAAAGCATCCACCTCCTGAATCTCGGCTTCATCAAGCAGCGGTCTTTGTTGGAACCATGCCGGTTTATCGGATATGTCCGCCTCGTTGAAAGATGGTGGGCGATGCGGTGCCAGATCGGGATAGAGATCGAGGTCGCCAACATAAGGCTCGGTTGGTTCGTGTGGGGCAATGGGCGCATAGAAAAGGATCCAGGGTTTCTTCTGGGCATTCGCTTCACTGATGAAATCCATCGAGTAAGTTCCAAGAATATCCGTAATATACCCGAGATGTTTTCTCCATTTGCCATTCACATTCAAACGGGGATTGGTATATTCCGATTCTCCTTTGAAATAGGACACCCAATAATCATATTCAGGTCTGGCTTCTCCTTTCCAGGAGTTGAGGTATTTCCCTACCAGACCGGTAAAATATCCGTGATCTTGTAGATCATCGATAAAGGTCCGGTTGATATTCTTATCACCGTTATTCCGAACTTTTGTATCATGCGCGTACTCCCCCGTCAGAATGCTTACCCGGCTGGGACAACATAGCGGTGTGGTGATATATCCATGCGAGAAGGTGACCCCCTGGTCGAAGATCCATTTTTGCGTTTCAGGCATATATGGCATCGTGTCATAGCGTTGGTCATCCGTCACAATGATCAGGAAATTCGGGCGGTCATCCGAGGTGATCTTCTTGATCCCCGCCTTGATCGGTGCGCAGGAAGAAACCAGAAAAGCGATGAGTAGTATCGCTGCACAGCTTCTTAAAGATTCGTTTTGTCACAAGGTCCCCTTGCGGTTCAGGTTCAAAATTGGCTGAAATAAAATCAAGCAAACGTGAGTAGATTATAGTAGCTTATGCTGAAGAACGGCAAACATATCGACAAAACAAACCAAACTCTATTGACATGCCTCCTTTCCTACATTATAAAAACAGCATGAAACTATTCATGCGCATCGTATCGATCGTGATCCTGGCCGCCATGTCAGCCTGTCAATTGGATAATCCGCTGGCGTTTCTACAGAAAGCCACCGCCACGCCCACGCTCACCCTCGTCCCAACAGCCGAGCCAACGGCCACACCCACTCCACAGCCCACGGCGACTCCCACTCCCCCACCATCCGCACGGTTGGATCAAGCTTATCAACTATTTATGGTCGGTGACCTGGATGCATCCGCAGCGGAGTATCAGAACGCCATCAATTTCAGCTCAGATCCGGTGATCCATTCCGAAGCGCTGGCCATGCTCGGAAGAATTGCCTTGTTGCAGGAAAAAGACATCATCGCCCTCGAGAATTTCCGAAAAGCCATTGAGCTGGATAACAACCCGGATCTGGAAGGAATGGCGCATTTTTATCTCGCCCAGATCTACAACTCTCTCCTGCGTTATGAGGAAGCCGCCGCGGAATATGACCTGTATCTTTCTTCAAAACCGGATATCCTGGCGGGCTATATCAACGAGCAGCTGGGTGATGCCCTGACGAACGCAGGACGTTACCAGGAAGCCAATCAGGCGTATGCCAACGCCATCAGTATCACCGGCAGCAAAGACATCAACCTCGACTTGAAGGTTGCTAAAAATCTGATCTCCGTTCTGGATTATGTGGGCGCGCTGGATCGCCTGAACTATATCTTCAATAATTCCACAGACGAATACACCCTCGCTCAGGTGGATCTACTTGTCGGGCAGATTTACCTGTCTCAGGGCGAAGTGGCGACCGCCTACGAACGCTTCCAGGACGCGGTCGATCACTACCCGCGTGCGTATGATTTTACTCTGCCCTGGTTGCCCTGGTCAATGACAACCAGACCGTCAACGAACTCAATCGCGGATTGATAAATTATTATGTAGGGCAATATAATCTGACCATCGATATCTTGAAGGATTACATGCAGGCGAATCCGGTTCATGATGGCACTCCGCATTACTATCGCGCCCTCGCCCTGACAAACATCGCCGATTATGAAGGCGCACTCGCAGAATGGGATGCGCTGATCGCCGATCATGCTGGAGACCGGTTCTACGCTTCGGCCTGGGACGAGAAAGCCTATACGCAATGGTATCATCTCAATCGCCATCAAGAAGCTGCCGAAACTCTGCTCACATTCATCTATAACAATCCACAGGATGGCATGGCTCCATCCCTCCTCTTCGAGGCTGGTCGGATCTATGAGCGGGCAGAGATGCTGCCTGAAGCCGCATCCACCTGGGAGAAATTGCCTGGCGAATACTCAGGATCAGAATACGCATATATGGGGATCTTCTTTTCAGGGATAGCGCAATACCGTCAGACCAAATACCCGGAAGCGATGACCGCTTTCCAGCGCGCCCTATTGCTGGCCACTGATCCACTCGAAAAAGCAGGATCCTATTTCTGGATGGGTAAAACTTCACTGGCAATGGGGAACAAGGAAGCCGCCCAGGCAGCCTGGCAGGAATCGCTCAAGCTGGATCCAACCGGGTACTACTCTGAAAGAGCCCGCGATATGCTCAGCGGACAAGCGATCATAGAGCCCTGCCCGGTTCTGGACCTGGGCTATGACCTCATCAGCGAACGCGTGGAAGCCGAGCGTTGGATGATCGATCAATTCTCGCTTCCGGCTGATACGCAATTCCAGAATCTCGATCCCATTTTCTCGGACCCACGAATCCAGCGCGCTACCGAATTCTGGCGGCTGGGTTTATTCGGAAACGCCAGGGATGAAGTCGAAGAGTACCGGCTTGAATATAAGGATGATGCGTTGGTGCAGTACAAATTAGCCGCCTGGCTATTGGATTTGGGGATGTATCGTTCCGCCATCCTTTCCGCCCGACAGGTCTTGAGCCTCGCTGGGATGGACGATACCGCCACATTGAACGCGCCGGTCTACTTCAACCACATCCGTTTTGGTACCTATTATCGAGAGTTGGTCACCCAGGCTGCCGAAGAAAATGACCTGGATCCCTTGCTGATATTCAGCGTCATGCGGCAGGAAAGCCTGTTCGAGCCATTTATCCGTTCATCGGCCAACGCGGAGGGATTAATGCAGATGCTACCTTCCACGGCGAAAGAGGCATCCACCCAGTACGGCTGGCCTGCTGCGTTGACCGAAGAGGATATCTATCGACCACAGGTCGCCATCCGGCTGGGAAGCTACTACCTGGCTCAACAGATTGGTTTTCAGGATGGATTTATTTCTGCAGGTCTGGCTGCGTACAACGGAGGGTTTGGGAACGCATCCGCGTGGAAGGAACTTTCCGGTGAAGACCCGGATCTGTTCCTGGAGGTCATTCGTTTTCTGGAAACTCGAAATTATCTGAAAGCGGTGTTCGAAAACTATAATATTTACCGCTCGTTCTACTGCAGATAAGCAAAATCAAAATAGAGGGCTTCATGCTTCATCAGCATGAACCCTCTGTATATTTAATTCTCGAAATATCACATGACCAACCAGATTGGATTTTCGACCAGACGGGCCAGTTCCTGCATGAATTGCGCGGCTTCCGCCCCATCCGTCACACGGTGATCGGCTGAGATCGTCAGCTTCATCACTTTGCCAACCCGAATTTGACCGGCATCTAACCACCGGCGCATCATGAACCGCGCTGACCGCCAGGATGGCTGCTTCAGGCGGATTAATGATCGCAGCAAAATTCTCCACGTCAAACATGCCCAGATTGGAGATCGAGAAAGTGGAACCCTCAATATCCTCGGTTTTCACTTTACCCTGACGGGCGCGGGTGACCATATCCCGAATTTCACCTGAGATCGATCGTAGATCTTTTTGATCAGCATTTTTAACAACCACCGTTAGCAGCCCACCTTCGATGGTTACCGCGATGCCAATATTGATCTGTCCATGCCGGGTGATCTCTGTTCCGGTTAGGGAGGCATTCAGACCGGGGAATTTTAATAATGCCATGGCCGAAGCTTTGACAATGAAATCGTTCACAGACAACTTGCCTGTCTCCGAGGCGACATTATTATATTGCTCCCGGACCTCCATCAGCCTGTCTGCATTCACCTGGCGGGTGACATAAAAATGAGGCACTGTCTGTTTCGATTCAAGCATCCGTCTGCCGATCGCAGCCCGGAGTTTATTCAGTGGAATGCGCTCTTCCTTGAGTGGTTGCGCCGGCTGGCCTGGTTCTGGGGAGCCTGATCCAGGTGCTTCCGCTTTGAACCTGGGAGTGGTCGACTTCGCGAAGGCTTCCTCCACATCGCGCCGGACGATCCGGCCATTGGGTCCTGTTCCTTCAACGGCGCCCAAATCTATGCTGTAATCTCGAGCCATCCGCCTGGCGAGTGGGGATGCCGCCTGTGGTTCATCAGAACCCACCGTCGGTTTAGCCTGCTCCAGAGGACTCTCAGGTTTCACCGTGACTACCGTTTTTGGCGGAATCTCTGCTCCCGTGGATGGTTTCACTTCTGTTGCGGATTTTGCCGTAACCACTTCGACCGTGGATGGTTTCGCATCAGGCTTGCCTTCCTTGATACTTTCTCCCTCGGCCGTGATCAGAGCGATCGGGTCACCCACCGGAACGCTGGTGCTTTGCGCAACCAGGTGTTTCGCCACCACGCCGGAATAAGGCGATTCCACTTCGACCGTCGCCTTGTCTGTCTCAATCTCCGCCAGAACATCCCCTTTGGTGATCTTTTCGCCTTCTTTTTTTACCCAGCGGACGATGATTCCTTCAGCCATATCGAAACCCAATTTGGGCATATTCACGGTTTCAGCCATCACAACACCTCCTTGACCGCGGCGATGATATCCGCGACCTGGGGAAGAGCCAGTTGTTCCATGTTTTCGATTATACGGAAGTGGTACTTCCTTCTGGGCGACCCGCTTGATCGGCGCGTCAATAAAATCAAATGCTTCTTCATAAATCCTGGCTGCGATCTCGGAACCAACTCCATACGATTTCCAGCCTTCTTCCACGATGACCGCCCGGTTCGTTTTCCTGAAAGATTCGAGCACCGGTTCCATATCCAGGGGGCGGAGGGTGCGCAGATCGACAATCTCCGCTTCAATGCCTTCTTTCGCCAATTCATCTGCCGCCTTCAGGGATAGTTCCAGCATCTTGCTGTAAGTGACTATGGTGACATCCTTACCGGGTCTCTGGACAATCGATTTGCCAATCGGTACCAGGTGATCTCCCTCAGGAACTTCTCCCCGGGTCTGATACAGGGTGGCATGTTCAATAAATAAGATCGGGTCGTTGGATCGAATAGCCGATTTCAGCAATCCCTTCGCATCCGCAGGCGTTCCCGGAGCGACCACCTTCAAGCCTGGAAAATGCGCGAAGATGGCATCCGGCGTCTGGGAATGGGTAGCGCCTAATTGACGACCGCCGCCACCCACCGCGCGGATAACCAGCGGCAGGACCATCTGTCCCCCGAACATATAATGCAGTTTGGCTGCTTCATTGACAATGTGATCCATGGCAACAAATGCGAAATTGATCGTCATCAGCTCTGCGACCGGTCGCAATCCGGTCAACGCCGCGCCTATCGCGGCCCCGATGATGGCTGTTTCGGCGATGGGTGTGTCTTTCACCCGTTCGGCTCCAAAATGATCATAAAAACCCTTCGTCACCGCATAGGTGCCACCCCAAACGCCCACTTCCTCGCCCATGATGAATACCTTGGGATCGCTTTCCATCTCTTCCCATAAGGCCTGTGATATGGCCTCTCGCATCGTGATTTTCGCCATATTCAAATCCTCCCTGCCTAGGCATCCATATAAATATGTTCGAACAGTTCTTCCGGTGCCGGCTCAGGACTGGCTTCCGCGAATTCCACCGCTTTTCGAATTTCTTCATCCGCTTTTTTGTTGAGCGCCAGCAATTCTTGCGGAGTGGCCGTGTTGGATTCTTCCAGATATTTCAAATAGATGCCAATGGGATCGTTTTCCTGCCACAAATGAACTTCATCCTGCTTTCGGTAGCGCTCGGGGTCTCCCATGGAATGTCCCCGGAAACGGTAGGTCATCACTTCCAGAAAGTAGGGTCCTTTACCGGATTTGACATGTTCGAGTCCGATTTCAGCTGCTTTCCGAACCGACATCAAGTCCATGCCATCCACCTGGGCGCTGATCATCCCATACCCTTCCGCCTTCTGGCTGATCTCTGAAACAGCGGAAGCCCTTTCAACGGACGTCCCCATGCCGTATTGATTATTTTCGCAGACCCATAATATCGGTAAATTCCAAACCTTCGCCAGATTGACCGCTTCGTGAAAGAAGCCGATGTTCGTTGCACCTTCCCCGAAGAAACAGATGGTCGCCGCTTTGTTATTCTGATATTGATCTCCGATTGCCAGACCGGCAGCGATGGGCATATGAGCGCCAACGATCGCATGCCCGCCCCAAAAATTCTTGGTAACATCCGCCATGTGCATCGATCCACCGCGTCCCTGCGAGCAGCCGGTTTTCTTGCCCAACAATTCCGCCATGATGACATTCGCGGATAGCCCACAATTGATCGCAATTCCGTGATCTCGATAAGCTGTGATGACCCGGTCGCCAGGTTCCCGGACAGATATTACGCCGGTGGATACCGCTTCCTGCCCAATATATAAATGTAAAAAACCGCCGATCTTTCCCTGCTGATAGAGTTCGGCGGCCTTCTCTTCCAGCCGGCGAATGACCACCATCTGGTAGTAAAGATCGAGGTATTCTTTTTTCTTCATGATGCTCTCCCCTTTCGGCGGGTATGATTCAATGAATTTTATCCTACCCATCTGTTCATTTCAAAGAAACCCTTCTATAAGCATTATACAAAAGATGACCACAGGTTCAATCGAACGGATAAGGTATCCTCTGCCATTTGATGCCTGGAAGGGAGGTCACGCCCTCCATGGAAAGAAGACATTTATGCCCGTCAGGATGGCAGATGGATGGAGGTGATACGCCAGAGACATCTCGGTGAAGGGAGAGAACCCGCACTGTCTGCAGCGAATTCGGGCGCGGTCCTTCAGGTAGCAGCCTTGCGTGATGCTCCCATCAGGATTCGCATTATCAACCAGCCACTCATCACATTTCCAGGTGTTCCTTTTCAAACGATCCAAACCTGCCATCGAATTCATAATTCGATGACCAGCCTTCTGCATCCCTATCAATTGATCCAATACCCAAATCCGATCCTTCTCCATCACAACCAAAGAGTGGTCGTTTGTGTAGGGATAGTAAAACTGGATGGTGAATCCTTTGACCAGGCTGGACAGGGTTCGAATTACCTCCGGTATCTCGTGAACATTCACCGCATTGATGGTGATATGCCCGAAAATCCGTGGGTGGCTGCTCTGCTGGATATTTGTGATCAAACGCTGATACACACCCTCACCACGCAGATGGTCATGGCGTGGCCGGTTTGCCGTCAATACTGACCCAAAGGATGTTCGGCGTGGCATTCAAAGACTGGGTGCCATTGGTGGTCATCCCGACGCACAGGAAGCGCTTTTGAGCCTCGAGGATAATATCATTCACAGTGCGATCCCCATCCCGCCACAGGAATGGCTCGCCTCCCTCGAACACAACAATCCGATTACCACGAGCCGCCAACTGATCCAGAGTCAATAAGACGTCTGTAAACGATTGCTGTTGGACAGGATAGTGGTGATACGGGCATTGGATGCACTTCAGATTGCAGGCATAGGTCAGCTTGTAACTGGCCAGAAATGGCTTTTTATCACCGGATAAATAGAGTTGTCTTCCGATCTGCCAGGCCTTCTGAACGCTTATGCTCATCCCATTCTCCTGACTTAATCATAATCCATGCATCCGGTTTTTGGCTGCTTATCAGCAAAAGAAAAACCAGGCGGATTTTCATCCACCTGGTTTTACACACATCCATTTGATGGAATGCGTATTAGTTGCGGTGTTTCAGAGCGGCGTGAGCAGCGGCAAGTCGGGCGATCGGTACCCGGAACGGTGAGCAGCTCACGTAATTATTGCCGATCATGTGGCAGAATTCGATCGAAGAAGGATCTCCGCCATGTTCGCCGCAGATTCCCACTTCGAGGTCAGGACGGGTGGATCGACCATCATCCACAGCCATGCGCATCAGGCGGCCAACACCATCCCGATCCAACTGTTGGAAGGGATTCTTGGGCAGAATGCCCTGTTCCACATAGGTGACCAGGAAGTTGCGTTCCGCGTCGTCACGGCTGTAGCCGAAGGTCATCTGGGTGAGATCATTCGTACCAAAGGAGAAGAATTGGGCCAACTTGGCGATCTCAGCCGCAGTCACTGCTGCGCGTGGAATTTCGATCATGGTGCCAAATTTATACTCAACTTTGACGCCTTTTTCTTCCATTACCTTTTTGCCGATGGCTTCCAACCGGGGCTGGATCCATTCCAGTTCCTTGACGGTGCCGGTCAATGGGATCATGATCTCAGCTTTAGGTTTGAAACCCTCTTTCGCTACATCACAGGCGGCTTCGAATATGGCGCGGACCTGCATTTCGACGATTTCTGGGAAGACAATACTCAAGCGAACGCCGCGCAATCCCATCATCGGGTTGCTTTCATGCATGGATTTTACAGCCGCATGAACTTTTTCAAGGCTGGCGATCTCTTTTGTATCACCTTTTCCGACGGCGTAGAGACTCAGATTGGCGATCCGTTTGGTGATGATCTCTTCATACAACTGTTCTTCAGCCGGCAGGAATTCATGTAATGGCGGATCGATCAACCGGATGATGACCGGGAAACCATTCCTGTCTTTGTCATTATCCACCATGGCTTTGAACAAACCAGCGAAGTCTGAGCGCTGGGAGGGTAAAAGCTCATTCAATGCTTCGATTCGGCCTTCGACCGTATCCGCCAGGATCATCCGTTGGACGATGGGCAGTCTCTCCGGCTCGAAGAACATGTGCTCTGTCCGGCACAGACCAATCCCCACCGCGCCATAAGCACGGGCGCGTTGCGCGTCTTTCGGATAATCGGCATTAGCCCAAACCTGCAACCCACGGGTTTTTCCCTGGGCAGTGGTGCGGATGTCTTTTCGGGCAGCAATCTCATCCGCCCAGGAGAGCAGGGTGAGGAGGTCAGTCTGTTCTTCCAGTTTTGGAACGGAGACGCTGACTTTTCCCAGGAAGACCTGGCCGGTGGTGCCATCGACGGAAATCCATTCGCCTTCCTTCACGACCACGCCGTTGGATTCCATCTGGCGGCGATCAAGGTCGATGCGGACAGCTGGATGCGCCGACGACGCATGGAACACCAAACTGACGGGCAACCACGGCGGCGTGAGAGGTTGCTCCGCCTTCACTGGTGAGAATGCCTTTGGCTGCCAGCATTCCGTGGACATCATCCGGTTTGGTAAATGGCCGGACCATGATCACGTCCTGCTTTTCTTCCTTGGCAACTCTTTCAGCCGTGTCAGCATCAAAATAGATCTGGCCGACTGCAGCGCCTGGAGAGGCGTTCACACCGGTTGCGAAGAAACGGCCTTCACTCTTGGCTTTTTCAAACCCCTTCAGATCAAACTGAGGGTGGAGCAGGGTATCGACATTTTCGGGGGTTACCCGGAGGAGAGCTTCTTCCTTGGTGATCAATTTCTCATTCACCATATCAACAGCCATCTTGACGGCAGCTTTCGCGGTTCGTTTGCCGCTGCGGGTCTGGAGCATCCACAGTTTTTTATTCTCAATGGTGAATTCCACATCCTGCATGTCGCGGTAATGCTTTTCCAACCGGGCGGTGATTTCCATGAATTGTTTGTAGGCGTCCGGTAATTCTTTTTCCAGCTTGACGATCTTTTCTGTGTTTCGGATACCGGCCACTACATCTTCACCCTGGGCGTTCAGCAGATACTCACCGAACATAATGGATTCACCCGTATTGGGCTCGCGGGTAAATGCGACACCGGTACCAGATTCCCAGCCCATATTTCCAAAGACCATCGTGACGATGTTGACGGCGGTGCCCAGATCATCGGGGATATTGGTGGCGCGGCGGTAATCGACAGCCCGTTTTCCATTCCAGGATTTGAATACTGCCTCGATGGCGAGCTTCAATTGTTCGAGCGGATCCTGCGGAAAATCAAATCCCTTTTCCTGGCGGACGACGCTCTTGAAGCGGTCCGTCAAGACCTTCAGATCAGCCGCGGTGAGATCGGTATCAGATTTAGCGCCTTTCTGGTTTTTGTATGAATCCAGAACTTCTTCAAAGGCTTCATCCGGCATATCCAACACGACCGAACCGAACATTTGAACCAGGCGGCGGTAAGAATCATAGACAAAACGTTCATTATTGGTCAGGCGGATCATTCCGCGTGCGGTCTTGTCGTTCAAACCAAGATTCAAGACCGTATCCATCATGCCTGGCATGGAGAATTTCGCACCGGACCGGCAGGACACAAGCAAAGGATTCGCAGCGGATCCAAATTTCTTTCCGGAGGCGGCTTCCACCTTTCGAAGTGCTTTCAGTACCTGGCTCCACATTCCCTCAGGAAACTGGCCAGTCTTTTGATAAGCGATACAAGCTTCGGTGGTGACAGTGAAGAATGGCGGGACAGGAAGGTGGATGCGGGTCATTTCGGCCAGGTTTGCACCTTTGCCGCCCATCAATCCCCGAACTTTATCCCAATCTCCCTTAACATACTTTTCTGCTTGTTCCACTTCATTAAAAAGAAAAACCCATTTCTTTGCTGCCATAGATCCTCCATAGAAGAGTTTGATTTTTTCTAAACCCGGTTTTTCCAGGTATTAAAATTTTTGCCGTTAAAGCCATGATTTTACCACAGTTGACTATACAAACAGGTCATTTCGAATTAATTTGCCTTTTTCCACCAATATTTCATCCAATTTATCCAATTATGAGCAAAATTGAGGGCCGAACCATGCAATTACGTGCAAATCATCCCAATTACCTTAACCGCGTTCTATTTTCTGCTTCTTTTCTACAATAAAGTAGGGTATGATTTGTAAAGAAGGTGCAAGGTTAACCCTCATAAACCTAGGGCATAATTAACTTGCGTGATGATTTACCGGAGGTATTTATGAAGGTTTTAATTATTGATGATGACCCATCCATGACAGAGCTTCTCTGTCTGTTATTGAAAGCCGCCACCACGGATGTATTTACTGCCAATAGCGGTCTGGAAGGGATTCAACTGATTCGTGAGAAAGCACCTGATGTTGTAATCCTGGATTTGATGATGCCTGAGATGGATGGTTACCAGGTTTGCCAGCAGATCCGTGCGTTCAGTATCGTTCCCATCCTGGTTCTCTCCGCACTGGATATGCCGGGTATGGTTTCAAAAGCATTGGATGCGGGAGCGGATGATTATTTGATCAAACCGGTCACCAGCAGTATATTGGTGGCACATTTGAATAATCTGATGCGGAGGGCAACGTCCTTCAATCAAGTCAGAGCCGCAGGCTAAAGAGATAAGCCTTCAGGAGAGAATCTATGCAAACATGCACCCGTTGCACCGCTCAATCCCCCGATAGCGCGCTGCTGTGCGTGTCATGTCAGACAGATCTGAGGGAATATTCCACTACCGCGGTGGCGTTAACCCAGTTCCAAGAAAACCAGCGAATAAAATTCGTACGGGTTAGCATTGGCAACGATGCCTGTTCCTCATGTCATGAATTGCAGGGAACCTACCCCAAAGAAAACGCACCACATCTCCCACATACGGGTTGTTCACATGAAAATGGGTGCCGTTGTTTTTATGAACCATTCCTGGGCGAGTTATACCCTTAAACCAGTCTTTTCAATGCGCTTCACCAAAAACCAACCTTATTCAGGTTGGTTTATTTTTTTTGCAGATTCAGTTTTTCCTGCAGCCATTGGTGCGCTTCTGCCAGGTTTTTGACATTGCCTGCCGCCTGTTCTTCCCGAAGCATCGCGAGCAATTCTCCGATTTCAGGCCCAGAGTCCAGTTGATAGGCTTCGATCAATTGATCGCCCGTGAGCAAGATCGGCGGCTGGATGACCTCGGGATGATTCCAATATGTATCCAACAGTATCCGGCAGACATCCAACATCCGCTCCCACCGTTGGAAGGTTGGCTGTTCGCGGGCGACCCCAAATTCCCTGGCAAGCGCGCTTACAACCGCGTCAATACCAGACCGGGGCGCCTGCTGGAAGTATTGAAATACCTGCACCGCCGCAGGAGGATGTTGCTGTTCAAGCAGTAGGGTAATAGCTTTTGTTGCCCGGACAAAATCCTGGATCCATTGGATCTCAGTTCTGGATAAATGATATTGTCGCGCCACTTCCATCGGAAGCAGATCTCTTCCCAGGCTTTCAGCCACGGCGTTTATCAGGATGGCCAGGATGGCGAAGCCTTTCCGTCCCCGTTTTGGTTCGACCGGCATTGAAAAATGGGTGTGGATGTGAGAACGGAATATCCCCAATTTCAACACAGCCAGCCCAATCAGGGCTTCCTGAGCTCCTTCAGCGGAGTATTGCTCTTCGGTAAATTTTAAGAGGGTGTACCAGTGATCGATCTGCGACAGAAGAGCATCCCACCAGGCTTTGCCCTCTCTCTCACGGGCAGTGATCAATTCGGGCAATAAATATGGAAAGCATCCCAACCAATCCAATGCTCTCAGCGAGGTGGCTGCTTTGGGGTGATCCAGCATTCTGAACAATTCTTCCCGTTTTCGTTCAATGGAGGTGTGCCTCAATCCCTCCACAGCCGATTTCATCCATTCACGGGTGGACTTTTCGATCTGGTATTGACCTTCAGCAGCGAAGCGGATCCCTCTAAGGATGCGAACCGGATCCGTGATGAATGATTTCGGAGAGCAGGCGGTCAGCCGTTTCTCGCGTAAAGCTTGGGCCCCAAGCAACGGATCGATCAGTTTCTGGGGATCTTGTAGGTTGACTGCCATTGCATTGATGGTGAAATCCCGGTCGAGTAGATCCTCTTCCAGGGATTTCCCCC
Source organism: uncultured Chloroflexia bacterium (assembly GCA_963752535.1). Taxonomy (GTDB): domain Bacteria; phylum Chloroflexota; class Anaerolineae; order Anaerolineales; family Anaerolineaceae; genus DAIOEK01. The sequence goes on from CAVVYT010000003.1 coordinate 293,883, forward strand.
GCATGGCCATAAAATCCATTTTCAGACTGTTCATGTCCCCCGGGAGGATCACGCGGAATGTTTCCCGAACTTCATCCATGCAGTAAAACGCACCCTGGAAATGATCGGCGGCCAATTTGGCGATCTTTTTCGTATCCTTCTCGCAAACGAAATCCAGATCATTCACCGGTTGATTCAACAGGGCGTCCCGCACCGCGCCGCCGACCAGGTAAACATCCTGACGGTCCGTTAGGTTGGCTTGAAGTTCATAAAGACTGGCGGGGAAAGCCATGATTTTCACCTGGGGAATATACGCGATGATGGGAATTTCTTTTGGCCGAAGCTGCCTGGCTACCGCTCTGACCTGCACCGGGCTGTAGCCGTGAGCCAGAATCTGGCTGCCTATCCGGGCGATCCATCTGCCTGCGTACGGGTGGGTGAACCGGTCCGGCTGATCCATGGTTACGCGAATTCGACTTTATTCTTCCGGGCGGTACCGCTCGAGATCGACCACCCCGATAAATGGCAGATTGCGATAGTATTCGTCGATATCCAATCCGTACCCGAATACAAATTTGTTCGGGATGACAAATCCACGATATTTGATCGGTACTTCCACTTCACGCCGGGTGGCTTTATCTAACAACGTGCACACCACCAATGATTTTGGATCACGGGTTGCCAGCAGATCGAGGACAGAAGAAATCGTCCGACCGCTATCCACGATATCCTCCACCAGGATCACATTCCTGCCTTCGAGACTTGTGTTAAGGTCGAGTGTGATCCGGACATGCCCGCTTGATTCTCGGGCACCGGTGCCATAAGAAGATACGGCCATAAAATCCACGGCCAGAGGAAGATCGATCTCGCGCATCAGGTCGGTCAGAAACAAGACTCCGCCCCGTAAGATACAGATCAGCAGGACTTCCTGCCCGGCGTAATCGCGGGTAATTTCTTGACCCAGCTCGATGATCCGTTGGGTGAGCTGTTCGCGTGTGACTAAGACCTCAGCCAGGAAATCCTTGTATTCTTGCATCTTTCACCTGTCAATCGCGAGGTACTTCATGATGTTTTCGGCAGCGAGCTTCATACATTTCAGACGCGCCGACAATGACGACCGGATCATTATACTTTGCCGGCTTCCCATTCACCAATCGCTGGGTTCTCGAAGCCGGTTCTCCACAGGTCATGCAGATCGCCTGCAATTTGTCCACTTTTTCGGCCTGCGCCATGATCACCGGTACACAACCAAAAGGCTCACTCCGAAAATCAGTATCCAATCCGGCGACAATCACACGGATACCGCGGTCAGACAAGGTATTGACGACATCCACAATCTCCGGATCAAAGAACTGGGCTTCATCGACACCGACCACGGTGGTATCGCGGTCCAGGCGGCTGAGAATATCAGCAGCCTGATTAACGGGCATCGCGGCATATTCCGACCCGGCATGCGAGGTCACTTTTTCCACCGCGAAACGGATATCGATCGCCGGTTTAAATACCTGTACTTTTTGGCGGGCGATCGTCGCCCGTCGCAACCGGCGAATCAATTCGTCCGTCTTACCGCTAAACATGGAACCACAGATGACTTCCACTGATCCAGTGTGATGTTTCATAGACGCCTCAGGAGATGTAGATTTGTATGAAAACAGGCAGACGCGAGTGCATCTGCCTGTTAAGTGTACATGAGAAATATTCGAAGGGCAATATTAGACGGCGATCTCATCCGCTGCGGCGGGGAGTTCGTAACCCAGCGAGCGTAATTTCTTTTTGAGGTCGATCAGAGATTTCCGACCAAAACCTTCGATGGCCAGAACGGCAGCTTCGCCTTCGCCAAGCTTGTCGATCATCTGTCCCACCGTGGTGAAACCGGCTTTTTCCAATACCGCGGTCGGACGATTGCCGAGTTCAAGTTCAGCGATCGATCGGTCTGGTGAGGTACGGGCGCCATCGCGGGCTTTTTTGTCATCCGCGAAAGATTGGCGTGCCTGAAGTTTTTTGTAGAATCGATCCACCTGACCTTCGATATCGATCAACCGTTGCTGTTGACCGGTGAAGAAAGGATGGCATTTGGAGCACACTTCGGTGCGGATGGATGGTCGGGTTGACCCGGTAGTCCAGGTATTACCGCAAGCGCAAACAACCGTGGCTTCGGGATAGTATTTTGGATGAATTTCTTTTTTCATGGATTCCGTTTATCCTTTCCCCGTGGGGAGGGCTGGATTTAGTAATAATTAGCCGGCCTCGGGCAGGATGTGCACGCGTTTCTTACCATCTGGCATTGTTTCGAATTGCACAACGCCATTGACGGTTGCAAACAGGGTATCATCTTTGCCGATGCCTACATTTTGCCCGGGTTTGATACGGGTGCCGCGCTGGCGAACGATAATATTCCCAGACAGTACCAATTCTCCACCGTATTTTTTCACGCCCAAACGCTGAGCGTTGCTATCACGACCGTTGCGGGATGAACCGCCACCTTTTTTGTGTGCCATTAGATCTACTCCACTGAAATTGTTTCAATCATTAGTCGGGTGTACTGCTGGCGATGACCCGTTTTGACGCGGATGCGTTTCTTGGGGCGATACTTAAAGACAACCAGCTTCGGACCCTTGATATGATCCACGATGGTGGCTTTTACATTCGCCTTTTTGACATTGGGGGTTCCCACTGAGATCTGGTCGCCATCCACCAGTAATAACACCTGATCCAGGGCAATTTCCTTCCCGGGATCCTCGGCAAGCAGATCAACATCGATCATACTGCCCTCGACGGCTTTGAATTGCTTGCCGCCGCATTCGATAATAGCGTATTTCATTTTTTCTCCAATCTTCACTTCGCCATACATCACGCGATGCTCGCCCGATTATGGGGAAGTTGGGGATACATAATTTCATCCCAGCAATTTCGCCGGGACAAGGCGAGTAGTATTATACATGATAGAATTTGAATTTGTCAACGCATGCGTTTATTCTGACGGGATATTCACCCATGACCCGAATTAGTACCATTCCTTCCATCCAATCCCTGCCTTGCCGGATCGCGGTCATTTCGGATACGCATACGTCCAACCGTCAGAAGGAATTCCACCCGGCCTTGCTCGCCCGCCTCGAGGAGACCCCGCCTGACCTGATACTGCATGCCGGCGACATCACCCTGCCTGAATCACTTACGGCGCTCTCGAAGCTGGCTCCTACGTTCGCCGTCAGGGGCAACCGGGATATTCTTGGTTTCTCCGACCTGCCCGATGTGATTTCGACTCGAGGCTGGTTCGCACCGCATCCTGATGGCGCATGGACACGGACCACTGTTCCATTATCTGCTTGACAAGGCGAAGTACATTCTGGATGGGTACAAATTTGAACGCTACCAGGCCTATCTTCTCTCAATCAAGCCCGAGGCAGAGATCCATATTTTTGGACATACCCACGTGCCGGTCAGCCGGTGGATTGGTGGAAATTTGTTTTTCAATCCTGGAACAGCCGGCTACCCCGCTCGCAGCTATCCACACTCGACCATGGGATGGATCACGATCCAAAAGGACGGATCGATCCAGGCAATAATCCAGTACCTGGATCGACCTGACAAATCATTTCCTGAGTTCGACTAATTCTTCTTCCACACCCGCTGCTTCCGCTTTCAATTCAGACAGGTATTCTTCCAGCATGGCGATTTTCTCCGCTTTGGTGTAATACTGCCGGACAAAATGAGAATGGTCGGAATCACATCCACAATTGCATCCACCATGACAACCGCAGCCTTCATTGCAGGAGCACATTTCTTCTCCGCAGTTGCAGTCCTCAGCGATTTCTTCCATCTTTTCTTTCTTCTGTTTTTTACCCATGTTTTCCTCTGCTTTCCTAGTGGGTAATCATAACATTAAAGAATTTGAATCCATACGGGGAATCGGTTGCATCCTATACATCATATGAGTACAATAGGATTCGACTTTACTCTCCCTTTTGAGAGGGGATATCAGAGTTTTCTCTGTTTCCAAATCAACCAAAATTCCATAGGAGGAATGAGATGAGATCCAAATTATTCATGTTGATGGCACTCGTCATGGTTGCGGTCATGGTTTTAAGCGCCTGTGCACCCGCCGCCGTCCCAACAGAAGCTCCAGTCGTTGTACCCCCAACCGAGGTACCGCCAACAGCTGTTCCACCGACCCCCGAACCGACCGCCATCCCGTATGTGACCTGCGGCACCGCAGATAAACCCTGCGTGATCACATTCGTCCCATCAGCTGAAGTTGGCAAGATCACCACCGCCGGACAGGGTATTGCCGACTGGTTGAACAAAGAGACTGGTCTGAACTTCCAGATCGAAGTAGGCACCAGTTTCGCCGCTTCGATTGAAGCCATGGGCGCCGAGAAAGCCCAAATCGGATTCTTGAATACCTTCTCAGTCCTGCTGGCTGATGCCAAGTATGGAATTGATCCTGCGCTGGCCACTGTCCGCAAACTGGCTGTCAATGAACTCAGCCCGGACAAAGACCTTGCCGGCACCATGCAGCCATATTATCGCGGACAGTTCATCACCCATGCAGACAGCGGAATCAAAGTCCATTGCCGATCTGAAGGGCAAAACCTTCTGCTTCGTCGATCCAAACTCGACCTCTGGTTACATCGTCCCCAATATCATCATGAAGGCCAATGGGATTGACGCTGAAGCTGGTGACGTCACCGCCACAAATGCCGGGTCCCATCCAAACGTTGGTGTCGCGGTCTATAAAGGCGACTGCGATGCGGGCGTGACCTACATCGACATCCGCACCGATGCCGCTGCCAAGCTTATTCGAGACCTATCCTGACATCATGGAAAAGGTGGTTGTCTTCTATACAACAGACCCATCCCCAATGATGGTATCCAGTTCGTCCCGAATTTTGATCCCGAGTTGCGGGAACAACATTGTTGCCGCTTTCTTGAAGCTGTCTGAAGATGAAGCCGGAAAACAACTTCTGAAAGACCTGTACAACATCAATGGTTTGATCGAGATCGAACCCGATTTCTATGATCAATTTGCTGAGACCATGAAGGACTGCGGGTGTTGATCCTGCTTCCCTCGTGAAGTAGAACTGATTCTAAACTGGCAGGTCGAGAGACCTGCCATTTTTTATTTAATAGGCATATTTTTCTTATTTTTGTATATAATTATAACCATCAAATCCAATTTCCAGGTGGTAACTCACATGTTAAAAATTGAAAACCTCTGCAAAACCTATCCCAATGGAACACAGGCATTAAACGGTGTCAGTTTTGAGGTCGAGGAAGGTGAATTCCTGGCGGTCATCGGATTAAGCGGCTCAGGAAAATCCACCTTCTTCGATGCATCAACCGGTTGATCGAACCGACTTCCGGTAAGATCACCTGGGACGGCGTGGATATCACGGCCGTTACCGGAAAAGAGATCCGCAATATCCGCCGGCAGATCGGCATGATTTTCCAGCAGTTTAACCTGGTGAAACGTTCATCGGTGAATATCAATGTGCTGCCGGGCAGATTGGGTTATGTGCCAACAATTCCCAGCCTGTTTCATGTCTTCTCCAAAGAAGATCACGAGCGGGTGAAGAAAACACTGGATATGGTCGGACTGGCGGATAAGATTGATGTTCGAGCTGATTCCTTATCGGGTGGGCAGCAGCAGCGGGTTGGAATTGCCCGGGCATTAATGCAGGAACCCAAGATGATCCTTGCGGACGAACCGGTGGCTTCACTGGACCCCGTTCTGGCCCATTCGATTCTCAAATATCTGGAAAAATTGAATAAAGAATATGGCATGACGGTTATTTGCAGCCTGCATTTCCTGGATCTGGTCCACCGCTATGCCACCCGGGCTATCGCACTCAAAGATGGATATCTGGTTTTTCAAGGTTTGCCCAAGGAAATCGATGACGCTCAGTTCAAGGAAATTTACGGCAAAGAAGCCGAACGAATTGAGGTCATTTAATATCTCAAAAAATCCATCGAAATGAGATAACAATAATGAATCCTCGAACCATCACCGAAATCCGAACCAAGATTCATTGACCAAATGATCCCATTCCTATCCATACTAATTCCCGGGTCAGGCCAGATGTTCTTCAAAAAAGACCTGGCGTGGAATTACCATCCTGCTTTTCACGATCATATTGGGCTATTTGGTCATCTGGGCATACTAAAATTTGAAATTGGAAAAGTCCAGATCAATGCGAGCAACTCTTTACCTGGCTGGTGATTCCGCTGGTCGTGTTTTACTTGTGGAACATTCTGGATGCATTTCTACTGCGCAGAATAAAAAATCATCCCCATTACTCGCTGTTCCTGCTGCTGCGATTATCTTTATACGTTATTGGATGGTCTGTAACCGGCGTAAAGATGGAGCGGCTGGTTACCCGGTTTCGATGATGCGCGGACTGTGATGAACCGAGCTGGTCAATCCGGATTTTTTTTCCACCCGCGAAGGCGAAAAGGTGGTGGTTTGTAGTTGGGGTTGTTTTGGGATTATGATCAGCAAAGATTCGCGGCACGAAGGACCTGAGGTATATTGTGAGCACTAATGTTGGTCAAATCTTTGGCCAGCAGGGAACGATCACCGCCACCAAAATGGAAAGTATTGTTCGGGCAGGCGAAAAAATCAGCGTATTCCTGGTTTTGAAACCGGGAAAATCGTTGAAACCATCGCAATTGGGTTGATGGCGACACTATTCTCCACCGTTCTGGCGATGCCGGTCAGCTTCCTGGCCGCGCATAACATCATGCGCCGGGTGCCAGGCGGCAGCGTCATCTATTACATCTCCCGGACGATTCTCAATATCGTGCGCGCGGTGGATACAGTGGTCTGGGGTTTGATCATCATCGTCTGGGTGGGACTGGGTTCCTTCGCAGGTGTGATTGCGCTCACGATCCATTCGATTGCCGCGTTGGGCAAATTGTTTTCTGAAGAAATCGAGCATATCGATCCGGTCCGGTGGAAGCCATTGAAGCCACAGGAGGGAATTTCTTCCAGATGATCCGCTACGGTGTCATCCCGCAGGTCATCCCATCCTTTCTATCCTTCACCCTGCTGCGCTGGGATATCAACATGCGCTCGGCGACCGTCATTGGATTCGTAGCGGGCGGTGGCATCGGTTTCTTTGTGCTCGAAACCATCCGGATGGGCGGTTACCAGCAGTACGCCGCTGCGCTTTGGGCGGTGGCGGTGGTGATCATCATCGTGGATTACATCAGCAGCCGCTGGCGGTTCAATATCCTCAAAGATCAACCGCAAATCGGTTGAGGAGGTTCCAACCTGGAAAAAGGTCCGCAAGATTGTTTATATCGTCCTTGGTGTTGCAGTTTTCCTGTATTGCTGGGAGATCACCAGGATCGATCTGAAAGCTGTTCGAATCCGGGTCCGACATTTGGCCGTTTACTGAAAGATTTCATCTCCATCGATCTGATCGCCAAAGTCGTAGATAATGTGGTCAGGGAATTGATCATCACGACCATGCAGGCATTCATGGCTACTACGCTTGGCGGCATTATTGGCCATCCCATTCAGCTTTCTGGCAGCCAAAAATCTGACCGGCAAAAGCAAGTTTTCAGCCTGGATCTTCTATCTCACCCGTTCTGTCTTCAATATCTTGCGCTCCATTGAAGCCTTGCTGTATGTCGCCATTTTCGTTTACTGGGTGGGTATCGGTCCATTCGCGGGTATGCTGGCTTTATCGATCACGACCTTTGCTCTGATGGGTAAGTTGTTCTCCGAAGCGATCGAGAATATTGATCCGGTCCGATCGAAGCGGTCACAGCCACCGGCGCGAACAAACTGCAGATCGATCATTTATGCAATCGTGCCGCAGATCGTCCCGCCTTTCTTTCCTATTTGATTTACCAATGGGATATCAATATCCGCATGGCGACCATCATCGGCTTTGCCGGCGGCGGCGGAATTGGATTGATGCTCTCCACATTCTTTGGCAGCCTGCAATACCACAAAGCTGGAACCGTTATCCTCTCATCGTGCTCATCGTGGCAGCCATGGATTTCGCCAGCGCGAAGATCCGCGAAAAATTTGTTTAAATTTAATATCCGACCGGATGCACCCAGAGTT
>CAVVYT010000004.1:0-53477 GCA_963752535.1 uncultured Chloroflexia bacterium
AGAAGACAAAAATCGAAACGAGATTGATTTTCTGGCACGGATGGGGTTGCTCGATGATCAAATATAGACAATATTGCAATTGTCTGATCTCTCCGTATGATAAAATTACCAGCAGGAAGCGCGCCTCGAAATGCATGAACTAATCCGGATCGACGACATCACATTTCAGTATCCCGATGATAATACCGGCAATCAGCGAATGACTCTGGATTCCGTTTCGTTTCGCGTGGATGCAGGGGAATACATTGCCATCCTGGGCGCAAACGGATCCGGGAAATCGACCCTTGCCAAGATGATCAATGGTTTGCTGCTGCCTGACAAGGGGACAGTCGCCATCGCCGGATTAGACACCAGCATCAAGGAAAATATCTCATCCGTTCGTAAACGGGTTGGGATGGTTTTCCAATCTCCCGAAGAACAAATATTCTCATCCACCATCGAAGAGGATGTAGCCTTCGGATTGGAAAACTACGGGTGGGATTACGAGAGGATGCACCGTAGGGTTCGTGAGATCTTGCTGGAGATGGACCTTTGGGACATTCGAATGAGTCCATCTTACCTGCTCTCTGCCGGTCAGACCCAACGCCTGGCTCTGGCAGGCGTTCTTGCCATACAACCTGACTGTATTGTTTTTGATGAAGCGACCTCCATGCTCGATCCGATCGGGAGAGAAGTCGTCTTACAGCAGATGGATGACCTACACAAAAATGGCAAGACGATCCTGCATATTACGCATTCCATGGCTGAGGCATCGCGGGCTGAGCGAGTACTGGTTTTGAGGGAAGGCCGGGTTGTATTTGATGGAACCACCTCGGATCTGTTTTCCGGTCAATATGCACTATCCGATTGGAGCCTGGAGTATCCACCCGAACGACGGCTCGTGCTTGAATTAAGCAGTCGGTATACCAATTTTCCGGAGGAGATACGTTCTCTTTCCCAGGCTGCGGAATGGTTTGTTAAAACGAAGGAAGTGTTCCATCCTACTACCAGGGAACCGCAGGCAGGTCAGACTGAAATCGACGTGGCCCAACTTGGTCACATCTACCTGGAGGATACCCCCTATCAAACACGGGCACTCCTGGATGCGGAGCTTGAAGTTATTAAAGGGGGCAGTCACGGATTGATCGGTGTGACCGGCTCCGGGAAAAGCACTCTCCTGCAACATTTGAATGGGCTTCTACGTCCGCAAACCGGCAGCGTCCAGGTCGGCCCGTATGACATGTCTGACCTCAAGCTGCCGCGCAGGGAGCTGGTTCAATATGTTGGCCTGGTGATGCAGAATCCAGAAGTGCAATTTTTTGAGGAATATGTGGGGGATGAGATCGCTTATGGTCCTCGAACTGTCAAGATTGACGAACCTATAGCGGAACGGGTACGATGGGCAATGGATCAGGTTGGATTGGGATTTGAGCAATTTAAGGACAGGCAAATCAGCACGCTTTCTGGTGGTGAAAAGCGAAAAGCCGCTCTCGCATCCATCATTGCCCTACGACCGAAAATCCTTCTTCTGGATGAACCAACTGCCGGGTTGGATCCTGTCGCTCATGGGCAGATACTGGAAGTATTTGACCAGATGCAAGCAGCGGGGGTGACGTTTGTGGTTTCTTCACATAACATGGATGATATCGCGCATCTCTGCCAGACTGTCACCATCATGGATCATGGACGAAGCGCCATCTCCGGGACTGTCCTGGATGTATTATCAGACACCACGAGGTTATCCGGCCTACGCATGGCAGCTCCCATTGAATTGCAACTTCAAAATGCGATTATCGCGTTGACGTCATCCGCAGTGGATCAGCAGGCTGATGAGAAAGTGGAACTATGAGCGAGTTTGAGTTCTTACGTTCCATGCCGTTTGCTGAATTCACGCCTCGCAATACCTGGCTGCAACGGATCGATCCGCGGGCATTCCTGCTTATCATTTTTCCTGTTCCTGGCCTGTGTTTTATATATCCAAACTATACCAGCCCTGCTTGCGATCCTTGGTTTCATCCTTATCGGAATGATTTTCTCGCAGGTCCCATTACGCGTTTATTTCAGAGGTATGCTGGCTGCTCTGCCTTTCATCCTCATCATTGCGGTTATCAATCTGATCTTCAACACTGCGATCGACAGAGAACCAATATTTTTCCAGTGGCGGTTTATCACCCTGTCCTACGCAGACGTCCGGGTGGCGGTCATCCTCATCATCCGTTTCGCAGCAATGATCCTTTTGATCAGCGTGGTCAGCAGCAGCCTGTCCACCTCCCGGTTTATTCATGGGATGGAAGCGCTTCTAGGCCCATTAAAGATCCTCCGAATACCCATCCTGGATTTCATCATCGCAGTGGAGATTGCCATCCGGTTCATTCCGATTCTCACCATCACAGCCGAACGGATCGCCAAAGCACAGGCATCCAGGGGAGCTGTCTGGGGATCCGGATCGGGAACCATTCTGAGCCGCGTGAAGCAGGTTGTCCCCCTGCTGGTTCCACTCTTCGTGCAAAGCCTGCATAAAGCAGAGTCTTTAGCCCTGGCAATGGATTCGCGCGGATTTGGGGTGCAAACCGAGCGAAGCAGCTATATCCGCAGCCACTTCCGCTGGACTGACCTGTTATTCGTCAGCATCACGGTCATACTGCTGGTTTTGAGCATCCGATTCGGATAATCATAAAAGCCGCCTTCAAGAGGCGGCTGGTTTGAACAGGATCGGATCGGGTACCTAAAGTGATGACCCTTCCGTTTTTCGCAGGCTGATTTGCTTCCAGGCTGCTACGACGATCAACACCAGAATGGCTGCGGCGGCTGCTTCCGGTACACCGTTCGCGACGGCGATGGAGCCAATTAACGCCCAGGGGGCGAAACCAAAGACTCCGATCATGCCCAGAACGAGAATGGTATTGGTCAGGCTTCCGGCAATCCCGGCAGAAATGATGGCGGGAATTTCATATTTTTTCAAAGCGCGATAGACCAACCAACTCACGGGTCCAATGAAAAGTCGGGGCAACACAGAGATCAGAGGGTTGGTAAACATGACATCGGTCGGGCCGTTCGGTGCGACTGCCGCCTGAATCAGGCTGAATACACCAAAGATCAATCCGATTCCAATTCCGACCACGGGTCCTTCGAGGATCGCGCCGATAATGACCGGTACATGCATGATGGTGAGGGATGCGCCCGCTACCCAAGGGATGAAACCCAGGCGGGTTATGCCGAGAATACAGGCAATGGCACCCAGGATACCGGTAATCACGATTTTTCTTGTGCGAGATGATAGCATATGAAATAACCTCCTCTCAAAATAATTCTATATATATTGTAGCATGTGATGATTCAATTGTCCTTGTAAGCGTAATAGTGTGGACAATGGTTTCATTTCCTGAAACATCGAGGGAGGTGTTTTTTTTACACTGAAACCGATCTGACGGATTCAGTGGAAAGTATCTGTTGCTTCTTTCGGCTTCGATATTCGAACACTTCGTTGATCACCAATGCAATTGCGATAATTACTCCCCCCAAAAGCAGATGTGGAATGCTCGCTTTTTCCCCGAAAAATAACAGCGAAACGGTGATGGAGAGTGGGATTTTTAGATCGTTGAAGATAGCCAGAGCGCCAATATTGGTCCTTCTGGCGCCAAAATTCCACAGGAAGAAGCCCAAACCGGATGCGACTGCGCCCAAATAGAGCAATGTCCACGCCTGGGTGGAAGAGATGGTAACCTGACTCCATGGAACGACAAAAATGGAGAGGAGTGCTGTAATGCCCGCACCCCCAAGATACAGGACGCCGAAGACATTCTGGTCCTTCATCAGAGGGACTTTTGACATGATTTCCTTATAGAAGACCTGTCCGACGGCGAAGCTGATATTTGAGAGTTGCACAACCAGGAACCCAATTAACATTCCCGGACGATTAAATCCTGTCTGCACAATGATGCCGGTGCCGATGATTGCCAATAAGGAAGTTGATAAATGGATCCAATTTGGTTTCTTATGGAGGAAATCGTAAATGAGCGTGACAAATATCGGGGTGAAGATCGTAAATAAGGCAACTTCATACGCTTTCAGGTACTGAAAAGCGGTATTGTAAAAGATATACATCAATCCGAATTGTATTGCACCGATCAACAGAAATTTGAGAAGCAGAGATTTCTGTAGGCCACGAATGCGTAAGAAAGGCAGGAACACCAAAAGTGCTACTCCCAGTCGAATCATAGATATCAAAACTGGATGGATGGTCGCTAAATTAGTTTTGACCAAACCAAATGAGAAGGCCCAGAACAGAGATACCAGGAAAAGATAAAGCATGGATATTCCTTAATGACCAAAATAATAGTACCAAACTGGCAGGAATTACCTATAATGTATAGCATAGGAGATGGTGAATATCTCGTGTTGATTGTCATCATTCGTCCTATTTGGGTAATATGATTAAGCGAACATTGGAGGAGAAAATGAGGACAGCCAGATTTCTGTTGATATTGAGCATTTTACTTTTAGGTGTATTAGCCTGTAATATGCCAGGAATTGTTCTGGATGTTACACCCACCCCCACCGGACCCAACCTTGAAGCTACCATCCAGGCACTCTTTTTAGGACAAACTCAAACAGCAATCGCGGAAACTCTCAATACCGCGATGGTTCCCACAAGCACCGCCACCCCCACAGCCACAGCGACACAAGCCATCACTGATACACCGACAGTCACGCCAACCGCTACACAAAAGCCGAAACCATGCAACGCTGCCGCATACGTGGCGGATATCACCTATGAGGACGGAACCAAGGTGAATCCTGGTGACACCTTTACCAAGACCTGGAGGCTCGAAAATGTGGGAAGTTGCACCTGGAATAGCAGTTACCGCCTGATCTTCGACCATGGAGACAGGATGGATGCCCCCGGATCGGTACAATTGACGAATTCAAACATCGCGCCAGGAATGACAGTGGATGCCAGCGTTAATCTCACCGCACCAATGGATGGCGGCACCTATCAGGGATTTTTCCTTCTACGTTCTAATGACGGAACGAACTTTGGCATCAACGCATCCGCCATTGATCCTTTCTGGGTTCAAATCAAAGTGCCCAACCCAACTTCCGTCCCTGTGGCAAAGGCGGATATTGAAGTGACTGCTTATTCCTTATGCGCCTCACCACAAATGAACGTTCCCTGCCAGGTGAACGTAACAGTCTATAACAACGGGGGTACCAAGACCGGTCCTTATCAGATCAAATATTACCAGAGTGATTTGGCCGCGGCCGGCTGCACCTGGAATATGGATAACAATGCCCATGGCGGTCAGACAGTCTCCTGTATGTATACCTTTAATAGTTGGTATGGAAGCATTAAGACCAGGGTTGTCGCTGATGTAGCTGACGTGGTCGATGAAAGTGATGAATTTAATAACGTCAAGTATAAGACGATCAGTGTAGCGCCATAAAGCAAAACCCATCCATTTTGCCGCCCGGAGGAATCCCAGCCGGGCGGTTTTCTATTCCTTGTACAAGCTGTACTATGTTTAGTAGTAATAGGATAATATGGATATAAATAGTATTATAACCATTAATGGAGGCTGAAATGGCTTTTGAATTACCGGTATTGAAGTATGCGTTCAACGCATTGGAACCTGCAATTGACGCTCGGACGATGGAAATCCATCACGACAAGCATCATGCAGCTTACGTGACGAATTTAAATAAAGCTTTGGAAAACTCTCCTGATCTACTTTCCAAACCCATCACAGAGATCCTATCCAATCTGAATATGGTGCCAGAACCAGCACGGATGGCTGTTCGCAACAATGGGGGCGGGCATTATAACCATACATTATTCTGGGAGTGGATGGTTCCTGGCGGAACAAAGCAACCTGGGAGTGGATTATTGAAGGAGATAGAATTTGTCTTTGGCGGATATGATCCATTCGTTGAAAAATTTAGCCAGGCAGCCATGACCCGCTTCGGTTCAGGATGGGCGTGGCTGGTCTTGGATCCGGCGAAGAAATTACTCGTCTATTCGACCGCAAATCAGGATAGTCCACTGATGGACGGGCACACACCATTATTAGGCCTGGATGTGTGGGAACATGCCTACTATCTCAATTACCAAAACCGGAGGGCGGATTATGTGAAGGCGTTTTGGAGTGTCGTCAATTGGGATGTGGTAGATAAACTTTACCAGGCTGGTAAATAGATAACTCACAAAAGAGGAAGCTGATCAGTCAGCTTCCTCTTTATATATTACTGATTTCTTGAATTTCACTCAACAGGACGGTTGCGCACAGGGAGTTGTTTCCAATTGGATCGTGGTGTGGTTGATTTGAAAATGGTCAATCAACTCCCGGTTCGCTGTCAAAATAATATCATCTTGTTTCCAATCATGCTCTTCATCCACAGTGATATGCGCGCTTAAAGCTACATGCCCTGAGCAAATATTCCAGATGTGCAGATCATGGACATCCCGAACACCTTTGATGGATTTAAGGGTGTGCAGGACCTCGCGAACACTGATTCCTTCCGGTACACCTTCCACCAAAATATGGATGGAGCTGCGCAAGACCCGGAAAGATCCGACCAGAATGATAATGCCAATGATCACGCTCATCAACGGGTCGACCCATGTCCAACTGGTGAAGTAGATCAATGCTGCCGCAAGGATCACTCCCACTGAGGAGATGGCGTCTCCGATCACATGCAGATAGGCGCTGTGGATATTGAGGTCTTTACGATTGCTACTTATGCTTTCACCCGTGGAGTGCACATGGGCAGAAGGATTGTTCTTCGCCTGGTTCGGCTCTTCATGTTTGTGTAATAAACGAGCCACCAATAGATTGATCCCAAGTCCTAAAACCGCGACCCAAAGCATGGAAAGTGGTTTAATTTCTGTCGGATTCAACCAGCGCTGCCAGGATTCATAGAAAATGCCGATGGAGATCAGCATAAGGGTGATCCCATTTACCAGAGCAGCAAGCACTTCTATTCGATGGAATCCAAAACTATGACGATCATCCGGTGGACGCGAAGAGATCCGCAAGGCAAAATAGCTGATACCAAGGGCGAACACATCCAGAAATACATGAGCAGAATCGGAGATTAACGCCAGGCTTCCAGATAGAATTCCACCAATCAATTCGAATAAGAAGGTAAAACTGGTTAATCCCAGTGAAATTAAAAAGCTTTTCTCAACGGCTTTATTCTGATGTGGTTTCAATATGCGGATCCTTAGATTTTATGCCACCATCTTATCATAAAAGAGGGGAAGTCACATCCGGATGTAAAAAGCAGCGCTGACTAAACAGCGCTGCTTTCCATACCCAGATCTATTTATCTCAATCCATCGAATCCAATAAAATAACCAACGGCTAATCCAGCGGCTGTCCATGCGAGTATGAGCACGGCCAACCATACGATTTCATGATCCTTGACCAATTCAAATCCGCCACGCACCAGCTTCTGAAACCCGGTAGAAGTCGACATTAGATTGATCAATGATTCCCAGACTGTCATTTCGATTTTTTTGATATTACCCTGGATATTCATACACACCTCTATTTTGAAGTACTCATTTTTACGATCTTACCTTCACCATTAACGACCACCCGAACCAATCGGGCGATTGAATGCCCGCTGGATGAGGTGGCGTGCGATGAGAAGATCAAGACATGTTGAGATGACGTTCCCTTGGAGAGTGGCTGAAGTTTTGGCCGAACGCCCTGAACTTCCGGATATTTACGGTATACCTGTTCACAAACACTGCTCAAGGTTTTCGCGTCCATTATTGCACTCCCTGGTAATTCGGCCGAGCACGCCGGCGCAGGAAAGCTGGTAAGTCCAAATTGTTGGGTAAAGAGGGCGCCTCATTTGTGGAAGCAGGCCTGCTCGGTTCACCAAAATCAAATTTCAAGTAAGCTTCGTTGACTTCCTGAGCTTGTGATGACTGGACTGGAAGGCCAACTTGCTCTGGTTCGCTAATGGGTACGTCACGAACTTCCTGATTAGGCTGGAATAATTCCTGATCTATTGCTGTTCCACCTAAACCGGTCACAACCAGAATGACCTGGGCGCGATCAGTCATCCGGTCATCTGTGATAAAACCGGGGACGATCTCTGCTTTGTTACCGGTCATCTCCTGAAGATAGGATAATGCATCGGTCACTTCGACAAAGGTCAGATCCGGTCCACCTGTAAAATTGGCGATGATCCCGCCAGCCGAGTACAGATTAGCCGATTCGAGCAATGGATGATGCAACGCCTGATCGATGGCTTTGCGTGCCTTATCGTATCCTTCAGCCTGTCCCATCGACAGCAGAGATCCGCCACCCATCTTCATCACATTGCGGATATGGGCGAAATCAATATTGATCATCCCTGGAGTGGTGATCAGTTCAGCGATGCCCTGGATACCCTGCCTGAGGACATCATCGGCGAGGCGAAAAGCCACTTCCATGGGTAATTCACGCGGGGCGATGTAAAGTAGTTTGTCGTTCGGAACGGTGATCAGCGTATCGGAAAAAGGCCGCAGTTTGGCCAGGCCTTCGTTCGCATTTTTTTGACGACGTCCCATCTCGAATGAGAAGGGGGTGGTGACTATGGATACGGTCACTGCTCCCAGGGCACGGGCGATCTTGGCTGCGACAGGAATGGAGCCTGTTCCCGTACCGCCGCCCATCCCAGCCGTCAGAAAGACCATGTCCGCACCTTCAAGCGCTCGTGCAATTTCTCGCGCGCTTTCTTCTGCGGCTGCTTCACCGAGAGCAGGAGTTCCGCCGGAGCCAAGACCGCGTGTAGCTTTGGGTCCAAGCTGAATTTTTACCGGAGCGATGCATGACTCTAACGCCTGGTGATCTGTGTTGGCGCCGATAAATTCAACGCCTGCCAGGCCAAGTTCAACCATTCGATTGATAGCATTACAACCGCCACCACCCAGCCCAACGACCTTGAGCAACGGAGTGCGGGTCGATAATTGGTGTCCGTAGCACAGGAGCGTAGGTCATGTTCATTTTTTCACCTCTCTGCGAGTAATGTTGCAATACTAGTGCCATCGCCGCTGATCGCTTTCGACGCACACAGCCTTTTTCCCTCAAGGAAACCAGCTCTTCTTCAGGGAAGGTCTGAGGTCCGCCAACCACGGTCACTTGGACAGCCAGGGCTGCTTCTGCAACAGAAAAACCGATGGTGGGTGCATACTTCTTGATAAATGGTTTCGCCACTTCCAGGTGCCAATCTGAGACACCCCATTCATAGGTGGGTAGGAGAAGATAATGAGCAATAGGATGGGAGGTCACATCTTTGTGTTCTTTGGGAGTTTTCGGAGAAGTGCGGCGATGATCCAGCCATTGCTGGACAGCTTCGACGATTAAACCAGGTTCTCCTTCAGATTTGAACCAGGCGGATGGCAACTCTTTGGATTTTGGATCCGCGCACAGGACCCAGAAGTTGCATGCGAGAATTGGATCGGGTACAGGGTCGAGGGTTTTTTGGACGGAGCCAGGCTCACTGACTTTTTCTTTGTTCAGTAGTTGAAGGATCGACACATAATTTTGCGCCTGGAGGATCGTATGGCCATCTGATGTTGGACCTTTCGGGTCCGATCCTGCAGACATCATCGATCCGACACCCAGTAGCAGGATCGGAATTTCTTTTTCGAGGGTTGTCCGAGCAATGGCTTCATACCAGTCGAAAATGTGAAATCCCTGTTGATCTTCGTTATCTGGAGTTGGTTGATAGGGTTTCGCTCCCGGCCACCGTTCCGGTCCACCGGCTCCCCAATTTAGTCCTTTATCCGATACCCTGGCGTATGCCGATAACACCAGATTGTCAATAATGGATTGCTGTCCGCGCCGGTTGAGTGATTCAAGAGCAGATTTCAGGAAGGTCGTGTCCCAATAATCGCCGCCAGGTTCAAGCGGAGGAAAAACCGGGATCATCCCTTTCTGGAGGACGGCAGTGGCGAGCGGGACAAATCGATCCAGGAAGCGTTCAACCAGGTCCTGCTGAGCCCAGGATACTGACGACCAAGATTTACGCATGTTCGGACGGTCATAGAGCACAACGTAATGCACACCCCAATTCGCATACACATCCATCAGCATATTGAAATCCTGCTGGATTGGTGGAGATCCAGGGTCCAAATGGAACTGAAGCACGGGTTCGATGGCGTTCGAGATCAAGGTAGAAAGAAAACTCTCGGGGATGGCTCTATCCTGGGGAGTATTCAAGACCAACCAGGAGCAGTTGAGATTTTTCAAGATAGGCAGCCAATGTTGAATATCTGCATCCCGATAGTGGACCGAATCTGGATAATAATGAAATCCTACGCGTGAATTGTTGGTTGGAACAGGCAGTTTTTCCATTCTTATGCCCTCTGAAATTCTCAATATGATTGAACAGGGTAATTGGTGCAATATGTTTGCCAGAGGTTATCGAGCCTGCCTCTGCTATAATGAAGCGCATGATCTTAGTCACAGGTGGAACCGGATTTGTGGGCCAATCACTCATCCGACAATTGATCGCCAATGGTTACGAGGTAAGGACCCTGGTTCGGCCTGGTCATGCTTCCCCCAATCTTCCAATGGGGATATCCCTGGATGTGGTGGTCTCCAGCCTCACGGATGAACGAGGTGTACGAGCTGCGATGAAGGGAGTGGATCAGGTTTTCCACCTGGTTACCGGAGAGTACGAGGGCAGCGGAGCTGACCTGCTCATATCCGACATCCAATCCACCCAGGTGGTGACGCGCACTGCGGCTGAGATCGGTATCAAGCACATCCTGTATCTCAGTCATCTGGGGGCGGATCGCGCTTCTGCCTACCCGGTCTTGAAGGCAAAAGGAATCGCTGAAAATACCATCCGAAATTCGGGAGTGCCTTACACCATCTTACGGTCTGGTATCGTTTTCGGTCCGGGCGACCACCTGACCGAAGGATTGAAAACGATCATCCAATCTTCGCGATTATTTTTCCTGCTTCCAGATGGCGGTGGGATGCATCTGCAACCGATTTGGATCGATGATCTGGTCAGTTGTTTGATCTGGTCGCTCGAGGATCCAGGCAAGAAAAACACCACCATTGACATCGGCGGTCCCGAAGCGTTATCGCTTCGGCAGATGGTGGACCAAATTCAGGCGACTATTGGAATCAAAAATGCTCCGATTGGCGTCCCCTCCGCGTATATGCGGATCCTCACAGTGACACTTGAAAGCCTTACCCCCTTATTCCCCCTGTCCATCTTTTGGCTGGATTATTTTTCTGCCGACCGTACCTGTTCCATTGACACCATGCCCAGACAGTTCGGAATCCTGCCGGCAAAGTTTAGTCAAAAAATCGGCGATTTAAAGACCTCCAAAATTATTCGTAAACTTACATTGAAACGGAAGAAATAATATCGATATGACGATCAAGGCACTCTGCATTCACGGTCACTTTTATCAACCACCCAGACAAGACATCCTTACCGGTATCATCCCTCAGGAAAATGGAACTGCGCCTTACCAAAATTGGAACGAGAAAATTCACGCGGAATGCTATCAGCCAAACGCAGCCCTGGGTAATTTTGAACATATCAGTTTCAATATTGGTCCCACACTTTTTCAATGGATGGAGAAATATGATCCTGTCACCTATAGGTTGATCATCGGGCAGGACAGGGTTAATTTCGAGCGACATGGTGTCGGGAACGCAATGGCTCAACCCTATAACCATACCATCCTTCCGCTAGCTAACCGGAGAGACAAGGTCACGCAGATCGAGTGGGGAATTGCGGATTACATTCATCGGTTTGGTCATTCCCCGGCAGGGATGTGGCTGCCGGAAGCTGCGGTGGATATGCAAACCATGCGCATTCTCGCTGATCACGGCATTAAGTACACGGTATTAGCTCCCTGGCAGAGGGACAGCCAGGAAACCAATGGCAGGCACCCATACCGCCTGTCACTCGGCAAGAACAAATCCATCGCCGTGTTTTTCTATGACATGGATATCAGCACCCGGGTGAGTTTTGATCCCGCGGCAACCAGTAATGCAGATCAATTTGTCACCAAATTCATCACCCCGAGTTTTAACAGCAATCTTCAGACTGAACAGCCGGAATTATTGATCATCGCCTCGGACGGCGAGTTGTACGGTCATCATCAGCCATTCCGGGATAAATTCCTGGCGAGATTGTTGGACGGATCGTCCAACGCGCGGAAAATTGACATCATCTATCCGGGATTATATCTACAGAGATATGGCGTCTCTGCGACATGTCATATCAAAGAGGGAACATCATGGAGTTGCCACCATGGCATCTCCAGATGGAAAACGGAGTGTGGATGTACGCCGCAAGCCAGGTGGAAAGCGCCTCTCCGGGATGGACTCAACCGGATTGCCCGAAACCTGGATCTGGCCTATATCCGATTTCTGAAATTCTATACCCGGGATCCCTGGGAAGTTCGCAATCAGTATATCCGGGTACATCTGGGGGTCGAATCCTGGACGGATTTTGCTGAACAGCATTTTGCAGGAAATCTCTCATCTTCTGACGACGCCAGGCTCCAATCCATCATGCAGGCTCAGATCGCCCGTCAATGGATGTTCACTTCGTGCGGATGGTTCTTTGACGAATTTGACCGGATCGAACCCCGCAACAATGTTTCTTATGCTGCGCAGGCAGTCTACCTGACCGAAAAAGCAACCGGAATCCATTTGGCGGAAAAATCCAATAAGGCGCTTTCATTGGTACAGAGCGAACGAAGCGGATTACGCGCGATGGATGTGTTTAGTGAGACTTACGAACGGTGCCAGACCTACGATTTTGACTTCCTACGGGCGGTTCTATAGGGGTTTTCAATAGCTCCAGGAAAAGGTCCACCCGGCAGCCCGAATTGATGATCGCCTGACGGGTGTTTTCCAGGTTCTTTTCAGTTAGCAACCATTTTTCCACCCGGCTGGTCCAATCTCCTGGGAAAGCGGCTAGGTTGAATATGGACAGTCTTTCCAGCCAATTGCACAGGCTGAGCATCGCTTCCTGATACACCCAGGTGTGTTCACCTGTTTGATTCACGCCGAGCAGTGCTCTCAAGCCGGTATCATCCAGGATGGATTTCCAGAATTTGGACGGATCCATAGATAATTCGTCCAATCTGCTGCTGGAAAGGAACACAGATCGTAGCATAGCAATCTCAAACCAGGCTTCCGCATTCTTAATGCCGTTAGCCATGAGGATGTCCGCCAAGGGGGTGGAAAATGATAATTCATCCAATAGAGTGCCGATGGACAACGGCTGTTCAGTACTGGATGGATCGATCAACCCATCGAAGATGATCCAGCACCAGGTCATGATCGCATCCCGGGATGATAGTCCGGCATATTGGTGACGTTTGGCTGATGTTCGCCATACCTTCGAGGTAAGCATAGCCGGGGGAAATTCATCGTTGGATAATCGCCGGAAGAAGCGCAGTCTTTCCCCAATTTTCTTCTCCAGTTTCGTCCTGAACCCTTCTGAGGTCGGAAGGAAACGGGCTAACTCCATCAGGAAATGATCCAAGTGCGGTTGGATGGTCGTCTCCAGACCGTCTTCTTTTGTCTGTGGATCCATCAAGGCGAGTAATGCTGGTTGGAACAATGCAGAAAATGCCCGGTGAAGGGTCCGGAAACGGATCATCCGAATTTGATCGTGGATATTTGCGATGGGTGAATTGCCCATTTCTTCAAATAGTCTCTGGTAACTACCAAATTCATCGTCGCTCACTTCCTGGATGCTGGAAAAGGCATAATACTGGTACGCATCCAGATGAAGTCGTAATCCATGATGAGCAATCATTTGGGATGGGATGAGGTGATCCAGTCCCCGGATGTGATCATGGAAGATGGTGAAGAAGCCCGGTTGGTCGTGCAAGCCAAAGTTCTGTGACAGCGAGCCGGTCAACTGCTGGCCATCTGATTTCCTGAGGTAGGAAGTACTCTGATGGATGGTCCCATCGGTGGAAGCGTATTTATTTAAGAATAGGATCAGGATTCGGTTGTCGCCAAAGCCATTGGTATAAGCGAAAACATCCTCATCCACGCTGCCGTCAGGACGATGGAAATCGTACATTCGAAACTGCTCCACTCCCGAGAATAGATGGCGCTGATGGATGAGCGGGAAGATTTCTCGTTGATGCCGTGAAACCAGGTCCTGATCCGGGAATTCATCCAGATATGCCCGCCGATATTCCATGCCATATTTTTCGGAATATCCTTCGATTTGACCATGCCCGAACATGGGCAGACCTGGCAGAGTGACCATCAGAGGCAGATACCGAAATACTTGTCACCTTTGCCGAATTGTTCGACGGCAGTGCGTTCATCGGGGTTGTTCATGAAATTGACATAACCGTTTGAGGATGTCGGGATCAAATTCAATCGTATTCTTGATCACACTGCCGATATTTGGCGTTCTCTTCGTTCCTCAGCATATTCATAAAGGCGAGTTATAAACCCGGTGCATCCCCAATGTGCGCACGAAATAACCTTCCATCAGCCAGAATGCTTCCGCCAACAAGAGAGTGTCTGGCGCTTCCCGGGCAACCCGGTCAACCACTTCCCGCCAAAATTCATCGGGGAACAGCTGATCGAATTTGCTTTTGTCATGCCATGTTCGGAACGGGATGGGATATCGCCGCCCGCGCCTGGTTCCGGGAACCACAGCCTTTGGTAATGCTTCTTAGCCAGTGTCATGGCGGCATCAAAGCGGATGATGGGGAAATCGCGGGCGACATGCAGAATCTGTTTGAATGACCTTCCTCCCGAACGTCGGGAGAAGAGATAATTGAGCTGGGCGGTATCATTCCAGGGCATGATTGGTGCCATCATTGCCATGGTAAATGAACTTGTCCCTGCCAGTACTGAGATCCACCCGCTTGAATACAACGGCCGCATCGGTGCTGATCAAAATAATGATCTTCCAGATAAAAATAGCGACCTGATGATCGCGTGATAAGATTTGGACCATTGAAGGAGTAGGCTGGAAAGGGCGGAATGGCGAGAGAGATGAATCAGTCGGGATGATCGATCACCCAATTGGAATCAATCCCCATATGATTGGGAACCATATCGCTTGCCAGACGGATGCCGCGCTGCCAGGCTCGCTGTTGAAGTTCTGTAAGGCATGTTCACCGCCCAGATCATCTGCAATCTGGTACTTCGCAATCGAATAAGCTGAGGCGACGGCTTCCGGGTTACCGCACATTCGTTTGATGTTTTCCGAAGCCTTGCTGCGTTCCCACAATCCGATCAGCCACAGGCCGGTAATTCCGGCTTGTGCCAGGAAATCCAGTTCTTCATCGGGGATCTGGTCGAGGCGATAGATATCGCGGTTATATTTGCGCGAGAGCTGGTAGAGCCAGACATATGAATTCTTGGCCATCAACACTACCCGCGGCATCCAATCGCTATCCGGGCTGAATTGCTCCTTGTCCAGGTTCATTATCGACCGCAAAGCCTGATAATCAGGAATATGAGAAGGTCCCCGGTCCTCCGAACAGGGCATGTTGTTCCTCTTAATCAGGTCCAATCCACCCAAAATGCGGAGGAGAAAATCTTTCAGAAAGGATGCCCATTTTTCTCGGATATATGTCAACTGATCGATTAAGGAGTATGGTGCGACCACCGCAGGCGAGTGCAATAAGGTCAGAATATCCTGATTGTCAGGTCCGAAAACGGGTTCGGACGAGAAAAATTCCTGGAGGGAGGAAATCAGCGCGGGATAGCCGCTCTGTTTCTTCAGGTCAGAATCATCGAAAAACTCGCCATATTGCATAAAGGCGGGATTGATATTTGCCATCCACAATAGGATCATCTCTTCAATGGTAGCCAGGCGATTGTCGTGTCCGCTCTTTGGATCATCGAGGTAATCTTGAAGGGTCAGTTTCCCCTGGTAAACGGCCACGGGTGGAAAATCTTCGCAAAACCGGATGATGGATGCATTGACCTTCTCAGCACCGTGGGTCTCGATCAGGTGGGATTTCAGCCTGTTCCAGGGCTTTCGGATTGACCTGAATGCGATATTGGGCAAATACATAGTGCAGGATCTCGTCGATCAGACCCATCGCGTTGATCTGACTGGCGGTCAGATTCTTTTCCGCGATCTGGGTTTCATCGAGTCCGGGAGGTCATCCGCTGGATGAATTGGCGGACTGCCTGAACATTGGCAAACGCGACGTTCCCGTCCAATTCAAAGAGGCTCTCTGAAAAATGGTAGGTATCCCTGATCTTCCGGTTGATGTGAAATTCACGCATGATTAATCCCTCTTCCTCATTGTAGCACCAGCTCAGGCAGGGCGACCCAATCTGATGAATGGATCGATTCAGAAGCAACATTGGATAAGATCACACCTTCGGTGGTGAGGGTTGCGATGGAGTCACGGATTGCCACTTTGTCCCATCGAAACAGTCGTGCGATCTCAGGTAGGCGGGCAGCGCCCACAGATTGAAGATAATTGGTGATCAAAACACGCCGGCTTTCATTGGGTTGGATCAACCCCGCCCGGGAGACCACTTCCGGAAACTGCCTGCCGACGATGTCATAAATGAACGAGTAGTGCCAGGCGCCGCTATCGGAAATGCCAACCGGCATGAGTTTGAGATCCATTTGCAGCTCATTTAAGGCACGGTTGAATTCCAGATCTCCGGCTTTTCCCGTAAAACGCCCGATCTTCTTGAGTTCGATGGTATCCAGGGCACCGCGATGGAGGACCGCGTCATAGAGTGTGCGCGCGGGGAAGGATAGTTTCCCTTCCTCGTAGAGGATAAGATGGTCTTCGCGGAAATCACCAAAATTGCGAGAAAGAGCGTATAGGTAAGGCAACAAGTCGAGGCTGAGAAAGAATGTCCGTTTACAGAGGATCCGGGCGTAGAAGCAGCGTTTCTGCCCCAGGAGGGTATCTTTCCAACCCCAGGTGACATGGCCGGGATCATCGTGTTCGTCCGCTACCGGGCGGTCTCCGGCAACAGCGGTCCACAGGGTGGGAATAGGGATATCCTTGATCGGCCAGAATCCGACCATTCTGCGGGTTTGGATAAACTCGAAGGCTTGATCCATGGATCTCAACCTGGCGGAAGGATCCAGTCGGAACATTCGGTAGCGGTAATCTCGTAGATACGGTTCATTCAACAGCGCGGTCATGGGAAAATTGTAATACGAATAGGAGAGAAAAATGCCGTCTGCTGAACATAAGATTTTACTCCGGCCGAATCAATGAGTTCGGGCTGTTATACAATCAAGTGAATAAACGTGGTATCTGATCTTGCAGGAGGGTGTTGGAATGATCCTAGATGAACAATTGACTTAACGAATCAGAAATGTACTCGCAATAGAGCATAAGTTCGAAGAAAAAGTTATGTTTGGCGGGATAGGATTTCTTATACAGGGAAATATGGTTTGTGGAATCCATAAAGAATATCTGATTGTGCGGGTTGGCCCTGGGAAATTTCAGGAAGCTCTCGACCATCCGTTCACGAAAGTATTCGATATGGGTGGCAGACCGATGGCTGGATGGATAATGGTCGCGCCGGAAGGATACACGGACGATACTCAACTCAGCAAGTGGATTCGATTGGGCATCGATTTCGTCTCCGGGTTACCCGCGAAAAAATAAATCGTTTTTCGATTGGATATTGCGAAAGAATCATCTCACTTTGAGAATATGAGTGACAATATTTGAGCCGCTGCCCCCAATGTTCTGAGCCATGCCTACTTTCGCGTCGGGAATCTGATTACCGCCGGCCTCACCCCATAATTGCTGAACCACTTCCGTGATTTGATACAGACCGGTTGCGCCGACCGGATGTCCGCGGGCTTTCAGTCCGCCCCGGGTTGCCATCGGAATTCGTCCGCCGGGCTGAATATCCCCATCATTGGCCAGACGAGGTCCCTGCCCGGGCTCGGCAAATCCACTGGCTTCGAGTGACAGGGCTGCCATGATCGAAAACGCGTCGTGGGATTCGAACAGGTCCATATCTTTCGGGGAAAATCCTGATTGGCGATATGCTTCTTTGCTGGATTTTTCTGCCGCCGACAACCAGAGTGGTTTGGAGCGATGATGTACACCGATCGTATCTGTTGCCGCAGAAGAACCGGCTACCACCACGACTGGACGGGTTGACAACTGAATGGAATCCGCCGGGACGAGAACCGCTGCCGCAGCGCCGTCGCCTATAGGTGAGGCATCCATCAGGTTGATGGGTGGGCAGATCATGCCAGCTTTGAGATACGATTCAATGGTGATCGGATCCTGGAAACGAGCCTTGGGATTGTGCGCACCATTGGCATGTGCATTGATGGAAAACGCGGCGAAATCTTCCTTCTTCCAACCATACTCATGCATATAACGGGTCATGATCAGAGCGTTCAGCGCAACGAACGATACGCCCATATCCGCTTCATAATCGGCATCGGCAGCCGTGGCCAGTTGGGCGGTGATCTCGGCCAGGGGAGAATCGGTCATCTTTTCCACAGCCGAAACCACGACACAATCCATCTCACCGGATGCCACTGCCATCAGACCTTGACGAAATGCAGACGCACCAGAGCCGCATGCGGCTTCGATCTTCATGGCTTCGGTATACCGTAATCCAACCCAATCGGAGATCAACGCGCCAAGATGCTGTTGATGGTTGGCTGAACCGGACATCATATTTCCGACGAAAACCGCGTCGGTATAATCCCGTCCTGCGTCCCGCATGGCATCGATGATGGCTTCACCGGCGAGCTCTTTGAGGGATTTTTCCCAATGCTCATCCACTTTTGTCTGACCAATTCCGATCACCGCAACTTCACGCATGTCGATACCCCGTTTTCTGTAT
Source organism: uncultured Chloroflexia bacterium (assembly GCA_963752535.1). Lineage (GTDB taxonomy): Bacteria > Chloroflexota > Anaerolineae > Anaerolineales > Anaerolineaceae > DAIOEK01. The sequence goes on from CAVVYT010000004.1 coordinate 18,801, forward strand.
TATCATTAAGCCTGATTATAGGCTGAATGCCTGTCAGAACCTATCAATTTGGGGATGAAGGCATCCAGGTGGTTTGTCTGTGGTTTTTGATATTTGGAGGTTGATCTATGCGCGTGCATGATATCACACTAACGCTTTCTTCCCGGTTGCCGGTATGGCCGGGTGACCCATCGGTGCGAATAGAACGTGTGAAGAAGATCGAAGATGGCGCCAATTCCAATGTGTCTGAATTGCAGATGCGCGTCCATTCCGGAACGCATATCGATGCACCTGTCCACTTTTTGAACGAGAGTGGTAAAGGGGTTGAATCCATACCTCTTGACACATTGATCGGTTTCTGCACGGTTGTCGAAATTCCGGAAGATATCACCGAGATCACCCGGGCGGTACTGGAGGGATTATATCTACCTCAGGGTAGCAAACGAATTCTATTCAAGACACGCAACTCTCGCTACTGGATGGAGAAAGTGGCTGAATTTCAACCTGATTTCGTGGGGATCAGCGAAGATGGCGCCCAACTATTAGTGGACAGGGGATATCAATTGGTGGGAATTGATTACTTATCCATCTCGCCCTATAAACGCAGTCGTCCCACCCATGAAGTCCTCCTTAAAGCGGGGATCGTCATTCTTGAGGGATTGGATCTTTCCCGGGTAAGTGAAGGGTATTACTCGATATTCTGTCTACCCATCAAGCTGGAAGGATCTGATGGAGCGCCTGCCAGAGTGATCTTAATCGAAGAAGAATAGACCAAATTCATGATTTTCGGGTAATAAGCAGCGGTTTCAAGTGAATTTCTTGAAACCGCTTACTTTTTTGATCTTTGTGCAATATTGCTCTGACATAAAGCAGGTTTTGAATGAGGTCGGAAATGTCGATCGGACTTGTCAACGCAGACCAGGGCTGCAGATGCAACAACGCCCGATCTAGCAATTTTCTCGCGCCAATCTGATTGCCCAGGAGTAGATGATGATAAGCGATCCCTGCCTGCAATATTCCCTGATATAGTTTTCGAATCGGTTTCGATTTAGCCCGCCAGGCAGTCTCAAGAACTTCATGAGCTTCAAAATAACGATGTTCGTTGAATAGATCAATCCCTTCCCAGACCAGCTCGGGCAGAACAATCTCAGGCGCGGAAGTATCAGGGTCCATTTCGGATGATCATACTGGAGGCGTGTTCCACTTCTCCATTGGCTGGCGAGATGGAATATATCACCACTCTGCCATCCCTCCATTTGCCGTTGGGTAATTCAGCCTGAATGTTAAAATTACCAGGGCTGCCCATTTCAGGCGCATAGAAGGTCAGGTTCGAGGCGATGATCACATTATCGGCGCCGCCGCAAATAAAATCGGTGGTACCTACCCCGCCGTCCCCGCAAAGTTTGTATTGCAGTGTGTTCTCAAAAATGCCGGTAGCAACACCTTCCGCGATCAACTGAAGCCTGGTATTCAAATGGCCAACCTGAACATTCAGGATTTGGATCCTTTCATCAGGTTGAAGTGTTCCGGTTGGAGGTGGTGTACCAGACCCAAATTTCACGATCCGGCTGGATAAGTGTTCCAGACTGCCATCTTTGGCTGAACGGGAGAATACCTGCAGCATGCCATCTGCGGCTCCACCAGAGTTAAATTCGAGCGTCTTGAGGAAACTACCGCGTTGACCCGCATCAGCCTGGATGATTGTAGATGTGTGCAAAAGTTCTTCGCCATCCATCGTCACCAATCGGATCTCCAGGTTCTGTTCAAAGGTCGGATCGGCCATGCCACGGATCTCCATGGTCGTGGTAAGCCACCTGTTGACCGGGAAGCGGTGATTGTATGTCGATGATTTCCGGGGCGGCCATCACCGGCTCGGGTAAAGCAACGGTCGGTTCCATGGTTGGAGCCGGCATCAAAGTAGGAGAGGGCATCGTCTTCGTCGCCGCAGCTTCTGTCAAAGTGGGTACAACTAAAACTGAAATCGCGGTCGGTTCATCCGGGATGACCTTGCACCCTCCCAGGATCAGGGAGCCAATAAGTAAACCAATCAGAACGTGATTGCGCATTTTTCCTCCACTTTGTATTTCCGATTATAGCATTTGGTCGCAGCTATACTATAATCACTGTGAAAAGCTTTTCGCAGAGGTGATATGAGAGAAATCACGGATTCAGAGATCCTTTCGCTTTCGATGGAGCATAATTTCTGGACATGGTCAGCCCAAAAAAGGGTCAAGCCGATCGCGGTAAAGAGGGCTGCCGGCGTCTATTTCTGGGATATTAACGACAAACGGTATCTTGATTTCAATTCCACGATCATGTGTGTCAATATCGGGCATGGTAATCAGCATGTCATCGAAGCCATCCAGAAGCAAGCCGCGGAACTGCCTTTCGCCGGCCCACAGATGGCGACCAAGCCGAGAGCGATTCTGGGGGAGATGCTGGCGGAGATCACCCCGGGTGACCTCAATTATTTTCTGTACACTCTTGGAGGTGCAGACGCGAATGAAAATGCCATCAAGTTGGCGCGGGCGTTCACAGGCAAACATAAAATCCTTGCCCGATATCGCTCCTACCATGGCGCATCCTTAGGCGCCATCTCGGCCACCGGAGACCCGCGCCGCACAGCCTGGGAACCGAATACCGCCAGCGGATTTGTCCATTTTTTGGACCCTTACCGATACCGGTCCACATTCCACCGGGCCAATCCCTCAATCAGCGATACCGATTTCTGCCAGGATTACCTGAACCACCTGGAAGAGGTGATACTGTACGAGCAGCCGGAGACTATTGCTGCGATCATGTTGGAAACTGTTACCGGGACGAATGGAATCATCATCCCACCGGACGGATACCTGCGGGGCGTCAGATTGTTATGCGACAAATATGGCATCTTACTCATCGCAGACGAGGTGATGAGCGGGTTTGGACGGACTGGCGAATGGTTCGGGGTAAACCACTGGAATGTCACTCCCGACCTGATGACGATGGCCAAAGGGCTTACCTCAGGTTACGCTCCCCTCGGGGCAGTAGCGATGAAACCGGAGATCGCCCATTTCTTTGATGAGCGGGTGTATGAAGGTGGATTGACTTTCAACGGTCACCCCATCTCTCTCGCGGCTGCCATCGCCAATATTGAAGTGATCAGAAACGATCATCTGGTTGATAATTCACGCTTGATGGGCGATGTCATACATAACCTAAACACGGAATTGTACAGCCGACATCCTTCCATCGGCGCTTACCGGAATATCGGCTGCTTTGGCATCCTGGAGATGGTCCGATCCAGGGAAACCAGGGAACCGATGACCCCATTCAATACCACTTCCCCGGAGATGGCCAATTTCCGGCAATATTTGCTGGATCACGGTGTGTTTGCCTACATTCATTGGCACACCCTGTTGATCATACCGCCTCTGTGCATCAATTCCGCGCAGCTACAGGAAGGGTACTCTGTGATCGATCAGGCGCTTAACGAACTGGACCAGCACACCATCCGGTAAAAACGGGGAAGTGTAACAATAAATTTATTTTGATAGGTGGACAATGGAATTAACACTCAGTGGGATCCAAACGAATACCGGTAAAAGTAAGGATAATGAAATCGAACAATTGATCATCATCGGTTCCGGACCGGCAGGATTATCTGCCGCGCTATACGCTGCCCGTGCTGAACTCCACCCGCTTCTTTTTTCCGGCGTTGAACTCGGCGGGCAGGTGTCTCTGACCCATGTTATTGAGAATTATCCCGGATTTCCTGACGGCGTTGGCGGTACCCAATTGGGCGAGCTGTTTCAAAAACAGTCGGAACGATTTGGCGCCAGGGTGGAATTCGATACTGTGATGAGTGTTGACTTCTCCAGCCGTCCGTTCAGCATAAAGACCTATGGCAAGGAATACAAATGTCATTCCGTTATTATCGCCACAGGAGCTTCTCCAGTGCTTCTTAATATCCCCGGGGAAAAGGAATTGACCGGAAAAGGCGTCTCGTACTGCGCAACCTGCGACGGATGGTTCTTCAAGGAAAAGAATTTGGTCGTAGTCGGAGGTGGAGATTCCGCTATTGAAGAGGCGATCTTCCTCACCCGATTTGCCTCATCGGTCACGATCATCCACCGCCGAGAAGAGCTTCGTGCCGGAGCGATTCTTCAGCGAAGGGCATTCGAAAATAACAAGATCAAATTCGTCTGGAACACTGTCATCAAGGAAATCCAGGGGGATACTGGAGTGAAAAGCCTGCTCCTTTCCAACGTAAAAACAGGAGAAGACCAGAAGATGGAAGCTGATGGCGTATTCATCTTTGTAGGGCATAATCCGAACACGGAGATGTTCAAGGGTCAATTGGAATTGGATGATCTGGGATATATCAAGTCAGACACGTTGATGCAAACCTCCGTGCCGGGCGTATTCGCAGCCGGGGAAGCCGCAGACCCTCATTTTAGGCAGGTGGTGACATCAGCAGGAATGGGAGCCGCAGCAGCCATTATGGCTGGCCGTTATTTGGAAAACCTGGAAGATTCTGGCGGAAAATAATCACAGGAAACAAAAAAAGTGACGGCTATTTGGCCGCCACTTTTTTTGTTTCGCATTATGGAGTTGGTGTATTGCTTACCGAGGCGCCGATCCAGGAGAATGCGCGTTGTTCGCTGACCGCTCCGGCAGATTTGTAGATCGGTTTTCCGGCTGTATCATTCCCGCTCTGGCGAACAACAGACACCCACCATTTCATCACATGCGGAATACTGTCGTTCGGACGGAACGAGGTGGGAACGATATATTTCGTATCGGTGACGTAGTCGGTCAGGCGGCGTTGGTTGGTATCGGTGAGATCGACTATGGTGACCTGATACAGTTCGTTTGCACGCAGGGTTCCCACGGAAGCCCACTGCAAGGTGAAGTTGTCATTAGCCAGAGTGAAGGACGCACCATCGGCAGGGAGGAGTAAATTCGGAGCCTGATATGGCGGCGGCAGAGTGGCGGTCGGTGTAGGTCCGGGTGTTGGATTGCGCTGACAAAGGGGAATGATCAAACGCATCCCTTCCCAGACGATATCACTGGCCATATTATTGGCTTCTTTGATGGAAGCCAGCGGCACGTCGTAATTTAACGAAACCGTACTGAGGGTATCGGTCGCCTTTACGGTATAAATGTCTTTTGCGCAGGCGGATTCGGTCGCCTCTGCTCCAGATGGCGTGCCGGTTGGCTCAGGGGAAGCTGTAGGAGTTGGCAGCGGTACGAGGATCTTCATCCCTTCCGAAAGAATGCACTGAGAACCAAGGTTATTCATCTGAATGATATTGGGAACTGTGCTATCGTACAGGAGCGCAATATAGGAACAAACGTCCCCGGCTTTCACGGTGTATTCAATGGGTGGGATCGGGGTAAAGGTAGGCGCCGGTGATGAAGTCATTGTCATGGTCGGCGTCTGTGTTACGGTCGGGGTGGATGTGGCTGTGGGAATTGCGGTTGGTTCGACCACCCGGCCGGAGGATCGCAGGGTGAAAAAGACAGCGGTTGCGCCGATGGCGACGAAAAGCGCCAACAATCCCAGAGCGGCTGGCAGGGTTAGTGTCAACTCCGGCATGCGGCTTCCCTGCACGGTTTTTCTGGCGGACGAGGCAGGTGCGGAGGTTGAAAGATTGGTTCCGCATACAACGCATTTGATGGCTTTTTCACTCACCCTGGTACCGCAGGTGGGGCAGATTTTTGTGGAAGGTGTTGATTTTTCTGGAACTCATGTTCGTCTATGTCTCCAAGTGTGCGTATTATACCAGCAAATAAATCGCCTGATTTGGGGTACATCCGTGATAAGATGAGGTCATGTCAGAGCCGGTCAGCCTCTATCTTCACATTCCATTTTGCCAGAAAAGGTGCGGATATTGCGATTTTATCACCTACTCGGGTATGGATTCGTGGATGACCCGGTACGTGGAGGCACTCTGCCGCGAGATCGACCTTGCGGCAGCCCGATTCCCGCCGGAAGGACAAATTCATACGGCGTATCTGGGCGGCGGCACGCCCTCGCACCTGCCAGCAAGCCTGATTGTGTCGATCATGGATCGCATCAAATCTGGGTTCAATATGCCGCAAAGCCCAGAAATCACCATTGAGGCGAATCCGGGGACATTGGATCAGGAAAAATTGGAATCTTACCTGGCCTCCGGGATCAATCGCATCAGCCTGGGTGTTCAGAGTACCCATGCGAGTGAATTAACATTATTGGATCGAATTCACACTTACCCGGACGCGGTCGAAGCCATTTCCCTGGCGAAGAATGCTGGATTTGACAACATCAGCCTGGATCTGATGTATGGTTTGCCCGGGCAGAAGATGGCTGCCTGGAGAGAAACACTGGAACGGATAGTAACCACCGGAAGCACCCATTTATCACTTTATTCGCTCACAGTTGAAGAAGGAACCCCGCTGTATGAACAGGTCAGTAGCGGGAGCGTTCCTGAACCTGATCCCGATTTGGCGGGAGAGATGCTTGAATGGGCGATGACTCGACTGGTGAAAGCCGGTTTTCAGCAATATGAGATCTCCAATTGGGCATGGAAAGGGGAAAGCGGTCGTGATTTCCGGTCAAAACATAATATGCAATACTGGTTGAACCGCTGGTATCTGGGGTTGGGGGCTGGCGCGCATGAATATTATGACGGTTTGCGCGTAGCTAATGTCACGACTATCCCCGAGTATGTACAAAAGATGGGTCAGGTCGAACTATGGAAAGATAACTACCGTCCCGCCGCGGGGACTGTAGCTGAAATACCGGTATATGAGCAGATGCAGGATGAGATGATGCTGCGATTCCGGCTGATAGAAGATGGGGTGGACCTACGCCAATTTGAAGAGAAGTTCGGCGAATCGGCACAGATCATATTCTCAGTTCAAATTGATTCGCTTCTGGAAAAGGGATTAATTAAATATGACGCCAGCCGTTTGAAATTGACCCTCACACAGCGCGGTATTTTGATGGGTAATCAAGTCTTTATGGAATTTGTCGGGCAGGATTAGGTAACCACCACTTTTGTGCCCATACCGTTCTTCTCCACAATATTGGCAGGAACGGCCGGGGTTGTCCAGCGGAAAACCCATTTCGCTTCTTCCAATTTCATATTGATGCAGCCATGTGACATGGTCATACCGAAATTGTTATGCCAGTAGGTGCCATGGAATCCGACGCCCTTGGATGTGAAGAAGCTGACCCAGGGTACGCCAGGTAAAATATATGCTTCAAGATCATCTGTGAGGATGCCTTCGCCCATGTGTTTCGAGGGTAATTTGGTGGTAACGTAGAACGTCCCTCTCGGGGTTTCCCATGAATTCTTCCCGCCAGTCGGGATACCGGAAGAGATGATGGTCTTTAACACCACTTCTTCGTTTTCATAGGCAACGAGAGTTTGAGTTCCCAGATCCACCTCGATCCGTTTTTTATCCGGAGGTACATCGGCGGAAATCGGAGCATACTCATCAGGCTGCACCCAGCGGAAGTGTTCGGCGGGAGCGAAATAGTTTTCATAGGTGGAACTGATCAACTCGTCTCTGATCCGATACCAGGGTTGTCCATCCGGACCTTCTTCAAGGGCAATGATCCAATGGAGCGACCCATAGTACAGGCGGTAATTTGGCCTCCAGCCTGAGCGCGGCGAGTAGTGATACGTTTGGCTATAAGGGACGGTCACTTCCACCAATTGCCCGGTTTCAGGTACAGATTCGATGACCTCATTGAGCAAAGTTTTCACTTTGAATACCCTGGCGGAATGAATATATCCATTCCAAACCCGGTACCAGAGCGGATTGTACCCAGGACCACTTTTTGAAATCACATCTTCGTAGATGTTCACCAGTTCATCACGGAATCGCTGACCAACAATTTGACTGGTATCGTCAGGCTGACTGTACACGCTGATGGCCGTATCGGCGATCCGTCCAACCGAATCTCCGACAGAGAAAATACCCAAATCCATCTTCGGGGCAACTGCAACGGCGCCAAGACTGTAAGATGAATAGCGCAGAAAGTCTCTGCGGGATATTTTTATGGTCATGAGGGCATTATACCGAGCTTATTCGGATAAATCAAGTCTGATTAATACGCACGAGAACTAAAAACCGAGTCTCGTCTGTATCTACTATGATAATTGACACAACCCCATCCATCGAATACACTATCATCTTATTCGTAACGACAGGAGAACCGAATGTCTGAAGACACTCCCCAGGACAGCATATCGCGGAGGATACACGAATATTCCGAGCGAGTCAACGGGCTGATCCAGAACCATTATTATTATTACAATCAACCAATCGAAGCGATCCTGGGGGGATCCAGAGTGCAGGTCCACGGCCGAACGATGCTTATGTTCGCATCGTATAGTTATCTGGGATTGATCGGCCATCCACGGATCAATCGTGCTGCTCAGGGAGCCATCGAACAATATGGAACCGGGACACACGGAGTCCGCACCCTGGCGGGGACATTACCCATCCATGAAGAATTGGAAGAGACAATCGCTACATTCAAACATACCGAAAGCGCGGTCACCTTTTCATCTGGTTATGTGACCAACCTGAGCGTCATCTCCACACTGATCGGACGGGGAGATACGGTATTTTGCGATAAATTAAATCATGCCAGCATTTACGACGGCTGTTTGTTATCACATGCGAAATTTGAACGGTTTGACCATAACAATCTAGCTGATCTGGAATCCCGTCTGGCGGATTGCGATAGTTCCTGTGCAAAATTGATCGTGGTGGATGCGGTTTTCAGCATGGACGGCGATCTCATCGATTTGCCAGCATTGGTTGACCTGATGCAGGAAATATCATGCCTGGTTGATGGTCGATGAAGCCCATTCCATCGGCGTGCTGGGAACGACCGGGAGAGGTATCGAAGAGCATTTTGGCCTGGAAAATGTGATCGATATCAAAATGGGTACGCTTTCCAAGACGATCCCAAGTATTGGCGGGTATATAGCGGGTAAAAAGGATGTGATCAACTTCATTCGACATGCCGCGCGGGGATACATCTTTTCAGCCGCCCTTCCGCCTGCCCAGGCAGCCGCAGCCAACGAGGCTTTCCATGTGATCCAGGATGAACCCTGGCGGGTGGAGAAACTTAATCGAAACGCAGCCCAGTTTATTCAAGGTTTGAAAGCGAAGGGATTTAACACGCTTCACTCACAGACGGCAATCGTGCCGGTCTTGTGCGGGGCGGACGAAATAGCTTTTTCCATGACCCGCGAGGCACAACAGCATGATATTTTTGTCCTGCCTGTGGTCTCACCGGCTGTTCCTGAGGGATTGGCCAGGCTGAGGGCGACGGTCACCGCCGGGCATGAAGAGAACGAGATCAGCCAGGCTATCGAAGTCATCCATCAGGCGGCGATCACAACGGGCATGCTACAATAATTCCGTGGAAACAACCCAATTTTCAAAAGTCACCCTAAAACCGAATCGCGAGCGTAGTATGTTGCGGAATCACCCCTGGGTGTTTTCCGGCGCCATCAGCCAAATTGAAGGGGAACCTGGTCCGGGAGACACCGTGTTGGTGTGCGATTCCAGCGGTAAGACACTGGGATTTGGCGCATACAGCCCATCCTCACAGATCCGGGTCCGAATGTGGTCCTTCGGGTCTGATTTTATTCCGATTGAAGATATCATCCGTTCGCGGGTAGCGCGAGCAATCGGATTACGAAATACGCTTCGCGAGCAGATCTCATCTGACGCATTCCGCCTGATCCATGCCGAATCAGACCAATTGCCCGGGGTGATCGCAGATCAGTACGGCGGGGTGGTCGTCGTCCAGTTGCTCACCACAGGCGCATATCACTGGCGTGATCTGATACTTGAAGCCATCAGCGAGGAAACAAAATGTTCCTGTCTGGTGGAGAAATCAGACGCGGATGTGCTGGGACTGGAAGGGTTGATGCCGGTTGTCCGGGTTGTGCATGGAGTGCTACCGGATGAGCTTTGGATCACAGAGCATGATCTGAACTTTTTGGTGAAACCTCTCGAAGGTCAGAAAACTGGTTTCTATATGGATCAACGGGAAAATCACCATCTGGTTCAGCAATTTTCAGGTGGGAAGCGCGTTCTGGATTGCTTCAGCTACACTGGCGGATTTGGCTTGAACGCGTTGAAAGGCGGAGCGGAATCGGTTGAGATGGTTGACAGCTCCAAATCAGCCCTGGAATTTGGCAAAAATCAATCTATCTGAAGAACGGGCTTGACGGCAGATAAAGCGATCTTCACCTGCGAGAATGTATTTGATTATTTACGCAAGCTGCGGGATAGAGCGCAAACCTACGATCTGATCATCCTCGACCCACCCAAACTGGCTCCCACCCATGCGCAGGTTGAAAAGGCTGCCCGGGCGTACAAGGATATGAATCTGCTGGCGATGAAATTGCTCAATCCAGGCGGAATCCTGTTCAGTTTCTCCTGTTCGGGAGGACTGGATATGGATCTGTTCAAGAAGATCATTGCAGATGCGGCGCAGGATGCCGGCCGGGATGTCCAATTTCTGCATCAACTTCACCAATCCGCTGACCATCCCATCAGGGCAGCGTTCCCGGAGGGGGAATATCTGAAAGGGTTGGTTTGCTCAGTCACCCAGGGTGAATAAAAGAGGAGGATCAGAAAAGCGCTGCAAGGCAGAACATTTCTGATCCTGATCTATAAGGTGGAGATGGCGGGAATTGAACCCGCGTCCGAAAAATTCGACCCTCGGATATCTACGAGCGTAGTAATATTTTTGATCTCATGAAGATGGCGCTCATTTACGTTGCTCCAAATTCACCAGCCGTTTGGACCCGAAAGTCCTCTTTCCTGAAATCAACGACGTCATTCAGGGCACATCCGCATTGTAACGCCCACTCCATCACCGGCGGAAGATCGGGATGGGCAGACGCGATCTCATCTAGGAGATCGGCTGAACTTCATCGCTTAGGCAGCGAGGGGAAGAGCAGCGTAGGAAGTGCGATTGGCACTTGATTTTTTGTGCTGATTTCACGAGGTCGGCACCTCTCGGCTCGCAATCCGGGACCAGCCTCCTCCGTCGAAGCCTGTCATCCCCGTGGATTCATTCTAACATGAGATGATACGAAAATCTCGGGAATGTAAGATTATATATATAATTCTAATAGAGCCAGACGGGAAACAAAACGGAATCCAGAATTGGGTGTTCCTATTCATAAACACCTGCGGGAATGACAGTGGATGATCTAACCGACGATCGGGCATTACAGCTAGCCGCTCAAGGTGACCAGGACGCATTTGGCGTGCTATATGAACGTTATGTAGCGCGGATATACAACTATATCTACTACCGGACCGGACAGGAGAATGAGGCGGAAGACCTGACTGCCAAGGTGTTTCACCGGGCTTATCATCACATCGGTACGTATAAAAACATTGGCGTACCCTTCTCGGCCTGGTTGTACCGGATCGCCCATAACCTGGTGGCCAACTGGCATCGGGATAACAGCCGCAAAAAGGAAGTCCCTCTGGAGGACAACCCGGAAGCGGATCGACAATCGGAACACCCGGAAGCAGAGCTGATCCGAAATCAGCAATTGGATAACCTGATGAGAATTTTACGGCGCCTGACCTCAGAACGACAGCAATTGATCATTCTGAAATATGTCGAAGACCTATCCAATGCGGAAATTGGCGTCATCATGGGTCGAAGCGAAGGCGCGATAAAAAGTTTATATCACCGGACGCTTAATTCGTTGAGAGATGACGTAGGTGAAATTGAGTTGTAATGATGAAAAGATTTTGGTTTGTTGCCGATAGTATCGTGAATATGGCCGCAGCGGAGGAAGAATGGCCCAAATGAATATCGAAGAATTCTCAAGGGTGGAGAATACACTTAGGGCGCATCTGCGACCATACCATCCGGATCCTGGTTTTGTGTCGAGCCTGAAGCATCGCATCACCCAGGTGCCAGGTGTGGAAGTTGAACTTCCGCCATCCAGCGCTCAGTTGCTCGTAAAAGCAATCGCAATCATCTGCGGATTTGCCATACTTTTCTGGATAATGCGGAGATTAGCGGGCGGTAAGTGACTGTCCGCCCTTTTGATAACCAAGCATAAGTAGTTTTTGTTCCAGCGTGTAATTATCTGGCTCCGTCAGGGTGGTGCCATCCTGAAAGACAATGGTGGGGACACTGCAATAGCCATGATTAATGGACATTACCAGGTTTTTGGACACATCATTCTGGTCAATGTCGATGAAATCATACGGACAATTCATTCGTTCAAACACTCTTTTGGCTCTGCTGCAATCGGGGCACCAGTGAGTACCGTACATGATATTCTTCTCGATGGGAGTATTCATTCAACCTCGGGTAAATTAATATTCAATAGATGGGCCAGTCGATAAGCTTCGTCCAAAAAATCAACCGGCTCGGGGATCTGGTAATTTTCGTCCACTCTGGTCGTCAAGTGTGTGAGTATCGTCTGAATCTCGGTCTGCCCTTCAAATTTTGTCAGTAGAAAAGTAAATGTACGGTAGACATCCGAAAATGGAGATTCCATTCCTTTGGATTCCATCCATGCTTCCGTGAGGATGCTTGCTGCCCTGCGGACACAGACACGCATTCTTCCGTGAAGCCCAGAAGTGAAACTCTCGCGGGCTTTATGAATTTCGGTGATGAATTGATTGGATTGGCGAGCGTTTAAGTTAATCATAAGCATTGACGATAGAGTGCTGGCGAATATAATTAGGAGTCCTAACAATAAGATGAGAGATATGACAAATACTGACACGGCTAAAAAGCTATTAGTTATTATACCCAGAATGATGCAGGTAATCGCCAGCGCGGTTAAGAATCAGCAAATTCATGTTCCGATGATCCATTATCGTTTACTTAGAATCTTAATGGAACATCCGATGAGTTTAAGTCAGATCGCGGAACATTTGATGATTAGCAAGGCATCCTTGAGCGAAACGCTTAATTTAATTGTGGAAAAAGGATGGATGGAAAAAATACAGGATCCATCTGACGCCCGAAGGATCTTCTTAAAGACCACGCAGGCTGGAATCGATCAGATGGAACGAACGGATAAGGAAGTTCTGGAGATCATCTCGGCAAGGTTATGCGAGTTGAGTCCAGAAGAAAATTCAATTGTTAACGAGGGCGCGGATATTATCTCGCGCGTATTCGACAGCCCTGATTCACGGAGGTTTGTTTGAAAGGCATATTGCGAACTTTAAAAATGGCCAGAATTTACTGGAAACCTGCTGCCGGAGCCTTCCTGGCACTGATCGTTGTGAATGGGTCGAATCTGATCACGCCGCAGCTCCTGCGATTGCTCATCGATCAGGGGATCACCGGGAAACAGATGCAAATTGTCTGGACGATGGCCATCCTGTTGATTGTTTTTGCCCTGTTACGAGGTGGTTTAACTTTCTGCAAGGCTATTGGTCTGAAAAAGTAGCCCAGAGCATCGCTTACGAATTGAGGAATGCGGTCTTTTCACGCTTGCAGACGATCAGTTTTTCGTACCATGACCAATCCCAAACCGGAGCATTGATGACACGCATGACCTCCGACGTGGAACTGGTTAAATCGTTCACCGGAACAGGTCTGCTACAACTCATCGGTGCGCTGATCTCATTTGTCGGAACGGTCATCATCCTTTTGACCATGAATTGGAAACTGACGTTGATCTTCATCGGGATGCTTCCAGTGATCGGCTTCATCTTTATGCTGTTCATTCGAAATGTCATGCCGCTTTCCAAAACCGTGCAGGAGAAGCTCTCCTCGTTGAATAATGTGCTTCAAGAGAATTTGTCCGGCATCCGGATCGTAAAGGCTTTTGCCAGGGAAGAATATGAAAATGGCCGTTTTGGGATCAGAAATGAAGATCTGAAGCGGGAAAATATCAAATTGATCCGGATATTCGCGAATTTTTTCCCATCCATCTTCCTGGTGGCCAATGTTGCCTCCATGCTGGTTGTGTGGGTCGGTGGAACCATGGTGATGAACGAAACCGTCACCTTGGGAGAATTGGTTGCCTTCATCAGTTACCAGGGATATCTACTTTTCCCGGTATTCATGCTTGGAATGATCGGGTCGATGATGTCACGGGCTGAAGCTTCTGCCGAACGTATCTATGAAGTGGTGGACGCCAAGGCCGAAGTGACCGATAAACCCGATGCCATCCCATTGCCACCGATCAAGGGTGAGATCAAGTTTGAGGAAGTCTGTTTCAAATATTCAGGCTCAGAGAGTTTTGTGCTTCAAGAAGTGACTTTCACCGCGGCTGCAAATACAACGGTAGCCATCCTGGGACAAACCGGTTCGGGAAAATCATCCATCATCAATCTGGTTCCACGCTTTTATGATGCCACATCTGGCAGGATCCTGATTGATGGATACGATGTGCGGGACGTGTCGCTCGAGTCTCTCCGGGATCAGATCGGTATGGTGTTGCAGGAAACGACCTTATTTGCGGGCACAATTCGGGATAACATTGCGTATGGCAAGCCTGAATCCTCGATGACGGATATCGAAGCTGCTTCGAAGGCTGCCCAGGCACATGAGTTCATTGACGATCTGCCGGACGGATATGACACTCTGGTTGGAGAACGAGGTGTCGGACTTTCAGGCGGGCAGAAACAGCGGATCGCCATTGCGAGAGCGCTGTTGGTGCAACCGCGAATTCTTATCATGGATGACAGTACGTCTTCTGTGGATACGGAAACCGAATATTTGATCCAGCAGGCGTTGGATCTATTGAGGAAAGGCAGGACAACCCTGGTGATTGCCCAGCGCATCAGCACGGTCCGTAACGCAGATAAGATCCTGGTTTTGGATCAGGGTAAGATCGCGGCAGAAGGTACCCACAAAGAATTGATGGAAACGAGTGAATTGTACGCAGAGATATTGGAAACCCAACTGGGCGGACACACCGATCTGGTGGCATCTGCAGAGGAGGTGGCATTATGATGCGCGGCCCACATGGGTTTAAACCTGGTTCAGACGATAAACCAAAAAGCACCACCCAGGTGGCATTACGCCTGGTAAAACTGCTCAAGCCATACACCCGAGAACTCACCCTGACGATGGGGCTCGTGATCCTATCTGCCATCAGTCAGGGCGCTGGGCCATTTCTGACAGGAATGGCTGTTGACCGATTCATAAACCAGGGCGACGCGGCAGGATTAACCTGGACGATGATGGCTCTACTCGTGGTTTATCTTGTCGGCGCAGTGGCCACTCGCGGCCAGGTCCAGCTCATGGCCGGTACCGGGCAGAAATTGCTGGCAGATCTACGGCAAAAACTGTTTACGCATATTGAAAGCCTGTCCTTGCAATATCTGGAGAGTAAAAAGGCCGGAGAATTGATGAGCAGGCTGGTGAATGATATCGACGCTTTGAACAGCTTCTTCAGCCAGAGCCTGATCCAAATGATCGGTGCATTATTCGCCCTCATTGGGATCGGTGTGGCCATGTTAATGGTCAACTGGAAACTGGGTCTGGCTGTCATCGTGATGCTACCGGTGTTGATATTGACCACCAATTACTTCTCAAGGATCGCCAAGCGGGCGTTTCGCAAGACCCGGGAGACGATCGGGGATGTATCCGCAAATATCGAGGAACAGATCAGTGGGGTGAAAGTTGCCCAGGCATTCAACCGGACTGACCAGAATATTCGGGAATTTGAAGAGAGAAACGCAGCCAACCGGGATGCGAATGTTAACGCCAATGCCATCACATCGGCATTCAACCCGGCGATGGAAGTGTTGATCTATATCGATCTGGCCATCGTCTCGGCAATGGGCGGATATATGGTGATCAACGGCACTGCTACGGTGGGAATCGTGGTTTCTTTCCTGCAATACGTGCAGAATTTCTTCCGGCCTATCCAACAGGTGGCTCAATTATGGACGCAGGCACAATCCGCGTTTGCCGCGGCTGAAAGAGTTTTCATCCTGTTGGACCTAAAGCCTGACATTCTCGATCGTCCTGACGTGAAAGATCTCCCTGCAATTCGAGGAAATGTGGATTTTCAGGATGTTACTTTTGCCTACGAGACCGACCAGGCTGTTCTATGCAACATCAATCTGACGGTGAAGGAAGGGCAAACGGTAGCGATTGTTGGTCCTACCGGTGCTGGCAAATCCACGCTGGTGAGTCTGTTGGCCAGGTTTTATGATCCAACCCAGGGCATAGTCAAAATCGATGGGTATGACCTGAAAGAGGTCGCCCAAACATCGATCCGCTCTCAGATGGGGATCGTTACACAGGAACCATTCCTGTTTTCCGGCTCGATCATGGAAAACATTCGTTATGGAAACCTGAAAGCCAGCCAGGATCAGATCATCGCTGCAGCGAAGGCTGCCAATGCGCATGGATTCATCGAAAAACTACCGCAAGGATATGATACCGAGGTCGGTGAAAGGGGAAAGCTGCTCAGTCAGGGGCAGAGACAGCTGATCGCCATCGCACGGGCTGTATTGGCAGATCCGCGCATCGTCATATTGGACGAAGCCACCGCCAGTATCGATACCCGAACGGAGGTCTTGATCCAGCGGGCGTTGGATGGGTTGTTGAAGAAACGCACATCGTTCGTCATCGCGCACCGCTTGTCCACCATTCGGAACGCAGACCTGGTGATCGTGATCGATGATGGCGAAATTGTGGAAAGTGGAACACACTCGACGTTAATGGAGCAGCACGGACTATACGCTGACCTGCATCAAAAGCAGTTCAATACCATGCCAGTGACCGTTGTATAAGAACAAACAAAACATAGTGCATCAGTGATTTTACCTGATGCACTATGTTTATTTTAATAAACCTTTACTAAATCCAGCCCTGATTTTTGACGAAGTCGGTGATAACCGGAACTTTCACCCAATCACCCTGGTAGGCTTTGATACCCCAGTAGATGCTGACAGCCCAGGGGATGATCCCAAGGCAGGCACCAATACCCAAAGTAATTGCGCCGATGATCCCGAAGACTACCGATGCAATAACCCCAAATGCCAGGGAATTAATCGCGTGATACTTGATAAACTTTCGATTCTTTTTATCCTCCATCAGCAATACCACTATCGCAATCGGCCAAAATAACCACGATAAAAGCGCCCATAATTTATCATCACTTGTCAGATCACTTTCAGGAATTTGATCAGCCATTAGAACCTCCTCTTTTTGTCTATGTATTTTCATTGTAGTAATCTTCCTCATCTTTGCAAGCGAAATGTAGCAGGAATTTGACAATGTAGGACTGGCATTTATGCTACAATTTTTAACCATGAGTAATTCCCTCGCTTTTATGGGCTCTCCAGACTTCGCTGCCATCATTCTACGATCGCTCTCGGAGCACTATCCCATCAAGGGTGTGATCACCCAACCCGATAAACCGGCTGGACGAGGTAAGGTCATTACATCTCCACCTGTTAAGCTTTTAGCTGAGCAATTACAAATTCCGGTCATTCAGCCGGGCAGGATGAAGGACCCCGGGGTATTTGAGCAGATCGTGGCCTGGAAACCAGATGTCATCATCGTGGCTGCATTTGGACAGATCCTCCGAAAAAATGTGTTGGACCTGCCGCCCTTTGGCTGCATCAATGTCCACGCCAGCCTGTTGCCCAGGTTCCGCGGCGCATCTCCCATTCAAGCAGCCATTCTGGCAGGGGATATGGAGACCGGCGTCACCATCATGAAGATGGATGAGGGGATTGATACAGGCGATATCTTGAAGCAAGTAAAAACTCCGATCTCTCCAGAAGACACAACCGAGACTTTGAACGATCCGTCTGGCCGAGCTGGGAGCCCGGCTTCTGCTTGAAACATTACCTGACTATTTCTCCGGAAGCATCGTTCCCACCCGACAAGACGAGATCACTGGCGACGTATGCGCCTATGCTGAAGAAAGAGCAGGCTGTGTTGGATATAAATCGGCCGGCTAAAGAACTGGTGAACGCTGTCCGCGCTTACCAGCCCTGGCCGATTGCGCGGGTCGTCATCCGCGGACAGGAATTACTCCTGCATCAGGCTGCCTTTCAAGCAGACCCTCAGGCGGTTATAGGGCGGGAGTATCGGGTAAATCGCTTTCCTGCAGTGGGGACTGGCGATGGGCTGCTGGTTCTGGAGGAAGTCCAGTTGCCTGGAAAGAAGAAAATCTCGGGCAAAGATTATCTGAACGGAATTGCCCATTGGGGTCAATAAACCTAATCTTCGGGGTGGGAACATGACCAAATTCATCGCTGCCATTGATCAGGGGACAACCAGCACACGCTGCATTCTATTCGACCATGACAGCTCCATTAAGGCATCTGCCCAAATGGAGCATCGTCAGATCTTTCCCGCGCCTGGATTGGTTGAGCATGATCCCATGGAAATCTGGACCAATACGCGTAAGGTCATCCACCAGGCATTGGAGAAGGCTGGTATCACAATTCAGGATATTCACGCGTTTGGAGTCACCAACCAGCGCGAAACCACCGTCCTCTGGAACAGACGGACCGGTTTACCTTATCACAATGCGATCGTCTGGCAGGACACCCGCACCGATGAGATCTGCCAGAAGCTCAGTCAGGACGGCGGGAAGGATCGCTTCCGGGCGAAAACCGGTCTGCCTCTGGCGACCTACTTCTCAGGGCCAAAGATCGTATGGATGCTGCAAAATATTCCCGGCCTACGCGAGGCAGCCAATCGGGGTGATGTCTATTTTGGGACGATGGATAGCTGGATCATCTGGAATTTAACCGGCGGAGTGGATGGCGGAATTCATATCACCGATGTGACCAATGCTTCAAGAACAATGCTCATGGACCTGTCCACGCTCGCCTGGGATGATGAGCTCCTGGCTATCCTTCAAATTCCACGGCAGATCCTGCCTGATATCAAGCCTTCGTCCATGATATATGGCATGGCAAGCGGCGAATTTGCAGGTATTCCCATTGCAAGTGCACTAGGCGATCAACAGGCAGCCTTATTCGGTCAGACGTGTTTTCAACCCGGGGATGCCAAGAACACTTATGGGACCGGATGTTTTATGCTCATGAACACGGGCAATCAGATGGTGCAATCCAAGAATGGCCTGCTAACCACTGTCGGATACCAGGTTAGTGAATCCAATCCGGTATACAGCCTGGAAGGTTCGATCGCGATTGCCGGAGCACTCGTCCAATGGTTGCGCGATAACCTGAAACTCATAAAGCGATCTGCCGATATTGAAACGCTCGCCCTGAGTGTGGAAGATAATGGCGGTGTTTATTTTGTCCCCGCATTTTCAGGTTTGTTCGCCCCGTATTGGCGAAGCGATGCCAGAGGTGTGATCGCCGGATTAACCCGTTTTGCGAATGCCGGCCATCTCGCCAGGGCGGCCTTGGAGGCGACAGCGTATCAAACAAGGGAAGTGCTGGATGCCATGGAAGCGGATTTCAGGAGTAGGCTAAAATCACTTCGGGTGGATGGCGGAATGGTATACAATGACCTGTTGATGAACTTTCAGTCTGACCTGCTTCAGGTTCCGGTCATACGTCCGAAAATTGCCGAGACCACCGCGCTGGGCGCGGCTTATGCTGCCGGTCTCGCCACCGGATTCTGGAAAGATCAGCAGGAGTTAAGTACCTACTGGAAGACAGACCATATCTGGGAACCAAAGATGAAAGCCAATGAGGCAGACCATCTTTATCAGCAATGGAAAAAAGCAGTTCAAAGATCATTCAATTGGGTGGAATAAAGGAGAGCGATGGAGAAACCAAGTGTAATAGTCATTGGCGCCGGTTTCACCGGAATGGCCACCGCATATGATCTGGCTCAACGTGGGTGTGATGTCACTGTCATCGAGCGAGGGGAAGTCGCTTCGGGGACATCAGGCCGGACGCATGGGTTGCTTCATAGCGGAGGAAGATATTGTGTCAAGGACAAAGAATCCGCAGTGGAGTGCATAGAGGAAAACATCATTCTTCGGAAGATCATTCCGTATTGCATCGAGCCAAATGGTGGTTTTTTTGTTGCGCTGAACGAATCGGACCTGGCCTACGCAGTCGATTTTGAACGTGATGCGCAGGAATGCAAGATCCCGATCGAGAAGTATTCGGGTACGCAGGTAAGGGAGATCGAGCCGGCGTTATCCAAAGAGGTCATTCTCGCCTATTCTGTTCCGGATGGAACCTTCGATCCATTAAGGCTTGCCTGGGGTTTTGGCGCCGGAGCCCGCAAGTTTGGAGCGAAATTCCTCACCTATCATGAAGTCACCGGCATCGATGTGAATGGAAAATCCCAGGTGGAGATGGTCCACATGACGGATCGCTCGAACGGAGCGAAGAAATCCATCAAGGCCGATATGATTGTGAATGCGACCGGCGCCTGGGCGGGCAGGGTGGCCAGCCTGGCGGGGATCTCGGTGGACGTCAAACCAACTCCGGGTGTGATGGTGGCAGTGGATCAACGGTTGACTCAAACTGTCATCAACCGGTTAAACAAACCGGATGACGGCGATATTGTGTTACCTCAGCGGCGGATGCTGGTCATCGGCACCACCTCCTTTGACGCCGAAGATGTGGATTATATCCCCCTGGATGAAGAGCAATCCCAGATGATGATCGATCGGGGTGGGGAAATGATACCGGGGATAAGACAGGCGAACTGCCGCGGTATTTATATGTCCAGTCGTCCATTGATCGGGGCAAGTATGGCCGGCCGCAGCCTGACCAGGACATTTAAAACTCTGGATCATGAGCAATTGGATGGGTTAAAAGGGATGGTCAGTATTATCGGCGGGAAGGCGACCACCTGCAGAGCAATGGCTGAACAGGTAACCGACATGGTCTGTAATAAATTCGGGATCACATCGGCATGCGTCACGCGGGAAGAAAAGTTACCCTCATATCGCAAATTCTTCAGTGATCAAACTGGAGGGAACCAATGAAAGAATTGTGGCATGTAACATTTTCCATTTACCGTCAGAAGGGTGATTCTCCCGGGAAATTTCAGGATTTCGCACTAGAGATAGATCCGGATGAATATGTATTGGATGGCGTGGAGAAAGCCTGGGCATTCCATGATAAAACTTTGATGTTCCGGCATGCCTGCCATCATTCCACCTGCGGAGCGTGTGGGATGCGGGTCAATAACACCGAGAAGCTCACCTGTATCACACGAATCCGGGATGTCACCACGGATGGTGGAAAAGTCAAAGTGGAGCCTCTGCGGAACTTCCCGGTGGTCAGTGACCTGGTGGTCGATTTTGGCGACTTCTTCAACAAACTGGATGAGGTGGATTGCCGGCATGTGCAACCCGTTGACCTGCAGCCGGTTGGCAAAGGGATCAAACCCAGCCGGATCACAGTTGAGCCTGGCATGGAACGATTGGTGGATTGCCTGGAATGCGGGCTCTGCGTTAGCGCTTGCCCGGCCTGTGCCACCAATGCCGAGTACATGGGACCGGCAACCATGGCATCCGCGCAACTAAAAATGATCGCGGAAGGTGTATCGACAGTGGATCTGGTGGACCATGAATATGGATTATGGCGCTGTCATTCCGCCTATGAATGCAGCGAGGTCTGCCCATCTTTTGTGGAACCTGGTTCACGGATCATGGATCTGCGAAAGATGACCGTCTCAGCCAGATTACGCCATCTATTTGGTGGGAGGTAGGATCATGGAAGCGAAACCTGAGCCCAAATTCAGCTCACACTGGTGGTATTGGTTCGATCCGCGGGGAAAAGCTGCCGGCAGCTTTGGATTTATGATCAACCGTATTGCCGGATTGGGATTAACCCTTTACCTTTTTCTGCATCTGATCATGTTGAGTAAGGTGATCGCGGGAAAAGAAGCATTTGGACAATTCATCGAGACGGCCCACAGTCCGATCATCGTAGCGGGTGAATTTCTGGTGGTTTTCGCGGTTCTCCTGCATGGGATCAACGGATTACGCATCGCGGCCACCAGCTTTGGGTTGGGCAGCGGTGCCCAAAAAATGCTCTTGATGGTCGTGACTTTCATCGCGGTGGTGGGTGGAATTGTGTTCGCGATCAAGATGTTTGGAGGTGCCTGATGGCTGCCACAACGGTATCACGTGAACGATCCACCTTATGGCTGATCAAACAATTTACCGGGGTGCTGGTTTTTCTGTTGATCATCACCCATGTCATCATCAACCATCTCGTTTCACAGAATGGATTGTTGTCTTACGATGAGGTGATTCAGTACCTGGGGAATCCCTGGGTGGCCGGGATGGAGATCACTTTTTTGCTAACCGTGATCTTCCATTCGTTGTTGGGTGTGCGCAGCGTCATGCTTGATTTGAATCCTTCCAAACGGTTGATCTCGATCCTGGATCCAATTCTTGTGGTTGTGGGAATCAGTGCCGCTGTTTATGGGATATGGTTGACTTCCATCGTCATCGGGAGAGCCGGTTAACCAGAATATGGACAAAATATGAAATATCTGATGATTGGGGCGGGCGCGATTGGCACGTACCTGGGTGGTTCGTTGCTCAGCGCGGGGAAGGAGGTAGCCTTCCTTGAAAAACCGGAATACGCCGATTCCCTGGTAAAAAATGGTGTCACCATCCATATCGGCGATCAGGTCATTCACCACGCCCCGGTCATGGTATTTTCGGATGTCAAGGATGCGTTTCGGGATGAGGTCGATGTCGTTATTTTCGTGATCAAGTCTTTTGATACAGAGGAAGCCGCCGCTGAATTGGCTCCATTTGGGAGTCGGATCAAGCGGGTCCTCTGTCTTCAAAATGGGGTCGAGAATGAGATCATCCTCGAGAAAACATTCGGGAAAGAAAAAGTCATTGGCGGTTCGGTTACCAGCGCGATAGCACGGATAGCCGCCGGAGATGTCCGCTTGGAAAAATTACGGGGAATTGGGATCGAAAACCGGGATGGATTGACCGAGGATATCGTGCGAGACTTCAATGATGCCGGTTTGAACGCCATCGCTTATCCGCACCGGATGGATCTCAAGTGGTCAAAAATGTTGAGCAACCTGTTGCTAAACGCATCCTGCGCCATTCTGGATATGACACCGTTGGAAGTCATCCAGTCCAGGGAAGTCTTTCACCTGGAGCTTCTACAATTCAGAGAAGCGGTCAGAGTGATGAGGAAGCTGGGGATAAAACCCACGAATATTCCGCGCGTGCCGATTAAAACACTATCGCTGGTCATCCACCTATTACCGGAAATGCTGCTTGCAAAAAGTCTTGCAAAAACCGCTGGGAGGTGGGCGTGGAGCGAAAATGCCTTCCCTTCACATCGATTTTCATCAGGGAAAGTCGCAATCGGAGGTCATCTTCCTAAACGGTGCTGTTTCCAGGATCGGCAAATCGGTGGGTGTTCCCACACCGGTCAATGACGCATATCTGGAAGTATTAAATCACCTTGTAAGCCACCCCGAACAGAAGGACAAATTTGCCCATAATGTCAGGGCATTGATAGCCGCGGTTCAGGAGAAGGAAAAAACTTATGATGGATGAGGCAGAGATCGCACGCTGGCTGGAAAGCTATCAAGACGAAGTCAACAGCGCTCATCTATATCGCTATATCTCCAGCGTCGAAAAAAGTGAGCCTCTCAAAGTGGTGTACCAGCGGATGGCGGAATCGGAGATGCGCCATATCGCCGTCTGGGAGAAACGCCTGCGCGAAGCCGGAAAAACCGATCTGCCGACCAGTCCAGATCTGAGGACTCGAATTCTGGTCGTGATTGCCAGGGTATTTGGTCCCCAGGCGATCCTGTCCATCCTGATGGGTGGCGAAAGAAAAGCGACCCGAAGTTATTCTGTCAAACGAGGACGAAGTCGTGACCGGTATGGCTCAAGAGGAGAAGTCCCATGAGCGGCTGATGTTGCATATGGCAGGTAATAAGGGCGGCGGATTGGAAGGCGGGGTCCTGGCTCAATTGGAGGGGCGCCACCGCGCATCAGGTGGAAATGCCCTCAGGGCAGCAGTACTGGGCGCAAATGACGGCCTGGTGTCCAATTTGAGCCTCGTGATGGGGGTGGCCGGCGCGGACCTGTCTGGAAAGACGATTCTGATCACTGGATTCGCCGGGCTACTGGCCGGAGCCGCGTCGATGGCCCTGGGAGAATGGTTATCGGTTCAAAGCTCGCGTGAACTGTATGAGCACCAACTGGAGATCGAACGCTACGAGGTGGAGAATATCCCTGAAGAAGAAGAAACGGAGCTGGCGCTGATCTATCAGGCAAAGGGATTGGGTGAAGAACAGGCGAAAACCCTGGCGCATCAGATCATGTTAAATCCATCCACGAGTGTGGACACACTGGCGCGCGAAGAGTTGGGAATTGACCCGGACGAATTGGGAGGATCTGCCTGGGAAGCTGCCATCACATCCTTTGTGCTTTTTGCCATCGGGGCGATCATCCCGGTCTTTGCGTATCTATTCACTGAAGGGTATCAGGCCATTGGGATCAGTCTGGCGATGAGCGCAGTGGGTTTGTTTGTGATCGGCGCCAGTATCACCCTGATGACCGGAAAAAACTGGATCAAATCGGGTCTGCGCCAGGTCGTATTTGGTTTGATCGCAGCTGCAATCACATTTGGGGTAGGAAAACTGATCGGGGTCTCCCTCGCCGGATAAATAATTCTGTTGTTCGTAATTTCCTTACACTCCTGACCCCTTCATGTCAGGAGTATATTATCTGGGTGGTCCTTTGATGATCATTGCACGAACCCGGTCCAGATTCTGTTCAGTCCACAAGGAAGTTAACCACCAGGTAACACCAGCGTCAGCGTATATGGATTGATTGGCAGCGCGCCTGGATGGGGAAGAGAGATCCTCCTCGAGGATAATGTCATACCCATCGAGGGAGCCACGCTTCTCCAGGATAAAATCCCGCATTTGTTTGATCGTCTCAACATCCGGTTGTGCAAGTTCCGCATGCCCGCTGGTACCAAGGATATTGGGTAGGAGTCCATTCCAGCGTGCCGCTCTACTCATCGATTTAACTGATGGCCATGCGCCAACCACCCAGATCGGAATCCCTGTTTCGGCAAAAGGTTTGACTACAGGTGGATATCCCCACGCGATCAGCGAGGTATCCACCTGGAAGTGTTTGCCATCCACTTTAAGGGGTTGTCCTGACCACAAGCTGGTAATAATGGTCAGGCTTTCATCGAGGCGTTCTCCTCTGATTTTTCGATCGGTTTCTTCGTGGAATGCATCGAACCCGGTTTCAACCGCGCCAAGGCCAACAGAGATAATGATCCTGCCCTGGCTGAGCTGATCCAGGGTAGCTGCTTCGCTGGCGATTTTCCAGGGACGCATCCTGGAGAGGGGAGAGAGCATGGTTCCGAGTTTAATTCGGGTTGTGCGCATAGCTGCTGCGGTGAGCGATACCCAGGCATCCACACCCCATATGGTTTCGTATACAAAAAACCCATCCCAGCCAGATTGCTCGGCCAGAAATGCAAATTCAGCAGCGATACCCGCATCGCCTGTTGGCAAGATAAAGCCATATTTCATTTGGATATTTCCCGATGGTGCTCAGTGAATAAGTCGATAGCTTTATTTTAGATATTTCTTCTTCCATTCAAAGAGCTTGTTCAATGCTTCGATTGGCGATAGGGAGTTCATATCCAGACTTTTCAACTCATCCACAAGCGGATTGGTTTCGGGGAAGAGTGCTATTTGCTGCGGAGCAATCGGATTTTGGCGGTACTGATGCCCGGAAGCCGCCTCCATTTCTGCCAGAATCTGGTTGGCGCGGGTGATCACCGATCCGGGCAGACCTGCCAACTGGGCTACATGAATACCGTAAGACTGATCGGCGCCGCCCGGGATGATGCGATGGAGAAAGACAACCTGTTCATTGTCTTCAGTCACCGCCACATTATAATTTCGAATTCCCGGGAACACTTCCGAGAGCTGGATCAATTCATGATAATGGGTCGCGAAAAACGTCCGCGAACGAATATCAGGGTGGTTATGGATGTATTCGATCACTGCCCAGGCGATTGAGATGCCATCATAGGTGCTGGTACCCCGTCCGATCTCATCCAGGATCAGCAGACTGCGGGAACTGGCGTGATGCAGGATGTTGGATGTCTCCACCATTTCCACCATGAAGGTCGACTGGCCGGAGTGAATTTCATCCTGAGCGCCGATCCTAGTAAATATTCGATCCACCAGACCGATATGGGCTGATTGGGCCGGTACAAAAGAGCCCATCTGAGCCAAAAGCACGATCAAGGCAGCCTGCCGTAGGTAGGTGCTCTTGCCGCTCATATTTGGACCGGTGATGATCCGGATGATCTCACCCTGCTCAAACGAGATATCATTGGGCACGAATTTCTCTGATTTGAGGGTGCTTTCCACTACCGGGTGGCGCCCATCGATGATCTCCAGGGTCAGACTCTCATCCACCACCGGGCGGACATATCTTCGCAGGACAGCCACTTCCGCCAGGGCACCAAAAACATCCAATTCAGCCAGTGCCGTGGCGCAATCCAGCAGTTCGAAGCTGTTTTTCGATATGGTTGCGCAGATCTCGCGATATACCTTCACCTCGATCTCGTGGATGCGGTCTTCTGCGTTCATCACCAGCGTTTCGTACTCTTTCAGGTCGGGTGTGATAAATCGCTCGGCATTAACGAGGGTCTGTTTGCGGATGTAATCCTGCAGGAGCCAGTTCCGCATTTGCCCTGGATATTTCGATATAGTACCCAAATACTTTGTTGTAGCCCACCTTGAGGGTCTTGATCCCGGTGCGAGCCTTTTCCACGGATTCCAGACTGGCTATCCATTCTCGGGCATGTTTGGATGCCTCCATGATTCCGTCTAGCTCTCCGGAAAAACCGGATTTGATGATCCCGGTGGTATTCAGGGTGGCAGGGGGTTCCTCCACGATGGCTCTGTCTAACAAATCCGATAGCGCGTCAAATTGCGCCAGGCTGCCACTCAGCTGAGGATCAGGATGGAATGGGGTTAACATCTCAAGCAGGCCAGGCAGGACATTCAGCGTGTTCTTAAAAGCAAGCAGTTCGCGGGGGAGCGCCTGGGCGGTTTGGATACGAGGTATCAGTCTTTCCAAATCAGCGATCTTCTTGACCTTATCACGAAATTCCGCCCGGAGAAGGCCATGCTCGACGAAGAAGGAGACACCATCCAGCCGGCGGTTGATCTCATCCACGTTTAGCAACGGCTTGTTGATCCAGGCGGAGATCAGCCGATGTCCCATGGGTGTTAGTGCATGATCCAAAACACCGAGTAGAGTCCCTTCACGGGAAGATCCCCGGATCGTTTCTGCCAGTTCAAGGTTACGGCGAGTGGCTGAATCCAACACCATGAATTCATCGAGACTGTAGGTGCGGATCTGGCGAATTTGCTTGAGCGCGTTTGGCTGGGTTTCCTTGACATATTGAAGGATGGCCCCAGAAGCCTGAATAGCCATTTGCTGTCCCTTTAGCCCAAACCCATCCAGCGTTTTTGTTTGAAATACATCCATCAACCAGTTCTGACACCTGTCCAGTTCAAAGCGCCAGCCCGGCCATGTGGTCAGATGGGTTTCAATTCCGGTCAATGGTTCCAGATGATCGGGGAGAAGGATCTCTGAGGGATGGATGCGGTTGATCTCTGCCCTGAGGACGTTGATCGGATCCGGGGATTGAAATTCGAGGGCGAAGAATTCACCTGTGGAGATATCTACATACGATAAAGCCGCTTTCTTTTCCTGGTAGAGATAAGAGAGTAGAAAATTATTCTGATCGCCGGGTAGAAGGGATGGTTCCACGAGAGTACCGGGCGTAACCACCCGGACCACCTCGCGCGGAAATAATCCTTTCGCGGGCTGATCACCCATCTGCTCAACGATGGCCACATGATAGCCCTTATGGATCAAGCGGGCCAGGTAATTTTCCACCGCGTGATAAGGAATTCCTGCAAGAGGAACACGGACGCCTTTGGCTACATTGCGGCTGGTAAGCACGATATCCAATTCGCGCGAAGCGATCTCCGCATCGTGGTCAAAAGTCTCATAAAAGTCCCCGAGACGAAAGAATACGATGGCGTCGGGGTATTGTTTTTTGATATCCAGATATTGTTGGCGGATGGGAGTGATATCTTCAGGCATGGGTTAATTGTAAACCAATCCCGGTGAAACGCATTGCGAGTAACTCTTACCATATGGCAGGTTTTTCAGGCAAGACCGTAAACGAATGAAGGAGGAAATGCAGCGGATTTCTCACCTCAACATATTCGTACACAGATTAATTTGCATTATAATTAAGCCACTATATACAAACCAAAAGGAGGAAACAATGGCAAGCGTTACATACGAACATGTGTTCAAGAAATTTGGTGATTTCACCGCATTAAATGATCTGAATATCGAGGTTTTGGATAACGAGTTCCTGGTACTTGTCGGTCCATCAGGATGCGGAAAAACCACCGCTTTGCGGTGCCTGGCCGGGCTGGAAGAAGTCACGAGCGGAACCGTCAAAATCGGCGAAGTTGTGGTCAATGATGTGGCGCCAAAAGATCGAGATATCGCGATGGTGTTCCAGTCCTATGCGCTCTATCCGCACATGACGGTCTTCGACAACATGGCATTTGGTCTTAAGTTGCGAAAAGTGCCGAAGGAAGACATCAAACGCCGG
The DNA here is from genome assembly GCA_963752535.1 of uncultured Chloroflexia bacterium. Taxonomy (GTDB): domain Bacteria; phylum Chloroflexota; class Anaerolineae; order Anaerolineales; family Anaerolineaceae; genus DAIOEK01. The sequence goes on from CAVVYT010000004.1 coordinate 47,373, forward strand.
GTGAAGCGGCTGCCCAGACCTTGGGATCGAGCAATTGCTTAAACGCCGTCCACGCGAGTTATCAGGTGGTCAACGCCAGCGTGTGGCGCTTGGACGGGCGATCGTACGCGAGCCAAAAGTTTTCCTCTTCGATGAACCGCTTTCCAATCTGGATGCGAAACTGAGAGTGCAGACCCGCTCTGAGATCAGCAAGTTGCACCTGCGTTTGCAGACCACCTTTATCTATGTGACCCACGATCAGACCGAAGCGATGACCATGGCATCCCGTATCGCCGTGATGAACAAAGGCATCCTTCAACAACTGGATACTCCCCAGACGCTGTATGATAAACCCGCCAATCTATTCGTGGCGGGTTTTATCGGCTCGCCTGCCATGAATTTCTTCCCGGCCAAGATGCGAAAACAAGATGGAAAAATGTTGATCGATTCCGGGTCATTTGTGGTTCCCGTTCCGGAAGGCCGGGTGAGCACATACCAACATCTGGTGGATAAGGATGTCATCTTTGGGATTCGTCCTGAAAACATTCACAATCCTGAGTATCTGCCGTTCAATATCAATGGCGCTCCGATTGAAGCGAAAGTGGATGTGACAGAATTGATGGGCAACGAGATCTCGCTGATTATGGTGAGCGGAACCACGAACTTTGTCGCCCGTGTCGATCCACGCACCCGCTTCCAGATGGGTGAGACCGTACAGGTGATGTTGGATATGGATAATTTCCATATCTTTGATCCAAATCTGGATCCCGAAAATCCACGCGCTGTCAGATAAGTAGATTACAGTTCATTATTGATCGGATCGTCTCGATCTTTGGGCGGAAGTAAAGAACCTGACAACTGAAATTCGGTTCTTACATCCGCTCAAATTTTTATTGATTTTCAACTCTCTCAGGAGGATATTTATGGACCCAGAAGTACAAAAAACATTACTGGCACCCAACAAATCCAAGATCGTGTTGTTGGTCATGGATGGATTGGGCGGTCTGCCGATGGAAGCAGGCGGATTGACGGAACTGGAAACAGCCAAAACACCGAATATGGATCTGCTTGCCAAAGAAGGCGTATTGGGACAGACGATACCGATCAGCTATGGGATCACACCTGGATCCGGCCCGGCTCACCTATCCCTCTTTGGATATGATCCGGTGAAACACGAAGTCGGCCGGGGGGTGCTGGAGGCGATTGGCGTGGGGATGTACGTGAATAAAGGCGATGTGGCTGCCCGGGGAAATTTCTGCACCGTCGATTCGAATGGCATCATCATCGACCGCAGAGCGGGACGAATACCCAGCGAAGAAGCGGCGGTGATCGTCGAAAAGTTGAAAGCGATCACGCTGCCCGGCGTGAAAATCGAAGTCAACCATGTCAAAGAATACCGTTTTGCGGTGGTGATGCGCGGTGAGGGACTGGATCCGAGCATAGAGGAAACAGATCCGCAAAAGGTGGGAGTCGCTCCTCTTCCCGCGAAGGCGAAAAACAAAGCCGCAGAAAAAGCCGCCGATCTGTATAACCAATGGATCGCGGAAGCCCGAAAACTACTTGCGAATGAACCAAAAGCCAACGCATTGACCTTGCGCGGGTTTGCCACCGACCCGGCCCTGGAGAGTTATACGGACCGGTACCAGCTCAAAGCTGCCTGCGTAGCCGTCTATCCGATGTACAGGGGTGTGTCTCAGTTGGTGGGAATGGATGTGATCGAATTCCAGGGCGAGACGCCCGCGGATGAGTTTGCAGCCGTGGAAAAGAATTGGGACAAGTATGATTTCTTCTTCATCCATATCAAGAAGACGGATAGTTATGGAGAAGATGGAAATTTCTCAGCCAAGGTGCATGTCATTGAGACAGTCGATGAAGCGTTGCCCGGGTTATTGAAACTCCAACCGGATGTTCTGATGATCACTGGCGATCACTCGACACCGGCTAAAATGAAATCACACTCATGGCATCCGGTGCCATTCCTGCTGGCGTCACCGGCATCGATGCGGCCGGATGACCAAAATCAGTTCGGAGAACGCGCCTGCGGTCGGGGTGGGCTTGGTACTTTCCCGGCAATGGATGTGATGTCACTCGCTCTTGGTTATTCGCAACGGCTGAATAAATTCGGAGCTTGATGCACGTACTGGAATCAAAACAGCTTTTCTCAGATGGAGAAAAGCTGTTTTTTTATTTATTTTTTGCGGCCCAGGCTGATAAAGATGATCGCGGCGGCGACAGATAGGATTGCGGAGTAGATAAAACAATCCTGCCAGAAACGGATCGGGAACAGGCGGATGAATGTATCTGAGTAATAGAAGGTCCAGGTACCGCTGGCAAAGAACAAGTTGTGGAATTGGGTGAAAAGTTGGTCAAAACTGAGGAGGATGGATAGCAAAAGGGCAATCATCATTCCGATTAGCAGCCAGCCACCTCTGCGGATGGATCTCAGCCAGGTGGAAAGATGTCCCCAAAGATATAAACCAAAGGAGAGACCTACAAAGAGAACGAGAATTCCCAGCCAGACATTCCTGCCTGCCGTCACCACCTGTTTTACGTCATCCATATGTGATAGCTCGCGGTCATTATAAAGTGGCGATCCATCAGGCAGCTTATAGGGGGAGAAAAAATCAATGGAATCCGTATTTAGGAGGTATTCCATGGACAGTTTGGACCATTGCATTCGTTCAGCCATCGTGAAACCATACGGATCCTCGGGAAAGCCAGGCATCCGGTATTCCAGTTCCAATAACATCGGGGTCATCATCAGCCTGACAGCGGTGAGGAGCAGTACAAAAGGTGTGAGAATGGTGATCAACCATCCACCCAAAGTCACGAGAAATGGTTTCGGATTCATATTATTCCTGAAGAGAATTGATGTCATCGGAGAGGATAAAATTGAGCACCATCTGATTCGTCACCCATTCCACGGGCGAGATATCATCCGTGTAGACAGTTCCGGTATATGAAACCGGCTGCAAATTGGCGAGGGTGATCTGCATGGTTTCCAGAAGGATCGGGGAGGTTGCCGGATCTTTTGAGAGATCGACGAAGTTTTGTAGCAGATTTCCGTCGTCGGTAGGCAGGCGGGTCGCAAAGATCATCGAGTTGAAAGTGTCCGGCAGATCCATGATATGGACGCTCGGGAAGACACTCAACAGGGTGGCAGACAGATCATCAATTAATCGCCGATCCGTGGGCGCCCTTCCCACATTGATGACAGCCACTCCATCTTCTTCCAGGTGATCATATACGATCTGGAAGAATTCCCGGGTGGTCAAATGGGGTGGAATATACGGAGGGCGGTAGGCGTCAATGGCGATCAGCGTGTACTTTTTGGGGCTTTTTTCCAAACCCCAGCGGCCATCCTGGGCATATACCGAAAGGTTGGGTTCGGTCATACCAAAATAGGTTTGCCCGGCTTTGATGATCGCCGGATCAATTTCCCAGCCGTCGATTGGGATCGGTCCGAAAACCGCACTCGCTGCCCGGGCAGTTGTCCCGGCCGCCAGACCAACGATGGCGATGGATTTGACTTTCTCTACCGGATAAGCAGGGTCGTTAAAGAATGGACCTACTAGGAACTGCTCCCAGGGGCCGAAAAAATTTCCACGATCCTGTTGATAGACCGAATGGACGCCTTGCCCTTCATTCAGTCGCAGCATGAAAACTCCACTGTTTTCCAGAACCTGAATGTAGTTGTATTGCGATTCCGTTTCGTAGACCTGTCCGGCTGATTTCTTGATCGAACCGATGGGTCCGATCAAGAGAAGGATAAGACTGATGACGATCAGCATGGCATAAGGCAGTGCTTTCCGCCAGCCAGTGATGGATCGCAATGCAAACCAGGCTACCAGGATGAGGAGGGATCCAAATACGCCGAAAGTCCGATAGGTGCCGATGAGGGGGATCAGGATCAGGGATGGCAGGAAAGTTCCGATGAAAGAACCGAGCGTGGAAATCGCGTAGATTCGCCCGGCCACTTTTCCGGTCGAAGAGGTCTCATGGACGGATAACCGAATCGCGAAGGGTGAGGCCGTTCCGAGCAGAATCATCGGGATCAGCAGGAGTATCATGACGGAGACGAATGACCCGGCCAGAATTCCCAACTGCAAATGATCGAATGCATCCGCCGCGAACCTTAAGATCGGTTGCGCCACCACCGGTATCAATACACTGGAAAAGCCAGCCCAGATCAAAATCTTACAGAACAAAGCAGGTTCAGGCTTTCTATCTGCCCATTGACCGCCGATAAAATAGCCTACCGTCAAATAGATCAGGATCAATCCGATGATGCTTGCCCATACCAGATTACTGGAGCCGAAGACATTGCCCAACAAGCGGGATGCCGCCATTTCAATCCCCAGGGAGGTTAAACCTGAGATAAAAACCACCACAAATAAAGCCCAATTGGGCAACGCTTTGGATTGATTTTGCATCGTTCCATTATAGTACAGGATATCGGTTTACCTTTTTCAGTTCATCACAGGATGGATTGACGCAGCCTGAATGATTGAAAAGCAGGTATTTGTCCACTATAATTGCATCATTAATTTGCCATTATCTAATCGTCCATGCAGGAGTGAGTATGAAGCCTTTGTCCGGTTCGGAGATACGTCAATCTTTCATCGAATTTTTCGAGGATAAGGGGCACACCTTTGTCCCATCCTCATCACTGGTGCCGGGTGGTGATGCCACTCTGCTGTTCACCAACGCCGGCATGGTTCAGTTCAAGGATGTGTTCCTGGGCACCGACCACCGGCCGTATACCCGGGCAGTCAATTCTCAAAAATGCATGCGTGTGGCCGGCAAGCACAATGACCTGGATGATGTGGGCCGGGATGATACCCACCACACCTTCTTTGAGATGCTGGGCAACTGGTCATTCGGCGATTATTACAAAAAAGAAGCCATCGAATGGGCCTGGGAACTGTTGACGGTCCGTCTGGGGCATTGACAAAGATAAGCTGTGGGCGACCTATTTCAAAGATGACAAAGGTGATATCCCGACGGATGAGGAAGCCGCGAAAACTGGCGCAACAGCCCGGAATGCTGCCCGAGCATGTGATCACCGGCGGACGGAAAGATAATTTCTGGGAAATGGCTGAAACCGGTCCCTGCGGACCCTGCAGCGAGATCCACATTGACCGCGGGCCGGAAGGCTGCGACAAGCAGGGTGATAGCCGGGCATGTCTGCAGGTCAACGGCGATTGCACACGCTTCCTGGAACTCTGGAACCTGGTCTTCATTCAATACAACCGTCTGAATGCGACCACGCTGGATCCGCTGCCTGCCAAGCATGTGGATACCGGCATGGGGCTGGACCGGATGGTTTCGGTCATGCAGAGCGTGAACTCCAATTACCGCACCGATTTGCTCTGTCCGTTGCTGGCATAAGCCCGGAAACTGACAGGTCACACTGATCACAGATGGAGGAAATCCTCACGCCTTACCGGGTGATCGCTGACCACGCCCGTGCCAGCGCTTTCTGATCGCTGACGGGGTGGTGCCCGGGAATACCGGGCGAAATTATATGTGCCGTATGATCATCCGCCGGGCGTCCCGTTTTGGCGGCAAAATGGGTTTGCATGAGCCTTTCATGGCGAAAGTGGCTGAAGTAGTGATCGAGATCTACGGTGGGGCCTATCCGGAACTGATGAAGAACAAGCAGACCATTCTGGATACGCTGACCCGTGAAGAGAAACGCTTCCACCGCACCTGGAATCCGGTTTAACCAACTTAGCGAATTTCGCCGAAATGGCGAAGAAGGGTGAGAAAGTGCTGGATGGCAACAGCGCCTTCGAGTTGTACGCCACTCACGGTCTTCCGCTGGAATTGACGCGCGACGTTCTGCTGGAAAACGGTTTGGATGTGGATACCGAAGGCTTCACCCGCGCGATGGATAAGCATCGGGTTGCCTCTGGCGCAGGAAAAGCGATGGGCCTAATGGGTGGGGATGATGTTGACGTTTATCGAGACCTGATTGAAGAATTGCGTGAAAAGAAAATGTTGGGTTCTGGATGGTGTGGTTTATGATCCGTATTCGAGGTTGAAAGTAGACGGAAAAGTCCTGGGGATCGTGAAGGATGGACAGGTCGTATCCGAGTTGCAGGAGGGTGACCTCGCCGAAGT
>CAVVYT010000005.1:0-105033 GCA_963752535.1 uncultured Chloroflexia bacterium
CCGGTGTTAAAAATAAATTGAAACCCTGCGCTTCCAGAGCTTTACGATGGGCATTGATGGCTTGTTTGGCCCCGGCATTCTCCCAGAAATCAAAAGGCTCCACTCCGACCAGCCACCCTGAAAACCAGATGAGCAGAAAACATAGAAACAACACCGGCAGGGATGCCGAGAGCATCATTCGACCAAACTCTGGCTTGCCGATGTACATATCGATGATCCCATAAATCACGATCCCCATTGCCACAATCGCGATCCACAATTGCGGACTGGCAACGACACTCCGCCAACGGCAACGATCGCAAACGAAGGATGTGACTGAACCTGCCACCACGTAATGACTGGTCTTGCTGAGGGCATCCCTGGTGGTTCCAGTCCAGCGGCCATAATAAAAGGTGTGCTGATCGCCCAAATCGGTTTTTCCGCATCGCACACATTGGCTGACAGTCCTGGTGCTTTCCTTCTTCGTCATCGGCCGGCTCCCATCACAGAGGAATATCGCGTTTGGTTAAGGTCTCGGGTTTCTTATACCCTTCCCCGAGTTGCGTGGCGGTGATCTTGTATGTCACGTTGAGCGAGGGCACATCGCCCAGAAGCCACTTTGCTGATGCGGTGCGCATGGGTGACCCTGCCCGATCCCGCCAGTCGGTCCCAAATTTAAAGGTGATCTGAAGGACCTCCCCTTTGATCCGCCAGGTTCCACTGGCGATCTCGTACGTCCGGGTCGAATGCTGGGTGAGCTTGAGCGTTTCCGCGCGTGTGGCGCCCCAATATTCGGCCGCTGTCCCATCGGGGAAGAATTCCACCCTCCGGGGCAAGGTCAGGAAATCTGAGGATGTCTCGTCGCTACCCACTACGAACCAGGAACCAATGATCTGGCTTCTCTCCATTGATCATCCTTTGCATTTGAAGTGACTGATACAGGATGGCTTAGTTATACACCAGAATAGAAGATATCCACCCTGATCGAAGCATCATAATATTCGTCCCCCAATGTCATTGCAATCGCGGAGCATCACGGGAGGAGCGCGTGAAATAATCTCTCGGAAGCTCAAATTACGTCAATTCAGTCGTGTGTAGACATAGCTGTACGGTGGAAATTACCCAAGTTTGATCTGTGTCAGATGGAAACGGGTATGAGCCACCACATAGCGGAACAGCTTTTCCAGCGTCATAAAATCGCTGAAATTCGGATCCCACCTCGCCGGATAATACATGCCATGGTCCCACTCGTCCGCGCGGATGCTACCGGCTTTCTTAACCAGGGAATTGTAATATCGGTCAAATATTTTTCTAACCCGGGGATAGGTGAATACTTTGCCCTGAAACCGGGCGCCCAGACCGTTGATCCAGTTGAAGGGACGGGTGAACCAGTTTAACAGGTCGGCAAACCACCTGGATGAGCCGCGCGGCAGCCGTCCCCACAGCCTCGCCATGGGCAGCAACACGTTCAGGACAATGAATCCAAACGTGATATGGACCATGATCTCTCCATTCGTCCAGCCGGGGTTGAGACTCTGCCCTCGGAAGTCTACCTCTTCCATCGAATTGAGCATCGTATGGAAGGCGATCTTCGCATCATCCAGCTCTGCCAGAATGGATCGTTCGATCTCATTTGGATCATCAATTCGCATCATTTTTGTTTCCCAGCCCTCTCATTCCACTATACGGTATTTTAACCGATGGGAATATTTGGATATAAGCATTGCATGCGTATCGGATCAGCCATTGATGATTATCCACGTCAGATGCAGAGACCGCCGAGATCTGATGCCTGGTCTATACGGATACTTCAAATAACAGTGGTCAGGTGGGAAGTCCCACCTGACCTGTAAGATTTGAATAGATTGTGGTTTACTATACGAAACCGGAGGGTGGACTTAAACCCCAATGGGAGCCCATCCCTGTTTTCACGATGGCGTATCAGGCAACTTCGCCTAATCGCAGTCTATCACCATCTTGAATCGTTCGGTTTCCAGTTCCACCGGTTTGTACAGCCGAAACCGGATATAGCCCGTGGTGTCTTCCGTAATATCAAACGTCGTGGAGACGGTCTGGGTTCCGGCTTCATCAAATTCAGTGAGACCTTGCGCCGGGCTCACTCCGAAGTTGGTCGTCCAGCCATACGTCAGGTCTTTATCCGAGCCGGCAGTGGCTACGATCTTCCCATACACTGTGACGGTTTTCGGGCAGACACCGGAGTAGGTGGCAGGGGAAACGGAACCTGAGATTGAATAGGATGGCACGGGTGTAACCGGAACGCTGATCACAGGAGCCAGCTTGGGATCGCCCTCAACTTCGGTCGTACCGTTCCACACCCAGCATGATTTGGCTGACTCTTCAGGATCTTCGATGAGCCACCAGGAATTATCCACCAACCGGCCGCGCAGGGCAAACTTCTGCCCAGCAAGGAAAGCGCTCTGGTACTCGCCCGATGCGCTGGGATACTCGCGGCAGTTGGTATTCGAGAGGGCCCGGATCATGGCTGTGGTCAGAGTTGTCGAAATCCCTTGCGTCGGGGTCAGTGTACTGCAAGAACAAGGTTGTGGCGTATCAGATGGTTGTAAGGTTTGGGTGGCAGTGGGTTCCGCAGTTTTATTGGCTTCTGCCAGAATGGTCGATTGCACGGCACCGTAGGTCAGTGTGACCGCGATCGTCTGAGCTGCCTGCGTATAAATGGGGTCGACGTTGGTCACGGCGGATGTCTGCGGAAAACATCCAACCAGCAGGGTTGCAACGATGAGGATATACATGAAATTTCTAGTTGTTTTCATAAACTTGCCTCCTTGGTCGGATTGAAGATCAAATCAGGCTATCTTCAACCAAACCGATAATTCCATTCTACTGCAATTGATGGCGAATTCTGTGAAATGTGGAGTCAAACATTGAACAGACCATCTACTTTGTGTCTGCGAGACTGTTCTTTCCATATAGCACATCTGTCAGTATAAACTCGCGCATCCTGTCCGGTTCCTCAAACATCGGGCTATGGGCGGACTGCTCAAACGTGTAAAATCCCTTGACGGGCGCCTCGATGGTATCAAAATATGTTTTTGCCAGCGGATACGAGACTGTGTAATCGTAGATTCCGTGGAAGAAATAGACGGGAATCTCCAGTTTCGTCACCTGCTTCGCCAGGTCAATCTTTGACATCTCGTCCCACAGGATGCTGACCCCGGCTTTGGATTTACCGGTCCAGGTGGCGATCTTCTCGTTCAGGGTATATTCCCGGCTGGCCAACGAGGGAAGGAAGATACCGGTGACCACCGATTTCATATTATGCATGGTGCCAACGCCCAGTTTGTGCATGGCTGTGTCGCGCACCATGCGATAGGCATCTGGTATGTCCTTCTCCAGTGTGACCGGCGCCGCTTCCAATTTCCGCGCCATCGCCTGGTCGCCGTTTTTCCTGAACTCTGCCAGCATGTAGTCGTAGGCAATCTTTTCGGATTCGAGCTGGTAAGACATCTGAGCCACACCAATATAGGCATGGTACAACTCGGGTGCGCGGGCAGCCGTCTGAATGCCGATGAACGTCCCGCCCGAATGCCCCATCAGGTAGATCTTGTCCTGATCGAACCGCTCGCGCAGGTAGTTCGTCATTGCGAGGGTATCCTGGATATAGTTCTCCATTTTCATCGCTTCGAGCGGAATGTCCGGGCTGTACGAGATCCCCGAGCCGCGTTGTTCCCACCATACCACGGTGAAATAATCATCCAACCCGGTCGGATATTTCGCATCCAAAAAATAATCCGGCATACCGCCGTGCAGATAGAGCAGCACCGGGTTGGCTGCGTTTTTACTCTTGATGAACATGCCCTGCTTCACCCCGTTGATGTCGAGATACTGCTTCTCTGAGATGCTGCCCGCCAGCGGATTGCCACTCTCATCCAGGTAGGGAGGGGTCTTGCCAGGGCTTATCGCCGCCAGAGCGCCTACAAGGATAAGGATGAGAGCTACAAATATAGCGAGGGTGATCATCATGATCTTACCCACCTTTCGCGCAAGGGATGGGGATTTGGTTTGATTGGATGGCATTCTGGCCATGGCGTTTCTCCTGTCGAGTGGATCGGATGCGAAATCCGGGATCAATTCATTTGTAGATTGATTCCGTATGGCTCAATTACCCTTTCGATTTGCTCGATGACCCGGAATCCGTGATTGAGCCCATGTGACACCTTTATATACGTGTGGAGAAACACAAAGTTTTAGTCGATTTTGTAGGGTAGAGCGGTTTTGCAACCCGGGACGGTCGTAAGAAATTCAGTATCAGCATCGGGAAGTGGGAGAGGAGGCGCAGGTCCACCTTGTGGATATCGCTCCAGTGTGGATCGACCTGGTTATGGGTGATACAGTCCGGGTCGGATGTAGTCTCAAGGATGGCGATGATCCCACGCGGATTACCCATGCGGATGTTCGCTTCAACATCGTATCTGGATCTACTTCACGGACTGGCGGAAGATCGGATACATGGCGCGGAAAAATTTGACAAACTCCCGTAGCAGGTGAATCAGCGGCAGCTTCCCTTTGGCCGGATCGAGATGCGAGAATTGCATCTCGGTGAAATGCACCCCGGGACGCCCGGCGAGGGCGGCCATCAACCTCTGCCGAACTCACCAAAAGGGATCACCTGGTCGCCGCGATCATGCAAAAAAACCATCAACGGGGCGTGAATACTCTCCAGATATTGCATCGGCGACAGGGTAGTCAGAACTCTCGCATATGCGGATGGGGAGCTTTTCCAATGCCGCCTCTGCCTGAGATTCATCCTGAGCAGAAAGCAGAGCGTACACCGCTTGCCCGTCCGCGGATAATTCCTGCCAATCACCAGGCTTTCCCTCGGCTCCGAACCAGGTGTGGATCCGTTCCGCATCCTCCGGTTCCAACCAGCCAGCCAGCGAATGGACAAACACCTTGCGGGTAAGTTGATCCACCTTCCACGGCTCACGCCCATGCTCACCCGACCTGGTGGCGCTGGCGATGTCCCTCGCAAAGATCGGCATGGAGGAGAACGGAGCATAACCCGATACGAATGCCACCCGGTTGTGAACAAGAGGTTGGGCGGCCGCCATCATGGCAAAGGAACCACCCACGCAGGTGCCGAGTAGTCCGCTCCGGGATGGGTCAATGTAAGGTTGACTGATCAGCCAGTCATACGCCAGGGCGATGTTCTCGATGTCAGCCGTGTCGAAGCGGAATTCGCGCATGGCCGGCGACCAGTACAGCAGGACGGCATAACCCGCCCGCGCCAGCGCATTACCCAGCACCGGGACCTGCGGATGGTCGACCCCGAAAGGCACTACCCCCAGGCAGACCACCATGCCCGGGTGTGGGCCGTCGGTCCCCGGCAGATATATCTCCCCTTCGGCTTCGCCAGTCAGCGTCGGATAGCGCACCTTCTCGATCACGGGCGTCTTCGTCACCCAATTCACCGGACGGGATGGCAGCATCGGAAAGATCTTGAGGAAAAAGGTGGTCGCTTTGGCAAAAGTACGGATGGGTTGGGTCAGGCGTTGAAAGAGAGAAGGCATGGAGGTTATCCCTGGATTATAAATTTCGATACAGGAATTTTACTCGTAGTTTCTAATTAGGATGATTATGACCGCTGAGAATCGACTAGCTACGAACAACTCTATTACTCTGCATCTACCAATGCATGCATAAAATGACACTTTGGGTAATTGCTACACCCAAGGAACTGTTTACCCTGATTGGCTCCCTGGGAAGCAACGCGTATAGCTAATCTGGCACCGCACCTGGGACAATAATTCGGTGATGGTTCTCCTGCCTGCAAAGGGATACCCTTCGGCGCAGATTGTATGTTCGTTTCTCCGGATAATGCTGCTTTGAACTTAGCCGCCAGTATCCGCGTGTCATAGGCTGCTTGGGCGGGAATGCGGACCAATGGCAAATTGGCAGCACAAAAAACCTGTTCGACAAATTCATCCCGCTCCATTCGGTGTGCCCGGAGATGGCTATTGTCATCCAGCTCAATGGCGAACCTTGGTTTCATAGTGGCTGGATCACAAATCACGAAATCCACCCGCTTCTGGATGATACGCGCCATGGCAGCCCGATTAATATTGGGGTGATCCACAAAGAACAACTCCGCCAGGGATACTTGAGGGCAGATGACAAAATACTCTTTCATCATGGATTTCAATACCTGGTAGAAAGACAGCTCAGCAAAGGAAAGAAAGTCATCCCTTACATGATATGGATAGGTTATCAGTTCTTTATCAGCAGGATAATATTTTACTGAAATGTCGGATTCTTTAGACGGTAAAAGTGGTCCCAGTAGAATGGAGAGACAACCCCGGTTTCGTGACATATTCCCACCTGTGCAAAGATGCTGGATTGCGTGGATATTCTCTACCAATTATATCGTCAAGTAGTAAGCCAATGTCAACCGCAAATGGCTTCCCTTCCGCTCAACCAACCTGTAACTCGTATGATAAAACAAGAATAAGATCTGTCTTTGATCTGGTTTCGATTACTTTTGAAAAGGCTATGTCCTTCGCGAACGAAGAGCCATCGTAACCAATCCGATGACAAATGTCAGGCTCACCCAGATCCAAAAACGGGGCTGCGCCACCCCAGTTTCCATAACCAATACGGGGAATAGGGGAATAGATGCGTTCGCCCAACCGTGGGTGACCAGGCCAGCCATGGTGCGTTTTCCAGAGACCTGTCGAACCCAGGCGAAGAACCAGGAATAACCGATGGTGAGCAATATAAATCCGGTAAAAGGCATAACAGCCTGGCCCGTACCCGGAATCAGGAATAACGGCAAATGCCAGAATCCCCAGATCACCCCCAGCACCAGATTTCCCAACCACGGACCCAGTCGTTCTTCCATTTGATCTACTATATACCCACGCCAGCCCAGTTCTTCCTGTCCGCCTCCCAGAAAGATCATAACCAATAAATACGGCGGAAAAACCCAAAGCGAAGGTAATAACATCTTCAAGCGCGGCTCTCCCCAAAATTCAGGCAGCATCCACGCCAACCAGGTGCTTCCACCCAATACCAGGATGGGAATCAGCCAGGCCTGCCAGCCAAAACGGAGATCCTTTAGCCCACGCAGGTAATTGCGTATGGCGCCTTTGCCCTGGAAAGCCCTGAGGCAGTAGAAGGCACCCATGGCCGGACCGAAGGCGCCCAGGACAGTCAATGGTAGTACCAGAGAATTCAAGAGGCTTTTATCCATGGGCAGTATCCCTGCCCCGGCCAGCACCAGCGGCAGCCAGATCAGCCACGACCAGAGGAATGTGACGACAAAGAACGGATAATGGAATTTGGAATGGGTTTTCATTGATATTCCTTCTGATGTAGAGTTTTGCGTAGATTTCGCAGAGCGGGTATGTGGAGTAAAAGACCATGATCCTTTACCCAGCGTGATTATCATGACCACAAACGCCAAATTTGCCAATACTTCTCGATAATGGGAAGCCGAGCATTTCCGGTTGGATCGAATGATTCCCCATATCCAGATTACGAGCATTTGAATTTTACATGGCAATTAAGATACTGAGTAGCTGAAGGATTGAATTACTACGCCGAATTATTGATGTAAGGAGTGTGCGGGATGGATTTCGCTTACAGGGTTCCCATCCATTAGTTATTTTAATCCAAGTGTACTATCGTAAATACTACCTTGACAGTCATAGTAGTATGTCTATACAATCGATCAAGGAGTTGAACCGATGAGCGAAAACAAAATCACATCCGACCTGCTGCGCGGACATACCGACACGATGATCTTGCGGCTCCTATCCGAAGCGGACCGCTACGGCTACGAGATCGTCAAGCTGATCGCCGAGCTCTCGGGCGGCGAGTATGAACTAAAAGAAGCCACCATGTACTCCAGCGTCCGCAGGCTGGAGACAGACGGCGATATCGAGTGGTACTGGGGTGATGAAACCCAGGGCGGACGGCGCAAGTATTTCAGGATCACCGCAAAGGGCAAGTCCACTTACGCGGCGAACAAAACCAACTGGGAGTATGCCAAGCGCGATACTCGACAACTTATTGTAAGGAGAAATCCAACATGAACGAGAAAATCAACCAGTATTTGAACGGGGTATTCGCGCCTTACGACGGCGTAAAAACCGTCGCCGAACTGAAAGCGGACCTGCTCTCCGATCTGCAGGAGCGATTCCGTGAACTGAAAGCCGAAGGTAAGGACGATGAGACCGCCTTCGAGATGACCATCGACAGCATCGGCGACATCGAACAGACGGTCCAGGAGGTGGCCAACCTCTCCCGCTCGCTGGAGCGCCAGGTGCTGATCGAATTCAACGCGAGCGACCTGCCGAAGAGCGATTTCGCGGGTGTCACCGCCCACAATGGCAAATTCAAGTGAGCGACTTGCGCGGCTCCGATTTTTCGGGTGCGGACCTGACCGGCAGCTCGTTCAAGGTCAGCGATGTGACGGGACGCCAATTTTGACGGCGCCAATCTGACGGACTGCACCTTCTCCGTCACCGATCTGGACGGGGCAAGCTTCCGCAAGACCATCCTGGTCCGCACCGTCCTGAGTATGTCGGGGCAGGGTGCGAAATTCAGTGATGCCAATCTGATCGATGTCAAGCTGGATAAGATCGACCTTCGCAATACGATCTTTGAAAATTGTGTCTTTACCGGTGTTGATTTCATAATGTGCGATCTGCGTGGGATGCGTTTCGACGGGCAGACATTTATCGGCGTCAAGTTTGACAGGTCTTCCCTGAACGATGCTTCCTTCAGGGGAGCCACGCTCAGGAATGTGTCATTCACTCCGCCATTTTCGCTGACGAACAAAGCGTACATGGCATGAAAACCATCTCCTTTGAAGGCGCGACGATGGACAAACTGACCTATGCCGCCCTCAAAGGCCAGGGCTTCCTCGATCTATCCAAAGTGATAGTTCGGTAAGCTCTTTACGCAGCGCATAGGGTGGGTTGAGTATCATGATACTCAACCCACCATTTTTATCCATTCTCACTTAACAAATACCAATTTGAAGAAAAGGGTGTTGGGATTTGCTTCCGCTCATCCGAAGGGTGCCTGACGGGCAACCCATAGAACGACTTAACTCATTTTTCGCGAACAAAGAACCATTGTGACCAAACCAATCAGGAATGTCAGGCTCGCAATAAGCCAAAGCTGAGGTTGTGCTGATCCCTGAGTCAACACAATAATGGGGAACAGGGGAATGAACGCGTTCGACCATCCATGCGCGATCAATCCGGCCATGGTTCGTTTTCCGGAGACCTGTCGAATCCAGCCGTAGAACCAGGAATACCCGATCATCATAACCAAAAATCCAAGAAACGGCATAACGGTTTGGCTGGCACCCGGTATAAAGAACACAGGGATGTGCCAGCATGTCCAGATTACCCCCAGCGCCAGATTCCCCAGCCAGGGTCCCAGCCGCTCTTCCATTGGGTCCAGAATATATCCGCGCCAACCCAGCTCTTCCTGTCCGCCGCCGAGGAAGGTCATGATCAGCACATACGGCAGAAAAACCCAGACCGAGGGCAGGAGCATTTTCAGGCGAGGCTCTCCCCAAACTCCGGCAGGATCCACGCCACCCAGGTGCTGCCGCCCAATACCAGGATGGGAATCAGCCATGCCTTCCATCCAAAACGCAGATCCAACAGACCGCGCAGGTAGTTGCGGATGGCGCCTTTCCCGTCGATGGTTCGAAGGCAGTAGAAGGCGCCCACTGCCGGTCCAAAAGCACCCAGGGAAATCAATGGCAGGACTAGGGCACTTTGCAGATCTTTACTGATTGGAATGATACCCGCGCCTGCCAGCACCAGCGGAAGCCATAATAACCATGACCAGAGGAAGGTGACAACGAAAAACTGATAGGGGAATTTGGATTGGGTTTTCATCTATTTTCTTTCAAGATAATCCACCATTTCTAGCTGATGGGTTGCCCTGGGGGCAACCCATCCTACAATTCTTAATCTCAATTTATTTTTTATTGATTTTTGCAAAATTTTTGATGTACCGGCCAAATTCCTTATCCTTCTTGCGTTTCTCAAGCATAGGACATTTCATGGTATTCGGACTCGCTGATCAAGCTTCAAGTAACTATCATAGCGGTCTTTGCTCAGTTGACCATCCTGCAGGGCAGCCAACAGTGCACAGCCAGCTTCGGTCGTGTGGGTACAATCGGTAAACCGGCAGCCCATGGACATCTCCGCGATATCGATAAAACTCTGGTCGATCCCGCTGCTCATGCCAATCGTTCCGAGTTCACGCATTCCGGGAGTGTCAATCAGCATGGCCCCCTGTTCCAGGACGATCAACTGGCGCCGCGTGGTGGTGTGCCTCCCCTTTCCGTCATAATCCCGGACAGCCTGCGTGTCGAACAGCGCCTGACCGATCAACTGGTTGACTGTCGTGGTCTTTCCCACACCGGAAGACCCAAGCAGACAATACGTTTTTCCGGCCTCCAACATCCCCTGCAGCTCTTCCAGACCGGCGCCGGTCTGGTTGCTGATGGGAATGATGGGACAGTCGATATGGGCTTCCCTGACAACGGAGACCAGGCGCTGCAACTCTTGCGCGTCCACCAGGTCGCATTTGGTTAAACGAGCCTGGGTTCGACATGCCCATCGTTGACCATGACCAGGTAGCGTTCAAGCCTGTGGATGTTGAAGTTGGCATCGCATGACTGAAGAATAAACGCAGCATCGATATTGGCGGCGATCATCTGGTAATCGATGGTCTTGCCCGACATCTTGCGGCGCAGGAGAGACTTTCTGGGGAACAGATCATAGATGATCGCAAAAGTTCCGGCGTCGTAATACTGGACGTAGACCCAATCCCCCACGCACGGCAGGTCCATGCTCCGATTGGGCATTGAACATGAAGTTCCCTGCCAGTTCGGCGCGGACTTCGCTGTTCCCGTTGCGGATCAGATAGCTATCCCGGTCGACCGCGGTCACCCGCGCCGGAGTCCAGTCAGGGCTTTTCCCTTGAGTTTGTTTCTCGCGGTACCATTCGTCAAACCCCAATGCTTCGAGTTCCATTCCCCATTTCCTTCTGTACACAACCAATTTCGGGCTTATCAATCAGGGAATACTGAGCAACCTGATTGGGTATGGATATTCGTCCACCCCCAGGAACGAT
This sequence comes from uncultured Chloroflexia bacterium, assembly GCA_963752535.1. GTDB lineage: Bacteria > Chloroflexota > Anaerolineae > Anaerolineales > Anaerolineaceae > DAIOEK01. The sequence continues at coordinate 11,125 of CAVVYT010000005.1, forward strand.
TATAAATCATGTTATTGAAGAATATTTATTCTGTTGGGGGCAGACGCCCAACGATATGACGTAAGAAGCGTTTCAAGATGAAAATGGGTATTAACCTGTCTCTACAGAAAGAGGCAATGTATAATTGCCAACAATTAATTTCTTATCCCATTCCCAAATTCACAGGATCGCTGCCCCATGCATACCCGCACCTGGAAAGACTACCTGCTTACCGACACAGCCATCCTGGTCTGGATGGCTGTGGCATCGATCATCCTCCATTGCCTGGTCAACAACCAGTACGGCTTCCACCGCGATGAGCTCAACTTTATCGAAGATGGGCGCCACCTGGCCTGGGGGTACGTCGATTGTCCGCCTTTTACGCCCTTTGTCGCCCACATCGCCGAGATGCTGTTCGGCACATCGCTGGTTGGGATCCGCTTCTTCCCGGCTGTGTCGCAGGGATTGGTCCTGGTCCTGACCGGGCTGATGGTCCAGCGCATGGGTGGGAATCGCTGGGCGCAGGTCATCGCTGCTGGTGGCGCCGCCATCTCCGGAGTATCGCTATCTCAGGGCAGCATCTTCATGTACGTCTCCTTCGACTTCCTTTGGTGGGTCGTGGTGGCTTATGGCGTGATCAGCCTGCTGAAAACCGGTGACGCCCGTTGGTGGCTGGTGATTGGCGCGGCCATCGGCCTGGGCATGATGACCAAACTGACCATGGGTTTCCTGGTCGCTGGCCTGGTCGCGGGGGTGCTGTTCACACCGGCTCGCCGTTACCTGAAAAGTCCCTGGTTATGGGCTGGCGTGGCCGTGGCGCTGCTTATCTTTCTTCCCAACCTGCTCTGGATGGCGCAGCATGACTTCATTTCACTGCAAAAACTGTCCGCCATGCATGCCCGTGACGTGGGGGATGGGTATTATAAATGGTTCCTTCTCGACCAGCTTTATTCTGCCGCCAATCCCTCGTCCATTTACCTGTGGGTTCTCGGATTATATTTCTTCTGGCGCAGCTCCGGCGAGCCCAATTACCGTCCCCTGGTCTGGATGTATGCGGTGCCTCTGGCGGGGTTCCTGGTCTTGCAGGGGCGTGGTTATTACCTGGCCCCCGCCTACCCCATGTTGATCGCCGGCGGTGCTTACTACATCGGCGAGCAGGTGCGTAACCTGGCTCCCGCCCAACGCAATGCCCGGTATTCCTGGCTCTATTACAGCCTGGTCATCGGTGGACTGTGCGCGGCCTCGATTTTCAATCCCGGTTATGCCCGTGAATTCGTTTTGGTGGAAATTGGCCGATAACAATCACCAGCTATACCGTGAAGAAATCGGCTGGCCCGAACTGGTCAAGACCGTGGCGGACATCCGCGATACCGTTCCGCTGGAAGAGCGCTCCCGCCTGGGCATCCTGGCAGGCAACTATGGCGAAGCCGGCGCGATCAACGTCTACGGCCCCGCATACAACCTGCCGCGCGCCATCAGTGGAATTGATTCCTTCTGGTTATGGGGTTATGGCGACCCTCCGCCCGAGACCGTCATCGTCCTGGGCCTGGAGCCATCCTATGTTTACTCGCTCTTCGAAACCTGCTCCATTGCCGGCACCATCGCCAACCCGTATGGCATTCAAAACGAAGAAAGCCAGGACCACCCCGATATCCTGCTTTGCCGTCATCTGCGCCAACCCTGGGAGCAGTTCTGGAAAGATTTCCACTATTTTGGCTGAGTTGGCGGGGAGTGGGGATGGGGAAATATGATACGAAACCGAGCTTATTTACCCAGACTTATTAGAAATATGCCAATTTGTTGAATTTGCATGATGAGATTCGCTTTTCCATAAACAATTTGTGCCGAATGGACTACTTACTCTAAAACTTTCCTTGCAAGAAATACCCGAGAATAGCTCCAATAAATAAGAATATTATTCCGATATAAATGTCATCTTTTTTTCTTGCAAAAATATTCTTGTCATCTTTCGTATTCTTCATCGTGATTTTTGGTTGACTGAATTTGCTTACAGCAAAGATTATGCCGAGGATCATAATTATTACCGCGATTGTCAGTAAAATGGCACCTATAAACATCCCAATGACGGATTTCTGCCAAAATACTAAATATAAAAACAAACCTACCAGGGAAAGGGAAATATCAACCTTATATACCCATTTATCCCAATAATATCGGAATAGACTTCTTCGTTTTTCAAGTACCTTTATAACTTTATAGACCTGTAGCTCAGATGCATCTTCTGGATCATAAGTATAAATGGAAACATCGTATTCTGAGATCGTAAATACTATACCTGGTGATTGAATTTTCAATGATCTTGGTTTTTCGATTTCGGGATTGTTGAAATCTGAGATGTCTTCAATTATATAATCATCAACCTCGACATTTGGTTTTTTAGAGTCACTACAAACAGAATCCTGTAAATTTCTTCAATGTCATCCTTATGCAGATGAAGGTATTTGAAGTGGTGGCTAATCGTATTCGTTTTCCGTTTCATCTCTGATCCCTTTATTGTGGTTAATCGAAGCGTTTTGGTTGAACGTAAGGGGGTAGGTTGGGTAGAGGACATTGATCCGAAACCTAACAATCAAAATAACAAGCACAGAATTTGTGCTGATATAATTCCCCCAATAACGAGATAAGCATATGGTGTGTCAAGAACCGAACCTATAACTAAGCGAAATTATACTCCATTCATTTTTTGGTTATATAAAATTATCTCTTTTTGATGCAAGCCAAAAACTAAAGGAGTGTGATTTGAGTTTACTGAAACACATAATCTTTTGTTCATTATTGATGGTAGGATTTTATAATTGAATCCTAATAAATGTGTATACCAAATAGTATTGTCAAAATATTAATAAACATACGTAAGGTTTTTATATACAAGGATTAGTTTTTCTTTGAATATAATTATGTAACATGCAACCTATTTCAATTTTGTAAATGAAGAATGATTATGTAATATGGAGGTATATATGTCAATCCAAGGTTTTGATCCTCTCGATATAAGTATCTCATCAGAAAAGAGTGAAATTATCGAAGCCACAAAAAAGAGGACAGTTATAAATACCCTTAATCATATACAGGTTATTTTGATGTATTCTCTGAATTAATCATAATGCATTAGATGCTACTCAAAGAAAGTTTGAGGAGGAAGGAATAAATGGATATAAGCCAACCATCTGGATAAATTTAGACATAAAACAAAAAATAATTAGAGTTGTTGATAATGGTACTGGAATGAATGAAAACGAGTTTTTATTGTGCTTTAGCCCGAACGTGAGTTTTAAACAACAATTAAAACTTAGAGGTAATAAAGGTGTTGGGGCTACATTTCTGGCTTATGGTTTTAACGCTATCTATTTACATACAAAAAAAGAAAATCGGTTATATGCAGCCAATCTTAGGCAGGGTCGTGTCTGGGCTGAAGATACCTCAGGCCGTGTTCCTCGACCTAGATTAGATGAAAAAGAATTTAGTATCCCAGAATTGACTGAAGAGAAAAGTGGACTGCATTCGAAATTATCCTAAGTGGTGCTGGTGGAGAAAAGCCTAAGGATCTAACTTGGCTTGGTGCAATAAAAGCTGAACAATGGTTCGACATTTTTAATAACTACACCATTAGGAGGAGTTTACCTCAGGACTGCCCCATATCATCCAATTGTACACGTTATCGTCACTGATCTTGCGGGGACAGAAACAAAAGTTGAACGATCTGATGCCGAGTATTATTATCCTCATGATATACCAAATCTAAAAGTGATGGATTTGACTGATATTCGCAATAAAATGAATACTATTGCTGGTGATCCGCAAACAATTCTTAAAAAATTACCGGAGAAATATAAAAATCTTGACTGTGTATATCAAATTTGGGATCAGAATGAGCTTCTATCTGATAAATCATCAGTAAAATTGAACCTTACTGAGAACCAAAGATTTCTATTAATTAAACATCAAGTCACAGTATATGGAGCGCAACTATCAAGTGTAAAGAAATTTACGCACTTAATGAAAATCTTGGAATTAGATCAAATATACAAATAATGCAAGGCGGTTTACAAATAGCATCTGATTTTATGCCTCAAGGTGAATTACTCGTGATTCCATTAAAAAGATTTATTGGCTATCAACAAAACACACATGTAATAGTTCATTTCACACAAGGGTTACCTGATTTAGGAAGGAAAACATTCCAACCAGAACTCAGAGAAATTGCTGAATTATTAGCAGTAGGTGTCACAAATACTCTTATTGAGTATAGGTCACTTATGAAGCCGGATACAGGCGCTACACAAAACCTACTTCCAGATAAAGATAAACATGACTGGATAACTACAAGAATTATGGCGTGAGCAAAATGGACTGGTAAAAAATATTACTATACCATCCATTTCTTATCTCTCAAAACCTCGAGAGGAACAAGATGTAATTGCGTTATTTAATCAATTGATCGGAGCTTCAGTAATTAGGGGGATTTATTCATATGGCTCTGCAATAAATGAAAGATATGATGGACTTTTTGAACTAAATTATTCGAAGAACGAAGCATATGACAAAATCGATAATCCGCTAGGCATACGAAATGATATTACTTTTCCATACCAATCTCAACCAATGATTTTGGAATACAAATATGATTTTGATGCGTTATTGAGAGATTTCGATAAAGGCATCAAATTTCATGAACATATTGATTTAGTTATATGTTGGAATACTAGTGGTAATTATACTAAGCAATTTGTTCTAAAATCTTTACTTCCTGATGAGGAAGGCAATAGTAGAACCATTTTTGGATCAACTCATAGAGCTTTTATGCCTGGAATGTTTGCCCATGCTGTATTTGAGGTCATAATACTAGAAGATTTATTGAATTACATTAACAATCCAGATGAAGAAGTTTTTTTACAGGTAGCAAAGTACAATAATGAATAAGAAAAATGTAGATAGGTTGGGTAGAGGACGTTAGTGCGAAACCCAACCATCAATACATTAACCGCTTGATCGCGAACTAATTATTGCATATCGAGATGGGTTTCGCTTTCGCTCAACCCGTCCTACGGCTTTATGAGTTTGAATTCATTCCCACCTAAAGGCATCATCTTTATTTTCGGTGGCCTTCTTTTCGCCCACGGAGATAAATTTTCCGCATAAAGCCATAGACCAATTTCCACATTAAGTAGATGAAGGCATTTTCCAGTCCATAGACTGTCTTTGTCGATATTTGCGGTGATGACTTTTCCGGTATCACCCAATTCGATGGTAACAAATCCCCATTCTCGTTTCAGGTACAAAGTACGATCCGAAGCGGAAAGGGTAATCCCATTTCCATACGGATATTCCTTGCCATTAGAAAATGCTGTCACAATCATACAAGACCCTGCCTCCCTATATAGTAGGCTTTATCAAGCTATGATATCAAACACCCCCTTGATCTGAAAGATAATTTCCTTAACCACATCTGTTTTTTCGAAACCGGTTTTGAGATAGAGCGGTATATACAATCCTTTACCATCTTTATACAAGCGGGGAGGTATGGATGTCTCTAAAGAGCGAAGCTTTTCACTCAGATGCGGGTCATATTCCCAATTCTCCGAGAATAAACCCATCCATAATGGTGTGCAGGCAAATTTACTCCAAAGATCGGCGTTTACCTCTATGGAGATTGAGTGACTCTCCTACTTTGAGATATTGAAGGTATCCGAAACGGTTTGCAGCTGCTCTAAGTCCGCTTTTGCTTGCATAATTCTCAGCAATCAAACGGTGGGCGACTTCATCCACCATTTCGCTATACTGCACCAATCGTATACTCAGGTTGGATGTGAGTTCTTCAGATTGAAGTGGCAGGAAGGCGGATTTGTCCATCTGAGCACACAACCCCTCAAGTTGGGTGAGATCGGAAAGGGTGTTTCTTTCCCCTTCTACTTCCAGCGCTTGATGAATGGTAGTCAGAATAACTCGCCAGCTGACCAGAACAAGATGCTGATTGCCTGTGAGGTGAACAATCTTAACCTCTGGAATATCAGAAATAACTTCAGAAAAATTGATCTGGCTTTCATCGCACCGATGCAACAGCTCAGGCCAGAGGGTGGTGAAGCGTTTGGCCGGGGCGAAAATGAGTAATAATTTACCGTTCAAATTTTGCAGTCGTTTGATATAAGTAACAGGCTGGTTCTCTGTCAGACCAGCCCAGAATTTGGCTTCTCCATACAATACCACTTCACCAACAGAATTGCGACCAACCAGGTCGGGTATAGCTCCATCTAATTGATTTTTATCCTGTGTGTCGAATTTAGTGGTATCAGGTATTTCGATAGAAAAATGATTGAACAGGTCCGAAAAAGCAGACCGGGTAATAGGTGAGCGATTGAGGATAAAGTTCAAACTCTCTGTAGCTAAATTTTCCGGGCTACTACTAAAACGAAACACGAGATGGCTGAATAGACTTTCTTTCATTTCCCCTCCTTGGTTTTTGTCCTTAGACTTCCTCACATCTTCTTCTGATAGTATGAATGAATGCAAAACTCATCTCTGATAAGAATAAATTAATATCAACAAGGGATTTTGTGGGCCCGGTAGGGATCGAACCTACGACCAAGCGGTTATGAGCCGCGCGCTCTGCCACTGAGCTACGGGCCCTAATTACTTAGGGCGGTTATTCGCTCGCGCACCTTTACCCTGTCGGGTACCTTCGGTACCCTCCGGGCATCTGCGACACCCTGACGGGTGTCTTCGACCACTCGAGCTACGGGCCCTCTCTGAGAGCCACGAAAATTATATCATAGGGACTTGTGCATCAACCCTCATTTTTCCGCTATAATTACCTCATCACCTGGTACACATGGGGATTTACAGGAGATGAAAAAACTACACTTCCGCTTCACCTATCGATCCGTACCCATCCTGCTCGCACTCATCACACTGCTCAGTTACGGACTTCTTATCGCGCGCCTCGGCTTCTACTGGGATGATTGGGCGTTCGCCTTCCTCTCCCACCACTACGGCCCGGCAGAACTGGTCCGCGCATTTGCCTCGTACCGCCCATTCCTGGGTCCGATCTTCTTCCTGACCACCACCCTGTTCGACAGCGTGCCGCTCCTCTGGCAGGTGTTCGGATTGGTGATCCGCTTCGCCACCGCCCTGGCCTGCTGGTGGATGCTCCTGCAGATCTGGCCGAACCACAAGAACCAGATCCTGGCAGTCAGCCTCCTCTTCCTGGTCTACCCCGGATACAGCCAGCAATGGGTGGCGTTGACCCATACCAACCAGGAGTTGATCCCGCTCATCGCCTACCTGTTTTCCATCGGGCTGACGGCACGCGCGATCCGAAACCCATCCGCCCGGAGATGGAGCACGATCTTCGCCCTGCTGCTCCAGGTGATCGGCTTGTTCACCACCGAGTATTTCGTCGGTTATGAAGTGATCCGGCTGGGGGTGATCCTCATCCTCTCAGAGCCGGGCGTCCTCATCCAACGGTTGAAAAGATCCCTTCTGGTCTGGTTGCCGTACGCCATCGTGTGGCTGCTCAACGGAGCCTGGCTGATCAGTTTTTATCGCTCCGGGCAGTATCAATCCTACGGAATGGATGGCTTGCAGTCACTCCACGGAAACCCCATCCGGGTGATGGGTTCGCTGGTCGCCGAAGCGCTCCAAACCCTCATCACAGCCACTCTCTACGCCTGGAATCAGGTCTTCAATCTCTTCCGCCTGCCAGCAGGTGGATCCGTCTTCCTCACAGGGCTGGGGGTATTACTCCTCGGCTTCGTGCTGGTCGGTGCGTTCAGGCTGCTGGCGGATTTCGCACACGAGAATGAAGATGACAATCGCTGGGCATTTCAGGCCATCGGGCTGGGCGTCGTCGCGATCCTGGTCGGAAGGCTGCCTTCCTGGGTGGCCGGGCTGAACTTCCTGGTGAAGTACGATTACGACCGGTTCTTCCTTTCGATCATGCTCGGTGCCAGTCTCCTGTTGGTAGGATTGCTGGAACTCATCATCAAATCCGGCAAGCCAAAAACGTTCTTTGTCAGCCTGCTGGTGGCGCTCGCCATCTGCACCCAATTTTTGTATGCCAAGAATTACCAGAAAGACTTCGAAAATCAGAGGAGTTTTTTGTCTCAGGTGGTCTGGAGGGCGCCTGCGATAGAGCCGGGGACGATATTGCTCACCGACCAGGTCCCTGCCATACCGTACGAGAGCGATATGGGTCTGACCGCCGCGCTCAACTGGGTCTACACGCCGGAACTGTCCACCCATGAACTGCCCCTCATCATTCTGTATTCGGATATTCGGCTTGAATTGCAGCAATTGCCCAGTCTGGATCCGGGGCAGGCCATCCAGATCGATTACCGGACTGCCGGTTTCAATGGCAATACCACCGACAGCATCGTCTTCCTCTACCCGGAAGCCGGCTGCATTAAATTCCTCGACCCGTCCGACCGGATCGCATCAGGTGTGATCCACCTCCCACCCAGCCTGGATCAAGCTTCTCTGCTTTCGAATCTGGATCGCATCCAGACCTCCGCCGCATCCCCTGCCTGGCCGGTTGGAGTGCTTGGCAAAGAACCCGGGCAGTCCTGGTGTTACTATTATCAGAAGGCGCAACTGGCACGCCAGACCGGGGATTGGGAGGCGGTATCCAAACTGGCTCAGCAGGCGCAAAAAGCCGCTCTGCGCCCCAAAGACCCGACGGAGTGGTTCACCTTTGTGGAAGCGGATTTTCGCCTGGAGAATTTCTCGCGCGCGACTGAACTCATGGGAAAATATACCGAGCATCGGGCCAGCACCCCAAAAATGGCCTGCCGTTTTATGGAGCTGTTATCCGAGCCGGGATTGTCTCCTGACCAGAACGAATTCATCGATACGATGCGGGTGCAGAACGCGTGTCTCCCCTAGATCGGATTCCCTGTCCGGCATACAAAATGCGAGATCAGATATCGGATATCTGATCTCATTCCTTGCTTTTACTATATTTCCAATTTCTATTTACTGATTTCTGTTTCTTGACCCTCAGCTCAAATTCTTCCGGTTCGTTTCATACATCAACTTCAATCCGATCAAGGCCAGGTTCGGTTCCACTATTTTGATGACGCTGGATTCCGCAGCGATGATGGGGGCCAGGCCGCCGGTGGCAACCACATGCGCTTCTTCACCCAATTCGGCTTTCATCCGCCCAACCATGCCTTCGATCAAGTCGGTGAAACCATACACCATCCCGGCTTGAAGGGATGCGATCGTATTTTTGCCGATCACCTGGGTGGGGTGCGTCAGGGCTATCCGCGGAAGGGTGGACGCAGCGCTGAATAATGAACTGGCGCTGGTGAGGATCCCGGGGGCAATGGCGACTCCTTCCACTACACCGGCAGCCGAAACTGCCGTGAAGGTGGTGGCTGTACCCAGCCCCACGATGATGACTGGCGTCCCATACAGATGCCGGGCTGCCAGGGCATTCATCACCAGATCCATCCCCACCTCGCCGGGATTATCGGTGTTGACCTTTATTCCGGGATCGCACCCGGGGCCGGGGATGATGGGTGTCAGATGGAAATATCGCTGGCAAAGATCAATGAATTCCTGGGTCAGGCTGGGCACCACCGATGAGATGGCGCAGCCGGTCACATGAGAACGCTCCACATCAGATGTGGCGAACAGATCCAACAGCAGCATCGCATATTCGTCCGCCAGGTCATCGCGGTCGGTGTTGATCCGCCATGAGCAGCATAACGCGTCACCATTGAACAGGCCGAGCTTGATATTGCTGTTCCCGATATCGATGCAAAGGAGCATGGGTTTTCTCCGCGAGAGGTTTGTATTGATGATACCTTAATGCACGACAGTGGGTCAACAGTTGTTGGATGGATTTACGTAGGGGCGTCCGGCCGGACGCCCCTACCTCGGACGTTGTTCGATCCCCCCGGTTCGGACGATAAGGCGCGTCAAATAGGAGAACGGTTTACACCTACCATTCATCTCCCTGTAGCCACGTCAAGGGATTATTTTCGATATACCGGTTAATTACAATTAGATCTTTGTCATCGCGAATGATGTGCTCGTAATAATTGCGTTGCCATACAGGTAAACCGGCTGTATCGCGTTCTTGATTTATCCTTTTAGTGACCACGGATTTATACCCGGCAACCAATGCCCCAACCGATCGGGGGTGTAACCGGAAAGGTAGGGGCGTCCGGCCGGACGCCCCTACCGAGGGCGCTGTTTGATCATCCCGGATCCAAAACACCATATGTATATGGTCGGGCATGATCGCAAAATTGCCCAATTCAATTTCTTTCCGGATTATTGGCGTCTTCAACCATTCTTCTTGAGCAATCGCACCGAAGGGAGAGAGAACCATTTCCCCATCGATGATTGATCCAAAAATGGGTTCTCTTGAAAATGTGGTAATGGTAAGAAAATATCCACCCGGAGAGGAATAATCATACCCGGGGAGACGGATTGAACGTCGATGATGAGGTGAGAAAACTTCTTCGATCAGATTTTTCAAATCGTTTTCCTTTGGGTGACTTGAAAACCATTTTATATCGATTTTCCCAAATAGGATGGATTTACGTAGGGGCGTCCGGCCGGACGCCCCTACCTCGGACGTTGTTCGATCCCCCCGGTGTGTCAGTCGTAGGATGGGCTTAAGCCCATCCATAGGCCGTTCAATGTTATAATCCAGCTAAACGACTATGAAAAACATCAAGCTGATACTCCCTCTGCTCGCATTGATCGTCCTCACAGGCGGTTTGCTGTTGACCATGCCCGTGTCGGCTTCACCGGATTCCCAATCGGCTCTGCCCACACCCACCGCCCAACCGGATGGACGCATTATCTATATCGCCCAGCCGGGTGATTCTGTGGTGGATCATCTCTGTAAAAACAGGCGTGTCTGAAAGCCAGCTCTATCTGTTGAACAACGCCTCACCGGATGATGTCGTTCAGGAAGGGCAGCAGATCTCTGCTCGGATTGGTAACAGAGACCCCCATCCCACCTGCTTCGGATGCCACCGCCACACCCAATATCCTCACCCCCGCGGTGAAAGGATATGGCCAGGTCTGCGTGGCTCTCTTTGACGATCTCAACGGTGATTCTGTCCGGCAGGAGAGCGAACCGCTCATCGCCGATGGAGCCGTCTCACTCGTGGACCAGACCGGGCAAACCAACCAGACAGAGGATACGCTTGCCGGTGAAAACGCGGTTTGTTTCAACGAACTGCCCGAAGGGGATTACAACGTCAGCGTGGCTGTGCCGGAAGGATACAATCCCACCACCAGCCTGAATTCACCCCTTAAATTGCTGGCAGGCGAGATTTCGACCATGAACTTTGGCGCGCAACTGAACAGCCAGACCTCGCCGATTTCGCCATTCACAGGGTGGGCGTAATCCCATCCTGGGAATCCTCGGTGGAATTTTGATCCTGGGCGGGATTGTGGTCGCCTTCTTCTTCCTGCGCCCGAAAAGAATACATTAGACTACCCGAACCGTTCCTCGTCCCACACATCTGCATTGTTATGATAGCCGGCCTGCTCCCAAAAGCCTCGCCGGTCATTTTTCATAAACTCCAGCCCGCGCAGCCATTTGGCCCCCTTCCAAAAATAAGGGACAACTGAATCTTTTTCCTGAATTCGGGCGCCGACAACACCCCGCAGAGGGTAACCATGATCGGGTGAAATGGGCACTCCATCATAATGGGTCGCCATCAGAAAGTTTTCCGCCATGACAACGTCCATCGGCAAGTTGGTGGTGAAACCATATTCCGCGTGCTGCATCACATATCGGGCGGAAGGTAGCGGCTTGATAAGACCCTCGTCCACCAGTGTTTTGACCGAAACACCTTCCCAGACCGTATCCACTTTGCTCCAACGGGTGACGCAATGGATATCCATTACCAGTTTCGTGCGCGGGAGTTGATTGAATTGATCCCACGACCACTTCTGGTCCGATTCCACATCACCCCAGACCCGGAAATCCCAGGTCGCGGGATTAAAGGTGGGAACCGGCCCATAATGCAGAATCGGGAATTTTTGGGTAAGTGATTGACCGGGCGGCAGGCGGCCTTCCTTGCGGATCCGGTCCTCTTCTTTTTTACGATTAATAATACTGTCGAACATGGTATGTTCTCCTGATCCGATTATAACAACACCATCTCGTTATATCCCGCCTGTGTCTAGATGGCAGCTCCAATGATATACTTTTTACATTAATTTATCTGGTGGAAATCATGGTCTCATCCCGTCTGAAAGCCATTTTACAAGCGTTGCTGGTCACCTTTATCTGGGCTACATCCTGGGTTTTGATTAAAATCGGTTTGACTGATGTACCGGCGTTGCTCTTCGCAGGACTCCGGTATGGTTTGGCTGCAATCTGTTTATTGGTGATCTGGTTATTTTCCAGGGAACAAGTCTTGATATACCAGATCAATGCCAAAGGATGGCTCAAGATCATCCTGATCGGTTTATTTTATTATGCAGCCATGCAATCCTCTCAATTCCTCGGATTAAAAGACCTCCCTGCAACCAGTGTTAATCTCATTCTGGGATTGTCCACGATCGTGATTGCCCTGCTCGGGACGATATTCCTGAATGAACCGCTCTCGATCCTCCAATGGACAGGAGTGCTGCTTACTCCCGTTGGAGCATGGCTTTACTTTTTTCCAATTACCATCCAGGCAAATCAGGTCAACAGTGTACTCATCGTGGTAGCCGGTACAATTTTGGGTGCGATCGGCTCCATCATCGCAAGGGATGTTAATCGGTCAGATCTACCTTCCCCCACTTACCCTGACCACCCTCAGTATCCTGATCGGCAGCATCGTTATGTTCCTGGGTGGAATAACCACAGAAGGGTTCCCGTCATTTTCGATCACATCATGGGGAATTATCGTATGGATGGCCGTGATTAATACGGCTTTTGCCTTTACGCTGATCAATAGATCCATGCAAATACTTCAGGCAACCGAGACATCCGCGATCATCAATACACTGATGATCCAGGTACCAGTTCTTGCATATTTTTTCCTGGGGGAAAGGATCACTCCACGCCAGGTGTTTGGTTTAGGCGTCATCCTGGTCGGAGTGATCATGGTTCAATTATTTCGGAGACCAGTCAAGATGGAAGTGGGTACAGCTCCGGGTTCTTAAATGGAATGAGGGCCATGATCACCGCCGGCTCATATAATCGCTGCCGATCGATCGCATCACCTGTGAGGATGCCGATGGCGCCGTTTTCCTGTTTGGAGTTGTTTCGAGAAAAGAAGAGATCGTCGGCGTCGCCCAGTTCTTTCCCCTGTCGGACAAGTTCCGCGACCTCTGGCGGCAGGTAGAAGGATGCGCTGCGCGCCTGGCCAGTCCGGTCTTTGCTAAGCACCACCACCCAGGCATACACGATCATGCCTTCGGGCTCTTCATCCACTCCCCCTTCCACACCCACCCAGTAATCTGCATCCGCAGATATCTTCCGCGCCATTTCAGCCCGCCGGATCGCTCCGGTCCGCGTCTCGGCGTCATCCATGGGTTGGTTGCTGACCGGAGAATCGAACTTTAGACCGATATGCACAAATTCTTCTCCGGGAAACATCGCCTTGAAGCCTTCCAGTACCGCCCTTACCTTGACCGGATTTGACGAGGCGACAATGACCTTCTGCATGGAATCCTCCTGGGTGAGCCGAATATGTTTCCATCATACCAGAGACGAATCCGTTAATCACGGTCATGTCTAGAATGAAGAACCGGATTAAAGCCGGCGATCAGCAAGGAAAATCCCTTGCTGATCGTCATTAACACCAAAAGGTGATAGCTTTCTGGGCGGCCATACTCCGGTAGAAGGACAGCCGCAACCGGTAAATGTTAGAAAATACTACGCAGCATTAACAATAAGCCGAGGATAAACATCGGGATACCAACAATTAATCCAACCACGGTGAGGCTGATGATCACACCAACGATCATAAATACCAGACCGAGTATTACACCCACCAAACGGCCGGTCAGTTCGATTACCCAGGTAATCAGCCGCCAGATCGCCCAAAAAGGCCAGAGAAACCACGGCACACCATGATTTGTGTTCTTTGTCATCTTGATCACTCCTTTCATCCATACTTACGGAGTAATCGCCGGAAAGTTGCGGATAAATCAAGTTGCATGTGATTAGATATTGGAAATTGGAAATTTGAGATTAGAAAATTGGTAATTGGTAATTGGTAATTGGTAATTGGTAAAAACCTGATCTGGATAACTCAGATACCAGTTATCCTAGTTACTGGTTACTGGTTACTAGTTTACTGGTTTACTAGTTACTGGTTTCTGGTTACTAGTTACTGGTTTCTGGTTACTGGTTTCTGGTTACTGGAACTCATCTTTCAAACAACTTCCCAATACTGTCCTTGTACGGCGGATAAGCGATCCCCTTTTCGGTGATGATGCCGGTGATATAGCGGGATGGCGTTACATCGAATGCCGGATTGAATGCGTCTACACCTGTCGGCGCGATCTGATTTCCCTCAATCACGGTCACCTCGTCCTGCGAACGTTCCTCCACCGGGAATATGGTCTCCGTCCGGAACATCCAGATCGATGGTGCTGGTCGGGCCGACCACATAGAATCGCACCCCAAGAGACCAGGCTGCCAACGCCAGATGGAAAGTGCCGATCTTATTGGCGGTATCCCCGTTGGCCGCCACCCGGTCACATCCTACCAGGCAGAGGTCCACACCTTTGGTACGCATCACATGAGCCGCCGCGCCGTCCACGATGATCTGATGCGGGACACCCAGTTGGCTCAATTCCCATGAGGTCAAACGCGCCCCCTGCAGGCGAGGACGGGTTTCATCGACATAGACAAAGGGTCGGCGATGATGCTCATGCGCCGTGCGGATGACGCCCAGCGCGGTGCCAATACCCGTGGTGGCCAGCGCGCCGGTATTGCAATGATGGATGATTATTGCATCATCCGGGACGACAGCCAACCCGTTCAAGCCCATCAGCCGGTTGGATTCCTCGTCCTCCCGCTGGATGGCGGATGCTTCCGCCAGAACAGCCGTACGAAGCGCAGGCACCGATTGGATGCCAGGATCAGCTGCTATGCGCAATATCCGATTGACCGCCCAGGCAAGATTCACAGCGGTCGGCCGGGCGGCAACCAGCACGCTTCCGGCTGCCGTCAGAGCTTGCCTTGCTTCCAGGATCGAATCGGTTTTGACCGCCAGGGCTGCCAGCGCCATGCCATATCCAGCCGCCGCGCCGATGGCTGGCGCTCCGCGTACGACCATCGTCTGAATGGCTTCCGCCACACTCGCGGCATCCCGATATTCCAGGTAGGCGATCTTCCCCGGCAAGATCCGTTGGTCGAGCATCACCAGATGATCCCCCATCCATTTAATGCTGAAATAATCCATTATGGCGCCTCCTGGATCCGGTCCACCCGGTAGATATCCACTTTCTTATAAGAGAATACGATCTCACCCTCTCGCCAGTTCACTTGATCGAGCAAACCATTCCGCTCGAGGACTGATTCCAATGATTGATCGGCGTTGGTGGCCACCACCACCAATAATTGGTCGAACGGCTGCTGGCGGGAGGTATCATAAAACCAGCGTTTGTAATCCGCTTTCTGGCTGAAGTAATACTTGACCTGTGTCCCGGTAGGGACAACCGCCGCCACCTGTTGCCCATCCCGGAGATCTTTGAGCAGATAATCGGAGACCGTCTCCTCCAGACCAGGCTGGGTCACCTCGGCATAAATGCCCTTTTGGAAGGTCACCCCCATCGAAAGGATGGGGTATCCAGCCAGGGCGGCGATGACGAAGACGTACGCCAGATTGCCTCTCCCGAATAACCACTGTACCAGTCCCGCCAGTCCTGCGCCAACCCAAAGGTAAAACCACGGTTGGGCGAAGCTCCAGATGCGGGTGTAGGGCGCGACCCGTTGGATGAGCAGAACGATCGCGAAGCCCAGGATAGAAGCGATAGCCAGATGCACTTTCGTCCGGGAGAGATGACGATGCAGATAAAAGGACAGCACAAATCCGATCATCGTCAGGAGGGTGAAAAAGAAGGGCAACCCTTCATTCCATTCATTCCATGTTCGCCCCAGACGGGTTTGCAAATTGATCCGAAATTCCGCCCAGGGTTGGGAGACCACCACACTATTGGCAGTTAATGAATTTAACCCCGTCCCAACCAGGATCACCGGGGCATAGACGAGGATGGTTCCCGCCATCACCCTACCGCGCTGACCAGCACAGGGACGATCCGCCGTTGGAATTCGGGCGTCCATCGATACCGCAGGAATAGATCCAGTGCCAGCCAGATATACAAGGCAGCCAGTGGATACAGCATGATGGGGATGGTCCAGGCGCCCAGGACACCGCAAAGAGTGAAAACGATCCAACCTGCCCGGTTGTTCTGGTGGACCAATTCCGCCCCGACCAGGATCATCACCAGTGTAAAAAATGCCAACAGGGAATACCCTCTCGCTTGGGCGGAATAGGTGAGAAACGTGGGGCTCGCCGCCAGGAAGGACGCAGCCATCAATCCCGCGGGAGCGTTGTACAGCTTTCGTCCGGCCAGATAACAGGCGGGGATCATGAGGATTCCCGCGATCATGGCAGGCAGGCGGATCGCCCAGGTGACCTGTCCAAACAAGAGCGCGGAAAAATGCGCCAAAATGGAATGGAAAATATGATTGTTCGGATGCGAATAATCGGTCAGGATGGACAGCACCGGCTTTGATGAATACGCGAGATAGGTGTAGGCTTCATCGTTGCCGACGGATTGGTTGATGTAGATGATGCGCAGCACAGCGCCGAGCAGCGTGACGAAGAACGCCGCGATGGTCCACCCGCGTTCGCCGGGGTCGGGCAGAAGGCTTCGCCAGAAGGGTTTGTTGACTTCGCTGACGCCGCCTGGCCGGTAAGTTTGTCACGTTGATCGGTCAAGTTGTCACTCTTCCCTTTACCATGGTTGCACCGGTTCCGATAACCAATCCGCATCTGCCGTAGTGACAGCCAGGTTATCTTCGATTCGAATTCCGCCAAACCCGGGGATGTATACGCCTGGTTCCACGCTTGTGACCATTCCCGGCAGGAGGATCTCCTCACGTGCCGGACCCAATTGGGGAATCGGCTCGTGATACCGGCAGCCGATGCCGTGCCCGGTTCCGTGTTTGAAATACTCCAGTAAACCTGCTTCTTCCAGCGCTTGTCGGGCTGCCCGGTCCGGGTCACCCCATCGGGCGCCTGCCCTCAAGGTTTGAGCGGCCATCTGCTGGGCATGCCGGACCGCATTGTACACTCGAACCTGCTCCCGGTCCGGCATACCAACGCAATACACGCGGGTCAGATCAGACCAGTAGCCATCCGCACACACGCCCAGTTCGATCATCACCAGGTCGCCCTCCTGGAAACGATAGAGCGAGGATGGCGTCAACATCGATTGGCGGTAGGTCCCCTCCGCGCCGGCCGTTACCTGGGCGAATGCCTGGACCAGTTGTGCGCCTTCGTACCCTGTTCCCTTTACGCGGATGGACGATTCTACCATGGCTGCGGCTTCCACTTCCGACAATCCCGGCTGGATGGCGTTCTTCAAGGTTTCCAAACCGAAAGCTGCGATGCGGTTTGCCCGGCGAAGCAGATTGATCTCCGCCTCGTCTTTGATTCCCCGCGTGTCCGCGAGCAGCGGCACGCAATCCACCAACTCGCTACCCGGAAACGCGTTCAGGATTCCCGCTCTCCAGTTCGAATCCGGCAACAGGGCTTCGGATGCGTTGAACGCCGGGGCGCTGGATCCATAATCCAGCTCCACCCCGATCCGCCGTACGGATTGGGGAATGTGTGACTTGAGGTGATTCATCCACATCGCAAAGGATTCCTCAATACGGGGATCACCCAGATGGCCAACCGGGAAATACTGGATATTCCGGTCAGTCTTCACCCACATAGCCTCAAAATCCGGTTGAAGAAGGTGGGCATCCTGACCGGGGATATAACACACAGCGGACATCCCCAGCACCGGGTAGGTTCCGCTTAAATAGACCACATGCTCAGGCAGCCGGCAGATGAGCAAGTCGATCCCCAGTTGTTTCATGGCTTCATCTACACGATTAAAATGTTCGGGTCTCAAGGTTTTTCTTCTCCAGAAATTCTATGCTATTATACATCTCACATACGTCTCACCTAAATTGGGGTTCATTCGTAGTATGCAATTAAGTCCTGACAAAATCGATTATTCCAAAAAATGGACCGTCATGGCCTCCGTGGCAATGGGAATATTCCTGGCCACCATTGACGGCAGCATCGTCAATATCGCGCTTCCCACCCTGCAATCAGAGTTGCAGACAACCTTCGGGCTGGTTCAGTGGGTGGTACTGGGCTATCTGCTCACGGTCACCACCCTGCTGCTTTCCATCGGCCGCTGGGCGGACATGGTCGGCAAAAAGCGGATCTACACCGCCGGCATTATCCTGTTCACGCTTGGATCTCTCGCCTGCGGTCTCTCGGTGAATATCGGCATGCTCATCGCTGCGCGCGTGTTCCAGGCGATCGGCGCCGCCATGATCATGGCCCTCGGAACAGCCATCATCACCGAGAACTTCCCGCCAAACGAAAGGGGAAAAGCCCTTGGGATAGGCGGATTGATGGTCTCAGTCGGCATCATTGCCGGTCCGACCTTTGGCGGATTCATCCTCGGGAGTCTCTCCTGGCATTGGATCTTCTTTGTCAACCTTCCCATAGGTGTCATCAGCGCCTATATGGCGATCCGATTTGTGCCGGATATTGTCCCGGGTATTCGCCAGAAGTTCGATTTTGTTGGCGCCGGTTTGCTCCTCATCAGCCTTACCTGTTTACTCATCGGACTTACCCTCGGTGAATCCAAGGGCTTTTCATCCTTCACGGTGATATCCCTGCTGGTGGTGTTTGCCGTGTCGTTGGGAATATTGATCATGGTCGAACTCAAGGTGGAACATCCGATGATAGACCTGGGATTATTCCGGAATGGATTATTCAGCGTCAATTTGATCACCGGATTTATCACCTTCATCGGCGCGGCAGGCACAACCCTGCTCATGCCTTTTTACCTCGAAAATGTCAGAGGGTACCCTCCCCAAACGATCGGCTTGATGATGGCTGTTGTCCCGGTGATGCTGGGGCTGTCGGCGCCGCTGTCGGGTGTGCTGTCTGACCGCTATGGAACCCGCCCTCTGACTGTGTTAGGGCTGGCTATCCTGGTCGGCGGGTATGTGGCGATCAGCACCCTGCAAGTTGATACAGATATTCCCGGATACATGCTGCGCTTCGTCCCGATCGGGTTGGGCATGGGGATGTTCCAATCGCCGAACAACAACGCCATCATGGGATCTGTCCCGAAGGAACGCCTGGGAATCGCTTCCGGGTTAATTTCGCTGACCCGTACACTCGGTCAGATCACCGGAATCTCCCTTCAAGGCGCCATCTGGGCCGGGTTGGTGATCTCCCTATCCAACGGGTTGTCTGGCAATACCCTGCTGGCCTCTTCCGAGATCCAGGTTGGCGCATTGCAAGGCACGCTGCGATTGGTCACGGTTGCCATCTTCTTTGCCTTTCTGCTCAGCCTTTCGGCCTGGTGGATCGAACGGAAAAGACAGGGTAAACCATCGCGGCAATCTCAAATTTGGATAACGATCCGCAAAAGTGAATGGCAATCTGATAGACCAGTAATCTATAACATTTCGACTAAATGGGAGGGATGATGAAACGTTGGAATGGTTGGGGTAATGCCGAGATCACGTATCCGTTGGCTGACAACGCCCGAATTTATCTGGAGAATGTGGTCGGACAACCGCTGAAACTGCCCGACATGACTCTGGATGAGGCAGTTCGCAAAGTGCCCGAATCTCGTTTAAGTCCGATCATGGGCATCCACACCGATCCCACAGAACGGCTCCTCCATGCCCGCGGACAAAGCCTGCCCGATTGGGTGGCGATCCGGTCTGGCGAAGTGGGGTCGTACCCGGACGCGGTTGCCTATCCCGAATTTGAACAAGACCTGGAAGAAGTTATGCGCTACGCTCATGACTCTAAAGCGGTGCTTATCCCTTACGGCGGCGGATCAAGTGTGTTGGGACATATCAATCCGGTTCAGGGCGATCGACCCATTCTCACGGTGGATATGACCCGCATGAATCGGGTACTGGATGTGGATAAGACCAGCCGGTTGGCAACCATTCAGGCTGGCGTAGCCGGACCGTTTCTGGAGGAACAGCTTAATAAAGATGGCTTCACCCTCGGCCATTTTCCGCAAAGCTTTGAGTATTCCACACTCGGCGGCTGGTTGGTGACCCGTTCGGTCGGACAGCAATGCTATCGGTACGGTCG
This sequence comes from uncultured Chloroflexia bacterium, assembly GCA_963752535.1. Taxonomy (GTDB): domain Bacteria; phylum Chloroflexota; class Anaerolineae; order Anaerolineales; family Anaerolineaceae; genus DAIOEK01. The sequence goes on from CAVVYT010000005.1 coordinate 31,455, forward strand.
GGTGGATGAAATGTTCCTCGGCGGGCGTATGCTGACCCCGCGCGGCTGGATGGAACTCCCGGCGATCCCGGCATCCGCAGCCGGACCGGACTTGAAGCAGGTCTTGTTGGGCAGTGAAGGGCGGATGGGAATTGTCAGCCAGGCGGTGATGCGGGTACATCCGATTCCAGAAAAGGAAAAATTCCAGGCCGTTTTCTTTCCACATTGGGAAGCTGGCTCTGCGGCAGTGCGCGAGATCGTTCAGGCGGGCATAGGAGTCTCCATGCTGCGCCTGGCGGACCCGCAGGAAACGATCACCACCCTGCAATTATCGGGTAAAACAAAACTGGTCGGACTGGCCAATCGGGGGTTGAAGGTCGTCGGGATAGGCGAAGACCGCTGCCTGCTCATCTACGGCCTGACCGGCACAGCAGACGAATGCGATCTGGCTTACGACCAGGTACAGGAGATCAGCCGGCGTTACAGTGGATTCGCGGTGAACATGGTGATCGGAAAAATGTGGCAAAAGACACGATTCCTGACTCCATACCTGCGTAATACTCTCTGGGATCATGGATTCGCACTGGACACACTGGAGACTTCCCTGCCATGGTCGAAGGTCCTTCCGGCGATCACCGCTGTGAAGAATACGTTGAAGACCGCCCTGGAAGGCGAAGGGGAGAAAACACTGGTATTTGCCCATCTCTCCCATCTGTATGACGTTGGAGCCAGCACCTATATCACCTATCTCTGGCGGAGGGGCGCTGAACCGGCGCATACTCTGGAACGATGGCAAAAGTTGAAATTTGCCGCCAGTGCAAAAATCGTCGAGTTGGGTGGAACCATCAGTCACCAACACGGAGTCGGATTGGATCACATGCCCTATCTGGAAGCGGAGAAAGGCACTCAGGGAATGGATCTGATCCGGTCGATGTGCAGGACAGTGGACCCCGATGGCATGATGAATCCCGGTAAGTTGATCGCTTAGAATTCTTCAGGGAGGACAAAACAATGTGGCAGCAGGGTTGGCGCAATCAAGCCTGGAAAGAGATGGATACCGCCTGGGACATGCTGGTCATCGGGGGTGGGATCACAGGCGCCGGGATCATGAATATGGCAGCCAGAGCCGGTCTCCGGGTGCTGCTGGTGGATCAGGATGATTTTGCTTTCGGTACCAGCAGCCGTTCTTCCAAGTTGGTGCATGGCGGATTTCGCTATCTTCGAAACCGGCAATTCGATGTCACACGCGAATTAGTCCGCGAGCGGGAGCGACTCCTTCGTCAGGCAAAGTATCTGGTCACCCCGTTAAAATTTCTCTTGCCCGTCTTTGGCGGACGGGCGTGGACAAGGCGTGCTTACCGGTTGGGAGTAACGATCTACGATCTGCTGGCTCCAAAATGGGCGCATGGCCACCTGGCCGGTTCCCAAATCTTCCGTGACTATCCCGTTCTGACCAATCCGCACTTATCGGATGGCTTTTATTATTACGATGCGGAAGTGGATGATAGCCGGCTGGTTTTGCGTGTCATCCAGGAAGGAATGGAAGCGGGCGGATGCGCATTGAATTATACGAAGGCGGATCATCTGCTCTTCGACCGGAACGGAATGGTCTGCGGAGCACATCTCGTCAATCTGTCCGCGGAGAGCGGTGAAAACGGAAAAGACGTGGAAGCCCGGGTGGTCATCCACGCAGCCGGGCCATGTACCGACCTGCTTCGTTCGGAAGTGGACGCGCCCGCCCGGATTCGGAAACAGCGCGGTAGCCACTTGATCTTTTCACGGGAACGGCTTCCCCTTGATCAGGCGATCACGTTCTTCCACCCGCGGGATAAACGCGCGATGTTCGTCTTCCCCTGGGAAGGCGTTACCATCATCGGCACAACCGACCTCGATCACCCATCCGAGATGGAGTCCGCTCACCCGGAACCGTATGTCACCCGCGCGGAAGTGACCTATATGTTCGAGGCATTGGCTTACTTATTCCCGCAATCCGGTCTGACCGAATCGGATGTGGTCTCCAGCTTTTCAGGATTGAGACCCATCGTCCGTTCAGGCGCGAAAAATCCATCCAAAGAATCACGTGCGCATTCGTTATGGGATGAAAAGGGATTGGTGACCATCACAGGTGGCAAGCTGACCACCTACCGGATAATGGCATTGGAGACCCTGAATAGCATCCGCGACCGGCTTCCCGGAAAACCCGTTTTCTCCCCGCTTCTGCCGATGTTCCAACCTCTGCCACACAAACCCGGTGAGACTCCGGATTGGCTCTGGCAGCGATTGGCTGGCCGGTATGGGAGTGCCGCCCCCCAGATGCTGGACGAATTACCCCGGAATGAGATGTCCATTGTGGGTGATCAAACCGCCCTCTGGGCGGAGATCCGCTGGGCAGCCCGTTCGGAAGCGGTGGAACACCTGGATGACCTGCTCCTGCGCAGAGTCCGGTTGGGAATGACCGCTCCGGCAGCGGGAAAGGAATATCTGGATCAGATCCGCCAGATCGCGCAGCCGGAACTCGGATGGGATGACGTCCGCTGGCAAAGTGAAGTGCAACGGTATCTGAATCGCTGGCAGGAATGCTATTCCCTGCCCGATCAGGATTCTCGCTGGTCTGAAAACATGACTTGACCAGCTAATCCAATCTGCACTGCAATCTTCTATAATCAGTTATGATCCGATAAAGGATGCCCATGAAAACAGATACTCAGACGATCCTGGCGATTGATAATGGAACACAGAGCGTCCGTGCATTGTTATTTGACCTGCGCGGGAATTTACTCGCCAAGAGCCGGGTGGCCATCCCACCCTATGTGAGTGATCAGCCGGGTTGGATGGAATTGGCTCCGGAACAATTCTGGAATACCGTCTGTCTGGCGTGTCAGAAACTCTGGGAGCTGCCAGGGGTGGACAGGAATTCCATCGCGGGGGTGGCTGTGACCACCCAGCGCTCGACCGTCATTAATCTCGACAAGGAAGGCAAGCCGCTCCGTCCCGCCATCATCTGGATGGATAACCGCCGGACATTTGGCCTGAAGAAGGTGTCGGGAGTGTGGGGTGCGCTATTCGCGCTGTCTGGAATGTCTGAGACCGTCGCTTATTTGCAAGCTGAAGCCGAATGCAACTGGATCCGCACCCATCAACCGGAGATCTGGGAGAAGACCGATAAATATGTGCTCTTGTCCGGTTATCTGACCTACCAGCTCACCGGACGTCTGGCGGATTCAGTCGGCTGCCAGGTGGCATTCATCCCCTTCGATTACAAGAAGTTGGACTGGGCCGGAAAAAGCGATTGGAAATGGCAGGCAGTCCCCATGAATCCTGACATTCTGCCCGAGTTGGTTCCGCCCACTCACTTGCTGGGGAACATCACCCCCGAGGCGGCATTGGCAACCGGCATCCCCCAGGGACTGCCCCTCATCGCCGCTGCCGCAGATAAAGCCTGTGAGGTGATCGGTTCCGGCTGTCTTGATCCCTCGATCGCTTGCATCAGTTATGGCACATCCGCCACCATTAATACCACCCATCGCAAGTATACCGAGGTCATTCCGCTCATCCCACCCTACCCGGCAGCGGTGCCCGATTCTTACAGCCTTGAGATGCAAGTCTATCGTGGCTATTGGATGGTCAGTTGGTTCAAGCAGGAATTTGGAGCGTTGGAACAGCGGATCGCAACCGAGCGCGGTGTGGAAGCCGAAGCCATCTTCGAAGAAACCGTCAGCAAGATCCCGCCCGGGTCGTTGGGATTGGTATTGCAACCCTATTGGTCGCCCGGCCTCAAAATTCCCGGACCGGAAGCCAAGGGCGCGGTGATCGGTTTTGGGGATGTCCATCAACGCGCGCATTTATACCGCGCCATCCAGGAAGGACTGGCATACGCGCTGCGGGAAGGTCTGGAAAAAACCGAGAAACGGTCAGGGATCAAGATCAAGGAAGTGCGGGTGGCCGGGGGAGGCAGCCAGAGTAATGTGGCCATGCAATTGACGGCCGATATATTCGGTCTGCCAGCTTCGAAGCCCCATGTCTACGAAGCCTCCGGTCTTGGCGCCGCCATAGATGCCGCCGTCGGATTGGGGCTGCATGCCGATTTCCCGACCGCTGTGAAAGAGATGACCCGCATCGGGCAGGTGTTCGAACCGGATCCGAAGGCACAGGAATTGTACGATGCGCTCTACCGAAAGGTCTACGCGAAGATGTACAAACAATTGCAGCCGTTGTATGAAGATATTCGAAAGATCACCGGCTACCCGCCGGGATATGACTAAGGATCATCCGCCCAGGATCGTAAGCCACTGATTTAGCAGTTCCTGTCGTTGCAGAACATCAGACGGTGTGCGTACCGGGCGTCCGCGTGCGTCGATCACAATACCCAGCGCGCCGGCGGTGACTTTAAAACCACCCGTTTGCCCCCCTGAAAGGCCGGACTGGTCTCCGCCGGGCGTCTCAATAAACAAATTGGCCGTCTCACCTTGCGATAGTGGAATGACCGTCAACGACCCCTGCAGCACTTCCATGTCGATTTCCTGTTGGTCCTCGGTCACAATGTGAATGTTCATGATGGCAGCGCCCGGTCGTTTATGGCTAACGGGAGATAATACCGTACAGAGATTTAGTAACGCACCGGTCTCCAATACTTCCACCGGTAAATTCGGTGAGACTTGTCCCGCCGCGCCCAGCACCGGGAGCAGATGATTTTGGTCGAGCACGATGGTGGTCAACCCGACCGGCTGTAATCCATCCAACACCATCAGCAGACTCTGCGCAAGCGATGGGGCTGCGGTCAGCGTCGTTCCACTGATGACGATCGGCTCGAAACCGGGCTGCAAACCATTCCGAAAGTTCATGTTCAATGCGGGATAGGAATGTGAGAATTGACTGACCGCGTTGCTCAACCGGTAGCGGGCCAGGGCATATTCCACGGCGAGATCCTCATTCGTGGTCGGAATGCTCGCCGGGTAGACCGCTTTATTGATCAGGTAATCCCGCAAATACTCTTCACTCAGGTTATACCCGATCCAGGGCAGCAATTCCTGTGCTGGGATTTGATACATCGCTTCAAGATAGCTCAGCCGGTCATGGCCGGGTTGGGAGACCCGCAGGTATAATTTGCCGGCTTTTCCAATGGCCATCGTGGTCAACATGGAGCCCATATCGATCCCGAGTACACCGCGCTGGCTGTGATATACCTTCCCCAGGAACCGGATCATCCGGCCGAACGAAGACGCGGTCGGCATCAATCTGGAGCCGACCAGGTTGTTCAAATCGTTCGCGCCATCCAAATGTCGAAACCGGAATCGGTTCACCATTTCCGTCAATATGCTTTGTGCCGGATCAAGGATTTCCACTTCAGGTTGGGGACGGATGTTCGGCGCAATATTGACTGTCGCGTTGGATTCCAGAATCCCCTTCACATCGCCAAGAACAGCTTTGTTGCCGGCGAAGAGGATTTCGGGGCGCTTCTCAGGTGGAAGCAGACTGCAGCTGATACCCAGGGTGATCAACAACCGCCGGAGGGAGTGATTGGCGCCGTCATCTGAACCACCGGAAAGGATGATCGCATCCGGCAAGATTTTCAGGATCGAATCAATCTGCTCGTCCATTTGACGCGCGTCATTGATGCTTACCTGATCCAAGACCCGGGTGTAGTTGGTCTTAGCCAGGTGTTCCGCGCTGACCAGGGACACATCGCCAAGTAAACCGGCGCAGACGATTTTCATCGTTGGCCCCGCCGAGATGGTGGCGGTCATTGCATCCACGCCCTGTCCGCCGGGTAGGGCAGGCAGGATGAATTGTCCATCCGGTCCCAGAATTTGGTGTCCGGTGATCTCTTCCAAATTCTTAATCGAGGCGACGATCCCCTCGCCAAGATCATGCACCGGGTATTCCGCGGTTGTACGCGCTATCCCCTGCGCGATAAAGCGGAAACTGTCACCCGCAATCTCGAATAAGTAGGTCCGGGTGTGAATGGAACCTACATCTAATGCTAATAACGAGTTGAGAACGGGCGGGTTTGATGTCATGATAGCTTATCTACAAGAGGTTTTGGAGCAGATTCCAGAAGGTGATCAATCGTTCTGATAAAGCGGTGATAGCCGTCACGTAGACGCCGGCGAAGATTGCACCGAGCGTGACCAGGATGAATATCTGTCCGATTTTAGCGCTCCACTCGATCCAACCGGGGCGTCTGAGCGGTTTACCAATTTCGTAGCGGGTACCAAAATAAAAATAGAGCAGGGTTGTGATGGCGGCGACCAGGATCAACGCGCCCTCCAGTTTTTCACCCGTGCTGTAATCTTCACCGAATGGCGTCACTGCCGCGATACTCTGTGGGATCAATGTGCCAAGGACCACACCGCCCACGGTGAGAGCAGCGCCTGCGCCAAGCAAGTATGCTGTCGGGATATTCCCGATACGGCCCATCGTAGGTGATACTTTGAAAAGAAGCAGGATCGATAGGATGAGCGGAATGAATGCCATCCAGCGTTGGCTGCCCGAACCGGATAATATCGGAAGCACCAGCCTGGGGTATAACACCTGGTAGAGGATGATCACCGACACCACCCCGGCCGACACGCCAATAAACAGGTGGATGACAAAACGGAAGAGTGGATTATCTCCGATCAAATAGCTGAATACAAGCAGGGATAGGAAAAACCCGATGAAACCCCAGATCAGATCGCTAATGGGCATGTTCATGCGGTTTTTTTCCTTCGTGCCTGCAGGATCAATTGCCCTGTGAAATTTAATATGCCGCCAATGATGATCAAAATGAGAGCTGCGTTCAATCCGGTATGATAGGCATTCCACTGAACTCCAGGCCAAACCGGGTTGCTGCAGGATACGCTCGTAAAGTGCGCCACCATATTCGCCGGCGGCCAAACCTTTCAACTGACCGGATCGAACATAAGGCCGTAATAACGGTACCGCCTGGGCGCTGACCACCGCCCAGAGCGCGGGTGTTCCCTCCGCCTGCCGGACCTGCTCCAACCACGACCGCACAGTGTCCGGTTGATCCGACAGGATCAGTAACGCCTTGAATTCAGACAGGTTGGCCAATCCGGAAATGCCAGGCAGGTCACCGGTCGGCTTTAGGTCCTGGGTGAGGGGAATGGCTTTCGTCAGACCGGTGTTCAAAGCCTGGATGCCAGCCTGTCCGCCCGGTAGATAACCCACCAGATGGAATTTTTCCCCGTCCAGGTAAGGTGCGTGATTGGTTTGAGGGAACAATCCAACATCGTCGATCAACTTCTGCGCCAGGGCTGTCCCCGCCGGATTTGTGGAAATCACAAAAATGTCCGCCTGTTTCACCATCAGGTGATTCAATACAGGGCTGGCGACCGCTTCCACCTCACCTGCATACGCAGGCTCATAATCGATGGCCAGCAGGATCTTATCGCCAGGCTGCAGGGACACAATCGATTGGAAGAGCTGAATTGTCTCACGCGGCATAGAGGTGGGCAGGTAGTCGGGTTTCGACGCACCCACCACCGCTGCCAGCATGATCACCAAAAGGAAGACCATGATGATCCAGCGGACAGTACCTGCGGCACGGGTCCTGCGATATCCGGGCACTTTCACCTGGGTTTTTTCTGTGCTCAGGATATCCTGAAAAGCTTGAACATGTTCTTCCCGTTTCTGTTTATTCTCCAGACCGACATGATAATCTGCCGCTCTCGTATAGGAAGGGGTGCTGGTTTCACCTGGTAGAATACCGCGGATTCCGGCCAGTGGACCGCTCGCTTCGAGATTCTTTTCGGCTTCCATGGCGGCCGATTTCATCGGCGGGGTAACATCGGTCGGGCGCATAGCCTGCACCCAACCCGGCAGGGTGCCCGGTTCAACCGGTCCGCCTTCTCCGCTGTCACCTTGAGTGCCACCCACGGCCGACATGGCCGTTGCTTCTGCTTCGTTCTCACCCAAAATCGTGGTCAACCAGTTCGGAATTCCCCGGCTGGAGATCTTCTCCCGGGGCTCATCTTTCATCTTGAGCAATTCTTCTTCAGGTGGAAGGAAGTCTTCAGACAATTGGTAAGAATCCATCTGCGGAATACTATTCCGTAGTTGCTCTGGAATGGGATGATCGGATTCGTCTTCAACAGGTTCGGGGAAGGTCTCTTCTACCGGCCGTTCGGTTTCTCCCAGGAGATTATCGAACAGAACCGGCTGCAGCGGTTCTTCCGCCGGTGTCTCATCAATTCCCTCGTTGGAAGGTTCTTCGCTGACAGGCTCGGGCTGTTCAGGTTTCTCCTCCTGAGCAGGTGACTCTTCCTGAGCAGGGGTATCCGCCCAGGCAGGCAAGACTGCGTCCGAACGGATTGAGTTCATCCGTCTGCTTGCGCAGTTTATTCAACCAGTCTTCCCCCGAATTCGTTGGAGGTGATTCCGATGGGGAGGTTTCCTTAATGATCTTGTCGCGAATGGAAGCGAGCCATTCTGGTGTTCCGGCTTCTGGCGCAGGCTTTGTCTCATCATCGTGGTTGGGAGCAAACGGTAATGATTCTCCTCCCTCTAACTGATGTATCCAATCCTCGTCTTTCGTTGGATCCTCCAGGAAGTTTGTCCCCTGGGTCACAGGACCATAACGGTTGAAGAATTCCTCCCCCAGTTGACGCGCATCGTCTTCTTTTTTCCGGCGCAGGATTTCCAACCATTCCGGCGATCCACTCTCAGGTGTTTCAGCAGGAAGATTTACCTCGGCGGGATTGGATGGCTGCGAGGAATCATCCGGTTGAGGCGGCTCCACAGGAGGGATGGGGGGAGCCTGGTAGCTGACCAGGGGAGAATCGCAAAACTGGCAAATATATGCCTCGTCTGGATTGTTCCTTCCGCATTTTGGACAGCTTACAGCCATATCACTTCCCCGAAGGGATATCCTTTCCGATGATCACCCGCAACCCTGCCGTCAGGGCGCCTAATCCTATCCCAAGCAGCATTCCTCGCGCACCGCCAATCTGGAGCGTATTCAGAAAGGACAGCACCGGTTGAATTCCCTTATTCGCCTGAAACGGTATAAATCCGGTCGCCGCCCAGATAAAGATCAAAACTGCGGCAATAAATAATATCGATGCTCTATTCATCCCAGGCCTAATCGCCCGGACAAGCGCGGCTGCCAGGGTGATGCTCAACAGCGCCAGCAGGCTGGCCTCGATGGGAAACTGGATGGAGTTCACCAGGCGAAGAAAAATGGGATGGGAAGGCTTAACACCAGTCCAAAGATCAATGTGCCCGCGAACGCGCCTATCAGGATGACACTATTGAACCAATCCGGTTTTTCTTCCCGGACTCTGGTGCCATGAACGGAGAGAAGATTGGCCACGCCGATCAGGGTCGCCACGCCAGCCAGGGTGATGGCGATATCAATGATCAGATAGCGCGCCTGCTGAAGCGGATCGAGGGGAACGAAATACCCGGCCAGGACGATCACGCCGACCAGAATCACCACGACCCAGGAAATCGTTGCTTTCACAGCACCCCCGCCACCTTGAGGATTGCCCCGATGATCAGTCCGGCGACAAGCAGTATCCGCAATGCATCCTGTGTTTTAAGACTGGACGTGTGTGATAGGGCGGCATGGGTATAAGCACCCGCCGCGAAATACTCTTCTCCGATCAAGGGCGCCCGGGTGGTCACAAAAAGCATCGCCTGCGCAGAAAGGTCGTCTGTGCCGCTGATGGTGTGAGATCGGCTGCGTTCTGCCATATCCGCCAGCAACGCCGCTTCTGCCCCATAGTGCCCGGTAATAAGCATGACCGCCTGATTCTCATCCCGCTGAGCGAGCATCGCGCCGCCTATGTACGAAAACGGCGTCACACCCGTCACCTGGGAACCGGTGATCCCATAACCTGCCGGAAGGTGAGACCGGATGAAAGCCGACTCGATCGTTTCCTGGCCCAGGATATTTACCAGGCCATCACCGCTGGTTGCCAGCGGTGGGATGTCACCGTTCAGCGATTGTTTGGTGATGAATTTCAACAGATTGAGAGCAACTATCGACCCTGCGAAATGGGGAGAGAATAATCCTCCCCGTCCGAGAGAAATATGAACTCCCCGTCCGCCTTCCACAACCAGATTGATGGATTTTTGCAGGCTTTCCAGGGAAGGAATCGGCCGAAAATTGATCCTGACGCGTTTGCGGTCCAGGATCGAAAAGATCCCATCAGTACCAGAGTCAGGATGACCACGAACAATCCGACGATCGTTTCCATCAGCTCGGGGTCTCCTCTCGCAATGCCTGGATCAATGCCTGGTATTCCTGTCGATCTTCCAATAGATTGACCAACCCATCCCAATTGGCAGAGGGAAAGAAGGGGTGGAGGAATGGCTTGCTCATGTGAACGAGTTGCGCGCCGATCAGGGTAATAGGTGAGACGGCTTCCAATAGCGCAACAGATAGATCTGTCACCCCAACGTTGCGTACCTTATCCACCCATTTCTGCCTGAACGCCTGACTGGTACTCATGCGATGTTCCTTATAAAAATGAATCCAAAACAGACCAGCATGCTGGCTGGGCATCTTAACCTAGATTGTATATGATGCGGATTCTCAAGTCAAGCGCGTGCGTTGCTCACCGCGTTTGGTCTCGATTCCCCAGCCGCGCAACCAACATCCCTCCGCTTCCACGGCGATTTCTCAGGCATCCTACCAGATTCCAGGTATCAACCGAAATCGGGTCTTCTCTAGAAATTCCGGATAACCCGCCAGATCCCGTTGTAATACCATCTCCTCATTCAGGATCCGTCCGACCAGGATGGGTACAATGAAAAGTCCGGGGATGATTGCCCAGAAGGAACCCAGACCAAGGGGGAAGAATAAGTACATGAGTAGAGTTCCCAAATACATGGGGTGACGAACCAACTTATACGGTCCGGTGTCAATCACCCGTTGCCCCTGGTCAACTTCGATTATCCGGGAGGCATAACTATTGGTTCGAAAAACCCAGATCACCATGGCATATCCAGCCATAATGATGATGTAGCAGAGAATGACCAGCCAGACTGGAACGTGAGACCAACCGAAACGATGATCCAGGCCGGCAATGATAAAACCACTCATCAAGTAGATCCATGAAAAAACGATGATCCGTTTTTGACTTACCTCTTTCTCGCGACCTCTCATTCGCCTTTCAAAGAGGTCCCGACTATTCTTGAACAGATAGATCCCGACAAAGATCACGGGGATGAATAAGATGGCAATAAATCCCCAGGCCTCCCAATAGCGGAATGTCCCTGCGGGTACAAATAGGAAGATGCCCATGAATAGACAAACAGTAGTAAAAGGCGTGATAGCGCGATACGGATCAACGATGAATTTGACAAATGTTGATTACTCATTTTTTCCTCCCCAGAAAACAAGATTTAATGTAGCGCAACATGGTAGCGCGCAATCACTCAAAGGTGATTCAGACTGACACGGTTTATAGTATATGCCGTTCTAAGTATAATTCAATAATCCATTTGACGAATACTACCCATTCTTAGGATCGTGTAATTTGTTTTACCCTTACCCGCAGCCTATCTTGCCCAACGAAGGATTTGCACATAAAATTGGTATCGGGGAACTATTGGGAGAGTATCTTACGGAGGGATATATGAATTCAAAGGTGCTGGTTGCATACGCAACCTTGACCGGATCCACAGCAGGCGTCGCCAAACAAATTGGTAATACTCTCATAGATAAGAATCTGACCGTGGACGTATTGGAAGTGGATCAAGTCACTGACCTGTCAAAGTACGAAACGGTGATATTGGGGAGCGGAATAAGAGGGGGGACTTTCTTCACCAAAGCCAACGCATTTATCGAAAAGTACAAAGCAGATTTGGAACAGAAAAACTTTCATGTATTCCTGGTTTGCTTGAACATGAGGGAAGATACCCCCATCAATCGTACAACCGTGGGTGGTTATCTTGATTCGATCAGATCACAGGTGAAACCACGCAGCGAAGGTCTATTTGCCGGTGCGTACGATTCCTCAAAAGTAAATTTTATGGAAAAACTGATCATGCGGGCGATGCATGCGCCGGAGGGTGATTTCCGAAAATGGGATGAGATCTCCGCCTGGGCGGAGCGCATTGCAGCTACCATATCAGGATAAATTATTTTGAGATGAGATATCCCCCCAGGATCAGCACTCCCACGCCAACGAGCCGGGGCAGATCCACCGGGCGCGGGGTAACTCCAAGCCAGCCGAAATGATCGATCACGATCCCGGTGATCAACTGTCCAACAATGATCAGGGTGACCATTAATGTGCTGCCGATCTTCGGAAGCGTATAACTGATCGTCTGATAAAGGATAACGCCAAATACACCGGCTATAAGCATATACCATGGCAGCGTATGCCATTCTCGGATTTTTTCCCCACCTTTGAGCCATAACAAAATCGCCGAGAGGATCATTCCACTCATGTGAACGATCAGGCTGCTGGCCGCACCACCGATTTCTGACCCATCGCCCCGGCAATGGGCGACTGAATGCCAATGGCCACTCCGCCTAATACGCCGATCAATGCGATTAACGCATAATCACCCATACTAATCTCATTTCTCTCCAACTGGACGGAGAAACACAAATCTTACATTGCCTGATATTTGATTCTAAATCGGGTAAACCGACATGCAGGATCGAGTATTAATTATAGGGATCGCAGGAATATTCTGCAAATTACCGGCGTACGGGTTTTATCAGGGGTGGTTAGAAATCAGATCTGTTCACTAAAGATTTGATTTCGGCCAGCCCGTTTCGCCACATACAGGTATTGGTCAGACCGTTGGATCAGGGCGTCAAAATTCTGATCTCTGTCAGATAATTCCGCGATGCCGATACTCAAGGTGACCGTGATGGTTTTACCCTGCCAGGTGAATTCGCTGGTGGATAATGCCCGCTGAATGCGTCCGGCCGCCGACATGGCATCCGTCACGGATGTCTCCGGGAAACAGATGGCAAACTCGTCCCCACCGGTCCTCCCCAGGACATCGATATCCCGAATGTTCTTGCGAACAACGATTAGCGCATCCCGCAAGACCATATCCCCAGCCGCGTGACCATAACCGTCATTGACTTCCTTGAATAAATCAAAATCAAAGGTGAGCAGCGAAAAAGGATGATCTAAACGCCTTGCCCGTAAGAAATCCAGGGTTCCCAGTTCAAAAAACATCCGGCGATTATTGACATTGGTGAGCGAGTCGATGGTCGCAAGATTCTCAAATTCTTTTTGGGTCGCCAATAAATCACTGGAAAACCGCTGCGTATTCAGCATCAAAAAGAGGACCGTTGTTCCTGTATGTGCCACGATTTCAAAAAAGAAGAAGATGATGTTGACCGGTGTTTGGGCAAGCAAATTTCGTTCCAACGGATTGATCCACCACACAATTACGCGGATGATCATGATCGCGCTGTAGATCAAAAATATAAGCGAAATCGCGTATGTGAATATCCTTTGCTTATGGTTTGCATTTTTGGTGAGGTGGTAAGTACATATTATGGAATAGCTTACGACCATCACGGTGAGAATGGTATTCCGGATGACCGCACTATCTCTCACTTCGGTGAAGTATAAAAACAATCCAACAAAGAGAATACTGGCAGGAATACTGGAACGAAGCCATCGATCTTTGCCAAAGAAATACCGGATCGCTTCAAGGCGCAGGATAAAAGCAGCTCCCGCGAAAGCCGTTGCCAGAACGATGGACAATATTCCTGGAATCATGCCGCGCAATCCGTATAACAGATACGCCACGGCAGAAATAATATTCGCCAGAGCCCAGAAACCAAACCCGCGATACGTTGTCTGAGTCCGCCAATAGATGACCATGATCAACGCGAGCAATATATTGATGGACATGATGGCGATTGTGAGCGTTCGAATATCAAACATTAATTTTCCTCACAAGAAAGGAATTCGGATAACGGCTGCGGGGTAAATCCATCCATACCTCTAATTGATCGCAACTGGATCATCCAGGCAATTTAATTGGCGCACAATAATGACCCACCGATGCCATTATGTCAGAGTGTGGATCATTTCAATCTCGGCAGAAAAGCCCAGCCAGCTTTTGAGTATACCAAGAGGAATGATCCTGACGGTTTCGAAACCCAGCTTTTTGTACAATCTTAGAGCATCTGGATTTGTATCCACCACTTCCAGTCGAACTGCCCGAAACCCCTCGCTTCTGGCAAATTCAAATACACGTTGGATGATCAGTGTTCCGATTCCCTGGCTCCTCAATTCGGCGTCCACAGCCAGGGAAGCGATGCGCAAGTCTGATGGGGTGTTGGATCCATCCATAAATAAATTCAGTACGATCCAGCCCAGTATGCCCCGCGCGATACCAAGATAAAAGAAACAATCGCGGAAGGATGCCCGGCAGAATGAATTGCCGCGATACTCCAGTCCCGCCACCCCCACCAGGGTGTCGCCGGATGTCGCGCCGATCATTAACGATGGGCGTAGACTTGCTGCCAATAAGCTACGTGCTTGTTCGGGATTTTTCAAAACCGGATGGAGTTTCCGCTTAAACGCTTGATACAATATCCGAGCCGCGTCTTCCCTGTGTTGGTCGCCTGATAAAAAACCAATTTGAATGGGATCCATAACGGTTATCCAATGGTATTGTATGTCCATTCTAGCGAACCGTCGCTGAAATAACAAGCGTGCAAATCCGAAAGGTTGGCAATCAGGCCGGGTTATTGCCCCAAACAAAAGCTAAATCCAGTTCCAGATTGCGCTATAATCAAATTCCATCCTTTCCAAGAGAGGTTACGATGAGGAATGAAGAAGGTAAGGCGTTTCATCTCCATATAAAAGAAGGAGATGTTGGTAAATATATTTTGCTGCCGGGCGATCCTGCCCGCTCAGAAAAAATCGCGGCGTTCTTTGATTCGCCCATTTTTGTTTCTGCGAACCGGGAATATGTAACCTGGACGGGGTATCTGCACGGTGAGAAAGTATCGGTTGTATCCACCGGTATCGGCTGCCCATCTACCGCCATCGCCGTGGAAGAACTGGTCGAGATGGGCGCGGAAACGTTCATTCGGGTTGGCAGTTCGGGGGCGATGCAGCCGGAAGGGCGCATGGGTGACATCGCCATCGTCACTGCCGCCATCCGGGATGAAGGTACTTCCCCGCAATACCTGCCTGTAGAATTTCCAGCCGTGGCTAACCCGGATGTCGTTCGCGCATTAAGGGAAGCGGCCAATAAGCTGGGATATCGCTATCATCTGGGAATCTCGCAATGCAAAAATTCATTCTACGGAGAGGTCGAACGAACCCGAATGCCAATGGCAGATCGCCTCGAAGAACGCTGGAAAGCCTGGGTCGCCGGGGGCGCCATCTGCTCTGAAATGGAATCATCGGTGATCTTCATCCTCGCTTCACTCTATCGTAAGCGGGCTGGGGGCGCCATGTTGATGATCAATGACTCAGACCTGGGTGAATTACAGACCGGCGATGCGGAAAAGAAAATGGTGGAATTCGATGCCGACCGGGTCATCCGCGTGGCGGTGGAAGCGTTGAAATTATTGATTGAACGCGACAGGAGTTCTCCCACCTCACCGGATCGGTAAAAACACCCATGCGGATGATCAAATTAAAAAAACTGGTTGATTACTCAACCAGTTTTTTAATCACTCCAAACGAGTCGGTTATTTCGCTTGCGTTGTTTTGAGGGGATCTTTCTGTTCTGTTTTACCCGGTTTGTCATCTTCACGATCCAACGCCACGTCGTTCCAGGAAGACGGGTCATCGATAGGTTCCATGTGAGTCACAATATTAACGTTCGATATTTCTTTCCGTATATCCGCTTCCATCTCTTCCAATAACTTGTGCCCATGCTGGACAGTCCACTCATCGGGGACCAACACGTGGAATGTGACAAAGCGACGTACTCCAGCCTGGCGTGTACGCAGCGCATGTACCTGTACACCATCCTTGATATAGGGGGATAACACCTCGCGCAGCTTGTCCTGCTCCTCAACCGGCCAGGCAGAATCCATCAAACCTGAGACTGACTGCCGGACGATGGACACACCCGTTCGGATAATATTGGCCGCCACAACCAGCGCCACCAATGGATCCAGAATATTCCAACCCGTTAACACCACCGCCCCAACTCCAACCAATACCCCAATCGATGTCCACACATCTGTGAGTAGGTGTTGTGCGTTTGCCTTGAGGGTGATGGAATGATACTCCCGGGATGCCCTCAGTAATACCACAGCAACACCGAAATTAATGAGGGAGGCAACCACAGATACTCCCATACCCAGACCGACTTGTTCCAATCCTTTGGGTGTGATCAAACGTTGGATGGCCGCGTAACCAATACTCACGGCTGCAACCATGATCAATGTTCCTTCGACCCCGCTGGAGAAATATTCCGCCTTGCTGTGACCGTACGCATGGTCATCGTCTTCCGGGCGAGCCGCGATGGTGAGCATGGTCAATGCCATCAATGCGCCAACCAGGTTTACGATCGATTCAAGTGCGTCAGACAATAGCCCGACCGAGCCGGTAAGAAAGTAGGCAACCGCTTTCAATACAATGGTACTTACGGCTGCTGCAATCGAAAGCCAGGCAAATTTGGTTAATGAGGCGCGACTACTCATAGATCCTGTCATAAGCGTTAATCATATCATAAGCATCCATTTTCGAGATCGGGTCACCTGAAAAAAACCGGAGCAGGCGTTGGTTTCATAGAATAAATCCCTTATCGAATTCGATAAGGGATTTATTCATTAATTGCAATAGTTCAGATTTGGAGTCGGTGAGCATTCCAGGTCAACTAAACGCTTTCCGGCTCCATCCGTTTGAAGATTAAAGACCTTTTGTGATGGTTGCGATCAACATCAGCGCCAGTCCAATGACGACCAGCCAGAATCCGATCACAGCGGTAATAACAGGAAGGGAGGTGATATTAGCCAGAACTCCCAGTACTCCCAAAACCAAAGCTACCCACCAGGTTACGTTTTTCGGTGCAGATGTTTTCATATGATTTCTCCTTCGTTTCATCTGATCGGTCAACCGGTCGGACTCTCCATCGGCCTGGAGAAGGAGGGTTAAACCGGTAAACCTTTATTGGAGAAAGGATCTCAACGGTGGAACAGCTCCCAACTTTGAGGTTATGGATCACGAAGTATAAATTATTCCAGGCTGCGATGGGTAATGGGTTTCTTACCCCTTCTCAAGTGTGGAGTGTGATCCTCTCTCCTTTGCCCTCACTCTAATACTTTATCCGATTATTGCTATTTATACAAACCCTATCCTAACCGTATCGTTACGCTTGGGATGTTGACATTGCTTTATTTAGAACCCGTAATGCCCTCAGGGTAACCCATTTATTTGGTTGCCCTTTTGCACCAAAATCCACCCAGGTTTTTCCGGTGTAATCATATTCCAGATTCCAACGGCCACCCGGATTCTGTTTAGCCTGGATCAGTGATATCAGCCCACTTACCCGGGGATCATTCCCATAGCCGAGACCCACCAAGCCCTCGGCGATCTGCAATAGATCGGTCACATAGAAAACGGGAAATCCAAATTTCCACCAGTTACGACTCGGGCGATCATTATCACCCGACGGCCAGTTGGCTTCGGTGAGATCAACGCTAAACAGGAAATCGATACCCAGATTGATCGCCCGCTCGATGATGGGAGTGCGATCCTCATGAGGAAGGAGGCTGAAGGCGAGCATCACCTTGGAAGCGCCCCAGGCGCAGGGATGCTGTAAATTCGCGCCGCATCTGAACATGGGTCCACACTTCGCTGCGTAATACCTGAGGGGAGCATTCCGGTCTGTGGCTGGCGCTACCCCTTCGCCGACTTCCATTCGCGCCATCCACTCAAAGGCTTGCGCCAGGCGTGGATCGTGATAATCCATGGCAGTCAACGCCCAGCAGAGATTTCCCTGAAGGCAATCGATTGCCCCGGAAGGCTGGCCCGAAGAAGTAAATTGACCGGCAGACATAAGCGCATGATCCAACAAATAGGAACAGGCACGGGAAATTCTATCGTCTTCTCTGGCAGAAGCACCCAACTGTGCCAGCAGACTGATCGCCCAGACCGTGGATCGATATTTCGGATTATAGCCCGAGCCAGGCTCCACCCAGTAACCATCCGGATGCATGGAGTCCAGGACAACCGCGATTGGACCATATTCGTGTGCAGCCTTTCGCGCCTGATTCAATTCGGGATCGTCGGCCTCGCACTGCACCAGATCGCGCAGCGCCAGATATCGGACTCCTGGTTCGGCTTGCTCCAGCAACCAATCTAATGCATCCTTATTCGAATTCGACAAGGTGTCCATATTTCCCGCCCACTTGAATTTGTTCCCCAGATTTCTCCCAGGTTAACTATTCTTAACCGGATGACGTAAAACTGTCTTCAGTTTCTCCGGCGCTGATTTTCTTGGATCGCCCAGGTAGATTTCGTGATGTTTGCCGCCCAGTCCGACCTGATCGGTCAATCCATTCTGGTTCATAAATTCGTGCATTGTGTCCATGGTTGCGGGTTCAGTGGCGTAGGGGCCGATATGCATCACCTGTACGCAAAGCCCTTCTTCAAAGGAGGTCAATTTCAATTGATCGAAGATGGGTGAATCACCTTTCTTCTTTCGAAGTTGCGTCATTCCTTGCTCGAATACCCGCGGTGTAATGACATCCGGTTGCATGATCATAAGTGCGTATTTCCAATTATCTTTGACCTGAATATCAAACTTCCCATCCTCCACCCACCACAATCCTTCCAATGCCATGACCGGATAATCAACCGGATTCTCTTTCGCTTTCTTCAGCATAAACTTCAGGGTATAAGATATCCCGTAGATAGCCTGGGTGGCTTCTGCGAAACCATTCGATGTGCCCGGAGATGATCCTTTTTCGATCTCCCCATCGATTCGAATGAATGGCAGGTTTGGCACCTGGACAAGCTCCACCTTTTTCGAGGATGGCTCATAGAGATATTTGTATTCTTTACGAAGGTCTACCACCTGCATGGATCCTCCCCATAGATCTGCTTTCAAACCGTCTTACAGATGTACATGGTCGGCAATATTTTCTTTCGCACTAATTTGTCATGCAAAATTATTATACAAATATTTTTGCCTTATGGTTATAACAAAAACACCCACCAGGTTGGAACCTAACCCTTCCGGTGGAATATCAATGCATCCAGTTCTTCAACCTCCGTTTGCCAGTAGTTGATCGTTCGTACTTTCTCTTCTAAACGTTGAGGATCACTCTCATTCCCACCTGCCATCGATTGCAGGTGGCCGTAAAATCCAGCCAATTTCTCCAGGTGAATATTTTCGTGGTGGGGGACATTCACCTCAAGGCGGCTTCTCAACTGATCCAGTTTCTGGAGCCATTCTTCCACCGAATCTCCTGACCACTTTTTGAAATCTTGAAAACTCCATTGACTTTCCAGGGTGGGACGCTCTGCCCATTGGACAGCTTGCTGGGACAGGGTCCTGATTACACCACGGCATAACTCGGCGGCTTGCTTGCTGATATTGGATGGAAGTTGTTCTGGGTGGGGTGCCAACTCACTCGAAAATTCAATCCCCGCAGCCTTCAATGCCTGCCGGGATGTGATCTCCTGACCACGAAATTGGCCTGCCAGTGCAACCGCAGCGGCAAATCCAGCCCCAGCCGCCTCCGCTGAGATCTCATCGCTTCGCTGGATGAACTCTTCAATCGTGATTCCGTAAATTGGCGCCAGCGCTTTGATACATTCCATCGCCCGGTTGGTACGCACCAGCCCTGGATTGATCGAAAAACAGGAAACGTTCTTACCTTCCAACTCTACATTCAAAGTGGTTGCCAGACGTACCTGGGCTTTTTTTTAAGGTTTCATAGGCTGTAAGATATGCTTCGCCCAGGGAAGATACACTGACAAAGACACCTTCGTTCCGTTCGATCATGCCGGGCAAGAACGCGATAGCCAGCAATGCCGGTCCCCGCAGGTTGACCCGGTAACTCGCATCCCACTGGTCAATTGAAACCTTCGGCGCAGAACCGATGGGAGTGATCGTGGCGTTATTGATGACCACCGACACCGGCCCGTACGCGTCTTCTATTGTCCTCTTGAGGTGCTCCACGCTCTCTTCGAGACCAATATCTGTCTGAATAAAAACGGCCCGTCCCGGGCCAAATAATTCATTTATTTCGGCGGCTGCCGGGTGTCCGGTTTTCGAATTGATTTCAGCGATCATCACATTCGCCCCGAGCCAGGCAAGCGCCTTCGCTGCTTCCAATCCTATCCCCTGACCGGCTCCCGTCACAACGGCAATTTTTCCCTGAAGGACTCCGGGTTGCAGGTTTCCAGTGCTGATCAACATTCCATGCCTCCTTCCAGAGCGAAAGAGGTCTGAGCCAGGATTGGTCATCAGTTAAATATTCGTCAACGATGTTGGGGTCAAATGAAAGACATCATATTTGCCCAGGATCCCTAACCCGCTCAGGCCAGATGGAACCATCTAAATTTATCCATAGTATACCTGTCTCATATCCAGATTGGATTTAGCTTGTAGCAGCTTCAATGGTTGCTGGAGAAGAATCATGCATCCCAGACATCAGCCACTATCTCTCATCCCCTAAAACCAAGATGATCCAGATCCTCGTCCGGATCTATGCAATTCAGGTTACTTGATGGCCTGCATACCTGGGATCAGAGGTCTTGGGATAAGTTCGGTAAGTTTACTTTTTCGGAAGAAATAATAATATCGGTACAGATACCAAGGCCAACACCACGCTGCCAAAAAAGACCGGACGCATGCCAAATTTATCTGAAAGCATGCCGACGATCACAACCACAATCGACCTCAAGATAAAGCTGGTGGACATGTACACTCCGGTCGTGAGCGCTCGATTGTTCACGAAGCGGGGTTGGATCATTGACAGAAAAGCCGGATTGGCAACAAACGCGCATAACCCTACACCGATCAGCATCGCCAGTTGAATCCATCCACGTGTCATCAAAAAGCCGAATGAAAAAGCAGCCGAGAAAAAGATGCCGAGCATGGCTATCGTGCGCTGTCCAACTCGGTCGCTGTAAATACTCATCAGCACATTACCCGCCGTCCCACTCAATTCCACGATTGCCAGGGACACTCCCGCCAGTGCGAACGCTGACCCTTCCAGAGTCATGAAGGTGGGCAAATAATTGACAATATTCGCATTCAAAAACCCTGTCAGAAAAGTGACTGCCATGATCGGAAGCATTAATCCCCTCATTTGGGCTATTGCTTCACGAACCGGCAAGCCTGCTTCCTCGTGGGCGGCTCGCACGGTGGTGATGTCTTTCAGCTTGAACCATAAGATCACAGAGGCCAGCATCCCGAAGGCCATCAGCCATGGCAAACCGCGGATGGTCAGCGCGCCAATGGTGGCTACGACGACGAGTGGTCCGATCCCAAAGCCTAACTCACCGCCCACCATGAAGAAACCCATCCCGCGACCAACCTTGCGGCCCGCACGCGCTCCGATCATGGCAGGAGCAATTGCGTGGAAGCCGGCGGTGCTAAATCCGGCCAGCAGCATCAACACCGAAGCCAGGCCAAAACTGGGAGCGATTCCCAGCAGTGTGATCAGCACCCCTGAAAAAGTCGGCGCCAGGATCACCAGCAATTTCAGGTTTTTCCGGTCTGCCAGATGACCGATGAAAGGCTGCAGCAGATTTGGGATCTGACTGAATGCGGATAGGAATCCCGCCTGCGTGGTGCTTAATCCAAGATTACGGATCAGTAACGGTAAGATGGTGGGAAGATAAGAGAAGTAAGTATCATGCGCGCCATGGGCAGCCGACACCGTTACGATCTCTGTAGTGTGAAATGTATCTTCGCGGGGCTTATCCAGAATTATCGGTGCGGCATCATCCATAACGGGTTTCTCCTCTTACAAAGAGGAAATTATACTGCCGATATGAGAGATCGGAGATCGGATATCTTATTTCTCACTTACCTTTTTGTCCTTTATATCCGTCTGCATGAATTCTTATCCAAATCAGATCGCTTCTGAAATTAGGTCGTCATGCCTGGATGCTCCTAGATCAGGCTTGGCGATCAGCAGGACAATACCCGCCAGGATCAATGTCGGTAGGGGTTCCAAAAAGTTGTAAGCGGCAGATCGATTAACCCCACTTGCTACAACTTGAAGGCAATAGGTCGATATCCAGTGAAAGAAAATCGCCATCCAGATACTTCCCTTCGCCATATTATGCAGCCAGGTGTATAAAATCGAGGATCCAGTTATAGCCATTAAAAACTAAAAAAGGACAATTTAAGTTCATACTGTGACGTCCCTATCATAAAAAACAGCGGCAAATGCCATAAGCTCCAAAATACCCCAACGATGATCGCCGAGGTCAACCCATTCCAGCGTGTCTGCAAACGGTCCAGTGCGTACCCGCGCCATCCAAATTCCTCCGAGATCGGGCCGACGATCAGCAAGGGCAGGAAACTCACCAATTGGATAAGGAATAGACTTAGGTCAAAGGTTTGCCCTAGAAGCCGTATTATTCCGAGTTGACCGAGTGTAATTAAAACTGTGAATGCTATCGCATATCCGTAGCACTTTCTGCCAATGCGGATTTGGATCGCACGTTTCCAAATGGTTCGCAATCCAATTTTTCCTTCCCAAATCCAGGTCAGGCCGATCCCCACGAGTGATGGGACAAATCCTCCGAGGAGATACAGCACAATCGACCAGGGGGGACCTGCGACATCTTTGACGAAACTGGCTGCTGGAATTTTAAGCAGTACGAGCGGTCCCCAGAAAACAAGGTAAGATAGCCCGAGTGTGATCACAAAATAATAAACAGCTTGTTTTACGGAATTATTCTGTATTGCAGACATAAACCCTCCACTTGACAGTTAAATACTCGTGTTGAAACTCAGGATCAATTTCCATTGCAGGGATAGCGCTGATAATTTCCGGTTGATCTGAATTAAAAGTATCACTTCAGCAATACCATTGCGAAAAATCATATTTTCATTCTCAAAGATCAACGCATGCACCAGCTTTCGCACGACTTGTCTTCTAACTTGATCACTGCATATCTATTCCTTCCCCAGTCTTAATTTCCGGGTGGTTCAGAATTCAAACATCGGGCTACTTGTTCTCGCAAAGTGATCGGTTGCAAGCTTGTGAGATCACATCTCCTGACATCGAGGAAATTCATAAAATTGGATAATCCCCTGCCAAACGCCTCAGTGAAACCCTCCTGAGGTGAGTATCCATTTTCCAGCCATACACCATTTAGATAAAGCGTCTTCGTTTTCCGATCCAGCCTGGCATCCATTCGTCCGACGATCCTATCTCCGAAAAGCATTGGCAGGGTATATGGACCGTATATTCGTTTTGAGGCTGGTTTATAGATTTCCCAGGTATATTCCACACCAAATAATTCTTTCGCGCGCCCGCGTGCGCTGACATATTCCAACGGAGAGAGAAATACTACTTCAGATTCAGGTGTCGATTGCTTCCACTCAGCGGGAACCGCGCCGGAAGTGAGTGTATCCAAAATCGGTTGATCACTGGCATAGTAATAGAATGGTTCTTTCCTGCCTTCGATTTTGGTTTCTCGCACCAATCCTGAATTCGATCAGCTCATTCAAGCAGGTTTTTGCTTTGGCTTTATCCACCGGCAGACGATAGGAAGTCCTGCATCAACATACGGAATCTTCGCTCGCTGACCATTCCTTCCTGCGAAATGGCTTTGCGAACCATAAATTCGTTTGCATCGCTTTCAGATGCCGTCCGTTGGTAAGTGAGCGGCACGATATTTTCCATCAGGTCATAGCTGCGGACAATTCCCTTCCGGCTGTGGGTCATCAATTCACCCTGCATCCACAGGCAATGCAAAGCCAACCCTGAATCCTTCCGGGCGCGGTAGGCTGTCACAGGATTGCCTTCAACGTCCTGCTTTCGGAGGGGTCCCCGCGAACGGATCTCCCCGCGGACAAAATCCAACAGGGTGGGATTTTCCCGTGCAAAGTCAGCCCAATACCCTGTTATCCGGCGTTGCTCCATATGGACGCGCCAATATGGGAACTCTTCAATCGGGTATACGAACAAGATACTGCCGTAATCAAAAAAGCTTCGATCCTGATAAAGAATTTGATCGAGAAAAGCCGGTTGGTAATTGCGTACTCTGCCCCACAAAGCGATATCATGGCTGCGAGCGATCACAGACACAGGATCCATTTGCAGCGCTTCCACAGCGCGGAGGGCTTGCTCCGTACCGGCCAGTCCAGCCCATCGTCTTCCTGGCCAGAGTCCTTGTTTGCCTAGGATGTAGCGACGGTAAACGTTCGTATCGATTTGGTCGATGTTCATAGGGATAATTATATTTCGGAAATGGAGGCTGACGGGATCAAAAAAGGCCAGATTATCTACGGTAGTCAAAAACCATCAGATTGGGTTACTTATTCCCATTTCTGATGGCGCAAATTTCTATGTGGTTTTGGTTGATTGCTCGTCAGTTGCTGGATTTTCTCTGCCAATTTGATGGCCATCGCCATGGCGCCCAATGCGCCCGATCGGTTCCCCAGGAATGGAGATTGGATATACTCTTCGATATTTTGCTCCACTTCCACCGACTGCACATACCCATTAATGATTTCTCTCACTTTTACACGCGCCATTTGAATCAATCCCTGGTGTTGGGGAACCCCACCACCGAGAATAATTCTCCTTGGTGAATAGGCATAGATCAGATTGACCAGGGCGAGCGCAATGTACTCCGCTTCCAAATCCCAGGCGGGATGATCATCCGGTAGGGTTTCAGGAGATTGACCCCACCTTTTTGCCATCGACTTGCCAGAGGCCAGCCCTTCCAGACAGTCGCCATGATAGGGGCAGACTCCCTGGAAGGGATCTTTTTCAAAGTTGTGTGGCAGCATAAAATGTCCCGCTTCGGCATGGATGAGGCCATGCAATGGGGCGCCATTGACGATGACACCAACCCCAATGCCTGTCCCGACCGTCATATACAGGAAGGGGTCCAGCTTCTGCTTTCCATCCCTCCAATATTGTTCCCCAAATGCAGCCGCGTTGACATCTGTATCAAAGGCAACCGGGACATGCAGGCCGCGCTGTATCTCGCCGTAAAGATCCACCTGCCTCCAGCCGGGTTTTGGAGTGGTGGTGATATATCCATACGTGGGCGAATTCTGATTCAGGTCCACCGGGCCGAAAGTGGCAATTCCCACTGCATTCAACCCACCGGATCCGGTATATGGTTTAAAGAACTCCACAATATTCCGTATCGTCTCACCCGGGGATGTGGTAGGGATCCGTTTTTCTGCCTGAATATGATCGGGGTCGCTCCCGACAATGCATATACACTTGGTGCCACCCGCTTCTATCCCGCCGAATAATTCCATAAATACAGCTCCCACACCCGTAATTTTCATCCACGATTCTTTTTTGCTTCTGGCCTTCATCATGAGGGGAGTATTGGATCCATACGCGAAGTTACCCGCCTACCACTTCTCCATCTCATGCAATTTCACAATTGTTGTTGATCCTATCCTATCCTATCCTATTCTGTTCTGTTCTGGCGTCTGCCTGGGATCAATCCAATCCGGGATATTGACCGGATTGATATCAGTATCAGGCTTTGACCTTTGCCCGGTAGGAACTGAGTAGGACTGCCAGGAACACGATGACAGCCTTGACAATATACTGCGTGTGAATGTCAATATTCAGCAGGGTCATCCCATTGCCGATCACGCCCATGAAGATGACACCCACCAGATGTCCCCCAGACTGTCCCGGCGCCGCCATTGAAGCTGGTGCCGCCGACAACCACGGCCGCAATGACATCCAGTTCCCAGCCTTTTCCAAAGGTGAAGGTGCCTGCCATCACCTGACCTGCGGTCATAAAACCGGAGATCACCGCCATGAGTTGAACGGTGATGAACGCAATGATCTTTGTCTTGCCGACATTGATACCGCTCAATCGGGCCGATTTCAGGATTGCCGCCCACGGCGTACGTGGCCCGTCCCGTAGTGGTATAGCCCATGATGAACCAGACATATGAAGAAAGACCACCAGCAGGACAATGGCCGGGATCGGAATACCACTTTGTCCTCCAATCCTGCCGCCGCCGAGCTGGTTAAACCAGTCGGGGAACTGGTTGGCAATGGGGAATCCCCCGGAAAGCCTGCCCGCCAACCCAGACAATCATATGAAGGTTACCAAGGTAACGATAAAGGGAGGCATGCCTGTTTTATGCTGAAAAAACCCGTGCAACCATCCGGTCGCAACGCGATTGCACAAGGCAGATGAGGCATGCCGATGATGCAGGCGACGTTGATATCCAATCCCAGTGCCGGTCAGATCCCGGCAGACCACGGCCACGATGACACCAGATAAGCCAACGATGGAACCAATGGAAAGATCGATCAGCCCGGCGATCATGACCATCGTCATGCCAAAAGCGATCACACCCTTCAGGGAATTGGCGCGCAGGATGTTCATCCAGTTTGCCCAGGTCATAAAACCGTTGGCGCCAAAGGTCAAAGCACGATGACCAGAATGATCAAACAGACTTCAATAATATGGTCAAGCAGAAAAATCTTGATCTTTCGTCGATCAAAGTCGGTCAGGGTAACTGCAACAGTTTTCCATTTCCTTCAATCTCCTCTCATGCAAATTTCGTAAAGTTCGTTGACATTGATATTATCCGGGTTTACCTCATCCACAATCCGTCCATGGCGCATGATCAAGATGCGGTGGCAAACTTCCAGCAGTTCTTCCAATTCGGTGGAGACGAAAATGGTGGAAATACCCTTGCGTGCCTGTTCCCACATGATTTCAAAGATTTGTTGTTTTGCACTCACATCGATTCCGCGTGAAGGTTCATCGTAGAGCATGATCTTGGGGCTGGTATTCAACCAGTTCCCGACAACGACTTTTTGCTGATTGCCGCCAGACAGTGAATTGCAGGGGGCATCGATATTACTGACTTTTATATCCAAGTTCTTGACCTGCCGTTCTGCAAAGAGCATTCCGCTTGCGTTTATTCTCGAGCCATCCATCGGCTGTGATATTCATGCTGGCATAACAAAGATTGTCTCGAATGGAATGGATCAAAATCAACCCCTGGATTTTTCGGTTCTCGGGTGTAAGCCCACTCCGGCTTTTACCATTTTGATGGGATTGGCCGATTTGTAGGTCTTTCCTTCGATGATCACTTCCCCGCTATCGACCGGATCGGCTCCAAAAATGCCGCGCAGTAATTCGGTCCGGCCTGAACCCGAGCATGCCCGGCAATCCCCAGCACTTCCCCGCGCTTGAGCTTGAAGTTGACATCCTGATACCAGCCATGCCGGCTGAAGATCCTTGACTTCCATAATGACTTCATCCTGAGACCTTGATGTCGGTCGGACGGTTTTGAATTTTTACTTCCCCGAACATCATATCGATAATATCTTTTTGCTGCACTTCGTTCATTTGCACAGTCCCGACCAATTTTCCGTCACGCAGCACAGAGACCGTATCTGCAATTTGAGGCAGTTCCTGCAGTTTGTGCGTGATGTAAATGACGATCACTCCCTGATCTCTGAGTGCACGTATCGCAGTAAAAAGATTTTGGACTTCATTTTGGGCCAGGGCTGAAGTTGGCTCATCCAGCATGATCACCTTGGGATTGAAACTCAAGGCTTTCGTGATCTCAACCACTTGCATTTGCCACATGCTCAAGCGTGACACTAGTTCATGTGGGTCGATATTGGCTTTCATTTGTTCAAGCAGAGCGCCTGCCATCTGATAGGTCTTTTGCCAATCAATGGCGTGATTCTTTTTCGGCAGACGACCCAGGAAGATATTTTCCGCAACCGATAAACCCGGTACCAGGCTCATTTCCTGATAGACGCTGACAATTCCCTTTGTCATAGGCATCCGAGGTGGAATTGAAATGGAGCTTCTCATCGTTCAGATAGAACTCTCCGGAAGTCGGCTTGATCGCCCCCGCAAATATTTTTACCAGGGTGGATTTCCCGGATCCATTCTTGCCCACCAGGGCATGCACCCGACCGCTGTCAAAACAAATGCTGACATCATCCAGCGCACGGGTTCCGGGATAATCTTTGATGATATGTTCCGTTCGTATTTGGAGAACGCTCATCTTGTTTACCTCAAAGATTCTGTTTTGGAAAGGAACAGGGATTCCTCTGATGAAGTTTCCCTGTTCCTTTGTTTCAATCAGTTATTTTAGCTGCTGAACTTACTTCAAGCCATTATCTGTTCGCCACTTCTTGACAGCATCCAGATCAGAGACGCTCAGATACGTGCCCGGGACAACGGTGATCTTGCCGGCATCAGGGTTCGACTGCCCTAGCAGAGTCAGAGCCAGTGATTCGACAGCTTTGTAACCCTGTGCATATGGATCCTGCGCCACAACACCGATCAGGATGTTATCGCCGCTCAGGATCATGCTGGTCTGCTGGTCGCCGCCATCGTAGCCGAAGACGAAGACCTTGCCAGCCAACCAGCCTGCTTCACAGCCATGGCTGCGCCAATCGTGCCGCCGTCATTGCAGGCCCAGATCACATTGATCTCGGGATGAGCGGTCAGCATGTCGGTGACTTTGGTCAGCGCATCGTCCTGCATGTGGGCGCTGACGGCGGCAACTTTGGTGTACTTGACGCCTGCTTCATCCAAGCCGGCGAAGAAACCGCTCCAGCGCGCCTTGGACTGCTCGGGGATCTGGTCGTCGAAGTCACCTGGGCGACATTGACATCACCCGTGATATTGGCTTTGATGAATTCAGCTGCCTTCGTCGCCAACGATCTTGCCATTGGTGGCATCGTCGGAGGTGTAGCCACCGGCCAGCCAGGAAGGATCGCCCGCCAGATTCATGTTGGTGATGGCGACCTGGATACCCTTGGAGGCTGCGTCCTTCAGGTTCGGGATGGAGGCATCCTGGCTCAACGGCGCAATGGCGATGCCGCTCACGCCCTGGGCGATGTAGGTCTGGATCAGTTCAGCTTCCTTGGCCTGGTCGTTGTTGGTATTGGCGGTCAGGATCTTGATGCCGTATTTTGCACCAGCATCTGTCATAGCCCTGGACCATGCTCTTCATGAACTGGTCATCCTGGAATACCACACCGGCGATCGTCAATCCCTTCGGGGCTGCGGCTTCACTGACCTGCAATTTCAGCCAGTCCATTGGCTTTGCGCCATGCATTGACGCCGGCGGGATCGGTCGGAGCTGAGGTACATACCGGGGACGACCGTGATCTTGCCTTTATCTGGATTCGATTTGCCCTGCAGGGTGAGAGCCAGCGATTCAACTGCCTTGTAGCCTTGTGTATATGGATCCTGAGAAACAACACCGACCAGGATATTATCGCTGCTCAGGATCATGCTGGTCTGCTGGTCGCCGCCATCGTAGCCGAAGACGAAGACCTTGCCAGCCAGGCCAGCCTGCTTGACAGCCATGGCTGCACCGATCGTGCCGCCGTCATTGCAGGCCCAGATCACATTGATCTCAGGATGAGCGGTCAGCATGTCGCTGACTTTCGTCATCGCATCGTCCTGCATGTTGGCGCTGACGGTCGCAACCTTTTGTATATTCGACACCGGCTTCATCCAGACCCGCATAGAAACCGTCCAGCGCGCCTTGGACTGCTCGGGGATCTGGTCGTCGAAGTCCACCTGGGCAACATTGACATCACCGGTGATATTGGCTTTGATGAATTCGGCTGCGTTCGTTCCGACGATCTTGCCGTTGGTGGCATCATCGGAGGTGTAACCACCTGCCAGCCAGGAAGGATCACCTGCCAGGTTCATGTTGGTGATGGCGACCTGGATGCCCTTGGAAGTTGCTTCCTTCAGGTTCGGGATGGAGGCATCCTGGCTCAGTGGAGCGATGGCGATGCCATTCACGCCCTGGGCGATGTAGGTCTGGATCAGTTCAGCTTCCTTAGCCTGATCGTTATTGGTGTTGGCGGTCAGGATCTTGATGCCATACTTGGCGCCGGCATCCTCGTAAAGCCCTGGACCATGCTCTTCATGAACTGATCATCCTGGAATACCACACCGGCGACGGTGAGTTCCTTCGCTTAAGGCGCTGCCGTGGGCGCGCCGCTGGCCGCAGGCGGTCAGCAACATTGCCAGCAAAACGACGATCACTCATACTGTAAAAATTCGTTTGTTGTGCATTTTCTTCTCCTTGAATTGAGTATGGAATAGATAGAGTCTTGAGAATCGAAAATGGAGATACAGGTATTTGATATCTTGCAACTCCTTTCCTTATCCGAGGATTAAGTGATGCGATAATTTCTCGAACAAAAACCCACCGATAAATGTTTATAGAATTACCAAAATACTCAAGGATTATTGGCAAATCGATAATCTATAACAACTATTATGTTCATATTATCACAACATATTTGTAAATGTCAAGCAATTTGTTCACGAAATTTTATCCAATTTATGTTTGACATTTAACATTTTAGAGGTATAATACTTGTTATAATACAAGTCCCACTTTAAAAGGATGTCCTATGAAAACCACTTCCCGCCTTGATCAGATTGTTTCACTCATAGATGAACATAGCTTCCTTACCGTAAGTGAACTCAGCCATCTGTGCAATGTGTCAGAGATGACCATCCGCCGGGATCTGGAACAACTGCAAAAGCAGAAAAGGCATCCTGCGAACCTACGGCGGAGCTGTGTCCGTGCACATCGGATTCTCCGTCCACGGATGAACCAGCTCATCCGCTCCATGATCAGAAGCCGAAGTCTTGCTTGGTGGATCAGGTGGATGTGTTGATCGGTACGTCCGTCAATCCCTATTACGATAGCCTGCTGATCGACAGGGCGATAAAAAAAGATATCCCCATCATTGCCGAATCCATCGAGATGCCCAACCAGACGAACGGTGGTGGCCGTTGACAATTACCAGGCGGATTATGACCTCGGATGCTGGGCAGGAAAATATCTTAAGCAGCAGGGTATCAAAAAAGTGAATCTGCTGGACTTGACATTCCATCAACCCAATACACACAAAACCGAAGCCGGGGATTCACCGATGGACTAAGCAAGACCACTCCATCGTTCGAAACAGTCCTCTCCATCAATGCGCAATCCCGATATAGCACCGCCTATCAACTATCCAAAGATGCATTGACCGTCTATCCGCAGATCAACCTGATCTTTGCCATCAATGACATCACTGCCTGGGCGGCGATCAACGCCTGCCGGGATCTGAATATCGATCCTGCCCAGATGACCGTGATCACATTTGGGTTGGAAGGGGAGACCCTCAAGAATGAGTTGATGAGTTCCAGGACAGCTATTGCAAAGCTGGCCTGGCCATGTTCCCGGAGATCGTCAGCCTGACCTGCATGGAAGCGAGCGATCACCGCGTTCAATCAGGCAGCCACAGCCTGATAACTACATCACACCTCATATCGTCCTGACAGCTGTCAACCTGCCCAAATATTACACAAAAACACCATCCGGCTGGGAATTCGATTGGGAAACGTTCAGGAAAAATTTAAAAATCCCCATTCAGATCGAGCGAGAAAAACTTCATCCGATCACAAAGCTGCCCAAACAAATCGGATTGATCGTGCCATTCACCGAACACGAATGGTACAAGAATCTGACAGCCCTGTTGAAAGAATATGCCGGAGCAATATCGGATCGGACTGCAGATGATCGATGCGGACCAGAATGTCCGTGATGAAGTGGATATTCGCCGCCGGCAGATTGCGGTCAAAGCAGCCTCGCTGGTTGAGTCTGGCGATGTTGATTTTGGTCGACGGCGGGCCCATCGCGGCATACCTGGCTGAAGAGTTGAAACGGAAAGAAAGAGATCACTGTGATCACCAATTCGGTGGTTGTTTTTGATACCTTGAACCGCACTCCGGATATCATTCTGATTTCCACAGGCGGCGCGGTGCGGTCGGCAACACAGATGCTGGTTGGTCCAACAGCCGAAGGGGCGCTGAAGGAATTGCGGGCCGACAAACTATTCCTGATGGTCAGCGGAATTACGCTAGATTTTGGATTATCCCATCACACGATCTCAGAGGTCACCATCAAACAGGCGATGATCCACTCGGCTCGCGAGGTGATTGTCCTGGCCGATCATACCGCGTTTGGAGCGGAAGTTGGCATCCAGGTTGCCCCGTTGAAGGCAGCCCATAAACTGATCACGGATGATGCGCTTCCACCCAGCACCCGGTTGGATATTTCCAAGATGGGGATTCAGATCATTTTAGCCTGATCTCCGCCGGGATCATCTCTGCAGTTGTCAGACCCGTTCCTCACAGAAGAGTGAAGATGTATTCTTCGATCTCTTCCCCGCGCGCCCGGGCAAAACCCTTGCCTTCGCCGCTGATGGTGAATCCGCATTTTTCCAGCACCCGAATGGATGCCTTATTATCCTTGGCAGCATGTGCGAAAAGCGGACGTTCTTTCAGATGGGTCAGAAATTCAGCCAACGACCGGGTGGCGATCCCTTTCCCCCAGTAGTCCTTGCCCAACCAGTATCCCACTTCCCTCTCATCAAACATGACGAAGCTGAGCACATAGCCAGCCACTCTGCCCTGAAATAGAATGGTCATGATGATGATCGCTGGATCATTCAGTATTTTTGCCCAATGCTCATTGAACGCAGATTTATCGGCCGGATCCCGCCGGGTAAAGGCAGCCATCCAATTCGCATCAGGGTCCATTTGTTGCTTGAAAAAGATGGGCAGATCCTCCTGCACGACATGCCGCAAGACGACGTCCAATGACGAATCCTGGTCCTTATTACTCATGCCTGGCTCCCGTATTCCTGATCGAATTCAATGTCCCGCCCGCGATTCAGGAATCTTGACCTATTCTACCGTGATAGTTCAAAGTAGGTCTACTCTGATGATGGAACCTCACGCTTCAGCAGCAATCATCATGGACCCGATATTGGAACAATGAGCAGCCTTTTTATGACTTGCCGGGAATCGCGCCTTTCAATTTCGCTTTGGATTGGACCTTTCCATCCGCGATCAATTTTCTGGCAGCATCAACCTGACCCCAGGTATTCCACAGCAACACTCCCCTGACCTTGCGGTCCTTGAGATAATAAACCACACCCTCCCGAAACGGATCTTTCCAATCTGCGATGATATCGTGACGGGAATCGAGCTCACCAATCCCCTCGTACCCCAGGTCGAACAGATCGGAGTAGAAGAACGGGTGGTGTAGGTAGGCTGTCTCCTGCCCGGCCATATTCATACCTGCGGTCTTCCCCATGGAATTGGCATTGTCTTCATGTTCCACGCGCATCTGGCGGTGCAAATCAATATTATCAAACGAAGCCACATCGCCCGCAGCGAAAATATCGGAATAGTTGGTGCGCAAGAATTGATCGACGATAATGCCGCCTCCACCTTCCCGACCGGCGATGGCTACCCCGGAAGTCTGGGCTAACTCGATGTTTGGTTGGATACCTATGCCGGCGATGATGTGATCCACTTCGATCGGCTGACCATCCTTTGGCTGCATGATGAATGTTTTACCCCGCTGCGCAATCGCCTGGATCTCCACCCCTGAATACACTTCAACGCCTTTCTGACGGTAATAGTCGGTCACAAACTGGCTCAAATCAGGTGGAAATACCCGCGCGCCGATTCCTTCTTCTTGAAAAACCATGACCACCTTTTCGCCGAGACCGGATAGAGACGCGCCGATCTCCGATCCGATGAATCCTCCCCCAATGATGCCGATCCGGGAACCTTTGCCTGTCCATTTACGGGCGGTGTGATAATCATCGAGCGTTCGCAGGTATAAAATATCCTCGGGGGCATTCTGAAGCCGGCGCGGTCTGCCGCCGGTTGCCAGCAGCAAGCGCCGATAACCATAGAGTTGATTTTCCTGATCACGCACTTCATTTTGCCGCGGATCAATGGTGATCACATGTTTATTCAGGAATATATCCAGATTCTTATCCGGGATCTTCCGGAAGATACCGGTCTCCGGTTTTCCCTGCCAGAGTTTTTTTGATAATGGCGGACGGTTATACGGGCGGTGTCCCTCATCACTGATAATACCGATCTTCCCAACCGGATCCACCTCACGAATACCCTGGGCGGCTGAGGCGGCAGTCATCCCACCGCCGATGATCAAGTAGTCATATAGTGCCATTGAATGCTCCGGTCTATCAAGTCTGGCTGATTTGTATACCCATGCGAGATGAAAACATCTTCCCATCCCCTTTTGATCTTTGATCGAATATAAATATCCAAACTCAGCATAGCATGAATGAACTGTGAAAGATATTCATGATGTAAGCTCTGTCCGCTCGTGAGCAACACTGGATTTGAAATCGAGGGTTATAAAAAATAGAGTGGAATTATTCTACATACGCCTTGAAAATCACCGTTTGTTCAGTAATCTGATGGTATCCAAACCAGGAGGCAGAGACCATGACAAATCAATCCTCAGAAACCATCATCCGTGAGTTATTTGATCTGGCCGGGGTGGAGATTAATGGTGCCAATCCTTGGGATATTCAGGTCCACGACTTACGTCTGTATGACCGTTTGCTGCGTGAGACTTCCCTAGGACTGGGTGAATTGTACATGGATGGCTGGTGGGATTCGGAATTGATCGATCAGTTGATCGCTCATCTGTTATTGGCGGGTGTTGAAAAGAAAGTGAAAGGGAATTGGAAGATCGCCTGGCAGGTCCTGCGCGGTCGATTGATGAACCTGCAATCACCATCCAGAGCGTTCGAAGTGGGTGAGAGACATTACGATCTGGGAAATGATCTGTATTCCGCCATGCTGGACAAACGCCTTACCTATTCATGCGGGTACTGGAAAAATGCGAAGAATCTGGATGAGGCGCAGGAAGCCAAGTTGGATCTGGTCTGTCGCAAAATTGGATTACAGGCAGGAATGAGCATCCTGGATATCGGCTGTGGATGGGGTAGTTTCGCCAAATACGCTGCTGAGAGATATGGCGCTCGGGTCGTGGGTGTGACCGTATCACGAGAACAATTGGAATTAGGTCAAGAACTCTGCAAAGGGCTTCCGATTGAATTGCGCTTGCAAGACTACCGCAATGTCGAAGGTGAATTCGATGCGGTGATCTCCATCGGCAGCATGGAACACATCGGGTATAAAAACTATCGCACCTATATGGATGTTGTCGATAGGAGTCCTGAAACCCGATGGAATCGCTCTGATCCATACCATTGGATCCAATCTAAGTCAGGTGGCCGGGGAACCCTGGACGGACAAGTATATTTTCCCCAACGGTCTATTACCATCGGTCGCCCAGTTGGGAAAATCGATGGAGGATCTGTTTGTCATGGAAGATTGGCACAACTTTGGCCCGTACTATGATCTCACATTAATGGCCTGGGAAGCCAATTTTGAAAACGCCTGGCCGGTGCTACAGCAGTAAATATGATGAACGATTCCACCGGATGTGGCGGTATTATCTTCTGAGCAGCGCGGGCTCATTTCGTGCTCGGAACCAGCAGCTCTGGCAGATCGTCATGACCCGCCAGGGCACGCCCCAGCCGGATTGCCGGATTTCGTGATCCCGGCATCCATATTCTATTGAGCGCTTATATCTGATTTATAAATCGGTTACAGCAGGAAAGCCTGTCCAGAATTAGGAAGGCTTCCTACTGGTCGTATCAGACAAGACCTTCTTATTGAATAGCAGGAATATCAGGGTGCAGATCGCGGGGACCGCGACAATCAGGTCCGCCATTCCAAAATCGTCAAACACAGGCAAAAGGATGGACATGCCCATCAGAATTACTGCCGTGAAATAATATGCCTTCCTGCGCAGCCGCAGTAAGATCCCCACCAGGATCAAAATTCCCCCGTAGAGAATCATCCCGCCGGAAATGACCAGGATCACCCAAAAGGGGACTTTCGTGAGCGGATTATATCCGAACAATCCGGCCACTCCAGGCACCAACCATAAGAGTGCATTCAGAAACAGTAAACCCTGCCCGATCCAGACCACGATTTTTGATTTGTTCATCCATTGCCTCCGCCCCGGTGGGATAATCCATTTTATATCAGATTTCTAGCTCACAGGTTTTTCGTTGTTGATCACCCCATGTAGATCACCCGGAACCGCTCGCAAACCAGCGGGATATCCTCTGAAAAAGGATGGCCAATCTTCTTCATGGCCCGCTCAAAAAAGCGCCGGTGGACCTTTCGCCAATACACCAGGCTTCGATCACCTTCGCCTTCCTCGTACGCGAACTGGGCATCCACATGGTTGAATGCCTGGATGGTGATTTCCGTGACTTCGATAATGCACAGGGGTTCGTCTTGGCCGTTTAATACGATGGTCAGATGGCCGGGCGCCGGCCACTGCTCACCGTCGAATTCCCACTCCCATTGGGCGGAGCAGGTGGCCGTTTTTATCCCATCCCTGATCAACATCCCCAACTCATCCGCCATCGAAGAATCGCTCCCCCATCCTTCCGCGGTAAAAACGCGGTCACGATAAGGCGAGTCGACAGGCAAGGTAGCCAGAAATTGACGCCAATATTTACCGGTTATTTCATTCATCCCCACATCATACACCTGAAATACCGGAGCTTCAAATTTCTAATTCAGATTAGCTTATGCCATCTGCTGGACAGATTGTCGCTTCCCTCGCGGCAGATTCCATATCCGTAAACATCTTCTCGGCTTCATCTGGCTTCAAGATGCAAATCAAGGAGTGGGAAATAAACTTCTTCTTCTTTCGCGATATGAACCTTCACCAACGCGTACAATCCATACAGCACTCTCCGGAGCGAGTTGGCGTTCTCTCGCGAGATCGTTGTACTCAAAATTTGTGAGCGGAGCATCCCCAATTGTTGGGTCAGGGATTGGACCTCCTTGTGGTCGTAACTCATGGTCTCGGTTGCGAGGGGTGATCCCATCACCTTTTGGACAATCGGATAAAGGACCCTGTCTTCGGCTTCCGCGTGAATTAATAGGTGTTCGGTTAAAAACCGCTGCGCCTTATCCAGGCTATCGCGGACGGTTTCAGTGAGCATCCCTTCATATAAAGCGTCGCCCGCACGCAACAATGATTTAACATGAGGCATGAGTTCTTTGTGTTCATCTCGGATGGGCTGGGTCAGCATTTTCAACATTTTTTACCCTTTCTACTGATAAAGCGGTCAATGGAGCGCTGATCATCTTGCCGATATGACGGCCGATTCCAGTTGTTTTTGCTTTCATTCCATCATCTCCGGCACCTCTCCCGGATAAGGTTCCTTCCATTCGGATCGATCTGCCGACGAAATAAACCACTGAACCTGTAAAACCTTTACTTTATCGCCAGCAATTCCTCCAGGCGTTCCATGGATTCGTCGGCCCCGCTTTCCATTCCCTCGCTGATCATCCCATCCCGATCTTCTACTGATTGGTAGATCGATTTTTCGATGATCAACGTCTTCCCATCCATTTCTTCAAACCGAACGGTTACGAGCAGGATATGCCCTGGTTCCCCTTCATATTCGAACGTGTAAGTCAGCCGTTCAGGGGATACGATCTCATGATAGACGCCATTGAACACATACAGATTACCCGCATCGTCTCGCTGGATATAGCGCCAGGTCCCGCCCGGCTTCACTTCCATCCGCTCGACCTCGGTGGAAAGGTATCTGGGTCCCCACCATTGGGGGAGCAGTTCGGGATTAGTATAGAGATTAAATACCCGTTCGCGCGGCGCATCAAAGACGTAGGTGAGAACCGTCTCCTGTTTCCCGGGTTCGGCGATCATCTTCAGTTTTGACATGGGATATCCCTCTTCATCAGGACTTCAAGACCACATCCAGCTTGTCAAATGATTCGGTCCAACCGGTTTTCGTCAATTCGCGATCCTCTCCCGCAGGCAAACCGATGTGACGAAGTGTGAGCTTTGATTTATCCTTTCCTACTTGTTCGAAGTTCAACTCGATGAGCAACTCCTCGGGGAAATCAGCAGCCATGCCATACTTCACGGGAGATACGATATTACCGTTTTCGTCTCCGAATGAGTTTGTAAATACCAGATGATCAGGTTCATGAATTTCTCGATAGACTCCCGTTGCCCAAACGGTCAGCCCGTCAGGAAATTGCATACTATATTTATAATGCCCACCCACTCGCAGATCGATAGTGCACACGGGGCAGGTGATTTCTTTTGCTCCCCACCAGCGCATCATCATCGCCGGATCGGTCCACGCTTTCCACAGTCGTGCCCGGGGAGCGTCGAAGACGCGGGTGATCTCCATTTCCTGTCGGGTTTCTTCAACTTGACTGGTTGGTTTATTCATCAACATCCTTCCTTTCTCACATTCTATCTACCATTAAGATGCATCGAAGGGGAACTGGAGAGACGGGTTTAAAAACCTTCGCTCTTGAAGTTTCCCCTGGGCGGTCTGAGTAACCAATGTATGTTTAAGCTTGCTACTGATTTCTGGGGTCTTACTGAGGTGCGAGTCTCTTGTATAGTATTTGGACTGTTATTATCCGAATTACAGCTCCTTTGGCGGCATGTCTTTCCAACTGGTATCTCAGTTCAATTTGAAGAGGGATCTGTAGAGTGGCAGTTTTCAAATGCACAGATGGTCCCTGCAGCGTAAAAAGGTCGAATATCGCGAATCGGGATTGAAAATGCGTCAAACAAAAGGTTAATCGTGAATGGTTTTGGTGGATCAACAACCGATCACTTTTCACTGGTTTAGGAACTTCACCAACTCCCCCGCCACGCGCGGATAATCCGGTCCGACCCAGAAGAAATGCCCGGTCGCCCCGCTCTCGACCAGACTGGAATCCGGCAATATTCGCCAGGGACCATTCCGCATGGCTGAAAGGCACCGAGGCATCCTCACGGCTGTGAACCACCAGCGTCGGGACGGCTATCCTGTGCAGCAGATCCTTCCCCACGGTATGATTTTGATCGTTGAGCGCGCCCTGCCGGGAGGACGAATTTTGGTAGAACGGCTGACTTGCTTAATATCCTCGGCTGAAAGCTGGCGAAAAGCATCAGCGGGATCGTGGGTGGAGAAGATGGCCATGGTCTGGCGCGCCATTCCCTGTGGAGCCAGGCGGCTGTTCAACCCCAGCATCGCCCAGATCAGCGAGTGCATGGGTCCATAGAAGGAGGTCTGATTCTTATAGAGCGGCTCCTCCGATCTGGTTTCCGGCTTGCTGATCGCCGAGACCAAAGCTAGCGCCCGGACCCGATCCGGCCATCCGGCGGCCAGGGCAATCGCGGTCGGACCGCCACCCGAGACGCCGATCACCGCGCAGGTCTCCATTTTGAGCAGTCCAATAAAGCGATCATGGCTTCGGCAGCCTGAGCGGCGCTGATTCCCGACACGAGTGGTGTGCGTCCATATCCGGGGCGGGAGGGGGTGAGCACACTGAAGCCAGCATCCGCCAGCGGTTGGAATGATTCAACAGAAAAACAGTTCGACGAAGTGCCGTGACAGACCAGAACCACTGGTCCGCTGCCCAAAAGCGTGTACTCGATAGCGCCTTTACTTGTGCTGATAACCTGGCTTTCCATCTTCAACCTCCCAGATTCGGTATGTTTTCTAATTATACAAATTTATCCCAGTTATTTGAAACAGGGAATAATCGATGCTATGAGCAATTTACTTCATGCAATGTTTATACAATGTTATAATATAGTTTATACATACATTAATAATGGGTATAATTAATATACAGTGGCTTTATTTCACTTATTGTCACCATTAATTATTTTCATGGATTTTGAAAGGAAGGAACTATGAAAGACATCCTGCGTCAAATTTTTGTGATCCTGTCCATCGTGGGCACACTCATTGTCAATGGTCTGGCCAATGGCTTACCCCTGAATGGGTTGAATACCGGCCAGATATCAGACCAGTTCGAGGTTTACTTTGTCCCGGCAGGCTATGTATTTTCCATCTGGGGTTTGATCTACCTGGCTCTCATCGCCT
Source organism: uncultured Chloroflexia bacterium (assembly GCA_963752535.1). Lineage (GTDB taxonomy): Bacteria > Chloroflexota > Anaerolineae > Anaerolineales > Anaerolineaceae > DAIOEK01. The sequence goes on from CAVVYT010000005.1 coordinate 71,368, forward strand.
ATGGGATCTTCCAGGCTCTGCCCTCGCAGCGCGAAAATCCACGTTTGCGCGCCACCGGCTGGTGGATCGTCCTCAGCGGATTAGCCAACAGCACCTGGATCTTCCTGTGGCACTACGAGCAATTCCCGCTGACCGTGGTGGTCATGCTGATCTTGCTGGCCATCCTCATCCTGATCTATACCCGCCTGGGCATCGGCCGGACGACCGTTTCCACCGCTGAACGATGGGCGGTGCGACTGCCGTTCAGCCTGTATTTGGGATGGATTTCCGTGGCCACCATGGCGAACATCTCCTCCGTGCTGGATTACGTCAAATGGGACAGGTTCGGCCTTTCCCAGGAGATCTGGATGACGATCATGTTGGTCGTCGTTCTGGCGCTCACTTTGGCGATGATCTTCACCCGCCGCGATGCGATCTATGCGGCTGTGATCCTGTGGGCACTGGCGGGGATCGCGTTCAAGCACAGCGCGGTCCCTGCGGTAGCCATCCCGACCTGGATCACGTTTGGATTGGTCACCATCACCCTCGCAGTCGTATTTTTCCTTCGCAAGCCTGTTCAAATGCAAAAAGAACCGGGTCTCTAGGGAAAACCGATCACAAATTCAATGGAAATGACTTTGCCTTATGATATAGCTGGGTTATTCCAGTAAGAATGGTCTCATGGGAGACCATTTTGGTTTCCACTCGCGAGGGATCAGATCTTCAGTGACTTCTTTTGGAAAACTCTCCAACATGACAGCTCTGTCTGCGCCGGAAAGATTATATAGGACAAAGGGAAGGGTCAGGAACGGCGGGATTGCATGTTCCCTCCCATGTTGAGAAAACCTGGCTGCAAGACTGGCTTCTTCTTCGGAATTCATTTTCATGGAAAGGACGCTGCTTGAGAATGACTTCTTCTTCAACAGCAATGTGCGGGGACCACACTGCAGATATCACCTTGAGAATATCCACCACTTTCTTGATCCTCTCCAGGTTACCATCCATTTTCGGATCCGTGACGAGGCTTGTCAATAAGGTCACTTGTGGCTCAATTTTATGGTGTTCAGATGACAATCTCGCGAAAGGACCATCGGGAATCCATTTTTTGAGTTCTGGAAAAGCAACTTCGTCCTCCCCCAAATGGTGGGCTGACAGAACGATCGTCAAACTTTGGATATAAAGAAAATAACCCTTTATCTCTTCGGTTCCAGGCAAGCCATTCCTTTCATATTCGTTTCCCCGGTCAATTCCGGTGTTGATCCCCCGTGTGATCGCTTTATGGATTCGCACGAAGCCCTCCGCAAGTATCGAGACATTATCGCTATGGACCATATTCGTATTCCTCCAATCTTATACTCCTGATCTACACCTTGAGGATTTGCAACCACAAAAGCTGGTGCTATTCCACTTTATAGATTTTATGTCTGGTGCCATTGCTTTCTGAACAAACCGGGGCAAGTAATCAGTGGTCAAAGTTTTATAGAGCTGAGTTACATCACTCAATCCGAAGAGCAATTGGTTTCCATCATCATAAATCAATAAAACGCCTGTAACAAGCGTCATTATTGTGATGGAACATTTTTAATGAAAAAGGGGATGGGGGAGTCAGATTAGAGGTGATGATCCTGGTTATTAATCCGGGTAGTGGATTACCATTTGCATTTTTACCATAGAGGAACCGGTATTGTGGTAGACGTGAGATCGGTCTGCCCTGAAACGAAGGGCGGCTCCCTCAGCAACACTATATTTCTGGTCACCAACAATGATTTCGAGCGTTCCCCGGGAAACCAGGATAAATTCCTGCGTCCCTGCCGGATGTGGATCAGCTCCAAGTCTGCCGCCCGGATCGATTTCGATCTGGTAGATCTCAAACCGCCGGCCTTCTTCAATTGGAAAATAGGGGAATAAACGATACCTGCCTTTGTCTTCGATGAGCGGATTGATTTCAGATCTTTGAATAAGGGTTGTATCCGTCTGTTCAGCGCTTAGGAGAGCGGTAAACGACATTTTTAATCCATTGGCAATCTTCCAGACAACCGAGATTGTCGGATTCGAAATCCCCTCTCTCGATCTGACCAAGCATGCTTTTGCTCACCCCGGTCAGATCTGCCAACTTGTCCAAACTCAGTTTCTTTTCTTCCCGAATCCGTTTAAGATTTTGGGCTACAAGTTGTGTAATTTCGTCCATCTCAATTATCCTAATCGCATTGTACGTTATAGCGCATTTATTGTATAATATAACATACGTGCAATATAATGCCCTCTATGGTCATTATAACATTCATACCCGGAGTTTCCATGACCAACCTTTATCCTTTCCTGATCTACGCCTTTGTGACCACCTTCACACCCGGCCCGAATAACATCCTGTCCATGACCAATGCCGTGCGGTATGGATTTCAAAGGACCATCCGATTTTTGACCGGAATTTTTGTTGGTTTCTTCGTGGTGATGGTCCTCTGCGGATTATTGAATGCCGCGCTGGCAGCTCAAATTCCATCCTTGAAAAGTTGGCTCAACATCCTGGGCGCCATATATATGCTGTATCTGGCCATCCATATCATTCGTAGCAAGCCTGTTGAAGATGAGGATGGTGAAAACAGCCTGAATACCTTCAAAGCAGGTTTCACCATGCAATTTCTCAATATCAAAGTGATTTTATATGGGGTAACCGTTTACTCGCTGTTTATCATCGGCTCCTACAAAGACCCGGTATCCATCACAGTTTTTGGGGTGATGCTGGCAGCCCTCGGAGTAATCTCCACAGTCTGTTGGGCGTGGGGTGGAAATGTGTTTCGCAAATTCCTGTTGCGCTATTATCGGATATTCAATCTCGCAATGGGCGGATTGTTGATCTACTCTGCCATATACAGTCTGCTGCACCTTTGATCGGTTCGTAAAGAATTCAGGCCGCGCGAGACCTATCCTGGTTCACTTAGACCGCATGCGGTTACCCTTTGGATTATGCTCCAATTCGCAAAGTCCCAACGCTTCCATGAGGGGAGGAATATAGACCCCAAATCGGCCGCGCAGACCCTTCTTCAGACCATACCAACCACCAATCGGATTATTGGGAGATCGCCCCCATGCTTCGACAGTTCCTTCTTTAACCGGTTTCTGTTCATCCGCCCCACCCAGGTCAACCCAATCTCCCGCCTTCTTGAGCATGGCATGCAAATCTTCAATGCAGCGCGCGTCATATAGCAGGACCGTTGTTCCCACGGTGCAAACGATAACTTTCTTTCCATCTTTCTCATCAATATGCATGGAATACTCCGATGTGCCCGGAGGCGTTTTCAATAACCACGGATTCTCTTTGGTTCGATCCAGAATAGCCATCTGTATCCGTCCTTTCCCTTTTTTATTTGAGAACGCAATTATCGGGCCTTTGTCAATTTCATTACCCGGTAGCACAACTTCAATACACTTTTTGGTCATTTTCCAATCACTGTTGGTAATTTGAGTATAACCAGTCCGATTCCCAATACAAACGAATGTCCATCCGTAATTTTTCCACTGGTACAGGATAATGAAAAGTCGCGGTCTGGCTGTTCGCATCCTCCCGCAGGGATTGTAGAGATTCAATAGGTATTTACTGGGACAAAGATAGCACTCAATCGGTATGATGATAATCGCCAGGGTTGATTCTCAAAATCCATACGCCGTGATAAACCGGGGTGAAAAATTGGGGATCGGAATTATCCCCTATTGGCAACATTAATTCAGGAGGTGTCTTGTGACTGCTACTACCACGATTATCATTGTTGTCGTTGCTGTGGTTTTAATTGGGATCTTTTTAGGATTGAGCTTTGCCCAGCGTAAACGCTCGGGTCGACTCCACGACCAGTTCGGCTCTGAATACGATCAAACGGTCGAAAAATTGGGTGATGAAAAAAGTGCTCAAAAAGAGTTGGAAGAACGCCAGAAACACGTGAAATCGTTGGAGATTCGCCCTCTGACCACAAACGAACGTGAGCAGTACTTGAATGATTGGACTGCAGTACAATCCAAATTTGTGGATGAACCGGGCAAGGCGATCAACGAAGCTGACCGGCTTATCATCGAAGTCATGCAAAAACGAGCGTACCCGGTATCAGATTTTGAGCAGCGAGCTGCGGATATTTCTGTCAATTACCCGGATCTGGTGACCAATTATCGAGCCGCCCGGACGATCGCTGTAAAAAATGAGCAGAACCAGGCCGACACTGAAGAATTACGCCAGGCCATGATCTACTATCGATCCTTATTCTCGGAACTGCTCGGTACAGGAGAAATTGCTCGATAAGAGGGAATGTGGTGATACCGTAGGAGCTTAAATCTACAATTGAAGATGGGCAAATTTATGAATTACCAGTGCCCCAATTAATCTGTGACCTGACCTGTAATTTGAGGTCAGGTCATTTTATATTAGATTCGATAGCCATAAGGAAAAAACATTAACCGGTTAACTGGGGGGAGCGGCTCCCCCGGAACAGGAATGTCAGCACCAATCCCGCTGCAAAGCCGCCGATGTGGGCCATATACGCCACGCCGCCTGTCTGCGAGGTGCTGGCGATGGAGCCGATCCCGCTAAATAACTGCAGGACGATCCAGAGACCTATCACAATCAGAGCAGGTACATGAACAATACCCGATCCCTGAAGTACCCTGATCCTGCCTTTCGGGAAAAGTAGAATGTATGCGCCGAGTACCCCTGCGATTGCACCGGATGCGCCCAAATTCGGTATATTCGAATCCATGCTGAATGCCAATTGTGCAAAGGTCGCCGCGAAACCACACAGGAAGTAAAAGATGACAAATTTGATGTGGCCAAATCGATCTTCTACATTATCTCCGAAGATCCAGAGATAAAGCATGTTGCTTAACAGGTGAAGCCAGCCTGCGTGCATAAACATGGATGAAATGAGCGTGACGGAATCGCCGACCGGATCGGCCAGGAAGCGTCTGGGTACGAATGCCCATTGCACGATAAATGGTTCCCCGCTGCTCAATTCCACAAAGAACACCAGGACATTGATGGCGATGAAGAGATATGTAAACAACGGGAAGGATCTACGGGAGGAATTGTCATCACCAATCGGCAGCATAATCGTTTCTCCTCTGTGCTGGAGGATCTTGGCCGACCCCAGCACTATCATTATGGCATGATTGATTTGCGTTGGTTGCCTTATTGTGGAAGGTCGCCATTGATCTGTACAAAAACGAATTTAACTTCCGTGTATGCCCCTGAATAAACGGTAAAGGCGGAAAAAGCAGTAGGTGACCAGCGCGGCCAGCAAAAATTGGATAACAAATGGAAGCTGGAAATTCAGGAACAATCCCACCCCGACGATCAGGATACTCAAACCGATGGTGACACCCAGCAATTTCAATCGAGCCCGCCTGAATTCGACGGTGCCCGGCAAGTCTGACCTGACTGACGGGAGCCGATCCTGATCCTGCCATTCCCAGCACCCCAACGCGATGATGACACCGGCGATCAGCAAAGCTGGTGTGACACCAAGCCAGATTCCGGCAGCGGCAATCGCCGTGTAGAGGAATAAGCAGGCTGTTGGGATCCCATCCCATTTTGCTCGACTGACCAATCCACCCCAACAATACCAACGTCAGCGCAACGATCACGCCCGGCCAGACCTTCGCCAACGCGAAGCCGGCCGCCATCAGACCGATGGCCGCGACCTGGCAGACTCGATAAACAATATTCATCCTACCCATCGATCGTCTCATCCCCTACCTCTGCGCACGAATCGGACAGCCTTATCCAATGGCTGATCGACCATCCAATCGATGACCTCCACGCCCAATTGCCGGATCCGCCAGAGAAGGATCGCGCGTTCCAATGTGACCAGCCGCAAAGCCAGTTCGCCGGACGCTTTTACCTTATTCTGATCAGCAATACATTGGACAGGATTTGGGCTGACCACCAGGATCTGGTAGCCTTCCGCCCGCAGGCGGGCAATGGTTTTGAAATCGTGCCTGCGCAGCGGACTGATGATGACGATCATGGCATGGCTTGGAAAAAGCCGCACCGGGATGTATCTGAGGGTATCCAGCGAACCGTTCTCCGTCTGTTGACAGTTCGCCAGTTGATCCAGAATGTGAACCAACTGGCGCTTGCCGTACCCGGGGAACACCCGAATCATCCGTTCACCCATGGCCAGAAGGGATACCCGGTTGCCAGCCCGCAGGCAACTCTTTGCCAGAGCCGCGGTGGCCTGGATCGAATGATCAAAAAAGGTCCCATCCCCGTTTGTGCGCGGATCGGAATCGCGGGTATCCAGGATCAAACCGATATCCGCCATCTCTTCCCGCTCGAATTCCTTCGAGAAGAAATTCATGGGATGGCGTGCCATTTTCCGCCAGTGAATCAATCGCAGTGAATCACCCGGACGATATTCCCGAACGCCCCAGAAATCCACACCGCATCCGGGCAGGCGGGAAAGGTTCGACCCGGGGGTGTGGATCGTATTCCGCGGGTGGAGTTGGAATCGCCGCAGCGCCGGCGGCTCGGGAGTCACCAACAACCGGAGTGGCGTTTCCACCTGGATGGTTTGCATGAAGAGACCAAAGGGATCGCTGACGATGGCGCTGACCGACTGCCATTCGTATCTGCCGCGCTGAGCTGCAAGAACCGCCCTGAATTCGATTTCACCTCCCATCGGGAGGCTGACCCGTCGGGTCAGGTCTCCTTCCAGAAGCCGGATCCCGGGATTCAAATCCTCTACGAGTCTGAGGCGGTGTATGGTCGGACCGGCATTCTCGATCTTGATGACCATGGTGATGGGCGTGTCTTCCCGACAGCGAACGCTATCCAGAGAACGGGTCATCCGCAGATGGACTTCGCCGGGCGAGGTTAACAAACCTGCGCCGAGAAAGATCAAGAATGGAATGGCCATTAACCCGAAAGACCCGTTCCGGCTGGCCAGCATGGCCAGGAACAGGCTTGTGATGATGAGCAGGATCAGGTTCGCTTTTCGGCTCATACTGGTTGCGATGTCACCGGAACCGGAACGGATTGAATGATCTCGTCGATCACGGTCCGCTCGGCTTTCTTGGTTCCCCACAGGTTTGGATCCAGGATCACCCGGTGGCCCAGCACGGGTTGAGCCAGGTTCTTCACATCATCCGGGATGACAAAATCACGCCCATGGATCGCCGCCCACGCCCGACACAGTTTCAATAAAGCCAGTGAACCGCGCGGACTGACTCCTAATTCCACCTGGCGGTGATGGCGGGTTTTGGCAACAATGTTGACGATATATTGCTGGATGTCCGGGTCCACGTAAACATTCTCCACCGCCTGGCGCATGGAGATCAACTCCGCCTGGGTGACGACACAGGTAAGGGAAACGGCATCCTGTTTGCGTTCGCTGCGTCTCGCCAGGATTTCCTGCTCCTCCGTCAGACTGGGATACCCGACCGACAACCGGATGAGAAATCGATCAAGCTGCGCCTCTGGCAAAGGAAAGGTGCCTTCATATTCGATTGGATTCTGGGTGGCGACCACAATGAACGGTTCCGGCAATTTCAGGCACTCCCCTTCCAGGGAAACCTGCCCTTCCTGCATGGCTTCCAATAAGGCGGATTGAGTTTTGGGAGAAGCCCGGTTGATCTCATCGGCCAGCAGGATATGGGTAAACAATGGTCCTTTGCGCAGGGTGAAAAGGTTCTGACGGCTGTCAAAGACAAATCCGCCGGAGATATCGCCGGGCAGAAGGTCGGGTGTGAACTGGATGCGCTTGAAATCCAATCCCAGAACCGTGGCGAAGCTGTTGGCGATCAACGTCTTTGCCAGACCCGGATAGTCCTCCAGCAGGATATGCCCTCCGGATGAGAGGAACGCTGCCATCAATTTCATCAGTGTGTCCTTGTTTGCCGATGATCGCCTTTTCCACTTCGGCGACGATCAGGCGGCTTTTTGCTGCGACTTCTTCAACGGTCATGGTGGTCTGTGAATGTTTCGTCATTTTTAATCTCCAGGGAGGATTCCATCGAATCCAGTATTTGGCTGATGCTTTCTTCAAGATCAGATTTCATTTGTTTGGAGTGCGTACCCTGAAATGGCTGTAGGGATCGGTTCCATTTCGAGATAAATTTGCGTCAATGGGTCAGGATGGGATGGCAGCCGGATGGCTGTTTTCTCCTCATCACCATCGACGAGTGGATCCAGGGTAGCTTGCAGTTCGTCCAGGTTGCGCTGCAGAGATGCCCGTCCATCCGCGTCGATTTCAGCAGATACGGATCAATCTGCCCCAATAATTCCAGCCGATCTTCCGGCAGGGGCAGGTCCGCATACGCGGAAACATGGCCATCTCCGGCTGGGTGGGGATGATCCGCAGTGCCAGAGCCATCACCGCGAAAACCAGAAGCCCCCAGTAGATCTTTTGGTCGATCATCCAGAATCCTCGGATGGTCAACCAAACCAGGCGGGTAATGGGATCGACCAGATAGTCCATCACCCAGGCGGGGAAAGCGAAACCCAATCCGAGCAGGATGACCGGCAATATCAGGGCGGGGATCAAGCGCCGGGTGATCTTCATCGTGCAGCCTGCCCATCTACCTGGCCGGGCGTCCGGATGGCGGACAAACACTCCACCGCATCCAGTTCATCCTGGCTTTCGGTGGCCTTGTTGCTGTAACGTGCTTTTTCAAACAGGCGAGTCAGTTCCCGAATCGGTTGGCCGGGGATTCCCCTTGCAGCCAGCAGGCGTTCGAATTCCCGCGGCGTGACCGATTCGCGGCGTTCAATGCCATGCTCATCCCTGACGACTTGCATCATCTGCAGGTAGCAATGGATGATGACGTTCCTCAGGTCCTGTCCGCTTTGAATCGCCTCAAGAGCCGTTTCGGCTTCACGGGAGATCGGATCCGTGGGGATGGCGCGTCGATAGGTGGTCAGGAACAGCCAGGTTAGCAGGACGATCACGGCGAGAGCGAGGACGATCCCAACAATCAGGTATAGATTGGCAGGCGGCGCGCCGATGGGCGCTATTTCATACTCGAGCAATGAAGGGGGTTGCGCGCTCTGCACTTCGGTGAGCGCCGGCTTCGGCTCGACTCGGAGTCGTCCAGCGGATGAGGAAGATCAAGACCAATGGGATCGCCGCCGCGAGGACGAATTGTAGGATCCGTTTCGGGTTGGATCTCTTCACCAAATGGATCAGCAACGCAATGAAAGATACAACAAACAGGAGGGTCAACAATGCCTGCGACACGAGCCGAAATGGGCTTTCGACCGACGTGGATTTCGATGAATCGATAGGATTACTGGAGACCATAGCCGGGTCCGCGCCGGGAATGGGCAAACCGGGCTTGAATTCCATCTGACCTACGGAAGATGCCAGAAGGATCATCCCGATGGCCGCCAGGGCAATAAGGTGGATGGCTTTTCGCCGGATCTGGTTAATGGTTGTAAACCCCGCTTACTGAAGAATGCTGACCTGAGCGAAATGTTCGGTCAGGTCAGATCACCACTGTCAAATCCCGGGTAAACAATAATTAATGGCCCCCCGCATCCAGATTTTCAATCTTCCATACCCTGATGTTACCCATATGGACAGGGTTGATCCACCAATATCCCACTATCTGAACTTCAGGCCAATCGACCTGTATTATATCAGGTAGAAAAACTGCCCTCGATTGAGATTGTTCCAATTTATCATTGCCTCAGCCAGGTCGGCTTGCAACTGTTTCGGTTTTTGTTGGCGAATCAGGAAATATGGTCCAACCATTTCCTGCCTTTGAGATGGAATGCAAAACGCGACTCCCGGTGCTCACCCAGGGTCGCGTTTCTTCAAAATTCTGCCAATTTAGATCGCAGGTCAACTCTCCCTATGAAAGGTTGCCGCGGTTCTCAAAAATAGTTGCTCCTATTGCGCGATCACGTACTCTGCATACCGGGCCTGAGTGCCTTTACGTAACAATTCTGTCACCCAGGTTGACCCGTCCCTGGTATCAGAAAGCTGGCGGAGGACGACTTTGTCGCCTTCTACTTCGAGTAAGAACAATCGTCCACTCCCGTACAGAAAAGCACCAGTAACCGGAATTTGATTATTCTGGGTTTGCATCGAAATCGTAAGGGAACACATATCCGGGTCCGAAAACACCGCTGCAAGACCGCTCCCCGCGGAGCCAATTTCGAAGGTGGTTTTCGTTTTCTTCTTGAGAAATCCCAGCTTGAGCAAATTCTGGAAATATTCTTCAACCCATTCTTCCCTGAAGATTCTGACGGATGGTTGATTCGCGGATGCGTTGAACAGGCTGGTCCGCTTTGCCAACGGATTCAAATCGTTGTAATAGCTCTTGTTTCGTAGAATGCATCCGATTCAAATAAGGTCTTTCCTGCTGTCAGGTCCGCTTGGATACACGCCTGCTTGAAGAGCAAATATTCATCCACCGGCATCTCGGCCTGGAAATGGTCATCCTGGTTAACCGTAAACCAGCTGGGGATGAGTGAATCTGCAACCGCATCCAGTTCTTCCAAACGGAAGAGTGTCAGATGTGCTTCATCCATCCCATACTGGACAAATCCATTTCCAACCTGGGCAAACCGGGTCAGGGTGGACCGACCCGCGCGCTGGATGATCAGCGTGATCTCGGCGGCATTCACGGCTGCCAGAGTAAGACATCGAACCAGGTCAGGCAGGATCGGTTGATCCCCATTCGCCGGTAGGTAGAATCCCTTTTCACTTAATGAGGTGATATCCGGTACTGGCAAGCGTGTACCGCTTGGAGTGTCTTCCAAGGCGAGCCAATCACACAATACCGAGCCAGGTTGGATCGGGAGATGTAATAGCGTTGCCAGCGTCCACACTTCAGATCGAGTCAGCGAGAAGGCTGTCATGATTCACCTCCCACAATATTCTGCAATGCCCGGATCTGTGCGATCCCATCTTCTCTGGTGATCTTCCCCAGCTCGATCAATTTCTTAATTCGGCGAATGCCATGCAAATATTGATCCTTCCTCTGGATGGTCGCATCCTTCGCCAGCTCCTCCGCGTAATTTCCTGGCAGGTACGATCCTTCGGTGTACCCGGCATATTCCTGAGTGGTCGCATCCCACATATCGGAGCCAAGCTCAATCATGCTTCCGATATCCAACTTTTCATCTTTGCCCAGGATCAGTTCAGAGGCGCTCCCAAATGCTGTATTCACCAATCCAACAACGGGATTCTTTGTTAAGGCCAAGTTCAAAATCTTCTTGGACAATTCCGCACCCACAGCCAGGACTTTGTCTGAGCCTTTGTAACCCCGTTCCGCTGCCACTTCCAAACCGCCAGATACGGCATCCACTCCATCAATCACCAGCGATATATTGCCAAGAGAATCTGAAAGATTCTTCAGCCGAACATTGATGGTTTTACCTACGGTCTTCACATACTTCTCAGCGGTTTTTGCCGTGGGATTTGCATGCCAGTCTCGAATCGAGTCCCCAATTTGTTGCACAGTCTCTGCGCTATCCTCGAAATCAAAAAACTCGCTCAGTGTGCCCACTACAGTGGAACCATTTCCCACAAAGTTTGTAGCCAGATCCCACAGATGATCGGTCGGTGTGGGAGGCGGAGTCGGAGTCAAATCTAATGGAATGCCTGCCTCAACCACGGGAGATGGCGGACTGACCGGAGAAGGACCTGTTGGTCTGGGCGTGGGTACGATCGGTTTGATCCCGGCCCCGGAGTTCACCGCAATGGAGACCAGCCAACCGGCCACGGTGCCGATCAAACCGCCGGCTAGTGGAACTAATGGAGATGTTGCCAGCGGACCCAAACTATCGGATTGGTCTGTAGGTTGGATTTCTTCGTCAGGAATATAGTCATCGCCATCCGATGGGTTTTCCGGGACGAAAGGTTGCTCATCCAGTGGATTCGGTTCAATTGGCTGGTCAGGATTTTCGATCCCATCCCCAGAAACCCCACTGTAGTTATAGATGCATCCCCATAATTCATCATCAGACATGCTATCTGGGTCACAATGCAGGCGGCAATTCAATGTGCTGAGACCGCCTTGCCGTAAATCTTCGGGGGTTACACCTGCACAATCAGAATTCGCCGGTTCAGGGTCGGTGGGAGGAGCATCCCCATCTGTGGAGACTACTCCGGCTGCTTCCCACAACGCTTCGGCCAGACCCATCACTTTGTCTGGGTCAGCGTTTGTGTTCTCATTCGAAAATGGCATATTCCTTTCCACGTGGAAAATATATCCGATGCCTTCCTGTTCCAGGTACCAGTCAAAATTGGTTCCCGGCCGGCCGCGGACCTGTTTATACGATAATCTCGCAGGATACCCATGGAAAGTAGACAGTTTGCATCGTGAGCTCTCCGTCTGTGTATTCCCCGCCCAACACTCGAAAGGCTGAAAGTCATTCGCTATTTGAATCCCCAGGTAGACATCCTGGCCTTTGCCCATTCCGGCGTTGCATTCCCAGCAATACCTGACCTCGCAGCCCCCATCGCCATCCTGGATCCAATCAACGCCTTCCGCGTCAAGATCCGCAAGCCTGGCCGCATCCTCCAATATGCCCGCACAGGAATTACTCTGATTGGTGCTCTCAGCCTGGACTATCGGAGATTGCAGTCCCGACAAAACAAATAAGCCAATAACCAAACCACAACCCAGCAGGACACTTAACCATCGTTGTCTCATTGGCTTATTCCGCCTTTTTCTTAAAGATGGGGAATAACCGGCCGACAAGGAACGAGATCCCTCCGCCGATAGCCAGGCTGCTTACGCAGGTCAGCCCGGCCAGTAATACTCCCATGGCCGTATTGCCTCCGTCGGGATTTCCGAATAGGGGAGTCAGCACCGCTGATAACAAAAATGCAATGACCCAGCTTATAACAAAGGACAGTCCACAACCCAAAGCAAGTCCGGCACAAGTACCTGCCACATGTGTGCCGGATAGTCCTTTCTTTGGTTCGTTGGAGGTGCTATCACTCGTAGAAGAATTCATACTGATTCCTAATACTGACAGGATGTTTGGGTGATATTTGATCCATTCCAAAAAGGAATTTCTCGTACAGGCCACCGATCTCAATAAGTAAACTATCATGCAGAATCAATTTCGTTTCACGTCGATGTAGTGGACCATGCTCACAATTGGAATTTTGTTTCGGGGAGTAGGTAGTTCAGGCTGCTTCAATGGGGTGTCGACGCTGATTCCATTTTATCTGGATATTCCATCGGGGCAATAAAAAACGCCTACCAAAGGGATATTGGTAGGCGTAATTCTGAACAATTTAATTCTTCAATTCAAGAATCATCAGATAAGGGCATGAATCCAGTACGCATCCATCTCCCCATTCAGATGTTGAGTTCCTCGAATCGAATCTTATGACTTATCTTTGACGTTAATCCAGCAGTTCCTTTGGAATATTGCCGCCGTTTTCCGCCAGCTTCTGCAGGACGGTCTTATGGAGCCAGATATTCATATTCTGGGATTCTTTCATCTTCTCGGGCGGGCAGCCAAGTTCCACGGCCAATTCTTTGCGGGCGGCCAGGCTGCTTTCCATGTGGAGCAGTTTCAGCAGATCGACGATGGACACTTTCCAATCCAGCTTCTGTCCGCTGTCCTTGGCCATCTTTTCCAGCTTGCTGACCACATCGACCATCGCCATGGGTGCGGGCGTCGGCACTGGTCCCACGCCGGCTGATCCTGCAGCCCGGGGAACCGGGCGTGAATCGCGATAGTTTGTATCAACGGTTTGTCTGGGGGGAGTGGTGCTGACATACGGCTTTGGCGCGCCGACTGAAGCGGTTGGTTTGAATGCCGGCTTCTCTGCGGGTTTCTTTAACCCCAACTTTTCCAATATCGTGCTAAATATGCTCATAATTTACCCTTCCTTTTTCATAGGTTGAATATCTGTAAAAGAACCTGTCTTCATTATAGAGGGATTGTGGTTCCAGACCAAACTCATATATAAGTTCTGCCGCTATAAAATTAGACTTTATGGATATTGGTCAACCGTTGGATTCTTGGTTATACTGAAGAAACAAAACCCACCGATCAGCAAATCCAGATTAATCCATTTTCTTTCAGAAGAGGATAATGTAATGGCCCAATCGAATATTGACCTGGCAACCTTATTTCAGACAGTGACCCAATCCCTTGTTGAAAACCAACAGGCACTGGATCAGGCAGATACCATCAACCGCGACCACGGCGACAATATGGTCAAAACCTTCCAGACCATCACCAATGCCCTGGAGAAGAAACAGGGCGCCACTCCCAGTGCTGCGCTCAAATACGCCGCGAAAACCGTATCCAAGAGCAGCGCCAGTGGATCCGCCCAGCTCTACTCACAAAACCTGGCACAGGCAGCGACCCAGTTCAAAGGCAAAGGCATCGACGCGCAGGGAGCTTTACAATTGCTCAGCACGCTCATCGGCGCCGGACAGGGTGGCGGAGCGCAGGGCGGTGGTGATGCACTCGGCTCTCTCCTGGGCGGTTTGATGGGCGGCAACGCCCAGGCACAGCAAGCCCCTGCCTCCATTCACGGAGCCCAGGCCGGGGTCGGACAGACCAGTCAGCCCTCCTCCGCTGGTTCGGATATGCTTGGCGCCCTCCTGACCGGTCTTTCCGGCGGGAACGCGAAACCTCAGCAACCTCAACAGACCGGCGGGGCGGATATGCTCGGCGCACTTCTGGGCGGACTCACCGGCGGTAACCAGCAAGGGAATGCCAATTCGTCACAGCAGAACAGCGGATTCGACCTGTCGGACCTGCTGGCAGCCGGGATGGGTTATATGCAGGCCAAGCAACAAGGCCAGACCAGTATGCAGGCATTCGTCCAGGCGTTCGTGGCCGGCAGCGGGATGGGCAACACCCAGCACCGCAACCAGTCCACCGCCATCGTGGTCCAATCGTTCCTGTCCGCCCTGAGCTCGATGAAGAAATAACCGGATCGTTTTATACTTCAAATGCCCTCCATCTGGAGGGCATTTCTATTTCAGAGAACCGATAATGACCCCCTTATCAAGGGGGTCGCTCCGACGCTCTCTCGGAGCGGGGGGATCTTTTTCACCACAGCCCCGCCAAAGACGGGTCCCTGACCAGGGCCCCCAGGTCCCCCGAGACCGGGCGCAAAGCCGCGGCGCAAAGGTCGCTAAGTTACCTGCGGATAAGTACCCCCTTATCAAGGGGGTCGCTCCGACGCACTTCCGGAGCGGGGGGATCTCTTACCGCAATAGACTTCCGCGGTCACTCCTTCTGCGGCGCGATCCGGTATGTCCGCTCGAGGAATGAGTCCCACACAAAATCCCGCAAGGGGATCGCGATCCTACCAAGAAACGCAACACCGGCCAGATAGCGGGCTTTCGGCCTGGGAGCCTCGATGGCCTGTTGAATAACCCTGTGAGACAATCTCAGGACCGCATTGCGTTTTGATCATGGACGCGGCGAAATCATCGCTCAGTTTATAGAGTGCCTTGTATGGCGAGTCGGGATTCGCGCGGATATCCGCCCCCTGTGCCAGGACAGTTTGATCGAAATTTGTGCGGATGGAGCCCGGTTCGATCACCACAACCTGGATCCCGAAAGACGCCAATTCCACGCGCAGCGCATCAGATAGGGCTTCGAGCGCGAATTTCGTCGCAGAATAAGCGCCATTGGCGGGCGTGGACATCTTTCCCGCGATGGAACTGATGTTAATGATCCGGCCCGCGCCCTGCTTTCGCATATGAGGTACAACCGCCTGGATCATTCGTACCACCCCAAACACATTGACATCAAAGACCTGCTTCACCTTCTCCTCCGGGAGTTCCTCCAATGCCCCGGTCACGGCATATCCGGCATTGTTGACCAGGACATCGATCCGGCCGAACTGGGCGATGGTCTGCGCGACCGCCTTCTTGACCGAATCCGGTTGGGATACATCCAGGGGAAGTTGGAGCGCTGCCGGGAGGTCTTTCATCGAATCGACCTGTCTGGCCGTCGCCACGACGGTGTAGCCTGCCTGCGATAAGCGTTGAGCGAGGTCCCGCCCAATGCCGGTGGAACAACCTGTGATCAGAACGACTTTGGCCATGTGGAATCCTTTAATGAAGAGATGGATGAGGTTTTGGATCCTG
The DNA here is from genome assembly GCA_963752535.1 of uncultured Chloroflexia bacterium. GTDB lineage: Bacteria > Chloroflexota > Anaerolineae > Anaerolineales > Anaerolineaceae > DAIOEK01. Next base: position 87,412 of record CAVVYT010000005.1, read on the forward strand.
CGCCAAAACCTATCGCATTGATCGTTTTATTATAGCGCAGGCTATGTGGTAGGTCCCTGCGTAACCCTGTTGACGTTTGCCCAGTTAATTATTCGGCGTAGAATTAATATATCTCACAACGGAGGGTTGGAAATGAATATAACCGTCATAGTCTATGGGATCTTCCTCATCGCAGGACTTGGATTTATCTATTTTGCCTTCAGGCAAAGATCAAAAGCGAAGCTGGCCGGCGAGACCTGGCCGACCGTGCCCGGCAAGGTGACGGATTCGCGCGTGGCATCTCACACCAGCTTTCGGAATGGCCGCCAGATCACGCAGATCGCAGGGGTGGTGAAGTACGAATACCAGGTGATGGGCCAAACCTATGAGAGCGACACGCTGGGGTTTGGAAATCCAGCCAGCGGGCGAAAGAATGCCAATGCCAAAGTCGCCGAATATCCGGCGGGAACCGCGGTGACCGTCCACTATGACCCGGCTGATCCGAGCAAAGCGGTGCTGGAGACAAAGGCGTACAGCTTTGTGACCTTTCTCCTGGTGGCTGCTTTCATGATCGTGATCGGCGCGGGGGGACTTGCTCTCTCGATGTAAGAAAGGCTTTGGGCGATATTTCTTCAGGTAAGCAATCTCAGCCTTTGCCGTAGATTGCCACGCCCACTTCGTGGGCTCGCAATGACATGGAGGGTGTGTCATTGCAAAGGGTACTCTGCCATACGACACAATCTTCAAATGAGGTTTAATGCGCTTGTTCTTCTCTTGATGCACATTTCGAAGAATTACATTGATAGCAAAGTGGCTGAAGATTTTCAATATTATCAACCCCACCGGATGTAATCGGCAGTATGTGGTCTTTTGTCCATACATATTTATAACGTTTGTCGGGGCGTGAAGGGATTTCCTGCCAAGTCTTCCACATCGCGGACACTTATCGTAATTTCGTTAAATTTCTTCTCCCACTCTTGAACGTCGGGTCTAGTATTAACATCTGTTAATATCTTTGCCGCGTTTTTTGCAAGAAATTGTCGACATAAATGATTACTCTATTATTTTACAGTTATTCGTTCCGACTATGTCGATTCCCTTTATTTATCGATATTTTTTGTGTGCGAGCCGCCATTTATAATTTTCGGTGAGAATATAGGTTTGCCCTTTTTCGCCGACAATTACGGCAATAAAAGTGGATTTTTCCTGTTGTAGCAGATGTCCAGATACCAAAATCCTCCGAACCACACTTTTTACAACGGTGAGTATTTCTACTGACACTAAATATCTATATGGTATAGGTTGGGTTGGGGATCATGATTCGAAACCCTACTTTACGCCCCCCCCGGCATTACCCCTCCACATACACCGAATCGATGATCCCCACGATCACCGAGATGATGCACGCGTCCGGGTTGTTCAGCACCTGCCGGGCGCCGCTGCCCTCCCGCAGCACCAGGACCGTGTCACCGATCCCGGCCTGGGAATTGTCGATCGCCACGAAATCGTCGTCGGGTTTCTCGCCGGGCAATCCCAGCGGCTGGACGACCAACAACCGCCGGTTCTTGTAATCCCGGTGGCTGATGGTGGTGACGACCGTCCCAACGACTTTCGCTATGATCATTAGTCTCTTTTTCTGTCATCCTGAGGAATGTAAGGAGGAAGGATCTCTACGATGGCTTTCTCCGAGATTAGCTGTCGAGAGTGGCTTCAGCCTCAGCATGACAGTTTGGTGGTGCTTCGGCCTTCGGCCTCAGCATGACACGGCGTTGCGGGTTGCTTCGGCTTTCAGCCTCAGCATGACAGGGCATGGTTTTACGTAAACCGATTCGTACCCGCCTTGAGGGTGAAATTAAAGTCTTTGTCCGGCTTCACTTCCAGCTCATCCACAATCCCAACCAGGGCCAGGTCGACCGGCACGAATTTGACATCCGGCAGCGCCAGGGCGGCCTCGCGCGAGCGGACCATCACGCACAGGTCGCCCGGGCCGGCATCCACCACATCCGCCGCCACCTGCAGCGGGCCCACCGGCTCGAGGTTTTTGTTCAGCGGCTGAACGATCAGCAGCTTCAGCCCCTCGGTGCCGGCATATTTCATGCGTGCAGACGGCCGTTCCCTTGACCCTGCCGAATAGCATGGCTTATTTAATCCCTGTACTGTTGAAGCACCCGGTTGATGATCACATCCAGCAGGTTCGCATCCACCTGGCTTCCCAGGCGCGCGATCACGGCATTGCGGATGCGCTGGTGCAGCTCCGCCCCATCCGCCTGCGGAGGCGGGACGACCTGGCACCGTCCGAGGTGGCCGGCTGAGGCGGTCGAGGCAGTGGAATATACGCGGCGCTGGCGCGCGGGCGACTGCTGCTGGGCAATATACGGCCGGACCGGCGCGGCCGGCGGATTTTCGGGCTTATCGCGCACCAACTGCATGCCCAGCCGGTTGGCTTTTTCATAGGCCAGGTCGGTCAGCACGACATTATCATTGAGCTCCAAGGACAGGATGCCGCGTTTCACCATGTCCTCAATATCTCTTTCGGTATAAAACTCTTTAGGCATGGATCGCTCCTATCTACCCTCCGGTAACCTGTCGATCAGGCGCCTTCCGGCCGTGCAGACTCTCCAGGGCGCGGATGGCGGCATCTCTGGCGGTCAGAATTTCCGCTTCAGAGCCCGACAGCCACATCCGGCCAAAGCGTCCCACCGAAGAGACATGGATCAGCTTGATGCTGGCCGTTTTTTCGGCTTCGTTGCAGGCATAGTTGATATACGCCGCCGGGGCGCATTCCAGCACCAGCATGGTTTCGCCGGGCACCAGCATGCTTCCGCGGCGGAAACGGTTGAGCAGCTGCGACTGGTAGGGATCGATGCGGGTGATGACCTGGGTGGAGACCACCTGGGGGCGGATGCGGTCCTCGATGTTCAACCCCAGCCGGTCCAGCACCACCCGTCCGGCTTCCTGAACGGCGGCCTGGTTGGTGGAATGCACCTCGAACATGCCAAACTCGCGCTCGACGATCTGCGCGCCGGGCCGGGCTTCGGTGGCTTTGACGGCGATATCCACCACCCGGAAGACTTCGTTTCCCGGGGCCATCTCCACATACAGAGCTGCCATGCCCTCGGTGGGCAGGTCGCCCTGGGTGACCGTGCCGACAAAGGCGGCATACTGAGGCTGCATCCGATCCAGGTAACAGTAGCAGCGTAACGAAAATGCTTCAGCCATAATCTTCTTCTTTCCTGTGAATTTGATCGGCTTATTGGCAGGTTGCCGCTTCTTCCGCCAATGCTCCCTTTGGTTTCCTTGGGCAGGATCATCTCCACATCGGCATGCGGGCGTGGGATGACATGGACCGAAACCACCTCGCCCACCCGCTTGGCCGCGGCGGCGCCGGCATCGGTGGCAGCTTTTACCGCGCCGACATCCCCGCGCACCATCACGGTGACAAAGCCACCGCCCACATATTCCGAGCCGATCAAGCTGACGTTGGCGGCTTTCACCATCGCATCGGCTGCCTCAATCGCAGCCACCAGTCCGTGGGTTTCGACCATTCCAAGTGCAATCAAAGAAGTATCTTGAGCCATTTTCTTCCTTCCTTTGGTTTTGTAGATTCATGATCAATGTCAGTAGGTTTTTTTGCTTTCTAATATTTCATTCACAACCTGCCGGACGACCTGCTCGATCTCATCGGGCGAGGGGCCGGCCGGTATTTCACCTGATGAGAATGCTTCCAACGGCGGGGGCATCGTTTCATACGCCAGGCGTTTGATATTGATCAGGTGATACGCGGTGATATTATCGCCGGTGATCGAGCCGCCCACCCCACCCGATCCCAGCGTCATCGAAGGCATCACGCCGGTGGTCAGGCCGATCGCGCCCAGCGTGCCCATGGTGTTGACCAGGATGCGGAAAACCGGTTTTTCCAACCCAAAGGCCATGATCACGCGCTCGTCGTTGGCATGGATGATCTGGGTGTGGCCGCGCCCGCCGGTCTGGATCAGGGCGATGGAGGTCTCACAGCCCTGCTCCCAGCCATCCACTTCGTACCAGCCCAAAACGGTGGTCAGCTTCTCGTGCGAAAGCGGCTCCTCGCGGCCCACTTTCGATCAGCGGGGTGACCAGGATGCGCGTGCCTTCCGGGACGTGGAAACCCGCGTACACGGCGACATAGGCGCGGACTTGCCCACCACAGCGGTGTTCATGCTGCCATCCGGGTGGAAAAGCGCCTGGCGCAGCGCGTCGGTCTCCTGCGGATTGGTGAAATAGGCGCCTTCCGCCTGCATCCGCTCGGCCAGCTGGCGGGCGACCGGGCGGTCGGCGATCACCGACTGCTCGGTGGCGCAGATGGTGGAATAATCGAAGGCTTTGGAAGCCACAATGTAGCGGGCGGCTTTCTCGATATCGGCGGAGCGGTCGACATAAACCGGCACATTGCCCGGGCCAACGCCATAGGCCGGTTTGCCGGTGGAATGGGCCGCCTTCACCATCGCGCGATCCGCCGGTCGCCAGGATCAGCGCCGTGTAGCGGTGCGACATCAGCTCCTGGGTGCCCTGCAGCGAGATCTGCTGCAGGCAGTTGATCAGCCCTCTGGGCGCGCCGGCGTTTTCCGCTGCCAGCGCCATGGTTTGGACCGCATCGAAGATGCAGCGCTTTGCCGATGGATGGGGAGAAAAGATGATCGCGTTGCGGGCTTTGACGGCGATCAGCGCCTTGAAAAAGGCGGTCGAGGTGGGGTTGGTGGATGGAACCAGGGCCGCGACCACGCCCATCGGCCAGGCAATTTCGTACAGGCGGCGGTCGGGGTCGTGCCGGATGACCCCCACCGTTTTCTGGTCGCGGATGCTCTCCCAGACCATCCGCGAGCCGAACTCGTTTTTCAGCTTCTTGTGAGCCGCGACGCCGTAGCCGGTCTCTTCCTGCGCCAGGCGTCCCAGCCGTTCGGAGGCCTGGTAACCGGCTTCCGCCATCGCCGCGCAGACCCGGTCCACTTCCGCCTGCGAGGCATGGCTCCAGGCCTTCCAGGCTTCATATGCCCTGGCGACCGTATCACGCGCTTCTTGAATTGAGGAGAGATCCTGGTCCAAGGTTATGTTCCTTATCGAGCAATCGGTTAATCGAGCTCATGACTTGCGGAATACCACTTCTCCATCCACTTCCAGCGAATCGATGATCGACATGATCACCGCATCCACCGGGGTATCTTTGGTGATCACGGTCTGGCGGGCGGAAGAACCGGCGCAGGTCAACACCAGGTCGCCGATGCCCGCATCCACGGTATCCACGGCCACATAAGGTTTGCCGACCGCGTTGCCGTGCTCATCGGTCTGGCGGACGATGAGCAGTTTCCGCCCGATCAGTTTTTCATCTTTGATGGTTGAAACGGTCGTTCCGATCACTCTGGCAATCAGCATGGGAAGCCTTCCTAATAACTTTTCGCCGGTCCAGCCGGAGCCGGCGCGGCCGGTTTTTCAGCGCTGGGGCCCTGGATGATCTTCACCCCGGCGCTGGCGCCAATGCGGGTCGCGCCGGCTTTGACCATACTTTCGGCATCTTCATAGGTGCGCACGCCGCCGGAGGCTTTGACGCCCATCTCCGGGCCGACCACCCGGCGCATCAAGGCAACATCGTGGACGGTGGCGCCGCCGCCGGCAAACCCGGTGGAGGTTTTCACAAAATCGGCCCCGGCTTCTTTGGAAATCAGGCAGGCGATGGTTTTCTCTTCATCGGTCAGCAGGACGGTTTCAAGGATGACTTTGACGATCGCGCCGCGGGCATGCGACGTCGTCACCACCCCGCGGATATCCTTGGCCACCAGGTCCAGGTCGCGGGCTTTCAACGCGCCGATATTGATCACCATGTCGATCTCGGTCGCGCCCTGATCGATGGCGTTCTGGGTTTCAAAAGCCTTCACTTCCGGCGCGGATGGCGCCCAGCGGGAAACCGATCACCGTGCAGACTTTGACCGGCGAGCCCTGCAGCAGCTGGGCGCATAAGTGGAACCCAGGCAGGGTTGATGCAGACCGAGGCAAAGCCGTACTTGCGCGCTTCAAAGCAAAGCTGGGCAATCTGGTCGGGGGTGGCGTCGGGTTTGAGCAGGGTATGGTCGATCATCCCGGCCAGGTTCAGGTCCTGCGGAATGCCGCCCAGGGTGGAGGAAAGCCGCTCCGCGCCGGCGCTCACCACCTTCCCGGCCTGGTCGAAGCAGGTTTTTACGCACAGCCCTTCGGCGCAGTTGCAGCTTGCACTGCTGGCCATCCGGAGTGGCCTGCTCGTTGTTTCTGTTCCGCCATGGCGACCAGCACCTCGCGGGTGATGATCTCAACCAATTGTTCAACCGTTTTCAAGTCAGTATCCATCGCAACCTCTATTTCAAATACTGCTTTTCGACCGCCGATGATCTTGTTCACGCGGCCTTGCATGCCGCCCGCCGCCAAAATCGGTGGAAAGCCAGACTTTCACAATTTGTTTGGCAAGGTTGACGCCGATCAGCCCGGCGCCCAGGGTGAGCACATTGGTATCGTTATGCTCGCGGCTGTTCACCGCCGAGGAATAATCATAAGCCATGCCGGCCCGCACGCCCGGCACCTTGTTGGCCACAATGCAGCTGCCAATCCCGGCCCCGTCGATGATGATCCCGCGCCAGGCCTTGCCGGTGCTGACCAGCCGGGCGACCTCGTGGGCGAAATCGGGGTAATCCACCGCTTCTTTGCTGTGGGTGCCCACGTCGATGATTTCAAAGCCCAGCGCGGTCAGGTCGGGTTTGAGGATTTCTTTCAGCTCAAAACCGCCGTGGTCCGCGCCGATGGCGACCACTTTTTTGGCAGACGGCTTGACAGCGACTGGAAGGGTTGGCTCCGGGGAAGGCGCGGCGCTCGTCGCAGAGGTTTCCGGCGTGGATAGTCCCGCGAAACGCTGGAGCACCTTTTCCACGATCTGATGGATCTCGTCTTCCGAATGTTCAGGCACAGTCTACTCCGTCCCACCTGTCAGGAGATGATTTATCCGTACGATAATTATCTGCCTTTTGGGTAGGCTCGTCAAGTGTGCTGGAAGGATAGGAGGGAAAATTGAGTGAGATTTGCTAATTATTACTACATGTTATCTATATACTAGGAGTGTTTTCCTCGTGTCATTGCTTTACTCCACCCAGGTATCACGATAACGAAGCAATCTCATCCTTTCGCATGCGATTAAAACCGGAGATTGCCACGCCCACTGCGTGGGCTCGCAATGACATGTTAGGTACCGTTTCTTGGGTCTCCAATGACCTGGGAGATAATTTCTCTACGGATTCACCGGGTGGACAAATTCAGCCATCCAGATTCTGATCTCACCCCATTCCACCCCGGTCCCTTCGATCTCCCCTCCGCTCGACACGGCTGCCAGACATTTTCCCGGTTCTTTCCCATCGAAGGTTTTTCCATCCAGTATATTGCCCGTTTTGACCTCGACCAGGTTGACCGTTACTTTGTTCTGATAGCGCTTTACTGACACACCGCCGTTGTACTGGCAGGTTTCCTGATGAACCTTTTCATCCTGGAAACAAGCGGCCAGAGTCACGTCGTTGAGATCAGACGGCGTCCAACCCGCTCGAATCGTATACGCGGACCATTTGCCAGGGTGATTCGGTGCGTCGACCACGACCACGGGGTTGTACCCTTCGGCTCGAAATGCGGGTGCGGTGGAGATACCCGTTCCGCCGCAGACGGATGCGTAATTAGCCTGAGATGCCAGGTTTTTCCGGTTGAAGAAGGGCTCCCCGGCGAATGCCACGGCAATGGCGATTACAAGAAATCCCAGGAAGAAACCGACAATCCCCTGCTTCCCCCAGGACCAGGTGTATTTCAACTGGAAGATGGACAGACCAATGACGACCAGGGAAAATAAGATTAATAGCCCACCCGCGATCATCACATAGTTCGGATCGGCATCCTTAAAAAAGAGCAGGTAGGCAGTAATCAAGCAAAAAAAACTGGTAAAAAAGATTCCCACCAGGGAGTCGTAGCTTTCTCTTTTCAGTTAATTTCTCCGGGGATGGATCGCCTATGGATACTATTCATTGTAAAGGAGTATCCGAAGGCGGACAAACAAAAACAAGTGCCCGGTTTTACTCATCTGATCCCATCTGGAAGAACCGGATTGCGACCAGTATCGCGAAAACAGCCCACGGGACGAGAGACGCGAGGGAGAATACCAGCCCGATCATCCCGGCAGTGGATGGGATGACCATGAACACGCCGGCTGCGATCCCCCAGATTGCGGTTGCCCGAGAAAACAGGCTGCTCCGCAGCATGACGAATGAAAAAACCAGGAGGGTGATTGCATTGAGGACGTAATATACATCGAAAGCGGTCCCCTTGTAGATGGCGAGCATGGCTTGCCCGGCTCCGAGCAGACTGGTCCGCTGCGCTTCACCGCTTGCGGATGCGTACTGATGGCTGATGGTGAGCATCTCGAATGTGGTGTTCGATGCGAAGTAAGCCGTGATTCCCCACCAGGCCGATGACCAGGGCAATCAGCATCGCGGATTCGTGATTTCGCTTCAGTGCCATATACAATGCGAGATAGATCGGAATGATCAGCGCGTTGTTGAACAAATAGAGCAGGTCGAGACTCAGCAATCCCAGCAGCCAGTTGTCCTGGAATAGGGCGAAGAAACCTTCCACGGTATCAGGAGATGGCCAGGCGATGAAGACGGCAATCTGGGCGATCATGATCGCCAGCATGGCTATCACGGCATAACCGCCGGCTCGATAGAGCGCTTTCCAACGGGTTTCAGGGTATTCAGCAGTGGTGGAAAGATTTCACGGGGTAGTTGGTCCTTTGTCAGTTATTTTCGGAATTACGAGAACGCTTGGATTTGCATGATCAGCGAATACTGCGTCCCCTGTCAGCCCGTCCGGCATTGAATTATATTCGACATTCGATCCCATCCCCGGACTGAATTCACCCATTAAAACTCAGCGCTCTGATCCTAACAGACCGGAGCGCTGAGTAAGTCATTTTCAGATCGTACTCGTCATTCTTGATAATACGCTTTCTTGAGCAGCGAGATGTCGATCTTCTTCATTTGAAGCATCGCCTGCATGACCCTGCCCGATTTCTCGGGGTCTTTGTCCGCCATCATCTCGCCCAACACCGTCGGGACGATCTGCCAGGAAATGCCAAATTTATCCTTCAACCAACCGCATTGCTCGATCTCCCCGCCGGCGGAAAGCTTGTCCCACAAATGATCCACTTCCTCCTGAGATTCGCAATTCACGAAGAGCGAGATCGCCGGGGTAAAGGAGAAAACCGGACCTCCGTTCAGAGCCATGAAATCCTGTCCATTTAGTTGGAAGCTCATGGTCATCACTTTTCCCACCGGTCCCATCCCACCTTCTGTGTAGCGGGAAACCTCCCCGATCTTTGAATCTTTAAAGATGGAGGTGTAAAAATTGACCGCCTCTTCCGCCTGATCGTTGAACCATAAAAACGGGACAATTTTTTGCATTCGATTTAACTCCTTATCTATACGATGAATACCAATAATTACGACAGTCACGGGAGACAATATTTTACCCGGCATGATTGATTCTAAGTGTTCTGCCCTCTGCTTTGACAGGCTTGTATAACCGCATGGAATAAACTGATGGTCATTCACCTCGTTGGGATGAAGATAAAAACTATCTTTGTATTCCAAGTGAAATTCACCTGTCATTCGACCGGTGAACACGGAACAGAACGATTTCGGAGGTAAGCAGTTGGGTTTACCGAAGATTATGAATTAAACATAAATTGTATGAATGGAGTTTCAGTTACTGTCAAAGTCGATTATTCAATATTTGTTTGCCCATTACCACAAGGTACTGAAAGCACAACCACAGTTTTACCATCCTCATCGGATTGGATATCCAGGCTTCCCTGAATAAGTCGCGCGCGTTCAAACATTCCCGCCACACCTAAATGCCCAGACCGGACCAGAGTTGGCAAATCTTAAATCTAATCCGCTCCCATCATTCTTTATCCTGACCCGGATCTCCGTCTCGGAATAGAATATCTCCAATTGAACCAGGGTGGCATTATGCGCATGTTTTCGAATATTGGCTAATGCTTCTTGAACCACACGATAGATAGCCAACTCGAGATCAGGTTGCAAACGGCGTTGCGTTCCCGAAATCAAATACTCACAGTGCAGATCAGGTTTCTCCTGACTTAAGTCTTTGCACAAGGCATCCAAGGCAACCGATAAGCCAAAGTCTTCCAGGACTGGAGGACGAAGCGCGTTACTGATTCGACGTACATCCTCAATGGCCTGACCAAGTAATCGATGTAGTTCATCCAACCTGCTGCGAGCTATTTCAGGGGAGCGATCCAATTCATTACGGCATAACTCCACACGCTGCGACAAACCCACTAAATCCTGAAGTGTCCCATCATGAAGTTCATGCGAGAGGCGTTGTCTCTCTTCCTCCTGGCTCAGCAAAGCCTTATCGGCATATTGCCGCATCAGGGATTGTTGTTCCGCCAGGCGAATTACCATCTGGTTGAAAGCCATAATTTAAAGTGCGAATTTCTTTTGGCCCTCGTTCAGGAACCGGATGGAAAACACTGCCAGGTACAGCGTCTGTCGCGTTTTCCGCCAGATTGGCAATTGGTTGAATGATCCTTCCAATGCCGACAGACAACATGACAAGCGAAAGCACCACCCCTAATATCAACAATCCGGCGAGGATAAGTTGGTAATAAAATGCCGGAGACATCACTGCAGACCAGGGCTCCGTTAAGAGAACCCCTATTTGCTCTCCCGGAATTGGGGCGAAAGATATGACCGTTTGGTCATTGGTAATGATCAATTCGGCCAATGTACTGGCTGGATTCCAATCCTGGATCAATGACATTAGAACGGTAAGGTTTACGGGGATCATGTTCTGGTCGGATGTGGAATTACCAAGAATATGACCATCTAAATCAACCACGAACAGAACGCTACCTTCCACCGGATGAACCTTTTGGAGCGCTGTCTTGAGCGTGGATGGAACATTCAGGTGGGCTAAGGACCCCTCTGATAGGAGTGTATAGGCAACTACCTGCGCCTGAGCTGTGTTACGTTGTAACACGAGATTGAGCGTAACGCGGAAAAGCGCTGTCGATATAACGAGGGTGGTAAGCAACACAAAAAAAGCAAGGGGAAACAAGGTTGCCCAGAGTAATTGGGTGCGGATACCAGATCCACTTGCTTCTATCGGATTGTAAGAACTGACTATGGAAACAGGTTGATCTGTTCCTTCATTCATCGCTCGCCTCTAGTGTGATCCACCCATATCGGATCGCCATGGCGATAGCTTCCGATCGATTACCTACTTCCAGTTTGCCAAATATATTCCGTAGGTGGACTTGAACGGTCTGACCGCTGATTCCCAACAGAGATCCGATTTCCTTATTGGCGTATCCGTTGGCTGCTGCCCGAAGGACATCCATCTCCCGTTCAGTTAAGCCAATCGGCATATGATTTTTCCGATAAGCCTGGCGTCCTCCAATGCGGTTGATTAATTTTGCACTGATCCGGGGAGAGAGTGCGGTCTGTACCTGCATAAACCAGTTCTGATCGCCTCCACCAATTCCGACACCGCTGGACGTTTTAATAAGATATCCGCTGGCTCCTGCTTCAAGAAGCGGAAACACATAGCTATCGTCTTCATAAGGCCGAAAGGATCAAAACCTTGATCTCTGGAAACCTGGCTGTAATCATCCGGGTCGCTTCGATACCATTCAAGCGAGGCAGCGCACATCCATCACAATCACATCTGGATGGATATTCGCCAGCCAGTCTCACTGCTTCGAAACCATCGGATGCTTCGCCAACCACTTTCATATCATCAGATTGTTCCAATAGTTGGCGGGTGCCTTCGCGTACAATTTTATGATCTTCCACCAGCAAAACGGAAATGCTCATGGATCAATCTTAGCACAAGGATAGTGAAAACGTAACCAACATTCTACCTGATTTCAGGTATGCGGGACTACACAACATGGAGCATGAAAAGATGGTCTGTAATTCGTAGAATTGATACACATCATATTTATCTTGAGGAGAAAAGAATGGAAAATATTGATCCTGCGGCAACTGCAATTGGTATTGATTAGCGCAGCATTGGTATTTGTGATGACCCCGGGTCTGGCCTTTTTTTACGGTGGACTTGGTGCGTCGCAAAAATGTTCTTTCTATTATGATGCAAAGCTTTATCTCGTTGGGAATCGTTACAACGATCTGGGTTTTTGGTGGATTCAGCCTGGCATTCGGAAAGATATCGGCGGGATCATTGGCGATTTACGATATTTTGCTTTGAATGGTGTCGGATTTGATCCGATGAATGGCCAACTCATCCCAGCATTAGCATTTTTCGTTTACCAGGAAATGTTTGCCATTATCACTCCGGCATTAATTACAGGCGCGTTTGCTGATCGGGTAAACTTCAAAAGCTATCTGGTATTTCTGGTATTTTGGAGTGTCCTCATCTATATCCCCCTGGTCCATTGGATTTGGGGTGGAGGATTCCTGGCGAAAGTTAGGTGTGGTTGATTTTGCCGGTGGTATTGTGGTTCACATCAGTGCCGGATTTGCTGCTCTAGCTTCAGTATTCATCGTTGGAAAGCGGAAAATCTTACCAGCCGAAAAAACCCAGCCGCACAATATCACCTATGTGGCTCTGGGCACAGGACTGCTATGGTTCGGTTGGTTTGGGTTCAATGGCGGCAGCGCCCTGGCAGCCAACGGGATTGGCATCCATCGCCTTTGTAAACACAGATGTTGCAGGATCCATGGCGATGATCACCTGGTTGTTTATTTCCTGGATCCATGAAGGAAAACCCAGCATGACCGGTGCGTTAACCGGTGCTGTCGCAGGCTTGGCCACCATCACCCCCGCAGCCGGATATGTTCAGCCCTGGGCGGCCGCGATAATCGGGGTATTGGCTGCCTTTGTTTGCTACGGCGCGATCCAGATGCGGATCAAATGGGGTTGGGATGATGCCTTGGATGTTTGGGGTTGCCATGGTGTGGGCGGCTTATTTGGGAACCATCATGGTTGGTGTATTTGCGGTCTCTTCGGTAAACGGTATCAGTGGATTGATTGAAGGGAATAGTACGTCAATTTCCTGTTCAGCTTCTCGCTGGTGTCGGAACGGCCGCATTTGCATTTGGAGCGACATGGCTGATCTTAAGATCATGAACCACTTCTCTCCTGTTCGTGTTCCAGATGCAGTCGAAGTCAACGGTCTGGATGAAGGACAGTTTGGCGAACAGGCATACACTTTATAAATATCCCACTTATCAATATTGGCTAGAGTTCTCCTACGTTAACTCTAGGAGAACTCTCGTTTTTATTCTTTGAAATATGGATGTGTCAATGCTTTTTAACCTGCAGGAACCGATCACCTAAATCCGTCCATATGTTCCTCATGATGTTCCAGGGCGCCTTGCAGAACAGCCATGAGCGGATAGCCTTTCAGCCATGGGAATCTATCCGTTTCGGATAGAACCTCTTCCGAAATTTTCTCTGCCAGTTCCAGGAAATGGATAAATCCATTGTGCCAGTTTTGATAAACAACCGGCCAGGATTCTTCACGATGATCCTTAAAGATCCGCTCATTGAAGGTTTGCGTATGGTCCTCCGACTCTGAATCAGGGTCCAATCCCTGGACCCAGTCGGGATATGCAGGTTCACTTTCTTGATAACGCAGCCTCCAACCGTGCGATGGAAACCTGCATCCAGGCTCGGAGATGACCAACATCATCTTTCACCGACCGGCCCGGGGAAAGCTGCCAGGTGACGATCTCGGCTTCGGTCATGGTCGACAATTGCTCTTCCCAACGGCGAAAAACATCCTTGAGATGATTGATCAACTCGGTCTTTATGTTCATTTTCCCTCCATGGGATGTCAGTTTGCCTGCCCTGCTTATTTTTTCTTCTTGAGGGCGGCATTCGCCATGTTTCCCTGCACGCGATATTCAACCATTCTCCGGATCAAATCCAATGGGACCGGTTGATCGATTGGAAATTGCACCGCCCCTTTGGAGCCTTTGTATTTGGACAATTCTGCCTTGAATTTTTCGATACCCTGCGGCGCAGGATAAAACCCGATGTGGTTTTTGAACGCAGCAAAATGGACCAGATTTCCATGCAGTTTGAACGTGGGCATTTGATAACTGATCGCTTCGGTCGCTTCTGGCGCTGCCGCTTTGATCACTGACCTGATTTCTCGTAATTTCTTTTGCACGTCCTCCGGGAATAAGGCGATATATTCATCGATATTCTTGAATGAATTTTGGGTATCCATGGGATCTCCTCGTTGGAAAATCTTGATATCTACAGCCGGGATGCAAATTCGAATATTGATGTGATTTATATCTTATTTTCCTACAATTATTCCATCCTCAAAGAAAAACATTATACGGTCCGAAATTTGAGTAGGGGAATTCGACCGGTGGATCAAAATAACCCTGGTGTCCCTGGATGGAATATAAAATCTCCCGATATTTGGGCGACCAAGGATATACAGAAAATCCTGATCAGTGAACAGGTGGAACCGATCTACCCTATCTCAGCAACCCACGCATGACGAATGAAATGGGTTGCTTATTCACCTTCCAATAGCTTCTTCGCTTGCTTAATCTGGTCTTCCACCGCTTTGAACGATGTTCCACCTTTCGAATTATGCCTGTTCACCGACTCGATCGGATCAAATACCGCATATACATCCATATCAAATGGACCCAGGCTGCTCCACTCCTCAACCGAAAGGTTCTCCAGCGGTATACCCTTGTTCCCTGCCAAACGGATGGCATGGCCGACCTTCTCATGCGCCTCCCGGAATGGAACTCCTTTCCCCACCAGGTAGTCAGCCAAATCCGTTGCCAGCATAGTCGAGTCAATGGCTGCCCTCATCCGATCGGAATGTATTTCCATTGTTTCCAGCGCTCCCGCCAGAACCGGAACGACATTCATCAGGGTGTCGGTTGCCTGAAAGACAGGAACCTTGTCTTCCTGCAGGTCTTTGTCATAGGTAGACGGCAAACCTTTCAAAGTTGCCAGCAGACCTGTCAACTGACCAATCATCGTTCCAGCCTTCCCCCGGGCAAGTTCGAAAAGGTCGGGATTCTTCTTCTGCGGCATCAGGCTCGAGCCGGTGGAGAATAAGTCAGACAAAGTAAAAAACCCGAATTCGGCGGAGGTAAACACAACCATCGCTTCGGCCAGTTTACTCAAGTGGATGCCTATCATCGCGGCACAGAAAAGATACTCGGCGGCGAAATCCCGGTCAGAGACGGCATCCAGGCTGTTCCAGGATGGACTGGAAAAACCAAGTTCCATCGCCAAAGAGTCTCGATCTATTGGGTAAGCGGTCCCTGCCAGGGCACCGCTACCCAGTGGCAAGATGGATACTCGCTTACGTAGATCATCCAATCGTTCCCGGTCACGTTGCAGGGGCCAGAAATGGCTCATCAGCCAGTGCGCCAGTGTAATAGGCTGTGCCCGCTGCAGATGGGTATATCCCGGCATGAGCATTTGTGGATACCGTTCAGAAAGTGTAACCAGAACCGCTTGCATCCGCATTAACCATCCATCCAGGTTGGACAGTGCGCCAAGCAGCCACAACCGGAAGTCGGTTGCGATTTGGTCGTTTCGGCTGCGCCCGGTATGTAGTTTGCCTGCAGCAACACCAATCATTTCACCAAGCCGTCGTTCCACAGCCGTATGAATATCTTCATCAGATTCAACAAATGAAAAACTGCCATTCTTGATCTCACCAGCAATCGCTCGTAAACCAACCACAATCTGATCCCGTTCCGCAAGGGAAATAATCCCTGCCTTATATAATCCATTCGCCCATGCAATGCTTCCCCGGCAATCCTCGTCCGCCAGAAGTTTGTCGAAGGATAAGGATGCGTTAAATTTCCATGCTCCTGGATCCAATTTGCTCGAGAAACGTCCACCCCATAATGTCATGATTTTTCCTCCTGTGTGTCCATTTACGCACCTGATAGTCAGAAAGATGATTGATCTTCAATCACGTTTGAACCGCGAATAGTCGGGCTTAGGCATATCCAGCCCGGAGATAGGCAAATCGTTTAATGCGCGAACCTTCAAGCTCAAACCAAACAAGCGGATGAATCCTTTCGCGTCGCTTTGGTCATACACATCTTCTTGACCAAAAGTAGCGAAATCTTCCCTGTAGAGGCTAAACGGGCTCTTTCGCCCGGCGCTGATGATATTACCCTTGTACAGTTTCAGGCGGACAGTTCCTGTCACAGGACCCTGCGTACTATTCACGAAGGCTTCCATTGCTTCTCGCAGTGGGGTAAACCACAATCCGTTATAAACTAGCTCTGCATATTTAATGGCGACCATTTGCTTAAATAAAAATAGTCTCATCGATCCAGAACCAAAGATTCCAGTTCACGATGGGCGAAAAGCAGGATGGTTCCGCCAGGAGTCTCATACACCCCATGAGATTTCATCCCGACCAGCCGATTTTCCACCAGGTCAGTGCGCCCGATACCATGCTTGCCACCGATGGCATTCAACGTCCCAACAATCCTGGCAGGCGACATCGGCAGACCATTTAGCATTACCGGACAACCACTTTCGTATTCAATCTCCACATACTCTGCTTTCTCAGGAGCCTTCTCGGGGGAACTACTGTACAGGAACATATCTTCGTCCGGCTCATTCCATGGA
Source organism: uncultured Chloroflexia bacterium (assembly GCA_963752535.1). Classification (GTDB taxonomy): domain Bacteria; phylum Chloroflexota; class Anaerolineae; order Anaerolineales; family Anaerolineaceae; genus DAIOEK01. Next base: position 104,107 of record CAVVYT010000005.1, read on the forward strand.
TCTTCCAACAATCCGCCTTCATGGGAGACGTGCCAAAGATTGGCGTCTCTGCTATAGATGGATTTGATGGTCGCCGTCACGGGTACATTATGGCTGACAGCGTATTCGATCGCATCTTCGCGGGAACGAATTTTCCATTCCCGCCAGGGTGCGATGATCTTCAGGCGCGGGTCCAGTGCCATGACAGTCAGTTCGAAACGTACCTGGTCGTTGCCTTTCCCGGTCGCTCCGTGCGCCACCGCGTCGGCCCCGAACTGGTGAGCCACTTCCACAAGGTGTTTGGCTATCAGCGGGCGAGCTATCGAAGTGCCCAGCAGATATTTGTGTTCATAGGCGGCTCCTGCCTTTAGCATGGGCAGCAGATAGTCGTTGGTAAACTCTTCGCAAAGATCGTGTGCAACAAACTGGCTTGCGCCGCTGTTCAGCGCTTTCTGCTCGAGTCCGGTAAGATCCTCATCACCCTGGCCGACATTGGCACAAAAGCAGATTACTTCGCAGCCGTAATTCTCCTTGAGCCAGGGCACAATGACAGAGGTGTCTAATCCGCCGGAATAGGCTAGTACAACTTTTTTAATCGCTGATTGGTTTGACATGGAATATTCCTTTCTGGTTTGAGGATCCACCTGTCAGATGGATCCATGATGAATATAAAAAACAGCCCTCCGAGATGGAGAGCTGTTTTGGGGTACAAGGTCAAAATTTTATTACTAAGTAGTCGATACCTTCATCCAAAGCCGTAACTCCCGATCTTCCCGGTGAAAAGAGGGCTGGGTACGACGGGTACGACGGCTGGAAACAAAAACATCGAACATGATAGCCAATATTCTAACACGCGGTATGAATGTGTCAAGACAAACAGGTTTGGCTAAATTGACATTCGGGAATTCTGAGATGGATGGATCCAATATGAAACTATACTACCCGCCT